>JBDKSE010000001.1:0-78154 GCA_039683035.1 Anaerolineaceae bacterium
GCGCCGCTCCGGTGATCATGTTCTTGATGTAGTCGCGGTGTCCCGGCATGTCCACGTGAGCGTAGTGCCGTTTTTCGGTCTCGTATTCCACGTGTGAAATGTTGATCGTGATGCCGCGCGCTTTCTCTTCCGGCGCGTTATCAATCGTGTCGTAGGCTCGATAGTTCGCCCGTCCGAAAAATCCGCAGTATTTGGTGATCGCCGCTGACAGGGTCGTCTTTCCATGGTCAATGTGACCCATCGTGCCCACATTCAAATGGGGCTTCGTCCTATCAAACTTCTGCTTGGCCATAATTCCAATCTCTCCTAGGGGTACTTTGCATTTCTAATAAGATTGCTCTTACTTGTTTAAGATCTTTTCAGTCACCGAAGCCGACACAGGAGCATAGTGGTCGAATTCCATGGTGAATACACCGCGACCCTGTGTTCCTGAACGCAATTCGGTAGCATAACCAAACATTTCAGCCAATGGAACCTGCGCACGGATGCCCTGGGTGCGACCTGGATGCATATCCATTCCCAGAACCAATCCGCGCCTTGAAGTCACCTGACCCAGCACTTCGCCCAGGTATTCCTCAGGGACCGTTATCTCAACCTTCATGATTGGCTCAAGCAGGATCGATGCGCCTTTGTGCAAACCTTCGCGCAGACCCAAAATGGCAGCCATCTTGAAAGCCATTTCACTCGAATCAACTTCGTGGTACGAACCGTCCACCAGGCTGACCTTCATGTCGGTCACAGGATAGCCGGCAAGTACGCCAGCTTCCACTGCTTCCTTGATGCCCTTATCCACCGCAGGAATGTATTCCTTGGGAATGGAGCCGCCCACAATCTTGTTTTCAAACACAATCCCGGCACCGCGATCAAGCGGTTCAAGATTGAAAACCACATGACCGTACTGCCCGTGACCGCCGGTCTGCTTGGCATACTTGTAATTGACTTTCTCCACCGGCCTGCTGATCGTTTCGCGGTAGGAAACCTTGGGTTGACCCACGTTTGCCTGCACACGGAATTCACGCAGCATGCGGTCGACCAGCACATCCAGGTGAAGCTCGCCCATGCCCGAAATGATCGTCTGACCGGTATTCTCATCAGAATGGACGCGGAATGTGGGATCTTCCTCCGCCAGGCGTTGAAGAGCATTCGCCATCTTGTCCTGGTCGGCAGTGGATTTTGGTTCCACGGCAATCGAAATCACCGGTTCAGGAAAACTGATGCTCTCAAGAACCACCGGTTTATTGGCTTCGCATAGCGTGTCGCCGGTGAAACTTTCCTTCAGTCCCAGTACGGCGCCGATATCACCAGAATTGACCTCGGTGATGTCTTCCCGCCGGTCGGCATACATACGCAACAACCGTCCAATACGTTCTTTTCGACCCTTGACCGGGTTGTAGACCATATCGCCGGTGGCGATTTTGCCAGAATATACACGGAAATAAGCCAGCCGTCCAACATAAGGATCTGCGACGATCTTGAACACCAGTGCCCCGAGAGGACCGTTGTCATCCGGTTTGAGTTCCACTACTTCATCATTCTGGGGATTCTTGCCCATTACCGCGGGAATATCCAGCGGTGACGGCAGATAATCGATCACAGCATCCAAAACAAGTTGGACACCTTTGTTCTTTAAGGAGGATCCACAGAAGACCGGGGTGGCCTTGTTATCAAGCACTGCTTGACGCAGTACAACTTTCATTTCATCAACGCTGATCTCTTCCCCTTCGAGATACTTGACGGTCAGATCATCATCCAATTCGGCGATTTTCTCGACCATGCGTGAACGCATCTCGGTGGCTTCTGTCTTTAATTCATCCGGAATGGGTTCCACCTTGGGTTCTTTGCCGAGCTCATCTTCAAAGAAGATCGCCTGCATAGTGAGGAGGTCGACCATTCCAACGAAGCTGGACTCGCTGCCGATGGGAAGCTGCATTTCGATGGGGTTGGCTCCCAATCTGGAGCGGATGGTGCCGACGGTATATTCATAGGAGGCGCCCACGCGGTCCATTTTGTTGACAAAACAGATGCGCGGTACATTATACCGGTCAGCCTGGCGCCAGACAGTTTCACTTTGGGGTTCAACACCCTGAACTGCGTCAAAGACCACCACTCCGCCGTCGAGTACGCGCAGACTGCGCTGAACCTCGGCAGTGAAGTCGATGTGTCCGGGAGTATCAATCACGTTGATCTGATATCCCTTCCATTCAGCGGTTACTGCCGCCGAAACGATGGTGATCCCGCGTTCGCGTTCTTGTGCCATCCAATCGGTGACTGTAGTGCCTTCATCCACCGAACCAATACGGTAGGTTCGGCCGGAATAATACAGGATCCGCTCAGTGGTTGTGGTTTTGCCGGCATCAATATGAGCTATGATCCCAATATTGCGGCACTTATCTAAAGGAAAGGAACGAGTCATTCTGTCTCAAATCACATTCAAATTACATGCGGTAATGCGAGAAAGCACGGTTTGCTTCTGCCATTTTGTGAGTCTCTTCGCGTTTTCGAACAGAGGCACCCTGGTTGTTTGAAGCATCCAAAATCTCGCCGGAAAGTTTTTCGGCATAGGAGTTACCGGTGCGGCCGGTGGCAGCATCAATGATCCAGCGCATGGCAAGAGTCATGCGGCGATTCGCAGGAACTTCCATTGGCACCTGGTAGGTGGCGCCACCCACACGACGTGGGCGAACTTCCATGACAGGGCCGACATTACGCAGCGCCTGGTCGAGAACTTCAACGGGGTTCTTGCCGGATTTCTCTTTGATAATATCCATTGCATCATACATGATGGTGGTGGCAACGCTTTTCTTGCCGCGTTTCATGATGCGATGAATAAAGAAGGTTACAGGCATGCTGCTGTAACGCACATCAGCGGTAACTTCGCGTGGTTCTGGTTTAGTTCTTCGCATTCAAATATCTCCGTCCAAAATACCTGATTAAGCCTTGGGTTTCTTCGAGCCGTACTTGGAACGGCCCTGGGCGCGTTTGGCAACACCGGTGGTATCCAAAGTTCCACGAACAATGTGATAACGAACACCGGGCAAGTCCTTGACACGTCCACCACGAACAAGCACCACACTGTGCTCCTGAAGCTGATGACCTTCGCCAGGAATATAGGCGGTCACTTCAAGTCCATTGGACAGGCGGACACGAGCGATCTTGCGCAATGCCGAATTCGGTTTCTTGGGGGTCATGGTACGCACAACGGTGCAGACACCGCGTTTTTGCGGGGCGCCTTTTTCCTGATGGGCACGGCGTTGTTTCATCGAATTCAGTGTGTACTGTAAAGCAGGTGCTTTACTCTTGACCTTTTTGGTCGCGCGTCCTTTGCGGATCAGTTGATTGATTGTTGGCACGTCTCTTCGCCTCCGAAAAAATTGCCTTTGCTACAAAATATGTTTCTTAATAGGATGAGGCCATCGACTGCAATGACGGCCTCACCGGATTTACTCCATGGCAGAGGAACCTGCTCACCACAAAACGAGGGCAACGGCGAGTGATTATAACATGGGGGTAGGGGGGAGTCAAGAGAATGATCCCCCGCCCTGCCGGTGCCTGAATGTTGAAAACCTCTTTGCTGCCGGTTAAAGCAGCCCTTCAAATCCTTCCCCGAGACCCAGCAAACCGGTCTCCATCCTGGGGGGTTTCACCCGCTCTTCATCCTTGCCAAAGCGGATGATTTCTTTGGTATCCATCACGGCTTCCACAGCCAGACCGAGGCTCTGAAGTTCCTTTACCAGCACGCGGAAAGCTGCCGGCAGGCTCGGATCTTCGATGGGCACACCCTTGACGATGGCTTCATAGGTGCTCACACGTCCCTGAACATCATCTGATTTAACAGTGAGCATTTCCTGCAGGGTATAGGCAGCGCCGTAAGCTTCCAGCGCCCAAACTTCCATTTCACCAAAGCGCTGACCGCCGAATTGTGCCTTGCCGCCCAGAGGTTGCTGCGTCACCAGGCTGTATGGGCCTGTCGAACGCGCGTGAACCTTGTCTTCCACCAGGTGGTGCAGCTTGAGCATGGTCATCACGCCCACGGTCACTGGCTGATCATAGGCTTCGCCCGTGGTACCGTCTCGCAAGATCTGCTTGCCAAGCGTCGGAATAGGTACTCCTGTTTCGGCCATTTGCTTGTTGGCAACTGTACGCAAGTCGTCCTCTGCAATGGCAGCGGCATCCACGCCCAGGTTTTCGAGCCAAAAGCGCAGGCAAACATTGATTGCCTTGATATCACGCTCCTGCAGCAGCGGCGCACCGCGCTCAATATCATCAAAGGACAGGATTTCTGAAGGATTGATCCCGCGGTCTTGCAGCCATGATTCGAGGTTGACACGGCGGGCGTACACCAGGTCAGTCACCATGCGTGATACATCGTAGTTATCGCCCAGTTTCTGCTCCAGGTAAAGCAGGCGGACCTCATCGTCATCCTTGATGGATTCAGGATCATACTCCTGCGTCTTGATCCATTCCCAGGATTTGTCTCCGGCATCCTTCCACGCCAGGTCGATCAACCAGGCACGTGCCAGTTCAGCTTCGATCTCGAACTCGCTGGCGCCGTCGAATACCGGCGTCACGGCTTCGAAACCAAGTTCCTTGGCAGCCCAACCCAGGTGAGTTTCCAGCACCTGACCAATGTTCATACGGGCAGGCACACCCAGTGGATTGAGGATGATATCGATTGGCGTTCCATCTTCAAGGAATGGCATATTCTCCACAGAAACCACACGGGAGACGACACCCTTGTTTCCGTGGCGTCCAGCCATCTTGTCGCCAGAAGTGATCTTGCGGCGCTGTGCCACTGAGACACGCACCATCTTGTCCACTCCAGCAGAGAGATCCACATTGTCCTCGCGGGTGAAGACTTTCACTTCAACTACCTTGCCGCGTTCGCCGTGGGGCATGCGCAGCGATGTATCTTTCACGTCGCGTGATTTCTCGCCAAAGATCGCCCGCAGCAGCCGCTCTTCGGGGGTCAGTTCCTTCTCGCCCTTGGGAGTGATTTTGCCGACCAGGATGTCATTGGGGCCGACTTCAGCGCCGATGCGCACAATGCCGTCCTCATCCAGGTCTTTGATGGCTTCTTCGCCGACATTCGGAATATCGCGGGTGATTTCTTCCGGTCCAAGCCGGGTGTCGCGGGCTTCCACTTCATACTTTTCGATGTGCACCGAGGTGAACTTGTCATCCTGCACCAGGCGCTCTGAAATGAGGATCGCATCCTCGAAGTTGCCACCTTCCCAGGAGACGAAAGCGATGACGACATTCTGACCCAGCGCCAGATTGCCGCGCACGGTCGAAGAGGAATCCGCCAGAATATCGCCCTTGTGGATCCGTTGACCCTTGATCACTGCCGGACGTTGATCGATACAGGTGCTCTGGTTCGAGCGCTGATATTTGCGCAGGGAATAGTCGTGAATGCGTCCTTCTGCATTGCGCACCACGATCTGCTCACCGGTGACCGAGATAACCTCGGCATCCTCCTCCGCAACCACCACCTGGCCAGAATCAATTGCGGCAAAGCCTTCCATGCCGGTGGAGATGAGCGGTACATCGGGAGCCACCAATGGAACCGCCTGAGCCTGCATGTTCGAGCCCATCAAAGCGCGGTTGGCGTCGTCGTGTTCGAGGAAGGGAATCAGCGCAGCGCTGATGCCCACAACCTGGTTCGGAGCCACGTCCATAAAGTTCACACCATCGATGCCGCTGGTGACGAAATCGCCGTGGAAGCGGCAGGAAACCATCGGTTCCACAAACTCATCGAATCGGTTCAATTCAGAGTTCGCCTGGGCGATTACGAACTTATCTTCTGCATCCGCCGAAAGATATTCCACATCATTGGTAACGAACGGGGCAATGAAGATATTGCGGTTCAGCTTGCGAACGGCCGGCAGGACCTTCTCAGTGATGCGTTCGCCTTCTTTGGCGATGATCTCGCCTGTATTGGCGTCTGTCAGAGTCTCTCGCAAAGTGCGGTTTAGAAGGCGCGAATCATCAGCATGGATCACTTTGATCACATGGCGGTACGGCGTTTCGATGAACCCATATTCATTTACACGGGCATAGCTTGCCAGACGGCCGATCAAACCAATGTTTGGACCTTCTGGTGTTTCAATGGGGCAAATACGGCCGTAGTGCGAGTTATGCACATCGCGCACATCAAAACCGGCGCGCTCGCGGCGCAGACCGCCAGGACCCAGTGCAGAGAGGGTACGTTTGTGACGCAGCTCAGCCAGCGGGTTGGTTTGATCCATGAATTGTGAAAGCTGGGAGGATCCGAAGAACTCGCGCAGGGCAGCCACCACCGGACGGATGTTGATCAGGCTGACCGGGGAAACCTGCTCCTGGTCGCGGATGGACATTCTTTCCTTGATCACGCGCTCCATCCGGCGCAAACCAATGCGCAGCTTGTTCTGGATAAGTTCGCCGACGGTCTTGACGCGGCGGTTGCCCAGGTGATCGATATCGTCCTTGTCCTCAACTTCGTTGTTGATCAGGATCATGCGGCGGACAAGATAGATGATATCCAATTTGGTCACGCTGCGGTGAGAAACGGGGATGCGGTCCATCAGGTCGAGTTTTTGATTGAGCTTATAGCGGCCCACACGTTCCAGGTCGTAGTGGCGGTTATCAAAGATTTGCTCTTCGAGGAACTGGCGGGCATTCTCAAGATTGGCCGGGTCGCCCGGGCGCATCTTCTTGAAAAAGTCGATCAACGCAGCTTCAGCAATGGTCATGTTGCCGGTCAAATCCCAAACGGGTTCCTGTCGGATGCTTGAGGCAATAAACTGCCGATCGGGATTGGTATCGATATCCTGGAACAGCGCGAAGATCTCTTCATCGGTGCCGTACTTTAGCGGGGTATCGCCAGGCAGGAGATCATCGACTGCCGCCAGAGCACGCAGGAAGGTGGTGATGGGTACGGTGCGCTTGCGGTTGAATTTCAAAATGAGGTAATCATTCTTGCGCGTTTCAAATTCCATCCAGGCACCGCGGTCAGGAATCAACTTGGCCATCGCCAGGCGGTGACCAGTCGTGCGATCGACGGGAGCTTCAAAATACACACCAGGTGAACGGATGAGCTGTGAAACCACCACGCGTTCAGAACCGTTAATAATGAAGGTGCCCTTATCGGTCATCTCGGGAAAGTCGCCCAGGAAGATATCCGATTTGAACGGCTGGGCGATGTCGGCGCCAGCCAGAAGGACTGAAACATAAAGCGGGCTGGAATAAGTCAGATCACGCTCCACGCACTCGTCAATCGAGTGTTTGGGTTCGTCAAACCAGTACTTCAATCCCCATTGCTGCGACTCGGGGCTGCGTCCTGGAAAATACAGTTTCATTCCTTTGTTGTAAGATTCAATTGGAGAGATTTCGTTGAAGAGGTCGCCCAGACCATCAGCTTTGAGGCGGCGAAATGAATCAAGTTGTACCTCAATGAGGTTTGGCATGTTGAAGACTGTGGGGATACGCGAGTATTTCTTGATAGGTAACTCAGTTGCCATGGATTTCTCCTGAAATCGTGAACTGGGACTTAAAATAGAAATTCCCCAGGCCGAGTATGAGGCCGGGATAAGCAATCCTAGAATATATCACAACAAACCACCAAGGTCAAGGATTTCGGAGAAATCCACCCAAACTGGTGTTCATTTGTCCATCCGCGCCGCAGGCTCCCATCTTCGATTGACCAGATGGAACCCCTCGAGCGGTACCAGTTGGCTCTTGATGCTGCCATCCTCCTCGATTTCAAGCAGACCGAATGAACATTTTCGCACCCATAGATCGCCGATTGCCGCAGAGCCGGGGTTGAAAAAGAGCTTTTCATCCAAGCTCACATTCTCAGCCCGGTGAGTATGACCATAAACGATCACCCTCGCCAGGGGAAAAGCTTCACCCAGGCGTTTGGTGAAACGTCTGCGCTCGTATCCGCGGAATATATACTGCAATTTATCCCACCAGTAGGTCAGGAAGTTCAAATGCCCATGTGTCAATACCAACGGCACACCGTTGATTGTCATCTCCTGCGTATTCGGCAGCCCGCCGGGAAATAGAATGTCCCGATTGCCCCGAACTGCTTTCACGGGTGCAATCACTTCCAGGGTTCGCAGTACTCCCGGCACCGAAATATCCCCGGCATGCAGGATCAAATCTACCTGCCGGTTTCTTAATTCTTCCAGAAGCGCGGGGTGAAGCCCTGCAGCCCTGTCCGGGATATGTGTATCGGAAATTACCCCAATTCGCACCGCAGTCAAAATGGTTCATCCTTCCAATTCACGTGCTGCATTGGCCAATGATAACGCTTCTTTTCGTTCCTGCCGTCCAAAGAACAACCAGATCAAAGAGGTGGCACCGGCATACAACGCAGTTGTCGCCACAAAAAGCGGAGCAAAACCGCTGTGCACCTGGACAATGCCTGAAACGTAGGGTCCAAAAGCCCATCCCAGAGTCCAGGCAATGCCGAAAATGCTGTTCGCCTTGCCCTGCTCGCCCGGCAGGAACTGTTCCATGGCAAAAGCACTGAACAACGGCGTTGCCATGTTCATCAACATGGTTCGCACCAGGTAGGAAAACTGTGAAAGCCAACCCAGGGGCGTAAAACCCATCAGCACCAGGAATCCAAAACTTAATCCCTGCGTGATCACCACTGTACGCACCTTGCCGCGCAGGATCACTGCCAATCTGGGACCGATCAAGCTTGCAGCGCCTGTCAAAAGACTTGACAGGCTGAACAACACACCCAATTGCACATCAGTCAGTGTGAAACGCTCAGCATAAAACAGGTTGACGTAGGGCATCAAAATACCCGCCCCGATCCCCGTCAGCATGTTGGGCAAAAAGATCATCCACAGAACGGGTTTCCGGATCAGCCCTTTAAGGTTGCCTGAGGGAGACCCCGTGGATTCATGGTGAGCGGCCGGCTTATCCTCGCGGATCAACGCGATGGGAATGAGAGAGAGGGTACCAAAAGCCACCGCTGCCAGCATGATGATCTGCAGAACACCCGATCCATCCCGCTCCAGGCCGGTAATGCTGGAGAGCAACTGAGGAAGCTTTCCTGCGACCAGGTTTCCAAGGGCGCCTGAAAGCGTGACGATACCGCTGCTCAAGCTGAAGAGAAGCGTCCGCGTTTCGGCTGTGGAGGCGTTCATCATGAAAGGAGCTTGAGAATTGAAGTACAACGCGCTCCCGGCACCCCCAAGAAAGCCTGCCACCAGGATCAACGCCTGCGAAGGAGCGATCGCCATCATCCCGTAGCCTGCGGAAAGCATGATCAAACCCAGTAGCATGGCTTTTCGCCGTCCAATGCGGTCAGAGAGCATTCCCATTGGCAGGCCGACAAGCAAGGTGGCAATGGATGGCATGGCATTTGCCAGACCCATGAATTGCTTGTCATACCCGCGCGAAAGGACAAAGAAGTTGAAGTACAACGACCAGGTGCTGTTGATGATGCCATCGATCATCGCAGCAACCAGGAACAGACGCGCATTTCGACTTAACTTTCCCAGGGGGAAAGCGGTTTTCAAATGATTTGTGATGTTTGCCATAAGGATCTACTTGATCAATTCTGATAATTCCTGGATCGCCTGCTCCCGTCCAGTAAAGTGAATGGAATGCATTCCAATTTCGCGCGCTGCTTTGACATTGATAATGAAATCATCAATAAACACCGCATTTTCAGGAACAACATTCATCATCGCAAGAAGATGGGCATAGATTCGCGGATCCGGTTTCGCCATCCCCACCTCGTAAGAAAACACAGCCACATCAAACGCATCCAGGCATTGATAACGGTCTCTCAACACCTCACGGGTGCCCATCCAGGCATTGCTGAGCAATCCGGTCTTGAAACGCGGGCGCAGGTCACGGATGAAACGCACCAGATCCTGATCGCAGCGGTCTCCCGCCCAGAAAGCTTCCTCAAATCCGGCGATTTCGTCCTCGTGCAGCCCGAAACCGAAAGCAGTGTTCCGCCAATGCTCCACCTGTGAGATCTTCCCTACTGTCGCAAGATCAGCGGATTCCGAATTGAACACCCGATGTTCCAGTTCTGCTTCACTGATTTCAAAACGTGCCGCCAATTCATCACGGTGCTCGTAATGCTCCGAACGCAGGATCACGCCTCCCATGTCCCAGATGATCGCTTTGATGTGATTGTCAGCACCCATAACCGCCTCCACCCAATGATGTTTCAAGTATATCAAGAACATGTTGGAGCAGTCCGTTAAAGGCTGCTCCAACCCATCATCAGGCGGCGACTTCAATCTCGGTGTTCACCTCGACGCGGTCTTCATTCTGCAGCAGATCCCAATCTGATTTCAGAATGCCCATGTTCAGCACATCCCAGCGTTGATCTGCCTTGAGAATTCGTTCCCTTTCAGTGCCTTCATACTTGAATCCGGCTTTTTCATAGCTTCGAATGGCGCGGCGGTTGAATCCAAACACGTTCAGGTTCACGCGATGCAGGTTCAATTCGGTGAAGGCGTAATGCAGCAGAACTTTCATGGCGTCTGTTCCGTAGCCCTTGCCGCGATAATCACGTTCACCGACCCCGATTCCCACCCAGGCAGACCCGGCCGCCCAGTTAAATCCGCTCAGATCGATAAACCCGATCATCCGGTTGTCTCCCAGGCTCTGGATCATAAACTCGTGCTCATTGTGATCCCCTTTTTCGAACCAGTTTTGCACCATTTGTGCGCTAAACCGCACGGCAGGAGAAATATCCAGCAGACGCGAATATTCACTGTCCTTGCTCCAGGTCGAGAATAATTTGGCATCCCTCTCTGGATCGATGGGAATCAGGCGCACCAACTCGCCTTCAAAAAGTTTGTTAATCATAATGACCTCCCGCTTTGCTTCTCTTTCCATTCTGTTCGCAGCATGGCATACACATATTCATCCAAAAAGCGTCCCTGGTTGAAAACATTTTCCCGCCGCAGTACTTCGCGAATGAACCCGTTTTCCTCGTAAAGATACATCAGGGCAGGTTCATCTGCACCCATTCTCACTGCCAGCCGGTTCAGGCTGAGCTCCATGAATGCATAATAGAGCGCCAGATCGAGCGTATCCTGCCCTAATGCAGCAAGGTCGCTCTCTTCGATGAATGCCATGTCCAACCAGGCTGTCTGATGCTGGGCGTCCACCCATGGAAACCACAGCATGCCAGCCAAATCAGGAGAGTCAATTTTGCGAATGGCAAAATAGATCGCCTGCTTATTTTCGTCCGCTTCCTTCAGCATTTCCTGAAGTTTCTTTTTCATTTCAGCAGCCTGTCGCGGCTTGAACGTGCCGCGAAAAAGCTTCCGGTTGAAAGCAGGCTGCATTGTCCATGCTGCGATGGCCGCAGCATCCTTTTCAGCGTCCAGCTCCGTCAACTCAACCTGGCTGCCAGTGAACAATTGTTTTGTTATCAACGAGTTTTCCATGATGTACCTCTTTTCCTGCAATTACCAATTCCGAAGTTTCATTACCTAAGCCGCCACGGATGGCAGCCCGTTGCGGATATTCATCTGTACCGGGTGACCGCTCTCGTAGTTGATCAACTCGAAACCCCCGGCACTCCAGAACAAATCCCGCACATCAGCATCCGCCGCAGGATTACCCAGCATCGCCCGCGGATCGATCACCATCACCCGGCGGAACAGTCCATCCAGCAGGTCCTGTTTCAGCCGTTGATATGCCGGCCGTTCGACATTTTCAAGCGCGTTGACATCAACATAGATGCCTACCAGTTTATGGAAACCGATGCATGCCTCAATGATCGCCAAACCTTCGTAAAGCTGATGCTTCGCCTGGCGGCTGTATTGCGTTTCGCCAGGGGCATCCGCCCGGATGTACAACGCGGCTGCGTCGCTATGGCTTACAGCGCCGCTTTCAAAATAGTCGATTCGATGTCCGCCGTTCTTCATCAATACATCCAACATTCTTACCTCCGTACCAGCCCCCCACCATTCAATTGAGCCTGCGGCTCATCCATCACCCAAACAATTACTGGCATTTGCATTCATCTTTTCCATGGTTCCCTCCTTAAAGAAATGAGGCCGCGGTTTGCGCCGTGACCTCTTTGAAAAAAAAAGACCACGGGGCTTTCTTGCACCCGCGGCCGTGAATGAACTCGAGAATTCTACCGGGAAACAGGTGCAATACGACAAGGTACAACGCTACCGCTGGCTTCGACAACGATATGAAGCGCTGTACTGCAGAGAACGAACTCGAATTTGTCCATGCACCTACTCCTTTCGCAGATTTTTAGAACTTAAATAGTTTACGGGAATTATGCCTTAAAGTCAATAATCAATTGAGCAATTTAGGAAATTTTAAGTTTATTCGGCTTTCTTTCCAAGCTTCCTCCCTTTCAATTCACCGTCAGCAAACCGATGGTCAGATGTAGGCGCTTTCGGGTCTCAAGTATAATGGACCTCATGGAGAAGATGATTGCCGAGGTCCAGCACCTTACCGGGCTCAAACTCACGCCGCGCCAGGTTTCTGCGTTTGAGATCTACGAGCGCGAACTGCTGGAGTGGAATGAGAGGTTCAACCTCACAGCCATCCGCGACCCTGAAGGCGTGCGCACCAAGCACTTCCTCGATTCATTGACCTGCCTGATTGAAATGCGTGAACATCCGCCCGTTCGCCTGATCGACGTGGGTACAGGCGCAGGTTTTCCTGGCATTCCCCTTAAAATCGTGATGCCCAATCTACGGCTCACGCTCGTGGAGTCTGTTGGCAAGAAAGCCAATTTTTGCAGCCATATGGTGGATGAACTTAACCTGGAAGCGGTACAAGTGATCACAGCGCGCGCCGAAGATGTTGGACAGGACCCAAAACACCGCGAGGCGTATGACTGGGCGGTAGCCCGCGCGGTTGCTGCTTTACCCATTCTGGCAGAATACCTGCTGCCGCTGGTCAAGGTTGGCGGCTTTTTCCTGGCTCAAAAAGGCGAAAGCGGTCCTCAGGAAGCACACTCTGCCGAAAAAGCCTTCCAGATGCTGGGGGGAAGATTAAAAAAGATCACTCCGGTAATCCTTCCCGGAGTGGCTGAACAACGTTTTCTGGTGGTCGTTCAAAAAGTGGCGGCTACCCCGCCCAAATATCCCCGCCGGGCGGGAATACCCTCAAAATCCCCTCTGTAAATCGTCAATCTGCGCTGATTTTTTCGACCAGCCCCTGAGAAACCTGCCACCTTTCACAGCGATTGGCAAATTCTGACGGAAACAGGTTGAAATCGGTGGTGGTCAACAGCACCTGGTCGGCATTTTCAAGGTATTCCAAAAGACTCTTCCGGCGTTCCTGATCCAGTTCCGCCAGGGTCTCATCCAGCAGCAGCACCGGCCACTGTTTTGTCCTGGCTCTGATCCAGTCCACTTCGGCCATTTTCAGCGAAAGAATGGCGGTGCGGATCTGTCCCCGCGAGCCGTAATCCCCCAGGTCAATGCCGTTGACGCTGATCCGGAATTCATCGCGATGCGGACCAATGGTGGTAATCCCGCGCGCAATTTCCTCTCCGCGCACCTTCCTGAGCTGTTCCAAAAATCCCTCTTCAATCTGACTATGCGAATATCCCGAACGCGAAATCCCTGCCTGCAGGGGCAGCGCAAATTGATCTCTCGGGAGGGGAACAGGGTCGTATGAAGGCTGGTAGCGGATACGGAAAACCTCCCTGCCCGAGGAGAGGCGTTCATGCACGCGCACTGCAAGATTTTCCAGTTCGTCCAATGCCTTGCTGCGGGAGTGAATCAGAACAGCCGCCCGTGAGGCAAGCAAACCGTCCCAAAAGCCCAATTGCGATAGGTCGCCGCTGCGTTCTCCCAACTGTTTGAGCAACGCGTTGCGCTGGGTGAGCGCCTGATTGTATTCTGACAGTGCCTGCATATAAAGCGGGTCGGTTTGTGAGATCGCCAGGTTGATGTATCGCCGGCGCTCCTCCGGTCCGCTCTCAATGATGCGGGTCATCTGCGGCAGAAACAACACTGCGTTGAACTGCCCAATGATCTGGCTGGCAGGCGCTTTCACCCCATCCAGCAGCACTTCCTTGCGGAATTTCGGGCTGCCATTTCCATTGGGTTCCTGGATCAATCGCACTTCCAGTTTTCTCAATCGCTCTTCGCGTTGAAACGATGCCACAATCCGACCGACGCACAGTTCCTGTTCTCCGGCAATGAAATTGAGCAGCTGCCGGTCGCTTTGGGCGTGAAAGGAGCTGAAGGTCGCCAGGTAGTAAACCGCTTCGAGGATGGATGTCTTTCCCTGCGCGTTTGCCCCGAAAAGCAAAAGAATCCGCCGGGGTATATCCATATCCAGGCGGGAAAAGAGGCGGAAATTCGTCAGGGAAAGGTGGGTCAGGTACATGGGTCAGTCGATGGCGACTTCTTCCTCTCGCGGCTGCCAGATCTTGTCTGTGCGGTCGGTGAATAAGATCCCATCCAGGTGGTCGATCTCGTGCTGGAAGATGCGCGCCAGCCAACCGGTTGCCTTGATCTTGACCGGTTTGCCGAGCTTGTTTTGCGCTTTCACCACCACGCTTTCGTGCCGTTCCACTTCGCCTACCAGGTCGGGGATCGAGAGGCATCCTTCGATTCCCTTGACCATGACTTCACTGGCTTCAACGATTTCGGGGTTCGCCAGGATGAATAGCTTCTTGGGCGACTCGTCATCCTCCTCGTCCACGTTGAATTCCACCACGATCAGACGCGAGGAAATTCCCACCTGCGGCGCAGCCAATCCAACACCAGGCGCCTCGCGCAGCGTCTCGATCATATCTGCCGCGAGGGCCTGAAAATCCTTGCCAAAATCTGTAATTTTATGCGCTTTGCGGCGCAGAACTGGATCAGGTACGGTAACAATCTCTCTGGTAGCCATTTCTTATCCTATCTACAAATAATCGCCCCTATTTTACCCGGTTTTGGGAAGAATTTCGATTCTGCTCATGGAGGATCTCGTCATACGTGGCAATCCAATCTGCCAGGCGCTGCTGTTCATTCATTTTCAAGCGGTCATTATAAGCAGCATAACAGGCATAAATTTCGCGCTGGATGGCGGACGGATTGTAGACGTTGTCGAAGGTCAATTCCTCATTCCCGATTTGAATGTGAACCGTGCCGTAGTTGAAGACTAATCCGATGATCCCATTGCGCTGATATTCGACAGTCTGGATGTTCTTTAAAGGTGCTGACCGCCGGTCTTCGTGACCCAGGGGCTTGCGTGACACATCCACCAGTTGATCTGAGGTGATCACGTAGATATCGTTATACCAATCCAGGTACTGGTAGAACCACCAGCCCCAGCCGACCAGGGCGCCCAGTATCGCCATGACGTAGAGTGAACTCTCGCTTACTGCTGCGATCAATCCGAATGCCCTGGCCGCAGTTACGAATGCCACCAGGATCAACAACAGTCCCGGTAGAAAAGTCTTGCGGATCAATATCATCCAATGGGTGTGATAGGTGATCCCACCCTGGCTGACCAATCGCAAGCCGAAAAATCTCGCCAGCATATCGGAAAGGGATCCGGAGTTGTACATCATCCCGTCATCCTGTGGGCGTACCTTTTTTGCCAGTTTTCCCCCGGCGGGCTCCCTTTTTTCCAGGCGGGCAGCCAGCGCTTCACGGATGCGTGCCTGATCATCGCGCCTCTTTTCGATCACCATTCTCTGGCGTGTGGTTTCAAGCAGCGCATAAACCAGATCGGGTTCAGGCAGCCTCTCGAGCCTCAGGTCTCCGGTGTAAGAGCGCACGGTCACGGTGCCAAAACCGATCACCCGCGACCAGGCGGAGGTATCCAACCCAATCGAAAGGACTGCCTCCCAGGGACTTTCCTGCCTGCCCTCGTAAAACCCCACCATTTGACGCTGCATGGTCACGCGCCGTTTGGTCACGATCAGGTAGTCGTTGGTCCATTCCAGGGCAGACCACAATGCAACCCCGCCTCCCGCGCACAACGCAAGAATGGATAGAAAAAGGAAGAAGCTGGAGGCGGTGGTGGCTGTGAAAGACTGGTAGAGCAGGAAGGCAAACACCACAAGCGTGAGCAACCCCCATAGAAGCAAACGGGTGACCAGGATGAAGGGGTGCCTTCTTGAAACTAGCAGGATGGGTTCTTCAGGTGAAAGCCAGGCGAGATCCAATTTGCGGGAAAATGAGTCCGATCGCCGCAGCATTCTTAACACCCGTTTGAAACCTGCGTCGGTCTCCGCAGCCTCATGCAGGCTCTCTGCCGGAAGAAAAAGCACCACCGCGCGGGTATCACAGAGCGCCAGGGTTTTGAATGCGTATTCATGACCCAGGGATTCGATCCCAAACAGGTCGCCTGCGGTCAGAAAAGCGATGTCTTTGGTGTTCTTATTCTTTTTTCCTCGCAGGCGGATCGTCCCGGAGACCACCACGCACATGAAAGCTGCATCGTCCCCCGGTTTGAAGATGCTTTCGCCTGCGCTATATGCTCTCCTTCGCGAAGCCGCTGCCAGTTTGAACAAGATTTCATCCGGGAGGAGATAAAAAGGGAAAAGCGTCTTCAGAAAATTGAGATTTGCTTCTTCGCTTCCAGCCATACTATAAGTATATCCATTAGAGGAAGAAATTCCACCCGAAAGAGTATCCTCTGATTGGGTCATCCATAATCTGGTAAAATCGATTCAGCAGTTTTTACAGGAGAACCTTGCATGAATCGCAAAAAGAATTTCTCAATGCTGCGGTGGGTTTCGCTGGCATTGATCTTTTCAGCAGTACTGGTATTGGTTTTTGAACTGGTCGTATACAGCCGTCTGCGCGCTACTTTCTCGCCAGGTGCCAGGATCGCCGATGTTCCGGTTGCCGGTCTGACCCAGGACCAGGCTGCCGCACGGATCACCCAGGCTTATTCCATCCCTGTTGAAATGCATTATGGGGATGCCGTGATCCAGGTCAAGCCCGCTGCACTTGGGTTTTCGCTTGACCTCGCATCCATGATGGCTGCTGCAGATCAGGCGCGCATTTCGCTGCCATTCTGGACCGCGTTTTATGATTTCCTCTTCAATCAGCTCCCCGCAACTACCAATGTGCCGTTAAAAGCCAAAATCGACGAACAGACGCTTCGAGCGTACCTCAAAGAAGAAATTGGCGCCCGTTATGATTCGCCGGCAGAACCGTACACACCCATCCCCGGCAGCGTCAATTTTGAACCGGGTAAACCCGGCTCGGTACTGGATGTTGACCGCTCGGTTGATCTGGTCAGCGCAGCCCTCAGGTCGCCTTCCGCCCGGACAGTCAAATTGACCTACGTGCAGGTCAGCTCCGAAAAGCCGTCTTTGGAGAACCTGAAGATCCTGCTCAAACAGATCCTGGACCTTTCGCAGTTCGACGGTGTGGCTGAGATCTACATGCGCGATATGCAGACCCAGCAGGAAATGCAGTTTGCCTATCAAAATGGTGAGAATCTCCAGCCTGATATTGCGTTTTCAGCGGAAAGCATCATCAAGGTTCCGGTCATGGTGGGTATTTACCAGCGAATTGGCGAGCCTACCTCACCCGAGATCACCGACCTGATGGAACGCATGATCGAGCGCTCGCAAAACGATCCGCCGGATCTGTTGATGAAGCAGGTGATCGATCCCAACCTGGGTCCTTTGGGTATCACCGCCGATATGCAGGAACTGGGTTTGAAGAATACATTTCTGGGCGGCATGTTCTATGCAGGCGCACCTTTGCTGAAAGCTTACAAGACGCCGGCGAACTCACGGACTGATGTAGACACACAGCCTGATCCTTATTCTCAAACCACGCCCTCCGATATCGGCACTCTGCTGGATGACATCTATCAATGCGCCCAAAATGGCGGCGGGACATTTGCAGCCGTTTTCCCGGGCGAGATTTCGCAGAATGAATGCAAGTCCATGCTCACCTATCTCACCCGCAATAAGATTGGTGTGCTCCTTGAAGCGGGGCTGCCCGAAGGCACCCAGATCGCCCACAAGCACGGTTGGGCGACTGATCCCACGGATGGGTTGATGCACACCATCGGGGATGCCGGCATCATCTATTCGCCTGGCGGCAACTATATCCTGACGGTTTTCCTGCAAAATAACAACCAGGTGGTCTTCGATAACGCCAACCGCATCATTGCGAACATATCCAGCGCCGTTTACAACTATTTCAATTTGACAGCTCAGTAAATAACCAACCTTTTGTCATCCCCCAGGTGCTGGCGTGTCATCCTGAGCAAAGCGAAGGATCGTTCTAGGCATGATCTTCGCCTTACATTCCCAATGAGCATATTGTTTGGTTTTGGGGGATATTGCTGCATTCCCTTTTATTCTCGAATTCCTCCTTTTAATCCAACCTGCGGTTCCTCTTTGAAATGGTCTGTCTGTAGAACTGCAGCTCTACAAAACTCTCTCCCGTTTTCGTGTTCATCGCAAACTGGTTGCGGTATTTGCACACCCGAGCGTTCGTTGCGAAAGGTGGAAAGCAGGAGGGGGGTCCTTGCACCGACTCACGCGCAAATTTCATAAAGAAAATGCTACAATTGGCGTTGCACTGCAAAGGTCAATCGGAGTGCATGAATAAAAGGATTGTCAGGATCATGCATATGATGGAACAAGAAGAAAGTCCGGATGAATTTGCTCACAGGACCGCAAACATGAACACCACCGCCTTCTCTCCCCATATTCTGGCATTGATCCCGGCCTTCAACGAAGCCGCGCACATTGCCGATGTAATACGCCGCACCAGCGAATTCCTCACAGTTCTCGTGGTCGATGACGGCTCCTCGGACGCCACCGCGAAAATTGCGCAAGAGACAGGCGCGGAAGTGCTCCGCCAGCAGCCCAATCAGGGCAAGGGCAAAGCATTGATGCGCGGATTTCAATATGCGGTGGAAAAAAACTTTGCTGCCGTGATCACCCTGGACGCGGACGGTCAGCACGACCCATCAGAAATCCCTCTCTTTCTCGAGAATTTTACAAAACTCAAAAGCGACCTGGTGATCGGGCAGCGTAATTTCAGTCAGATGCCGCTCATCCGCCGCTGCTCCAATACCATCGGCACATGGCTCTTTTCCTGGGCAATCGGTCAAAAGGTCAGCGACAACCAGTCCGGCTACCGCCTGGTCTCCCGGCGCCTGATGCAAGTGATGCTGCAAAGCAGCGAAAGCGGATTCGAGTACGAAGTGGAAATGATCGTGCGCTGCGTGCAGAACGGGATGAAGCTTGCCTGGGTTCCCATCCGCACCATCTACGCGGACGAACACAGCCATATCCGCCCGCTGCACCACGTCTGGCATTTCTTCCGCCTGGTGGCACAAACCCGGAAAACCATGCATGATTTCCGGCGCAAAGGATAAACTGTCATGGACGAAACTCAAAACCGGAGCATCCAATTTTCCGAGATCATCCCCGCACCCATCGGGCAGGTCTGGCAAGCCTGGACCACAGAGGAAGGCGTGCGTACCTTCTTCGCCCCGGAATGCCGCATCGACCTGGCGCCCGGCGGAGCCTATGAAATGTATTTCGACCTTGATTCGCCCGCGGGTTCGAAGGGCGGCGAGGGCTGCAAGGTGCTGGCGGTCGATGAACCGCACATGCTCTCCTTCACCTGGAATGCTCCCCCCGAACTGCCGCTGATCCGCAACCACTTCACTCATGTGATGGTGCATCTTTCAGCCGTCAGCGAGAATGAGACCCTTGTCACCCTCGTTCACGACGGCTGGGGCAATTCTGAAAAGTGGGATGAAGGCATCGCCTACTTTGAGCGCGCCTGGGGTGAAATCGTGCTGCCCAGGCTGCGGCAGCGCTTCCTCAGCGGTCCCATCGGCTTGCAGGATCTGGAATAAGGGTTTGAGTGAATCCGAATGATGCTGTTGTCAAGGCAATATCTCGATGAGTTCGTGGCGCTTCATTCGATCGCCGTGGTGGGGGTCTCCGCCAACCGAAGTAAATTCGGCAACGCCATCTACCTGGAATTGAAGGATCGCGGAAAGAAGGTTTTCGCGGTCAATCCCAAAGCCGATACCGTGGAAGGCGACCCTTGCTACCCCAACCTGTCTTCCCTGCCTGAAAAGCCAGAAGGGGTGCTGCTGGTCATCCCGCCCGCAGCCACGCTGGAAGTCATCCGTGAAGCCGCCAGCCTGGGGATCGAGCGCATCTGGCTGCAGCAGGGCGCTGAATCGCCTGAAGGCGAAGCCCTGTGCGCTGAGCTGGGACTCAAGCTGGTCAGCGGTGAGTGCATCTTCATGCATGATTGAACCAGTCCACTTTCCGGGAAATCTGCTGCCCATCAAACACCCTCGTATGGGGGTATTTTTCTGCCTACCAATTGAAACCCATTCGCCCTTTTTATATAATCATTACAGGTAGGAAAAGAGGAGGAGCGAAATGAATAAAGATGCCTTTCGGCAAATCATGGTCATTCTTGCGACTGTAGTCATGATCACCATTAACGCCCTGGCGAATATTCTTCCCTTCAATGGACTCACTACTGGAGCGGTCTCTGACAGCTTCAAAGTGTTCTTCGTGCCCGCGGGGTATGTCTTTGCCATCTGGGGGCTGATCTATTTGCTCCTCATCGGGTACACGATTTACCAGGCACTACCGGCACACAGAGAAGATGCCACTCTGCGCCGGATCGGCTGGTGGTATGTGCTCAGCGCAGTCGTCAATAGCGCCTGGATCTTCCTCTGGCACTACCAGCAATTCCCGTTTACCCTGGTCATGATGCTCGTGCTCCTGGTCAGCCTGATCGTGATCGTCCTGAACCTGAAACCCTTGGACGCGTCCGGATCAACTGGAGAAAAGCTTCTTTTACGCCTGCCATTCTCGGTATACTTGGGTTGGATCACCGTTGCCACGATCGCCAATGTCACCGATGTGCTTGATTTCTACCACAGGAATGGCTTCGGTATTCAACCGCAAACCTGGGTGGCGATCATGCTGGCGGTTGCCCTGGTGGTCGCCTTTTTGATGATGATCGCCCGCCGTGACTGGGCTTTTTTGGCTGTACTCGTATGGGCATTCATCGGAATTGCAGTCAAATTTCCATCAGAAGCCGTGGTGGTGCTCTCCTCCTGGGTGGCGGCAGGTATTTCCGGCGTTTTCCTTCTCGTCAGCCTGTGGCTGTCTGGACGGAAAACTCTCAGGTAGAGAGAAACTTGAGGTCAATGAAAGAGCCCGGTTTCCCGGGCTCTTTTTCTATAGGTTGGTCAATTGGCTGGTCAGCTTTTCAGCCGTTTCCTTGAAGGTCTGCAGCTTCTGCCTTTCCTTCTCCACCACCTGCGCGGGTGCTTTGTTGGCAAAGTCGCTCGAAAGCAACTTTTCAAGCCGCTCGATCTGTGACCTGACATCCTGCAGCTCGCGATTCAACCGCTCCTTTTCCTCCGATGAATCCACCATGCCGGAAAGCGGCAGGAAGATCTCAATGCCTGAAACGACCGCGGAGATCGCATTTTCCGGCGCCTTTTCAAGCGTAGATTCGATGGACAATGCGCCCGGATCGATGCCCGCGAGTGCAGCAATGACCTTTGCCTGCGCGTTGATGAGATCCACTTTATCGCCAGCGGTCAGGATGGCAGCAATTTTGCGGCCGGGCTGTACTTTTTTCTCCGAACGGATATTGCGGATGGTACGGACGATCTCTTGCACCTGGTTGAATTCGCCGATCTTGCCGTCCTCCCAGCCTTCTGCAGGACCGCTTTCCGGCCAGCGGGCAATGATCAGGGCATCCTCCCAGGGTTGGTGGGCAGCATACGTGCTGAAACCTTTTTCCATGGCAGTTCTTTTCAACGCCTGCCACAGTTCTTCGGTCACAAACGGTGTAAATGGATGCAGCAGGCGCAGGCAGGCATCCATCACCCGCACCAGCGTTTGCGCAGTGAAGTAAGCCCGGTCCCCGCCTTCCGCGAGCTGAACCTTCGCGATTTCCAGGTACCAGTCGGCGAAATCCCCCCAGAAGAATTCATAGATCTGACGCCCCGCCTCGCCAAACTGGTAATTGGTGAACAGGCGGTCGGTGTCGCGGATCAATGCATTCAATTTTGCCCAAATCCACGAATCAGCCAGCGTCCACTCTGGCTTTCCGGATGCAGTCTGCGGCGCCTGGTTCAACGCGCTGAGGACGAACCTGCCGGCATTCCAGATCTTGTTGGCAAAGTTGCGGTTGGCTTCCACCTTTTTCAGGCTCAGGTTGGAATTCTGCCCCGGGGTGGAACCCACCAGCAGGGTGAAGCGCAGCGCGTCAGTGCCCAGTTCATCCATCACCGGCAGCGGATCCACCACGTTGCCTTTGGTCTTGCTCATCTTCTGTCCGTTCTCATCCAGGATCAGACCGTGCAAATAGATGGTGTGGAAGGGCGGCTTCCCGGTAAATTCGATGCCGAACATCATCATGCGCGCCACCCAGAAGAAGAGGATGTCCGCGGCGGTCTCCAGCACAGAGGTCGGGTAGAAATAACGATATTCCGGGGTTTCTTCCGGCCAGCCGAGCGTGGAGAACGGCCAGAGACCTGAAGAGAACCAGGTATCGAGCACATCTTCGTCCTGGTGCAGGCGGCTGCCCTTGCACTTCGGACATTCCGTCGGGTCCTCGCGTGCGGCGATCATCTCCCCGCAATCCTCGCAGTACCACACGGGAATGCGGTGACCCCACCAAAGCTGGCGGCTGATGGTCCAATCACGGATATTTTCCATCCAGTTGTAATACACCTTGGTGAAACGTTCCGGAACGATCTTTGTTTCGCCGGATTTGACCGCTTCGAGTGCTTTTTCCGCCAGGGGCTGGATCTTGACGAACCACTGGGTGGAGATCATGGGTTCGACGATCTCACCGCCGCGTTGCGAGCGCGGAACGCTCAATGTATGCGGGGTCTCCTTGATCACCAACCCGGCGGCTTTCATATCTGCCCATAATTTCTCGCGGGCATCAAAGCGGTCCATTCCAGCATAAGGTCCGCCGTTGGCGTTGATGTGCGCGCTCTCGTCCATGATCGAGATCATCGGCAGATGGTGCTTTTCACCGATTGCGTAGTCGTTCGGGTCATGCGCCGGGGTGATCTTCACCGCGCCGGTGGCAAATTTCCGGTCAACGTATTCGTCCGCGATCACAGGTATGATGCGGTTGAGCATCGGAACCACCACCTCTTTGCCAATATACTTTTGGTAGCGCTCGTCCTCCGGGTGAACCGCCACCGCGGTATCTCCCAGGATGGTCTCAGGGCGGGTGGTCGCCACGGGGATGAAATCACCAGATTTATCTGCCAGCATGTATTTGAAGTAGTACAGCTTGCCGGCTTCCTCGGAATATTCCACTTCCAGGTCAGAGACGGCGGTTTTGAGCAGCGGCGACCAGTTGATCAGGCGCGGTCCACGGTAGATCAATCCCTTTTCATAGAGCCGGACAAAAGCCTCACGCACCGCCTTCGATAGGCCGTCATCCAATGTGAAGCGCTCGCGGGTCCAATCACACGAAGCCCCCAGGCGGCGGATCTGTTGCGTGATCCGACCGGCGTAGAAATCCTTCCACTCCCAGGTACGGTTGAGGAATTCTTCCCGTCCCAGTTCTTCACGTTTTACGCCTTCATCGGCGAGCTTTCGCTCCACCAGCATCTGGGTGGCAATGCCGGCATGGTCGGTTCCGGGAACCCACAGCGTGGGCACCCCTTTCATGCGGTTGTATCGGATCATCAGATCTTCCATCGAGACGAACATGGCATGACCCAGGTGCAGTTCGCCGGTTACATTGGGCGGGGGAATGGAAATGACAAAGGGTTTCTTTGAGGGATCAAAACCCGGTTTCCGCGGGTCATTGGCGGGTTTGAAGTATCCGCTCTGCTCCCACATTTTGTATAACCGCTGCTCGGTGGAACGAAAATCATATGCTTTAGCCAATGTCTCTTCTGCCATCTCATCCTCCTTGATTCGACCCTTTAAAACAAAATCCTTTCATCCTCGCGAGGACGAAAGGGGATCTTCCGCGGTACCACCTCAATTTGGCAGGCTTTCTGCCACACTCTTCCGGACCATCATCCGGATTTCGCGCTAACGGGCTTACCCGTGCCGGTCTATTCACTGAATCGTGTTTCTTCGGCAATCAACCAAACGACTTCAACCAGGGTTTGCTGCGGAGGCTTCCAGCCGGGGCGCTCCTTCTCTATCAGCTCGCCGCCAGTTTACTCCTTTTGGCGGTCATCTTATACAATTGTTGTAGTGATTATACAGAGTTCAGCGGGTTCCGTCAACCTTGATGGATCGATGGAGGAGGCATGACCCTTCCCAACTGGTTGAAATGGTCGCGGCAAATCCAGGCGATTGCCCAGAGCGGATTGGCTTACACACCCAATCCCTTCGACCAGGAGCGCTACCATCAGTTGATGCACATCGCCGCAGAGATGATGGCGGTTCAAACCCAGGGAGATGTTGGAGATGTGCTCAAAGTCTTCGAACAGCAATCCGGCTACGCCACCCCCAAGGTGGATGTGCGTGGGGTTTTGTTCAAGGATGGCAAGATCCTGATGGTACGCGAACTCATGGACGGGGGACGCTGGACCCTGCCGGGTGGTTGGGTGGATGTAAATGAACCCCCAAGCCTGGCAGTGGAGCGCGAAATGCGCGAAGAAGCGGGAGTGATAGTCAAGGCGGTAAAGTTGCTTGCGGTTTACGACCGTAACCTTCACGGGCATCCTTATTATCCATTTCATGCGTACAAGCTCTTCATCCTGTGTGAAGGCACCGGGCAGATTGCCCCGGACCCGTTGGAAACCTCGGATCCGACTTACTTCCCTGAAGATGAGCTGCCTGAGCTGTCAACGCCCAGGGTGACCGAATCAGAAATCCGCCGCATGTTCGAGCACTTCCACCAACCCGATTTGCCCGCCGACTTTGATTGACCAACAAAAACTGGAATTCTACGCCTTCATCGGGTACACTTACCTTCTTATGAAGAAGATCTACGCTGTATTTCTCGTTACCCTCATCGCCGCATTCCTGGTCGCCTCCTGCTCGCCGGGGAACGGCACGCCTGCGCCAAAGGTTACCGCCACTCCCGCCGCATCAACGCCAACTTCCACAAAGGTCGCCCCCACTGCCACCGAAATCCCTGAAATCACCGCCGATCCTTCCGCCCTCAAAGGATTGCAGATCCAATTCATGCACCCATGGTCCGGCACGACCGCTGAACTAATGACCAAAATGGTGGATGAGTTCAACCAGACCAACTCATGGGGCATTCATGTCATTCTCATCGAACCAGGTTCCGCTGGACAGGTTACCAGCGATTTGGCCAGCGATATTGCTACCGGAAACCAACCCTCGATGGTCGCGGCGCCTGTGGATGTGCTTCTCAAGCTGAACGCGTCGGAAAATGTCATCGAGGATCTCAATCCCTATATGTACTTCAGGGATTGGGGGTTTACTTCTGCCGAACTCGCAGACTTTGACTCGACATACCTGAAGCAAGACGCGGTGAACGGCTTCCAATACGCGTTTCCAGCCCAACGTACCGCGGTGATGATGTTTTACAACTCCTCATGGGCGAATGAGCTCGGCTTTTCCAAACCTCCGTCTACTTTCGAGGACTTCCGCCAGCAGAGCTGCGCCGCAAATGCTGCCATGAAAAAGGATGCCGATTCAACCAACGATGGACTCGGCGGCTGGATCGTCAACACCGAGGGTTTGGTGACCTACTCATGGTGGACGGGGACCAATACCGTGCTGGTCACTGATGGAAAATACACCTTCAATACGCCTGCAGCGTCGACCGCCTTTGAGTCCATCCACGACCTCTATACCACCGGGTGCGCCTGGATACCTCGTGCGCAAACATCTTATGAATACTTTGCCAAGCGGCAAGCTTTGTTTTACAGCGCATATCTTCAAGACATTCTGCCTCAAATCCAGGCGCTTGTTGCCAATGGCAGCACGGACACCTGGACGCTGATTCCCTTCCCATCAATCGGTACGCAGCGCGTAGTGGTCGATGGACCCTCGTATGCGGTCCTGAAAACCACTCCCGAGAAACAGTTGGCTTCCTGGTTGTTCATCCGCTGGCTGAGTTCTCCAACCCAACAGGTGCGGATGCTGCAGTCCTCCCTCACCCTGCCATTGAGCAAATCGATTTCAGACCAGTTACTGAATTCTCCAACCATGCCGCAGCAGTGGAAGGACGCTGTTACAGTCATAGTGAATCCGGATCCAGTGCCTTCGGATCCAAACTGGTCGCTGGCGCGCACCATCCTGGAAGATGCCGGCTGGCAGCTTTTCAAAACGACCTTGACCAATGCCGATATTCCCGCGCTTTTATCTCAAATGGATTCAACATTCGCTGAACTCAAGGATCGCCAGCCATGACCGATTCCCTTCCCCGCATCACCATCTACACCGACGGCGGCTGCGACCCCAACCCCGGTCCCGGGGGCTGGGCAGTGGTGATCCTTGGTCCTGAAGGTACCCGCGAATTTTCCGGTGCTGATCCTCAGACCACCAACAACCGAATGGAACTGACTGCCGCCATCCAGGCGCTGAATTCCGTTCACGCCCCGTCAGAGATCACGCTTTTCACAGATTCCCAATATCTTCAACGGGGGATCGAGGAGTGGATGCCCCGCTGGCTGGCAAGGAACTGGCGCGGTACCAGCGGACCTGTTGCCAACCAGGACCTTTGGAAAGCCCTGCTGACGGCTGCCAAACCTCACAAGGTCACCTGGCGCTGGCTGAGAGGGCACACCGGCGATACACACAATACTCGCGCTGATTGGTTGGTCAAACAGGCGCGGAAGAAGCTGTAAATTGAAACAAAAATAAACCCCTCGAAATTCGAGGGGTTTTCTGTACGATGCTGTCAACTGCTGACTGCGGACACTGCCAAAGCGACCCGAGCCAGATTCTGCAATCCCGGGTAGACCAGGTAGCGCGGTTCCCAGGTGGGATTGAACTTTTGCTTAAAATTGTGCAATCCTTTGAAGTTATACGCGGTGTTGACTGTCCGGTAAATGAAATGCATCGCTTTTTCAATTGCCGGATCTTCACTTGCTTCGCCCACACCCGCCAAACCGCTCAATCCAAGGTTGAAGGTGGCAAACCCGGTATCGCGGGCATAGGTCAGCATGGAAACGAAGAGATAATCCATCACCCCCGCCGGCGCATCAGAGCGGTGGCGCATCAGGTCCACTGCAATCTCATTGTTTTGATACTCGTTTACCAGGTTGGCAAAGGCAACTGCTTTACCCGTCTCATCCTTGATGATCAAAATGGGTGTGGTATTCAGGTACGCCCGGTCAAACCAGCCCATCGAAAACTTCATCTCCTTGCCGTTCCGCTCGAGCATCCATTCATTTGAAATGACTTCCAGTTCGTCCAGGATTTCAGGGGCATGCGGCGGACCCAGCACTGACTGGCTAAACCCCAGGCGGGTCATCTTGTTCACCGAAGTCCGCAGCGACTTCATCTCTCCTCCAGTGAGTTGGAATCCTGCCAGCGGTACGATGGCTTCTTCTCCCAATTTTAGCCAGCGCAATCCGGCACTGCGGTACTGTTCCAGGTAATCGGGAAGCGTCTGATAATAAGCGGGTATCCAGTCATTGAATGCGCAAAATACTGAAAATTCCCTTATCGTCTCGCCGGCATCGGATTGTGGTCCGATCGGATCCCCCAGAACCACCGCCACCCCATTATTGACCACAAAACTGATCACCGATCCGCCCTGCGAAAAGTAGTACTTCTTCTCCCGGAAGAGGGCAAAACGCGCCAGCACGGTACGGCCGTGCTCTTTAACGATCCTCTCAGCCCGTTCACAATCAATATCCCGGGCAGCTTCGCGCAGGATCACCGGAGAAAGGACGGCCAGTAGTGCATAACCGATCACCACGATCCCCAGAACATAAATCGAATCCACAAAGAAGGTGCCGTAGCGAGTGAGAGGAACGATTGAAGGCGGTTTGTAATAAAAGAACATCAGCAGGGTTTGATTCAATGCCTCCTCAAAGCTATAACGCACAGAAAAGTGCTTTTCCAGGAAGAACAAACCAAGAGATCCATACATTAAAACGAACGCGATTGCAATCACCAGGACGATCAATCCGCGCCGAATGGTCGGCGGGTCCGATCTGGCTGTAAAACGGTTCCGGAAAATGACCAACAGGATGATCAGCACCAGCGAGATTGTGGCTTCTTCAAAGTCCAACCCTTTGATCAGGTGAAAAATGGCGCTGATGATGAGCACTGGCAGCGTGACCAGCCAGGCTGCACGTTTTCGGCGGAAAATGCCCGAAGCCAATAAAATCAGTGCAAACCCTGCGAACGCCGTTGCCAACCGCGTGCCTGCACGCACTTCAAACGGAAAAACCAGGCGGATGATTGCCAGCCTGGTTTGAACGGCTGGAATCGCAGCACTGAACAGGTTCAAAATCCCCATCGCCCCGGTGAACATAGCCAGGTAAAATTCAGGCCGCGCAAACCTGCGGATATTCTTCATAATTACTCCACATAATTTACAGTACAATCAACCGTAAATTGATTAAAGCACAATCGAGACGTGAATGCGAATGATTAACAACCTTGCAGTTTACGAGTCCGGTGACCCCGATGGAGAGCCCATCCTTCTCATCCACGGCGCCGCAGGAGGCGCCTGGTGCTGGCGGGATGTCACACCGCTCTTGCCGGAATTTCATTGCATTGCCCCGGACATGCCGGAGCACGGCGGAAGTCTGCACAACGCACCTTTCACCATCGACTCGACCACTGACCAAATGCTGCGCTTGATCCGGACCATGAGTCCAGGACGAAAAGCGCATGTTGTCGGGCTTTCAGTCGGAGCCCAAATCGCCATAGAAATGCTGGCACGCTCGCCGGAATGGATCGCCTCTGCAATTGTCAGCGGCGCGCAGGGGATCGAACTCCCCGGCTTTCGTCTGGGAATTTACTCAGAATTCGCCATGTCACTGGTTTACGCGTTGGGAATCAAACCCTGGAAGAATAACGATGCCTGGATCCGCTGGAATATGCGATCCTCAGCAGGCATTCCAGAGACCTTTTTCCAGGAATTCAAGCAAAACTTCAAGTCACTAACGCGAGACTCATGGTCGCGTCCGATGGCCGAAAATTACCGCTTTCGCATTCCGGGGAATGTCCGCTTTGTGGACCCGCCTGTCCTTCTGATCGCCGGCGACAAAGAGACCGCTGACGTGCTGCCCACTTTGAAGCACCTTCTGCCCATGATCCCTGGCGCCAAAGCTGCCCTGGTGGGCATGAACAGGAACTGGTCAGCTCCGCAGCAGCACAACTGGCCCTTGAACGACCCTCAGCTTTTCGCCAGCACGGTGCGCGAATGGGTCACCCGGCGGGAAATCACCGCCGGGCTTGTACCCATTTGATGGGATTTCCTCGACTCTCAATTCTCTATATGGGATTTACTCGAACCGAGAAGAGTTTTGGCCCGAAAGCCCTCTGTTTGAACAAATCTCAACTCTCGACTCTCGACTCTCGGGTAAATAGAAAGAGGCGACGATGGGATTTGTAGGAGCGACAGCGGGAATCCCCTTCAAGGGGAAACCCATGGTCAGGGTTTTAAAATAAAGGAGGCGACGATGGGATTTGAACCCATGATCAGGGTTTTGCAGACCCTTGCCTTAGCCACTTGGCCACGTCGCCTAACGTATTGGATTTTAACAAACCTTGCATGATTGGTCAAGGAAGAGCAACAAAAAACCCCTTTTCAGGGGTTTTTCAGAGCGGGCGATGGGACTCGAACCCACGACCTTCTCCTTGGCAAGGAGACATTCTACCAACTGAACCACGCCCGCAAGCCTGATTCATACTCTCAAGCACGGAAAATTCTACTTTAAGTTCCCCGGTTCGTCAACCCTTTTTTTGATCTTTTTAACGATCACCCTACCCCGAAATTGCCTCCTGGATTGCCAGTACCTTGTCCGCATAGCCATAGCCAATGTTGTAAGGTCCATAAGCCATCAGCGCATCGCGCAAGTTGCCGTATTTTTCCTGCAAGCCCGCCAGCATGTGTACCCCATAATCCAGGTTGAATTCCGGATCGAGCAGTTCTGCCGTCGTCGGGCGTTTGGCAAAGCACGGTCCATTGACGCAGTTGAACCCCGCCGCAATCCCGTCTGAAGGCATCACCTGCATCAAGCCCACCGCCCCGGATGCCGAAATGATCTTCGCCTGCCCCCCGCTCTCCTGGCTCATCACCGCTGCAACCAACGAAGGGTCCAGCCCGTATTTCGCAGATGTTTTCTCAATCTGCACGCACCATTGCCGCACTCCGTCAATGACCCTGTCGGAGAGGCTGCACTGGTCATCATTTCCCTGTGGAACTGCTGCTTCTTCAGCGGTTACTGGTGCAACTTCTGTTTGCGGCTGTACGGTGGCAGCTTCAGCCTTGATCGGCGGCGTCCAGCTCCTGGTTCCCAATACCAGAGCCGCGATGCAGATCAAAATTCCAGGGATCAGTGCGTGCTTGGGTTCAATCATCATTCTTCTCCTCGATTGCACCGATTATAGCACTTTTGTTCTATTAATACAACATAAAAAAGGATGGTCTTGGTTTGACCATCCTTCTGAGTCACTATCTTCTGTTCGAGAAAGGTTTACCGCTCCATGCTCACCACCTGGTGTTCCCAGCGGTGCCAGCCGTTGAATCGTTCGTCCAGGATCTTCTTGCCCTCACCCGGGCATTCGAGTCCCATCAATTCCAAATCCGCATCCACCATGATGCGGGTCAATTCGTGGAATTTGACTTTCGGCTCCCACCCCAATTGCGTGCGCGCCTTGGAGGGATCCGCCAGCAAATAGTCCACTTCAGTTGGACGGAAGTAACGCGGGTCGATTTTGACATATTGGTTGTAATCCATGCCCACATATCCAAACGCCTCTTCCAGGAATTCCCGCACCGTGTGCGATTCACCGGTGCCGACAACATAATCATCCGGTGATTTTTGCTGAAGCATCATCCACATGGCTTCAACGTACTCAGGGGCATAGCCCCAATCGCGTTTGGCATCCAGGTTGCCGAGATAGAGATGCTCCTGCTTTCCGGCTTTGATCGCTGCCAGCGCGCGAGTGATCTTGCGTGTGACAAACGTCTCGCCGCGGCGTGGGCTTTCATGGTTGAAGAGAATGCCGTTTGAAGTGAACAGCTTGTATCCCTCGCGGTAGTTGCGGGTCACCCAGTAGGAATAGACCTTGGCTGCGGCGTACGGGCTGCGCGGCTCAAAGGGAGTGAGTTCATTTTGAGGCGGGTGGGCTGCCCCGAACATTTCAGAAGAGGACGCCTGGTAGAATCTTTCGGGGTGTCCGCTGCGGCGGATGGCTTCGAGAATGCGGATGGTGCCGAGCCCGGTCACGTCGCCGGTGTATTCAGGCATGTCAAAGCTGACGCGAACATGGCTTTGCGCAGCCAGGTTGTAGATCTCATCCGGGTGCACATTGTAGATCACGTCCATCAAGCTTTCGAGAACCGTCACATCGCCGTAATGCAGGTATAACTTGACGTCTTCGCCGTTCTTGTGGGGATCGTGGTAAATGTGATCGATTCGCCTGGTGTTGAAAGAGCTTGCCCGCCGGATAATGCCGTGTACTTCATAGCCTTTCGAGAGTAGTAATTCCGCAAGGTAGGAACCATCCTGTCCGGTAATGCCGGTGATCAAAGCTTTTTTCATTTTTATCCTTTCTTGCCCCATGGAGTTTCAGGTTTGGCTTTTTGAAGTGTCTCCCGGGGATTTACCGATTATTGGTTTAGCTCCCTCAGCCGGAGCCTGAGCATCTCAACTGTAGGCGAGCCCTTCAACCCATAGGGAGTGGAGTACACTCTGCATCCAAGGTGATAATCATCTTGGGGCGAAGGCCAAAGGTCAACCCCATTGTACCGAATTGAAGGTGATCCCTGGAATTTCTGCTTCTCAGCCTGGGTATCATCCAAAATGTTGATCAGGTGAATTTCAGCTTTCCAGCCCATTTCAGAGAGAACCTGGCGAAGGTTTTGAAGCGTGATTTTCCAGGAAGGGCAGCCGTCGAAGTACAATAATTCAAAAGTCATCATGCGTTATTATAAAAGAGAACTGCCCTTTCGGGCAGTTCTCTTAGTCTGTTATTTCTTCTTGAAATAGATCTCGTTCTTTTCCTTGTCCAGGTCAACGATCACTGTATCACCGGAGACGTACTCGCCGGAAAGCAGGCTGATGGACAGCGGGCTCTCCACATATTTTTGCAGTGCCCGTTTGAGCGGCCGAGCGCCGAATGAAGCATCATAACCTTCGGTTGCCAGCCAATCCCGCGAGGCATCCGTCAATTCAACGCCCAGACCGTGCTCCTGGAGCCTTGCCTGCACCTCTTTCATTTGCAAATCGACAATTTGCATCATCTGCTCTTTGTTGAGCGGTGAGAACATGATGATCTCATCGATTCGGTTCAGGAACTCAGGTCGGAAGGTGCTCCTGAGAGCGCGATCCACCTTGTCCTGCGCCTCACGATCCTCATCCGTATCGGTCTTTTGCAAAAATCCCAGGGTGCCGCCCTTGCGGACGAATTCCGTTCCCAGGTTGCTGGTCATGATCAACACGGTGTTTCGGAAGTCAACCACCCTGCCCTGCCCGTCGGTCAAACGGCCGTCGTCCAGGATCTGGAGCAGCGCGTTCCAAACTTCAGGGTGCGCCTTCTCGATCTCATCGAACAGGATCACCCGGTACGGGCGGCGGCGCACAGCTTCGGTCAGTTGTCCGCCTTCTTCATAGCCAACATAGCCGGGAGGAGCTCCAAACAGTCTTGAGACGGTGTGCTGCTCGTGATACTCGCTCATGTCGAGCCTGACCAATGCATCCTCGTCATCGAAAAGGAACTCTGCCAGCGCTTTTGCAAGCTCGGTCTTTCCCACACCGGAAGGTCCGATGAAGATAAACGAACCAATCGGTCTTCGGGGGTCTTTTAAGCCCGAGCGGGCGCGCCTGATGGCATCCGCCACGGCGTGGATGGCAGCTTCCTGCCCGATGATGCGTTCATGCAGGCGGTCTTCCATCTTCAGCAGGCGGTCAGCTTCAGATTCCATCATTTGATTCACCGGAATTCCGGTCCATTGCGCCAGGACTTCGGCGATGTCGTTGACATCCACCACCTCGTCAAGTTTATGATCCGACTCCCACTTGTCGCGTTTGTCGTTGAACTCTTCCTCAAGGCGCAGTTTTTCTGCCTTCTTGCGGGCAGCCCGTTCATAATCCCGTTCCACGCCTGCCTGTTCCTCTTCGGCAGCCAACTTATCAACCTCGGATTTCATTTCCTTCAAATCATCCGGCATGGAATACAATGCTACACGCAATTTGGCGGCTGCCTCATCCATCAGGTCAATAGCTTTGTCAGGCAGCCTGCGGTCGGTGACGTAGCGCGATGAAAGACGAACCGCGGCAACCAAAGCATCATCCGAGAAACGCACTTTGTGATGCGCCTCGTAGCGGTCGCGCAGTCCCATCAGCATTTTGATGGTGTCGTCCTGCGTGGGCTCGTCCACAAACACAGGTGCGAACCGGCGCGCCAGCGCCGCGTCCTTTTCAATGTACTTCTGGTACTCGTCAAGGGTGGTTGCACCGATACATTGCAGCTCGCCTCGCGAAAGCGCAGGCTTGAGCATGTTGGAAGCATCCATGGATCCCTGGGCAGCTCCGGCTCCCACCACAGTGTGAAGCTCATCGATGAAGAGAATAATCTCTCCATTCGAGTGCTGCACCTCTTCGATGGTCGCCTTCAAACGTTCCTCAAACTCGCCTCTGAAGCGTGAACCGGCAATCATGGCGCCCATGTCCAGCGACACCACTTTCTTGCCCATCAGGATCTCAGGGACATCATTGGTTGCGATCTTTGAGGCCAATCCTTCGACGATGGCTGTCTTGCCCACGCCTGCCTCACCTATCAAAACAGGATTGTTCTTGGTGCGCCGCGAGAGGATCTGCATCACCCGCAGGATCTCCTTGTCGCGCCCGATGACCGGGTCAAGCTTGCCTTCGCGGGCCAGCTTGGTGAGGTCGCGAGAATATTTTTCCAGGGTGCGATAACGGGTCTCCGCCTGGGGGTCGGTTACACGCTGACCGCCGCGCAGTTGATTGATGGCATCCAGGACCAGGTCTCGAGTAATTCCAGTGGTTTCAAGCAGCCTGGAGGCTGGGGTATTCTTTTCGCTCAGGATTGCCAGGAAGATGTGTTCGGTGGAGATGTATTCATCCTTCAAACGGCTGGCTTCTTCATTGGCCTGGTCGATGATTCGCTTTACCCTTGGGGTAATGAAAATCTGCCCGGCGCCTCCGCCAAAGATGCTGGCTTTGGGACTGGTTTTGAGGATGTAATCCAACCGTTCCTGTAAAATCTGCGGGTCAACCTTAAGAATTTCAAGGATCTGTGGAACCACTCCCTGGGGCTGCTCGATCAGTGCCAGCAGCAGATGTTCGGTATCGATCTGATTATGACCGTACCTTTGGATAATCTCTGCCGCACGCTGAGCCGCCTCCTGCGCACGTTCTGTAAAACGATCAAATCTCATCATAATGGGTTCCGTCCTTAGAACAGCTTTTCTTCATTGGGTGATTATAGCATCTGGGGTATCAGAGCAATCATAATATTGTGTATGAATCCCGTATGAATCAAGCCTGACCGCGAAAAACGATTCGACCTTCGACCATGGTCATTTTCACACCAAAATTGCGGTCCACCAGGGTAAGGTCTGCATCCTTGCCGGGAGCGATACTGCCCTTGTGTTCATCCACGTGAATGGCCTTGGCCGGGTTCAATGTTGCGCAAATCCAGGCGTCATCCACCGGCACCTGTGACGCTTTGACGAAATTCTGCAAGCCCCTCACAAGGGTCAGTGTCGAACCAGCCAGAGTACCATCCATCAAACGGGCTTCACCATTCTTGAGAATGATCTTCTGTCCTTCAACCATGCTTTCGCCGTCCGGCAGTCCCGCGGGTTGGATCGAATCCGTGATCAAGATCACCCCTGCCAGACCTTTGGCCTTAGCGGTCAACTTGATCACTGCCGGGTGAACATGAATAGTGTCCGCTATTAATTCGCAGCGGATCTCGCCGAGCGTCAGTGCAGCGCCCACCGTACCGGGCTGGCGGTGGTTGAGCGGGCGCATGGCATTGAAGCAGTGTGTCACCTGGGTCACCCCGGCCTGGGCTGCCGCGACCATTTCTTCATACGTGGCATCGGTGTGTCCCGCGGAAACAGTGATCCCTCGTTCCACGCAGGCTTTGATCAGCGCCTGGTTATCCTCGATCTCGGGTGCCACGGCGATGAGTTTGACCACGCCGCTTTCGATGAATTTGAGGGCATCACCTTCCCGGGCTGTGCGGATGAGCATGGTGTTTTGAGCTCCGCTGCGAGCGCGGTTGATGTACGGTCCTTCCAGGTGAACGCCCAGGATTTTTGCGCCATCCTCATGCCCCATCACCTTTTTGGCGGTCTCGATGACCTTCTCAAGGTCTGAATCCGAAGCGGTCCAGGTGGTAGCCAGCAAGCCTGTTGTGCCCGTGGAGGCATAATAGTGTGAGAGCTCCTGCCAGGTATCTACGTCCGGTTCCATGAATTCATGCCCCATGGCTCCGTGGGTATGCAAATCGATCAGTCCGGGTAGAATTGTCCTACCCACGCAATCGACCATTTCTTCTGCGCGTTCCTCAATCGAAGGAAGGGGATCACCCAAACCCACTTCCGAAATGATGCTTCCTTCCGTCAGGATCCATCCCTGCGGGATGGATCGTGCAGTTCCGATAATCTGAGCATTCTTCAATAAAATCCGTTTTGGATTCATTACACTCTCCCAGTTTGATTTTATCGTTTGCCTAATTGGGTGTCAAATATGCCGCATTTCCGATTTCGGGTGGTGTAAAATTTAACCCATGAGCATCGAAAGCCAACCTCTCGACCGCCGTATCCGCGCCATTGATCTGCGAAAAGACCTGGCAAAGATCGCCAACCTGGTCGAACTCAGTTTTTCCGACCACATGGATGCTGAAGGACGCGACTACCTTCATCACATGCGTTTGACATCCCGAAATGTTTTCTATTTGCAATACGCTGGAACCTCACCTGAGACGTCCTCCTACCCGTTTCACGGCTATGTTTGGGAGGAGAATGGCGAAATTCTTGGCAATCTCACCCTCATCTATTTACGCCGCCGGGATAAGAATGTGTACTTCATCGCCAATGTTGCCGTACATCCTGATCATCGGGGAATGGGAATCGCCCGCCAGTTGACCGAGCGCGCCTTAAGGCATGTAGTGGAGCATAACGGATCATCCGTTTATCTCCAGGTCCGTGAAGATAATCCTGTGGCGCAGCACATTTACACCACGGCTGGTTTTCAAGAGGTCGCTCGCAGAACAACTTGGCGGTTCGATCCTTCGATAAAGCGAAGCAGGATCCCTTCCCGCCTTCCCGGTGTCAGCCATACCCGCCAGTCGGACTGGGAACAGCAGAAGACCTGGTTGCTCGATATTTACCCTCCCAGTATTTCCTGGAATCTTTCATTCCACATGGGGCACCTGGAACCTGGCTTCTTTTCCTGGATTCAGCGCCTTGCCAATGGCGTAGACGTGCGCGGTTGGGCATTGCACAACGGGAACCGACTTCAAGGAACACTGAATTGGGAAAGGGGTGCGTTTCAGACAGATAACCTTTGGCTGGCATCCACGCCGCTTTGGGAAGAGGAAGTGATATCCACACTCATCCCTTACGCCCGCCATCATATTGGCAAACCCACCCGTGCTTACCTGAATTATCCTGCAGGCAGATCGCGCGATGCGTTTCTTGCCGCCGGCATGCAGGAGCATCTAACATTGATTTGGATGGAAAAAACAATCGCTCGGCCAGTATCTTGACTGGCAACTGAATGGTGCAACCTGATAAATCAAATTGCGTATGTGAATGGAAAGGAGAAATGAATATGGGACGCTTCATCATGCGTGTTTTGATCAATGCGGCAGGCTTGTGGCTGGCGGTGACTCTTCTCACCCCGCACATCCACATGCAGAACAATGCCTGGTACGCTTTTGTCATCCTGGGATTGATCTTTGGTTTGGTCAACGCCCTCATCCGGCCAGTATTGATGGCTGTCTCCTGTCCGGTGCTCATTCTCACTCTTGGTCTGGGAACCCTGATCATCAATACGCTCATGTTCCTTCTGACTGGATGGATTGGAGAGCAGTTTTCTTACGGTTTCACCATTCCGCAGCAGCCTTTCCTGTACGCCTTCCTTGGCGCCTTGATCGTCTCAGTGGTAAGCATCATTCTCAGCCGCTTCTTGGTCCACAAGAGTTGATGCATCTATGATTGGGGTTGCCCGCTTTTCGGGCAACCCCAATTGAAAATAAGTGTTTTGGTACTTCTCCTGGATGTTAATTCTTTCCACAGATAATGGGTAATTTTGCTGCTTTGCAGCAAAATTACCCATTATTAAACTATTCCCCCTTCCCGGTTTGGGAAGGGGGCAGGGGTCTTGGCAGTAGTCAGGATGTAGGGGCAGGTCCCAGATCTACCTCGGTTGGATATTGGCAATAGTCAGGATGTAGGGGCAGGTCCCAGGCCTGCCTCAGGGGTGGGTCTTGGACCCACCCCTACAGTATCGGTTTAGGCACATCTATGGATGGAACAGCGCTCGATCCTTGCAAAATACTGACGCGATGACTTTGATTCTCTATTTTGGGTCAACCCCTCTTGTTATTTCGTCGCAGTTGGTGACACGGGTGCCGAGATGCTGGCAGGGCTGGCCCCAACCCATAAAAGCATGTCAGAATTCCATGTGAACAGCACCTGCCCCGAGCTATTCTTAAGCACCCACTTTCCTTCAGTATCCTTTTCGGGAGCCGCAATCGATTGAACCACCGAGGAGATTTCCTGCAGTACAACGGGGATCCATTCCTTCAGGGTTGCGTCCAGATGGTAAACCGCCTGCTTGAATGGATTCTCCAGGTTGTTGGTCAACGGGTTGAAAGTCATGGTGATGGAGGATGCAGGAAAAGCCGGCAGCTCGCTGGAAGAGGTACTGCCCGTTGCTGGCAGAGTGTAATGAAGCACGTAATTATTCCCCGCATCGCTTACCCAGACCCCGCCTTTTTGGTCGGGAACCACGCCAGCCGGGATGCTGAAACCGTCGATGCCGCTGGAGAAATCTCCCCAGGTGCGAAGGATCGCGCCTGTGGGATCAAACTCCAATATGCGGTATGAATCAGCGGATACTGCGAACAGGTTCCCCTCGCTGTCGAGTCCGATCAGGGGTTTGTTATCCACCGAAGTGCTGCTCCAGCCAGAAACCTCCCACTCACGGACCGAACTGAACGAGCCATCAGGATTGGGTGCAAATACCTGCACCCTTTGATTCCAGGTATCCGCCACAAAGACATTGCCGTTGCTGCCAATCGTCAGGCCGACTGGTTCATCCAGCTCACCAGCGTTCATGCCGTACGTTCCGAACTGGGTGAGGAATTGCCCGTTGGCGTCAAAAACGGCAATGCGCTTGTTGCCGGTATCGCTGACATATACATGCCCGGCAGAATCGATCGCCAATCCGCGCGGTCCCCAGAAGGCATCCGGGGTTTCTGCCTGTCCTGAAACGCCCCACATGGTGACAAATTTCCCATCCGCGGTGAACTTCTGGATGCGGTAATTCCAGGTATCCGCCACGTAGACCGAACCATCCGGTCCAACAGCAATTCCAAAGGGCTGGTTGAATGTTCCACCAGGCGCTTCGCCTTGATCTACACTGGCAAAGGTCCCCCAACTACTCAGCCATTGACCCTCTGCCGAGAAGTGCTGAATCCGGTTGTTGCCCGAATCCACCACATAGATGGAACCGTCAGGTGCCAGCGCGATCCCCCGCGGTCCGTTGAATTGACCGTCGCCGTTGCCGCCCTGTCCAAAGAAACGGTCGGGGGTAAGCGAAACTGCCTTGGCAGCATACGGGTCAACCGCCGGCGCTGCGGCAGCCGGTACGGTGCCGTAGTTCCAAATCAGGCTGACCACATCCTTGCGAACGTAAAAGTGCAATCCAGCGCTCGGCTGCCAGGTTTCCAACGTCAGGTTCGGATTGTTCTTGATGGTGGCGTAAAGCGTGTAATCCTTGTTCAGCCAGATGTTCATCAACGCCTGGCGCATTTGAGGATTGCTGATTGCGCTCCACAATCTTGCAGCAGTCAGATTGAAGTAATCCTGCATTGGCCACCACAGCCGCTTGTAGTTGTATTCCACATACTGATCCTTGAGGATCGATTTGACCTGACTGTCGTACTGGTCGTCGCCGATCACCACCGGGTAGGAAAGCAGTTCCTTGGTCAACTTATCGGCGCTTTCATACCAGGTTTTGTTGGGATAATCGCGGAAGTACCACCAGTAAGGGTAAAGTGCATCCCCGATATAAGCAACGCGGATATTCTTTCCGCCCACCGTCCGCTTCGAGATTTCCTCCACCTGCTTGAGAATTTCCTTCGGACCGCTGGCGGCATGGGCATAGACCAGGAATTCCTTGGCAGTGTCGTAATTGATAAAGCTGGCCTGGTATGCCGAACGCGCAGTATAGATTGCGAGCACCACGGTCAGCATCACGCCAAGCAGGGTGATAATTTTCGAAGAATCCCATTCATTGAGCAGTCTGACGATACCCCACCCTGATAGAACCGTACCTGCCAGCGCGAACAGAAATGTAGTCGTGGCTTGCAGTTGTGCCAGTTCAATGCCCGCGAAGGGTCGATTGTCGCCCAGTATGCTCTGCATCAATGACCCCAGGCTCGCCAGGAACACCGGAAATAGCAGCAGCACCAGCACACCCTTGCGGTTCAGCAATTCCTTCCAATGGATGCGGTCCACCAGGTAACCAAAACCCCAGGCAGCCGCCAGGATCATCGGCAGGGCAATGTGCACTGTCAGCCACGGCATCTTTTCACCTGCCACGCTGTAGGCTGCCAGGCTCATCACCGACCAGTAAAGAAAAAGTGCCATGATGGGCAGCTTGACGGGTTGGCTGGTTTCAACCGCCGCCTCGCTGCTTTCAAGTGAAAGCGGCAGTTGCACGGCTGCCTGCGAAGTCTCTATCTGCTGTACAGGTGCAATCCCCGGCAGTGTGGAGAAGAGCTTCTTTTTGGCTGCAATCACCGTTGCCACGATGGTCCCAATTGCCGGCAGATACTCGTACATGGGGATCTGGATGAGCGCGTAAAAGTACAGCGGCTGCTCGCCGCGGTTGACCGATTGCTGGCTGAGCCAGTACCCCAACCCGCCCACCAGGCCGGTGAAAAATCCCTGACCATTGGTGAAAAAGGTGGTGTAGAAGACGGTAAAGATGGTGTAGAAGATCACCGCGCAGGTGATCCATACCCGCGGACGCCAGGCAATGCCGATGGCGATTGCCACCGCCGTCAAAATGACCAGGGCGATGGATGTACGGATGAGTCCAGCCTGCGAATAATCGGTGGGATTGAAGCCCAGCAGATTGACCGGCAGCGCCACCAGTTGCGGGAGGATCAATGTCATGGTCAGGATGAGCAGATCAAAAGATCGGATGTGCCTGACTGTCTCCCATCCAAGATCACGGAAAAGCGCAATCAAGGCGATCACAGCAAGCACGACCGCCACCGCTACACTTACCAGCAGTCCGATTTGCAGCATTGCCTGATTGTTGGCAGCAAAGGTCGCCAATCCTCCGGCAGTCGAAGCGTTGGAAGACGCGCCTTTCGCTTTGAGAAGCGCAAATCCAAATGCCAGCCCGACTCCTCCCAGAGCAACCAGCAGGCTCACCAGGAATCCATTCTTGTGTTTCGTGCTGCTCCAGGTCATTTGCAGTACATCGCGCATGAACAGCACTGCCAGGAAAATGAGGATCAGCGCGGTGTAGATATAGGCGGTTTCCTTGGTGATAAAGTGCAGCACCGTGGCGATGGAGTAGACATAAAGGGTGGAAGTTTTACCCTTTTCCAGGTAATGCAGCACCGACCACAACATCAGCAGCCCGAAGAAAGCCACAAAAGCTTCATTACGCGCGTACCTGCCGTAGAATAGCATGTACGGCGAGATCAGGAAGAACAATCCAGCCAGCAGCGAGCCTGTTCTGCCGAGATACCGCTTGAAAGCGATCATCGCAAAGGCAATCGTCGCGATACTGAAAATGGCATGCGGCAGACGAGAGGTAAAATCAGAATCGCCAAACAGGAAGTATGAAGTAGCGATCAGATGGAATTGCAGCGGTCCGTGGGTCACCGGGCTGTGAACATATCCCCGTCCCTGGTACAGGTCGTACGATGGGATCACATGATTGATTTCGTCATGGCTCATCACCCGTACTCCCAGGTTGGTAAAACGGCTGATCACCGCCAGAATGAGGATCAGCGCCATGATCAGGTGTTCGACTTTGATTTTGGGGAGCAGTGCAGCCACCGGTTTATCCAGCCAGGATTCCGGACGATGTTCAGGGAGCAAAGATTCCATAGAGATCACATTCCTCAAAGGTAGAATTTCCCGCAAAAGTTGAATTGACTATACTTGAATTGAAAGAAACTGACAAGACACCGGAACCGACCCCGGGTTCAGTACACGACACCGATCACAGGAGCAGCATGTTCTCGAAAACCAAACCCTCCGCCCTCGTTTTCGACTGGGGCAACACATTGATGAAGGAACTTGCAGAATTCGACGACCTCAACCTTCCGATGGTCGAATGGCCGCGAGTCGAAGCCGTTCCCGGCATCGAATCAGCCCTGGCTTCCCTGAAGTCAAAATACAGGATCTTTCTCGGCACCAATGCGCAACAGTCGACCGCAGACCAGGTGCGGCAGGCGTTGAAGCGCCTAAACCTCGACATGTATTTCGAAAAGATATTCACCTTTCATGAAACGCATGCCCGAAAGCCCGAAACAGCGTTCTTTCGCGCCATCGAACGCATGAACGGTGAATTCCGCGACCAGATGGTGATGATCGGCGACCTGTATGATTGGGACATTTCCGGCGCAAAGTTGGCTGGCTGGAAGGCGGTCTGGTACAATCCGGAAAATCAGCCCTGCCCGGGATGCCTTCCCTTTCACGACATCGAAATCAATGACATGGTCCAGCTTCCTGTCGCTCTTGAGCAGCCCCTTCTGCCTGAAATTCCCACCTGCCTGCTCTGGCTCCAGCAGAACGGCGCCTCCGCTCACTTGATGACCCATGTGCAGCAGGTGGCAGCGATCGCTTATGCTCTGGCCGTATGGCTGAGAGCCGCCGGGATGGATGTTAATCCCATCCTGGCACACCGCGGCGGGCTGCTGCATGACCTGGCGAAGGCATCGAAGCACGAAGCTGGAACGGATCACGGGCAGGCTGCCGGCGCGCTTCTGCGTCAGAAAGGCGAACCTGCCCTGGCGGAGATTGCCGACCATCATATGCTCTTCACTCTGATGGACGAAGCGCGCACTCCCCGCACCTGGGAGCAGAAACTGGTTTACTATGCCGACAAACTGGTGGAAAAGAACGAACTGGTGACCGTGGACGAACGCCTGTCAGGTCTGCAGGAACGCTACAATATCGATTCCGGCATACTTCTCAGCGCGTTAACCCCGCGGATCAAAGCTTTGGAGGCGGAGATCTGCGCTCCCCTGGACCTTACACCCGGATTGCTCCACCAGCGGCTCTTTGACACCTTTTCAGGCAGGTGACCAAATCGACCCCGGGGTCGGGTGACTTCCGGGGTCGAAAATGCTGTTGCTTATCCAATGGCTCAGTTTCTCTTGAGCACACCGCTCATGACGATGATTCCAGCGGCAATCAGGATAACAGGTAAAAGGATATTCCAATTGCCGTTGTAATAAGCGATCACACCCACGGCAAGGGTCGTTACGCCAGCCACTACCAATCCCCAGCCAGCCCAACCCATTTTCCCCTTCATGCGAATCGAAAGAGTCAAAGCACTGAGCAGCCCCCCGGCTCCAGCCACCAGGATGGGAATCGCCCACCAGCGGTAACCCGTGACATACGGTTGAATGGACGGGATGGGCAGTTGGATCGCCAGGAATCCCAGTCCAAGCAGCATGCCCGCAACACCCACCCACATTGACCAGTTGACCAGGCCTGTCAATGCGCGTCCGTCCTGGCTGAAAAGGCTCGGCAGTCCATTGATGAACATCGACGCGCCTGCTGCAAGGATCGTCAGCGGCCACCAGCGCGCCCAATCCACACCCAGGAGAAGCATCGTGGCAATGGTACCCACCATCACTGCGCTGCCCAGATTTCCGGCGACAGCTTCACTGAATTTACCATCCCGCCGCAGATCCTGGAATGCGCCGGTGAGTGACGTCACCACCGGGATGTAGATAAACACCGCCCACCAGTTCAAATGCATTCCTACATTCAAATTCTGAATGAACAGCACGATGCCTACGACGATCAAAACGACCGGCCAGAAAAAGGAGTTGCGATGCTTCTTCTTTTCAAGCGGTGGGGGTTCAACGGGAATGGGATTTGGTACATTTTCAGTCATCTCTCACCTCTTTCAATCACAATTTAATTAGTATACGTTCTGTCAGGACGAAAGTTTCTAGGATACTCCCGGCAAATGTATAATCATCCCAATCAAATTATGCGGAGGTCTGTATGCTCAAGGTTGGTTATATTGGTCTCGGGATCATGGGCAAATCCATTGCCAGGAACATCCTCAAGGCGGGTTTCCCATTGGTGGTTCACAATCGCAGTCAGGCAGCCGTGAACGAGCTGGTGGCGGAAGGGGCGGTAAAGGCAAACTCTCCGGCAGAGGTCGCCAGCCAGGTGGATATTGTTTTCACCAACCTGCCGGATAGCCCGGATGTTGAAAAGGTGGTCCTCGGTGAAAGAGGTATCATCGAAGGTGCACATGCTGGTTTGATCCTGATCGACAATTCCACCATCAAGCCGGCTGTCAGCCGCAAGATCGCGGCTGCGCTGGCGGAGAAAGGCGCTGCTGCGCTTGATGCTCCGGTCAGCGGCGGTGATATCGGTGCCCGTGACGGCACCCTCGCCATCATGGTCGGCGGTCCTGCGGAAGCATTGGAAAAAGCCCGTCCTGTGCTGGCAGTCACAGGCAAGACCATCACCCACGTGGGTGACTCCGGCGCGGGTCAGATTGCCAAAGCTGCCAACCAGATCATGGTGGCTGCACAGATGGTTGCCATGGCAGAACTGCTGGTCTTCGCGCAAAAAGCCGGCGCCGACCCGCAAAAAGTGATCAACGCCATCAAGGGCGGTGCCGCCCAGTGTTGGACGCTGGATGTCAAACCCCCGCGCATTTTCGCTGGCAACCGAAATCCCGGTTTCAAGGCTTCGATGCAATCCAAGGATTTGAATATCATTATGGAAACCGCCCGTGAATACGGCATACCCCTGCCCTCAGCAGCGGTGGATGCCCAGCTTTACAATGCCATGCTGCAGAATGGCTGGGGCGGGCTGGACAATTCCGGTGTGCTCAACGTGATCGAATGGATGGCGAATACCAGCATCGAGGGGTAGGGACGCCAGCATCGAGGGGTAGGGACGCCAGCATCGATGGGTAGGGACGCCATATATGGCGTCCGCCCTTTGAATATGGCAGCCAGATCGAAATACAATCGTTACTTTACAAAAAAGGAACAAATCTTTTTTTCGGTCGCGATGTATCGCGACCCTACGTGTGGACTTTATTTCAACCATCACACAAAAAAGAGGGTGCCGTTCTGGCACCCTCCTGTCATTGTTGCATTACCCCGGGAAATTCCCATCCTGGCCGGATGGTTCCTTTGGCGCTTCAACCGGTTTGATCGGTTCGGTGTGTACCACCACATCCATCATCGGATACACCTCCCGCACCTTCTTCTGGATCTCCAGCGTCTTTTCGTGCGCTTCCGCAACCGAAAGCGATCCGTCCATGCGCACATGAATATCCGCAAACATCACCGGTCCAGAGGGACGAACCCGCACCCGATGGCAATCCGTCACCCCCGCCACTGATTCCGCGATTTCCTTTACCTTCGCCTCACTGCCAGCCGGCGCTTTATCCAGCAGCGCCTGCACCGTCCGCACTCCCAGCTCCACGCTGACAAAAATGACGATCATCGCCACGCCCATGGCTGCCACAGCGTCTGCCTTGTGCAGGAAGCTCAAATTCGGCGCAATCTGGCTCACCTTCACCAGGATCAAGCCCAGGATGACCACTGCCGAGCTCCAGATATCGGTGCTGAAGTGCAGCGCATCCGCTTCCAGCGCCTGACTGTTATGCTTCTTCGCTGTCCGGTAAAGGATCCGCGAACGGGTGGCATCGACCACAATTGCGGTGACCATCACCAGGAACGACCAGAAATTGACCTCCACCTCTGCTGTCTTGAAAAACAACCTCTGGATGCCTTCATAAATGATCCAGGCGCTCGTTGCCAGGAGCAGCAGGGTTTCTATCAGCGCAGAGAAATTCTCCACCTTGCCGTGACCGTAGGTGTGTTCTTCGTCAGCAGGTCTGCCGGAAACCTTGACCGCGAACAGGGTCACCAGCGCAGCCACCAGGTCCAAACCTGAATGGGCTGCTTCCGCCAGAATGCCCAGCGAACCTGTCAGCACACCCACAATGATCTTGAAAGTGGTCAAACCCACAGCGGCAATGACCGAAGTCAACGCAGCCTGATGCTTTTCCTTTTCAGCGGATGGATCGATCGCCTGAACTGTCATGATTTTGATCCTTCAATTCGAGTAGAGATTTTGGATAATTCTACAATGATTTCGTCCACAGCATTTTGCACATCGATGGTCAGCGGGGCAGCAAATTCCAGGCTTTCAGGTTGAATTCCCAACAGCCAGACGGGGCAATCCAGTTCGCTGCCCAGGTAGGCGGTGATCAGGTTCAGCGGCAGCGAATGGGTCGAAAAGCTGATCCCGTCGACCTCGCGGCTGTCGATGAAGCGGATGCTTCCTGCCGCCTCTCCAAAATCAGCCGCATCCACCATCACCACAAGATCAGGTTCGAATTTGCGCAGCGGACCCAGGGCATTTTCAGGGTTGACCCCGCTTTCCAGACACAAAATATGCGGCTCGCCCTTGAGCATCGGAGCCAGACCCCGAATCACCCAAAGACCAGCCGCATCATCACCGTTCAATTCAGATCCCACTCCGACCCAGGCGATGCGGTGTTGCCCGCCAACCTGGGGGAAGACAGGATTACTCGCACCCCTCGGGATCAGGTTCAGTCTTTTCTTGAGAAGCAGTTTCCAGGACCTTGGCGACATCTTCTTCCCGCCCGTAATAGATATCAAAAGGTGTACGTGAGGTCGATGCAAGTTCCCATTGATCATTGGATAGCGTAATGCTTTTTGACCGGCAGCTTACCTCGCACTGCGAACAGAAAGTGCATGCATCCATGTGATAAAGCATGACGTAACGTTTTGCTGCTCTATCCAGGGTGAAGAGTTCCAGAGCATCAGATGGGCAATCCTTTACGCACAAGCCGCAGCCCGTGCAGGTTTCAGGGTTCCAGACCACCTTGCCGCGCAAGTCATCGGGCGTTTCGCTCCGCACAAAGGGATACTTCTCCGTGACCGGCTTTCTGAAGAAAGAATTGACAATGTCTCCCAGCATGGATCCGATCGTCATACCATTATCCTCCTGACAGGAACGGGAAAAGCGGGGCAATCAATTTGCCGATGACAATGACCAGCAGTTGCAGCAGCACCATGATGGAGCCCATCCGCCACCACAAACCCACCGTCTGATCGATACGCAGCCTGGCGAAGAGCGACTGCAGCGCAGCTGTTACCAGCAGAAGTATAAGCGTTTTCCAGAGAAAATCCAGAGGAGAAGCCAGCCCGCCCAGGTAGAACGAAGCGATCAGCGTTAAGCCAATCACCAGTTCCACATCGCGGCCGATGCGGAAGAGCGCCAGCCCCCTGCCTGAATACTCAGTCAATGCGCCGGCCACGATCTCGGTTTCGGCTTCAGGTGCATCAAACGGCGGCAGTTCGAGCTTGCCCATCAACCCGATGACGGCGGCAATGAATCCAAAAGGCTGAGCGATGATGAACCAGAGATTATTGTGCGCAGCAGCGTTGATCTCGCCGATATTCCAGGTTCCAAGAGCAATCGCCGGTCCCAGCAGCGCCAGCAGGAATGGCGCCTCGTAGGAGAACATTTGCGTCAGGGCACGGGTCGCACCCACCAGCGAGAAGCGGTCCTCGGTGTTGGCTCCAGCCAGACCGGTGCAAAGGGTCATCAGCGAAAGAAGGTAGACCGTCACAACCAGGTCGCCCGGATACGAAAATGCGGGTTTCAACCCGAACATGGGCACATAAAGCGCAGCGGTGAGAATGGCGGTCACTGCCACGATCGGCAGGAAGACGAACAGCCCCTTGACCACGCCCGCGGGGATGACCTCTTCCTTTGCCAGCAGCTTGATCACATCTGCCAGTGGCTGGAACCAGCGCGGTCCAATGCGGTTCTGAAAACGCGCTACCAGCTTGCGGTCGACGAATTCGTACAGCAATCCACTGGCCAAAAGCACCAGTCCGCCGGGAAAGAGGAGCAGTTCAACAATTGGAGGAATGGAATGGTTCATTTGTAATACTCAATTCCGTATTGGCGAAGGTCTTCCCAGGTCCATAGAGATTGGTCGCTTCCCCGGTTGACCACGATCATGCGGTCATTGCAGGAGAAACACGGATCGATGCCAGCCAGGATCATGGGCATATCTGCCAGTTTGTGTCCAACCGCGGTGGCGAGGATCGATCCCCAGTTGCACAGGCTGGGAGTGCGTACCTTGATTCTTTCCGGCATGTCGCTGCCGTTGCTCTTCAGGAAATAAAGCAGCTCTCCCCTGGGTGCTTCCACGCGGCTGATCACTTCGCCTTCGGGAATACGCCGCGGGATGCGGGCTGTCAATTCGCCTGCGGGCATGTGCTCCACCAGTTCGCGAATGACGCGATAGGTCTCGTATAACTCCTTGATGCGCACCACGAAGCGGGCTTCCAGGTCTCCGGCGGTGTCGGTCACAATACTCACAGGGAAATCCTGGTAGGCGGCGTACGGCGCATCCACGCGTACATCATACGGCACTCCAGAAGCACGCCCGGTGGGTCCAACGGATCCCAACCGCAGCGCCTGCTCCAGGGTCATGGCGCCAATATTGCGTGTACGTCCGAGGAAGGTTTCGTCTTCTGTGACCACCTTCATGTAATGTTTTGTGCGTTGTTCCAGGAAATCCATACCCTTCAGGATTGCTGCAGACTTGGTGTCGTCGATGTCGATCTTCACCCCGCCCAGCACGTTGGCTGAATAATTCACGCGGTTTCCGGTGATCGTTTCAAGCAGGTCCATGACCGTTTCGCGGTCACGCCACGAAAGCATGAAAAGAGTATCGAACCCGCCTTCATGCGCGGCCACGCCCAGCCACAAAAGGTGGCTGTGAACGCGTTCCAACTCTGCCACCAGTTCACGGATGGCGCGCGCCCTGGGCGGAATTTCCACTTTTGCCAGCTTCTCCACACCCTGGGCGTATGCCATGGCGTGAACCGCCGAGCAAATTCCGCAAACGCGTTCCATGAGGTACAGGTTTTGCACCCAGGTTCGGCTTTCGGTGCCTTTTTCCATGCCGCGGTGCACGAAACCCAGCCGTGCGGTCGCGCTGGTGACGATTTCACCTTCCACAGCAAACTCAAAATGGCCGGGTTCCTTTAACGCAGGGTGCTGCGGGCCGATCGAAACAACAAATTTCTCGGGTTTGTTCTCTGCTCCCATCATTTGCATCCTCCTACGACTCTTTCTTCAAACCGGTAAATGCTTTGCGCAGCGGATAAACCCCATCCGGCCAGTCGTCCGGAAGCACCAGATGCTCGGTGCTGGGAGAACCGCGGAATTCAATACCGAAGAGCTCGGCAGCCTCGCGCTCATAAAGCTGGGCGGCGAGATCGATGTCGCAGATTGAATCGATCACTGCCTCGCTGTACGGCAGGGTCACCCGAAGGGTCAGCACTGCCGCGCCGCCTGAAAAATGGTACAGCAGTTCAAGATTTCCATTTTCGGGATCCACTTTTTTGGCGCCGGTATCGTCGGTCAGATAATCCGGATGGTCCAATCCCGTGATGGCTGAAAGATACCCCCACTGGCTGTCCAATATGGCGGCGACCGCTTTCTTGAGATTCTCGGGGGCAATCACCATATCCAGCCGGTGGGTTTCGGGAGCCGAACTCGAAAGAGTCCATTCCTTTACGATTTCAGCGCCTGCCTGGAGTTTTTGCTCAATATCCATTGTTCCCATCCTCAATTCTGAAGACTCTTCAGCAACTGCACCACGCCGTAGATGATTGCCTCGGGGCGCGGAGGGCAGCCTGGCACATACACATTGACCGGGATCACGTCACCGATATTTCCGACCACGTTGTAGCAGCCCTGGAACACCCCGCTGGAAATGCCGCACGATCCCACCGCAACCACAAACTTCGGCTCAGGCATTTGCTCATAAACACGAACCAGGCGGTCGCGCGCCTGAAGGGTTACCGGACCGGTGCAGATGAGCACATCCGCATGCCGCGGGCTGCCCTGCAATTTGATGCCAAACCGTTCGACATCGTATCGCGGGGTCAGGGTTGCCAGAATCTCAATATCGCAGCCGTTGCAGGAACCGCTGTTGAAGTGGATCACCCAGGGAGAGTTGACTCTTGCCCAGGTTTTAACCTTTTCAATCACACCTACCATTGGAGTCGTCATTTATTCTCCTTATATACCGGTAATCAACCCAAAATCAGGGAAACCAGCGCCAGGATAAGACCGGCTGTGGGAGCGATCATTTTCACGTTGATCCCGCCAGTACCCAATACCAGTACGCCCAGGTGCAGCATGGCGAAGAAAAATGCCACGATGAAGAAGGGCTTGTATCCGGGAGCGGCAATCGAAGTTGGAGCCAGCTCGCCGCTGCCGTACAGGCTGGATTTGGTGGGATTCGGGTTTTCCTTGCCTGCCAACCCTTTGCCAACAAGATAGATTGCAATCACCAGCGGCAGGTAAATTAGAAAAGCCAGAGGGGGGCTGAGTAGAATATCCATGATTGGTTGTTCTCCTTATCCTGCAAAGATCGCCATCAGGCTGTAAGCTGCGTTCGAGGTGAGAAATTCCACGGCTTTCGGGTAAACACCCATCAACACGATGATGAGCACCATCAGCACCATGGGAAGCGCCATTTGCCAGGTGATCGGTTTACCTTGGGTCACCGCGTCCGATGGTTCGCGGCGGTAAATACGGTTGACCATCGGAGCGTAGTAGCCGAGCGAGAGCACGCTGTTGAGCGCAGCAAAAATCACGATGATGATCATGACGGTATTTTGCGTTCCCGCGCCGGCGAGCAGGATTTGCCATTTCGACATAAACCCTGCCATCGGGGGCAAACCGCCCAACCCAAGCACTGCCGCGCTGAAGGCAAACGCCGTGATCGGGTACTTGCGTGACGCGCCATTCAGGTCATCCAGAGTGAGCGCAGAATGCTCGCCGCGTGAAAGGAAGAGCGCATACAGCAGGGCGCCTGCCGCCAAAAAGGCAAGACCTTTCATCATGGCGTGCGTCATCATGTGGAAAAACGCACCCTGCGCGCCTTCCATGATCTTGAATGTCATCGAAAAACCAAAGCCGAGCAGCATATATCCCACATGCGCCAGGCTGGAGTAAGCCAGCAGTCTTTTGACCTGTGTTTGCCGCAGCGCCATCAGGTTGCCCAGGAAGATGTTCAGGCAGCCGAACGCCAGAAGGATCAATCCCCAGGGAATGTTGGCATGTCCCAGAATGCTGATCATTCTCAGCATCGCCACCAGGCCCGCTTCAATCACCACGCCTGATAGCATGGCGGAAATACCGCTGGGCGCCTGCGAGTGGGCATCCGGCAGCCAGGTGTGCAGCGGAACGAAGGCCGCCTTCACACCAAAGCCAACCATCATCAACAGGCCGCCCAATCCTACCAGCGGCAGCGGATTGGCAAGTGACCGGTAGACATCTGCCATGGCTACCGAGCCGGTTTGTGAATAGATCAGGGCAATTCCAAATAGCACCATTGTTGAGCCGAGGGTTGATTGCACCAGGTACTTCATCCCGGCTTCCAGTGACGCGGTTTCATCGTGATAAAACGCCACTAGGAAGTAAGTGGATACAGCCATGACCTCAAACCAGACCCACAGGTTGAAAAGATCGAAGGACCCGGCCAGGCCGATGATCGAACCCACACAGATGAGCAACAGTGCGTAAAACTTCTCTTCTCCGTCTTCATCTTCCATGTACTTGGTGGAGAAAATTGCCACGAACAAAGCCAGGGCAATCACCACCGCATCCACCAGCAGCCCCATGCCGTCAAACATCAGGAAAACTGAACCCACCTGGATGTTGATGGATCCGCCCGATACAGCACTTTGGGTGGTGAAATACAGGGCGATGCCTGCAAGAATGAGTACAACCACGGTGAACAACCTGGCGAAGGTCATGCCCCAAATTTCACCTTTGCGCAGCGTTGCGCGGCCGATCAAATAGACCAGCGGCGCAGCCACCATGGGGAGCAAAATCAGCAAGATGTAAGGAAAGTTATGGCTCATTGTTTACGCTCCCAGGGCATAAATGGCGAACAGGAGAATAATCGTCACCAGGATCGCCAGTACATTCCAACTCAGAAGCCCGGTCTGAGTCGCACGCAATCCCTCACCTGTTGCCTGCGTGGCTTTAACGATCCCGCGGTTGACCGCTTCAAATCCAAAGCTGTTGACCGAAGCCTTTCGCAGCCATTCAAGCGCGCGGGTCACCCCTTCCAGCCTGTCGCGAATCAGCCAGAGTACCACGCCCAACGCAATGACCGCCAGAGCGATCAGTGTGGGAATGCTGAGCACCTCGTGGAACATCTCACGCAGCCCAAAGGGTTCGATCTTGTGGAAAGGCAGTGTGGATTCACCCAGCAGCAGTGAGAAACGTCCCGCCAGCAGCCAGGTGGTGATTGCGCCGAAAGCCAGGGGAGCGAGTGCAATCTTCATCGCTGCACCGGTGGGGTGCGCGTGATATTCGGAGCGCGGCTCGCCGTAGAACACCAGGTAAACGCAGCGGATCGTATACAGCGCAGTCAAACCCGCAACTGCCACCATCACCGCGTACATCCAAACCGGTCCGCCCTTCAATCCAGCCTCCAGGACGAGCTCTTTTGACCAGAAGCCGTTCAGGATGGGAATGCCCGCCAGTGCCAGCGCGCCGATGATGAACACCCACTTGACAAAGGGCATCTGCTTCCCCACACCGCCCATCTGACGCATATCGCGGGTGCCAATGTTGTGGATCACCGCGCCGGCTGCCAGGAAGAGCAGCGCCTTGAAAACCGAATGGCTGAGCAGGTGGAACTGACTGGCATACACATTTCCGGCGCCAATGGCATAGACCATGTATCCCAGTTGGCTGACGGTGGAATATGCCAGCACGCGCTTGAGGTCGGACGCGGTCAATGCCATGATAGCTGCGAGAAGTGCACTGACCATGCCCACTGCCATCACCGCTTCGCGCCAGTAGGGAACTCCTTCGAATGCCGGGAAGAAGCGCGCCAGCAGGTAAACGCCGGCGTTGACCATCGTCGCAGCATGGATCAATGCGCTGATGGGCGAGGGCGCTTCCATGGCATCGGGCAGCCAGGTCTGGAACGGGAATTGCGCCGATTTGGCTGCAGCCGCGATCAAGAATCCAAAAGCCAGCACAGCCAAAATGCCTGCTGGAATCTGACCCGCCCCTGCCAGGAATTTATCGATATCATAACTGCCTGTGGTGACAAAGATCAAAATACCGCCAAGCAGTAGTCCCACACCGCCAATGGAGGTGATGATCAGGGCTTTGACGCCGCCCGCCACCGCCTTGGGGTCGTCATTGTGAAAGGCGATCAGGGCATAAGAGCACAGCGCGGTAAATTCCCAAAACACGAACATCAGCAGGATGTTGCTGGTGAGCACCAGTCCAACCATCGAACCAATAAAGAAAAGAACATAGGCATAATATCTGCCCAGTGATTCTTCACCCTTCATATAATTGGTGGAGAAGATGACTGCCAGAGAGCCGATGCAGGCGGCAATCACGCTCAGGAAAACACCCAACCCGTTCGGTACGAAACTGGCTTCACCGAAATAATCACCCAGGCTGAAGAAAACGACCGCATCCTTGCCGGCATTGAAAAGCAGCCAGACAGAAGCAGCCCCGGAGAGAACCGAAAAAACCACAGCCAGAATATGCTGCAGTTTCTCGTGTTTGTCTCCCACCCACCAGACGATCAATGCACCCAGCCATGGGATGCAGATGGTCAAAGCAATCAGGATTTTCACCATGGCTACCTCTTCAATGTGGTAAGTGCTTTGATATCCAGTGTGCCAAGGCGCTGGCGGATCTGGACGGCAAGAGCCAGCCCAAGCACCGCCACGATCGTATCAGCAACAATGACAGTCAACGCCAGCGACTGGGCTTCGTTGACATTCCCGATTTGGTTGCCTGCCAGGATAAATGCCAGGACTGCGCCTTTGACCAGGATCTGCAACGCGACCACCAGCTTGATCAAATTGCGCGAAGCCAGCAAGCCGTAGAACGCGATCCCCGCCAGCCCTAGAATGGTAATCAGAACGATGGTGGAAACTGAGAGGGTCATCTTACTCCTCCTCTTCAACTTTGGGTTTGCCTGAAGACAACAGACCCAGCACACCCAGCACGCCGGAAAAGAAGATCGCGATCTGCAGGAGGATATCCATGTAGCGGGCATCCCACAGGATGGAACCCTTGGTTGAATCCACTGCATTTACCGGGAGCAATCCAAGCTTGGGGAGCACAAGAAAGGCTGTCAATGCTGCAGCCAGGATCACCAACCCCCACGCCAGCGGCGCCGGAATCAACGACCTGATTTCAACAGGTTCGTCCCCTGCAATATTGATGGCAAAAACGAACAGCACCGTCACAAGTCCTGCGCCAACGCTCAATTCGATGACAGCGATCTGGGGTGCACCCAGCAGGTAGATCATTAACGCGGTCAGCGCGCTTGCCACTGCCAGCCAGATGGCTGACACGAGCAGGCGTTTCGTACGGATGGCGAGGATTGCACTGGCGAGAATGCCCAAACCGATCAGCATTTGCCAAACCATACAGTAGTTCCTCCTTGCGGCTTTACGGGTGAGAAAGATGTCAATTGTTTATACAACTTCTGTTGACTTGAAACACGTGACAGTGATCACCAAATCAGTTGTACTTTTTCCCCCGATTTACTTTGATCTGGAGAGAAAAAATGACCTGAGGATTTCGTGAAAACTCTAATAATTGTACTCTTGCCACGATTTCGATTGTTATTATAATCAACATGTTTTGTTAAAACAATTGAGGAGTGGCAACAATCATGAAAGTGGCAGTTCTGGCAAACCTGAAAGAGGATGCACCCGTTTCACCTGACGATCCTCCTGGACGTTGGGACGATCTAGACGAACGCCTCACGATCGATACGATTCTGGAATCCATGAACGAGATCGGTTACGAGGCACGGTATTTTCCTGCTGAATTAAAGTCCATCAGTAAGATTATAGAATTCAATCCAGATATCGTTTTCAATTCAAGCGAAGGGCATTATGGCGAAAGCCGCGAAGCGCAAATGCCAGCCGTTTTGGATATCCTGCGCATCCCGTACACCTGTGCCGGGGTACTGGGCATGTCCCTTTCGCACAATAAGCATATTGCCAAGCAGATGTTCAGTTATGCTGGTTTGCCGACCGCCAAATTCTTTGTAATGAGTTCAATGAGTGACCTGGACGGACATGGATTACGTTTCCCGTTGTTCGTCAAACCTGCCAGCGAAGGATCTTCAATCGGGATCAACGAAAAAGCGGTCGTTAAAGACCACCAGGAATTGATCCGGCAGGCAGGGATGATCCTCGATACAGTCCACTCCAAGGTTCTGGTTGAAGAATATATCGAAGGACGTGAATTCACCATCGGGATTCTCGGCAATGAAGTACTTCCGATTGTGGAAATCATCAGCCCCACCGGCTTTTACGATCGAGAACAAAAGGAAGATCTCGAGAGCGAAGTCTACCGCATCTGCCCCGCCGACCTGCCGGAAGAGAAGACCCGCGAATTCCAGCAGATTGCCCTCAAAGCCAAGCAAATCCTCAATCTCGAGGATGTCTGCCGCATGGACCTGCGCATGGACAAGGATGGCAATCCGTATATTCTAGAGGTGAACCCCATCCCGCTCATGCACCCCGATCCTGAACAGGCGTCCCTGGTATACGCTTCCCGCGCAGCCGGTTACACCTACACAGATATCGTCCGCAAAATCGTTGAATCAGCACTTTCACGACTCGATTCAGTCGCCATTTAACCACCGGATCCCATAAATAATAAATGCTTCAAGGTATTGAAACCACCTTGAAGCATTTTCATTAATTCAGATACCTCAGTTGATGAAATGGCCAAACAGATCCTGGAACACCGAGAATTCACCCGTTCTTCCCTTGTGATTCGGATCCGACCGGTCCCATATCGCTGAAAACGAAGCCACGACGTCGTTTGCATCAAAACGCGCTGAGTTTGAAAAACGTACATCGTAGCGTAAATGGAAGGTCCATTGTGTGAGGTCCTGGTTGCTTTCCCAAGATTCGGCAAGCAGAGGATCGAAGCTCTTGCCGTCCATGCTCGGCGCCGCCAGGGTATCGTAGAGCAGACGGGTCAACGTAAAGGTACTGGCATCAGTTTCGTCCGCCGGCCAAAAGCTCTTTGGCTCATCTCCCAGGTAGACAAGTATTTCACCTGATTGAACGCTCGCAGAGGCATAATTCTGAAATAAGCCGTTGGTTGAGAGGTTGCTCACCGTGTTGCGTACAAAGACGGAGGTCAATGAATGTCCGAGGGGAATGAAAGGCACCAGGTCCTTGACCATTTGATTGGCTTTGTCAAATACCAACTGTCGTCCGCCGGCTGAAGTCACTGCCTGGAGCTCACGCACTGCTGCCACCAGTTCGGGATAGTATCCACCCACAGTATCTGCCCCATGAATGAATGCTTTTTCATAGAAAGCCAGTCCGTCCGGGTAATCGGCTGCCAGCCATGAAAGATACAACTGCTCGCTTCCTGCTGCGATGGCAGAGCGAAGCTCAGCCTCGGAGAGCCGCTTCAAGTCCAGTGTGACGCCGATGGATGCCAGCTCGGACTTAAGCTCCTGTGCGATGACGGATGTCGTGTCCACACCGGGAACGCCCTGCGATGGATACGCCAGGGTCAACCGCTGGTTGAAATCAAAGCCGGCTTCCTGGAGCAGTGCTTTGGCAGCATTCGAGTCGGTGCTATACCATGGAATGCTATCTGAATAGCCGGGGCTGATCCGGGATGGAATCAACTGGTCGGCAGTCTCCGAACCCTGCACCAGGTAGTTGGAGGCAATATATTGCCGGTTGACAATCTGCGCCAGTGCCTGCCGTACCTTGACATTGTCAAATGGCTGAACTTTGTTGTTGATCCCCAGGAAAATAGTGTTCAATCCGATCTTGGAGATTTCGTTGAGTCCCTCGCTCTCGCGGATGATCATGATCAAGCCAGACGGCGGATCGATCAGTACATCGCCATTGTTGTTTTGGAATTCATGGTAACGCGTGATCGGGTCGTTCACCCAGCGCAGGGTGATGGTCTGCGGTTTGGGAGGTAATCCCCAGTAGGAAGTTGACGGAACCAGCACAGCTTCCTTGCCCGGAGTGTATGATTTCAAACGGAAAGCACCCTCGCCGTTGATGGAATCCGAAAGCGCTTTCGAACTCCCGCCAGCCTGGTTCAGTGTTTCACGGTCTTGAACTGCAAAAATGGGATGCGCAATCTTGGCCAAAAATGCTGCGTCAGGTCGGCAAAGGGTAAAAACCACCGTATTTTGATCCGTCGCGGCCACAGAACGGATTTCACCCCCGTAGCTGCAGTCTGCTGCAGAGATCGAAAGACCCGCAAAACTTCCGCTGTTTGCCTGAGAATTCTGTACCTGGCAGCCGCTCAGGAACACGCTCATGAGGAGAACAGCGCAGCACAAGATCGATATCACGTGTTTTGTCATTGGCTTACTCATGTCAGGATGTGAGATCCGGGAGACGAATGACTTTCCCAGTAGAAAAATTATACGTTATGTCAGGGGGCTGTCAATTAACCTTACCAAACTGTGAACTGTCGTTGACCATTTGGCGCGATAAGGTAAAATGGAGCGCATGTTGTCAAGATTGAATGATCTCGACCTTCGGTACACCAGCAAACTCCACCTTCAGTCACAAGATGGGTGGATCAAAAGAGCTGCAGCTTTTGTTGCGCACTCTGGCGACTCGTGGTTCAATCTGATCGCGGTCTTCATCCTGTGGCTGTTCACACGCAACCCCTGGCACAGCATGGCAGTTTTGATGGCGGGAACCATCGTCATCCTCGCTGTGATGGTCCTGATAGTCAAGTTCCGTATTGGACGCAAACGTCCCGAAGGCGAATGGGGTGCCATATACCGCAACACCGATCCGCACTCTTTTCCCTCCGGTCATGCAGCCCGCACAGCCATGCTAGCGTATCTCGCCTTTGCCTATGCGCCGGTCTGGCTGGGAATCGTGCTCTCCTTCTGGTGCGTCCTTGTTTGCCTGGCTCGGGTGAGCCTGCGGGTGCACTACCTTTCCGACATTCTCGCAGGCATCCTGGTGGGCATTTTTGCCGGATGGGTCGTTACTCTCCTGGCGCCCGCTCTGATCTCCCTGCTTCCCTGGTTCTTTACTCCCTTCTTCTAGAACAAGAAATACGCAGCCCAGTTCACTCTTGCAGATTTAACCTGCCTTGAGTATCCTTACCTGTGGGAGTGAATGGATCCCGGTGGGTTCCTCAGTCTTCAAAACTGGTGGCGGGTCGCGTTGCGGGCCGCGGTGGGTTCGACTCCCATTCATTCCCGCCTTTGATCATTGTGATCGTGGAGTTGGAATGGATATTACTCAAAGCAATGAAACGGTTGACCTGATTGTCAGGCGAATCTTCGCCGTTGAAGACATCACCCTGGGCAGCAAGGAATTCTTATACCGCTATCGCGGGCATTTGATTGCCCCGGACAGCGCTGCTGCGTACGATCAACTGACCGCCTGGCTGACGCCCTACAATCTGACCCCCCTTTTCCGGATTGAGAAAGACCAGCAGGTGATTTTGCTGGTCCGTTCCAAACCCGCGCCTTCCCCATCGCGCCCCATCGTCAACCTGGTGATGTTTATCATCACGCTCATCAGCGTCATCACCTCGGGCTGGTTGTTCAGTAATGAGCCCCTGAACACTACCGATCCGGTTCAGGTAGTACTCAAAGTCCTCCAGGCAGGTTGGCCTTTTGCCGTCAGCCTGATGGCCATCCTGGCATCGCATGAACTCGGTCATTATTTCGCCGGCCGCGCTCACGGGGTCCATGTGACCCTTCCTTTCTTCATCCCCCTGCCGTTCACCGCCCTGGGAACCATGGGCGCTTTCATCAGTATGAAGGATGCTCCCAGGAACAGGCGCGCGCTGATGGATATCGGTGTCGCAGGACCTCTGACGGGGATGGTCGTTTCAGTGGTGGTTATGGTGATCGGACTGTCGCTCTCCAAACTGGATACCCTGCCCCAGGTGGTCCAGCAGGGGCAGGCATTCCAGATCGAGGGCAATTCGCTGCTTTACCTGTTCCTCAAATACTTGCGCTTTGGTCAGCTCCTGCCCGCTCCCGCCAGCTACGGCGGCGTCAACCCCATCCTATACTGGATCCGCTACTTCTTTACTGCCATGCCCACCCCGTTGGGGGGTGTGGATGTGATGATCCACCCGGTCGCCTGGGCGGGATGGGCGGGTTTCCTGGTCACGTCGCTTAATTTGCTGCCGGCAGGTCAACTGGACGGCGGGCATATCTTCCATCTTCTGTTCGGCACCAAAACCACCCGCCGCATGTTCCCGGTGGTGCTGGTGGCGCTCGCTGCGTTGGGTTTTGTATGGAATGGTTGGTGGTTGTGGGCGTTCCTGGTCTTTCTTTTCGGGCGCAGCTATGCCGAACCGCTTGACCAGATCACACCCCTGGATGGCAAACGCAAAGCACTGGGGGTTCTGGCGTTGATCGTATTCATTTTGACGTTCACGCCGGTTCCACTGACCTACTTATTCTGACCCACACTTCACCGAAACTATTCTACAGGTGTGCTTCCGGCATATGGATGCAGCATGGTCCTGATCTTGTAGCCTTCCAGTGTGCGGTACTGACCCAGCGCCTGCACTGCCAGGCATGAGTGTGCAGGGATCACCATCACCAAGTCGCCCACATGAATGGGATACTTGCGCATCGCAGCCGGTGGAAAGTGCAAAATGCCGTGCTCCTGCGATAATCTGGCGACGTAGGCATCCGGCACGGGTTCGCTCCAGCCCATCCCCTCAGGTACGCTTACCAAGCCATAGGTTTCAATGCCCTGCCAGCCAATCGTCTCCTTGGAAAGGTGTACCGCGCCGCCGTAGATGACCACTTCCTCCCGCTCCGGGTGCACTGCCACCACCGGGCAGGCGACCGCCGCCGCTATATCGCGGAAACTGCAAACCCCGATGGAGAACTGGTGAACATCGAAGAAAACAAAGTTCCCCGGGCGGATTTCATCGGCATCCTCAAAATTCTCTGCCAGAGTGCAGCCCGGCGTATCGCCAACGGAGATCTCCAAAGGTTCGATTCCTCGTTCGGAAAGCTGCTCCTTCAAATGGTGCAGCCGGAGGATCGTTTCGCTGAACAATTCAATGACCTCTGCCTTTGAATGGGCAGCATACGTATGACCGCAGTGAGTCAGCAGACCTCTCAGTTTCAACGCCGGGTTCCGATCCGCCAGCCGGCAGAGGAATGCAGCCGTATCCACATCCTGCCAATCCAACCCTGTACGGTGGGCTCCCACATCAATTTTTAGCCATACATCCAGAGTGACTCCCGCGACATCATCCAGGGCGCGGATCGCCTCGGCATTCTCCACCAGCACCGCCAGGTGAACCTTCTTTGCCAGCGCCTGAATACGTGCCAGTTGCCGCAGGTTCAGTGAAAAAGCAATGTTAATGTCCTGCCAACCGTGATCTGCAAAGTATTCCGCCATCTCCACCGAGGAAACGGTGATCTGATCCACGCCCTGCGCGCGGAACCACTCCCCAATCACTGCAGACTGGTGGGTCTTGAAGTGCGGTCTGAAACGAATGCCCAACCTGCGGGCTTTCTCCGCCATGATCTGGATGTTGCGCCGCGCGGTGTCCTCATCGAGCAGGAGGGTCGGTTCGTCGATGCTGTCAAAGGTGGGATTCATGCGCTTGCCTATGGAAGTTGCGTGAACTGGACTTCGTTTTGGAATGCCACGAAGATCAATCTGCCCGGTGAAACAGCGAAAGCGCTGGGTTCAAGCTTTGCCACGGCAGTATTATCAAATGACGGCAGGAAGACTTTCTGCAGATTGCGCTGCAGGCTGAAATGATAAATGGTCTTTCCCTTGGCATCCAAAATATAAAGTGAGGAGTCTGGCGCCTGTGTCATGTGCATCTGGATGAACTGCACCTCCGGGAAGGTCACTGCCTGCGGGGTCTGACCTGCCCGCATGTCGCCGTAAGGAGCTGGATCCTGGCATTCGGTCGCCTTGAGCGCCTTCAGAGCGCTGTAGGTACATTCGACCATTTCGCCATTCGAGCGCAAAATATACAACTCGTCGCCGTTGACTTCGATGTCCACTGCCTCGCCAAGCTGGGGAATCTGCTCATCAAAGTAGAGCGAGGGCTTGTCAGGAAATTCAGTGCCGTTCCCTTCATACCGGTACACGGCATTGTTGCCCGAATCCAGCACGTAAAGGGTTCCCTGTGAAAGGGCGATGGATTGGAGCTTCACCCATCCAGCATCCGGTGCGCTCAGGGCATTGACCATGCCAGCCTGCGAGGGTGTGCAATATTCGATCGCTCCGGTGCTGTCGACTGCCATCAGGGTTGCACCCAGAGAATTGCCCGAAGGCAGCGCCGTGATATCCACCACCGGTCCGATGGAACTACCCAAAGGACTCGCATTGGGTCCGCAGTCAAAAGAGTTGTCCTTTTGGAAAACACTGCCGGCGTAGAAGTAACGCAGCACCTTTCCCGATGTTCCATCCAGCAGGTATAAATCGGTGGCAGTGGCAACCATCTGACGGATCACCACTCCGCTCTCCAGCACCGGGTCTAGCGCCGGCACAAAATTCAAACGCTGAATGCCGTTGAGAGCGTCCAGGTTGCTCTGCACTTGGGTGTGCATGGTGACGTAATCGGCAGAGGTGCCGTATTTACCCGCCATATCCAGCCAATGCATGGCTTGCTGCAGGCTGGTCAAACGCGCGGCAGCATCTCCCTGTTGTGAATCCGCCTGAACGACATATTCCTGCGCTTTAACCAGGTACTGATCGAACTCCTGGGTGCGCCCCACACGGTCGTAAAAAGAAGCGCCCACGCCCACCACCAGCAGTGGAACCAGGATGGAAATCAACAGCATGGCTCCGGTCGAAAGGTGAACAGGCGCCTCGCCTTCCATTGGAAGCGTTTGACCGATTAATTTTGCCCCCCAGGCCTTGATTTTCGCGGTGGTTTCGTTGATCCATTGAACTGCCCCGGCTGCAGCCTGCTTCGTCCGGTCAGGATCAAATGCCGGCTTCGTGCTGGCTGTCCGGATCCGTTCCACTTGCCGGAAACTTTTTTCAGTGGCAGAAACCTGCAGGGTGGATGGGTGAATGCGTTCGCCTTGTTGAGGTTCGGCTGCCGGGCGGGATGCGGTTGAAGTTTGTTCAGGCTGCCTGATAGGATTGATGGCAGGTTCAGGAGTCATTGATCCGGAACGACCGCTCTCAAGCTCAAGGGAGGCTGCCGCTGATCCAACCGCAGGCAGCACTTTCGTTTCTTCAATAGCAGCCTGCACCTGGGCTGTTTGTACTGTGGGCGTTTCTGATTGGGCAAATCTTAAGTTGAGCGGCAGCGCCTTGCCGGTGCCTTCAACGAAGCGGAAAAGGCAGGCTTTCAGTTCCGGACCCGCCTGGTTGGAGAGCCTTCGTCGAAGTGCTTCCACCGAGAGTTCAGCACTGCCCGCCAGCGACGCAGCAGACCATGAAAGCGGAGCTGCAGGTGAGAGGATCACCAGGTCGTTGGCGTTGATTTCCATCTGCTGGAAGCGCGGAGTGATGTTCTGGCTGATCCCCAACCCGCGGCTGGCCAGGTCAGATTCCTGGCTGTCCAGTGTCTCTTTTTTGGTGATCACAAAACTGCGCAGTCCCCCGAGGTTGGTATAAAAGAGCATGCCGTGATGCAGCACCGCCAGACTCAGGGAAGCACTGACCCGGTTGCCTTCCTGCCCGCGGTCAAGATTTCGGATCATTAATTCCGAATTGAGCCTGTCAATAACCTGCCGCATGCCGGAAGTCACGGTGCCGGGCGACTTATAAAACGCTGCTGCAGCTTCCGTTAACTCTTTTTCCTGCCGGGCATACTCCTCTGCGGGAAGGTTTGGAGCGTAAAAATATCCAAATAACAGGTCTTTTTCGCGACCCCTGGCGGAATTCCGCGGAGGTGTCAGAACCATCAACCCGGGAAGTTCGGGTTTTTGCAGCCCGTTGATCAAGTGGATGGCGGAATAGAGAATATCAAGCAAGGGATTTTCCTTTACACCAGAAGTCCAAGGTGATTATACAACGGATGCATTTTGGAGAGGATTGTGAGCGTACAAGATTTGAGCCAGTTTTGAACAAGCAAGGCTACTCATCCGGGCGGTTTTATTGCATAATACATTCATGCTGGAAGCATCTCTTCTATAAAGGCGGTAAGCATGACTCCTCAAAATTCGAATTACTTTCTCGGAAAGATTTTCGACCCCAAAGCCGGTGCTTTGACAGCCGACCCTCTGCTGCTGGATCCCTCCAATCTCACCACGCATGCCGTAGTCACAGGGATGACCGGTTCCGGCAAGACGGGTTTGTGTATTGGCATGCTTGAAGAAGCTGCCTTGCACGGCACGCCTGCGGTGATCATCGATCCCAAGGGAGATTTGACCAACCTGCTGCTTCATTTCCCCTCGCTGCTTCCTTCTGACTTTGAGCCCTGGATCGACCCGGAGCTCGCCAGGCAGCAGGGCGAATCAGTACCCCAACTGGCACAGGAGACGGCTGACAAGTGGCGCAAGGGTCTTGCCGATTGGGGCATGGGACCGGAACAGATCCAGCAACTGGCAGATTCAGCAGAGTTCCAGATCTACACCCCCGGATCGACTTCGGGGATGCCGGTGAATATCGTCTCCTCGTTTGCTGCTCCCGACCTTCCATGGGAGGAGAACAGCGAGGTGCTGCGCGAACGCATCACCAGCACCGTCACTGCCCTCCTGGGCTTGATCGGCATGACGGATATCGACCCGCTGCGCTCCCGCGAGCATATCCTTCTTTCCAACCTCATCGAAACCGCCTGGATTAATGGCAAGTCTCTCTCCCTCACCGATCTCATCCTGCAGGTGCAAAATCCCCCCATGCAGAACCTGGGCGCCTTCCCCATGGACAGCTTCTATCCTGAGAAGGAACGCTTCAGCCTGGCGCTGCTGTTGAACAATTTCCTGGCTTCGCCTTCTTTCCAGGTCTGGCAGCAGGGTCAATCGCTGGATATTGCCCAGATCTTCAAGACCAAATCCGGCAAGCCGCGCCATGCCATTTTCTATATCGCCCACCTGAGCGACACCGAGCGCATGTTCTTTGTGACCCTGCTCTTTGCTGCCGTCGAAACCTGGATGCGCAGCCAGCAGGGCACGAGCAACCTGCGCGCTCTGCTCTACTTCGATGAGATCGTGGGTTACCTTCCGCCTGTTGCCAACCCGCCCAGCAAACCCATCATGATGCGCATGCTCAAACAGGCGCGCGCCTTCGGGCTCGGTCTGCTGCTGGCGACCCAGAACCCGGTGGATGTGGATTACAAGGCGCTTTCCAACGCCGGTACCTGGTTGATCGGCCGCCTGCAAACCGACCAGGACAAGGCCCGGCTCCTCGATGGTCTTTCCTCCGCTGGCGGAAATGTGGATCTGCCTTCCATTGATAAATTGATTTCCGGACTCGGAAAACGGGTTTTTCTCTATCACTCTGTGTATAAATCAGCACCGGCACTCTTTGGCACCCGCTGGACGATGAACTACCTCGCCGGACCGCTCACCCGCACTCAGATCCCGGCGCTATTAAAGTTGATCGGTGCATCGAACGTCGCGCCTGCCGCCGTAGCCGGAGCACCTGCATCCTCCCCAACAATTGGAGCAGCCGCAGTTACGCCCGCCCCTGCCGCCCAGACCGGAGTCAGCACCAGCCGCCCAGCCATTCCAGGCGCCATCACCGAATACTTCATGTCCAACAATCTGGGTGTCAGTGAAGCAGCCGCTGCAGCAAACCTTCCCGGCACAAGTCAGGCATCTGGATTGGTTTACCGGGCGGCGTTGCTCGCCCAGGCCGAGGTGAGATACACCAACCGCCAGTACAACCTGGATTATGGACGCAAGACGTCAGCCATTGTTGAAGACCCGGGGATGGGTCTCACCAAGTGGGAGAATTTCGCCGGGCCGGAGATCCCCTCTCAAAATTTGCAAAGTTCACCCCAGCCGAATTCTCAATTCCGACTGATCCCGGGATTCCTCAGCCAGGAAAAACGGGTCGCCGATATGCAAAAGGACTTTGTCGAATGGCTCTTCCGTACCGGTACCATCAAGCTTAAATCCAACCAGGCGCTGAAAGTGACCGTTGGACCTGAAGTCTCCGATGCCGACTTTCAGAAGCAGATTGCCGAAGCCATCAACACCCAAAAGCAGGCAGATTTGGACAAGGTCAATCAGAAGTATGACACCAAAATCCAGGCTCTCCAGCGCAAGATCGATTCGCAGGAAATGGATGTGCAGAATGCCCAGCGGAAAGTCAGCAACCGCACCATGGAAACCGTCGCCACTGGAGGAGCTGCCATCCTGGGTATGCTCACTGGGCGCAAGCGCAGCCTTTCCTCTTCTGTGACCAAAGTCCGCATGGCTTCTGAAGCCAAGGACCAGTTGAACGAAGAAAAGCAATCCCTTGAGCAGCTTAAGGAGCAGCTTGTCGAAATGCAAAAGAACCTTGCCAGCGAACTGGATGCTGTCAACGCCAGGTGGAGTACCTCCGCCGGGCAGGTGACCGAAATCCCGCTCGCCCCAACGAAGAGCAACATCTTCATGGATGTCTTCGGCGTCGTCTGGCTCCCCTATTACGCCGTGAGTTCCGGCGGCCAATCCCTGGAAATCCCCGCCTTCAAGCGCGCTTAGGAGTAATTGAGAGGTGCGACTTACTGTAACCTCATAATTTTTGAAGAAATCGCTGCCTTACCCGGTTAAAAGAGATGAGGTTTCGCTGCACTGAAGCGAAACCTCATCTGTTAACTCATCTCCTGCCGCCCTGCGAGCGCCCGCAGCAGCGTATTGGGATCGGCATACTCCAGGTCGCCTCCCATCGGAAGGCCCCTCGCCAGCCGCGTGACATGCACCCCCAGGGGCAGCAGTTGCTGCCGCAGGTAAAGCGCCGTGGCGTCCCCCTCCATGCTTGGATTGGTCGCCAGGATGATCTCCTTCGCCTCCCCGCTCTTCACGCGTTCGATCAGCGGGCGGATGCGCAAATCGTCCGGTCCAATCCCTTCAATGGGCGAAAGCACCCCCTGCAGCACGTGATACCTGCCGAAGAACCCGCCGGTGCGTTCCAATGCCAGCACATCCATCGCATCTTCCACTACGCAGATTGTCCCGTCTGCCCGCTTCTCATCCGCGCACACCTCGCACAGGTCCTGTCCGGCAAGCGTGATGTTGTAGCACACCTTGCAGGTTCCGGTGCCGGATTTCAACGCCGCCAGGGCGCTGCTCAATTGCTGCGCCAATTCATCCGGCGCCTTGAGCAGGTAGAACGCCAGCCGCGAAGCGGTTTTCGGACCGATTCCCGGCAGTTGCTCCAGCGCAGAAACCAGGTTCTGAAGCGGAACGGGGATCAATGGCATTTGACCACCTGCTTAACCTAGAATCCCATACCCGGAATGCCGCCCGCAAGCGGACCCATCTTCTGTTCCGCCAGTTTGCGCGAATCGTCCAGCGCCAGGTTGACCGCGCTCAGGATCAGGTCCTGCAGCATTTCAGCGTCAGCGTCCTTGAGCAATTCGGGGTCGATCTCCACCGCGCGGCAGCGCTGGTCGCCGGTCATGGTCACTTTCACCGCTTCGCCGCCCACGCTCGAAGTAACGGTTTCTTCCGCCAGGGCTGCCTGGGCTGCTTCCATCTGCTCCTGCAGCTTCTTGATCTGATTCATCATTCCGCCGCCCCCCATGCCCCCACCAGCCGGCCGGCCGTATCCTTTTGCCATGGTTTATCTCCTTTTATTTGATCATGCGCACCGTTATTCGCGGTGCACCAATTTTCCGCCCAGGTTCAACGCCGCACCCACAATGCCATCATTGTCGATATCCAGATTCGCCGGATCACCGCCGGCTTTGTTGGTGGCAACCACGCAGCGGATTTCCATATCCACTCCGGTCACCTCTTTGATCGCCTTGCGCGTGACTTCCAGGTTCTCTTGAGTTTCCATCTTGGATTTCAGCAGTTCGCTGGCAAATCCGATGGTCAGCACATTCTCCCTCACCTGGATCAGTTTTTGGCTGTTGAGCAGCGCACCGATCTGGCTGCGCGATTGCTTCTTCACTTCCGACAAAATGGCTCCCCAGTTGGAAAGGATCATTTGCGCTGATCCGGACTGCCTGGGTCCTTCGCCTGCTTTTTTCTCAGCCGGGGCTTCACTTGCGGCTGGGGCAGCCTGCTTTTTCTGCGCTGGTTCAGCCGCAGGGACCTTCCGCAGCGTTTCCATCCTGTTCACTTCAGAGGAAGGCGCAGGAGTAGAGACGACATTCTTTGCTGAGGCCGGCTTTTCGATCACATCCGCGGCTGCGGGCTGGATCGCCTGGGCAAACGCCAGTTCCAGCGCCAATCCGGGCTGCCAGCTCGTGCGCAGGTCGTTGATCGCCGCGTTGAACAGGTTGATCCAGCGGATCAGGTCTCCTTCGCTGGCTGCCGAGGCGGCAGCCTTCATCTGGCCTTTCGTATCAGCGGTGGCATCCACCTGCTTTTCGTTACCCATTTTGATCAGCAGCAGGCTGCGCAAGTATTCCACCGTCTGGCGTGCGAACTGGCGCGGGTCGCTTCCTCCGTCCAGTGCCTGGTGGATGGTTTCCAGTCCGGCGCTGGTATTGCCTTTCTGAATGGCGCTGATGAGCGAAGTCACCAGCAGATTGGTCGCTGTGCCCAGAACCTGTTGTGCCAGGTCGAGGGTGATCCGGGAGCCTGTACTGGCAAGCTGGTCCAGCAGCGAGATGGCGTCGCGCATCGCTCCGGTCGCCTGGCGGGCAATCAGCAGCAGCGCCTCCTCGTCATACTCGATCTTTTCCGCTTCTGCCAACTCTTTGAGCGTCTTGACGATCTCGCTCACCGGGATCCGCCTGAACTCGTGCCGCTGGCAGCGCGAAAGCACCGTCGCGGGGATTTTGTGTACTTCAGTGGTCGCCAGGATGAAGATGGCATGCGCCGGGGGCTCTTCAAGGGTCTTCAATAGGGCATTGAAAGCTGCCGTTGAAAGCATGTGCACTTCGTCGATGATGTAAACCTTAAACCTGCCCGCGGAAGGAGAGAAATTGATCTTGTCGCGCAAGTCGCGCACATCCTCCACGCTGGTGTTGGAAGCCGCATCAATTTCGATCAGGTCGAGAAATCGTCCTTCGTTCACCGCCAGGCAGTTCTCGCATGCATCGCAGGGACGATTCGCCAGGTCTGGCGAAAGGCAGTTGACCGCCTTCGCCAGCAAGCGGGCTGTGGTTGTCTTGCCTGTCCCGCGTGGACCCGAAAACAGGTAGGCGTGTCCAACCCGGTCTGACGCGATCGCATTCCTCAGGGTGGTCACGATATGATCCTGTCCCACTACCTTATCCCATTTCCGGGGACGCCATTTTCTGTATAATGCCTGGCTCATGAATTGATCCTGTTCAACAATCTATCCTTTTACTCTTTCACACGCGCTGATTGTAATCGAAAAGAGGCCGGGGTGCGCGCCAGAGTAGTAATTTCCCGTTTCGGCTCACGGTATCTTGAATTCCTGCTTTGTGGTTCCAAACGGGTTGGTGAGCGTCACCTTTGCCCCGCTGGTCCACAGGGAAACCGGAGATCCCCAGTACAACTCCAGCGAAGTGTTGACTCCAGATCGGCTAAACACCTGGAAAGCGCCTCCTGGAAATACCGTGAAAGACGGGAACGTAAACACGCTGCCGTTTTCGCTCTTCAGGGACCAGCCGGATAGATCCACGGCTGATTTTCCGGCGTTCTTCAGCGTAACGGCTTCGAGGTTCAAATCACCCGCTCCGATAACGTTTTGGATTTCAATGGATTGATTCTTTGAATCCGGCGCTGCCGGACTGGCCGAGACGGTCTGCGCACCGCTCGCCGGCGGAACGGGCGTTTGAAATGCCAGCGGGTGCCGCGACTGCCAGATCAGCAGCACAATCAGCATCGCTGCCGCTGACAGGATCACATTGAGCAGCAAAAAGGGCAGCCACTTTTTCATCCCATGCTCATCCTCATCTTAAAACTATAGCATAGAATCATGGTACGATCATTCAAAGGCAGGCGCGCGTGAATTACGTTATCGACGGTCACAACCTTATTCCCCATATCCCGGGTCTTTCACTTTCAGATCTCGACGATGAACCAAGCCTGATTTCCATGCTGCAGGAATATTGCCGCCTGACACGCAGCCGCGCCGAGCTTTACTTTGACGGCGCTCCCCCTGCCCAAAAATCTGCCCAAGGCGGCGGTCTGGTACGGGTGCATTTCGTCCGCAAGGGAACTTCCGCGGATGACGCGATCATCCGTTCCCTGCACCAGAAAGGGACCTCCGTGCGGAATGACTCGCTGGTCAGCTCCGATCACCGCATCCAGGCGGAAGCCAGGGTGTTGGGCATGACAGTGATCGAATCCGCCGAATTTGCCCGCAGAATGGTGAACGTGCTCTCCTCCGCCCAGTCCGCTGCAGGAAAAGCAGAACCAACCCTCACTCCCTCGGAAGTGGAAGATTGGCTGCAGCGGTTTTCTGCCGCCAAGCGTGAAGATTCTTAATCTCCTCTAATCTAATTCAGACAAATTTGGTGTAATATATCTTCAAGACACATTTATTGGTAAAAGAAGGTGTCCGAGCAACTGCAAATTGGAAACGAGATGCGGTTGCGTTAGTTCCCTCCCTAGAGATTGGCTGGCATACCCCCCCTATGCTGGCCAATCACTTTTTAATGAGAGTCGAGAATGGAAAATCGATAATCGTCACATCTCTTTTCGGACAAGTAAATACCAAATCCCCAGGCTCATCAGCAACCTGGTGCTTGCAGCACTTACGAATCCCTATTCACTTATCACTGTTCTTCATCACAAAAATCCCCAGGCTCATATTTCGACCTGGGGACAACAGCTTTTTACGACTATCGAATCTCCACTCTCAATTCTCGTCTTTAGGCAAGTAAAATCCCCAGGCTCATCTACGACCTGGGGACAATTGCTTTTCACGACTCTCGACTCTCAATTCTCTATTCTCTTTAGTTAAGGCGGAGAGGGTGGGATTCGAACCCACGATACCTTGCGGTATACCCGCTCTCCAAGCGGGCGCGTTAGGCCAACTGCGCTACCTCTCCAAACTGGCGGTCATTATACCATGAAGCTCTACTTTGAAAACCCAATCGGCTTGTGCTTTGTTCCCCCTTTTTCAAATTTCCTCTATAATTATTTTAACTTGTTCAGGAGGTATCCAAGATGAATGATTTAAATCGGGGTGGTTTTCTTACCGGCATCATCCTGCTCGCACTGGGTGCAATTTTGATCGTCTTGAATTTGATTCCAGGCGTTCAGATCCATCAGTGGTGGCCGCTCATTTTCGTTATCGGCGGCATCGGATTCTTCCTGCCAGCCTTCATCTGGCCTTCATCGCGGCACGGGCTGTCGGGGTTGTTCATTCCAGGTACCATCATTCTCGTCCTTGGGCTGCTCTTCCTCTACAATACCATCTCCAGGGATTGGGGTGTCTGGGCGTACGGTTGGATGCTCATCCCGGCAGCGACGGGGTTCGGCATTTTCCTGGGTGCCTGGTACGGCAACTGGGGAAACGCTTCCAGACAGGCCGGCCTTTGGATCGGTGTGGTCAGCCTGGCGTTCTTCTCGCTCTTCGCCGCTCTCTTTGGCACCCTTTTCATCCGCGCCCTGGGCGCACTCTTCCTGATCGCCACCGGTGTCATCTTTGTCCTCCGATCCATTCGCAAACCCAGGGAATCTGTCTGATATGTCTTCCATCACTCCTGAGCTCGAACTTCCGGTTTTACTGATCGACAAAGCTCACTGGCAAACGCAGGCCATCGCGGGCGGTGAACCCCTGGAGTACAACATTGCCAGCGGCAGGGGGTTCATCATTTCCACTGAGGGGTTCGAATTCACGCTGCCTGAAGAAAGCGGGATTACAGCACCCAATATCATCCAGATCATTCTGGGCAAGGACCAGATGTATGCCATGGCGTTTGAGCCCGGCGTAAATCTTTATACAGTCAACGCTCCCAACCTGGTTCCGCTTTACGGCTCACAGCAGTTCATCGGTTTCATCTCAGGTCAGAAGTTCATCATTGCCATCGGACACCTCGCGCCGCCCAATCAGGAAAAAAGCCAGCCCAAGTTCACCATTCTTTGGGCCGGCGTTGTAAACGTCGAATGAAAAAAGAGGCTGTTCACAAGTGAACAGCCTCTTTTTTACAAAATCCGCCGAAATTTGACGGTATTTCCCGCAAGCCCATCCCCCTGCCCCCTTGCCAAACCGGGAAGGGGAAGAACCTTAAAAAGTGTGTTTGATTTCGCTGCTCCGCAGCGAAATCAAACACTTATACGAATGAGAAAACAAGACAAATAAATCTGCCGCGAGGAGTTGTCCGATTCTGGAATGGCCTTACTTTGACCAGTCCACCTGCAGCGATTTGCGCTTGCGCAGGAATTTTTCCACTGCCATGCCTGCCACCGCGCCGTCGGCGGCAGCCACCACCGCCTGCTTGACGTGATCCTTCAACAGGTCGCCCACCGCGTACACACCCTCGATCGAGGTCTGGTATTCCTTGTTTACCGAAAGATACCCCTGCTCGGTTTCCAACTGCCCCATCAGAAATTCGGTCTCCGGTTTGGCGCCCTGCAGGTAGATGAACGCCCCTGAAACGGGAATGGTCTGTTCGTCGGCTCCGCGCAAGCCAAAACGTACTCCCTCCACCCTTTCCGATCCCAGCACTTCCTTCAGCGCTGCCCCGGCATAAAGCTTTACCTTGGGGTTTTCCTGGATTTCATCCACCAATGATTGCTGCGCTTTCAACGCGGGTGTCGGGCAGAGGAAATGGACCCTGTCCACAAAGCGCGTCAGGTACAGGGCTTCCTCGATGGCTTCATCATGGTTTCCCGCGACCGCCACTTCCTTGTTGCGGAAGAAGGCACCATCGCAGGTGGCGCAATAGGACACGCCGTGTCCCAGCAGCTCGTCCTCGCCCTTGACGCGGGTTCCACGCCCCATCGATCCGGTTGCCAGGATCACCGCCCGTGCGGTGTACGTACCGCCGTTGCCCATCACGGTTTTTTCTTCGCCAGTCAGGTCCACCCCCACCACCTTGTCGGTGATAAAGGTGGCTCCGAATGAAGCCGCCTGGTCGCGCATTATCTTAAGCAATTGCTCACCGCTGACCTCGCCTGCCACGCCTGGGTAATTACTGATTTTCGATGTTATACCCAGTGCGCCCACAGTCAGACCGCGGTCGATCACCCCGGTTTTGAGTCCGGCGCGCGAGGTATAGATGGCGGCGGTAGCTCCCGCCGGTCCGCCCCCGATGATCAGAACATCATAGTTGAATTCTTCCTGGCTGGAGGGTTGGGAAAGGGTAAAGTCCAGATTCATGATCGCTCCAATAAAAGAGATAGTAGTAGGATGGTTGAAGTTTGGAAAAAGTGACACGCGGTAGTGAATTTCTTGTCAATTCCGATGTTCGCCATTATAATATGACCACTTCGGGCGGTTAGCTCAGTTGGTTAGAGCGTTGCGTTGACATCGCAAAGGCCGTAGGTTCGAGTCCTATACCGCCCACACCCAAAAAGGCGGTCTGTGAAACCCAGACCCCCGGGTGATACAAGCGCCGCATTCATTGTGGCGCTTTTTATTTGCTTCAAAAGGAACAAGTAGAAGCGGATCCGCTCTTCCCCAGTCAACACTGCAGGGCTTTTGACGGCAAAGACGTCAAAAGCCCTGCACTTCTCCTTGCTTTCCCCCTTCCAAATGGGTATAATACCCGCATAACACGTTGACCAGGAAGAGTAACCGTCCTGACGGTTTCAGAGAGAGGATGCAAGGTGTGAATTCCTCAACCGCAAACGGCGAAAACCACCTGTGAGTGGCTGCCAGAAAGGATCCCCCAAGTAAGGCGCACGGCTGACCCCGTTACCGGTCGCACGAGATCGCTGCAGGTCAAAGCGCAGTGAATCTGGGTGGAACCGCGTGAGATCACTCCCGCCCCAGAATGGGTGGGGGTTTTTGTTTAACCCCCCTCCTAACCAATTCTCGTCAGGTTCAAAGGAGGACCAAATGCCCGAATTAAAAGAAGCAAGATACCAGGATTCACATCTTTACCGCGTCAGGCACTCCACCGCGCATGTGATGGCGCAGGCTGTGCTCGAAATGTTCCCTTCAGCCAAAATCGCCATCGGCCCCGCCATCGAGGAGGGCTACTATTACGATTTTGACCTTCCCCGTCCGCTCACCCCGGATGATCTGGTGGTGCTGGAAAAGCGAATGCGCGAGATCATCAAATCCAACGCGGCTTTTGTCCGCCGCGTGGTCAGCGCCGATGAAGCCAAAAAGATCTTCCACGATCAACCCTACAAGATTGAACTGATCGAGGGTCTCGAATCCGGCGGGTTTGATGAAGATGGCAATCCCATCCAGGAAAAGCCCGAAATCTCGCTCTATACCGATTCCACCTTCACCGATCTCTGCCGTGGACCTCACGTGGCGAACACCTCCGAGATCAACCCCGATGCCGTCAAGCTGATGTCGGTGGCAGGCGCCTACTGGCGCGGTGATGAAAAACGTCCCATGCTGCAGCGCATCTACGGCACCGCCTGGGAAACGCCGCAGGAGCTCAAGGATTACCTCTGGCGCCTGGAAGAAGCCAAAAAGCGCGATCACCGCAAGCTGGGCAAGGAACTCGGACTGTTCTACTTCTCCGAGGATGTCGGCCCGGGTCTGCCGCTCTTTACGCCCAAAGGTGAGATCCTGCGATACCTGATGGAAAAATACGTCCGCGACACGCAAACGCGCTACGGCTACCAGCACGTCTGGACGGGGCACGTGGTCAAGGAGGACCTCTACCGCCGCTCCGGTCACTACGACAATTACAAGGACTCCATGTTCCCGCCGATGGTCGACGAAAATGTGACCTTCCGCCTCAAGCCCATGAACTGCCCCAGCCATATGACGCTGTACAACGAGATGGGGCTGCATTCCTATCGCGAGCTGCCGCTGCGCTTCGCCGAGTTTGCCACGCTCTACCGCTACGAAAAGACCGGAGAACTGACCGGGCTCACGCGGGTGCGTTCGCTCACGCAGGATGACTGCCACGTCTTCTGCACGCCTGACCAGATCGAAAGCGAATTCAAGCTTGCCCTCGACCTGATCCGCGAGGTGCTCAATACCTACAACTTCAGCAACTACCGCGTGCGCCTCTCGCTTAAAGGCAAGGCAGGCAAGTACGTTCAGGACGATGAGAAGTGGGATAAAGCCACCGCCGCCCTGCGTTCTGCCATGGATGCCAGCGGGTTGGAATACTTTGTCGCCGAAGGAGAAGCCGCCTTCTACGGTCCCAAGGCTGATTTTATCGCCCGCGATGTTCTCGGACGCGACTGGCAGCTCTCCACCATCCAGGTGGATTTCATCCAGCCCGGCCGCCTTGGCTGTAAATACATCGGAGAGGATGGCCAGGAACACACCCCGGTACTGCTTCACCGCGCCGTCACCGGCTCCACGGAACGCTTCCTCGGCGTGCTTATCGAGCACTATGCAGGTGCCTTCCCGGCCTGGCTTGCGCCTGAGCAGGCGGTTCTCATCCCCATTGCTGACCGTCACCTTGACTATGCGAAGGAAATCGCTGCCAAACTGAAGGAAAAAGGTATTCGGGCATCGGTCGATGACCGCGCCGAGCGCATGAATGCCAAGATCCGCACCGCCCAAACCCAGAAGATCCCCTACATGCTGGTTGTGGGCGACAAGGAAATGGAAAACGGACAGGTCGCACTGCGCCTGCGCAGCGGCGAAAACCCCGGGCCCATGAGTCTGGCTGACTTCATCGCCCTGGCGTCCGAAGAAATCGAAAAGAAGATCTAAGAAGAATGGCTCGCGGTGAAAATCGCGAGCCTTTTTATATTCAGCCTGCCTTTTTGTTGACTCCACAGCTTTGAATGTGGTATGATTTACATACATCAAGCCCGTTCTTTGACGGGCTTCTCTTAAATATTTATCCGCTTAAGGAGAGCACTATCAGTACACAGAGTTTTCGCGTAAATGAAATGATCCGGGTGCCGGAAGTCCGCTTGATCGGACCCAACAATGAAAACTACGGCGTAGTCCCGATCCAAAAAGCACTGCAAATCGCCCGGGATGCAGAGCTCGACCTGGTGGAAGTCAGCCCCACCTCAGATCCCCCCGTTTGCCGCGTTCTTGATTTTGGCAAGTTCCTTTATGAACGCACCAAGAAGGAACGCGAAGCACGCAAAGCCCAGACCAAGATCGAAGTCAAGGAAATCCGCCTGCGCCCGAAGACCAACGAGCATCACCGCGGTTTTAAAACCCGTGACGCCCGCGGTTGGCTTGCCGATGGCAACAAGGTTCGTGTGACCATCCGCTTCCGCGGCCGTGAGATCACCTACCCTGAAATCGCCCTCGAAGATCTGAAGGAGATCGCTGAGGAATTATCGGATGTTGCCACCATTGAGCAGGCACCCGGCATGGAAGGCAGAACCATGAGTATGGTTCTGGTACCCTCGCGCTCCGTCAAGAAAAAAGCTGCCGAACCCGAAAAAACAGAACCGAAGGAAACTGCATAACCCGTTCCACCCTGTGAAAATTCTGGTATAATTCGCGGTTGCGAAAACAACCGCGATATTTGTTAAAGGAGTTCGCTGTGCCACGCAAGCTAAAGACAGGCAAATTCAAACTGAAGACCCACAAGGCAACCTCCAAACGGTTCCGCCTGACCGGGTCGGGCGTCTTGGTCCGCACCAAGGGTGGCAAGAGCCATCTGCGCCGCCGCACCTCGGACCGCACCAAAGCGCTCTTCACTGAAATGGTCACAGTCAAAGGCAAGAAGACCATTCGGGTTGTCAAGCGTCTCGCCCCCAACATGAAATAGGTCGGGCTGGACCGTTCGTATCCGTTTTTAGTGCGTCTGTTGGGTGCATGCAACTGGTTGATGAACCGGCGCCCAGGGGTTCGCAAAGGAGTCAGTTATGGCACGTGTAAAGGGTGGCCCCAAGGGTCATCTGCGGCATAAAAAAGTATTAGCCTATACCAAAGGCCAGTTTGGTTCACGCCATCGTTTGATCAAGCGCGCCAATGAAGCACGTTTGAAGAGCATGTGGTACGCCACCCGCGATCGCCGCATGCGCAAACGCGACCTGCGCCGCTTGTGGATCACCCGTATTAACGCGGGTGCCCGCATCAATGGCATTACCTACAGCCAGTTGATCTTTGGTTTGCGCAAAGCGAACATCCTCCTGAACCGCAAAATGCTGGCTGATCTCGCTGCCCGCGACCCGCAGACTTTTGCAGCGGTTGTCACCAAAGCCAAATCAGCTTAGTTCTTTTTCGCACTACCCGGGGCGGTCTTCCGCCCCTTTTTAATTTAAAAGTACAATTGATCTTATCCTTCGTAAATTTCAGGATTCGCCATGCCAGAGATCACCTCCATCCACAATCCAAAAGTTCAACGCCTGCGTTTGTTGATGCAAAAGCGCGCTGTCCGAGAATCAGACGGACAATACGTCGTCGAAGGCGTCCGGCTTGCTGAAGAAGCCTGGCTCCAGGAGCAACTGCCGGTGGAGGTTTATTTTAGCGACTGCCTTTCGGAAAGGGGTCTGCGTCTGGTGGAGAATTTCAAGTCCAAAGGCATAACGGTCATTTCGATGGCGGAAGACGTGCTGCAGCGGGTCAGCGAAACGGAGACATCGCAGGGCATTCTTCTCGTCATGCCCATGCCCGTACTTACTGCAGCTTCCCGGTTGGATTTTGTCCTGGTGTTGGATCAGATCCGCGATCCCGGCAATGCCGGCACCATGCTGCGTTCGGCAGCAGCCGCTGGCGTACAGCGCGTGATCGCCGCCCCCGAAACCACCGACCTTTTCGCACCCAAGGTCGTGCGGGCTGGCATGGGCGCCCACTTTCGGCTTGACCTGCAAACCCTCACCTGGGACGAAATCGCGCGTCTATGCAAGGATCAACCTGTCGCGTTGAAGCTGATGATTGCAGACGCAGCGGCCAAAAAGTCCCTCTGGCAGCAGGATCTCCGGCAGCCTGTCGCCTTGGTCATTGGAAATGAAGCGGACGGAGTCAGCGCTGCAGCCCGCCAGTACAGCGATGACAGCATTTTGATCCCCATGCCCGGTCAATTCGAGTCCCTCAATGCTGCCGTGGCTGCAGGCATTCTCCTCTTTGAAGTCGTTCGTCAGAGGTCGCAATGAAGATCCGTTCCATCACCTGTTTTGTCGATCCACGACTCGATCCTGACGGTGTCCAGGTTCGTCATCTGGCTGAATTCTGCAGCGATGCCCGCGAGAGTCTGGCGTCCGGCTCCATCGAAGTCCAGTCCACACGCATCTCCACCCCACCCTTCCCCTTGATGGTGGAATCGCAGGAGCTTTCTGCCTTACAGGATTTCGCCTTGTCTTTTTCCGCCTCTGCCAGGGATGCTGGTTTCGGTTACGCCTCCTGCGGTCCCTCCCTGCCGGAATTCCCACCCAGCCACGACCACGTTGTTGACCTGCTGCAGCATGTCCCCGATGCCTTTTTTGGCTCGGTGATCGCGGATCAGAACTTCATTTATCCCGCTGCGTTGCGAGCTGCTGCACGAACCATCAAAGAAGCTTCCACCATCACGCCCGACGGTTTTGCCAACCTGCGTTTTGCCGCCCTGGCAAATACCCGGCCTTACGGTCCCTTTTACCCTGGATCGTATTCCACCGCCAACACAAAACCTGCTTTTTCCCTTGCCATCGAGTGCGGAGATGCCGTGTTGGCTGCTTTTCGCGATGGTCGGCCGTTGGAGCTGCAGCGCGATTTTCTCCTGCAAACCCTTGAAGGATTTGCATCCGGCGTTGCCAGCCGTATCCAACCTCTGGCGGATGAATACTCCGTCGAATTCAAAGGCTTTGATTTTTCTCCCGCCCCCTTTCCCGATCCAAATTGCTCACTGGGCGCTGCGGTCGAAGCCCTGGGCATTGAGCTCGGTCGATCTGGCGCTTTGGCGTCTGCAGCGGTCATCGCCGACACACTCAGCCAGGGTAACTGGAAACGCGCCGGCTACAACGGTTTGATGCTTCCCGTTTTGGAAGACTCTCTGCTTGCTCAACGAGCCGCGGAAGGAAAGCTGCATATCCATGATTTGCTGCTCTTCTCCGCGGTCTGCGGCACCGGTCTGGATACCGTTCCCCTGCCGGGAGATGTCTCCCTGGAGGCGCTCGAATCCATCCTTTGGGACATGGCAGCTTTGGCTGTCCGCCTGGGCAAACCCCTCACCGCCCGCCTGATGCCCATTCCAGGTAAAAAAGCCGGCGATCCCACCGCATTTGATTTTGGCTACTTCGCCAACAGCCGCGTCATGTCGATCGATGGTCAGCGGGTTCATCCGCCGTTGAACTCTGACGCCCCCATCCGCCTCACGCCACGGATTCCAAACAGTCACTGAAAGACCGTTGTCTTCAAAACGACCACCTTGAAAATCTGGGTTGTTTCGGCGGCACAGCCTTCGTGGTTCTCAAATTTTGCCCATTTTCTGTGTAATTTCGCCGCAAAGCGGCGAAATTACACAATTTAATGCTTTTCCCCCTTCCC
>JBDKSE010000002.1:0-162500 GCA_039683035.1 Anaerolineaceae bacterium
GCAGAACTCTACGACTGAGAAAGAGGCGGGATGAAAAACGTTTTGGTCACAGGCGGTGCAGGATTCATCGGCTCGAATTTCATTCGAACCCTTCTCCGTGACGAGCCGGATGTTCAGGTGGTCAACCTGGACGTGTTGACCTATTCCGGCAGCCTGGAGAACCTGCGCGACCTGCCCGATGAGAACCGCTACCAGTTTGTGCACGGCGATATTTGCGATGCCGACCTGGTAGAGGGTGTTCTTGCGGAACATGCCATCGACACCATCGTGCACTTTGCCGCCGAAAGCCACGTCGATCGTTCCATCCTTGGCCCCGGCCAGTTTGTGCAGACGAATATCGTGGGCACCTTCACCCTGCTGGATGCGGCAAAGAAAGTTTGGTCCGCCGGCAGAGGGTTGACCTCGGGCGCATACCGCTTTCATCATATTTCCACCGATGAGGTCTTCGGCACACTGGCACCGGGCGACCCGGCCTGGACGGAGGACATTCCCTACGCCCCCAGTTCGCCCTATTCGGCTTCGAAGGCGGCTTCCGATCACCTGGTGCGGGCATACGGTCACACCTACGGTTTCCCCTACACCCTGACCAACTGTTCAAACAACTACGGACCCTACCAGTTCCCCGAGAAGCTCATCCCGCTGATCATTCTCAATGCACTGGAACAAAAGCCGCTGCCCGTTTACGGCGACGGCGGTCAGGTGCGCGACTGGCTGCACGTTCAGGACCACTGCGATGCCATCCTGCTGGTGGTGAAGCAGGCTGCCAACGGCAGCAGCTACAACATCGGTGGAGGGAATCAACCCACCAATCTTTCGATCGTGGAAGCTATCTGCGACCTGGTGGATGAATTCCGGCCCGGGTCATCTTCACGCCGCAGCCTGATCACATTCGTCAAGGACCGCCCGGGTCACGACAGGCGCTACGCCATGGACAGCGCCAAAATTCAGCACGACCTGGGATGGAGCCCGGCGCACACGCTCAAGAGCGGGCTGCGCGAGACCGTTGCCTGGTACATCGATCATCCGGAATGGGTGGAATCCATCCGCAAGCAGGTGGATTACCAATCCTGGGTGGAAAAGAACTACAACAACCGCAAATAGGGAGGCAGCATGAAGGGTATCATCCTGGCTGGAGGCAAAGGCACCCGCCTGAACCCCCTGACGCTCGCAATGAGCAAACAGCTTCTTCCGGTGTACGACAAGCCGATGATCTACTACCCCCTTTCCATGCTGATGCTGGCGGGTATCCGCGAGATCCTGGTGATCAGCACGCCGGACGATCTGCCCTCCTTTCAACGGTTGCTCGGCGATGGTTCGCAATGGGGGGTGCACTTTGAATACGCCCGACAGGACGAACCCCGCGGCCTGGCGGATGCCTTCATTGTTGGCAAGCAATTCATTGCCGGGGAACCCGTCTGCCTGATCCTGGGAGACAACATCTTTTTCGGCACCGGGCTGGTTGGGAAGCTGCAGGAAGCAGCCAGCCTTGAGGAAGGCGCCAGGGTCTTTGCCTACGAAGTCAGGGATCCGGAACGCTACGGCGTGGTTGAGTTTGATGCCAGCGGGAAAGCCATCAGCCTGGAGGAAAAGCCCAAACAGCCGAAATCGGATTACGCCGTTCCCGGGCTGTACTTCTATGACCGCCAGGTGGTGCAACTCGCCGAATCTCTCAAACCCTCCCCCCGCGGTGAGATCGAGATCACCGATCTGAACAAGATCTACCTGGAAAAAGGGCAGCTCCAGGTCTCCACGCTCAGCCGCGGCGTTGCCTGGTTGGACGCCGGGACACACGAATCGCTGCTCCAGGCTGCCAATTTCATCCAGGCAGTGCAGGACCGGCAGGGGTTGATGATCTCCTGTGTCGAAGAAATTGCCTACCGCATGGGATTCATTGATCGGGATCAATTACTGTCTCTTGCCCAGGCGGTGAACAATAACAATTACGGCATCTACCTGCGCCGACTGGTAAAGGGCTGATCATGCTGCGCATGCTTTTGATCGGCAAGAACGGACAGCTCGGCTGGGAACTGCAGCGCACGCTCTCCACGCTGGGCGAACTGACCTGCGCGGATTACCCGGAGATCGACCTTGGCGATTCAAACGCGCTGCGGTCTTTGATCCACTCCGTTGCGCCGAAGATCATCATAAACGCAGCAGCCTATACCAACGTGGATAAAGCGGAAAGCGAGCCTGAACTTGCCTTCAAGATCAATTCAGAAGCCCCGGCAGTGATGGCAGAAGAAGTCAAAAAACTTAACGGCGCGCTGATCCATTATTCGACTGATTATGTGTTCGACGGCACCAAAGGCTCGGATTATGTTGAGTCTGACACCCCGAATCCCCTGAACGTGTACGGCAGGTCAAAATTGGAGGGTGAGCAGCGCGTGATGGACGCGGGCGGCGCATTCCTCATTCTGCGCACCAGTTGGGTGTACAGCATGCGGCAGGGCGGCTTTGTCACCAAGGTGCTGCAGTGGGCACACCAGCAGCAGACCCTGCGTGTCGTGGACGACCAGATCGGAAGCCCCACTTCCTCACGCATTCTTGCTGAAGCCACCACCCAGGTGCTTGCTCAGGGAAGAAATGAAGCTGTTGACTATCTGGTAGAACATGCTGGGCTGTATCACCTGGCGGGCGCCGGGTCAGCCAGCCGCTTTGAATGGACGCAGCAGATCCTGGCGCTCGACCCGGACAGAGAAGGGCAGACCGTCAAAGAGCTGATCCCTGCCAAAACCAGCGAATTTCCCGCCCCTGCCGTGCGTCCAGCGCAGACGGGATTGTCGGTTCAGAAATTCGAAGATGCGTTTGGACTGAAGATTCCATCCTGGCAGGAAAACCTGCGCCTGTTGATGGGCTGATTCCCCACAAATCATTCTAAGTTCTGCAGAGCATCCGCGAGCTGGATAAAGTCCTTGGCGAACCACAGCCGCCCTGAATGCAGGGGATATTCGCCGTGGAGCGCATCCTTCCAGCGTGCCGGGATGGCATCGATACCGTACATGGCGCCTGCAATGGCTCCGGTGACGCAGCCGGTGGTGTCGGCGTCGTTCCCCAGGTTGACCGCATTGACCAGGGCTTCTTCAAATGTCTGCGAATTGAGTGCTGCCCAGAGAGCGCTTTCCAGCGTGTGCCGCACCCAGCCCGTGTTTTGAAGCTGCTCGCGCTGGCGTACCGGCGCCAGATTAAGCATCATCTCAAAATCTTCCCCCAGAGAAACCTTGTTCAGCGAGTTGGCCAGGCTTTCCCGCAATACCAGGTTGGGCGGTTTGGACTGGTCGCGGTGAATCAGATCTGCCAGGAGTAAGTTGAGCAGCACGCAGGCATTGACGCAGTCAGCATGTGCATGGGTGATTTGCGATTGCAGCCTGGATTCGGCGATCAGCAGCCCCAGGTCAGCATGGCGGGCAGCGGCGATCGGCCAGGCGCGCATCAACGATCCATTGCCCGCGGCAGAGGGGTTATCCTGCTGCACGCGCAGAGAGGCGTTTTCCCATCCTGCACCCTCGCTTACCAGGTTCAAGACCTTGGCGGTATGCATCCCCACATCCGGCGGGCGGAACTGGTACCAGGTGACAAAGCGGTCCGTCAGATCCTTTGCGTCCAGAGGTGAATGCGCCAGCAGGCTTTCAGCCACCGCCAGCGCCATTTCAGTGTCATCGGTGAAGGTGCCTGCCGGAAGGCGTCCGCGTGTCATTTCTCGGCAGAGTGATGTAACCGGGCGCGGTGCCTTGAATTCGAGCGGCATGCCCAGTGCATCTCCGCATGCAGCGCCCACCATCAGTCCTCTGACCTTTTCGGAAACGTTCTGCATGGTTTGATCCTCTTCCGAAGCTGTGTGTTTGTAAACCCTTACCGACCATCTTCTAAAGCGGCAGTGATCTACTTTTAAAACACAACCAGAGCTCTGAAATTGCTCTGGTTGTGTTTTTTTCCTCGATGAATCTACAGTCTTTTCAACGCCGTTGCCAGCAGGAGCAATGCCAGTCCGGCTGCCACCAGCCAGAAAGTATACGGTGTCAGTACAGCGATTTTGATGATCTTCAAAAACAGCAAGACTCCCAATGCTCCCAAACCAAGGGAGATCCACCAGACAATTGTGGTAGGTGCCGAGAGTTTCATTTTTCCTCCTTACGAATGGGTTCAAGCTGATCTGATTTGTATAAATTATACAAGGTTTCGACTGCGGTAAAACATCTTTTCAGATTGTCTTTATCGCACAATCTGAGAGGTATACATCCCGTCGATCCGGGATGTCACCACCTGACCGTCCTTGACAAGTTGACTCTGGTATTGCACGTCTCCCGGCAGCGCTTCCCAGCCGCTGAGGATGAACGGGAAGGGATCGCCGGCACCGATCCACTCGCCTTTGTACATGCGGGCAATGTGAACGTGGGTACCGGTGGCAGCACCGCCTTCGCAAGAGGGGTGACCGATACGGTCATTGGTATTGACAATGGTGCCCTCCGCCGCCCTGTCCTGCGCAGCCACGTGCATGTACAGGATTTTCCAACCTGTGAATTGCTGCTTTTGATCGGTGAGGGCAATCTGCAGCACGCCCTGTTCAGACCGGGTAACCACCCCGGCTGCAGAAGCGGTGACCCAGGCGCGGGAAACCACGCACGGCTTCTCTCCGGTGATCGGTGCAAAGTCAAGCGCTCCCCAGGGGGTACCCGAGTTCCAATCCACGTGCAGCCCCCCCGTCAAAGCCCAGGGTTCGCCTGGCGCGAAGGGTAGCTCGAGAATGGGAGCCTGTACTCCTGATGCGAATAACGGCTCGATCTTCGAAGCGCATACAAATGGATCCCCGAAGAGGTTTTTATAGACCGCCAGAAAGCCCTGGCTGCCAAAGAGCGCGGTGTCGAAAGTCTCCTGGCTGAAAAGCTGCGAGAAGAGATATTCCATTCCCGCGGTACCGGCGTTCACCTGCGGGGCGATCCTCACCGAACCTCCCCCGGCAAAAAGCAGCTCGCTTATCTGTCCCTGGCGCCATGCATAATACCCGGTGTTGAGCAGTTTGGCTGTCAGCGAAAGCTCAAGGTAGAGTCCTTCGTAACGGGGAGTATTGAGCGCCAGCGGGTGAACCAGGTCCAGCGCTGCCGGGGTGGAGGTAACCCAATGGGAGCGGAATTCAATGAACGCCAGCAGGAACATGGGGTTGACCGAAGTGTTTTCGGCGACCAGCTCGACAATCTGTGCTCCGGTGAGCGAGCGATCGTCCACAGTCTGGGTATAACGGCTGAGATAGCCTGCTGACTGGGTAATAAAGGCCTCAGTGCCGAATTCGCTGCTGCAGGGTGAGTTGATCACCGCACTGTCCGGCATCAGAATGTCAACATAGGGGGCGGCTTCCTGTGGTCTGGGGATGATCAACTGCTGACCCGGAGGGAGCAGACCGGTTTGAGGCAGGTTATTGGGGGAGGAAATTTGATCCGGCGAGACGCCAAAATGCTTTGCCACCACCGCCAGGGTATCCCCTGATTGGGCAATATATGAAACCGAGACATTGGGATCATACGGGAAGAGTGCCTGGCTGGTGGGAACCGACGGAGCTTCAGGGGTCTGCTGCGAGAATTGCGGTGTGTGCTGCTGCTCAAAGATGGCGGGGTCAAGGGTGGGTTTGGGGGTGTACCACAGCACCTTAACAGGTAGGTTGCAAGCCGTCAGGGTGAGCAGTAAAACCATGAGCAGAATGAATCTGCCAATTTTGTATGCAAGTTTGCGGATCATGACTGCCAGGCCCGGTCAACCAGTGAAATCCTGGTAGTGTTCATTTGTGAAGTCATCAAAAGATTCTTTCCCCACACATTAAAAACGCTGGGGCTTTTGAAAAGTTTCGTAAAACCGGGTGATTTGTGCCCGCACGCGGTGGACTTCAGCCCGATCCTTGAGCAGGCTGCGGTTGATCTCTGCAGCTTTGCGGCGCAGTTCGCTGTTTTCGATTGCCAGGTTGATGCTCTCCGCCGCAGCGTATGGATCGTTCGGATCAGCCAGCAAGCCGTTCACCCCGGGGGTGATCCACTCGCGGATGGACTCGATATCTCCGCACACCGGTAGACAGCTGAACGCCATGGCTTCGAGCAGGGTGTTGGGCGTGCCGTCGTGAGTGGTGATCGAGACCGAAATCGACGAACGGGCAAATTCCTGCCACAGCGCCGCCTGGTCCAGGTACGGCAGCAGTTTGACCGTATCCTGCAGGTTCAGGTTTTCGACCCAGGCTTCAGCCTCAGACTGCCCTGCCATGGAAGCGCACACAAAACGCACCTCGGGGTGTGTTTCCCGCACCAGAGCCGCCGCCCTGAAAAAGGTGTCGTTGCGCACGTAGGAGCGCATGCCGCGCGGGTTGATGATTTGCAGCGGTTCCAGCTTTCGAATTTCTTCCGTGAGGACATCGGTTTCGTCCAGGTCCAGCCCGCCGTTGCCCGCCACCGCCAGTGAGGGTTTGGCGGCATCAAAGCCCCAGGCTTGCGCCAATCGAATATCGCGCTGGCAATCCGCCATCAGACCGTTGGCGCGCTGCAAGGTCTTGCGGGTGAGTTCTGTCATGCGCGCGGTTGCCGGGGCGTGCAGGGTGAGGTCATTGCCCCAGGTTGAAATGATGAGCGGTGTTCCTTGCGGTGTGTAGCGTGCTAGCATGCCTTCATAGGGAATGCGCAAAGCGTGTACCAGGTCAGGGGAAAGCTCCTTCACCAGCCGGGAAAAATTCCTGCCGTATCGAGGCAGGGTGAGCGGACCCAGGCGGTAACGCAGCGCTGAGAAGAGCGGCCGGAAGCGGGAGATCAGTCCTTTTTTGGACGTTTTTGATTTTCCCGCCTGGCTGCCTGATGCAGAAGAAAACGCCACCGGCATCACCAGCATGGCTTCCACGCCTTCCGGCGGTTCGCAGGGGTAGGTGGAAATAAGCGTGATCTGGTGCTCCATCGCCTTGAGGGTCTGGATCCAGCGGCGGGTGATCGGGCTGCGACCGTCAGCGACGAGAAGGATGTGCATCTTAATAGCCCTTCCGGGAGTGCGAGGTGACAAAATGGACCGCACCGGCGAACACTTCCACCATGCGTTCAATGTTTACCTCTTCGGCAACGATGCGCCGGGATTCGATGCCCATGACGCGCAGCCGCGGAACATCGGAAAGTGCCAGGCGGATGGTTTGCTCGAGGGCAGTGGCATCGGTTTCATCGAGCAGCCAGCCGTTGTCTGGCCGCACCAGTTCGCCCTGGGTGCCGTCGGCTGCGCCTACGATGACCGGCAGGGCATGCGCCATAGCCTGCTGAACCGCCAACCCGCCCGTTCCCGGCAGCACGAACAGATCAGCCGCCAGGTAATAGGGTTCAAGTTCCACGCCGTGTTTGGCTCCCACGAACTCGGTCTCCGGGTAAAGTTGATCGGCAAGCTGCTCCAGGCGGAAGCGGTCGGGGCCGTCGCCAACAATAATGAGCCGAGGGGCAATGCCGCACTGCATGGCAGCGCAGGCTTCCAGCAGCAGATCCAACCGCTTGCGCTCCTGCAGTCTGCCCACGAACAACAGGCAGGGTTTGCCGGCGGTGAAAGCCGGCGGACGAAGCGGAGCAGGGGTTTGGGGTTTGAAGGTTACCGCGTTGGGGGCGATGAACACCCGTTCAGCAGGGGTGCCAGCGGCGATATATTGATCTGCCCCGGCTTGCGAATAAGCGATCACCCCGTCCAGGCTGCGCAGAAAACGGCTTCGCAGGGTACTGTCGATGGCATTGGCATCCGGTGCACCCAACCCCCATCCGATCACCGGGCGGTTGTGCAGGTGCATCCATTCAATCGCTGCCGGGGTGGAAAGGTAACGGGTGTTGGCTTCGACGATCAGCGCTTCGGGTTGCCAATTCTCGAGCCACTGGATGAAATTGGGCTGCAGGCAGAAATATCCCCGCCCGCGGAAAATGTGCAGGTTTTGAGCGTGAGCGGCAACGGCTGCGCGCAGCTCTTCCCCGGTTTCTATGGCTTCCTCAGCCCGCGGTTCGCCGAAAAACACCCCCAGGCCGCCTGTGCAGGCGACTGCCAGGGCGTCAAAAAAGGCTACCCGGTAACCCGGCATCACCCGTTGCTGCAATCCCAGGCGCAAAGGAATGTCCGTCATGCGACGAGCACCTCCACCTGAGATCCTTTGGGCAGCTTGGTCACCTCGATGCGCGCGGGGAAGGCGTCTTTGAGCTCTTCAAGGTGCGTGATAACCATGATCTTGGCAAATTTCGGTTTGACCAGGTTGATCGCTTCCACCAGGCGTTGGCGTCCGTCAGCATCCTGGCTGCCAAAACCCTCGTCGATGACCAGGGTCTGCAGGCGCGCCCCGGCACGCCGAGCGAGCACCTGGCTGAGCGCCAGGCGGATGGCAAAGTTGATGCGGAAAGCTTCGCCGCCTGAGAACAACTCATACTCACGGCTGCCGGCTGCATCTTGGATGACAATGTCCAGAGTTTCCTTGCGATCCTCGCGCTTTTTGTCTTTAAATTGTCGCTGGGTGACAAAGGACACCGACATCTCGCCGGAACTGAGCCGGTCGAGTATCTCGTTGGCGTGGGTCTCGATTTCCGGCAGCGCCTGTTCGATGAGCAGCGCGGGAATGCCGTCCTTGCCGAAGGCTTTTTCGAGCGTCTTCAAGTTGGCGATCTGAATATTGATCTCGTCTTTGGTTACCTTGAGACCTGCCAGACGTTCGCGTTGGTTTTCCAGAACATCCACCTGGTTGCGGGCGTAACCCACGTTTCTCAGCAGCGTGTTGGTCTGCTCCTGGAGAACGTAATATTCCTTTTCCAGGGTTCCAATTTCTGGCAGCCCGCGGGTGTCTTCTGCCAGCTTTGACTCTGCTGCGGCGTGTTCTTCTTCAGCCTTGTGCAGGTTTTGCTGTGTGGTCTTAAGGGTTTGCTGCAGCTCCAGGATTTCACGTTCCAGGGGTACGAGGGCGGAGCGGGCTTTCTCCAAATCCATCATGCGCTCCTGGCTGCCGCGAAGGTCGGCTTCGGCTTTGCGGCGCGCTTCATGCTCTGCGGCATCATACCCCAATGCCTTGAGTTTGCCGTCCACCCCGGCTAGAATTTCACGCTCTGCGGCTGCAAAATCGCCTTCATCCACTTTCTTCTGAAGTTCAGCCAGCCTGGGCAATCTGTTCTGAGTCCAGTCTGCCAGATCCCGCTGGATACCCTCGATCTCAGCCTGCTTTCCATCCAGGAGCCTTTGCTGCAGTTTTAGGTCGGCATCCGCGCGCTGCAGGGTGCGCAAATCGTTTTCAATTTCGACATTGCGTTTCTTGCAGAGCTCAAGCAGCGCGTTATTTTTACGATACGCGTCACCCATCTCCGTTCCCTTGAGTTTTAACTCGGCAATCAATGACTCGCGGTCGTGTTGTTCAAGCGGTTTGCCGCAGACGGGACAGGCTGCCCCGGTGACCTCATCCAATTCTGCTATGCGTTCCTTGAGTTCATTCATCTGCTGCAGAAGGTTTTGATTTTCCGTCCCCGCCTGCGCTTTTTGACCCTGCAGGTTGCGCAGTTCTTCTTCCAGCAGCGGACGGGCGTTCAATTGCGCGGTCAGCGCATTGACCGAATCCTGGAAATGGCTGAATTGTTCCTGCAAATCCGGCAGACTTGCCATCAGGGCATCCGCTTTTTCCTTCTGCGCTGCCAGGTTGCTCAATTCAAGCTGCAAGCGGTTGCGCTCTGATTCGATCTGCAACAACGGACCGCTGCGCTGCTGCTCGAATTGGTGAAAGTTGACCGCCAGCGCTTCCCATTTTTCGAGGGCAGCACGGGCTTCCTGCCAGCGCTGATTTTCGGCTCGGATTTCGCTTTCCTGCTCCAGCAAAGATTGATACTGGCTGCGCTCGGTTTCGCGTGTCGCCAGACGGTCCTGCAGTTTCTGAAATTCACCGCGACGGAGGACGAGTTCAGCCGCCTGTTTCTCAAGTTGGCGCTGCTCTGATACAACCCGGTCCTGGATGAGCCGCTGCTGGTCGAGTACCTGTTTCTTTACGTCCAGAAGCTGCTTGAGGTTGGCATAGTCCTTTTCCACCTGTGCCAGGCGGGCTTTGCGTTCGGCTTCCTGATTCAGTTCGTTGTTTGCCTCGGCGATGGAACCATCCACGTTCGCCAGGTCCAGCTCGCAGTTGCGGCGGCGCCGGGCTGCCTCCTCCTTGTATTCCTCCCAGACGTCCAGTCCAAGAATGCTTGCGAGGATGCGTTTGCGGTCGCCCGGCTTTTGCTCGGTGAAAAGATCCGCCTTGCCCTGCAGGAAGAAGGAGGTGTTGACAAAGGTCTCGTAATCCAGGTGCAGCGTCTGCCGGATCATTTCCTCGGTGGCGCGAAAGGTCGGCTCGGTCAGCGGTTTCCAGCGGCCGTCTTCGCCCTGGATCGAAAATTCCAGCACCACCGATTTATCGCGGGCTTTGCTGCGTTGGATGCGGTAGATGTTGGACTCGTAGGCAAAATCAAGGCGGATCTCGGCAGTGTTCGACTGGTGGTTGATGATCGAATCGTCGCGGCGGCGGGCCTCGCCAAAAAGCACCCAGGTGAGCGCATCCAGAAGGGAAGACTTGCCCGCCCCGTTTGACCCGGTAATACAGGCGAGGTCAAAGGCTTCGAAGCTGACTTCGACCGGTTGGTTGTAGCTGAGAAATCCGCTGATACGCAGTTTGATGGGGATCAATGGTCTACTCCGGTGAATCCACTGCGGGAATTGTTCCAGGTTGGGCGTTGACAAGGATCTTGTCCACCCGTTTGCCGTCCATATCTACTACTTCAATGCGCAGATTGTTGTACTCAAAATGTTGACCCGGAAGCGGGATTGCGCCGATCTGGTTCATCACAAATCCGCCCACGGTTTGAAAACCGATCTTGTCCTCGTCGGGCAGCTCGTCAAGATCAAAAAGTTCTTTGAATTCATCCACCGGCAGCAGACCATCGATGAGGTAGGAGCCGTCTTCACGGCGCACAACCTCAGACGTGGCTTCTTCATCCTGGCTGGGAATTTCGCCTACGATCGACTCAAGCACATCGAACAGGGTCACCATGCCGAGGAGCCCGCCGTATTCGTCGATGACCAGGGCTTCATGCACCCCTGCAGCCTTGACCATTTCCAGGGTTTTGGAAGCCGGTGTGGATTCGGGGATGATCAGCGGCTTTTGAGCCAGGACTTTCAGGTCAAAGGGAGCGCCGCTGAGTTTTTGCTCATAGAGGTCCTTGGTGGTGATGATGCCGATGACATTGTCCAGGTTCGAATCGGCCACAGGAAAACGGGAATGACCGCTAGCAAGCACCTGCTCAAAGATCTCCTCGGGATCGTCCTGCAGATCAAGCCATTCGATGCTGGTCCGCGGGGTCATCAGCGCGTCGATCGAACGGTCGTTCAACCGGAAGACGCCTTCCACCATATCCTGCTCAGCCTCGTTGAACACGCCTACCTGGGTGCCCTGCTCCATCAATACCCTGATTTCGTCCTGCGTGATGGGAGGTTCCTCTGATTTGCGGGCGCCCAACAGGCGCAGCCCCATATCGGTGGACCAGGAAAGCAGCTTGATCACGGGTGTATTGATCCAACTGACAAAGCGCATTATCCCGGCCACGCTTGAGGCGACTTTTTCGGGATTATTCATCCCAAGACGCTTGGGGATCAATTCCCCCAAAACCAGCGAAAAGTAGGTGGTCAGCAGCACCACCAGCGCCAGCGATACTCCGTAAGCATAGGGAGCCAGCCAGGGGATTAGCTTGAATGCCTCGCTCACCTTGCCTGCCAGCGTGGCTCCGCCCACCGCACCGGTGAGAACCCCGATCAGTGTGATGCCCACCTGCACCGCTGAAAGGTAATTGTTGGCAGATTCGGTGAGCTTGAGGGCGTCTCTTGCCCCCCTGTCGCCTTCCTCAGCGCGCTGCTCCAACCGGATCTTGCGTGCGGAGACCAGCGAGATCTCGGACATCGAGAAGAAGCCGTTCAGCAGGATGAGCAGAAAAATGACAAGTATTTCCAAAAGCATCAGGGGGTATCCTATCTGGCAGGTTCCTCATGATCCGGCAACCCGGAAATAGAGGAAAAGATCGAGCTGGCAAGTTGTTCCAGTGTTTGATGTTCGTCGGGTTTGGTCTTGATTGATTTCCAGTACAGGTCAAGCAGCTCCGATGGACTGAGGCTGGCGACGGTCTTATCGCCGGGTATGCGCAGGCGCGCCTCTTCCTGCGGCCGGCGCACCAGGTGAAACTCAAAGGTATTGGCACTTGCCTGCCGCAGCAGCGGTTCATCGAGGAAGATTTCCAGGTCGCGGGGATATTCCACGGTCAGACGCAGGATTGCATCTTCGGTCTCCTGCGCATCCGGGATGGCATGCTGCACTTTGGTGATCATTTCTTCACGCGAGGTCGCCTTTACCTTGATATCGATGAACCGCCGTCCATTGAGCTTGATGCGCCGGTAGGAGGTATTGCCCTTATCCACTTCGGCGATCACAAAGCTCTTGTCATCGGAAGCCTCGCCAAAATCCACGCGCTCGATCGAGCCGGCGTAGACCACCGGCGGTTGGGCGCCCTCGTTCAGATCCTGCGCCTTGTGAATGTGACCCAGCGCCACGTAATCCAGGCGAGGGTCGCGCACCAGGCTGCCTGGCAGCGTCAGGTCGCGGCCAAGCATGATGGTCCGTTCGTTGCCGTACACGGCACCCTGCACCGAGCCGTGCGCGGTCAGTATGGCAGGCAGGGAAGGATCGAGGTTCTCAAGCCATTCCTTGACGATGACTGTAAGCCGCTCCTCGATGGCTTCATTCACCTCAGTCAGGTTGGCGGCTGAAAGTTCCCCCGACGCCATGATCCCGGAACGGTAGATCCAGGGCAGCGCAATCACCTGCACGGGAACACCGTCCAGGTCAGCCGGATGCAGCACCCGCGGGGTGTTGACCACCGTCACATGTGGCACCTGCAGCGTGTCAAATTCCTGCAGGGTATGCGCCCGTCCGCTGGCGGGGCTGAGATCGTGGTTGCCCACCAGCAAAATGGCGGGAATGCCGGCATTCGAAAGGCGGATGATGCGTTTGCCCCACTCGCGTTGAAAGGTGGGCGCTGGCTGGCGGTCTTTGTAGGCGTCGCCGGCAAAGATCACCAGGTCGACCTTTTCCGAGATCGCTGTATCCACAATGGTGTCGAGCGCTTTGAGGAAATCCAATACCCGGATGGGCAGCCCGCTTTCGGCGTCGCGCCTGCCGTGCGTGGCGATATCGATGTGTGCATCTGCGAAATGTAAGATCTTGACCATGTGTATGCGTAGTCCCCACTTAAATCATACAGCGGGCGACTTTACGGTGCAACTCCAATCTGGTTGAGCAGCGCCAGCGATGGACCAAATCCGGCGTGCACTTCCAGGCTCTTGTGCAGATCGGCGACCGCTGCTGCCTGGTCGCCCTGCGCCAGTTCAGCCTGTGCGCGCCAGTAGTAGCTCTCCTCCAGAATCGGCTCGCTCATCGCATCCAGGGTGGTGGTCGCCAGGTTGATCACATCGGCGTAGCGGCCGGTGTAGAAATACGCGTAGTAAGGTCCAGTCTGGTACCAGATCATGCGCCAGGGGCGCTGCTTTTCGGCAATTTCCGGGTAGATGCCGTAGGCGGCATCATAGGCAGCCGCAGCGCCGATGTAATCCTGAAGTGCCACCGAACTGGAGCCCACATTGTGCCAGGCGAAGAAGCGGTCGCGCAGATCAGAGAGTGATTTGGTTTCGGCAACCGCCCGGTTGTAGGCAGCGCGGTTGGCGGTGCTCTCATCCATCAAAGATCCCATGGCGTTGAGGACGTCATTCTCTTTTTCGGGGGGGTAGACCACAATGAAGAGAAAGTCGAAGGCGCGCCAGTTGGCTTCGATATCGGTATAAGGGATGACGAAACCGGGGGATTTCTGCCAGTCCTTCTGGTTGATCAGCAGGTAGGAATCCTGGGTGGTGAATTGCTGTTTGGCATCGTCATAACCGAGGATCAGGTTGTAATGCCCCATCCAACCCTGGGTGAGGTTGGCGGGCTCAAAGCCTTTTTCGATGATCACCGGAAAGCCCGCCGAAAGCAGCGAGCGAAGCGTGTCCAGCGTGCCCCCAATGCGGCTGAGTGCGCGCATCTGGGTTTGATCATTCACGTAGTTGACCAGCTCGTAGGGCATCACATTCTTGTCGCGCTTGTTGGGCTTGACCACCGCGGCGATATCCGCCTGCGGGGCGGTGATCTTGTAGAAGGAAAGTGCCATTGAGAGCGTCGCCGGACCGCAATTGTTCCACGTTTCAGGCATGGGGGTCACGCCCTTGAGCAGCACGGTTTGCGGCAGCGGCGTGGGAGTGATCGTGGGCGTGGGCGAGGGTTCGTCAGCCGCCAGGGTTGCTGTGGGGGTCAGCGTGGGTGCCATGGCGGTGAGCGTGGCTCTCACGGATTGCGCCACATCATCCGGCGTGGATTGACCCGGGGTGAATACCGCCTTCTCGGGCGGGAAGAGCGCATATTTGATATCGGCATACAGCGCGGTGACACGGGGGGTAACCCGCGACCACACCGGGGGCAGCGCAAGCACCCCGCCGGCAATGATCAGGACCGCCAGCACACCCAATCCAATTTTCGTTCTGGTTTGCATAGGGGCATTATAACAGAGGGCGGGGGAGATGCGTCTCTCCCCCGCTCCGGGCAATACTCATCTCGTTCGCAGACTCTTCAAGCCTGCGATGGGATTCATCAGAAACGAAACAACCTGCTGGATTGCACTAGATCGTGGTCTTGTTTTCCTTCTTTTCCTGTTTGACCTTGCGCTTCTCCTTGATGGTCAATTTTGGCTTTTTCTTTTGTTCTTTCCGGCCCTTGTCGGCCTTGCCACCTGATTCAGCCATGATGAAATCTCCTTCCCTCTTATGATATTCCTACTAATTGTACATAAAAAGAGAAAAGATGCAAAAGGGATAAGTGAGTAGGATTTAGGGACTAGTAATCAGTAATAAGTGATCAGGGAATAGGCCAAAACGATCTGGGGAGAGATTATTTGGGTCAATAATGATTTGGAATTTCTGCTCCGCAGAAATTCCAAATCATTATAAGAATTCCCCCTTCCCAATGGGAAGGGGGCAGGGGGATGGGGTTGAATCCATCACATTTTAATTAATCATTTGAGCTTCGGGAGAACCTCAAGCTCAGCCAAAAGTGCTGAAAGGTTCTTCTCAAAGGTTTGCAGCGAATAATGCTCCTGAATGAAAGCCAGTCCATTGACCGAACACTTTTCCCAGAGCTGTGCATCAGTGTACATGCGTACCACAGCATCCGCAAAATCCTGCGGGGTCTCCCCCAGCAGCACGTTCTCTCCATCCACCAGCCCCATGCCCTCTGTGGCGATGGATGTTGCGACGCAAGGCACGCCGTAACTGAGGCTGCTGATGACCTTGCCCTTGACGCCCGCGCCGTACCGCAATGGCGCAATGCTGATCTTCACCTGCGAGAAAAGCTCATCCAGATCGGGAACGAAACCCACGGCTTTGATCTTCTCTCCTGCCAGTGCCTTCAGTTCATCCGGCAGGTTGCTGCCTGCCATCCAGAATTCAGCATCAGGAAGGCGCGGAGTGACGAGCGGCCAGATTTCCTGGACAAAGTTTTTGACCGCATCCACATTCGGCAGGTGCAGATACCCGCCCAGAAAGACTATGTTCTTGCGATCTTCAAACCCTGTACTCCGCCCGGGAACCTCCCGCGGCAGCGGTATATGCCGCACCCTGGAACTTATGCCAAGCGAAGCCAGGGTTTTCAGCTCGTGTTCGCTGACTACAATGGTCGCATCCGATTTCTTCATGATGCCAAGTTCCTTGTCCTTGCCCACCCCATTTTCGTGACGCGAGAACTTCGCACCCATGACTTCTTTTTCCCGCGTCTCGCGCAGGAAATGCAGATCTACAGTATCGAAGATGACCCTGGCTTGCGGTGCGTACTTGCGAACCGGGTCGATGAATCTTCCCCCATAGGGTGCTCTGAAGAGCATCACCAGGTCGAGGTACCTGCCCATTTTCTTGAGGTATTCACTGATGTAAACGGGGTAAGGGCCGTAGATGCATTCAATGCCGTTTTTCATCAAATCCATGGCGTAGCGGTCCACGACATCGGCGTCGACTACCGAGATAAAGGTCATCTCGAATCCCAGCTTTCGGAGCATCATCAGGTATTGGTAGGTATCCACCGACCCTGAGTCCTGGTCCGGTTTGGGCGTGCAGACATCGATGACCAGCGCCCGTTTACGCCGCACCCGGTTGCGATATAGCACGTAGTGTTGAAGGCTGCTGCCGTGATCTGCCAATTCCTGCTTCCAGCGCGAGTAAAACTTTTCGCGGTTGATCTCCTGGTAATGTTTGACGCCTTCTGCGACGTTCGTACCGGATGTCACCCCCTCGAAATGCACCACCCGGGAGAACGGCTGGTAAAGGACGGCATAGCCAGCATGGCGAATACGGAATGCCAGGTCGGTATCTTCATAATAGGCCGGGGCGAACATCTCATCAAAGCCGTTCATTTCGTCCCAAACCTTCCTGGGAACGCAAATGCTGGCGCCGGAGCAGTAATCCGCATCGCGCAGATAGTTGTACTGCGGGAGGTCCGGATTGTCATTCCTGCCAAAGTTGATCCCGCTGGCGTCTTCCCACATCACCCCGCCTGCTTCCTGCAGGCTGCCGTCAGGATAGAGCAGTTTAGAGCCGACCAATCCCGTTCCAGGTTGGCTGCGGTAGGTGTCGATCAACGCGTCCAGCCAGCCGGGCAGCACCATGGTGTCATTATTCAACAAAACAAGGTAATCGCCCCCTGCTGCAGCGGCTGCCTTGTTGCAGGAACGCAGGAAGCCAAGATTTTCCTCATTGCGGATGTATCGAATGTTCCGGCTATTTGAAAGGACTGCCTGGGTCGCATCAGTTGATCCATCATCGATAACGATGATCTCGTACGAGGTTTTTTCTTGAACCGAACCGATGGACTTGAGGCAGTTCAGCGTTTCTTCAAAGTGGTTGTAGACCGGAATGATGATGGAAGCCAGGGGCGAGCCGGTTTCCGAGGCATTTCCGCCCTGCAAAAGCTCGTCGATGGCAGCAGCAATCTTCTGCGTTTCGTCATTTTTGCTGCCTGCAACATCTTCTCCTTCTGGAGAGGACCAGGGAGATGTGCGGCGGATATGTTCCACCCATTGGGGAACGCTGACCGCCGAATTCTCAACCTGGCTTGATTTACCAGGCTCGCTCTCCGGCAGATATGCGTCCAGTTTCAGGTGATCCAGCACGTCAAAGGTTGACTGCAAATAAGCGTACCCATGGCGCCGATCCGGTTCCAGGTAGGCGGCTTCGCCCCATTCGTTCCAGGCGTTGATGAAAACCAAACGCTCTTCCTCCGGCTTGTTGTTTTTGGCAAAGCGGCAGGCGGCGTCCAGCCAACGGGCATAAATCTCAGGGGTTGACCCCGTATAGATCACGCCGCTGTTCGGGCGCCGGCTGGTATTGTCCCAGGCGGGGGAAACCGTATTGAATCGTTTGTAAGGTTCCTGTTTGATCCGTTTACTGCTGGTGCTGGCTAGGTCAGCATACGGATAGACCTTGCCTTTGAAGTCTGTGTTCAGGAAGGTCTGTTCTTTCGATATTTCTGGGATGACCACCCGGTTGTGGGGGGGAAATTCAACTGCTCCGTCAAACCCATCCGGCCTCGGATCGGAAATGTCAAATGTCTGTGCCATGAGGATGAATGGATCGCCGCAGCCGTGATCCAGCGCGTAATTTCTCCAGTATTTGATCGTGTCCTTTACATCCTTCAGAATATCTGAACGATAGACGATAAACAAAGGGCGCCCATTGACATGAATGTAGCGTGGATTCTTGAACAACTCGACCAGATCATGAATGATCAACTTGTCGTTATCAAATGAGTGTTCCTGCTGAATGAGAATATCATTCGATCTCCCGTCCCAGGCGCGGGTCCAGTTCTCATTTGCCCAGCAGACGCAGAAGGGAAAATCGATTTCAGGGTCGCTCACAAATTGGTCAAGCGGTCTTTCGAGCAGCCGCTTCCCTGCAAACCAATAATAATGGAAGCAAAAGCCGTAGATGCCGTAATTGCGGGCAAGCTCCACCTGCCTTCGCTGTACCTCCGGAACCCTTAGGTCATAGAACCCCAACTCCCCCGGCAGCCGCGGTTGATCATGTCCGGTAAATTGAGGGAGCGCTTTACTCACATTGGTCCATTCGGTGAATCCCCTGCCCCACCAGGCATCGTTCTCGGGAAAAGGATGGTACTGCGGCAGGTAAAAAGCGATCAGTTTGATCTGTTCCGGGGTAAGTTCTAACTGATGTGCTGAAAACTCAACGTACTCCCTGCCCTTGTTATTGATGGAGGCAGCCAGGGTCTCATTGTACAAAGCCCGGTAAGGGTTCTCTTCTCCTGCCTTTTCGCGCTGGGGAAATATCTTTTTTGCCTTTTTCTGAGGATTCCCCAATTTCTCAATCACTTTTTGAACAAATGTCCGAAATCCCCATGTTCGAAGGATGAAGATGCTTACGACAATCTTCTTCCGGATCCAGCGGATACCAGGCAGGTGATTGAGAATTCCGGGCGTTCCGGCATCTTTCCAGGGTTGAGAGCCAGTCATGTCTGACGCGCGTAGATCAAGCTCGCCAGAATAATTCTTCGAGGGTTTGAAGCCTTCTTTTTGCCCGTGCTGGATATAGTGCACGAATGGATTGGATTTCAGTTCGGAAATGCCCGGATTGTGTTCCAGATAATAAGCGGTATTGAAATACGGGGATGGATTCCGACCTTCCTGCCAGCCGTATCTCACATAATGCCAGAGCGGATCGACCTGCTTCGCCTGTACATCGGGATTGACTTCAAGATAGTAGGCGGAATCGAATAGCCCGCTCTTTTTAATAATGCTGTAGTCTGAAAAGAAGAATTTCATCCATTATTCTTTCTTGAGGAGATCGCGGTTAGACTTATTGGCCTTTTGATATGCCATCATGAGTAAGCTGTTTTTAGGATTATAAACCAGATCAGTCCCTGCCCTTGTTCGCCCAGACCGTTCGGGTAATTTCCCCTTGTCATGTTCAACGGCATTACCCGCCAGGCAACCAACCAGGAGCCGGCAGAAACCGTGACCATCGAAAAGTGAAGCCACCTCCCTGTTGAAATTAAAAAGAGTGGGGCAACAGCTCCACTCTCTTCACGCATCCTCTATCAACCTGCAGTTCAGGGTTCGGTGGGGATGACGATCGCCATGATGATATAGGCCCAGAACGTGCCGCCTGCCAGCAGCAGCCCCACCACCGCCAGCAGCCGTACCAGGGTGGGATCAATGTTGAAGTACTGGGCAATGCCGCCGCACACGCCGGCGATCATGCGGTCACTCTTCGAACGATACAAACGTTTCACAGGTTCCATCTCTCATCTCCTATAAAGGTTCTTCCGGAATCACCAGCCAAAGCACCAGGTAGATCCAGAATGTGGCGCTTCCCGTCAAAAAGAAGCCCAGCACAAAGATCAAACGGATAATGGTGGGGTCAAGTTTGAAATATTCTGCCAGTCCGCCGCAAACACCGCCCAGGTGACGGTCGGTTCTTGATCGATAAAGTCTCTTAGGTTCTTCCATGTTTACCTCCAATGTGGTTTCAATCCTATTTACGCAATGGGGGTTGAAAAGTTGCGCCAGTTGGTTTGGAAAACTGCGCTTCACGGGTTACAATTAGGTCAAGCCGGGTGTGCCACCTCCCGGCAGGATGGAGGGTATGATGGCTCGTCGCAGTCCTGAAGATAAGAATGTGCTCAAATTGATCGCTGCTGCCCCCTTTGCGGAGGAGGATAAGACCGCATGGACAAACCAGATCCAAACGGACGGTTTGACCGACGAACTCCTGACAGTCATTCACGAAAAATTGAAGGAAATCCCGGTGGAGAAATTCGCCGGAGATTGGCAGCATGCCAAATTCAACATGGATTTCACCGGCATCGTCAAGCGCTTCCAAATGGGTGAAGCCAGCAAGCACTTCAAGCACAACCGCTAGAAGCAACTCTGCCTTTTTGATGCCCGGGGGCATTCTCCGGGCATCAGGTTTTAACGAATTATGGATGGGTCATTGATGGAAGACCGCCGTTCATTTACCTCCACCCGTCTTTTCTCAGACCTGGTGCTTCTCTTCACTGCCCTGGTCTGGGGCGGCGGTTTCGTTTCGCAGCGCATGGCAGCCCAACACCTGGGATTTTTCGCCTTCAACGGGGTGCGGTTTCTGCTTGCATCACTGGTGATGCTGCCCTTTATCCTGAGGTTGATCGGCAAGCCGAACCGCCATTTGCTCTGGATACTGCCGGGAGGATTGCTGCTCTTTGCAGGCAGCGCCCTGCAGCAGGCAGGACTGGAAAGCACCTCTGCCGCCAACGGAGGTTTTCTTACCAGCATCTACGTCCTCCTGGTTCCCATCTTCATGGCGATATTCTGGAAAAAAACCAACCCTGCCGTCAATTGGATCGCAGCACTTGTAGCGGTTGCGGGCAGTTATTTGCTCAGCACCGGCGGCACAGGATTGCTGCCTTCAAAAGGCGATCTCCTGGTACTCATCGGTTCAGTGCTCTGGTCTCTGCATGTGATCGTGGTGGGACTGGCAGTCAAACGCTTGAATGTTTTCGTTTTTTCTGTCGGTCAGTTCCTGTTGTGCGGACTGCTGCACCTGGGATTCAGCTTCTTCACCCAGCCTGCCACCCTGCCGAATCTGCAGGCTGCGCTGCCGGCGGTGCTCTACGCAGGGCTGGGTTCGGTCGCGATCGGGTTCACCCTGCAGGCGGTCGGTCAACGCCACGCTCCGCCTGCGGACGCTTCCCTCATTCTCAGCCTGGAATCGGTATTCGCTGCCATCGGCGGATACCTGATACTGCATGAGAACCTGGCTCCAGTGCAGCTTGCAGGGGCAGGGCTGATCTTTATCGCCATTACCGCTGCCCAATTGCTGCAATTGAAGAAAAATACCGCCAACACGGCAGCCATTCAGACTGAAACTCCGCCTGATCCGATTTCTTGACACTCAAAATCGGCTATGCTAAAGTAAATTGACCGCGTCACAATCCCAAAACAACCATTGAGGTAACGTCTTGGAACAAATACGAGTGCAACTATTGATCAACCGCCTTCGCGTTTTGCAGAGACAATCTCCTGATATTGAGGCTTCCGCAGTCGTCAGCATTGACGGGTTGATCATTGCCTCTGCCCTGCCTGAAGGGGTCAGTCCCGACCGGGTATCCGCCATGTCGGCTGCCATGCTCTCGCTGGGCGAGGGATTCTGCCGTGAACTTTCGCGCGGCACCCTGGAACAGGTGCATATTAAAGGCTCCAATGGTTATGTGATCCTGCTTGCTGCAGGAGAAAAAGCGGTGCTCACCGTACTGGCGAACAGTCAGTCAAAGCTAGGCCTGATTGTTTTGGAGCTGCGCCGTACGGCTGCCGATTTGGAACAGATCATGCTGACAGGTAATTTATGACTTCCCTTCCCAGAAGCGGAATTTACCTCCCCAACCGCTTCGCCCGCCTTGCCCTGCATTCGTTGATCGAAGTGGCTGGAGAAAACGGCATGCACGCCGTCTTCCGGCTTGCCGGACTTCCCGGTTTGATCGAAGCACTCCCCCCGAACGATGATCTCAAAGAATTTGACGCTGCGGATCTCTCTACCGTATTCCAGACGATCAACGAGATCTACGGAGTCCATGGCGGGCACAGCCTTTCGTTCAAAGCAGGACAAATGACCTTTTCTTCTGCCCTGGAGGTTTACGGCAAGGCGAGTCAACCAACCTCGGTACTCGACGAGGAAATCGCTGTCGATGAAAAAATCCAAATGGGTCTGGAGAGCATGTGCAACATTTCCAACTCACTTTCCGACCAAAAACTTGAGGTATCGTACATCAAAGACCGTGCAGAATGGATCTTCACAGTGAGCGGTTGCGCCGTATGCAGCGGAAGACATTCTGCTGAGCCTGTCTGTAATTTCACCATTGGCGTAATCGACCAGGCGCTTTTTCACTTTAGCGGTGGCTCGAAATTTCTGATCCAGGAAATCAATTGCGCTGCTGCAGGAGCAGAGACCTGCCGGTATCGTATCCAAATTCCGAAGCCAGAAAATCCTCCTTTCACGGTATAATCGGGCGGTGAGGGAGATGAACCATGAGCTTTAGCATTATCATGCCGACCTATAACGAATCCGAGAACTTGCCGCTTCTGATGGAGCGGCTTTTTGCGCTGCCCATCCCTGAGCTGAATGTTCTGGTGATCGACGACAACTCGCCTGATGGTACCGGGCGCATTGCAGACGAACTGGCGGTTAAATATGACAACCGCATCCGGGTCATTCACCGCACAGGAAAACTGGGTTTGGGATCGGCTTACATTCTCGGCTTCAAGGAATGTTTGAAAACTTCCGCTGAGTACATGGTTCAAATGGATGCAGATTTTTCGCATCCCCCTGAAAAATTGGTGGAAATGTTCCAGGCAAGCGAAAATGCTGACGTGGTCATCGGTTCGCGCTACACCAAAGGCGGCTCGGTGGACAAGGATTGGCCCATCTGGCGCAAGATGCTTTCGGCATTCGGCAACAATTACGCCAGGATCATCCTGGGTGTGCATATGAAAGACCTGACCGGCGCCTTCCGCATCTGGAAACGGCAGGTGGTTGAAACCGTACCCTGGGACCGTATCCGCTCCAACGGGTACGTATTCCAGGTGGAATCGGCCTATTTGGTCGAGCGGCTTGGATTCAAAGTGGCGGAAGTGCCCATTTACTTCGCCGAACGCAAATACGGTCAATCCAAGATGAATCTGGGCATCCAGATGGAAGCCGCCATCCGCGTCTGGCAACTGCGCGGCTTGTATCACGACCTTTGATCCATTCCACTTCTTAACCTGACCGCCCCTTTCTGAAGGCGGTCTTTTTTTATAAATTGATCATTGTTTTTAATAATATATCGTGATAATATGTTGATATATTATATTCCAAGATGATAAAGGAGCTGCCGATGGATCCCTTAACTTCCACCCAATTGGACCTTCTCACAGGACTTCTCTCGCGCAAAGCATTCTTTTCTCTGCTGGATGCCGAACTCGAGAAGATCAAAGGGTCCCCGTTACCCCTTTCCCTGGCATTCGTGGACATCGATCATTTCCTCAAAATTAATGACACCTACGGGCATGCCACGGGCGACGAAGTGTTAAAAACCCTTGCCACGGAGGCAAGGGGAAACCTTCCCGAGTCTGTTCTGATCAGCCGTTACGGCGGGGATGAATTCATTCTGCTTTTTCCGGAAACAGAGCGCGAATCTGCGTTCCTGCTCATGGAAAACCTCAGGCTGGCGATTTCAAAGAAGGTTATCCCTGCGGCAGATACCCATGAGCCGATTCGAGGGATCTCCATCAGCGCCGGCATATCCTGTGCACCGATCGACGGCAGTCTGAAGTCTGAACTGCTTCGCAAGGCGGATCAGGCTCTTTACCGCGCCAAGGCTGCCGGACGCGGCCGCGTCAAACTGGCCACTGACGAGCGCATGGTGCCAAAAACCAGCCACTACACCCAAACCCAACTCGAACGGCTGACCAAACTGGCAGCCGAACGGCAGGCAGGCGAAGCCGAATTGCTTCGCGAAGCCCTGGACGACTTGATCTCCAAATATGGCGTAAATGAAATTGAACGCTAATTGCCCGTTTTGACAACGGGTTTTGCCAGATACTCACCCACCAGTGTGCGCCATTCAGCCAGGTCCAATGTTTGAGCACGGCGCATCGGGTCGATGCCTGCAGCGGTCAACAATGCTGCTGCTTCATCTCCGCTGATATGCAGCCCTGCCGAGAGCGAATTGCGCAGCGTTTTACGCTTCTGGGCAAAACCGTGTTTCGCCAACCTGAAGAACGATTCAAGCTGCACTTCCGGGATGACCGGCTCAGCGTACAGGTCCACCCGCAGGGTGGCTGAATCCACTTTGGGAGCCGGGTAAAAGGCGGATGCAGGGATCAGGTGGGTGATTCTCGGTTTGCCAAATACCTGCACGCTTAGAGACAGCAGGCTCATTTCGCCTGCCTCGGCGCAGATGCGTTCTGCGACTTCCTCTTGCATGGTCAAGACAATACGCCTGGGTTTGACCGGCGAAGCGAGCAGGTGCCGGATGATGGCGGAAGTGATGTAGTAAGGGATGTTCGCCGCCACAAGGTACCCTGATTCATGGATCAGATCTGCCGGATTGATCTCAAGCATATCGCCCTGGACCACGCTGACGTTGGCAAAAGGCTTCATTACCGCGGTCAGGGCAGGCATTAAGCGGCGGTCGATTTCCACCGCCACCACCTGGTGCGCCTGGCTTGCCAGCAACCGGGTAAGGCTGCCCAGACCGGCGCCAATTTCAAGCACAGTATCTGCTGGTTGGATCTCAGCTGCTGCTGCGATCTTAAGCAGCGCGTTGTGATCCACGAGAAAATTCTGTCCCAGCCCCTTGTGAGGTTCCAGGTCATATCTGCGCAAAATCGAACGTACGTCCAGCGGCGGAAGGGTCAAGGGAGCACTCCGGGAACATTGGGGGGCACCGGTGTCAGGAAATATATGGTGACGCTGCCGTACCAGTTGACCCAGTCGGCATCGCTGTATCCCAGGTCGATCCAGTAACTGCCGGGAATACCTCCGCCCACATCCGCCACCGTACCGATGCCGTAGCCCGGCACGTAGATCTGATCCATGGCGAACAGCCTGTACCAGGCGCGCGTTACGCCGATGACGCCCTTCTTTACCGGCAGTCCTGAGGATGTGCCGTAGTAGCAGCGGTCGCCAGCAGATCGGCAGGGCGAGTACGAGGTCACGCGCACGGTCACCGCGCGGTAATAGCTGATGGGACCGGAGGGGGTATCCAGGGTCTTGACCGTGAATTGGGTGCCGTAAGCTTCCTTTTGATTGACGGGTTCGCGCACCACCACGGCATTTTCTTTCGTCTGCGAAACCTGCTTCCCATTCTCAAAGCGTGTGCGCACCTTCACCACCTGGATGCCCGGAACGCCCAGGGTGATGATCTTCGTCTGGTCCAGGTCCAGCGTTGAATCGCTGACGTATTCAGTCTTGAAGGGGATCAGCGATTCTTCTACATTCACCTCTTCACGCACCCGTACCACCTTGATCACTCCGTCAAGGGGCAGAGGTTCATCTTCCGCTGGGACGCTGTAATCCAAATCCTGCAATGGGATGCCCGCGGCTGCCAGGGCTTCACCGGTGGTACCGCGCGGGACAAGCGTGCCAAAGGTTTGGCCGTCAGCTTCGATGCTCACGGCGGCTGCCGGTGTGATCGATAAATCCACCGGTGATGATAAGGGCTGCATAAACGGCAGGTCCATGCGGCTTGCACCTGACAACCGGATGCCGTTTTCCCACAACGCTTTCCCCAGCCACCCGGCGCTGCTCTTCAGTGTTTCAGTCTTCAGTCCCTCCGCCGCGTTTATCGCAACAGCAGGCGTGTATTGCAGCACCACCCTGCCGTTCTGGGAGAGTGGCTGGTTGGCATCCACGACCCTTCCATTGACCATCACCGAATCGACTTCCTGGTATTCAAACCCTGCAGCCCGAATGATCTCTGATGGGGTCCTACTGGTGGTTTGCACGGGGATCAGCTTGCTTTCAGAGGTCAGCCACACGGCAAGGCTGCCGGCGTGGTTCACCCTGATCACTTTGACATTTGAAAGGAAGGTGGTTCCAGAGGGATCAAGTGTATCTTCTTTTGCCAGGTCAATGCCGGCGCTTCGAAGTGCGCCATTGACTGTAAGGGCATGGGTTCTGACCGTTTGTGAGTTGCCGTCCACCACCAGGGTGACTGTGCGGTTCATTAGCAGCAATCCCACGATCATGCCCAGGATGGGAATTCCCACCCACGCCCATTTCTTGATCTTTTGGGTCATCATGCCCCAATTCTAACAGAAAAATGTTAGCCTTTTTTGAGCCCAGGCGGTGTGTCAACCCGGCGAATGCTTCTGGTTGAACAAAATTCCTATCTGGTTGCTCCAATTTACGCTATGATAAATGAACATCGGGTTCATCGAAGAGTCAACATCAATCAGTGTTGCCGGGTTCAATTCAAATCAGAGAAGAACGAATCAGGAGGATTCAATGGCTACGGTTGCACATCTGCTGAAGCAAAAGGGAAACCTTGTTTTTGCAGTCTCGCCGGAAGATACGGTCATGACCGCCCTGCAGGTCATGGCTGAGAAAAACATTGGCGCTGTCCTTGTGATGCGTGGTGCCCAGGTTGTAGGCATCTTTTCAGAGCGCGATTATGCCCGCCGGGGCGTCCTTATCGGTAATTCAGAAGCCACTCCAATTCAAGAGCTCATGTCGACCACGGTTTATTTTGTCAGCCCCGATGAATCCATCGGCAACTGCCTGACGCAAATGACCGAAAAACACGTGCGCCACCTGCCCATCATCAAGGACAGCAAATTGGTGGGTCTGATCTCGATCGGCGATGTGGTCAAGGCGATCATTGCAGAGAAGCAGTCCACCATCGTCGGGCTGGAGAATTTCCTCGTATCAAAGGATAATCCCTACTAGTCTCAACCCGTCGCTCGTACCACCGGCATGGTTGTCCCCCGGCCGGAATGCTATAATCAGGCATTGGTCCTGATCATTGCATTCCATGCCACAGAGGGGTTCCCATGCCTTTAACCATTTCGATCATTGTCCTGGCGATCCTGCTTTTTCTGGTCGCCTTCATATTGATTCGCACCATGCTCTATAGCCGGGCTTCAATATCCGCCCTCACCACAGACCTGCCCGCGCCTGAATTTGACGAACCCGTTTTTGATGCACTCGAGGTCGCCAAACATCTTTCCGAAGCCGTCCAGGTTAAAACCATCTCGCACGAAGATCCTGCTGAAGACAGCAGGGAATACTTCAACCTGTTGCACCAGGAATTTGAAGTGATGTATCCCCGGGTGCACCAGGCGATGCACAAGGAAGTTGTCGGCGACTACAGCCTGATCTTTACATGGCCGGGCAGCAACCCCGATCTGGATGCAGTTCTCTTCACCTCGCATCAGGATGTGGTGCCTGCCGATCCCGACACCCTGGATCAATGGACCCACCCGCCTTTTTCCGGTGAAATTGTTGACGGCTTTATCTGGGGTCGCGGTACGTTGGATATCAAAAGCCAGGTGATCGCCATCCTCGAAGCCGCCGAAGCCCTGCTTGCCGGCGGCTACACCCCCGAACGCACCATCATCCTGGCATTTGGGCATGATGAGGAAGTTCTGGGTGTGGGGGCGAAAAAGATCGTCGCCCATTTGCAGGAAAAAGGCGTCCGACTGCAAGCCCTTTTGGATGAAGGCGGCACAATTTATGACGGAGGGATTCCCGGCATCAGCGGTTTGGCAGCACTTGTGGGCACAGGCGAGAAGGGTTACCTTTCGCTGAAATTCACCGTTCAATTGGAAGGCGGCCACAGCTCCACCCCGTCTGCCGAGTCCGCGATCGGCATCCTCAGTCAGGCAATCACCCGGCTGGAGGCACACCGGTTTCCGCCAAGCCTTGATACAGCCAAATTGATGTTCCAGGGTCTGGCGCCCGCCTCTCCGTTCATGATGCAGCTTGCATTTGCCAATCTCTGGCTGTTCAAGGGATTGGTTATCCGCCAGCTCAGCGCCAACGTTGAAACGGATGCCGCCATCCGCACCACCACCGCACCCACGATATTCCACAGCGGCGTGAAGGACAACATCCTGCCTGCCAAAGCTGAAGCGGTGGTGAATTTCCGTCTGCTGCCGGGTATGACCATCGCCCAGGCTTGCGACCATGTGCGAAATGTGATTAATGACGAACGGGTGCATTTCGAGCCCCTGCGCGGCAACGCCTGGGAGGCATCCCCCGTTTCACCCAGCGATTTTCCTGCCTACCGCGAACTCACCGCTGCCATTACCAGCTTCTTCCCCGGAACCGTGGTGGCGCCATTTGTCACCCTGGGCGGAACCGACGCTCGTAACTATTACGGCATCTGCGACAACGTATACCGTTTTACACCTGTGATCAGCCAGCCGGAAGACTTAAAACGCGTACACGGCGTGGATGAAAGGATCTCGGTGGATGCGCTCGCCACGATGGTGAAGTTCTTCCACCAGTTGATGCTGCGCTGGTCATCAAAATAGAAGATGCCAGGCTGTCCCAAAGTGCGAGGGACAGCCTGAGTTGGTTTACCTCACCCATCCCCCTGCCCCCTTCCCTTCTCGGGAAGGGGGAGTTTGATCAATGTGGTTGGTTTTTGCTTCGCAAAAACCAACCACATTGTTTGGAGGAAATTCACACAAAATCAGGTTAAAGCTGTTAAGACACCTGGGAATGCTGTAAAAATCCCCCGAACTGTCATTCCTCGTACCTATTCGTTGAAGATGGATAGGCATAAAACGGAGTCATACCTTACATCCCTATTGAGTTTTCCACCAAGCCAATGAAGTCTTTTCTGCATACAGTGAGTAATTTCGCCGCTCCGCGGCGAAATTACTCACATTAAATCATTTCCCCCTTCCCAGTTTGGGAAGGGGGTAGGGGGATGGTTTAATGGAATGATTACTTCAGATCGATCTTCATCCGTGCGATGAAGCGGTCCACTCCGCCAAAGCGGTATTTGTATTCCTCGTCGCCGCGCATAAAGTCAAACACTTCGCGCCCGTTCTCATTCGCCCATTTGAGGAGATGCCCAAGCAAGACCCAGCCCGGACTGTAATCCATATAAGCATAATCCAGTCCCGAGTTGTATACCCAGATGCGGTTGGCATAATCAAAGTTGAAATAAGCGGCTGCGTTGCTGCCATTCACAGTTAGAAACGCCAGTTGCAGGTTTCCAGCATCAAATGCGGTTTGCATCATCGCCTTCATCTGCACCCGCATTTCAGGCGTCAGAAACTGCTGCTTGTCCTTTTCCTGGGACATCAGGGTGAGGAAATCTTCACTGGCAGCCTTGAGCTGCCGCGCATTCTCCACCACATGCCAGGACACATTGAATTCTGATTCGGCTGCCCGGCGCATTTTGCGGCGTATTTCGTGGCGCTGTTTCTTGTCAATCCCCGCCAGGTAAGCTTCCCAGTCCCCCGGCAGTCGGATGAGCGGGCTGCGCTGCAATCTCTCTTGAGAGGCGCTCCAGCCAATCGATGCCGCAGCCGCCTGCATCAAATCCAGGGTTGGAGATTCTTCAACCAGGTTGTAGAGATCCAGGCACTGAATGTCATAACGAGGGACCAGGTGGGATTGAATGAAAGCGAACAGTCCATCGATGAACGCCGGTTCATCCTCGCGCCGGACGATTAAATCCAGAAAATCGCTGATCTCGATGCTGCCCAGAAAGAGCAGGCTATTCCTGCCTTCACGCTCTGAGAGGAACAGCGGCGCGATCCCCGCAAGTCTACCGTTCTCCCTCGCTGTGATGATGAAAAGTTGCACCGGCTGCTGCCATTCACCGCCGCCCAGGTGCTTCCACCAGGTTTTCAGGTAATCGAATTGCAGGAACGGCACATTAGAAACGCTCTCTTGCAGGAGAGCGTTCCATTCATCGCGTAGCGCCTCATCGAATGTATCAATGACAGCATATTCCATGGGGTAAATTATACCTTTTTCATTCAAAACTTCCAGTCGGGACTTGTTTTACCGGTTACCCCTGGTTGTGCCAAAGATAATCCTGCCGACTCGATTACTGGCGTCTGTAGAGCTGGTCGATGTGGTGAAACATTCGCGATTCAATGCTTGAGATTTCAAGCAGTCTGAAATTCAAATCATGCAGCATGATGCCGATGGTCGTTGAAATCACACCCACCGTGGCGAATCCTACCGCAAGAATAGGGTTAATAATGCTGACAACACGTCCGTACAGCGTAAAATCGCGAATTACCAGACCGCCCATGATAAGTCCAATGATAAACAGCACCATTCCCATCCCTCCAAAGAATGTGAGCGGTTTGTATGATTGGATGATGGAGAAAATCTTCCACAATACCATCCAGCCGTCCTTGAAAGTGTTGAGCTTTGAATAGCTGCCGCTGGGGCGTTCGCGGTAGGCAATTTCAATTTCCCGGATGGCAAAGTGCCGGTAAAGAAGCTGCAGGGTCATTTCTGTTTCCACGTCAAACCCCGTCGCCACGATGGGCAGTTCACGCGCCACATCGCGGGTGAATGAACGATATCCCGACATGGGATCTTTGAGGTGTGAAGAAAAGACCAGGTTGATCATGCTGCAGACCAGTTTGTTGCCGCTGTAGTGCAGTGGGCGAAAAGCTTTTTCTCCAAAATCTGACAACCGCTGCCCTACCACCATATCGGCTTCTTCATTGAACAGGGGCTGCAACAGATCATGCACCCTTTCCGCCGGGTACGTATCATCAGCGTCCACCATCACATAGTAATCTGCGATAACAGTTTTGATCATGCTGCTGATCACAAAACCCTTCCCCTGGTGTTTCTCGCGGATCACGGTGGCAGCGGTGTTCCTGGCCAATTCCAGGCTGCCATCTGTGCTGTTGTTATCGAATACGAAAATATCAGCTCCAGGGAGTTCACGCTGAAAGTCCTGAATCACCTTGACAATGGTTGAATGCTCGTTGTAACAGGGTATCAGAACTGCGATTTTAGGGTTGGTCATCATCTCCACGGTAGTTTCCTGAAATCTGTAGTTATTATCCACTTGCTGAATCGCTCATAGAACTCTTTTCAAAAAAAGAGACTGTCAACATGTCTTTGACTACTTCCATTTTAGTACTTTGAGGGTTACTTTACCAACACCTTACAAAAGTTCAAGTCGTCCGGCATGTTGTCGCGCAGCACCTGGCAATCAAGATTGCCAAGGTCAATACCCAGTTCCTGTGAACTCCTGGCAAGGTCCACCGAGGAGTCATTTACATCATACAGCAGGTAAACGGGGTATCCTGAAGTATGAAGAATCTGAACAATTTCGCTGCCCAACTCAGAACCATAATTCAGTAAATTCCCTTCCGGCCTGAGGAAGCGCACATCGGGAGAGAAAAACGGGATGACATAGGAAGTGGGTGAACTTCCGAGCATGATCACGTTCGCGTTTCGAACACCCTGAATTTGTGCTCGATCCACCTCAATGTACCGGTCCGTCCACGGCACTCTTCCCCAGTTATACGGCTGGTAATACTTCATCGCCACAATGAAAACCAGCAGCCCCAGAATGGGAATGACCGGTTTGAAAGAAAATATCCTATCCAGCACCAAAAGGAAAACGAACGGTGCGAGCAGTTCCAGTACCACGATGTACCGGTAGATGGAAAACTGCAGCATCCAGAGCACGAAGGACAATCCGGTGAAAGCGATGAGGTAATTCCCCGCGCGGCGGTCAAACAGTAATGTGGAGGCTGCGGGCGTTTCTTGCGCCCTCCTGCGGAATATCCATTTCAATGCAGAGACGACCGCCCAAATCATCAAACTTGCGTAAAGGACAGCAAAGCGGATATCGGAAAACTTGAGTTCAGATACCCGCTGCCCATTTTGCGCCATGATGAACGGCCACAACAAGTATTCCTGCCAATTCACAGGCAGAAATCTCCGGTCCAGGAAATTCTGCGAACCGGCGAAAGGCGAATGGAACAGGTTGTTGTAATTGGGAAAGAACGGATTTCCGAACCTTTGCCACATGTTCAACAGCCAGAAACCCTCACTCAGCAGCAGACCTGCTGCCCCGCCTACAATGAATACTCCCAGGGCTGACCATTTGATCTTTCGGGATGGATACAGGAATGGCAGGCAGAGTCCCAGGCTGACGGCGAAAAGCGCTGCAGTGAGTTTTCCGCCGATGATGATGCCCATGAGAAATCCGGCCAATCCCAGCAGCCAGAATCCAATCTTCTTCTGATCATTATTCAAAGACTTCGCAGAAAGTAAAATCAGCAGGATTGCTCCCAGGGTGAACAGGCTGACGAAGTTGTCATTCATCGAGGCGCCCAGTTCCGATAAGAACCCGGGGGCGGTATAAGCGAAATAGGCAATCGCGATTCCGCCCAAAATCTTTGTAATCCTGGATCGAAAAACTGCCAGCATGTAGAAAAGAATGAAGATCAGGGAGATGTTCACCCCTTGAATGCAACCGTACAAAACCCCGACAACTTTCGAGGGCAATGAAGTGTAAAGCCAGTAAAGGGGAACATCGAGGATCGGATTGAAGTACGTTTGCATCTGTGCCGGTGAAATATCCACATCCATGCGGTTTTCGAGCTGCGCATACCCGTTGTAAAAGTGGTAATTCCTCAGGTCCCAGTTGGTATCCTTGCCCATCCGGTAAGCCTTGATGCCCATGGCACCTGGTATGAGCGCCAACAAAAGGATCAGCAGCAGAATGTTGGTCAGGGTTGTTCGCCGGCGGGTTGAATCGCTCATGAAGGGTATCCTAATGGGGCTTCTGGCCGTCGCCAGCTTCCCAACTTTGCAACAATTCCGGTAGGTCTGCAAGTGCAGCCACCTCGGCGTCGGGAATGATGGAGTTGCGCAGCAATGCGCTGCGCGGGTCTTCGCTGCGCCGGGTGATCCATATGCCGCGCAATCCTGCCCGGTGCGCGCCCAGTATATCGGCTCCCAGGTTATCGCCCACCATTACCGTGGATGTCCGATCTGCTGCCATGCGCTGCAAGGCAATCTCGAAAATTCGGGGGTCGGGTTTGCGGATGCCATAATCCGCTGAAATGATGATCGCATCAAAGTAGATCCGCAGCCTGTGATTATCGACGATTTTGGCAACATCCACGGCGTCGGCAGCGTTTGTCACCATGCCCAACCGGTACCCGCGGCTGATCAGATCCTGCAAGGTGGAATGGGCATCCGCTTCCAGCTTCCAGCGTTCCTCGGTGACGGCGTACATCTCATCCATCGCCAGGCGGATCTTCTCGGGGGGCAAATGGTCCTGTCCAGCCCGTTTGAGCACCCGGTGGATCAGATCCTCCACCGGCCTTTCCACCAGGTCCTTGTCTCGGTCGTGATAGTACTGCACAATCAAGTCCTGAAAGCGGTCGGCAAACTTCACCACGTTCAAATGACAGCCCTGGCGGTTGAGCGCGTTGCCCAACACCACGTATGATTCCGAGGTTGTCTTTTCAAAGTCACCGTCGAAATAAGTAAGGGTGAAACCCAGGTCAAATAGCACCGTGCGGACGGCGGTCTGGTCAGTCATCGCAGCGTAAGATCCTTGTTGGTGAAAACCCTAATACGAGCGCTCAGTGTCGTAAAGATTGAAAAGCGGTTCACCGTTGAGATACCGGCGCATGTTTTCCACGAAAAGCGCGCCGGCGCGTTCCTTGTAATTGGGGCTGAACCCCGAAATATGCGGTGTGATGATCAAATTGGGCAGTTTCCATAGCGGAGAATCGGGAGGCAGAGGCTCCTGGTTGAAAACGTCCACCACTGCGCCGCCGATACGTCTCTCCTGGAGGGCAGACGCCATGGCTGCCTCATCCACCACGCCGCCGCGGCTGATGTGCACCAGGAAAGCTCCCGGTTTCATGGCGCGGAACTCCTCCTCGCCAATGATCTTGAACGTTTCCTTCGTCAGCGGCAGCGTGACCACCACAAAATCACATTCCTTGAGCATGGTGTTGAGAGCTTCAATTGGGTACAGGCGATGGAAATAATTACCCTCCGGGTCGCCGTGTCCTTCGATGCTGTATCCATTGTCTTCAGGGCGCATGGCATCTTTTTTTGCAGCCAGGATTTTGCATCCAAAGGGCTGCAGCATGCGGGCAGTCTCGCGGGCAATACTGCCGTACCCCACGAGTCCCACTGTGGCGTCGTTCAATTCACGCGGCGCAAATCTTTCCCAGCGGTCTGCCGGCCATTCGCGTTTGGAGCGGTTCAGGATCAGCTCGGGCATGTGGTGACCCAAAGCCAACAGGCTCATCAGGATATACTCGCCTTCCTGAATGGCTGATGCACCGCTCATGGTGGTCAAACGAATTTCGTGTTTTCCCGCAAGCGGGGTATTTTGGATGAAATCAATGCCGGCATAGTGGTATTGGATCCAACGCAGGTTGGGAGTTTTTGCAGGATTGGGGATCAGAATATCTGTGTAGAGGATCTCCACCTTGCCCCAAAGTTCATCACTGATCTCTTCGATGGTCTGTGCAGGGTGAAAGGAAATACGCATGCGCGAATTGAGGGAGCGCAATTGAGCCAGAATATCCTCGGGAAGAGGTACAGTGATCAGCACTTCAACGGGTTTTTCAGCCATGGTCCAAACTCCGCGGGGTTATCCGCCGCCTTTCAGATAGATCCCCTGGGGATCCAATTCTTCGCGCAGTAATTGTAAATCATTTTGCTGGATGGGTTCGGTCTGGCGGATACTCGCTGCTGTTTTGACCGACCAGCCGGTATTCTCGCGCACCTGTTCCACGGTGCAGCCCGGATGCAGCGCGGTGAGGATCAGTTCGCCGTTTTCATCCGGTTCCATCAACCCCAGGTTGGTCACCACCACCAGCGGACCTTTGCCGCGCACGCCCGAAGCCTCGCGTTCTGTTCTGCCGTGCAAAAAACCCGCCGATGTGGTGAAATCCACCTTTTCCGGAAAGCGCCGCTTCTGGTGTGGGGTGATGATGTAGCAGCGGTTCGCCCAGGCTGCAATTTCCTGCGAGCCGCCCGAACCGGGCAGCCGGACCTTGGGTTTGCCGTAATCGCCGATCACCGTGGCATTGATATTGCCAAAACGGTCGATCTGCGCGCCGCCCAAAAAGCCCACGTCCACATTGCCGCGCTGTAAATAAAGGCTGAAGATGTCGTACATGCCGCAGACTGAAGCCGCCCCGCTCACCAGGGTGGGGTCGCCGATGGATAACGGCAGGCGTGAAGGTCGTGCGCCAATAACCCCTGCTTCATAGATCATCTGCAGGTTGGGAGCATGCGTACGGCGTGCCAGGTTGCACGCCAGATTGGGCAGCCCCACGCCCACAAAAACCACATCTCCATCGCGCAGCAATCGGGCTGCGTTGATGCACATCAGTTCAGACGAAGTATAAGTGATCGCTTCCATGGATCTCCTGGTCAATCAACAATGCATTGTGCTGTGCTGCTCGAAATACCACCGGTCGTAAATTCTGATCCCGGTTCAATACTTCCCGTAGTTCACCGAACTGGCGAATGCCGGAGTCACCTTCAGCCGCTCGTGGGTTTCTTCGCCCAGCTTCTGCCAGTACTCTTCAGCGTCCTTTACGCCGTACACCCACTCCTGCAGCCACGCCTGGGTGGCTTCTGGACTTTCGGTGATCTTGTCCCAATTGAGATAAAAGACGTTATCACGGTCGTAATAACCCTGGGTATAGGAGGGGTGGGCGCAGTGCGGAACGCAGCAAACCGCGCTCACGATCAGGTCGGGGATAAGCGTGCGGTTGGGATCCGAGCGGATGACACTTTCGTCCACGATCTCCTCTGCGGTGATGATTACCTTCTTCGCTGCAAACGCAACTTCTTTTTGCTCGCCCAGGATGCCCCAGATCTGAGAATTACCGTTTTGATCGGCGCGCTGGACGTGGATGATCGCCACATCGGGGTGCAGGGGTGGAACAGTCACCACTTCCCGCCCGGTGTAAGGGTCCTTCACGCGGCGGATATTGGGATTGTTGGCTTCCAGGTCGGGTGCAGCCGTCTGATTCATCGGAATGAAGGGCAGCCCGGCGGCTCCAGCCTGCAGGCGTGAAATCATGCCGAAATGCGAATATTCTTCCCATTCCAATCGTCCGGCTTCCAATTCACTGCGTACGATGCGCAGGGAGCCGACGCCCGGGTTGCCGATGTAGCTGAAGATCAGTTTCTTCGCGCAGCCGGCTGCCACCATCTGGTCGTAAATCAGGTCAGGCGTGGCTCGCGCCAGGGTGAGATTGCGCCTGCCCTGGCGGATGATCTCATGCCCGGCAGCGAAGGGAATCAGATGGGTAAAACCTGCAGCATAAAGCAGGTCGCCATCGTGTACGTATTCAGCAATAGCTTCTTTGAGTGAGCAGAGTTTGGTCATAAGGTTCCTGTTTTTGAAACCCGGCCTTGCGGACCGGGTTTCGTTGAATTTGCGGTCGGTTCAGGCTTTATGTACGTTTGTACGGATCTGTTCATGCATATAGAGCTGCAGGTAATGCACCCCGCCCGAATTCTTGCCTGACGATCCCGAACCCTTCCAGCCGCCAAAGGGTTGGAAGCCTGGCCATGCGCCGGTGGTGGCTCCCTGGGGGCGATTGGCGTAGGTGACGCCTGCCTGGATCTTATCGAAGAACCATTCCACTTCGTCATCGCCGCCGTAGAATCCAGCGGTCAGACCGTAGTTGACTTCGTTGGCAATACGCATGGCATCTTCACGGTCGGTGAATTTGCCGATGGTGGTAATGGGCAGGAACATTTCATCCTTCCAAAGATGATGCCCGAAGGGCAGTTCCGCCAGCGTGGGTGCGCAGAAGTAACCCCTGGCGTATTCACCGTCTGTGAGGACTTTGCCTCCGGTGAGGATTCTCCCTGCCGCGTCGAGTTCTGCGACGAACGCCTGATAATCGCGGTAGGCGCTCTTGTTGACCACCGGACCCAGGAAATTCTTGCGCTCAGTCGGGTCACCGATGGCCAGTTTTTCGGTGGCTTCCACCAGGCGGGCGACCAGTTCATCGTATACAGGGGCATCGATGAGGATGCGCGAACCTGCGGAACACTTCTGTCCCTGCAGACCAAAGGCAGAACGCACCAGGCCGGAAACCGCGTAATCGAGGTTGGCATGCCGCGTGACGATGGTGGCGTTCTTGCCGCCCAGTTCCAGGATGGTGGGGCGAACGTATCGTCCGCCGCCAAAATCGTGGTGGATCTTCATGCCTACATCAAACGAGCCGGTAAAGGTGATGCCGTCGACATCGGGATTCTCGATCAGCGCCTGTCCCAGCGTGGAACCAGGCCCGGTGACGAAGTTGACCACACCGTCGGGTGCTCCGGCATCGCGCAGGCATTCGGCGATCAAGCGCGGCGTCCAGGGTGTGTCGGTGGCGGGTTTGATGACCACGGTATTGCCTGCCACAAGCGCTGCTCCGGTGGGTCCACCGGTGAGGGCAGAGGGGAAGTTGAATGGGCTGATCACCAGCCACACGCCGTAAGGGCGCAGCACCGAGGTGTTGGTGCTGATGTAGCCTTCAAGGGGGTCGCGTCCCATTTCGGTGACGAAGCCGTTATTGGCTTCCATCCGATCGCAGGAATAGCGGAAGAGATCGGCTGCCTCGGCAATATCACCCAGGCCTTCCATGCGGTTCTTACCCACTTCCATGCAGATGACCGCGCCCATTTTGAAGATCCGTTCGTCCATCAACGCGGCGGCTTTGCGCACAATGGCCACGCGCTCCTGCCAGGGTGTGTGACTCCAGCCGGGAAAAGCTTTGCGGGCTGCTGCGATGGCTGCATTGGCTTCTGCCGCGGTGCCTTTCTGGAAGATCCCCAGCACCAGGTCGGTATTTGCCGGGGAACGGTTTTCAAATTTATCGGGGGTGAAAACATCCCGGCCGTCAACGATCATGCCGTGCTCGCGTCCAAGTTCGGTTTTGAGTTTTGCCAGCGCCTCATCATAGTGGGTATGCATGATTTCTGGCGGATTGTACATGGTGGCGTAGGTGAGTTTGAACGTACTTTCAGTTGCCATACAAAACGAACCTCCTTGGGGTAATTGAATGCACCAAAAGCGTAACGTCCACGGTCCTTTAAGTATAGCGCAGGTAAAAACAGGATGCAAAACTCGAATTGACAACGCCCCGACCCTCTCCTAAACTAAAGAGAATATCCCCGCGCACAGGAGCACATTCATGGATCAAAAAGCAGGTGCCCAGATCGGTAAAAAGGCATTCCTTCAGTCATTCTTCATCCTTCTTCTACTCATCATCGTTGCAGGCATACTCACCCGGGTGGTGCCCGCGGGTGCCTATCAGCGCATCGAACAAAACGGGCGCATGATCATCGATACCCAATCCTTCCAGTACACGGAAAGACCCGATTATCCCGTCTGGCGCTGGTTCACCGCTCCCTTTGAGGTTCTCTGGGGTCCGGATGCGATGGTGGTGGATACGATCATCGTGTTCATCCTCGTCGTCAGCGGAGCATTTGCTGTGCTCGACAAGAGCGGCATCCTGCGGTCAGCACTGGCAAAGATCGTGAAACGCTTCAGCGGACGCAAATACCTTTTACTGATGCTTTTGATCCTCTTTTTCATGCTGCTGGGTGCCTTCCTTGGATTGTTTGAGGAAATCGTTCCGCTCGTGCCGTTGATGATCGCACTTTCCTACTCCCTGGGGTGGGACGCCCTGGTGGGATTGGGGATGAGCGTACTCGCCACGAACATGGGCTTTTCCGCCGCCATTACCAACCCCTTTACCATTGGCGTGGCGCAAAAACTGGCCGGGCTGCCGTTATTCTCCGGCGGCCTGTTCCGCCTTCCTGTTTTCATCGCCTTCTACGCGGTGACCGCATGGTTTCTGGTTTCCTACGCCAAAAAGATCGACCGCCAACCCGAAACTTCATTGCTCTACGGCGAAGATCAAACCGACCGTCTGCGCTACGCAGCGGTGGATGTTGCATCGCTTGCGGACGAAAACCCCAAATTGGGACGTGCTTCGCTTTGGTTCGGTGTCTGCCTGCTGCTGATCATTGCCGTGCTCATCGGCAGTCCCCTGGTGTCCTTTTTGTCTGACTACGCCCTACCCCTGGTGGGTATCCTATTCCTGATCGGCGGGCTGGGTGCGGGGATGCTTTCTGGAGCCGGCAGGAAGCTCATCGGCAAGGCCCTGGTCGAGGGCATCAGCGGAATGGCACCGGGAATCCCGCTGTTGATGATGGCTGCCAGCATTAAGCACGTCGTCACCACCGGTGGTGTGATGGACACCGTGCTTCATTCCACCTCGTCGGCGCTGCAAAACGCCAGCCCGCTTTCAGCCATCCTGATCATCTACGGTCTCGCCCTGCTGATCGAGCTCTTCATCGGCTCAGCCGGCGCGAAGGCAGTGCTGATGATGCCCATCATCCTGCCCCTGGCAGACCTGGTGGGTCTGACACGCCAGCTCACCGTCACCGCCTACTGCTTCGGGGACGGCTTTTCCAATCTCGCCTATCCCACCAACCCGGTTTTGCTCATCACCCTGGGTTTGGCATCTGTCGGCTATGCGAAGTGGATGAAATTCACCTGGAAGCTCTGGCTGGTGGTGCTGCCTGTTTCCATCCTCTTCCTCTGGCTGGGAATTCTCATCCACCTCGGACCGTTCTAGAGGATTGCGCCTGTGCGTGGAAAGTCATAACTGTAGGGGTGGGCATTGTACCTACCCAGCCCCCCGAGATTGAACAAACCCATCCCCCTGTCCCCTTCCCAGTTTGGGAAGGGGGAAATGTTTAATGTGTTTTGGATTCCGCCGCAAGCGGCGGAATCCAAACCTTTTGACAGGGAAATATACTGGGGTTTCTGATAAAGGTGAATGGTCTTGAAACATTGGGGTGGGTCCAAATAGCACTCCATGGGCAGGTCTGGTACAAACCCATCCCCCTGCCCCCTTCCCAAATTGGGAAGGGGGATTTGCTTTAATCAGTTCAGTATTTTGCCGCAGAGCGGCAGAATACTGAACTGTTGAGGGTGAAGAATTGGTCGATCTCATCCAGAAAGGCGAATGGCAGCGACTGGCTAATCCTTTTTCAAAATCGAAAGGTCATTTGACAAAATTCCCCTCAGGTGTCATAATAATAGAAAATTATTTCTAATTTTGAGGGGGATAAATTGATTATTGGAATGAGTGAATTCGAGATTGATTGATGACCCGCCTGCTTTTTCTTCCCGATGATTTGACCGTGGTCCAGGTGGAGGTGGAGATCACGCCGCGCCAGCTCGTGGCAGCCATCAACTCGGGCTTGCGCCCGCTGCCGCTGCTGCGCGATGCCCCCTTTCCCAAGCTGATCGCCAACCAGTTGGGCAACACTGTGGTGGTGGCGCCCGCGGTCAAACGCGGTCGCCCTTCGCACCTGGCACCCTTGAAAACCCGACTCACCCGCCGCCAGCGCCAGGTGCTTGAGTTGAAGTCCGTGGGCTTGAGCGCTGCCGAAATCGCCATCACCCTGGGTATCGCGCGGCGCACGGTCAGCTATCACCTGGGTCAGCTCCGCGAACAGCTCAAACAGGACGCCAGCAGCCTGAGTCTGGATCCGATTGGCGTCCGAAAGTTGTTGGAAGATGAGGGATAAGGAAAGGCGCTACAGCTTGCGCCAGAGCTGGTACAGGCCAAGGCGTTCCCCGGCGCCGTCCGAGGCAAATTCCTCCCCGATGCTAAAACCGGAAGTTGCCGCCAGTTGAACCAGTTCTTGATGTGAAAACAGGTGCACATAACGCAGCCCCTGGCATTCCTCCTGCCCGGCTGCGGCGTGGCGCCAATCCAGCAGTGTATCGCCTTCGTCTAGCTCTGCCGGATCGATCCCCGCCAGGCTCCACGGCTTGACCCGCGACATCATCTTGGGACTGTTTTGGAATTGCCATTCGGAGTGGATGAAAACCCCGCCTGGTCTGAGAGCGCTATTGACTGTATTCAGAATTCGCAGCCGGTTTTCATATCCGGGGATGTGATGCAAGGCAGCAAACATCAGAACACCGTCCAGCGGGTGCTGCTGCATGAGACCCAGCCACTCATCAGACCGCAGGTCAGCATACTCAAAACGTATATTCAAATCAGAAAGCGGCTGAACCTTTGCCAGATTCTTTTTGGCTTCTTCCAGCAGCGAGCGGCTGAAATCAAGGCCCAGGTAACTTCCTTGAAGACCCGATTTTGCCCATTCGACGGCCAGGACGCCGCTGCCGCATCCCAGGTCCACCCAGTTTCCGCCTGTCACCCACTCATTCAGCACACGCCTGACCCCGGGTTGAATGCGCCGTCTTGTCTCGGCAAAGGCCTTCCCGAAACTCTGGTAAAATAGACAATTAAGGTCAAATAATTGTTCAGCCACCTGAATTTTCATCCTTCCCATTATAACCGGGCAATCAACTCCCATGGATGCTGAGAACTGGCGCAAAAAACGCATTTACTCGCCGGAACAGATGAGCCTGGCAAAGACCGTTCTTGCCGAGGTTCGCGCCGGGCGTAAACTGGACCGCGCCCTGCGCGATCACCCGCAGACCGGCGGCGGTTTGCTTGCCAAACACATGCTGGTGGCTGCCTATCGCGAGCTGATCGATGCCGGCGAGTGGGATGAAGATCCCGGCTTCCTGGCTTCCATCCGCATGAAGCCGGTGCGAACGCTTTCGGGAGTCACCACCGTCACGGTGCTGACGAAACCCTACCCCTGCCCCGGCAACTGTATCTTTTGCCCCACAGAAAATCAGATGCCCAAGAGCTACCTAAAGGACGAACCGGGGGCAGCCCGCGCATTTCAAAACAAGTTCGATCCCTTCGACCAGGTCAGCTCACGCATCACCGAGTACAATGCGGTGGGCCACCCCACCGACAAGATCGAGTGTCTGATCCTGGGGGGCACCTGGAGCTGCTACCGCCGCGATTACCAGGAATGGTTCATCCGGCGCTGCTTCGATGCCATGAACGGCGTGATAAATACTGCCAGCGGCGAGCCTGATGACCGGTCTTCTGGCAAGCCGGATCTTGAAAACTTGCATACCGCCCAAAAGGTCAATGAATCCACCGAACACCGCAACGTGGGTCTGGTCATTGAAACCCGGCCCGACGAAATCACCGCGGATGAACTTGTCTGGCTGCGCCAACTGGGTGTGACCAAGGTGCAGATGGGCGCTCAAAGCCTGGATGACCGTGTACTGAAATTGAACAAGCGCGGGCACACTGCTGCCGATACGCTGCGCGCCACCAGCCTGCTGCGTGCAGCCGGTTTCAAGATCGTGCTGCACTGGATGCCCAACCTGCTGGGAGCCACGCTCGAATCAGACCGGGCCGACTTTCTGCGCCTGTGGCAGGACGGCTACGCTCCCGACGAGATCAAGATCTATCCCACCCAACTGCTGAAAACCGCCGAGCTCTACCAGTACTGGCAACGCGGAGAATACACCCCCTACACCACCGAAGAGCTGATCCAGCTCGTGGCAGACATCAAAACCACCATTCCGCGCTACTGCCGGGTCAACCGCATCATCCGCGATATCCCTTCCACCCACGTGGTGGAAGGCAACCGGCGCACCAGCCTGCGTCAGGATGCCCTGGCAGAACTCCAGCGCCGCGATCAGCGCTGCCAGTGCATCCGCTGCCGCGAGGTGCGCAACGAAAAAGTGGACGTCGCTTCGCTGCGCCTGGATGACCTGGTGTATCATCCCTCAAGTGCAGAGGAACACTTCCTGTCCTTTGTCACGCCCGATGACCGTATCGCCGGATACCTGCGGCTTTCGCTGCCCTCGCCCGATGCACCAAAGCTTGGCATGGCGGACCTGGAAGGAGCAGCATTGATCCGTGAGGTGCATGTTTACGGGCAGTCGCTGCCGGTGGGGGCTGAACAGACCGGCGCCGCCCAGCATGTGGGTTTGGGCACTCGACTCATCGAACGCGCCGGTGAGATTGCCCGGTCGCAAGGGTTTGAGCGCATGGCAGTGATCGCTGCCGTGGGCACACGCAATTACTACCAGAAGCGCGGCTTTGAACGCGGAGAAATGTATATGGTGAAAAATGTCTGATATGTTTTCCAGCTTATCGATCCGTTCGGAAAAACCATCCGATCTATACACCATCCACAATGTGAATCTGCAGGCATTTGGCGGGGAGGCGGAAGCCAACCTGGTGGATTTGCTGCGCCAACGTCATGCTGACATGATCTCGCTAGTGGCTGAGGTAGACGGTCAGGTTGCGGGACATATCTTTTATTCGCCCGTGACCGTCGAAACCAACCTATTGAAAAAGAATTTACTCGGCCTGGCTCCATTGGCAGTGCTTCCCGCATTCCAGAACCGCGGCATTGGGAAGGCTCTAATCCTGGCATCGTTTGAGGTTTGCCGCAGCCTGGATGTGGACGGCGCGGTCGTCCTTGGCTCTCCGGTGTATTACCCGCGTTTTGGCTTTTCGACCGCAGCAAATTACGGACTATCCTGTGTCTACCCGGTACCTCCGGAAGATTTTATGGCCATTGCCTTCAAACCCAATGGGTTGGAAGGCTGTTCGGGCACAGTGAATTACCACCCTACTTTCACTGAATTGAATGTTTGATCATCGGGGAACAGCGTAACCGGGGGCTTACTGAGCCATGGTGACGCGGTTTTTGCCTGCCTGCTTGCCTTCGTAGAGCGCCTGGTCGGCTTTGCGGATCCAGGCTCCAATTCCGGCATTCTTTTCGCACAGACCCACCCCCAGCGTCATGGTCACAGGAATGGTGGTGTCATGATAGACGAACGGAGTGCGCAGGATCTTGCTGCGGATCTTTTCCGCCACGATACCGCCGCCGATCAGGTCGGTTTCTGGCAGCATCACCAGAAATTCATCTCCGCCCCAGCGCGCCACCTGGTCCTGCTTGCGGATTGCCTGGCTGATGGTCTCAGCAATCGCCACCAGCACAAAATCACCGCAGTCATGCCCGTACTCGTCGTTGACGTGCTTGAAATTGTCAATGTCGATCATGATCAGCACAAAGGGTCTGCCGTTCATGCTGAGCTTCTCCCGCTCCTGTTCGATGCGCAGCATCATGTTGCGGCGGTTGATCAGGTTGGTCACGGGATCGGTGGTGGCAAGGTTGAGCAGTGTTTTGTTGGTGTTCAGCAGTTCAGCTTCAGCTCCCCTGGCTGAAGCCTCGATGTAATGCCCCACAACCACCAGCATTACCACCATGATCACCAGGTTCATGATACTCAAATAGCGGTCATACATCCCCAGCACCGGCTCAGAGGGTGAAAATACGAAAAGGTAAACCAGCAGTACCGCGGAAAACAATCCGAAGAGGATCTGTTCGAAGGTGGATAACTTGGAGTTGATAAAAGTGAGCAGTATACCCACCAAAAGATACAGGAAAAATGCGGACTGCCAGCCCAGGGCAAAGGATGCCAGGGCGCAAAGGGCATATGTTTCGAGCATGCCCGCCACGAAAGCTGCCTTGTGATTTCCGCGCTGATTGAGCAGATAAATACCGATCCACAGCAGGGTGGCAAATGCCATGTAGATGGCGATATCAAAAAGCTTCAGGTATGTGAAAACGGCGCTGAATAATAGCCGGCTAAAAACACTGGTCAGCGAAAACCAATTCATCACCAGGTAAAAGCGGTAACTACTTGGCTGGATCAAATCCTTGGTATTTAGCTTCTTTTCAGTCTTCAATGCGCTGCTCCCCCAGGTATGGATCCTGTGAACCCACCTGTCCTCGTTGACTGAACAGCTTGTTTACCGCAGAAGGTTTGATGCCTGCGGCAGTTACCATTATTTACCAAAAATAGAATTGAACAGAATTTCTTATCCGTTTCTATTATATGTAATATCGCAGCAATAGGTCAACTGCAAAAGCGCATGATTTACAAAGATTTTATCAATCATCCAGACCATTCAATTACTTTTGATTTTTCACGACAAAAAAACCCTCCTCCCGTGGAAAGAGCCTGCCAGGTTACTGGACCAGTCTGCCGGGAGAAGGGGAAGAGTGTCGAAAACTTCAGATTACTTTGTGGTCGTGTTGTTATAGAACCAGTTATACGAGAAGAAATGCCCATCTGAAGTTTCAAAACGGATGGAAATTTTCGAGCTGCCCGCCAATCCGGATGGAATGGTGTACGTTGCAGTGAAAGATCCTCCCTTGCCGGAATCATAGGTCCCCACAGAGGACCCGCCCACACCCAGGGTGCCGTAAGCGCCCATGAGTACAGTGAACTTCTGGTCAGCAGGGAAATTGCTCCCCTGGACGGTCACACTATTGTCTTTGACCACTGCGTTGATGAAAATCTTCGGGATGCCTGAATAACCGGGAACGGGAGTGCTGCTTGCGCCTGGAGTGCCGGTTGCCGTGGACGTGCTGGGTGCGGAACCTGCAGTGAAGTCCACATTGTCAAACCAGTTGTAGGCAAAGAATCCGGCCGCACTTTCCAGTCGGATGGCGATCTTTGAAGCGGATACCATTCCGGAGGGGATATCATAAGTGACTTCAAAGATACCGCCCTTGCCCGAATCGGTGGTACCGACAGAGGTTCCGCCTACCCCAAGGGTGCCGTACTTGCCCATGCGCGCGGTAAACGTTTGCGCCGCCGGGAAATTGCTGGTGCGAATGGTGACCGATTTGCCCTTCACGACCTTGATGACACTGAAGGTGGGAATGCCCTTATATCCAGATGCGGTAGAGGTAGCCGCTGGCGTGGAGGCAGCCGGCGTGGTGGTCGCCGTGGCGCTGGTGTTGTTGACGAACCAGTTGTAGCTATAGTATCCCTGTGGGCTATCCAAGCGGATGGCGATCTTGCCAGCGCCTTTGAGGCCGGAAGGAATATCAAATGTTTTGGTAAAGGTGGTACTGGTGCCGGTATCGACCGTACCCACCACCGTACCGCCCACTCCAAGAGTGCCGAAGGTTCCCATCCGGACGGTAAATGTCTGCCCTTTGGGAAAATTCGTTCCATTGATGGTCACACTGGTGTCAGTTTTGATGCTGGAGATAGAGATCAATGGGGTACTGGCGGCATGACCGACCGTAAATGTTCCCAGGATCAAGCCCGCCGCCAGGAGCAGGGTGATCCAGATCATGCTCTTGCGTTTGAATATCTCTGTATTCGCGAACATATTCCCTTCTTTCTTTAGCAGAATCCGGAATGTAAGTTTCATACCGGATGGAAAATGGCTGGGAGGCTCAAATCTGTCCCCTCCCAGCCTGGAAAAGATCATGGATGTGTGATCCGTGCCCCCATCCAGTTGGCGATATCACCGTTGGAATCGCTGCCGCTGATGACCTTGAGGAAAAAGATCACGTCCTTGCCGTCGAGCGCCGAAAGGTCCACATCCACCGCCTGAATGCCATCGGCAAGCGTTCTGGTCCAGCTTCCCAACTCGCCGGTGGTTGAACTGTTGGCGTCCTTGTAGATCAGCTTGTAGGTCACGTTGCAGTTTGAAGCACCGCCCTGGCAGAAGAGCACGGCTTTAAAATGGTCGCCTGCATGCAGGGTCATCTTGGGGTACTGCCCCTGGATCATGCCGTCGCCGCCCTTGGCGGGAACCGTGATCAGTGCGCCTTCATCATCCTTGGTACCGCCGGGCAGGATGGGTGCATAAGACCGGGTAATGGATCCCAGGTTGGTATCCACGCCGCCGCTCGGGCAGGTGATGAACCCGCCGTTGGTGCGCCACTCCGCTTTGCACATGTTGCCGACGAAATCGTAAACAATCGCCGTGTCTTTGGGTGTGGGGATGGCTGCCACCTTGATCACCACCGTAACGGGTCCGCCGCCATCAGCACCCACGCCGAACACATTCCCACTGCCAGATTTGAACATCCACTTGCCAGTGAAATCACCCGTGGTGCCTGGAGCAGCCATGGATACTGAAAGATCCACCGTCTCTCCGGGTTTGACTGAGCCGGGGAAGTTCACCGCTGCCGGACCGCCCATGGCGTTGCCGCTGTAGAAGTAGATCACATAATCCTTGCTCCAGGTGCATGATCCGACGTTCTTGATCTGCCAGGTCTTGGTGAATGAGTCACCCGCAGTGAAGGTGGTTCCGTCTTTGACGGTCACATCCTTCATAAAGGATGCCACATTACAAGGGATCTGCGTGGGGGTGGGTGTAGGCGGTATTGGCGTGTTGGTGACAGCAGGCTGGGGCGTGGCAGTGATAATGATCACGTTGGGTGTGCTGGTTTGGTTCGACTGCGGTGTCACCTGGGCAACCAGGGTGCTGAACGAGATCTGCGTCAGCCTGGCGGATACTGTGGCTGCCGACATGGTGGCAAGATCATTCACATTGGGCTGTCCGCCCGTGTTGGTGCCGATCAAACCACAGGCTGCCAGCAAGGCTGCCAGGAGGGTCAATGTTGAGACTATGGTAAACAATTTCATTCTATTCATGGTTCTCTCCTCTTCACTTGTTAAAAGACGCTGTCAGGTGTGAATTCGTTCCCGAAGTCATGGCGATGACTGAACAACATCATGTTTTCTTCGAAAGTGAATGCGAATCGCGGCAGGCGGATTGGTCGGGAGTAAAATGTAACTTCTTTGCCTGGGATGGTGTCGATGTTCAGTCTCTTCAATACAGGGTCAGTCGTTTTCACCGGCGAGATCGCCGCCCTCGCGGCAGCGTTTCTGTGGGCGTTCTCATCGTTCCTTTTTTCCCGCCTGGGCAATACCATCCCGCCCATCGAGATGAATTTCCTCAAGGGCATTCTCGCCATCGTCCTTTTCGCTGTGACGGTGTTCATCATCGGCGACCGCCTGGATAACATGAGCCTGCAAACGCTTGCCGTTCTATCCATCAGCGGTGCCATCGGCATCGGCTTCGGCGATACGATGTATTTCGAAGCCCTCAACCTTCTCGCTCCCCGCCGCACCCTGCTGATCACCACCCTGGCGCCGGTATTCACGGCGGTCCTCGCCTGGATCTTCCTTGGCGAATTGCTCAACTTACTGGCGGTGCTGGGTATCATCATTACCATTGGCGGCATTGCCTGGGTGATCACAGAGCAAAAAAACACCCCCGAAAGAGACCATCACCATCTTGCCCGGGGAATTTTCTATGCGTTCCTCGCCGCGCTCACCCAGGCGGTCGGCGCAGTCCTCTCGCGTTGGGTGCTCACCGGAACACAAACTTCAGCATTGAGCAGTGCGCTCGTCCGTCTGGTGGCGGGAGTACTCTTTCTCGTCATCTGGGTAGCCGTCAAACGCATCAGGGTCGGGCAATGGGTGCGCACAAAAAGCACACCGCGCCTGTGGGGCACGGTGGCGGTGGTGGTGCTGCTGGGAACCTACCTGGCGATCTGGCTGCAGCAGGTGGCATTCCAATTTACCCGGGTCGGAATTGCCCAAACACTGCTGGCAACCTCTCCCCTCTTTGTGCTGCCCATCTCCGCCCTGCGGGGAGAAAAATTAAGTCTTCGCGCCATTGCAGGTGTTTTTGTCGCAGTCGCGGGTATTGCGTTGATGTTCCTGCCAGGGTGACGGGATTATCGCTGCCTGCGAATCCTCAACCAAAGACTGATCACGTAAATCAATATTCCGATGAAAATGACTGCCAAACCGGCGATCAAGTATGAGGTCGTGTCGGGTGTCATTGCTGCTCCCCTTCTTCCGATGCTCGTTCAGCGCCCTCTGATTGCTGCCGCAGCCCCAGACGCAGCCGGTGCCAGAAGAGCGCCGAGAAGAGAAGGGTGAAAGAGATCAACGCCGCGAAAAAGGCAATCGACATTTTGGGAGCCATCACAAATGCCATCCCTCCCGAACCCGTTCCGAAAAGCACCGGGTGCATCCCGCGAAAAAGGCGGATGGACAGGAAGGTAAAGGGGACACTTACGAAACCCACAATGGCGTAGATGGCAGAAACGCGCGCCCGGGTTTCGGGGTCCTCCAGGCTGCTGCGCAGGATGAGATAAGCGGCATACACCAGCACCATCACGAAGGCTGTCGTCAGACGCGGCTCCCAGGTCCACCAGGTGTTCCACACCGGTCGTGCCCAGATGGACCCTGAGATGATCGCCAGCACGGTGAACACCAGGCCTATCTCCACAGATGCCGCACCGGCCGCGTCCCATTTGCGATTGCGTGTGCGCAGTTCCTGTATCGCGCAAACGAACGCCGCCAGAAACCCCAGCATACCCACCCAGGCAGCCGAAACGTGGAAGTAAAACACCTTCTGCACATCCCCCATCACTGCCTCGCGGGGTGTGAAGAAGATCACCCATACGAGTGCCCCCGCCACTGCCAAAGCGGTCAGAGCATCAAGGAAGATCAAACCCCGGGGAGTGTCCCGCTTCGATTCATTTTCCATGTGTCATTCCTCGATCACTGCGTCAAAGATCATCCATCCTCCCGCGAAGGCGATCAGGTCATAGGCAATTAACAGCATCACCCAGGTTTGCATTTCGGCCGCGCTGCCCCCCTGTAGATCGAGCGTTGTTACCCGCAGGCAGGCCAGCACCAGCGGCACCAGCACCGGCAGCATCAGCACGGGCAGCAGCATTTCGCGGCTGCGGATGCGTACCGTGAGCGCCGCCAAAAGGGTGCCAACGATGGTATATCCAAATGTACCCAGCAGCAGGATCCCTGCCAGTCCGGGACGCAGTAGATTGGTCCCGCTGAAAAAGCTGTAAAGCGGCAGCAGGATGGCGCAGACCACCAGAACAAAGACCCAGTTGGAGGCTGCCTTGCCGAAGAAGATCGCGGTGCGGTCGCCGGGCAGCAGCATCAACCCATCCAGGCAGCCCTGCTCGCGTTCTGCTGCCATCGAACGGCTGAGCCCAAGCGTCCCTGCGAAAATGACCGTTGTCCAGAGAACCCCCGGTATGGAAGCCTCGCGAGCCCCTGCGTTCAGGTCAAAAGCGGAGATGAACACCAATATCACCTGCACCGCAAATACCAGCATCGTCAACAGCAGTTCCCGGCTTCGCCGCTCGGCAACCAGGTCCTTCAGGAAAATTGCCTTTGAAGCATTCCAGACGCTCATGCCTGCTTCTCCGGTCCGTTTTCGATCAGCGATATCTCTCTCTGCAAGGCAGCCGGGTCCAATTCAGCGCCGCTGAATGAGCGCACGATTCCCCCGCTGTGGAGATAATCCACGCGCGATGCCATGCCGGCTGAGCGGACGGCATCATGGTCGGTGACCAATAGGGCTTTGCCGTCCCTGGAGGCTTCCTTCAGCATATGCAGCAAACGGACCTGGCTCTCAGCATCCAGCCCGGTGAAAGGTTCATCCAACAGGAGCACCGGCGGATTGGCAATCAATGCTCTCGCCAGGGAGAGCCGCTGCAGCATACCCCTCGAATAGCTGCGCACTTTCTTGCTGCTGCCGGGGTCAAGTGCCACCTGGTCCAGCAGCCTTTCACTGATTTCACGGCGCTGCTTCAATCCTGCAAGTGCGGCATAAAATCCCAAATTTTCCAGGGCGGTCAAATCGCCGTATAACATGGGCTCGTGGAGCATCACCCCAATGCGCTTGCGTACTTCCTCAGGCTGCTTTTTGACTGAGAAGCCGTTGATAGTACAATCCCCTTTGGTGGGTCGCGTGAGTGTGGAAAGGATGCGGAGCAGGGTGGTTTTTCCGGCGCCGTTTGCCCCCTGAAGTACAACAAATTCACCGGGTTGAACAATCAAGTCCAACCCGCGGAGCACCGGTTTACCCTGGTATGTCTTGCCCAGTTTTTCCGTCTGGATCATCGTATTTTTATTTCAGATTCCTCAACGCTTCCAGTTTTTCTACCAGCTCAGTCCGGGTACGGCGGTAAGCTTCGGTGGAAATATCGCCGTGCTTGTACCGGTCATCCAATGCGATGATGCTATCCAGAATAGTATCCTCATTTTTAAAGGATTGCGCAAATCCGGCAGACTGCTCGGAGCGTTCCCGCTGCCGCCTGGAACGGATCACCCAGAGCAGAGCGAATGTCAGGCTGAGCCCGAAAAATGCAATCCCCAGCCAAACCCTCTGAATGTGATCGCGAGTCGAAAAGATGAGCGCATAGTTATCCTCAGACTGTAAGTCAGACGCCACATAGACGGCCAGGGCGGTTTCCGGATCACTCTGCACCAGGTTCAGCTTCAGCCCGCTGCTGGTGGTTTCAATGCCCGAAGCCTTGACCACCACCATCAGTGAATCCAACGGGATGGGCGAGTTCAATTCACAATGCCATGAGCTGGTAAATGGCACGGAATACTGCACCATCACCTGGTGGCCGTCGCCCGGCAGGACGGGCTGCCAGTCGCCAAACCCGCCGGCTGTCAAACGGTAGCGGTTGGAAGAATTGCTGTCTGGAAAAGTGATCTCAACAGCATCCTTGGGGAGCACGTAGTTCAGAACAGGAACCGTATCTCCTGCCGGGACGATCACCATCGAGGTCGGATTCGAAATCAGGATGGTCTCTGATACGTGAACCCAACCCGGGGTGGAGAAATCGTACATTACTTTCATACGCAATGCACGCAGGAAATGATTATTGATCGAGCTATCGTATACCAGTATGGGCACTTCGATGAGCGTACCCGGTTGAAGGCCGTTGCCGTCGATCAACCCGGAGGAAAATTCGATATCGTTGAACGTTGTGGAAACCTCATAGGAGTACGCAGGGTTCCATGGAACAAGGTCAAAACGGAATATACCTGATTGATCCAATGGGATCTTGATCTGGCTGGTGATGGATCCATTCTCATAGATCACGAGATCCATAAAAGCGTTTTGCGGAGGGATGCCGCCTGAGGCATTGATCACGTGACCGCCAATAACGATAATTCCCAAAACCGGACTGGAATTGGTATCCAGTTGGAAGAATCCCAGCGGTTCCTTTGGCTGAACTGCTTTTGAAGGCAGTTCCAGCAACCTGCCGATCATTCCCACCGCGGGTATGCCAGCCTGCGTTTCCAGGGCTGCCAGGGGTGCACCCGAATGGTTCATCAATGACAACAAACCCAGGGCAGTACGTATTTCTGAAACTTTCTGCCCGGCAGGCAATTCCTGGTGCGCAAGCGGACCTTCAATCCAGCTGCAGCCTGCGATCACTAACATGAGGAACACGAACACAAACTTCTTTTTCAACGTCATGGTCCTATAAATACAAACGGGTCGGTTCTCCGCAAGATGGGCAGAATTGATCAGATTTCTGCACCGGCTTGCCGCATCTTGAGCAAAAACCCGATGTTGGTTCAGTACGATTCATGCGCCGTGAATGGATCATTTCCTCAAACTCACTACCTTGTTCTTGAGTTGAAGCGGACTTGCTGCCGCGAAGTTCGATTTGCGAAAACTTTTTTAGCGCCTGGTCTTCAAGCAGCGAGCGCTGTGAGTTGTAATCAGCCTGGTTGATTTTGCCCATTTCATAGTCCGCAGTCAGTTCGCGGATGTTTCGCACAATCGCCAGGTATTCAGGATCCTCTTCATCGCCTTTTTGCGATATGACAGTCCTGGCAGCTTGAGCTTTTTCGGGACGATAAAAGGGCTGGGTAATGACGATGAGCACCACGACAATGATTGCCAGCAGGAAAAACAGCGAACCCACTTCCATACTTGCCACCTACTCCAATGCTCCATTGACTGCGGAGCGAATTTCTTGCACGGTTTTGAACGGACCGATGGTGATCGAGACAAGCCTGCCATTTGCATCGAAGATGTAAGTTTCGGGTACGCCGGTGATACGGAAGAGCTGCGAAATACGCGTACCCAGGTCGGTGCCGGATGGATAGGTCAGCCCAAAATATTGGATGTACGCCTTCGCTTCCGGTTCGGTATCTGAATAATCCACACCGAGGAAAATCACTTTTCCTCCAGGCTCAAATTCACTCCAGGCGGTCTGAAGGGCAGCAGCTTCATCCGCACAGGTGGTGCACCAGGATGCCCAAAAGTTGATCAGTACCACCTTGCCAGTGAGCTCACCCGAAGAGTAGCTCTGACCGTCAAACGAGGTCAACGCAAATTCGGGCATGGTATCGCCTAATTTGACAGGCGGCGAGGATTTCTTCACCAGGCTGGCACCAATGAACACCAGGAATCCCGCAAGCAGCAGCAAGGCAAATACAATTCCCCAAACTGGGGCGCGCCTGGGTTGCTGCACCGTTTCGGGTTCCTGCGGATTCTCGTGCATCATACGGGTTCATCCTTATGAATATCGCGATCGAGTTTTTCACGCCAGTTTTTTATCTCTGCCGTTGGAACCGGTGCTGAATTCCTGGTCACAGCTTGATTTCCAGGTTTCCTGCGCAGCACAAAATATGCTGCCACCCCAAGTCCTATCGCACTGGCAGGCGCCACAGCATACAGCAACCAGCCAAGACCGATCCTGGGCGGTGTTCCAATCACCCGCGCCCCGTACTGTTCGACAAAATAATCTTCGATCGCCTGATCAGACCAGCCCGCTTCCAGTTTGGCGCGGATAGCCGTCCGCCAGCGGTCGCAGGCGGTGGTGGGGCACACGTCCAGTGTCACATTTTCACATACGGGGCAGTACAACTGGCTGGCAATACGGTTGACATCATCGTCGGTCACTGCCTGGGGCGTTTGCGCCTGCACCCTTGCAGCCAGCACCAGGATTGCGGTCAAGCCCATTACAAAAGCTGAAAAAAACCACCGGAGGTTAGGAACCTTTGAAGAAGCCATATGCAGGTTCATATGTTCTTCACTTTCCTTCCCCCGGGGAACCCGATGGCAAAAAATGCACCGGTCACCATCACAATGGCCCCAATCCAGAACCAGTTGACCAGTGGGTTGTGATAAACATGAAAAGTAGCCGCATCCGTCGTGGTGGGCTGCCAATCCACCAAAACCACGTATAGGTCTTCTGCCAGGTTGCTCAATCTTCCCGGTACGGTGACCGATTGCTGGTAAAGGCTGTAATAATCACTCCGGGGGCTGAGCGTGGCAAGCAGGCGGTCATTGCGTGAAACGTCGATCACAGCCTGCGTAACGGCTCGACCATCTGACGCTTGATATTGGAAAAGGTCCTTATAGGCAACTGTGAACCCGTCGAGCTGCAAAGTCTCCCCTTTGGCGAGCGTCTGTTGGGTCTGGGTCTGGTAAAGCTCCACCCCAACCACTCCCAGGGCGATCATCACAACGCCGAGATGGACCAGGTACCCCCCATACCGGTGGCGGTTCTTCATAAACACTCTGCCCAGGGCAGCAGGAAAGCTTTCCTTTTGCAATTTCATTCGATGGACAACTGCGTTGGCAATATCAAACAGGGTCAGTAAAGCTGCCAGCGTGATCAACCACAGGGCGGTGATCCCGCTCCAATTCAATCCGCTTCGTAAAATCGCCAGGGCTGGAGCCAGCAGGGAGACCAGTGCCGGAAGCCAGATCCGTTTGCCCAGTTTTCCAGCCGAGCTGCTCCCCCAGGCGGTGAGCGGCACCACGCCCATTAAGAGAAGCAGTCCTCCGAACACCGGACCCGTGGTACGTTTGTACCAGGCGGCGCCTACGGTCATCTTTGTCCCGGTGAGCAATTCAGACAGGAGCGGAAACAAGACACCTGCCAGGCAGATAAGAAAGAGCAGCATAAAGAACAAATTGTTAAAAAGGAAAGCGGATTCCCTGGAAAAGAGCGATTCCATTCTGCCTTCCGATGCCAGCAATTTCCAGCGCCAGAGCAGCAATGACAACGAAGCGATGAAAACAAGGGAAATAAATACAAAGAACATGGGTCCTATGCTCGATAGCGAGAAGGCATGCACTGAATCGAGAACCCCCGAGCGGGTGAGGAAAATACCAAAGATCACCATGCAGAAGGTCAGGATGACAAGCACAATATTCCAGCGTTTGAACAATTGCCGTTTGGATTGCACAATCAGAGAATGGACGAAGGCGGTTCCCGTGAGCCACGGGATCAATGCCGCTACCTCAACCGGGTCCCATCCCCAGTAGCCGCCCCATCCCAGCACATCGTATGCCCAGCGGCTGCCAAGCACCAGACCGATGGTCAAAAAGGTCCACGCACCCAACGCCCAGGGACGGGAAATCCGCAGCCAGGCGTTGTCACTTCTTCCGCTGGCCAGTGACGCCACGGCAAAGGAAAAAGGAATCACAAAACCTGCAAATCCGGCATACAGCATGGGCGGATGAACGAGCATCCCGGGATGCCGCAGCAGCGGGTTCAACCCCACCCCATCTGGCGGATAAATGAGGAATGCTCCGGCCGGCCGAAGCATTGATTCGAACACCTTTCCGTCAAGGGTTGCCCAGATCCGAGCAAACGGGTTTTCCACAAAAGTGACGATCAACAGGAAGAAAGCCAGGGTGATCATCACCGTCAGGGTTACCCAGGGAGTGAATTGTGTCTCGCTCTTCCATGCCTGGTTGACCGCCAGCGCCGCCGCTCCCGAGAGCATCCAGGACCAAAAAAGCAACGAGCCAGATTGTCCGCCCCACAGTGCAGTGATTTTCAGGTAGAGCGGCATGCTCACATCGCTCACCTGGTATACATAGGCAAATTCAAATCTTCCTGTGACCAGCAGATAAATCAGTACGAGATTCACAAATGTCAGCAGTGGAAATGTGACCCGGGCAGCCAGGCGCGCAGAATCGATCAACGCAGGTGAGCGCATACGCGTCCCGGCAACTGCCGCACCGATACTGTAAATGGAGACTATAAAAGTGATGATCAGAACGCCAAATCCCAGGTCAGCAGCCATTTTGATCCTGAAGTACAGTGGGATGTGAAAAAAGTCTCAATCAAGACTCTCTATTCCAGGGGTGCCGCCTGGTACTTAGATGGGCATTTGAGTAAAAGGTCATCTGCCGCAAAAGTGCCGTCTGCCTGCATCTTCCCTGTCACAATAGCCTGGGCTTCATCTTTGAGCAAATCGGGTCTGGCACCGCGGTAACGGATAGTCAGCGCAGCGGATTCAGGATCAATGACTGCCTGGTGCAGCACAGCAGAGATTCCGCCCATTTGCTCAATCGTTTTCAAATCGCCGGGGATATTGACGATTTGAAAGGTGATATAACCGTTTTTTGAATCAACCTGGATGGTACCTCCGCGAACCGCTCCCGAGATGCGGACATTCTGTTCCCATTTCCCTGGTGCAGCTTGCAGCTCGCTGATGGTCATATAGTATTGGGCATTGCCCTTCAGGCTGGTAATTGCCAGGAGCAGCACAGCAGCAACGATCAGGATACCGCCAACCACGAACTTGTTGACCCTGAATCCCTGATTTGGTTTTATTTTTGATCCGGGGGGAATTTCGTCCGCCATGAACCTTACCTCCAACCTGGCGTGGTGCACTACTCCGATGGGCTATGAATCGCTTCATTTTCCCATATCAGGATTAAGCCAGCCTGAGAAGGGAACCGCAGAGGTGTTTTCAGTGATTCTACTTTTGCCGTTCAAAGACGGTATTGACCCCATCCACTGTCAGGGTCAGCGTGTCTTTTGTTGCCACGTATGTCACCTTCTGCTCCGGAACTGAACCATCCTTGCTGCCTGCAAGGATCATCACATCAGGAACTTCAAGTGTGTACTTCATGGTGAAAGTCGTTCCTCGCAGAGTGGTCTTAATCTCCCCATTATTCTTGATTTCCATCTGCACACCCGAATTGGGTTCGACCCATGTTCCGTACAGGGGATCTGTACTGATGCAAGCTGAAAGCGCTGTCACCATGATCGAAAGGATCATCAACAAAGCCAGGAGCCTGTTCCATTGTTGGAAACCCCGGTGTTTCATAAAACGAGTGTACTCAAAGCGTGCATGCCGGTCAAGTCTTTACCTGGTCTCAAGGTAGCTATAGTTGAAAACTTGCGATTTTTCAAAAAAAACCGCGGCATTAGCAAAATATGAAGAATTACCTATTGGGTCAGCTTTGCTTACCGTTATACTAAATTGAGAATTCACTTTGGAGATGAGCATGAACAACGTTACGATCCTTACCGATTCAACTGCCTACCTGCCCCATGAAACCATCGCCGACTTGCCCGTGGAAGTACTGCCACTGACGCTCAACTGGGACGGAGTCAATTACCGCGACGGGGTGGATATCCTTCCGGATGAATTCTATGCACGGATGCGCACCTCATCCACCATTCCAGTTACCAGCCAGGTGAATGTCACTGCCTTTTCTGAAATGTACAAAAAGCTCCTGGATGAAGGCAGGTCGGTTCTGGTCTTGCCCATCTCGTCCGGAATTTCGGGAACTGTATTCCAGGCATTCGCTGCGAAAGAGGGTTTCCCTGGCGCTCCCATTGAAGTGATCGACACCCACCTGGTTTCGATGGCACTGGGATTTCAGGTGCTGACTGCAGCCCGGGCGGCAAAGGACGGCGCAAACCTGGAGGAATGCAAAAAGCTTGCGCTGGAAGCCTACAACCATATTGGCGTGTATTTTGTCGTCAGCACCCTGAAGTATCTGCATGCCGGCGGTCGTATCGGGGGAGCCAAACGCCTGGTGGGAACGGCACTGGACATCAAACCCATCCTGATGATCAAGGATGGCAAGATCGACGCGGTCAAGAGCGTCATCAGCATGCGTAAAGCTGTCAGTTCGATGATCGACCTGGTGGAAGAAGGCATCGATGGACGTACTCCGGTGCACATTTCGGTCTTCCACGCGGGAGTACATGATCAGGCGGTCGAAATCAAGGAGAACACCACCGAGCGCTTCCATCCAGTGGAAAGCATTCTGAGCCACGTCAGCCCGGTCGTTGGTTCGCACGTTGGTCCCGGTACGGTGAGCATCGCCTACATGGCGGGAATGTGACCTTCGCAATTGGGCGATCACTCCGCGTAATAATTGAGTCATAGATTGTCATTCAGTAAATGTATCGCGCCCGTACATCGCATTGTCAAGCATGGGTAGGGTCGCCATACATGGCGACCGAAGGTAAGGAATTTGAGGTGTGAACAAGCTTATGGCGGGCGCGATATATCGCGCCCGTACGCCATTTATAAAAACATAGTTCATCAGTAGGGATGCCATCATAGCGTCCTTGCTCGTAGTAATACCCCTTCCGATTTCAGAATATAATCGTATTCAAGTTATATTGTTCAAGGAGCGTTCATGAGCGAAGCAACCGTTCACTTTCCACGCGGCTTCCTGTGGGGAACCGCCACCGCAGCCCACCAGGTAGAAGGAAATAATACCAATAACAACTGGTCTGCCTGGGAAAATACACCAGGCAAGATTGTCGAGGATCAAAAAGCCGGACTGGCTTGTGATTGGTGGGGAGGAAGGTGGAAGGAAGATTTCGACCGGGCACAGGAGACGGGTCAGAATGCGCACCGCTTTTCAGTGGAGTGGAGCCGCATCCAGCCCACGCCCGACACCTGGGATGATGAGGCTCTCAATCAATACGCCGAAATGGCGCGCGACCTGGCACACCGCGGCATGACGCCGCTGGTGACGCTGCACCATTTCACCGACCCCCACTGGTTGACCGAAATGGGCGGGTGGGAAAACCCCGAAACGCCGAAACTGTTTGCTGCATTTGTAAGCCGCGTGGTGGACGCGTTGAAGGATACCGTCAATCTCTGGATCACCATCAACGAACCCAATGTCTATGTCATAAGCGGCTGGCTGGAAGGAACCTTCCCTCCGGGAAAGCACGACCTCAACCTTGCTGCGAAAGTGTATGCCAACCTGGTACTGGGTCACGCCCTGGCTTACCGCGTGCTTCACGAGCACCAACCTGAAGCCCAGGTGGGTACAGCCATCAATTACCGCGGCCTGCAGCCTGCGCGCAACTGGATGCCACTGGACAAAACCCTGTGCAGAATTCAGACACAGATTTTCAACAACGCCTTTACAGGCGCCCTTACCAGCGGCGTATTGGACCTGGTCATCAAAAAGATCAAAATCCCTGAAGCTGCCCGTACCCAGGACTTTATCGGCGTGAATTACTACACCCGCGACATGGTCAAATTCGACCTGGGCGCTCCCAATATCCTTTTTGGCAGGCGGTATTTTCCCGAGGGGGCTGAAGTCAGCCCGTCCGGATTCATTGCCAACGTGCCTGACGGCATGTATGAGAGTTTAAAGTGGGCGCATGCGTACAACCTGCCCATCCTGGTGACTGAAAACGGGGTGGAAGATCACCTGGATACGCTCCGTCCAAAGTACCTGGTGGAACACATTCACCAGATGTGGCGCGCGGCGAATTTCAACTGGCGCATCAAGGGTTATTTCCACTGGTCGCTGGTGGATAATTTTGAGTGGGAGCGCGGCTGGACGCAGCGTTTCGGTCTCTGGGGTCTGGATACTGTTACCCAGGAACGCATCCGCCGACCTTCTGTGGACCTGTACGCCGAGATCTGCCGGGAGAATGGGCTTTCCAGCGAGATGGTGCGGAAGTACGCTCCGGACTCTCTTGAAAAGGTATTTCCGCAGGTGTAAGCCCGCAGGGAGACACAATGGGAGATATTACGCGTGGATTTCAACCGGATGACCGTGTCCCTATGCAATTCAATACGCGCTTCCATCCCTTGTATTTCTTACCGAATCCTCATATAAACTAGTTATAATGATCACCTTGTCATCAACCCGGATCGAGAAAGGCAGAATATGACTGAAATCATTCGTGAGTACCCCAATTCGTTTAACCTCCCCAAACGCATCGAGGGGTTAAGCCGGTTGGCTCACAATATGTGGTGGGTATGGAATGTTGAGGCACAGAGGCTTTTCCAGTTCATTGACACGCAACTTTGGGACAACGTCAACCACAACCCCATCGCCTTCATGCACAACGTCGACCGCACGCGTATCAACATGGCGATCAACGAACCCACCTACCTTGAACAATATGACCGTGTGATTTCACGGTTTGACAAGTACATGGCTGAACAGAACACCTGGTGCCGCAAGGAACATCCCGATCTGCACGAAAAGCAGATCGCTTACCTCTCCTTTGAATTCGGCATCCACGAGTCGCTTCCGGTTTACGCAGGCGGTCTCGGCATTCTTTCGGGCGATCACCTGAAGGAATCTTCGGACCTTGGGCTGCCCCTCACCGCCGTTGGCTTCATCTACAATCAGGGCTATTTTGTCCAGCACCTTTCAGAAGACGGATGGCAGGAAACGCGCAATGCCCTGCTTGATTTCAATGAAATGCCGGTAGTGGAACTGCTGGATGAAAAACGCAAACCGCTCAAAATCTCGGTGGATCTACCCGGCCGCAAGGTGTTCGCCCGCATCTGGTTGATCGAAGTGGGGCGCATTCAACTCTACCTGCTCGATTCCAATGTAGAGGAGAATTCAGCCAACGACCGCCAGCTCACAGCGCGGCTATATTCCAATGATCCCGATACACGCATCTCGCAGGAGATCCTGTTGGGAATGGGCGGCGTACAGGCATTACGCCTGGTGGGGATCAACCCGGATGTCTGGCACATGAACGAAGGGCACTCCGCCTTTCTTACCATCGAAAGACTGCGCGAGTATATTAAAGCGGGCATGACCCTGGACGCAGCGATGAAACTCGTGCGGGAAAGCAGCATTTTCACCACCCATACCCCCGTCCCGGCTGGCAACGACCAGTTCCCGCTTTGGCTGGTGGAAAAATACTTCAGCCCGGTTTGGACCGAACTCGGCATGACACGTGACCAATTCATCGATCTTGGCCGCCAGGCACAACCTTGGGGTGAATCCTTCGTTATGCCGGTGCTCGCCCTGCATCTCAGCGAACGGGCGAATGCTGTTTCCGAGCTTCACAGCCGGGTCTCGCGCAAGATGTGGAATTTCCTCTGGCCGGATAAGGCTGAAAAAGACGTTCCCATCGGTTATGTGACCAACGGCGTTCACACACGCACCTGGCTGGCACGGCGCATGGGACTGCTTTACGATTCATATCTCCCGCAGGGATGGGCAGACCACATCGACGACCAGGCCTTTTGGGAATCCATCCGCAATATCCCCAACGAAGAGCTGTGGGCAGTGCTGCGCCACCTGAAAAACAAGCTGGTCGGATTTGCCAATGAGCAGACCCGCAAAGCCTGGCTCAACGGCACCATCACCGCCTCGCAGGCAGTCGCCGGCGGCGTGTTCCTCGACCCGTATGCATTAACCATCGGTTTTGCGCGACGCTTCGCCACCTACAAACGCGCCAATCTCATCTTCCACGACCTTGACCGCATCATCCGTATTTTGACCAATGCGCACATGCCTGTGCAAATCATCTTCTCCGGCAAGGCACATCCGGCAGATGAACCGGGCAAGCTGATCATCCAGGAAGTTTACCGTGCGGTCAAAGATTCCCGCTCAGGCGGACGGCTGGTATTCATCGAAGATTACGACATGAATATTGCCCGCTACCTGGTTCAGGGCGTGGACGTGTGGATGAACACGCCGAGGCGTCCCAATGAAGCCTCCGGCACCTCAGGGATGAAGGCTGCCCTCAACGGTACGCTTAACTTTTCCATCCTCGATGGCTGGTGGCGTGAAGGATACAACGGTCACAATGGCTGGGCAATTGGGAGCGAAAAAGATTACAACAATCCTGAAGAGCAGGATAACGCCGATGCAGCCAGCCTTTACGAGCTGCTCGAAAATCAGATCATTCCCCTGTACTATGACCGCAATCCCCAAAAGATCCCTGATGGATGGTTGGAAATGGTCAAGGAATCACAGCGAACGCTGATCCCGCAATTCAGCCTTGCAAGAATGCTCAAGGAATACACCACCGATTACTATTTGCCCGCGATCAAGGAAAGCGACGGGAGGAAATAATGGATTTCCTGTCTGGGTTGAACCCTTACCTTTACGCGTTCATCATCTTTTTGCTTCGCGTTTGCGATATGTCGATGGACACCATCCGTGTGCTCTTTGTGGTACGCGGCAAGAAATTGTTCGTTTTTCTGCTCGGCTTTCTCCAGGCAGTGATCTTCGTGGTGGCTATCAGTTCAGTTCTGACCAAAATGGGCAACCTCCTCAATGTGCTCGGTTACGCGCTTGGGTTTGCCACGGGCAACGTGGTGGGCATGCTCATCGAAAACCGCCTCGCGATTGGTCATACCATGGTCACCATCATCAGCTCCACGCGGGGCACAAACATTGCCGAACGCCTGCGCGCCAGCGGCTATGCCGTTACCGAGATTTCCGGACGCGGCAAGGACGGAACCGTGTTTGAACTGCACGCCTCGATCAACCGCCGCGATGTCGATTCGGTGGAGACCATCGTCCTGGAGACAGATCCGCACGCATTCGTCACTGCTGAAGATATCCGTCCGGTGAGGCGCGGTTTCTTTAGAGCCTGAAAGAGCGGTCAGTAGAAAGATGCATCGCCATCCTGATGACCGCTCAAGAATGGATGATCGGGGGTACGCTAGGATATGATGGGGTAAACCCATCCCCGTAAACCCTGTTTCAAACGTTTTCTTTGTCAATTGTGGGGTATTTGGGCTTTGCCCAAATACCCCACTTAATTATTTTTCCCCTTCCCACTGGGAAGGGGTAGGGGATGGGGAATGCCCGGAGATCTCGAGGAGGTATTTTACAGATGTGAAGAACATGATTCTTCGTTCAATAAGAATCATCTCAATGACGGCAAAAACAAAAGGACGGAGTTTTGAACTCCGTCCTTGTCTGTTTGGTGTCAGTCCTCTTTTTCGGTTTCGCGCAACGGCGGGAAGAGGATCACCTCGCGGATGGAATGGTTGTCCGTGAAGAGCATCGCCAGCCGGTCGACGCCGATGCCGAAACCGCCGCATGGCGGCATGCCGTAAGCCATGGCGCGTACGTAGTCCGCATCCAGAGGCATGTTTTCCTCATCGTCCGCTTTGTACTCGCGACCCATTTCCAGGAAGCGGTTCTCCTGGTCCTGCGGATCGTTCAACTCTGTAAAGGCGTTGCACAGTTCCATGCCGCCGACAAACCCCTCGAAGCGTTCCACCATCGTCGGGTCTCCCGGCTTGGTCTTGGCGAGGGGTGAGATATCGCGGGGGTAATCGTACAGGAAGGTGGGTTGGATGAAGGTGGGTTCCAGGTATTCGCCCAGCAGATGATCGATCAACTTCCCCCGCGCCTCTCCCGGTTTGAACTTCATGCCCTTCGCCAGCATCGCCTTTTCAAGTGAAGCCGCATCGGGGAAAGCCTGGATATCGATGCCGGTGGCTTCGATCAACCCCTGGCGTAAATCCACCCGCTTCCAGGGCGGATTGAAATCAATCGCCTGACCATTGAAGGTAACCTTGCGGGTTCCCAGTACCTGGTCGGCAGCAAAAGCGATCATCTGCTCGGTCAATTCCATCACCTTCAGATAATCGGCATATGCCCAGTAGAATTCAAGCTGGGTGAATTCGGGATTGTGCTTGTAGGAAACACCCTCGTTCCGGAAATCGCGCCCGATCTCGTACACGCGGTCAAACCCACCCACAAGCAAGCGCTTGAGGTAGAGTTCGAATGAAATCCGCAGATAAAGATCCTGTTTGAGTTGGTTGTGGTGGGTGATGAATGGTTTGGCTGCCGCACCGCCGTAGATGGGCTGCAGGATGGGGGTCTCGACTTCCATGAAGTCATGGTCATCCAGGAACTTGCGCAGTGCGGTGATCAGCGCGGTGCGGGTGCGGAAGATCTTGCGTACCTCGGGGTTAACCGCCAGGTCAGCATAGCGCTGGCGGTAGCGGGTCTCGGGATCTGCCAGGGTGGCATGCCGGATCACCTGACCATCCACCACCTCGTCCTTGGCGGCAGGCAGCGGAGAAATCGCCTTGGCCAGCATTTCAAAGCCGGTAAGGATCAGGCTGATCTCTCCAGTTCGGGTGCGGGTGAGCGTGCCCGTACCCTGGATGAAGTCGCCCAGGTCAAAATATTCCTTGAAGAATGCCATTTTCTCATCGCCAAGCTCATTGACACGCATAAAGAATTGGATTCTTCCGGTACCGTCTTCCACATGGGCAAATGCCAGCTTGCCCATCAGGCGGATGGCGCGCAATCTTCCCGCCAGGATTGCAGGGATGGGGTCCGTGCTGCCGCTCTTTTCCGAATCTTCAAACGCCTTGAGCGCCTGTGCAATCGTCATGGTCACCTGGCTGCGGGTGGGGTAAGGCTCCACCCCCTGCTGGCGCAGTGCTTCCATTTTGTTATACCGCTGCTGTTCAAGTTCCGATAATTCCATCTTCCACCTCTTTTATAAAAAAACCTGCCCTCTACTTGTCGGGCAGGTTTTGAATTCCGTTCCGGGAAAGCACACCCGAAGATCACACAGGAATTTTGCCCTGCTGTGTGTTAGCTCACCTTGACGACCTTGACGAAGAACGGTCCGGCAGGTGCATCCACCTGTACGCGGTCGCCCACCCTGTGATTCAGCAGCGCTTTTCCGAGCGGGCTTTCATTCGAGATCTTTCCATCGCTGGGTGAAGCCTCGGCAGCACCTACGATGGTATATTTTTCACCCACGGTGGTGCCTTCTTCCATGATTTCAACGGTCGATCCAACAGCAACGCAATCATCCCCCTTGGGTTTCTCTTCGATCACACGCGCAGTGGCGAGCAGAATTTCAAGCTCCTTGATGCGGCCTTCGACGAAAGCCTGCTCATTCTTGGCAGCTTCATATTCTGCGTTTTCGATCAATTCACCACCCTCCATGGCTTCATGCAGGCGGTTGGCAATCTCTTCACGCTTTCGGGTACGCAAGAAATCAAGTTCTTCTTGCAGTTTTTGATACCCTTCACGAGTCAAAAATGAGGTTGTCATGTCCAATCCTTTTTCTGTTTTGATGAATCAGAAAATCAAAAACCCCGAATTTGCATTCTGTGTTAAATGCAGACAAAACAAAAACCACTCCTTGTGGAGCGATTCAATGGGGTAAGTCAGGTTTCTCCTGAACTATATGTTGAATTACTATATCATAAACACATAGTGAATGCAAGTAAGGGCTGAAAGGACTGCTTTCAACCCTCATGCCGTTTCAGGATGAGGAATTACGATCCCAAAAAGAACTTTTCCAGCTCTGGCGCAATGACTTCCGCTGCGAAGGCGTGCCCCTGCCCCTCCAACGTGATAGATCGACCGGTAGGCAGATTATGCTCCAAAGATTTGGCAGCTTCACGCATCACCTCAGAACTCGCCGTTCCTCCATCGAAAACCACCGCAGGAATTTTAATTGACGCTGCCATGCCGTTTGGAACCGGTTCCAGGAGAGCCATTTCGTAGACCAACGTATGCGCCATTTTTTCGAGGTACGGCCGGTAGGGAGAATTTCGCTGTTTCTCGATGATCGATTGCGGCATGTTCATCACCTTTCCCAGAAAGAACTCCACCGCCTCCCCCCGCTGACCTTTTGCAACAAGATCGCCAATTTGCCTGCCAAACTCTGCTGCCTTCGGGGAAGAAGGCGGCGGTTCATAAAGCGCCATCTTCTGAAATGCCGCCCCTGCATACGCTGCCCTAAGCGTCAGTGTGGCTCCGGACGAATGCCCGAACACAAAAACCGGCCTTCCCGCCGCCTGGATTAGCGCATCCAAATCTTCGATCTCGCGCTCGACGGCATAGGGTGGGGTATCGCCGCTCTCGCCTCGACCCCGCCGGTCATAGTTGTAGACAGTAAACTTTCCCTCAAGCGCCCTGGCAAGCGCCGCCCCGCTCGTCCGGTCATTGAACGCGCCAAGCACCTGGATCAACGCTGGTCCCGTGCCCACCTTGTTATACACGATCCGCGTACCATCTTTTGAAGTGACTGATGCCATGGTTACCGCCTTTCACTGCAACGAAACATATTCTCTATCAAGCTGGTTTCGCTTCCAGGTAGTTCTTTAGCGATTTCGCGAGGATCACTCTCCACCCTTCGACGAAATTCTCCTTTGCCAGGTCGGGATTCGACCTGGGGAAGGTCTCCAATCCTGAATGAATGATTCTCAAGTGCGTATTCCTGCCTTCGGGGATGATTTCAAACTCAACCAACGAATTGCCGTCGATGCCTTCATAGCGCCATGAATACGCGATCTTCCTCCCGGGAACAACTTCGGTCACTCTGCAAATATGCAGAATTTCACTGCCCGGACGGCCAGCCCTGAAACTGAATTCGAATCCGATGGTGGGTTTGAAATTGGCAATATCAAAATACCATTGCCGCATTTCAGCGGGATTGGTGAGTGCGCACCATAATATTGCCGCGGAACACGCGAAAATCTCCTCGACAACAACCGGGTCAGAGTTAATCTTCCTCTTCCACCCTGACGGGCTCCCTGTTTTCAGAGCTCGTCAATTGTGAATCAGAGGAAAGATGCGCGACCCAGTAAGCCAGTATGAGTAAAGCACCAATAAGTAATCCTGTTTGTATCATAATTCATGTATATCCAGCCTGAATTAGATTGACGTTAGAATCTTTTGAAGGATTTGTGGAAACGGGTTTACATGTCCGTTCAGCAGCATCTCTTGAAGATAAAGATCCGGCTTCAACATTCGAAGCCGGATCTTTATCATACAAAAAGAAACTAAATTTCGATTACCTGCAGCCGCGCGCCTTCATGCAGGGCTTCATAATTCTTGGGCAACAGCTTATGGTGGCGTTCCGGCAGGTGCGCCCGCAGCGCTTTTTCGATCGCTTCATTCGGCAGCACCTTAAGCTGACCGAGCAATGCCCCGAGCAGAACCATGTTCGACATGCGTTTGTCGCCCAGTTTTTCTGACATGGCGTTGGCATCCACTTCCACCACCTTAATGTCTTTGCGCACAGCCTTGCGGTCGACCATCGAAGTATTGATGATGAGCACACCGCCCGGCTTGATCATTGGCTCGTACTTGTCGAGCGACGGCCGGTTCATGGCGATGACCGCCTGCGGGTGCGAAACCAGCGGCGAGCCGATTTCTTCATCTGAGATGATCACCGTGCAATTTGCCGTACCGCCGCGCATTTCAGGCCCGTAAGAGGGGATCCAGGTAACCTGTTTGCCTTCATCCATGGCAGCATATGCCAGCAACTGACCTGCGAAGAGCACACCCTGCCCGCCAAAACCAGCGATTAGAATTTCATTTTGCATGGGTTCACCTCCGCTAGATCTTGATTTCTGCCACCGCAGGATGAACCTTGTAGTCACCCAACGGATAATAGGGGATCATCTTCTCTTCCAGCCACTTCAATGATGCTTCAGGGGTCATGCCCCAGTTGGTCGGGCAGATGGAGAGGAATTCGATCATCGAGAAGCCCAACCCTCGCGCCTGTACTTCCAGAGCGGTGCGGATGGCTTTTTTCGCCAGGCGCACATTCTTGGGATCATTCAGCGCCCGGCGCACCACGTAGCTGGAGCCATCCAACTGCGAAAGCAATTCAGCAGCCCGGATGGGGTAGCCCTGGGTCTCCACGTCGCGTCCGTGAATGGAGGAGGTGGTCTTCTGACCCGGCAGGGTGGTGGGGGCCATTTGACCGCCGGTCATGCCATAGTTGGTGTTATTGATGAAGAACACGGTGATGTTCTCGCCACGGGTGGCAGCGTGCACGATTTCCGCCATACCAATCGAAGCCATGTCGCCGTCGCCCTGGTAGGTGATGACCATCTTGTCGGGCAGAACGCGTTTCACGCCTGTAGCCATGGCAGGGGCGCGTCCGTGGGGTGCCTGGACAAAGTCAAAGTTAAAGTAGTTGTAAGCAAATACCGAGCAGCCTACCGAAGCCACGCCGATCATCTTTTCGCGAATGCCCATTTCATCGATCACTTCCGCGATCAGACGGTGGGCAATGCCGTGCGTACAGCCCGGGCAGTAGTGCGTGGAGACGTCGGTCAGGCTTTCGGGGCGGGCATAAACCAAAGCATCGTTTTCTGTTTGCATCGTAGCCATATCTTTGCCTCCTAGATCCTTTCCGCCATGCGCTTCAGCCAGCGGTCGCGTGGGTGACCTTCCATGGTCAAGGGTCCCTTCGCCAGATCGCGGATTGCATCCAGCACTTCATCAGGATAGGGAACCACGCCGCCAATGCGGGCAAAGAATTCAGTGGGGACACTGTACTGGGTGGCTGCCAGAACATCTTCCAGCATTTGACCAGCGCTCATTTCCACCACCAGCATGCCTTCCAGCTTCTTGCCGGCTTCACGGATCGCTTCGGTGGGGAACGGGCTGACCGTGATCGGACGGATCAAACCCACGGGGATACCTTCAGCTCGTGCAGCCCGGACGGCTGAGAGCGAGATCCTGCCGCTGGAGCCGTAAGCCACCACGGCGAATTTTGCATCTTCCATGAAGTAACTCTTGTAGCGGATCTCGTTGGCTTCCACCTGCTGCCAGCGGTCGAGCATGCGGAAGTTGGTCACTTCCTGCATCGCCGGGTTGAGGTTAATGGAGGTCAAAAAGCGGCGTTCACGCCCGCCTGCAGCGTTCACCGCCCAATCTTCAAATTCTTTTTTCATGGGTTTCATCGGAGGCAGTTCGCAGGGTTCCATCATTTGCCCCAGCATGCCGTCCAGAAGCACCACAGTCACCGAGCGGTATTTTTCCGCCAGGTCAAACGCCAGCACGGTATAATCCACGGCTTCCTGAACATTCGAAGGTGCCAGCACAATGCTGTGATAATCGCCGTGACCGCCGCCGTGAACGATCTGGTTGTAATCACCCTGCGCAGGGGCAATGTTGCCCAGGCCGGGTCCGCCGCGCATGACGTCCACCAACACCACGGGCAATTCAGTGCCCGCAATATAGGAAACGCCTTCCATCATCAGGCTGACACCAGGGCTGGAGGATGAACTCATCACCCGCTGACCGGTGCAGGCAGCCCCGTACACCATGTTGATGGCTGCCAGTTCGCTTTCAGCCTGCACAAAGGCACGCCCGAGTTCGGGCATGCGGTGAGACATGTACTCAAGCAACTCAGTTTGTGGCGTGATGGGGTAGCCAAAATAGGCAGCCACTCCGGCGCGCACTGCTGCTTCAGCAATGGCCTCATTACCCTTCATTAATTCACGAGCCATTCATTTCCTCCTATGAAGTGATCCGAACAACGCCGGACTTTTCACGGTAGATCGTGATGGCAGCTTCGGGGCACATGACACCGCAAATTCCGCAGCCTGTGCAGCCATCAGCAATGAGGGTAGCCGGATGGTACCCCTTCGCGGTAATGTGATCGAGGTCCAGCCCCAGCACGTGCTGAGGACAGGCACCCACACACAACTCACATCCCTTGCAGTAGGTTTCGTTCACCACAACGTGTCCCTTTACGGGCATTCATTCCTCCTTCGATTGTTCAGATTTTTATTCAGTGAATCTGGATAAAGGTAGGCAGTTTTGTAGCATACCAATTATGCCCCCATTAACTCAAATCGTGAAGTGTCAACCATCACCTGGATGACCGCTACCCCTCCTCAACTTTGGCGGAAGGCAGTGAAGGCGAAAGCGGCAATTGGAACCATTCATACGCCTCCCGGATCGCACTTTCAATGGTCCTGCGCGGTTCCCAGCCCAGCTTGCGGGCAGCTTTCTCGTTTGTCACATAGAAATACTTACCCGCCTGGTGCAGCATTTCAGGTTCCACTGGCAGATCGAAAAAACGGCTGGCCAGGCGGTAAACCCCGATGCCCGACCTTACCAGTCCTCCAGGGAGCACAATGCCTGGCGGATCTCCTCCGGTCACATTCGCTATGGACTTGAGATAACTGGTAATGGTCGCATTCAAATTGCCAAGAATATAGCGCTCTCCCGTTTCCCCCTTTTCGAAGGCTGCCAGGATGCCGTCCACCACATCCCCAATGTGAATGAGATTGAATCCCCCATCCACCGAAATATGCAGTTTCCTTCGGGCAACCCTCTGGATGATCGAGCTGGATTGGCGGTAGATATCACCGGCACCGATGACGATGGTCGGATTGACAATCACAGCATCCAATCCCTGCGCAACCGCCCTTTGAATTTCCATCTCGGCACGGTATTTGGCGTAACTGTATGCCCACTGCTGAGGGTCTCCGTTCCAGGTATGCGTCTCATCCATCAGCATCTGGGGCGTACCCACGGGCAGTTCTGCAGGGGTACCCAACGCAGCCACAGAGCTGACGTGCACCAGTCGTTTGACGCCAGCCTGCCTGGCTGCCTCAGCCACGGTACGCGTACCCTCCGCAGTGACCGGCAGCGCAACGGCAAGATCGCCCCGCCCCCTGAGCAGCGCCGCAGCATGGAAAACCACATCCATGCCTTCAATGGCTGCCCGGATCGTATCCGGCTGGATCAAATCACCGGTGACCTGCTCCAGCGGCAGGGCATCGAGCAACGTGGTCAGGCTGTTCTCGCGCTTCAAGGCGCGAACCTGCCAGCCGCGTGCGCATAATTCGCGGCACAGCGCCCCGCCAATAAACCCGGTTGCTCCAGTAACCAATGCTTTCAATCGCCCAACCACTCCACGATCGTCGCTTCGCCCTGTCCCACCCCCACGCAAAGAGTCGCTGCACCATAAAAGGGTCTCCCCGTTTCCAGCGCCCGGCGCTTCATCTCGTGAACAAGGGTGGTCAGAATCCTGGCGCCCGAACAGCCCAGCGGGTGACCCAGGGCGATCGCTCCACCGTTGACGTTGGTCGCTGCCGGATCGAGCCCCAGTTCGCGGATCACCGCCAGCGCCTGCACGGCAAATGCCTCATTGACCTCGGCAAGCTGCAGATCCTGCACGTCCAACCCGGCACGCTGCAGGGCTTTATGCATTGCCGGGATGGGACCCAACCCCATCACCCGCGGTTCGACACCGGCGGCGGCAGCAGACACGATGCGCGCCATGGGAGAAAATCCCAAAGAGCGGGCGCGCTCATCAGACATGATCAGCAGTACTGCCGCGCCGTCGTTCATTCCCGAAGAGTTGCCTGCGGTCACGCTTCCACCGCTGCGGAACGCCGGTTTGAGTTTCGCCAGGCTTTCCATCGAGGTGTCGCGCCGCGGGCGTTCATCGGTGGTGACGATCAGCGGGTCGCCTTTCTTCTGCGGGACCACTATCGGAACGATTTCGTCGATGAATTTTCCGTTGTCAATGGCAGAAACCGCCCTGCGGTGGCTCTCCACCGCGAAGGCATCCTGCTCCTCGCGGGAGATGCCGGTTTGGGCGGCAATATTTTCGGCAGTTTCGCCCATGGCTTCAGTGCCGTAGCGCTCCGCCATGCGCGGATTGGGATAGCGCCATCCCAGGGCGGTGTCGTAGGCGGTCAAATTGCCAAAGGGGAATCCCTGTTCAGCTTTGGGGAATGAATACGGCGCGCGCGACATGCTCTCCACGCCGCCGGCAATGTACACGTCACCATCGCCTGCCTTGATCGCCCGGTACGCAGCGTTGACCGCTGCCAGCCCTGAAGCGCAGAGCCGGTTGAAGGTCACCGCCGGAACAGTTACCGGGAACCCGGCCAGCAGTGTCGCCATCCGTGCCACGTTGCGGTTATCTTCACCGGCCTGGTTGGCACATCCCAGGTAGACCTCTTCCACTATGTCTGCGGCAATTCCGGTCCGTTTGACCAGCTCAGTCAGCAGGGCGGCTGCCAGGTCATCCGGCCGCACCCTGGAGAGGGCGCCGCCAAGTGCGCCGATGGGAGAACGGATCGCATCAACAATCACTACATCGGTCATAAATTCCTCCATGCACAGGGTGATGAATTCATTCTACCATCGAAAAAGTGAGGCTGTTTTAGCGCTAATAAATGGCTTTATCGAAGTGATTGATGGGAGAGTTTCATATATAATCAATTGTGGTGCAATCTTTTCATGTGATCCCGGAATGCATGCAACCTTGATGGAGTCCATAATTTGATCTCTCGCCGCCGCTCCGCCCTGCCTTTGTTGATGCTGATGGTACTTCTCGTCAGCATGGTGCTCGCTTCCTGCAGCGGGCAGGGCGCAAAACTCAAAGCCAGCGGGAAAACATTTGAGGTTTCACCCGGTTTCAGGGAGTTTTATCAAACGCTGGGGGGCAGTGAAATCCTCGGTCCGGCCATCTCGGAAGGCTTCGCCTTTGAGTCGCTGCAATGCCAGTACACCGTCAATGCCCTGATGTGCATGAATCCAAATGCTTCCGATGCATCGCGCTTCAGCCTTTACCCGCTCGGCATCCCCATGAACATCCGCGAAGACCCGGCGTCCAATCCTGCCCAGGGAAACGGACGCATCATCAACGGGTACGAAATTTATGAAGAATTCCTGCCCATGTACGACAAGTTATCCGGCGGGCAGTATGCCGGCAATCCGCTGACCCAGGTACATCTGAATTATGCCCAGCAGCGTATTGAACAATATTTTGAGAACGTGGGGTTTTACCGCAAATTCAGCGACGCTCCAGGTCAGGTACACCTGCTGGCATACGGTTCCTTCTCATGCGAAGCCAATTGCAGCTACAGCCCCAGCGTGGACGCGCTGATCATCAATTCCAACAAGAAGGTCGAAGACCAGCCTTTCCTCTCAGGCCTTGGACGAATCAGCGCCACCACCATCTTCGGCAGTCCACTTACCCAGCCGTACATTGCAGCCGACGGCTATGAGGAGCAGGTTTACGAGAATGCCGTGCTCTATGCGCCCCCTGGAAACCTCGTCCAGATCAAGCTTCGGCCGCTTCCGGTTTTGTTGAATGAGCGGCGCACCGACCCGGGCTCCAAGGTATATGGATCGCAAAACGGAGTGGTTTTTTACCCGACTTCAGGTGAATTGGGATATCATGTGCCCCTCGATTTTGACAAGTTCATTTCCTCGCACGGGGGTTTGGAAATTTCCGGCAAGCCCATCGCCGAGGTTTATGAAGTTTTCAGCGGGGTTTACCGGCAGTGTTTTGAAAATTACTGCCTGGATTACACCCCTGCTGCTGCCGATGAATTGAAGGTCACACTCGCACCCCTGGGCAAGGCGTATCTCGATCAACTGCAGAGCCAGTCCTCATCGCAGGAGTTGTTCACCTTCTCCCCCGACACGATCACCCTGCAAGTGGGTGAGCAGTTCAAGCAGCTTGCCCCCGATGCCGAACAGAAGATCGAGATCCTGGTGCTGCGCAAGTCCGACAGCCAGCCGCTGGCAAACCTGGAAGCTGATCTCGACCTCACCCTGCCGGACGGCAGTCACTATACGGCAACCTTCACGCCCACGCAGTCGGATGGCAAATCTTCCATCACCATTCCAGCAGCCAAGGGTTATCTAAACGGATCCATTTTGATCTATACGGTATGCCTCAAGGCAGCCACCACCAATCCGGTGTGTGCTTCTGGAAGCTACATCCTTTGGAAAGCCCCCTGATCAAGGCCGGGTATCAGCAAATACCAGCACTTTGGCAATCGTCCCACGGCTTGAATACACATTCAACGAATAATTGACCTCGCTGCCTGAACTGGTATCGATGGGCAGCTCGATCCGGCGGATACCGTTCACCTTCCCTCCGGTATCAAAACTCACCGCTGTGATGGTGAGTGTTTTCCGGTTCGTGGATGCATCGGTGTACACGCCAGTTCCACTGACGGCAGCAGAAAATCCGTCGGAGGAAACCTGGATTTGCGGCTCCTTCATCTCGATACCTGACGCCACCGGGGTGGCAATACCGGATGCTGTGAGCACCTTCAGTTCCACCTGGGAGTTATTTGGAACAACCGGGGGAAAATAGGCATACAAAGGCAGGCTCGATCCGGGCTCGAGAGCTTCCAGGGGCAGCAGTGCCTTCTGACTGGTCACCGTACCCGTGGAAGGATCGGTCAATTGAAATTCGGCACTGAAATTGCTGACGGTGATCTGCTGCTGGTTTTCAACCATGGCGAAGCAATACAAACCGCCAGTCGCCGCGGGAGAACACTCCACAGGGTTGACCTGTACCGGCACCTGGGTGGGTTCTCCGGCTGCAGGCGTCAGGGCGGCAGTTCGCGGCAGCGGAATGATCAATTCCGTGCCCACCGGCATCATGTACGGATCCACCTTCGGGTTGGCTGCCTTGAGTTCATCTACGGTCAACCCGTTGCGGTAGGCAATCACCGCAAGCGTGTCCTTTTCCTTGACGACATATATCCGCGGTGTGGGGGTGGCGGTGGGTGCCAGCGTGGCAGTGGGGGCATTCACCGGCGTGGGCGTGATGGTTGGCGTATTGGTGGCAGTTGAATAAGGCGTCAAGAGCCCGCCTGCGGTTGGGGTGGTCAACGATTCGCGCGGTGCTGTGCTGCAGGCAGCCAGCACCATCACGGTAAAGATCATGGCAAACAGGGATATTTTAAGTCTCATAGTCTGGATTATACCGCGACCTTTTTACAACTTGCCCGCTATTTCAGCCTATGCTAAACTCTAAGGATGACCCCAGAAGAGCGGATGTTGGAGGACGCCAAGGTAGCAGTGCGGTCGGGTGATCTTGCCCGCGCGCGCGAACTGCTTGAAAACCTGCTCAAATCCAACCCGCGAAACGTGGATGCCTGGATCTGGATGAGCACCGCGGTCACCGGTGAACAGGAACGCAAGATCTGCCTCAAGAAAGCCCTGGCGCTGGACCCGGCAAACAAAACTGCCGTTCTTGGTTTGAGGTTGATGGGCGAAGCAATCGGCGAACCGCTCAAGCTCATCCCAGTGGAAAAGCCCAAGCCGAAGATACCCTCCCTTCTGGAATCTCTTCAGGAAAAATTCAAAGTCATCCGCCGGGATCCTCAGAAATGGACCAATTTCAAGATTTTTGGCGGAGTCGGAGCCTTTGCAGTCGTGCTGCTGGTGGTTTTCATTGCCGTTCAGCTCGGACGCGACCGCTCCGGCAACGAGGTGGTGCGCTTTTCCACTCCCCTGCCCACTTCCACTGCCACCCTGGTGCCCACGCCCACTTACATCGGTCCGGTTCCGTTATGGATGAAACTCGAAGCGACTTTCACCCCCACGCCAATGTTCGTGGCAACACCTCATATGCGCATGGAAGCTTATTCTGCTGCCATGACCGCCTACGAGAAGCAAAACTGGCCCAAGGTGGTGGAATATCTGCTGCAATACCTGAGTTCTGAACCCAACTCGCCGGATGTACTCTACCACCTGGGGGATGCCTACCGCTTCATGCAGCAATATTCTGAAGCCAAGGGTGCCTATGAGAAAGCGGTCCAGGTGGATTCTTCCTTTGCACCTGCCTACCTGGGTTTGGGCAGGGTATACCTTAACCAGTCAACGGTTGATCTCAACCAGGCGCAAATTTCGCTCGAAAAAGCTGTTGCCCTTAACCCCTCGCTCTATGAAGCTTACTATGAGCTCGCCCGCGTGGCATTGCTGAACAATGATCCGGCCCTGGCGATTCAACGCCTGGCGCCCTTGAACGGCATGATTCCCGAAACCTCGCTGGCAGATTACTATTATGCCTGGGCGTATCTGCTGCAGGGAGATGCTTCGACCGCGCTGACCTCAGTCCAAAAAGCCAATGCCCTCGATATCACCTCACTCCCCGTCTACCTGCTTTGGGGAAAGATCCTGCAGGCTAACGGCGACTTTCAAGGTTCGCTCAACCCCGCCAGCACCTATCTGACCTACGTGCCGGCAGATGTGGATGGAACTCTGGTCCTGGCGAATGCCTACTTCAACCTGGAGCAGTACGATCTGACCGTGTCGACGCTCAGCGCGCTGATCGATCTTCATAAGGACAATGTTACTGCCCTGAACATGCGCGGCGAGACATACATGAAATTGCAGGATTATCCCAAAGCATTGGAGGACTTCCAGGCGGTCCTGTCCATCGATCCGCAATCCTATGAAGCCAACCTGGGCCGGGGCAGGGCTTTGCTGGCGGCTGATTCAGCGGGCAGCGCTTACATGCAGTTCACCCGCATGAATTCCCTGGCTGTCACCGATGCCCAAAAAGCTGAACTGGCTTACTACCGGGCGGTCTCCAATATGAGCCTGGGTCAATTGACCACTGCCATCCGAGATTTTGAGGAATTCCTCTCCTATCCTCCAGAAATCGTCAATCCCGATTTGCGGGCGGATGCTGAAACCCGTTACCTGCTTCTTGTGACTCCATCGCCAACACCGACCCCCTGAGCGTCCTCCGCAGCCGTGCAAAAATCCCGCCTGTACTTCCTGCTCAAACAACGCCATACCCGCCGGACTCAAAAGACCCGCAAGAACCGGCGATTTCTTTCAGGTGCCGCAAAAGGCTTCCTGGCATTTCTGCTGGTGGGAGCAGCCAGTCTGATCTTCTGGGCAGGTTGGGAATATTCGCGCGTCAGTACCAATCTACCCGCAGTGGAGGAACTGCCGCTGCTGCTCAACCGGCAAAACGGCGAATTACTCACCCCCACCCGAATTTACGACCGCAGCGGAAAAGTACTTCTCAGCGAACTGGGAACTCCGGCAGAAGCGCGCAGATTCCTTTCGATTGACCCCTCAGTCGATGGACATTTCAACCCCCAACTGCTCAAAACAGCCGTCAACCTTCTGCAACCGAATTACTGGACCAGCAGCGGTGAAGCTCTTTCACAACTGACCGATCCCGTTCCGGGCACCATTGCAGAACGGTTGGTAATGGAGCTCTTGCTTTCCAATGAGTCTCCATCCTCATTACGCGCTTTGAGGATGCACCTGCTTGCTTCGCAGATCCTTCATGAATACGGCAAATCCCAGGTGCTCGAATGGTACCTGAACAGCGCTGCCCTGGGAAGCAATACCTTCGGGATGGACGCCGCTGCCCATCTTTATCTGGGCAAATCCGCCCAGGATCTGACCCTCGCAGAATCCGCACTGCTCGTGAGTCTGATCGATTCGCCTGCGCTCAACCCGCTGGACTCGCCCACCGCATCCGCCGACCTGCAGCGTTCGGCACTGGCAAAACTCCGCCAGCAGGAAAGCATCACGCGCGATGAATACCTCTCTGCGATGCAGGAGAAGCTGCCCATTCAAGCAGCCAAGCCTCCAGTCACCAATTCATATGCCGCCGTCGTTCGCCGTCTGGAATCACAATTGGAGTCTACGCTCGGTGTCAACCGTTTGCAGCGCGGCGGACTGGTAATCACCAGCACCCTGGATGCAGATCTGCAGAATCAACTCCAATGCGCCGCTCTCACCCAGCTCAACCGCATTGAAAGCTCACCCATCAGCGGGGTGGCTTCGGAACCGGCCAACTGCCAGGCGGCGCTGCTGCTGCCCACGCAAAGCTATGCTGAACCGCTGAGCGGCCTGGCTGTCCGCGGGATCATCCTCGACCCGCAAACCGGGCAGGTGCTGGCGTATCTCCCACCCATCACGCAATTCGGCGAGGTCCTGGCAGATGACCCTGCGCAACCCGGCTCGCTGCTTGCCCCTGTTATTGCGCTGGCGGGTTTTGCCCGCGGAGAATCGCCTGCCAGCCTGATGTGGGACATTCCCGCGTCGCTTCCCGCCAGTTTGTCAGGCGCTGCCAACCCTGACGGCACCTTCCATGGTCCCGTGAGTCTGCGGTCAGCCGTGGCAAATGATTACCTGGTTCCACTGGCCAACCTGGCGCAGCAGATTAACCCCGCAGTAGTCTGGCAAATGGGATCGTCACTGGGGCTGGATTCCCTGGGTTCGTCCGCCTCGCCGCTGCAGGAGCTTTTCAACGGCGGCTCGCTTTCGATATTCGAACTCAGCCAGACTTATGCGACACTCGCCAACTCAGGCACGCGCAGCGGAGTGCTCAACACTGTCAGCCAGCAATTGGATCTGAACCTGGCGTTGAGCGTGGAAAGCACCTCCCAGCGCAAGATGCTTGATCTTTCCTCTCCCCAGCAGCGATCAATCGTCAGCGGCTCGCTTGCCTACCTGATGAATCATGTGCTCTCAGATGATGCTGCACGCCGACCCAGCCTGGGCTATCCCAACGCCCTGCAGGTCAGCTTCCCTGCCGCTGCCAAGGTTGGGCAGACTCAATTCCGCGACCAGGTCTGGACAGTGGGCTACACTCCTCACCGCCTGGTGCTGATCGGCGTCCAGCAGACGGATCAGTCAGGGGGTACTGCCTCGCTGCAGCCGGTAATGGCGGCAGGAGTCTGGAATTCCATGATCCAATACGCCAGCAAGGGTCTCCCCACCGAAGGCTGGACGAAACCCAATGACGTCAGCGAGGTGGCGGTATGTTCGCCTTCCGGGTTGCTGCCCACCGCAGCCTGCCCCAACGTGGTGACCGAGGTCTTTCTCAACGGCAACGAACCCGTTTCGCCGGATAATCTTTACCGCAAAGTGGAGATCAACCGCGAAACAGGATTGCTGGCCACAGTCTTCACCCCTGCCAGCCTGGTGGAGCAGCGGGTGACCATGGATGTACCTGCAGAAGCCCGCGACTGGGCGCTGGCTGCCGGGCTGCCGCTCACCCCCGCCCGCTATGATGCCATTCAAACAGTGGCGCAGGATCCCCAAGTGCATATCAGTTCTCCCGCGTTGTTTTCGCCTGTCCACGGCAAGGTTGAGATCCTGGGCACTGCAGCCGATACCGCCTTTAAATCCTATTCGGTGCAGGTGGGTGAAGGCATCAACCCCACCACCTGGATCCAGGTGGGAACCACAGGAGACAAGCCGGTGTCAGAAAGCCTGCTCGCTACCTGGGATACCTCCAATCTGGACGGGCTGTTTGCAGTCCGTCTGACGGTGGTCAACCAGGCAAACCAGTTGAAAACCGCGGTCATCCAGGTGACCGTGGATAATGCGCCCCCCCAGGCTGCGGTGGTCTATCCGCAACCGGAAGCCAGTGTCACGCCGGTGCTGGGCGTGATCACCTTCTCTGCCCGCGCGGTGGACAATGTGAGTGTTTCGCGCGTGGAATGGTGGCTGGACGGCAAACTCCTGTCAGAATCCGACACGTCGCCCTACACACTCGTTTGGAAGGCAACTTCGGGAAAACATACGCTCATGGTCAAAGCGTTTGATACCGCCGGCAACCAGGCTTCGTCCGCCCAGGTGATCTTCACGGTTGTCCAATAACTGTTAGAGTATCGGTCAGACAGCGTCAGGCTGGATTCCTGTTTCAGCCGCAAACAACCTCTGCAATTCCCCCAGATCCTGAAGGACCAGATCGGCGCCGGCTTTGCGTAGTTCCTTCTCGGAACCAAAACCGCAGAGCACCCCGATGGTCTGCGCACCTGCTGCTTTGCCTGCCAGAATATCCACCGTGGTATCCCCCACCATCAAAACCCCCCGCGGATCGACGTTCATCATCCGTGCAGCGTAAAGGATGGGATCAGGATAAGGTTTGGTGTGCTCGCAGGTTTGCGAGGTGACCACCGCTTTGAAATACCAACCCAGGGTGAACTGCTGGAGGAAATCCCAGGTGGATTTCTCGTTCCTGGCACTGACCACGGACATCGGGTAGCGGGCAACCAGCGTTTCGAGCGTTTCCCTGGCATGCGCCATGAGCAGAAACGCGCGCGGGGCAGACTTCCGGCGGCGGATGAGCTTCTCGTACAGGGCGGCTGCATTATCGTCCAGGCTCAACCGGTCGAGCAGGTGATAGACCGCGTTGGCGGGAGATTCACCCGTCAGCATCAGCCAGCGGGCAAATGAAGTGGGGTCATGATGCTTAAAGAGAAAACGGACACCGTGCAACGCAGCAGACAAGCGGTTCACCCAGGCATTATCGGTGTCGCTTAAGGTGCCGTCCACATCAAAGCAAATCGCCCGGATGATCGAGAGATCAATGGGCATGCTTAATTTCCGAACGTTCCAAGCTTGGTCAATAATGACGTTTGAGTCGCATCATCGGGACTGAACATCCACAAAACGTTCTTTCCAGAACGCTTCATGGTGACAATGCCTACGTCGGTGGTTGTCCAGGTGACCGAAGTATCCGAACTGGACGCGGGGTTTCCCCAGCGTTTACCAGCGTAAGATGTGCTTGCCTGCCAAAACTCGTTGACATCTTTGTCGCTTTCCCACAGACTCTGCCACACCATTGCCTGGGCATTGATATCCTTGTCGGTGTAATAAACATAAGTATCCCCGTCCCAGCCATCGGCTGCTGACTTGGCAGTCGCCTCATCCAGGCGTGCAGTGGTCATGTTTCCCGCATCCAGGATCAATGAGATGTACCATTCACCCATCACATTGCGGTCGATCTCGCTCCAGCCGCTGCCCAGGGTGGAGGTGAAATCCGGCATGGAAACCGGTATGGGCTTGTCATCCGGATATTTTTCCGGATGCAAAATTTGCTCAGTTGAAACAGGAGGGTTACGGTAGGCATCGTCCACGCTTTGCCACTTATTCTTGGTGTAGAGGGCTTGTACAAAGTCAAAACCCTGCACGTAGGGGAACAGGAAATCCTGTTTCATATAAGCGGGTGCTGAATCGAACACCGGACTGGTGTAGCTCTGCTGGAATTGCAGATAATCCTGTTTGTCCTTCTTGGTGCTGTAGCCCATCAGCCAGATCTGCTCCGAGAGTGTGGCGTCGCCTTCCATCAAAGCGCTGACCGCCGCGCAGTATTCGGTATCTGCTTTGCAGTGCGCATCGGTCACTTTCAATCCGTTTTCGATATCGAAGTTTTGATCCTGCAGTGTGTGCGTGAATTCGTGCGCATATGTGGCTCGTTCCGTTCCGCCAAAAGCTTCGTCCGAGATCACGTACATCGATTTGGTTTTGTTGTCGTAATACCCTGCCACCTGCTCTGAATACAGATCGATATAAAATTTCTGCAGGTCAAAACCCGTCTGCAGCAATCCAAATCCCGAGAGGATTTTTGAATCCTTTGCGGCGTCCTCAGGCGTGTAGTCTTTGAAGAAATCGTTGATCACATTCTGCTTGAGCTGCGCAGAGGTGAGTAGTTGGCGCGAAAACGTGCCTTTCAACTGCAGCCCGCGGTAGGAGGAAACCTGCTGCTGGATTGCATCCATCTGGCTGGCAATATCTGCCGGAATAGGGGTTCCCTCCGGCGTAATCACTTGTACTGTCGGCGAAGGTTGGCTGATCAAAGGTTGGTTGATGCCATTCCTGAACAGCACGACTCCCGCAATCAGGGCGACAGCCACCAGCAAACAGGCTGTAATGAGAATGATCAGGATTGTCAAAAGGGTCTTGTTTTTCATGGGTTTCCTCAGCGGACAGGCTTTCTTCTATTGTACTTGGTATTGATCTGGCGAAAAACAGAGCTCCGCAAATCTCAATAATTGGAGGTTGCGGTGAGTCCATCCAGCGCGGGACCATAGCCAGGGTGGACATCCAGAGCCGTTTTGAATGACTTTTCGGCATGGTCAACCTGCTTCATCATCCAGTACGCCCAACCTTTGTAGGTGAGCGCTTCTTCTGAATTGGGAGTCCGCTCGAGGGCGTAATTGCTGAGCAAAAAGAGATCATCTGCATTGCCGGTCTGCAGTGCTGCCTCCAGTGGACCGAATTCGTAACGCAGCATACGCTGGGGCAACCCCACCCGCCTGGCCTGAGCAAAGGCATCGGCTGCACCGGCAGCATCTCCCATGCCCAGCAGGCTGCTGCCCAGGTTGAACCAGGCAAAGGCATCGTTCGGATTGGATTGCACCTCGCGCCTGGAACGTTCCGCGGCGCCAAGAAAATTCGCCCCAGTATTCCAATCCTGCCCCAGGATGGCTTTGACCGTTTCCACCTGCTGGCTGGTGTAGATCACCATCATCAGGCGGTTGAACGGCTTCCAGGTCTGTTCAAGCAGGCTCATGCGGATACGCCGGTTGGGTCCGTAATAAGAATCCTGGGTGATCCATTCGCCGGTCTCCTGGTCGTATCCCGTGATCAGCAGGTAGTGTGCTGACCACAGGTCGTCTCCGGGCCAAAAAGCCTGCTCCAGTTTGAACGATTCCTCCACAATCACCGGAATACCTTCTGCCAGCAGGCGCTGCAGTGTTTGAGCACTACCATTCACCCGTACTACTGCGGTCAGACCCAATTGAGTCTGCTCCGCGTACGAAACCATCTCCTCAGGGTTGACGTTCTTGTCCGTTTGCAAAGGCTTGATCATTTTGGCGATATCATACTGATCGCCTTTCCAGCCGTACATTCGCAGCGCGAGTGCCAGCGTTGCCGGGCCGCAATTGTTCCAATCCTGGATATCGCGCTTGAGATCAAACTCCGGCGGCGTGAGGGTCACTTTTGACGGAATCGGCTTCACCGATAGCGACGCGCTGGAGGTTGGACTGCTCCCGTTATCGACAGATTTCACTCCCCCGGGTAGGAACAAACCGGAAATGGGCTGATCACCGCCGGCAGCCTGTGCCACGGGAACTCCCCCCCTCGGCGTGAAAACTCCGCGTACATATGCCGAGACTTCATCCATCCGCCAGGCGAATTTCGACCCAATCCCTGGATGGTTTTGAATCACGATGAACAAAGCTGCCAGGATAAGGAAGATGGCAAGCATCCCTCCGGCAATAATGCGTCCTTTCTTCATACCCATATTCTACCTTTTCCATCGCATTCCCGCGAAACAAATCAGACAATTTTAGGATAAATTACACCCATGTTTCTTGATATAATCATCCCCATGAAATACCATGTGTGGACTGAAGGTTGCCAGATGAACGTGGCGGATTCCGAACGAGTGGCTTCCGCGCTCGAGCATCTTGGCTATGAATATTCTCCGCAGATCGAAAAAGCGGATGTGATCGTGCTCAACACCTGCGTGGTGCGCCAGTCGGCTGAAGAAAAAGCCTATGGTCGCCTGACCACGCTGCTGCCCGTCAAACGCACCCGCCCGGATGTGGTCATCAACCTCATGGGTTGCCTGGTGGGGATCAAGGAAAACAATCCCCTCCACAAGCGCTTTCCCTATGTAGACGTTTTTTCCCCGCCTTCTGATCCCGCTCCGCTGGTCGAGTATTTGATTTCCCGCGGCGACCACGAAGCCGACCAGGCGGAAACCGCCCGCCGGTATGCGGTGATGGACGGCGACCTGGTGCTTCCGGGGCATGCCCAGGGCAGCCAGGTGCTGGGGTGGATCCCCATCGTCTACGGCTGCTCGCACGCCTGCACCTATTGCATCATCCCCTACCGCCGCGGCATCGAGCGCAGCCGTCCACCCGAGGAAATTCTCAAAGAAGCGTCCGCGCTCGCCAACCAGGGGGTGAAGGAAGTAACCCTGCTGGGTCAGATCGTGGACCGCTACGGCAAGGATCACCCCGAATATCCCAGCCTGGCGAAGCTGATGGAACAGATCAGCGCCATCGACGGCATCGAGCGCATCCGTTTCCTCACTTCGCACCCCAACTGGATGAACGACGAACTCCTGGAAGCAGTGGCAACACTACCCAAGGTGATGCCGCACATCGAGATCCCCAACCAGGCGGGCGATGATGAAGTGCTTGCCAACATGAGACGCGGCTACACCGCCGATCAATACCGCCAACTGGTGGGCAAGATCCGCGAACGCATACCGGGCGTGTCCATCGCCACCGATATCATCGTCGGCTTCCCCGGCGAGACTGACGCGCAATTCCAGAACACTCACGACCTGCTGGCGGAGCTCAAGCTCGACATGGTGCATCTCGCCCGCTATTCTCCGCGCCGCGGAACGGTTTCCCAGCGCAATATGGCCGATGACGTTTCGAATGATGAGAAGTGGCGCCGCTTCCGCGCCATTGAAAAGCTGCAGGAAGGTGTGCAACGCGAGATCTACGCTCGTTACCGGGACCAGACTGTCGATATCCTGATCGACGAAAAGGTCAAAAAACGCTGGAAGGGGCGCACCCCCACCAACAAGCTGGTATTCGTTGAGACCGAACAGGACCTGCTCGGCAAGGTGCTGCCTGTAAAGATCACCTGGACGGGACCCTGGTCGATGCGCGGTGAACTGGTCGAACCGCAGGCATGAAACGCCTGGCTGTGGGGTTGCTCTCGCTGGGTGTGATCGCTGCCATCGTGGCAGTCTATTTCGCCGCCCGCGGCGGCTTCGACTCAAGCAGGCGCTCCACCTTGGTGATCAAGTGGATCCTCAACCCCGATGCCCATGCCGATTGGGCGGTCACAGCCAATACCCGCTGCGTCGATGCACCCTTTCAACTCCCTTCGGATGGTTTCATCGGCTACCTGTGGGGCGATACCTTCCAATCCAACCACCCCCACCAGGGGATCGATCTCTTTTCCGGCTCCCAGCCCGGCGTCACACCGGTTTACGCTGCCTACGACGGTTATCTCACCCGCATGACCGACTGGAAATCCACCGTGGTCATCCGCATCCCTTCAGACCCCTTGAATCCCGGCAGGCAGATCTGGACCTATTACACGCACATGGCGTTCGCCAACGGCACCAGCACCATCGCGGCTGACTTTCCGCCCGGAACCTCCGAGGTTTTCGTCAAAGCCGGCACTCTGCTGGGAACCCAGGGCAATTACTCGGGCAACACCGCCAAGCCGGTTGGAGTGCATTTGCATTTTTCCATCGTCAAAGATGACGGCAGCGGTCACCTCACCAACGAAAGCCTGATCGCCAACACACTCGACCCCTCCCCTTATTTTGGGCTCGATCTGAACGCCAAAACCGCCGGAACAGAAGTTGTGCGCTGTTCCCCCTGATTTCCTTCCTTCAACTTGTAAAAATCTTGTAAAAAAACGGTAATTCAATCGTTCTGCCAGACCATGAGATTTTGATTATGCTATACTCGTATTATGGTGAGCATGGCTGACAGGATCTCCCAGGAGTTGATCTGTCCTGAGTGCGGGGAGAAATTTAATCCGGACCTTGTGCAGACATTTTGCAAACACTGCAATTCACCCATTCTCGTCCAGTACGATCTTCCCCGCCTGCGCGGCATGCTTTCAAAAGAGGAATTTGCACTTCGCCCGCGCGGACTGTGGCGCTGGGCTGAGTTATTGCCTGTTCACCGCGCAGAATTTCGCTTTTCCCTGGGTGAAGGTGACGCTCCCTTGATCCGTTCCAACAGGCTGGCGGCGGCTTTAAACCTTTCCTCCCTGTACGTCAAAGATGAATCCACCAACGCCACCGGCTCCTTTAAAGCACGGGGGTTGGCGGTTGCCGTTTCAAAGGCGGTTGAGCTTGGTTTGACCGAGTTTGTCATTCCCACCGCGGGCAATGCCGGCGGAGCACTGGCTGCCTACGCTGCCCGTGCCGGCGCCAGGGCGCATGTCTACATGCCCAAAGACACCCCCATGGCGAACCAGGTGGAAGTGCAGCTCTACGGGGCTGATCTGCACCTGGTGGACGGTCTGATCAGCGACGCCGGAAGGGAAGCCGCTGCCGGGGCAGCCAAAAACGGCTGGTTTGACGTATCGACATTCAAGGAACCTTACCGGGCAGAAGGCAAGAAGACCATGGGGCTGGAACTGGCAGAAGCCTTTGGCTGGACCCTTCCGGATGTGATCCTCTACCCCACCGGCGGCGGGACCGGCCTGGTGGGCATGTGGAAAGCCTTTTCCGAACTCGAAGAACTGGGGTGGATAGGTTCCAAACGCCCGCGCATGGTCAGCGTGCAGGCAGCCGGCTGCGCACCAGTGGTCAGAGCCTTCACCACGGGCAGCGAACGCGCTGAACCCTGGCCAAACGCATCCACCATTGCATCTGGTCTGCGCGTGCCTTACCCCTTTGCCGACCGTTTGATCCTGCGCGCGCTGCGCGACAGCGGGGGCACCGCCGTCAGCGTCACAGATGAGGAAATTATTGCCAGCCAGCGCGAGCTTGCCCGCCTGGAGGGCATCTTCGCAGCACCCGAGGGGGCTGCCACTTTGGCAGCGCTCAAAGTTTTGATGACCGAAGAATGGGTGAAACCCAACGAATCCGTAGTGCTCTTCAATACCGGCAGCGGGTTGAAGTACATCGAATAAGGAAAGCCATGGAATTTCAGGAAACCCGGGCATCCCTCGAAATCCTCCTCAACATCAGCCGAGAGCTTGCCTCCACGCTGGATCTTCATACCGTGCTTTCGCGGGTGCTGACTCTTTCCACCGAGAACATGGGGGCTGAACGGGCAAGCCTGGTGGTCTTGGACGAGGATGCCAAACCGGTGGACGCCGCCATCATCTATGACGGCAAGCTGATGTCAAACACCGTCAGCCAGCTGCAGGATGTTGCCACCGACGGACTCGCCGGATGGGTTATCCGCAACCGCAAATCTGCACTTGTACCCAATACAGCCAACGATCCCCGTTGGCTGTTCCGCACTTCCGAACCCGGCGCAGTCAGGGAGCCCAAATCAGCCCTGTGTGTGCCGCTGATGGCTCAGGATCAACTCGTGGGTGTGCTGACCATCGTCCACCCGGGCGAGGATTTCTTCACTCCGGCAGACCTGACCTTGCAGCAGGCAATCGCCGATCTTGCCGGTCTGGCCATCCGCAATGCCCAGCTTTATGAATACTCCGAAGCGGTGCACAACCGCTATCATGAACTCTTTGAAGACAGCATCGATCCCATCCTCATCACCGATCTTGACGGACGCATCCTCGAAGTCAACCACAAGGCGGTACTGGTAAGCGGGTACAACGAAACCGAACTGCTGCGGATGCAGATCAACGACCTGCACGAAGTAAAAACCGAAGCGACCGGCACCGGGTTTGACCTCATTCCACTGATGGGCACGGTTTCGTACGAAAGCCTGCTGCTGTGCGCCAGCAAGCGCAAACTTTCCATCGAAGTCTACGTCTCCAAGGTCACCACACTTGGCAGCCCCTTCATCCAGTGGATCCTGCGGGATATCGAGGTACGTAAAGACCTCGACACGCTGCGAAACGACCTGACCGCCATGATCTACCACGATCTGCGCTCGCCTCTGGCAAACATCATCTCCAGCCTGGAGATCCTATCCACCCTGCTTCCCATGGAGGATGGATCGGCGATCAAATCGGTTTACCAGGTGGCTAACCGCTCCACTGACCGCATGCAGAGGCTGATCAATTCACTGCTGGATATCAACCGCATCGAAGCCGGACAGCAGATCACCGAAAGAAGCTCTGTGACAGTGGAAGATCTCATCTCTGAAGCCATGGAAGCCACCCTGCCCAACATCGAATCAAAAAGCCAGACTATCGAAAAGAACGTTGACGCAAATCTGCCGGTACTGGTGGTGGATGAAGACATGATCAAGCGCGTGCTGATCAATCTGATCGAGAATGCCTCCAAATATTCTCCTTCACGATCAGCCATCCAGGTATCGGCTGCGCAAACAGACGGATTTGTATATTTCACGGTGGATGATAACGGCCCGGGCATTCCCGAAGCATTCAAGGAACACATTTTTGACAAATTCAGCCGGGTGAATTCCATGTCCACCCGCAAAGGGCTGGGAATCGGCCTGGCATTTTGCCGCCTCGCAGTCACCGCCCATGGTGGTAAAATCTGGGTGGAAAACCTGCCTGAAGGCGGGTCCCGCTTTACATTTACCGTTCCGGTGAATTGATCCGTCCGCCCAGGAGTTGCCATGCAGGAAATCGCTCCCCACACTTTTATCGAAACCGCCTACCCGGGCGTGACCCTGGGCGCCATTTCCTGGCCGCATGGTTTGATCCTGGTGGACGCCCCCTACCGTCCAGATGACGTAAGACTTTGGCGGAGCACCCTGCTCAACATGAGCGGCGGCGTCGACCGCATCCTGGTCAACCTGGACGCCCATTTTGACCGCACGCTGGGCACCCGCCTGATGGAATGCACCGTCTGCGGGCAGGAAAAAATGGTGCAGATCTTCCACGACCGTCCGATGACCTTCAAGTCACAGGCAGTGGAATCGGGTGCCGAATGGGAACTGACCAATGGTCTCGGCAGCATCCGCTGGTCTCCGCCGGAGATCAGTTTCAGCAATTCCCTCAACATCTACTGGGACGGCAATCCCATGCACCTGTTGCACCATCCGGGTCCTGCCCCTGAAGCCATCTGGCTGGAGCTTCCCAATGAGAGCGTGGTTTTCGTGGGCGACTGCGTCACCCCCAATTTTCCGCCCTTCCTTGCCAACGCGGAGTTGTCGGAATGGATGGCGCTGTTGGTACGCCTGCTGGCACCGGAATTTCAAAATTACACCGTCGTTTCCGGGCGCGGCGGAGTTGTCACCCGTGAGGATATTCAAAAGCAATACGATTACCTCGCCCTGGTCCACGATATTGTCATGAAAGCCCTTGAGGCACGCAGCGGAGTGGAGGAATTGGAGAACGCCCTTCCTGCCCTGCTGGCACCCTTCGATATTCCGGCAGAAAAGAGCGAGCTGTGCCGCACCCGCTTGAAGTGGGGGCTGCAGCACTATTACGCCAACCACAGCCGCTCGAAAAACCCTGTCACCTACGAATAATTCCCTTTCCATGGACCAGATTGCGTCAGCATACCGCGAGCAATGCGCCCTCGTTTTAGCGCGTTTGATGTCGGTTTACGGCGAGCCGGTCTGGCGCAGCCCGCTGCCTGCCATTGACGAGCTCGTTTCCACCATCCTCTCGCAGAATACCAACGACCGCAACCGCGATATGGCGTTTCACGCCCTGCGGCGGCGTTTCTCAACCTGGGAGCAGGTGCGTGATGCCGATGCGGACGAGATCATCGATGCCATCCGACCGGCAGGTCTTGCCAACCAGAAAGGCGCGCGCATCAAAGCTGTGCTGGAGGAGATTTCGGAGGAGCGCGGTTCCCTTGACCTGGATTTTCTGGGCAAGATGCCGCTGGAGGAAGCCCGCGAGTGGCTGCTGCACTTCAAAGGTGTGGGACGAAAAACCGCCGCCATCGTGCTGCAATTTGCGCTCGGCCGCCCCGCCTTTCCCGTGGATACCCATATCTACCGCGTCAGCGGCAGGCTGGGCATGCGGCCCGCGGAGCTGGATGTGGAAAAGACGCACCTATTCCTCGAAGCCGCCATCGACCCGAAGTTGTACTATGCCGGGCATCTCAACCTCATCCGCCTGGGGCGCGAGACCTGCCACGCCCGCAAACCCGATTGCGCGCACTGCCCCCTGAACGACATTTGCCCCAGCGCGTTCAAGGTGTAAGAGAAGGTTGAGAACTGCAATAAAAACAGTAATTGATCCTCCTCCCATAACCCCGATTGAAAAGAAAAGCCGATTTACGATTGTGGTATGATTAACATCGTATTGTAAAAGAATCATGGGAGGTAACCCGGCATCAGTTTGGGGTTCAAACCCGGCTTGCCGAACCTTCCAACAAATAACTCTTTGGGGGAATTAATAGGTCCACTGTCAAATCATTGAACAAATAAATCTACTAACCTCACTCAGGATGTTCCTACCTGGGGGATTTAGGTTGACTGTCTGTTTCGTTAATTATCTATTGACCTGGAAAGGGTTAGGGGAACCTGCTTCGTCATGTTTTCATTGCCTGCAACAAATTCACATTTTGAGATAAAGAAGACTTTTCGGTCAATCAAACTCGATTGGATGGACGTCGCCGCCATAGTGATGATTCTCGCCTTTTTGATCAGCGGGATCGCCACCCTTCCTTCTTATGGTGTTTCATGGGATGAGGGGCTCGGGAATATGTTCTTCGGCGAGCGTTACTTGCACTACCTGATTGATCATGAACAGGGTAACCTCGATTTTTCCCAGCCTCAGTATTACAACAAGACGCACCCCCTCAACCTTTTTGTGTCGCCCTTCAGAGACCGTCCCCAGGAATTTCCGGGTCTGGGCGACATCGGCTCCGCAGCAACGATGTACCTTTTTGCCTACAAATTGCACCTCATGGACCCGGTGGATGGGTTCCACATTTTCAGCATCCTGGTAGCCACCATTTTCCTGTCGGTGATGTATTTCTTTAATTCAAAACGCCTAGGTAAGTGGGCTTCCCTCCTGGCCGTCATTTTTCTGGCTGCCTTTCCGCGCTTCTGGGGCGACATGCACTTCAATACCAAGGACGTGGTTGAGACCTGTCTTTTTGGTCTCAGTATCATGGCTTATGTTTCATGGTATGAGAAGCCTGGTTTTTTGAGAGCCAGCCTCTTTGCTATTTGTTTCGGAGCCGCAATGGGAGTCAAAGCCAATGCCGGGTTCATCCCATTCATTTTGATCCTGGGCATATGGCCTTGGCTGGTCCACCCTCGGCAATGGCTGGCAAATTTCAAACACATTGCCAACTATTTCTACCAGTACCTTTGGATGTTCAATTTAGCTTCACTGGTGTATTTTACTTCCTGGCCGTACCTGTATGAAAATCCCATGCGTGCGTTGGATTATTTCACCTACATCCTGGGGCAGGGAGATCGCACAGGTGTGCCAGTTTGGTCCGCTTGGCCGGCAAAGATGGCCGTTTCCACCATGCCGGAGATCATGCTGCTCTGTCTGACTGCGGGTCTGGTGTGGATCCTATGGGATTTGTTTTCGCACAAGAAGAGCCCGCAGTTTCAATACAAATGGCTGCTGCTCATTTGGTTGATCTTTCCGATAATCCGTTCGTCCATGCCCAACATTGTCAATTTTAACGGTATTCGGCATTTCCTGGAATTCGTTCCTGCCACGGCGTTGATTGCTGGGTACGGTGTAGTTGAATCGGTGCACTGGATCCAAGAGAAAAAGAAAATCGCGGCGGTGGTGGCATCTCTTGTGCTGGCTGCCGGTTTTGCGGTCAACATGATCCAGATCGTGCATGATTACCACCCGTATGAGTACATCTACTTCAACAGTTTGATTGGAGGTCAACGGGGGGCAGTACTATCCTTCAGCGAAACCGAAGCGACTGATTATTGGGCGGTCAGTTACCGCGATGGGATGAGATGGTTGAATGACAATGCCCCACAGGACTCAGCTCTGGTGGTCCCCATCGGTGACTGGCTGGTTCAACTCACACAGCCCATCTGGCTTCGTTCTGACATCCGGCTCATTTCTGAAGACAATCTACAGAATGTCATTGATCAACTACCGGTCTACGTAATGTCAACGACTGATCCCATTCGCTACACGCCGCTGCTCAAGGAATGCATTGAACGGTTACCCCCTGTATACGAAATCAAGATCCAGGGATTTCCCATCATGCAAGTGTTCCGGTACCAGTAACCGCTGCCTCCTGAACGATATCTGACCCAGCTCGTTCAAGGTGTAAAATCGCTAGGAATAAAGAACCTGCACGCAGGAGGATGAAATTTCGTGCCGGCCGACGACAATTTCCTGATGGTTAATGCTAGAATGATTTAAGAGTTGTTCGTTTGCAAAGAGGAGGTCCACCCCATGGAAAACAAAGACCTTCATAAATTGCTTTCTGAAATTCACGAAGAGATCAATCTCACCCAGGCGGTTGATGATGACGAAGGCAAACTGCTGCGCGATATCGAAGTGGATATCAACGCGCTGCTCAAGCGTTCCGGGGCAAAGAACCCCGAGGAAGAAGGGATCAGTCTTCACCGCCTCGAGGAAGCCGTCAGCCGCTTTGAGGTCACCCACACCACCCTCACTGCCCAAATCACCAAACTCCTGGATATTCTGAGCGGGTCCGGTATTTGACCGGGCTTTTTTGAATTCCCTTGCTTACAGAAAGAAGGGTAGAGGGGAAGGCTGCGTTAACGAAACCTGAATGATAACTACCCCAAAGTGTACAGGGTATGAACCAGCAATTGAGGGAAAGGCTGAAAACCATTTTTCCCCAGAACTATCTATGCGAAAACCAACTTTGTTTTTGTAGGCCTGTGTCAGTTGTGTTTTGAGGGATTGTGCAAATCCCCCCTTTTTTTGTGAGCCTCTTATCCCGCTGTTACCTTTTCCCTTCATTTTTCAATCATGACCTTGTCAAAGCCGTAATACATGGCGTACCTTTCCCCTAGGTCGCTCAGTATCTCCCGGGTCTCCAGCACTCTTGAGTCAGGACTTGTGATGGCTGGAAGGATCACTTCTTTGTCTCCGTTCTTCAAAGCCTGGTCGATGATTTCCATTCGAACATCGTTTTCTCTGGAAAATTTGGAAATAATCAGACCGATCTGTACCATTTGAAGTAACAGGAAAGCCCCCATCAATCCCGCCAACACAAAACTTAGTTTGCCAGGAAGGTTCTCGAGTATCGAAGAAATCAGAATCGCTGTTAATAGAATGGCCAAGAGCCAGAACATTGTAAACGCCCGCCGCTGATCGCTTTGATATGGGGCTGCGGTCAATAGCAAAACTGCCAACAGGGATGTACTGAACATGGCAATCAAGGCGAGCCAGTTACGTGAAGATTGCTTGTACATTTGCAGCAAGTTATGCTTTCTCCACCAGATCAATAAGAAAAACAGGATCAGACTGACCATCAGAACAATGAGCAATGTTGAGGAGGATCTAATAAAATCTGGGACGATTCTATACAACCGATTGAGATAAAGGTGAATCCCGGTCAAATCATCGTCGTATCGGAATTGAAGATAATACAGCCTCCGTCGGGTTGTGCCTGGGGATAAAAGCAGGTACCCTAAACCAATGCCAAAAGAGAGAATTGGGAAAATCCATTTCCAATCGATGGCTTTTCTACTCAATGCACAAACGAAGTAATTTATCAAGAGAAAGAAAACGGCAGCAGAGGTATTCTCCATGGATAAGCCTGCCATGGCACCTAAAAGAACGTAACCTGAAATTTTCAGCCAGCCATGGAGCTCATATTGCTTTGTTAGATTTAAGCGAAAAGGGATCATGAAACTAAGCACGACAATCGTAGCCCAGAGGTGATTGGTCACTCCCGCTTTCCATAAGAAAACCTGCCCAAAAAGAGGGAACAGCCAGATGGTTAGCAAAAAGAGCAAAAGTAGTACCAAAAGATCACTTTTTACAACGGGCGAGGGAAACCTGCCATAACCAAGAGAGAAAAGGACCACCAGCAACCAATCAAACATCAATGCATTAAGAACATTGAAAACTACTTTAGGGAACATGGAGAGAAGGATCGCAAGACTCTCTCCAATCCTGGGGCTCCAAAAGGTAACCGTTTTTGTTAGCACCTTGTCAATCAAATTCACTTTTTCGATCAACGTGGCTGGCTCTGCATGATAATACCAGACGAAATTGGTATAATCTTCACCTACAAGTGGCATCATTGTATTGATATAAAGTGCATACGCGAAAACAAGAACAAAAAATCCCCAAAATAACATCTTGAGGAGAAATGCCTTTTGTAAGCGATTTATTTGCGGCAAGTCCATATTAAAGTTATCCCCTTTAGCAATCGTTGGTTTTTTTCACGGAAACCTGGATTAATCATCCTCGTAGAAAACTTGCCTTCCAAGGACAAATAGATTCTTTTCCCAAAGAGCGGCCTTGGTTTTTTTCTCAAAAATACACGGCCATGTTTTCTACACCTTCTTCACCACCAGCTTGACCCCCCGCACTTCCACCACCACCACACGGTCGCCTTTGAGGATGGGCTTTTCGCCCTCTGCGGGCAGGGCGGACCACTGCTCGCCGGCTACCTGAACGATGCCGCCGTGTTCAAAATCATCCGTGGCGTAACCTTCGCGCCCGGCCATCGTCTCGCGCCCTGTGACCACGGGGGTCTTCATGGCGCGCACCGCCAGCATGACCAACCCGAAGAAGGTCAGACCCAGGAACACACCCATGCCCACCACCAGCGGGACGGATACATGCACATAACTGGGTGCGCGTGCTGAATTGAAGAGCACCAACGCCCCGGCAATGAACGTGCCGGTGCCCACCGCCGTCAACGCGCCGTGGGTGGGAGCTTTGATGTCCAGCACGAAAAGTACGAACGAGGTCAGGATGATCACCAGACCGAACCAGTTGACCGGCAGGAATCCCAGGCTGAGTGCTGCCAGGGCCAGGAACACCACGCCCACAAACCCCGCCACCCAGCCGCCCGGGTGCGAAAGCTCAATCAGGATGGCCTGCACGCCGATGGCGAGCAGCAGAAAGACGATGTTGGGGTTGGTCAGCGCACCGAGGATGTCCTCGATAAAGGTCATATTCGACGGGTAATAGGCCGGGTTGAGGGTGTTCAGAGTGATATTGGTATTATTGATCTGCACCTGGGCGCCGTTGACCATGGGCAGCAGTTTTTCCAGGCTGGGGGCAATGTAATCCACCAGGCCTGCTTTGAGTGCTTCGTCGGCAGAGGCAGCCTTGGCGGATTCGATGGTCGCTTCCGCCAGGGCGGTGGCTTCGGCGCTGCGCTGTGAGGTGAGCGAGCGCACCAGTGCCTTCATGATTTCCTTGGTCTTGGTGGCTTCAGTGGTCGAAATATCCCCGCCGGAGATATCCACCGGGCTGGCTGCTCCGATGGCGGTACCGGGTGTCATGGCAGCCAGGTGCCCCGCCAGGGTGAGCATGGTGCCGGCGGAACCCGCCATGGCGCCTTCGGGCGTGACGTACACCAGGATGGGTACAGGGCTTTCACGGATTTGCGAAACGAGCTTCTCCATCAGGTCCAGCGACCCGCCCGGGGTGTTCAGTTCGATCACGATCAGGTCAGCCTTGAGGTTCTGCGCCTGGTCGATGCCGCGCGCCAGGTAGCCTTCCCATACCGGGGTTAGCGGACCGTTGAAATTCAGCACCACCACGCGAGATTGGGTTGCCTGCGCCTGACTATCGGCAAAAACCGGCGCGGCGAAGGCAGCCGCCAGGAAGATCAGCATCAAGATGGACCAAAAGGATCTTTTCATATTTTCTCCGTCTATTTCATTATAGCATTTTGCTTCTCGGAGCTTTTCAGACCCAATTCCTACGGGATGTTAATAATTTTTATGCATACTGGGGGTATTCTTACTACTGAAGTAAAGCAATTATTGATCCAAGGAGAAAGAAAATGGGAAAGATCATTGGAATTGATTTGGGAACAACCAACTCGGTGGTGGCGGTGATGCAGGGCGGAGACCCTGTGGTCATTACTACTGCTGAAGGCTCCCGTCTTTGCCCTTCGGTGGTTGCATTCAACAAGAACGGTGAACGGCTGGTTGGACAGACTGCCAAACGGCAGGCGGTGATCAACCCCGAGAACACCGTTTACTCGATCAAACGCTTCATGGGGCGGCATTACGATGAGGTAGCACAGGAACGCAAGATGGTGCCATTCCAGGTGGTTGCCGGACCCTCCGGCGATGCCCGCGTGAAGATCCCGGTCACCGGCAAGGAATATTCGCCGCAGGAAATCTCGGCGATGATCCTGGCGAAGCTCAAGGCGGATGCCGAGGCTTTTCTCGGTGAACCCGTCACCCAGGCGGTGATCACGGTGCCGGCGTACTTCAACGACAGTCAGCGCCAGGCAACCAAGGATGCAGGACGCATTGCCGGTTTGGACGTGCAGCGCATCATCAACGAGCCGACGGCTTCTGCCCTGGCTTATGGGTTGGACAAACGCAAGAATGAAAAGATCCTCGTTTTCGACCTGGGCGGCGGTACCTTCGATGTATCGGTGCTCGAGGTGGGCGAAGGCGTGTTCGAAGTCAAATCCACCAGCGGCGATACGCACCTGGGCGGCGATGACTGGGACGAAGTGGTGGTCAACTGGGCTGCCGACGAGTTCAAGCGCGAGCAGGGCATTGACCTGCGCCAGGACCGCCAGGCACTGCAGCGGCTGCGTGAAGCGGCTGAAAAAGCTAAGATCGAACTTTCAACGGTCATGGAAACCGAGATCAACCTGCCGTACATCACGGCGGATGCCAACGGACCCAAGCACTTGCAGCTCAAATTGAGCCGCGCGAAATTCGATCAGATGACCCAGCACCTGCTGGACCGTACCAAAACACCGTTCGAGAGCGCTCTGCGCGATGCCGGCTTGAAGGCATCAGAAATCGACGAACTGGTGCTGGTGGGCGGTTCCACCCGCATGCCGCAGGTCGTGGACCTGGTCCGCAAGCTGATCAACAAGGAACCCAACAAGGGTGTCAACCCCGATGAGGTGGTTGCCATCGGCGCTGCCATCCAGGGCGGTGTGCTGGGCGGCGAGGTGAAGGATATTCTGCTGCTCGACGTGACCCCGCTTTCGCTGGGTGTCGAAACCATGGGCGGCGTGATGACTCCGATCATCGAGCGCAACACCACCATCCCCATCCGCAAATCGGAGGTCTTCTCCACGGCTGAGGACAGTCAGACCGCAGTGGATATTCACGTGCTGCAGGGCGAACGCCCCCTGGCTGGAGACAACATGTCGCTTGGAAGGTTCCGCCTGGAAGGCATTCCACCCGCGCCGCGCGGAATTCCGCAAGTTGAGGTGACTTTTGACATCGACGCCAACGGTATCTTGAATGTCACCGCCAAGGATAAGGCGACCGCACGCGAGCAAAAGGTGACCATCACTGCCAGCACCAACCTGCAGAAGAATGATATTGAACGGATGGTGGAAGAGGCTAAAAGTCACAAGGCGGATGATGACCGCCGCAAGGAAGTGGTCGAAGCACGCAACATCGCTGACAATGCCGCCTACCAGGCTGAGAAGTACCTCAAGGAAGAGGGCACCAAGGTGCCCGAAGCCAACCGCACCAGCCTGACTGCCAAGATCGCAGAGGTCCGCCAGGTGATGGCGGGCGAAGATCTGGGACGCATCCGCAGCGTGACTGAAGAGCTGCAGAAGCAGTACGGTGAGATGCTCACCGCCACTGCCCAGGCGCAGCAGCAGACCGGCGGGTCGAACCCCGGCGGGCAGAATCCGCCCCACAATCCCGGCGACGGAGATGTGGTGGAGGGTGAGTACACCGAGACGAAGTAAATCTGGTAAATCAAAGGACACACCCTCGCGAGTGTGTCTTTTTGTTTACGTTGGAGAAAACCACATCCACCTGCCCCCTTCCCAAATTGGGAAGGGGAAGTTCCTTTAGGGGTAGATAATTTCGGCTCCATCGAAATTATCTTCCCCTTGACACGGGAAATTCTCGCTTACGCGAGGGCACTCCACAAATCCAGAAGATGGCAGGGTAATGCCCATCCCCCTGCCCCCTTCCCAAATTGGGAAGGGGGTGATTATTTAATGTGGGTAATTTCTGCTTCGCAGAAATTACCCACATTATTACATGGGAAAGAACAATTTTAGAGTTCCCCCGCATGCCGGGTGCACTACCTTCACTTACCAGACATAATTTTTCCCTTGCACGGACCATTGCAACACTTGCAAGCCACAATGTCAGACATCTTCCGCCGCATTATGATAGAATTCCCTCCATTCCAAACCCATGAAGTTCAAGCGTTCCCTCTCCTACCTCGCCCTGTTCACCGGCATCTGCGCGCTCAGCATGACGGGAATTTTCGTACGCTGGGCGCAGGCGCCCGGCACCGTCACCGCTGCTTACCGCATGGGCATCTCGGCACTCGTGCTGCTGCCTTTCTTCCTTAAAAAAGAGACTTCGCGTCCTTCCCGCAACCAGGGTTGGCTGCTGCCGATCCTGCTGGGTGGAGCGTTTGTGGCGGGTGACCACGGGTTCCTCAACACCGCGGTGGGGCTGACGCGTATTGCCAATACCACCCTGCTCAACAACATGGCGCCGCTGTGGGTGGCTCTCTTTGCTCTGCTGATATGGAAGGAAAAGCTCAACCGCACCTTCTGGCTGGGATTGATGGCTGCCCTGGTTGGAGCCATCGTCATTCTCGGAACTGATCTTCTTCGCCATCCCCAGTTGGGTCTGGGCGACGGTCTGGCGCTCGTCTCCAGCTTTTTCTACGCCGCCTACTTCCTCAATACCCAGCACAGCCGTGAAAAGATCAGCACTTTGCGCTACCTTTTTATGGTGAATATTGTCAGTTCCGTGCTGCTTTTTGCCTTCAATTTGATCAGCGGGACACCGATCACCGGCTACCCGCTGCGAACCTACCTGGTCTTCCTGGCTATCGGCATCTTTTCGCACTCCATCGGCTACTTCTGCATTACCTACGCCCTTGGACATCTGCCGGCATCCATCGTCGCGCCCACCATGATCGCCCAACTGCTGTTGACCTCGCTGCTTGCCATTCCCCTGGCAGGCGAAAGCCTCTCGTTGCCGCAGATCCTCGGCGGCTTGGCCGTGCTGGCAGGCATCTTCCTGGTCAACCAGTCGAACCGCAGGGAAGCGCAGATAGACGGGGTGCCGGCGACAAACCCTTAGGCTGCGGGGGGTGTCATCCTGGTCCATCCAAACAAGAAAGGCTGTCCGATCATGGACAGCCTTTCAAATTCACCTCTCAAACATATTTAATGGATGGTGTTCTGGTAGCAAGCCACGTCGTACTGCGACACAGAATGCGTGTTATTTGAATTCTGCGGCTGTGTACCGGCGTAAACACCGCCAGCAACTCCGCCCGGGTTGAAAGCGGATCCCGGCGCTGAGGCAGCGTTCCCGGGGGTGACCGTGGTCACCTGGCACGATTGAGACGGCTGACCCATCCCCGTCGGGTTATTGGCTAAAACGACAGTCGGAGCAAAGGCAAAAACCAAAGTTAATACCATTACAACGGCCGCGACCACCATTACTTTACTGGATATCTTGTTTGCACGTAACATTTCGATCTCCTTAAGCTGAACCAATGGAAAGGGTCCGATCGAAGCTGTTCGTTGGATTCAGCACAATGATGCGTTCCAGAGGTCTTCCTGCTGCAGTGTGAACGCCAACCGGGCTCACCCAGCTTGGCTATAACTGCCAATGCAAAGGCAGTATATCTATTCCAGATTATTTTTATCTTAATTATTTGAAAAGGGATTATGTTTGGCGGCAAAGGAAGTTCCCGGAATCTGCCAATATGCTAAAATGAAGTTCTGGAGATGACCCATGGAGAGAACCGTACCCCGATCTGCCTCTGACGAGATCGACCTTTACCTGCGAACCATTTATTCATTGCTGAAATCCACCACTGAGGTGAAGGTTCGCAGTCTTGAAGAAGTGCATGCCGGTATCAACTCATCGCTGCACCCTTATGCCCGCAAGAGCACCCTCGATGCCTCGGCGTTCATCTACTCCATCCTGCGTCTGCCTGATTGTATCTCGCATGTCAGTTCCATTGTGCTTGGGCAAAGCGCCTCGCTTTTTGCTCGCTACGGATACGAGGATATCGAAAGCTGGGAACCGGTGTCTGCCCGCGCGCGCCGCCGGCGCTGTTATTACGATGGCAAACAGACCCTGGCGTGCTTCATCGCATCACGCTCCGATATTGAAGATGTAATCCCGGTGCTGGTGGCATATCAAATCGAGTGGAACAAGCTGCACGACCTGCTGCAGGATTGCCCCCACGATCTCCTGGAAACAATCCAACCCCATGACGAAGATCAGCTCGAGCAACTTGCCGAAGTCCTCAAGCTGCCCATCGAAGACCTGACCCGTCTGGTGGCCGTACTGGACAATGACCTTTCAGTCGTGCTGCAGGATATCGCCGCGAACTATTGCGAAATGGGCGTCCGTCTGCTGAGCGGCTCGCTCAGCGAATATCTGCGGGCGACGCGCCTCTGGTGGGAGAATATCCATCAAAACGCACCGGGTCTCACTGAAAGTCCGGTTTATTTCATTTCTTCAAACACACACAGCATCACCAACCTGGTCAGCGGGTTTGCGCTGCAGCATAAGGAAGAGTTGGTTGAATTCCTCAAAACCGATGTAAACGCTTTTCTGCTCTCTGAATGGGAGGAAATTGCCGACCACAAGGTTCAATCCAACCAGGAGAATTTCTTCTATTACCTGATGAAGAAGTACCAGCAAACACCTGCCGGCAGGCATCTCATCGAAGAGCAAGCGGCATACGAGAAGACCCGGGGCATCACCCGAATTCACAGCCTGCACACCTTCGATGTGGATGCCCAGATCATCCGTTTGTCTGATCTTGACCGCAGAAGCATCGATCCGCGCCTGCTGGAAGATGAGCAGCTCAAAGAGCATGCGGACCGTTGCGATTTTTTGGAATGCAGCAACGCCCTGATTTTGAATATCGATTATCCGCTGGGATTGGGAGCATATAACATTCTCTCGAAACTGGCCGAAGAACTCTCCGAAATCCTGGGAGTATACATCATGGGCAAGGGAGCCACGCTCAACGGCGTCAAAGGCGATATGATGATCCCTTCCGTGGTGCAGGATGAACAATCGCTGAACACCTATCTATTTCAAAATGTATTCACCGCGCACGATGTGGAGCCCTATCTGGTCTACGGCACTGTGCTCGATAATCAAAAAGCGTTGACTGTGCTGGGAACTTTCCTGCAGAATTCCCGCCTGATGGATGTGATGTACCGGGAGGGATATACCGACATCGAAATGGAAGCCGGACCTTATCTTTCTGCGGTATACGAGATGACCCGCCCCAAGCGCTACCCGGTGAACGAAATCGTGAACCTCTACGGGGTGCCCTTCGAAATTGGGGTGCTGCATTACGCTTCAGATACACCCCTGAGCAAGGGCAAAAACCTGGGCGCCGGAGCTCTTTCATACGAAGGAATGGATTCCACGTATGCAGCCTCGGTGGCCATCATGCGCCGAATACTCAACCAGGAATACAAACGTCTTTCTGCTGGCGGGATGTACCCCAAGAAGCAGGGAAATTAATTCCTTTTTTATTCGAAATCGCATGTGAATCACTTAACATGGTGATAGCTCCGGCAGGGGATAACTCATTATGCTTTCATACGACGCTGTCGAAAATCAAAGCAATTTCAGCCAAATCGAAAAGGCTGTGCTGCGTGCCAAGAAGGAGTGGGAAGCCACTTTTGACGCGATCCCAGATATGCTGCTGTTAACCAACTCAGAAGGGTGTATCGCACGCTGCAACCAAGCGGCGACGGTCAAATTGCGCAGCTCCTTCGGTGAACTGGTCGGCAGAAAGTTCACCGAGCTATTCCCCGAAGTGGAACATGCCACCGCCAATGGAATTGAAATGCAGCTTTTTGGCGATCACCGTTGGTACAGGATCCTCTCGCTTCCAGTATCCATGGAAAATGAACTGCTTTACCAATTGCATTTCTTCCAGGATATCACCCGCAAGAAGATCTACGAAATGGAGATCTTAAGAGAGGAACAGTACTACGAAGCGCTCTTTGCAGCTTATCCCGATAGCCTGGCGGTCCTGGATGATCTGGGAGTGGTGCGAAATGTCAACCCGGCTTTCGAACACACCTTTGGGTACTCGAATACAGAAGCCAGGGGACACTCAATCCATTCTCTCCTGACTGCGCGAGAGTTTCGGGTTGCTGGAAAATCCAACCTGCAAAAATCTGATACGTCAGAACAAACAGGAACCTTCCGCTGCGTGGGCAAGGACGGTCATGCGCTGATGCTTGCCATCCGCGAATTGCCTGTTGCCTTGAACGGCATCGATCACGGAAAGATGGCGGTCTTTCATAAGGTAACTTCGACAACCGAAACTCCAGCGACGGAACCTGCAGGAAATTCAACCAGGGATGCACTCGTCGACCGGCTTGAAGGCAAACTTCTCCCGGTCATTCAAAACTATGAGGAGTTAACCTTGTCGCTGGGTAACGATGCGCTGACCCCCAAACAGATCACGCTCAAAGCCGCAGTCAGCGAACAGATGGAGCAGCTCAGGCAACTACTGGCAGAAATCCACGACCAGAAAATCCAGTTAGCTCAACATTCCGAATATTCGAGCTCTGCTGGAATGTCCCTACAGGCAGCAAAATTGAATGACGCGCCTACCTCTTCCCAGGCGAATCCGCCTGAAGTTCCTTTACCGAAGTCGCGTATTCTGTTGGTGGAAGACAACCCCATCAACCAAAAGCTGATGCTGCGCCTGCTCCAAAAACGGGGCTACATGGTAGCCGTGGCAGAGAACGGGATAGCCGCCCTGCGTGCACTGTCAAAGCAGTCTTTCGATTTGATTTTCATGGATATTCAGATGCCGGAAATGGACGGTATCGAAGCCACCCGCAGGATCCGGGTTCGCGAGCATGACGGTCAACACCAGGTCATCATTGCCCTGACCGCAGAAGGTCCGGGCGGTGACAAGATGGAATGCCTGAAAGCGGGGATGGATGATTACCTGGCAAAACCAGTGGATATCGACAGGCTGATCGCCCTGCTGGAAAGGTACACCGACAATTCGATACCAACCAGGTCCGCATCTTCCATCCCGACCTCACTCCCAGCCCCCCAGGAGACCGGTGCGGTCAACCTGGTGGCTGCCCTGCCCAGGTTTGGCGGGGAGGTTGAGGTGTACTTTAATTTCCTGAATCACTTCATCAAGCAGCTCAAGCAGACTGATCAAAAAATGCGCGCTGCCTACAAAACAGGGGATATCGAGCAATTGCATGCCATCAGTCACGGCTTGAAAGGCACCGCGGCAAACTTTGAAGCCAAAGCCATCTGCGATCTGGCCTCCGAACTGGAGGATATCACCTCAAACAATTCATTGGTCGGTGCTTTCCCGGTGATCAATCAAATCAGTATCGAAATACCGCAGGTTGAAGCTTTCTATCATAACCAGATGCTGATGCGCAGGAAAAAGACCCAGGGGCTCACGGCAAGGGCAGGAGCTTAACTCCCTGAATCAGATGGATTACTGTATCAAATAAGGAAGTATCGAACCGGCAACCAAAAATGCCAGCAAAGCTCCGCTAATGATCATGGCTGTGCGCCAATGAATCTTGCCTCCGGCATGCAGAGCCATAGCGCTGAACCAGCCCGGCCACCCCAGTACCAACCCCGCCCAACCCAGAACCTGATGAACCTGCTGCCAAGGTTCTGCGCTTCCGTGAATCCCCAATACCAGGCAGAATGCAATGATCAGCGTTGAAAACAGGGTAGTCACCACCAGCGGCAGCCCTGCTGCTGCCACCAGTACGGTGATGCGCGTGAAATCAGGCTCCTTTTTTGCCCATTTGGCAATGAAATAAAACAGCGATGAAAGTCCTCCCCAGCCCAGCAGCACGGCAAGCAATACCTGTTGAATCACTTCCCCGGCAGATGTGGGAATACGGGATTGTGCAGACCAAAGGACCTTCTGGAGCACAGTGAGTAGCATCAAAAGCAGGATCACGATCACAGCATCCAACTGACGGATGCTGCCGGACTGGAATTCCTTCGCGGGATGGAACAACAGTTCCCGCAGCCTGATGAATGAATCCGCCAGGCTGTTCGCAAAGCGTGCCAGGAAAGATCCTGTCTTTGTCATGAATGCACAGATCCAGCAGCAAGGATGATCTTCAATACCACAGACCGTTCTGACAGGGAAGCAAGTTTCTGCGAGTCAAGTGTGTCTCCGCTTGCACTCTTGACCCTGTACATCTTTGCCAAATCCGGCGCAAGAGTAAAAAGATGTTCAAACGCGCGAACGACCTTATCTGGCTCGTCGATCAATTCAACCTTACCACTGACCCAGCGCCCTTTGAGCAGCAGATCCACCTGCGTGCACATGCGGCAGTTTTTCCACCATTGCCGGTTGCGCTGACTGGTCACCCACAAAACATCTCCTTCACGCGTGTAATTCACCGGCGTAATCACCGGCCTGCCGCTGATCCTTCCAGTAACGCTCACCAACAAGGTGGAGCCGTCCAGCAGCCCGTGCAGCGGGCTTTTAAGGAGCCATCCCACCATCTTATTTCCGAAATTCGATCCAGCCATTGAATGCTCCAAAAATAATCCAAGAGTCCAATACCAAGGTAATCATAATCCGGATTGAACGAATCTGCGAAAACAAGCAGTAACCTACACGCATTGATCCCCTTTGTTGACAACTCTTTAGACCTCCAAATCTCTTTAAGGTATAATTCAAGCAGAATTGGAGGCTTCATGGAAATTACCTGGTACGGACATTCATGCTTCAGACTCACCGAGCGCGGGCTGGCAACCGTGGTCACCGATCCCTACGACTATCGACAGGTGGGCTATGAAGCGTTGAAGCTCAAAGCAGATATCGTCACCATCAGTCACGATACTCCCGGTCATAATTTCCTGAACGCCGTCAAGGGCGAAACCCATGTGATCAAAGGTCCGGGCGAGTTTGAAATCGGCAGCGTGTTCATCACCGGCATCCACACCAACGGTCACACCAAGAAATCTGAATCTGAACCCCGCAACACCATGTATCTTTTCGATTACAACGGCATCAATGTGCTGCACATGGGTGATATCAACCGTGTTCCTGCCCAATCCGAGGTTGAAGCACTGGGTCCGGTGCATGTGGCGTTGATTCCGGTGGGCGGCGGCGGCGGATTGAATGCCAACAACGCCACCGAGGTCATCAGCCTGCTCGAACCCAACATCGTCATTCCCATGCATTATGCCACTTCTGCCACAGGCGACACTGCCATGAAGATGGACACTCTGGATAAATTCCTCAAGGAACTGGGGTTGGGAAAAGTGGAACCGGAATCTTCGCTGAAAATCCCCAACATGTCGGCACTGCCAGACGAAACCAAGGTGGTGGTGCTGGATTATCAAAGAAACAACGGTTGATTCAACGGAGTAGAGCGTGGCGCCAGTCAAGCTGATCATGACCTGGGATATTGCACCTGAACACGAACAGGAGTACTTCGAATTCGTCATCCGCGATTTCATCCCTGGCGTGCAGCGGCTGGGCGGCGAGCTTTCAGATGCCTGGGCAACGGTTTACGGTCAGCAACCGCAGATCATGGTTGGCACTGTCCTGCCGAATGCCGCCCGCGCGCGTCAGTTCCTGTCGACTCCGGAGTGGAAAAGACTGCAGGAATCGCTTTTGGATTTTGTTCAAAACTATTCAGTGAAACTCGTCGAGGCGCGCACCGGATTTCAGATATAGGCGCAATGAACACGAAACTGCAATTCTCACAAAGACTCTTGGACTGGTATCACGCTTATGCCCGCCGCCTCCCCTGGCGCGGGCTTTCTGATCCTTATGCCATTTGGATCTCGGAAATCATGGCGCAGCAAACCCGGGTGGATACAGTTATCCCCTATTTCCTGCGCTGGATGGAGCGCTTTCCCAATGTTCAAACGCTTGCCAAGGCAGATGAGCAGGATGTACTTGCTGCCTGGGAAGGATTGGGATATTACAGCCGGGCGCGCAACATGCTCAAAGCTGCGCAGATCATTCATTCAGAATTCGACGATCAATTCCCCCTCAAGCGGGAAGATCTTGAAAAGCTGCCGGGCATCGGTCGGTACACCGGTGCAGCCGTCACCTCCATAGCGTTTCACCAACCCGAACCGGTGCTGGACGGAAACGTCAAACGGGTGCTGTCACGGGTGTTTGACCTTGCCGTGATGGTCAACACTTCTGCAGGAGAAAAGAAGTGCTGGGAGCTCGCTGAGCAATTGATCCCCGAGGAGCAGCCAGGTGATTACAACCAGGCGGTGATGGAACTGGGTGCCATGGTCTGCACCCCGCGCTCCCCTCTTTGCGGTCAATGCCCTGTGAGCGACCTCTGCCAGTCGTTTGCCCTGGGTAACCAGGCTCAACGCCCGGTGATGCAGCCCAAACCCGCGGTCCCCACTTATACGGTCGCCGCAGCGGTATTCAAACGGGGCAATGCGGTGTTGATCGCCCGCCGGCCTTCCAAAGGCTTGCTCGGCGGACTGTGGGAATTCCCCGGCGGGAAGATGGAACCAGGTGAAACCCTGCCGCTTGCGCTAGTCCGTGAAATCAAAGAGGAACTGGGTGTGGAAATTCACGTTGGCGAACCCCTGGGTGAATACAAACACGCTTACACTCATTTTAAGGTGCGTCTCACCGCCTTCGCCTGCGAGCTGGACGGCAGCGAACCCCAACCCCTGGAAGCCAGTGAGATCCGTTGGGTGCCCCTGGCAGACCTGGAGCAATTCCCCATGGGCAAGATCGACCGCAGCATTTCGCGCGACCTGGAAGGACGTCATGGACTTTCTGGATGAGCAGGAATATGTGACCAGGCGTGAGGCAATGGTCAATGAGCAGATCATCCCGCGCGGGATCATCGAGCCCAGGCTGGTGCAGGCGCTGCGCACTGTTCCCCGCCACCTGTTCGTTCCTGCCGGCTATCGCCGTTACGCCTATTCGGATCACCCCCTGCCCATCGGCGAAGGACAGACCATTTCACAGCCCTACATGGTGGCGTTGATGACCAGCCTTCTTCAGCTCACCGGCAGCGAGAAGGTGCTTGAAATTGGCACCGGTTCGGGATACCAGGCAGCCATTCTATCGCGGCTTGCCCGCGAGGTTCACACCATTGAGATCATCCCCCAGGTTGCACAAAAAGCACGCAAGACCCTGGATGGTTTGGGTTACACCGGGATCACCATCCATGTGGGTGATGGATCGCTGGGATGCCTGGAAGCTGCCCCCTTCGATGCCATTCTGGTTACAGCCGCTGCCAAAGAAGTACCGGCGGCATTTTTCGAGCAGCTCAATCTGAGCGGCCGCCTGGTTATCCCCATTGGCGCGCAAAGCGTGCAGCACATCCAGTTGTGGACGTACGAGTACGGTCACTGGGATTCGGAAACCATTCTGGCAGTTTCCTTCGTGCCCTTGCGCGGCAAGGAGGGCTGGAGCCGCGAGGAATGGCCAATCTGAAAAACGCTGGTTTCCGAATTTCGGAAACCAGCGTTTTTTGATTAATTGATTATTTTTATGATTTGGAGACGTTCACAATCACCACAGGGCGGCGGCGGATTTCTCCGTACACGTAATTGCCCACCATCTTTTCGATATCTGTTTTCATATTGCCATTGGCGTGTGCTGCCGTGGTGGCTATCTTTTCACGCAGTTCACGCAGCAGATCGTTGGCTTCTGACATGGCGATGAAACCCTTGCTGACCACTTCAGGAGCGCTGGAAACCCGGCCGGTGTATTTGTCCAATTCCAGATTGACGATCAGAACACCGTCCTGCGAAAGCTCTTCGCGTTCCTTCATCACTTCCGGATTCACAAGGCCCACCCCGGATCCATCCACAAAGACATAAGACGCAGGCACCCGGTCTCCCAGGCGCATTTCGCCGTTGTGGAACTCCACCGACTGACCGTTCATCAGCACGCTGATGTTCTCATCGGGAATGCCCACCTGGCGAGCCAATTGGGCGTGCTGTCTCAGTTGGCGCAGCTCACCGTGGATGGGAATGAAATATTTCGGGCGGGTAAGGTGCATCATCAATTTCATTTCTTCCTGACTGGCATGCCCCGAAACGTGCACTGGAGCCAGAGATTCATAAATCACATTCGCACCGCGTGCAAAAAGCTGGTTGATGGTGCGGTAAACATTCTCCTCGTTGCCGGGGATGGGATGTGATGAAAGCACCACCGTATCTCCAGCTTCAACTTCGATCTGCCGGTGCGAGCCATTGGAAAGCCTTCCCAAAATCGATGTGGGCTCGCCCTGTGAACCTGTGACCATGATGACTACTTTATCATCCGGCAGGTTCAAACCTTCTTCAAGGCTGACTAGCTGGGCATCTGCTATTTCCAGGTAACCCAATTTTCTTGCGATGCGCGCATTATCCACCATGCTGGTGCCGGCAAATGCCATCTTGCGGCCGTTGCGAACAGCGGTATTGGCTACCTGCTGCATTCGGCTCACCAGAGAAGCAAAACTGGCGATGATGATACGGCCTTTTGCCTCGCGGAATACGCGGTCAAAGGCATCGTCGATCACATGTTCCGAAGGCGTCCAACCTGGACGTTCCGAGTTGGTCGAATCGGCAAGCAGTGCCAAAACGCCCCGGCTTTGAAGCTCAGCCAGCTTGGCATAATCAGTCGGCCAGCTATCGACGGGTGTATGGTCGAATTTGTAATCTCCGGTGTGCACCACCAGCCCGGCTGGAGAGTCGATGCCCAGTCCCACTGCATCCGGAATTGAATGGCAGACGTGGAAAAAGTCCACCGTGAACGGGCCGATTTTGCGGCTGTCTCCGGCGTGTACTGTTTCCAGTTTGGCTCGCTGCATCATCCCGCTCTTTGCCAGTTTGACTTCTAAAAGTCCCTGCGTCAAAGGCGTGGAATAGATGGGAGCATTGATCTCTTCCAACACGTGCCTGACGGCGCCGGTGTGATCCTCATGACCGTGCGTGATGACGATTCCCTTCACCTTATCGCGGTTCTGCTTAAGATAGGTGAAATCTGGAATGATGTAGTCAATTCCCAGCATATCGTTTTCGGGGAACATGAGACCGGCATCCACAACCAGGATCTGGTTGTCGTACTCGTACGCCATCATGTTCGCGCCGACTTCCCCGAGTCCCCCCAGGGGAATGAGTCGTAATGTATGTTTCTGCATTTAATTAAAACCTTTTCTTCCCTCACAACGGAGGGCAAAATCTAAAACCGCAGTCAGAATGATTTCTTCTGCGGATAAGTGCTTTGAGTTGTAAAAAAAACAATCCCTGCTGAACTGAAAGCAAGGGATTGCAAAAGTTTAAGATCACTCTTCACAACAACACCATCCAGTTTAATTGGATGGACCCTTCATTTCTCTTCAAAACAGGCTCAAAAGAACCCGGTATCATTCCATTCTTAAAAGAACAACAAGTGCATTATACTCGATTTTTGTTAACATTTTATATGGAAATTAGGAAAGACTAAACCTTGGTCAACCCCCATTGTTTGCTGGCATTCCGAGCGAAGTGAGGGATCCGCCTAGAGTGTCATTCCGCGCGAAGCGAAATTTGACGAGAAGGCAGCAATGCAGAGGTATTGGCGATCAGTAGGGCGCACCCGTGACAAATAGCATCGTCAGGGTCATGACTGAACGGCGTGCGGTGCAAGTGACGGAATAAACCGCCTCGCAATGACAATCCAATTATGTATATGCCGAACCCGGGAATAACTCTTACCGAACAGGACCGCCGTTGAAAAGGGTCTCGCGGATCTTGATGATCCGTTTGCGCAGCGAGTCATCCTGCTGGATCAACTCGGCCACCTTCTCACAGGCGTAGATGACCGTGGTGTGGTCGCGTCCGCCCAGCACCGCGCCGATCTGCGGCAGCGATACATTGCCTTCCTGGCGAAGCAGGTACATGGCTACCTGGCGCGGCAGCGCCACCTCGCGTGTGCGGCTGCGCCCCACCAGCTTTTCGGGTGTAATTCCGAACGCCGTTGCCACCACATCCACTACCCGGCGCGGTTCCAGGTTGTTTCTTACAGGGATCATATCAGCCAGCGCAATGGATGCCAGTTCAAGCGAAAGTGGTTCTCCGCGCAGGTCTGAATACGCCAGGACGCGCGTGAGAGCACCCTCAAGTTCGCGGATATTGGACTGCACCTGGTTGGCGATCATTTCCAGGATTGCATGCGGTACGTCCCGGCGGGCGCGTTCAGCCTTGGATCGCAGAATTGCAATACGCGTCTCCACATCCGGCGCCTGAATATCCGCGGTCAAACCCCATTCAAACCGAGATCTCAATCGTTCTTCAAGGGTCATCATCGCCTTGGGCGGACGGTCTGAAGATATGACGATCTGTTTGTCCTGTCCATGGAGGGTGTTAAAGGTGTGAAAGAACTCCTCCTGCGTCGATTCCTTGCCTGCGATGAATTGAATATCGTCGATCAGCAGCACGTCCACCTGGCGGTAACGGTCGCGGAATGCAGGGGTGCTGTGGGTGCGGATGGAATTGATCAGGTCGTTGGTGAATTCCTCGGAGGTGACGTACAAAACGTTCAACCCCTTTTTCAGGGAGTGATTCCCGATGGCGTGCAGCAGGTGTGTCTTGCCCAACCCCACCCCTCCATAGAGGAAAAGCGGATTGTAGGCATGCGCAGGTGCTTCAGCAACTGCCATGCATGCGGCATGCGCCAGTCGGTTGGATGACCCGACGACGAAATTATCAAAGGTGTAGCGGGCGTTGATGGCAATTCCAGTGGCGAGTAAAGGTTCGCTGCGCACCGGAAGAAGCTCATCCGCCTGGGTGGAAGCCTGTTCCTGTTCCACATAATCTTTGTGGTAAATTACAAATTCAACATCCTGCGGGCCGTCCATCAGACCTGCCAGGATGCGTTTGATGGTGCTTGAAAGCCGCGACTGCAGCCAGTCGAGGGCATAGGCATTTTGCACCCCGATCTTAAAACAATTGTTGTTGTATTCTAGAAACTCCGCACTGCGCACCCAGGTATCAAAGGCTGCTTTGGACATTTCAAGTTCGAGTTTCCCGATCAATTGTTGCCAGGCTTGTTGTTCATTCATTCGCTACACCTCGGTGCGATGATGTTCAACCACGCTCGATCTTGGTGATCGATAATAGTCTGCAACGCCCTGTGCCTTATGCTGGGCGGTAACCCCTATTTCAATTCAGTTGACCCGGTGGTCTTTGAGGCTGGAAAGCTCATCAGCCTCGTCGAAGTGAATTCATTTTAGCAGAAAGGGTATTCCGGAACAAGGTGAATAACCTACGCTTGCTTAAAGAAAACTCAAACTTTAAGACTTGAATTCTTAAGGAATCGAGGGCGGTGGTTTTAGTTGCCCCTCCAGTTCTGATTATCTTTTTCCACACACGTGGGGGTTGAAGAGATTTTGAACCCCCATATATGCCGGGTAAGGCTAAATCTATGCGAAAAAGGCGATCAGTGGTTAAGAAGACCAAAATTAACGACAACCCCTGAAAAGATTTTCTATCGGCATTCTGGTGCATCTCTCATAGGTTGGTTGTCTTAAGTAATTTCGGGTGTCTGAACAGCTAACCAATGAAGCACCAAAGAAGGAAAGAAATCCTGAAAAACGCAAAAAGAACCTGCATATGCAGGTCCTTTTCCACTTTAGCGCGACTGGATCATTTGCCTGGCTGCCCGGCGGGCAATTTCCACGGCAAAGTTGGTGCCGCGGTCCCAGGGGTATACCTGCGACATGCTCGCAAAGAACACACCCGGCAGCGGTGTCTGGATGGCCGGAATGTTCTTCGAATGATTCACCAGGGGAACAGGCTGGGCGTAATTGGTCTTGGAAAGCCAGGTTTGATTAATCCAGGATGGATCAAAATCCGGATTGATGCGTTTGAAGGTGGCTGTAAAGCGTGCGGTGAGTTCTTCCTGCGAGAGCTTGAAATATTCATGGTCCGCGTCGAGGTAATCACCGCAGTAAATGAGATGTTCGCCCCCGAAATTCTCGCTGGGAACGAAATTCGTGTGCTCCACCATCGCCAGGAAGGGGTAGCCCTCAGATTTGGGCAGGTTGTACCAGTAATAGCCCTCTTTTGAAAGCTGGTGTTTGAGCGAGACCACCAGTACCACCGCTCCCATGCTCTTAAGCTCCAACAGCCCTTTGAGGTAGTCTTCAGGGAGTTCGGGCGCCATACGGGCCATCAGTGCGGGTGAAAGGGTGACCAGCACCTGGTCGAATTGCTCCTCGCCTGCGGCAGTCTTCACAGTCACCCCGCCGTCTGCGGTCTGTATGTTCTCGACCGGCGTGTTGTAACGAATTTCCACTCCCATGGTGCTGAGTTTGGCAGCAAATTCATCGGAAAATGCCTGGAACCCACCCTCATAGGTGGCTAGCTGGGTGGTACGTGCATGCAGCCGCGCCCACATCCATGCCATGTTCACCTGCTTGGCGTAGCGTTCGCCGAATTTGCCTATCACCATCGGCTCCCACATTTCGCTGTACACTTTGTTGCCTGCCCACTTGCGCATCCAGGCATTCACGGTCGTTTTTTCCATGGGCAGCCAGTTGGAAGTGAGGCGCAAGTAGAGCCCGACCAGGCCAAAGCGGATTTTGTTGATGCCCCAACCCAATCCGGGGTAAAGGATGGCTGCGGTGATCGAATCAAAGGGGTAAAACTTGCCCTTGTCGTACATCACCGTAACCGGGCGGCGAACAACGATCTTGGAATCGAGGCCCAATTCTTTTAGCAAACCGAACATGTATTGGTCCGAGGTGAACCAGTGGTGATAGTACTTCTCCACCGACCACTTCCAACCCGGCTTCCGAAAACCTGCCGCCAATCCGCCCGGAGCGTTGGAAGCTTCGAAGATCACCACCCGGTCGCCAGCTTTGACAAAGTCATACGCCGCAGACATGCCTCCGATCCCGGCGCCAATTACTGCTACTCGCTTCATTGAGATCTTCCTTTCAAACCCGCTTCAATTGGTGGAAGGGGTGGTTGTTGGTTCAGATTTGGCTTCCTGCAGCGCTTTGTCCCACTTGATGCCTTCGCGCGTGAAATAGTAGGCCCCCACCAGCGTAATCGGCAGCCAGAGCGCTGCATGCAGTACCAGAGTATAACCCGTGGCTATTTCCGCAGGCACGCCGTAAGCCCTCAGTACCGCAATGCCGGGGGCATCGAATGTTCCGATATACCCTGGAGCAGAGGGAATGGTCGTGGCAAGATTGACAATGCCGTTCATCAGCATCAGCGCAAAGAAGCTCACCTGGAAATCGAAGGCATGCATCACGAACCAGTACTTACCGGTCTCCAGCAGCCAGATGAGCACCGAGGTGAAGAAAACCATCAGCACGTCCCTGGGAGAGCGCAGCGATTCCAGCCCGGTTAGAAAACGGGTCGAAATGGGGTAGACTTTTTCACGCCAGTGAGCCGGGAGGATTTTGTTGCCTACGGCTTCGATCACCTGCTCGGTTTTATGGGGGAACATGGCTGCCAGAATGAACACCACCAGAACACCAATGAAGACTACCGCCCCCCAGATGGCTAACGATTGGATGGAGCCCAGAAATCCCGAACTGTCTTTGAGGCTGGTTACCTCAGCCAGGTTGAGAAAGACAAACCCCAGCATCACCACACCGTCAAACACGCGTTCGACGATCACCGTTGCCAGGGAGGCGGATACCGGAACACCCTCGCGCCGTTTGAGGACCACCGCCCGCAGCACTTCTCCAGCCCGGGCAGGGTAAATGTTGTTGCCAAAATAGCCGATGCAGACCACCGGGAACATGGCTTTGGTGGGCACATCCTTTACCGGGCGCAGCAGATAATGCCACCGCCAGGAACGCACCCACACCCCGATGAAATAGACCGCGATGCCAGGGAGGATCCACCAGTAGTGCGCGGTCTTGAGAGTTTCCCAGACGAGCCCCAGTTCCTGTTTGCGCAGGGAAAAATAGAGCAGCACAACACTGATCAATATCCCCAGCCAGAATTGCCATCTTTTCATACGCGCAATTCTACCATGAAGATCACAGGATGTTTTTCGTTTGAGCCGTTCTTCGCTGCACCGCGCTCCTTCATTCTCGCTATAATATTGATATGCCTGAAAAAACAACCGAACGCAAGCTGTTTGACCTGATCTACGACACCATCCGCCAGATCCCGGAAGGGCGGATTGCCAGCTACGGTCAGATCTCGAAGATCGTGGGGCGCTGTTCAGCGCAGATGGTCGGGTTTGCGCTGGCAGCCCTGCGCGATACCCCCAACGGACCCGAAGTGCCCTGGTACCGGGTGGTCAACTCGGCCGGCAGGGTGGCTTTGATGGGCGAATACGGCAGCAACATGCAGCGCAGCCTGCTTGAGCAGGAAGGTGTCGAATTCGACGAGGACGGCGTGATCGACTTTTACCGCTTCGGCTGGCTGGGCGCCCCGCCCTCCTTTAAGCTCAAGGGAGCGAAGAAATGATCGGCGCGTTGGCGGGCGACATCATTGGCTCGGTCTACGAGTGGCACAACATCAAGACCACGGAATTTCCGCTATTCAGCCCTCACTGCCATATCACCGACGACAGCGTGCTCACCATTGCCCTGGCCGACGCCATCCTGACGGGATCTGACTACGTTCCCCTGCTCAAGGCGTATTATCACCGCTACCCCCACGCGGGTTTTGGCGGCAACTTCTCCTCCTGGGCGCAATCCGATCAATCTGCGCCGTACAACTCCTGGGGCAACGGCGCTGCCATGCGCATCAGCCCGGCAGGGTTTGCTTACAGCTCACTGGAAGAAACGCTCAAAAAGGCGGAAGCCTTCACCGCGGTCACACACAACCACCCTGAAGGCATCAAGGGCGGGCAGGCAACAGCGGCAGCCATCTACCTGGCACGAACCGGCAGCTCAAAGGCTGATATCCGCGAATACATCACCAAGACCTTCGGGTACGACCTGAACCGCGCCCTCGATCAGATACGCCCTGTCTACACCTACGATATATCCTCGCAGGGAACCGTGCCCGAAGCGCTGATCGCCTTCCTTGAATCGAATGATTTTGAGGATGCCATCCGCAAGGCCGTCTCCCTGGGCGGCGATTGCGATACGCTCACCTGCATCACCGGAGGAATTGCCCAGGCATTCTACGGCGTTCCGGCGGAAATCGAAATGCAGGTTTATGCCCTCCTGGATGAACCGCTCAGCGAGGTGACCCGCCGCTTTACAGCCAGATTTGTAAAGGGGGCACAATGACCGAAGATACCAACAATGCACCTTTGACCGGGGAATACTGGGCAAAAAAGCGCAAGTCCTGGCTGGTATGGCTGGTTCTGGTGTTGATGCTGGCAGCCGTGCCGCTGAACTTCCTCATCTCCAGCATCAACCCCATGCAGCGTGACCTGGAGCAGTGCAACCTGAATGCTGATTTGCGCAATGTTCCCGGCAGTAACGTGCCTGCACTGACCATGGATGAATTCAACCGCTGCCTGGATGCCGGCAGCGCCGCATCCACCTATTTCTTCCTCACTTCATTAATGATCCTCTTCAGCGCCACTTCGCTTGAGGGATTGGTTGCCGGCAAGGTCCGCGCTTTGATCTCCTATTCGGTGGGAGTGGCGTATCTGGTCCTCATCAGCCTGATCATGGGCGGCGGCTTTCCGGTGGCATTCTTCACGGTGAATGTCCCCATCGCCGGCCTGCTCTTCTGGTTGTGGAAACGCAAAGAATTGGATTGAAATCAGGGATTAGTGAGCACTGATTCCACACCCAGACAATTCTTTGATCATTTGATAAAGCAACAACCATCAATGTAGGAGCTCACAGCTGTGAGCCCCTACATTGATATTCAACTGGTTTGTTTCTATTAGGAATCGTACAAATTCATTTGTGTGAGGTTAATCCATAAATCCAGCCCGGCCGCAGTAAAGCTTCTCGCCATTCCACATTCCGTAATAAAAACCGCGGTCATCCCGGAACAGCTTCACCTGGCTAAGAAGATCGGCATTTTCCTGCAGCAGTTTTGCCTCCTGCGCCAAGCCGAAGTGATACGACTGCCATGGTTGAGGCGTGGCATCCTGCTGATCAACGGTACGGCAGGCCAGTGTGAGCCCCAGCGCATCATGGATCTGTGAAGACAAAGAGGGATCCTTGTAGGCAGTCACCAAGGCAGGGACGGCATCGCTTGAGAGCGTGGTGAGGTAGGCGGCGTCGAACTCCTCTCCCTGTACCGCCCTTTCAATATTCTTTCGCGCGGTAAATCCATCCACATTAAGCAGCACCAGGCTGGCGCTAAAACCCACCACGGCGATCAGCAAAGCCAGGGCAAACCTGCCGCGCTGCTGTACGCCTTCCATTACTGCCGCAGCCGCCACCAGTGCAGCCAGCCAGAAAATGAATACATGGGTCACCGTACGAAGTTCTGAAAAACCGTAGGCGGTTTCATAAAGCATCAGGCGCTGAAGCGATGAAGCCAAAATTACCAGCACATTGGCCATCAGTAGAATGATCAACCCTGTGAATGTCCAGCGCTGACCCGGTTTTTCGATGCGCGTAATGGTCGAAAGCACCAGGAAGAGCACCAGGCTCAGGGCAGCAACCGCCACCAACTCGCTGAAACCGCGGCGGGCATACTCCGAGTAGGTGAAACCGGTCTCCGAGATGTTGGCGGTGCCCCCGAACAGATAACGCACCTGGATGATCACAAAAGCAATGAACAACAGGTTGACCGCTCCCAGCAGGATGGTGCTTTCCGTTGAACCCAGGAAGGGTTTCATCCAGGGTTTGGCGGGATCCGGCCGCTCCGCTTTTGCCGCGGGCAGGATGGCGTGCAGGAACATGCCCACCAGCCAAAAGGCCAGGATGAGGATCAAGACCAGGCGCAGGATGTATTCAGGTAGTTTCTCCAGGTTGAAGATCCGCTGCAGCCAGTTGCTGAAGACCGGATCGGCTGAAGAGAACAGGGCAGCGAAAACCGCCACCACCGGGATGGCAATGAGGATACCCCGCAGGATGGGAGCCGCTTTGCGCCAGAAAGAACGCGGCGCCGGTTGACCTTCCGGCAATGCCGGCGGCTGGCTGAAAGTTTGAAATGGGCGTGAAAAACCAGCCCAGACCACCTTCACACCTTCCACCAGGTAATCCACCATGCGGAAGTGTGTCCAGTTGCCGTTCAGGAACGTGGCGGTGATAAGGACCAACCCGCCTGCCACCATCACCAGGCTGGCAAAGTTGACCATGGCATTGACCCGGAAGGTCTCCGCCACGGCAAAACCCACCGTCAGCACAGCCAGCAGGATCGTCCATAGAGAAGGACGGCTGCCCGTCCGCCAGGAGAGCACGAATCCCACCAACAGAACCACCAGGATCCAGATGGGAAATGAAATTCCAGGGGCTTTGCCCCAGAAGAGAAAATCAGCGAACCAGGCTGAAGCCAGTGCTGCCAGCCAGAACCATTTTGAATGAGTGACCATAACTCCTCTTTTTATCGTATTGACAGCGCCATGATCATGGCAAGGATCAGGATTGCTCCAATAATCGCCATGCCGATTTGCTGCCTTCGAATTTTGCGCTGGGTGGCAGATAGCCGCGGCTTTTCCGCGCTGCCCTTTGCCTTAACTTGATTTTTCTTTTGCATCCAATTCCTCACGTGATGAATTGCAGTGTAGAGTTAGGTCACTCTCAAAAACTATCATGGGTTTGAAAAAAACTATCAGCAATCGTCAATCTAGATCATCCAGATATTGGATGGCTGAACAGGAAACAACACATTGAGTAGATGCCGGGCTGGTTCTTTGGTTTCGATGTCCACAAAAGCATGCATCAGGTCTGCCAGGCTGCGGTAGCCGAAAAGCAATTGAAGGAAGGTTTGACCCGGGAAAAGGGCATCCGCATCCCCCCAGTTCAAACCAGGTTGTGCAGTGATGGGCAGGAGCTTGCCGCCTTCACAAGTCATCTCCAGCCCCAGGTGCTCCAGCATCAGCGTGATCCGGCCGGAAAATCCCGCAAATTCCGACTCGCCAAACCGCTTATTCAGCACCGGACGCAGTTGGTTCAGAAAGGCGATGATGTCGGTCACGCGCATATACCAGGCGTAAGGCTCGCGCGGACGCATCAAGGCATCACCCAACAGATCATACACGAGATGGGCGCGTCCCAGGCTGAACTGCAGCGCCGAGAACGGATTGCCTGCTTTCGCAGCTTCCTCTTTTCCAATCTGCCATAAGCGGTGAGAGATCACCTTCATTGCAAGGTAGCGGTCGATTTCGGGGAGCAGATCGATTCGTCGAACCACGAGTTTGCTCTTTCCCGCCTGGGCAAATGACGCGATCATGCCCGTCGGTTTGCCAGAGGCATCTTCGACAACATAAATCCCGCTGCGGTCGCAACTGAGCTGCTCCCGACCGAATAATTCGAAGCGCCACATCGCAGCATCGCGCTCGCAGGTGATCATGCTGCGGTCCAGGTTGGCATTGTAGGTGGTCATCAGAAACGGCAGGTCGCGTTCTTCTGCCGCCCTCAAGTTGAATTTCTCCAGGTCGCCCTCGTTAAGTTTTGGGAGATTAGCCTCATAGAGCGTGCGCGATCCGTCCAGGTCGAGCGCCATCTCATAACCAAACTGGCGATAATAAACGGGAATTCCGGTGATCCCCTGCACGATTTCACCGCGTTCGCGGCTCCACTCGTGAATGACCTCAAACTGCCTGCGCACCAGCCCGCGGTTGCGATAATCCAATTCGGTTGCCACCAGTTCGGGTCTGCCCACCTTGAAGGGTATCCCGGCATATTTCCAGACCTGCGAGATCAGGCACATGCAGGATACGATCCTGCCGCTGCCTGTTTCCTCCACCACAGTAAAGTCATCCGGCTTCAGCATGGGATGTTTGCCGTCCATGATCTCCTTGAGCAGGAAGTAAACGCCCTGGTCAGGTTTGTCGGGTCCATCATCCGAATGCATTCGCGAACTGAAGACAGCCAGTGCTTCACCGTCAGCAGCGGTTGCCCGCCTTAATAACAAACCACCGCCCAGGTCAATGGGAAGTTGAGTAGGCTGCAAGTCGTTTTTCATTTATCTACCCACACTTTCTTTTGACATTGGCGGTGGTAATCAGGGTTGATTTTAAGGATGTCGGCTCATTCTCCGGTTTTTTCAGCAGCAGGTTTGGTTTCGGCAGGTTTTTCTGTCTTCGCCTCAGCGGGTTTTTCCTCGCTGTGGCTGGACGAATGCGTCGGTGCCCCAGAGGGGGAGCGGTGGTCTGTGGCGTAAAAGCCTGAACCCTTGAAAACAATCCCTACCGGCGTGTAGACCTTGTGCAGGGTTTTCTTGCCGCATTCCGGGCATTTGGTCAACGGACCGTCGGAGAATTTTTGAAATTGATCGAATTGAAAACCGCAGTTTTCGCATCGATACGTGTAAATCGGCATTTGCTACCTTCTTCCGATAATAACTATTTTAACTTGATCATTATAGTCAGAAAACAAGAGAGGGTCAAGTTTTCGCCTTGAAACGCAGACAAAACTCTAACACTTCACTGCACTTTTGGCTTGCCCTTTCAATCCCTTTTCGATATAATCAAACATATGTTCCATACAAAGGGGAGATCATGCCGGTAAATTACCTCGCGCTTGCCGCGGAAATCAAGAAACTGGGGGCACAATCCATTCAACGCAGTACCACCTTGAGCGGAAAACTGGATCAATGCCGGTCGCTGCTGCGGCAATATGCCAGCCAGGTGATCCTCCTGCAGCAAAAGGTGGAGGAGGCGGTTGCCAGCGATAGCGGCACGCGCTGCGCCAAACCCTGCTCCGAGGACCTGGATACGCATAAAGCTGCCTCCGCAGACGATGATCTGTGCACAGTCCTGGCTGCCGACGGTTCGCAGTTGACCCCCAACCCGCATGAACCGGTGCTCTTTGGGTTGGTCAATGTGGGCATTTTCCGCATGCCGTTGAACGCAGGCGGCATCCCTGAAGAGATCATCAAATCCGAGCTTCTTTACGACGAAGCGCTCTATTCCAGCGGCGGTTTGATTTCGGAGGATTTTATTGCCCTGCGGCGGGATGTGAGCGAACGCGAGATCATGGCAGAGCTGGTGCGTCAGGAACGCGATCGCGGCGAGGCTGCACCCATCCTCACCCTGACCGATGGTCCTTTGGAGCTGTACCACGAACCCCGGATGGATGAGCATTTCAAAGTCATGTTCAATGATTACCTGGCGGCGTTGGATGAACTCAGCCTGATGCGCGCCATCACTGCCGGTTACGTTGACCGTCCGCGCGCGGACCTGGTGGTGCGCCTGCTGGAGTTGATGGTGCCCGAGGACGCCAATGGCACGAGTGCTGAACGCCCGTTCGCCGGCGTGACCGACCTGAGTCTTTTCAGCGACCTGCTGGCGCCCGGTGAACGTTCCGCAGTGTTTGAGCTGCAGTCCAGTTCGGCAAAATCCTATTCAGGTCAAAAAGCGCTGCACTTCTTCTACCTCAATGTCGGAAGGGCGGAGAAACCTGCCATTGCCCGGGTGGAAATCCCTGCCTGGGTGGCGAGAGACCCGATCTCACTGGACTTGCTTCAACATGTGCTCGTGGATCAAGCGCATGCCCTGGGCAGCCGTCCCTATCCCTACCCCCTGCTGCGCGCGCATGAGATCGCCGTGGTCAAGCTGGAAGACCGCGACCAGCTCACACGGCGCATCGAACAGGAACTGCTCCTGCAGGGATTCGATCCCTTCGAAAAATCCAACAAGGAATCCGGCAAAGAATCAGAACCGCGAACGAGGATATAAATGGAACCCATTGCGTTTGGCAGATTGCTCCGCTCCAATACCACCGCCTGTGTGGTCGGCTGCAGCGTCTCGCAGACCGATGCCCCGACGTTCGGTCAGATGGTACGCATCCCCCTGGAGGATGGCGTGACCGTCTACGGGTTGGTGTACGACATTCACATCGATGATGACGGATTGGTACGCCAGATCGTCACCGCGCCGAGCGTCAAACCCGAGGTCATCGAGGACAACCGGCGCAACCGCAACATGCCAGTGGAAATGAGTGTGCTTTTCATTGGCTACGCCCAGGCGGATCACTTCTCTTATGCTCTGCCGCCGCGTCCCCCTCTGTCACTGGATGCCATCTATCCCTGCATGCCTGATGAGGTCTTGAGTTTCACTTCATTGGGCAGGTTCGGTTACCTGCGCCATCTTTTCCGCAGTCCCGATTTGCCGGCAGACGATCTGCTGGCTGCCCACCTGGCGCAGGTGCAGCAATCCAGCCCCGCCGGGTTGGACGAAGCCGCCGTCAGCGAGGTGATAGCACTTCTCAAGGATGATTACACCCGCCTGACGACGGTGCTCAAAGCCGTGTCGGATGTGATGTGAGAGAGGGGAAAACCATGGAAAATTCACAAATCATCGCCAACTCCGGACGGCAATCCATCGGCTTCGTGGTGGGCGGCAGCCTGAAAGCCAATCTGTTCGTACGTCTCACCCTGCCTGCCCAGAGCGTGCAGGAAGGCGCTTTCGTGGTGATCAAAAGCAATGACTGGCAGTTCTACGGGCTGGTCACCGACCTGCAGCTCGTTTCGACCGACCCGCGCTACGCCGAAAACCCCGGCACAGAGCGCTTCTCGCCGCAGGTCAGCCGGCTGCTTTCAGCGCAGACGCTCTTCACCAATCTCGAAGTTCTTCCGGCGTTAATGGTGGAAGCCGGTCCTGAATTTGATGATCCGCGCTACCCAGAATGGCGGCAGGCGCACCCCGATGACACTCATCCCATGCCCATCAAAACCGTGCCCTCGCACCATGCCAACGCCTGGCTGGCTTCGGCGGAGGATGTGGCAGCGATCTTCGGTATGCCCGGGGTTGAGGGCAACTTCATGATCGGCCGCACCCGCGAGCAGAATCACCCGGTGTGCATCGACCTGGACAAGTTCGTGCAGCGCAGCGCGGGCATTTTCGGCGCCACGGGCTCGGGCAAGTCCTTCCTGACCCGCATCATCCTCGCCGGGCTCATCCAGCGCAACAAGGCTTCGGTTCTCGTCTTCGACATGCACAACGAGTACGGCTTTGATGATGTCGCCTCAGACACCGGCAAACCCACCATCGGATTGAAGACGAAATTTTCAAGCAAGGTAAGGGTGGTTGCCATTGGTCGCAATTCCACCATCCGCGGCAAGGTGCCGGATTATCACCTGGAACTGCGCGAGTCCGAGATCCAGCCCGAAGATATCGAAATGCTCACCCGCGAGTTGAACCTGCGCGAGACCACCCCCACCACGCTGGATGCCCTGGTGCACAGCTTTGGTCCGGCTAACTGGTATCGCGAGTTCAAAGCCATGGACGTGGGCACGGTGATTGAAAACGAGGACGGCAAGAAGGTGCCTGCTCCCGGTTCGGTAGCGTACTGGGCGAACGGTGAGGGAGTCAACGCCTCGGCTGCGGAAGGGCTGCATTCCAAGATGACGCGGCTGTTCAATCTGCCTTACATCATCCAGGACGAGAACGCTGTGCCCAACACCAGCCTGACCGAGGTGATCAAATCGCTGCAAAACGAGCAGCATGTGGTCCTCTCCTTTGGCGATTACGAGAAGGACCTGGACTACCTGCTCGTCTCCAACCTGCTCACGCGCAAGATCCGCGAAACCTGGGAGAAATCCACCAACGAGTTCCGCAGCAAGGGCACGAATGAGCCGCGCCCGCTGGTGATCGCAGTCGAAGAAGCGCATAAGCTGCTCAACAGGGAGATGGCGGCGCAAACCAGTTTCAGCACCATTGCCCGCGAGATGCGCAAGTACTATGTCACCCTGCTGATCATCGACCAGCGTCCCTCGCAGATCTACGACGAGGTCATGTCGCAGCTTGGAACGCGCGTCTCAGGCTGGCTGGGCGACGAGAACGACATCGCCGCGGTGCTTTCCGGCCTCGCCGGGCGGGATGCACTGCGGGGAATGCTGGCACGCCTGCAGCCCAAAGAGGAAGCGCTGCTGCTGGGATGGGGCGTACCCATGCCCATCCTGGTACGCTCGAGGCGCTATGATCAAACCTTCTGGGATGAGGTGCTGCCTCGCGGAAAAGCGCTCGATGCCGATCAAGCTTTGAAGGATTTAGGGTTTTAGGATACCCCCGGTAGGGCGTACCCATGACGAAGAGCATCGTCAGGGTTATGATGGTCATGCGCCCCTACAGCTTAATACACAAAGTAATTTCAGCCTGGCGAAAATATCGGCGTAATTGCTTTGGTAATTCAGACTCGCAATCCATATATCGTAGGGGCACAGCGCGCTGTGCCCAAAGGGGTTTAGCACGCTAAACCCCTACGCTTTTGTATACCCCAGATTGGTTTTTTTCCTCAATCCAACCTGCCATTGGCTTGTCATCCTGAGGCGCAAGCCGACACTTGCGCCGCACTTCGTCCGGCACTCCCTGACAAAGCACAGCGTCAGGGGGTGCCGGTGAGGATCGTTCTTAACTATGCACGAGAGTCTCCCATTGATCTACTCGGCAGGGCATCACAACCTCCCCCCGAACATCAAGAGAAAAAGGATCATGGCCGAGATCAGGCTGGCAGTGAGGATCATCACCCTACTCGCACCTGTCACTTTGCGCAGGCGAATCACGGCCAGATCACCTTCTTCCGCTCCGCGGCTGAATTGGATATGCGGCACGGCCATCAAGATCAGGGCAAGAATTGGTGCCAGGATAATGAAAACGTTCAGGCTCGTAAACGCCCAATTGGCAGGTGTGTCTCCTAGTAACCAAATGGTTGGATCCTTGATCGGCAGGTGAAGGAAAATCCTTGCCTCGGTGAGACCAACGTACAGAACCCACAACACAATCAACCCTGCGCCAATCCAAACTCCAAAGTTGCGTTTCATGTTCTCCTCCCATTGGTTGAACCGTTCCCGGATCATTGATGAACAAAGATCAGGGATGCAAACGCGCCAAAGATAATTTGCCGTGCCATCATTGCCGTCATCCAATCCATACCGCACCAGGGTCCGCAAAACCTGGTTAAGCTCATCCTCGTACTGGTTTCGGAACTCAGCAGGATGGCAGCGGACCAACCACTGCGCCAGGGAAACGGCCGACTTTTCACGCGTAAATGGAATCAACGTGTTCATCAGGAATCTCCCTCGCGGTCTGGAAGAAGATGCAGGGCTTGAGCTTTTCGCACCAATGCATCCATCCGGGCTGCTTCGGCCTTGACAGTTTTTCTACCAAGAGCGGTCAATCGGTAATATCGCCGGCGTTCATCGTCCAGGTCTGGATCAGGCCGTTCGCCCGACTCCTCGATCAATCCATCCGCCAGCATGCGTTTGATCGAGCCGTAGAGCGTGCCTGGTCCCATATGCATCTGACGATTCGAATTCTGTTGAACCGCCTGCATGATCCGATAGCCATGCATCTCCATTTCGGAAAGAGCCAAAAGGATTTGGAATACTGCGGGTGTCAGCGGGGTCTGAATGGGTTCTGGGATATTTGAAGTTTTCATAATATATCCGTTTACGCTATATCCGTCACAGATATAATAGCAGATCAAAAGCTCAATGTCAACTCCCCAATTGTTGATCAATTAACGTTTGAATGGGTGGCTGTGAATGGACAAAGGTTCGGTTCTTCAACTGGTAGGGACGTACCCATGACGAAAAGCATCGTCAGGGTCATGATGGACATACGCCTCTATTTGAATGCAATAAATCGCACGTTATCGAAAATTGTCGTCCCTCACCCTTAATCCCTCTCCCAAGCTTGGGAGAGGGAAAGCGCTATGCTATTGGCGCTGGGTGAGGGCTTTTGTCACAACACCTGTTTACACCTGGAATTAAGGTATCAAAAGTAAACGCATGCACTGAGTTTTAACGTGACTGTAATGCGCCAAAGGCTTTTTTCACTCAAACCCTTTTCCTGCGGGCAATCTTGAATAGCACAGCCCCAATAATTGATCCGCAGACGATGGCAATCAATGTCCATTCAAAGAACTGGTCAATAATCACCCGCTTGAATAGATTCCAATTTTCCTGCCAGAAGGCAATGTCATTGATCCCCCTAAGTCGCATGTTTTCGAGCATCGGCAGTTTGCCCTGCACAAACAGCAAAGCATAATAGCCGTAATAACCGACCATGGCGCATACCCAGGTCAAACTGCATGCAGCCGGGGAAAGGATAGTGGATGAATCGCGGTTGGATTCATAAATGCCGATGGGAACAACCGGTACCAGCCAAATTCCGTAATTCAAGAGCAAAATGATCGGTACCACAAGAAAGGAATTACGCAGGCTGCCCCAGGAAAAATGAGCCAGAGCATTCAGGTAGAACCAATCAAACACGCCAAAAGCAAGGCCGACCAACCCATAGAATAAGAATCGATAATTGGATTTGATCATGGAGAGGGCCCCCATAAGCATTTATGAAAATCGAATCATCATCTTGCGTATTCGGATTCCAATTTCAATGGTGACGCTGAATGCACCTGCTTGCAGAAAACTAATTTCACTCCCCCGCCAATGCCTGCTTCACCCCGCTGCACTCCGGCCAGTAAAGGATGACGCCGGGAGATGACCGGTATGCCGCAGGATAGAGCTTGTTCAACCCGTCCATCGAAACCTGGCTGATCGGGTCGGCATAATTCTCGTAGTTCTCGGTAGGCGAGCTGGGAAAGAGCACCAGCACTCCGCACTGGCGTTCAACGAAATCCTGCAGTTGAGGCCGGTCGGCTGAAGAAATGCACTCCCCCCGTTGGGTGGGATTCTCGGTCAGACAGTACGGCATGCGGTTGGTGTAAAACAAGGTAATATCCGGCGCATTGGATGCCAGGGCCGTATCCGGAGGCAATTTCTGGATCGCCTCAAAGATCGGGCTGCCGTTCCAGTAGGGCGAGGTATAGCCGTTGGGATACTTGCTGGAAAGGATGCCGTACGTCCGCAGCAGCTCGAAATTGAAGACTACGAAGAATAATGTTACCGCCAGAGCCAGCAGGTGCGTCCAACCCCGACGCCTGACCAGCATTCCCACCAGGATGGTGCTGCACAAAAGCAAAGCAATGATGGCCGGAAAAACCGGTGAAAGGATGCGGTCGTTGATATCATTGGGTGCCGTGGAAAAGGCATACCCGGCAAACGCGACCGCGATATAGGACAGGATGAACAACAGCGATGAACCCGCCAGCAGAAATACCGGCTCTTTCCAAACATCCCTTTTGAGCTTCTGGACGGCAGCAAGAATCCCAACAACAATCAGCAGAAGCAAAAGTGCAGCCAGTAGAGGGGTGAAGTACTTTGCCGATACCCCCGGGATCATGTTGGAGCGGTAAGGCATCCAGTATTTCAACGTACCCCAAACCGCTGCCGCAAAATGGCGCACCTTCGAGAAGAGATCCGCGAACACCAACGACCGACCGCCGGTGGATGCCTGTTGAAGTTTCTGAAGCACCGTCCAGAAGACCATCGGAGCAGACCCAACCAGCCCAAAAATCAGCATGCTAACCCATCGTTTGCGCCAGGGTTGACTGGAAAAGATCAACAGCACCAGCACCCCCGCTCCAAGAACGGCAGCAAAGGCAAACCGGGTCAGTACCGAGAGCCCGATGCAGACAGCAGAAACGATCATCCACCGTGTAGAATCTTCCTTTACCGCCAGCACAAGCAGCATAAAACCGGGAATCCCCAACACCAGTGCCAGGGGTTCCGACATCAGACCTGAAAAGGAGACTGCCAACGGGTAGGAAAAGCTGCAAACCAGGGCAAAGAAGAAAGCCTCCATCTGCCTGCCGGTGATGCGGTAAAAGAGCCATCCGCAAAGGAATATGAATAATCCCCAGGAGAGAATATCCATCGCCTTGGAGGCAGTGACCAGGTTCGCATTGAATTTGACAAACACAGCCAGCACCAGCGAATAGAGCGGGGCATGCAAATTAAGAGGAGTGTATCCTCCATTCACCGTTGAGACGCGCAGCGAATGACCGCTTGCCAGGTTGCGGGCGGCGGAAAAATAAGCTGCCGAGTCGCTGAATCCCCAGGGGGCATAATCTGTGCAATAAGCCATGTAGATTCCGGCAGCAATTGCCAGGATAACCAGCAAGCTGAGCAAAAGCCAGGGTTTTCTTTTATCCTGAACAGTTGATTCCATTTTCCTCCCCGCGACCGATCCGGATGGCAGTTCGCGAATACAGAAACCCGGATAGTTATCCTACGACCAATAAAGGGGTTACTTTGGCAGCACCAGGTAAGTGAAAAGGGCGCATAGGATGCCCAGTATCACCCCTCCTGCCACTTCTATGGGGGTATGACCCAGCATCTCTTTGAGGTCCTGTTGTGGTACCGGACGACCCTGGAAGAATTCCTGAATGATCATGTTGATCCGCTCGGCGTGAATGCCTGCCTGGCGGCGTACACCCGCCGCGTCGTAGATCACGACCGTCGAAATGGCGATTGCCAGGGCAAATACCGGAGAGTCAAAACCGTGAAATAGACCAATCGCCAGCGTGGTCGATGACATGAGAGCAGAATGCGAGCTTGGCATCCCGCCCGTGCCGAAAATCAACGCCCAGTTCCAGCGGCGGTTGATCAGGTAATATATGGGCACCTTGAGCACCGACGCCACCAGCCAGGCCAGGGTGAGAGCGGTAAGCTCGGGAACGCGGGCAAAGATCATTCGCCTTCCTCCGCGGCACCCTTCCCGGCCGGGTTCAATTCTCTGATCTTCAACTCTGCCTGATCCAACAGGTTGCCGCAAAATTGTGCCAGCAGTTGACCCCGCTCGTAGAGGCTTAACGCCTGTTCCAAAGGCAACTGCCCGCTTTCAAGCGTATCCACGATGGTCTCCAGCTCGGCAAATGCCTGCTCATAGGTCAGGTTTTTGATCTCGGTCTTCTTCTCAGTCATTGCATTCTTCTCCTGCCTGGAACTTCCGGGGCTCGTCACTCACCCGCGCGGGCACGACCCCGTCACAGATGCGGATTGTGAGAGCATCATTTTGAAAGGTTTGGTCCACGCTGCGAATGATCTCATCGGCGCCGTTGGTGACAATGGCGTAACCCCGCTTAAGCACGCCATATGGATTAAGCGCTTTAAGCCGTTGATCCAGTCCATAGGTTTGGGTTTTCTTGATCTCAAATGAATGCTGCAATCCCGTCAGGGAACGCCCTGCAAGCTCATCCAGCCTCTGACGATCGCTGCGAACACGCATCAAAGGGCTGGCCTGCGATAATTTGCGGTTGATCTCTGCCAGGTTCAACTTTTCCTCCCTGGCAATCCCCGAAAGGGCATCTTTCAAGCGGCGCTGCGTTCCCAGAAGCCGCTCACGAACGTCCATCTGATCCGGCACAGCCTGTTCGGCGGCTGCCGTGGGCGTGGGAGCGCGCAAATCAGCGGCAAAATCGGTGAGGGTGAAATCGGTCTCATGCCCCACGCCGCTGATGATGGGTACGTGCGAAGCAGCCACCGCCCTTACGACGCGTTCATCATTGAATGCCCACAAATCCTCCAGCGATCCTCCTCCGCGCGCCACGATGATGACATCCATACCGGGTTCGCGGTTGAGCCGCTCAATGGAAGCAGCCAGTTCTGCGGGGGCGTTTTCACCCTGGACGGCTGCCGGAGCAAGAACCACCTCCACCAGCGGATATCGACGGCGCAGGGTATTGAGAATATCCTGCAGTGCCGCACCGCTTGGCGAGGTGACAATGCCAATTCGCGCCGGTACCTGGGGGATTTCCTTTTTACGGGCAGCATCGAAAAGCCCCTCTTCCTCAAGCCGCGCCTTCAGCCGCAGGAATTCCTGGAAGAGTGAACCCTCGCCCGCCGGACGTACCGTATCCACGTAAAGCTGATATGCCCCGTCACGCTCATAGATGGAAACATACCCGTGAACTTCCACTGCCAGACCGCTCTGCAAATTGGCTGATGCCCTCCCGGCTGAGGTGCGCCAGATGACACACTTGAGCGCAGAATATTCATCTTTGATGGTGAAGTAAATGTGTCCTGAGGAAGGTCGTGAAAGGTTGGAGATTTCTCCCTGCACCCAAACGTCGCGCAGGAGCTCATCGCTCTCCATCCATTCACGCAAATAGCGTGTCAGTTCGCTGACGCTGATGGAATTTGCAGGGAACAGGGGAGGCTGGAGCATGTTATTAGGATACACTGAAATCCCCCCCTGTCAATGAAACCCAAATCCCCCAGGTTGAACACGAAAGGCTGCCGGTTCAATACGACCTTTCAAGAATTTTTAAGCATGGAGGGTTGTGGGTGTACAATGATTGAAACTTGAGCAAAGGGGTATTTATGGAAGATCTATGGTCACCCTGGCGGATGAAATACATCACCAATTCCACTCCCCCCGGTAAATGCGTGTTCTGCAGCGCTCCCTCAGAGATCGGCGATCCTGACAATCTGATCGTGCACCTGGGAAAGCTGGCTTACGTGATTTTGAACCGTTACCCTTACACCAGCGGTCATTTGATGGTGGTGCCCTACGTGCACCAGGCGACCATCGAAGCTTTGCACCCTGAAACACGTACCGAGATGATGGAACTGGTCAACGAGACGCTGGGGGTGCTGCGTACAATCTATCACCCCGAAGGTTTCAATATCGGGATCAACCTGGGTTCGGCAGCCGGGGCCGGCATTGCAGAACACGTTCACATGCACGTCGTTCCGCGCTGGAATGGCGACACCAACTTCATGTCCACCGTGGGCAGTACGCGCGTCATCCCTGAAGATCTTGCCACGGCGCGCGAGAAGATCAAACTGGCCTGGCAAAAAGAGTGATCCATTTTCGTTTCGGTCTGGAATAAAGAGACGACTCATTTCTGAGCCGTCTCTTTTTTGTTCATATGTGTGCCGATTACGGATTGACCGCTTCGATGCTGACAGTCATGGTGCAAAGTGTGATGCCTTCCATCGCCAGCTTCCAGGTGGCGGTGTACTTGCCGGCAGTCGCGGGTGCGCGCATATCTACGACCTTTGAAGTTTCAGCACCAGGTGCCACGGCAGTTGAAATATCAAAGACGTCTGCCACCGTTTGCATTTTTTGACCGCTGTCGTACCGCAGATCAACGTAACCTACTTCCCAGGAGCGGGTGCCGATGTTCTTCCACTGCCAGGTGGTATCGAAATCGGTATTGACGGTCACCTTGGTGCCGGCGGCTGGTGAGGCAGCCACGAGCTGGCAGGCGTAATCAGACGGTGTGGCGGTGGCAGTGGGTTTCGGTTTGGCTGTCGGCTTCGGCACCAGAGTGGCTGTCGGTGGAATAGCAGTGGGAAGGACCACCTTCGTGGCAGTCGCAGTCGGTGCCAAAGTAGGCTCACTGGTGGCAGTAGCCTGGGGTTGTGCCATGGCAGTGCTCGTCATCTGAGCAGCGATGGCTTCCATCGCCTGCGTTACCGCTGCATTGATCGTCGCCTGGGCTGATGCCGGATCCGGTGTGTTTACAGTCTGCGGCGCAATCAAATTGCATGCGGAAAGCAGCAAGCTCAACGCCAGAATGGCGGTAACTGCTGCAAGGGATTTTTTCTTCATCGATAATTTCTCCTTTTGATTGATTTGATTCAACTTCCATATCTAGACGTTCATGAACCCCCGTTAGGTTCCCATACATCGTACGACATTTTCGATGAATAATCAAAATTGAATGAAAACGGGAACCTGTTTGCGGGTTCCCGTTGGGGCGATTACTTGAGCAATTCCTCCAAAATCGACTTTGCCATCGATGCATCTGCCTTGCCGCGCATCTTCTTCATCACCTGACCCACGAACCAGCCGATCAGGGTCACCTTGCCGCCGCGGTACGAGGCCACTTCATTGGGAGATTCACGCAGCACCTCTTCGCAGACTGTCCGGATGGCGCTGTCATCGCTGACTTTGGCAAGCCCTTCTTCAGCCACGATGGTCTGCGCTGATTTTCCGCTCTCCTGTATCTTTTGCAGCAGGCTTTTTCCGGTGTTGATGTTGATGGCACCGCTGTCCACCAGTTTGAGGATCTCCGCCAGCGCCTGGGGTGTGAGCCGCATTTCAGCGGGATTCAAGCCCTGATCGTTGATCATGCGCAGCACATCGTTCATCAGCCAGTTGGAAACCTTCTTGGGATCTCCGCCGTAGGCTTTGACTGCAGCCTCGAAATAGTCCGAGAGTCTGCGTTCACCGGTCAGAATGTCGGCATCGTATTCAGGTAATCCGTACTGTTCCACAAATCGGGTGCGGCGCGCCAGAGGCAGTTCCGGGAAGTCTGTCAGGATGCTTTTCTTCCACTCTTCCGTCATGCGGATGGGCAGCAGATCGGGTTCACGGAAATAGCGGTAATCCGCCTCGGTTTCCTTGGAGCGCATCTTCTTGAGCGATCCGGTGTCTTCGTCCCACTCGAGCGTCCAGGCTTCGATGGTCTTTCCAGCCTCAACCTCGCGTATCTGACGCTCAATCTCGGTGGCTATGGCATCCCGCACGGCGTCGATCGAGTTCACGTTCTTGATCTCAGTCTTGGGGTTGAGCAGGTTTTCGCCCTTGACGCGGATGGAAACGTTCGCATCGCAGCGCAAGTGGGCTTTTTCCATGTCGGCTTCCGAAATGCCCAGCCATCGCAGAAGCTGCCGCAGGCGGATCAGGTACTGGGCGGCTTCATCGGCGGTTCTCAAGTCCGGTCCGGTGACCATTTCCACCAGGGGGACACCGCAGCGGTTGAAATCGATCATGCGCCGAGCTCCCGCGTTCTTGGTCTTGCCGGCATCTTCCTCGATGTGCAGCTTCCAGATGCTCACCCGGCGGATATATGCCTGTTTGTCTGCCGAGCTGGCTGCCGGGATGGGCAGGTCGAGGTAGCCGCCCTTGCCCAGGGACTGGTCGAATTGCGAGATCTGGTAACCCTTGGGGAGATCGGGGTAGAAGTAGTTCTTGCGGTCGAAATACGAAAGCGGCCGGATCTCGGAATGCATGGCATTTGCCAACAGCACAGCCTTCTCCACCACAGCTTTGTTCAATACCGGCAGCACTCCCGGAAGCCCGCAGCACACCGGACAGATGTTGGTGTTGGGCTGATCCTCCCAGGAATCTGCCTTGCAGGAGCAGAAAATCTTGGTTTTGGTGTTGAGCTGAATGTGGGTCTCAAGTCCGATGACCGCTTCAAATTCCGTCATAAATCCTCACTGTTTCCCGTAACAATTTCAGGGGTGGATCAAGTCCAATGTAAAATATCCGCCGTAGGTACTTGAACTATTGCACCAGTAGCCCACCCCCGCCATGGTGTATGCCGAATTGAGCATATTCAGCCGGTGTCCTTCAGATGCCATCCATGCAGAAAAAGCAGCATAAGCGCTGTTATTGGAACCGTTCCCTGCGTAGATGTTTTCGGCAGCAGCGGTGTAGGAAATTCCGGCACCCGACATTCGGGCGAACGGATCGCCGTGATCAAAATAATTGTTATCCGCCATATCCTGGCTGTGAGAACGGGCAACTGAGGCAAGGGTGCCGTTGTTCGCCAGGGCTCCCACTCCGTTGTTTGCCCGCTCCTGATTGATCAGCGACAACAACGAGGATTCAATAGAAGAGTTCCCGCCTGCACATTCACCGGATGAACCGCTTCCGCCTGATGTCACCGGCGCTTTGGTTTTGGTGGGCAGCGGCCGCGGGGTTGCTGTTGAAGTGGGAACAGGTGTAAAAGTTGCGGTCGCTGTCGCGGTCTCAGTCGCGGTCGCGGTTGCTGTAAAGGTGGGCGTGACCGTGGCGGTGGCAGTGAGCGTGGGTTTGACCAGGGCAATGATGGGTGCCCCGTTGGCCGCAGGCATGCATCCAGCCAGCGCGGTGACAGCGAGTACCGCCAGGACCAAGAAAACAATCTGCTTCTTCAAAGTTGATAAATTCATCATTCCACCATTAAGGAATTCGAATCACCGCAAGACCTGCGGCTTTACCTTGCGCCATTCTTCGTTTTCCGTTGCCATTTCATATGCCCTGCCGATACGGAAGAGCTTGTCCTCGGTAAAATCGGCGCCCAGGAGTTGAATACCCACCGGAAGTAGCGCTGAATCCAACCCGCCGGGTAAAGAAAGCCCGGGGATACCGGCATGATTGGCTGGTACGGTGAGCTGGTCGGCATACTGCATCAGCACCGAATCGCCGTAGACCGCATCCATCTCAAAAGCCGTCGTCGGAGTAGTGGGGGTAAGCAGTGCATCCAGGCGGTATTTGCCCACCGGGTCGAATGCTGCTTCGAAGTCGCGCCGGATGAGGGTTCTCACCCGCAAAGCACGCTTGTAATATTGTTCGCTGTACTGGGCAGCACTGACATACATGCCCATGAGAATGCGCAGTTTGGGCTGTAAGCCAAAACCTTCATTGCGGGTGAGCTTGTACATCGATTTCAAATCGCTGTATGGGGTTGAAGTGCGCAGTCCGTACTTGACGCCGTCATAGCGGTGCAAATTGGATGCCGCTTCCACGCGGCTGATGACGAAGTAAGCAGGTATGCCGTAGCGTGTGTTGGGCATGGGTACATCTTCCACGATCTCGGCGCCCATCGCAGCCAGCACTTCGGCGGCGTGCCGCACCGCCCGGTCAATTTCGTCGGGCAGCGCCTGCTCCTTGAATCCGCCTTTGCCATCCGGAAAAGTGATGCGGAAATAATCGGGTGAAAGTCCGATGCGCATCCCCTTGACGCCCTTTTCCAGGTTCGCCAGGTAATCGGGAACAGCCACCGTGGCGGCAGTGCCGTCCAGCGGGTCGGCTCCGGCGATCACTTGCAGCATGGCGGCGGCATCGGTGACCGTGCGGGCAACCGGACCCGGGCAATCCAGCGAGGAGGCAAAAGCGATCAATCCATACCGCGAAACCCGTCCGTAGGTGGGTTTGACACCCACCACACCGCAAAATGCTGCCGGCTGCCGGATCGACCCGGCCGTATCTGTGCCCAGCGAGAGCGGCACTTCACTGGCTGCCACGCTGGCTGTGCTGCCGCCGGAGGAACCGCCGGGTACACGAGTGGTATCCCACGGGTTGCGGGTACTGGGTTGGAAAGCAGACGATTCGGTGGATGAACCGTAGGTGAACTCGTCCAGGTTGACCTTGCCCACCATCACCGCGCCTGCTGCTTCCATGCGGTGCACTGGCGTGGCGGTGTACGGCGCCTTGAAATTCGCCAGAATACGTGAGGCGGCAGTCGAAGGGGTGTCTTTGACGCAAAAGATGTCTTTCACCGTAAAGGGTATCCCCGCCAGTTGTCCTGGGTTTTCGCCCATTGCCAGCTTGCGGTCCACCTCCTGCGCCTGCTCCAGGGCAGTTTCCTCGGTGAGGGTGATCATAGAATGGACTGCACGGCGGTCTTCGTCGGTGACGGGTCCGGAATCCAGCGCACCGGAACGCCCATCGACTTCACCAATTCGCCGCAGCGAGGATTCCAATATCTCCACGGCAGACGTTTTCTTTTCACGCAATAACTTGCTGAGTTCAATTACATTGAGGTCGCAAAGATCCATGATTGGCTACTTAAGTGTGGTATGGGGAATATCTGGAACGATGATATAGCGGTCTTCCACCTGGGGGGCTTGCGAGAGGATCGCATCGGCATCCTTGCAGGGGATCCATTCGTCTTCCCTGGGTTTGGGAGATTCCTGAACTTCAAATGGCACCCCGTGAAGGCTGATGGGTACGTCTTCATCCAGTGGAACCGCCTCCAATTCACGGATGGAGGTCAATTGTTGATTCAATTGCCGCCGCAGGTAATCTGCCTGCCCGGAATCCAGCTCAAGTGAGGCGAGATCGACAAGATGGTTGAATATTTCAGGGGTTATGGGATCGCTCATGGATTAACTACCCTTGGAACGGGATGATCATTTGATGGACCGAATTCCATCGCATGGGTTACTTTAGTTTTACAGGCGTTGAGGTGGGAATAGAGGTGCTTGTAGGTCGTTTGGTGACCTCGACGGTAGGCGCCGGCGTCCAGGTGGGCGGTAAGGCGTTGATCGTCGCGGTAGGTGTGGGGGTGATGGGTCCGCGGGAGCCAGGAGGAGGGAACGGGTTGACCGGTGTTCCCGGATTGACAGCGATGAGGACGAGCCAAATGATGACTACGGCTGTCACCGAAAGCACAACGATGGACATTTTGTCCCAATCGTTTAATTTCATTCCTGCTCCTTCTCATCCAGGGTGTCGGCAAAAAGCTAACTGTCAGTATATCCAACTTTACCCCTCTGTCAAGTTTACTCCAAACGGCTGTCGTATTTGAAAGGTTGGCATCACGCGACGCAGGAATTTGGAAGATGATCGGCGGAAATCTGTGCCATCCCTTGTCAATCCGATTACAATCAAGTTGAACTGATCACACCGGGAAATTCCGGGGTCATCGGAATGAAGGTGGAAAGCTGCAAATGATAACGACCAGGAGACCTCTATTGTTGTACCTGATGCTGCTGACGCTGGCCGTACTTGCCATCGTCAACTGCCTGCTTTGGGTACAGGCTCTGCAAAGTGCTGCCTGGCTCAATGCATATGCTTATTACCCATCACCCATATACCCGGTCTTCGAGGGCTTTTTCTTCATGCTGCTTTTCCTGGTATGCCTGGTCTCCCTTTGGACCCGCCAGCCGTTTGCACCCGCGCTGGGCGGTATCAGTGTGGCATTGTACCTCGGTTGGGGCTGGATCAACCGGCTCTGGGTGGTCTCCAATCCAAAACCTTTTTCCAGCCAGTTATTATCCATGGGGGTATCGCTCGCCCTGGTACTGCTGGCAGAATTCTCATTTTTCCTGCTGGTACCCTTTATGCGCCGCGGTACTGTGGTGCAGTCAAAGGAGGATGGAAATGACAGAAACGCATCTTGAAATCGAAGTAAAGTTCTATTTGAATGATCGTGATGGATATGAGCGCCGTCTTCGAAGCATCGGCGCCAACCTCGTACAGCCTCGCACCCACGAAATGAATTACCGCTTTGACCTTCCCGATCGCAGCCTCTCCCGTGAAAACCGGGTGCTGCGTTTACGGCAGGATCAAAATGTGATCATCACCTACAAGGATGCAGCCCTGCCCGATCAGACGGTAAGCAAACGCAGGGAGATTGAGCTGGAAGTTCATGATTTCGATGATGCCAAGGCTCTTTTGGAGTCGCTCGGTTATGAGGTCTATATCGTTTACGAAAAATACCGCACCGTTTATACCCTGAACGACCTGGAAATCACCCTGGATGAGCTGCCCTACGGGGTTTTCACTGAAATCGAGGGCGGTGATGAGCAGATAATCGAACGAACGGCGCTTTCTCTTTCACTGGCCTGGCAGTATCGCATTCTGATCAGCTATTTGCAGCTTTTTGAACATCTCAAGCAAAAGAAATCGGTCCAGGTTGCGAATCTGACCTACGCCGATTTCAAAGGTTTGTCAGTATTCGCCGACGATCTGGGAGTCAAAGCAGCCGATATCACGGCATATTTATAAGGAAATAACCATTCAACCTGGGGAGGCACAGACGGATGAAAGTACTAATCGCATGCGACATGGAAGGTATCAGCGGGGTGGTAAATTGGAATCAGGTCACCCCTTCACACGCCGAATATCCGCGTTTCCGTCAGATCATGACCGGGGATGTAAACGCCGCCATTGAAGGGGCAGCCGGTTCGGGAGCTGACGAGATCCTGGTTACCGACGGACACTGGTTCGGTACCAACATCATGATCGAACTGTTGGACCCGCGGGCGCAGTTGAACTGCGGCTCGCCATCTCACTTCTCGATGGTCCAGGGCGTGGATGACGGGGTGGATGCTGCCATTTTCATCGGGTATCACGCCCGCATCGGTACCCAAAACGCAATCCTGGATCATACCTGGTCTAGTGAGCGGGTCCGCAACCTTTGGTTGAATGACCGCCTGTGCGGCGAATTTGGCCTCAACGCTCTGATGTGCGGTGCGTTTGACGTTCCTGTTCTCATGGTCAGCGGCGATCAGAGCGTATGCGCCGAAGCCCGCGAATGGTCGCCGGAAATCCTCACTGCCCAGGTGAAGACGGCTGCCGGAAGGACGGCTGCCGCCTGCCTGCCTCTCGAACAGACCCGCGCGTTGATCAGCTCCACCGCGACTACTGCCATGTTCCGGTTCAAAGACGGTATCGCAGCCAAACCGCTCAAGATCGACCTTCCGGTGACTGTGACTGTTGAGTTCTCCACCACCGTCATGGCCGACCAATCGTGCCTGATGCCTGGCAGCAAGCGCCTCGATGGCCGCAGGGTCAGTGTCCAGGCAGCCAGCATGCCGGAAGCTTACCTGGCGTTCCGTTCCCTGGTCAATTTGGTGTCTATCTAGCCAGACCGATTTCAATCCAGACCCTGCCTGTGCAGGGTCTTTTTTGTGAATCAGGCATGACATATGTCGCTTGTTAATTGGGAAGAAACCATAGTAGAATTCGATAGTCAATTATTGAGTATAAACGAACCTCGTCTCAGGAAGCAGTCATGATTCAAAAATCGAGTATGGTGATCCAGGCAAGCATTGAAAACAATCTGGAATCGGATGAAGCCCGTCCGAGAATCCACCGAGGCAATCTCACCGATTGGTGGAAATGGCTTTCCCTGCCTTTGCTGCTCTTTATCACACTTCCCATCCTGTCCATCTTCCTGCGCACCCCAATCAACGACTTTTTCGTCACACTGAACACAACCCAGGTGATCCAGGCAGTCAATCTCAGCCTGGTCACCTCCACAATCACAACACTCGTCGCTCTGCTCGTGGGGACCCCGGTGGCGGTATTGATCTCCAAAAAGAATACGCCCTTCCGCCGCGTGATCGACACCCTGATGGACCTGCCCACCGTCCTTCCTCCATCCGTGGCAGGCGTTGCGCTGCTGATGGCATTCGGTCGCCGGGGATTGATCGGTCCGTTGCTGCAGAACCTGGGCATCAACATCCCCTTTACCATGATCGCGGTGATCATGGCACAATTGTTCATTGCCTCGCCGCTTTTCGTCAAAGCGGCTGCCATTGGTTTTTCGGCCATCGATCCCATCCTCATCCAGGCAGCCGAGCTGGACGGCGCCAGCCGATGGCAGATCTTCCGCTACGTGGTGCTGCCCCTTTCGTGGTCTTCGCTGCTGAGCGGCGGAGCGATGACCTGGGCTCGCTCTCTGGGCGAATTCGGAGCCACGATCATCTTTGCCGGCAACTTCCCCGGCAAAACCCAGACCATCCCCCTGGCAATCTATCTTGGTTTTGAAATCGATATGAAGGTGGCCCTCACGCTGGCGGCCATCATGGTGTGCATTTCGTTTCTCACGCTTGCACTCGTCAAGGGAGCATTGCACAAGCACATCGATCCGGTGCACTAAGCTGCTGTAACCATTTGCAGTCTGTCACCGTGTAATCATGGTGAGTGATTCTACCTGCCAAAGAGGTTCATAATGCATCACCGGTTCATTTCTCTTTTGGTTCTTTTCATTTTTTTTCTTTCAGCAGGCTGCATTCCGGCACCCGCTGCCGCTCCCGCTAAACCCCCCCAGGTTACTCTGACAATAATGGCAGCTGCCTCATTAACCGAATCTTTCACCGAGATCGGCAGCCTATTTGAAGCCCAACATCCGGGTGTCAATGTGGCTTTCAACTTTGCAGGTTCGCAGCAACTGGTGGAGCAGCTCAGCCAGGGGGCGGACGCGGATGTGTTTGCCAGCGCAAGCATGAAATATATGAAGACAGCAGTGGACGCCGGTCTGGCGAAAGACACTGATTTCCATATCTTTGCCAGAAACAAACTGGTGGTCATTTTCCCCGTAGAGAACAAGGCGGGAATTGCTTCCCTGCAGGACCTGGTCAAACCCGGGGTGAAAGTGGTGCTTGCAGCACAGGCAGTTCCGGTGGGGCAGTACTCACTGGATTTCCTGGACAAAGCGGCAAAATATTCAACATACGGCACCGCCTACAAGGATGCTGTCCTCAAGAATGTCGTTTCGTACGAGGATAACGTCAAGGCAGTTCTGACCAAGGTTGCCCTGGGTGAAGCAGATGCCGGCATCGTTTACGTTAGCGACATTACTGGCGATTCGAAAGATAAGGTCGGTACCATTGAAATCCCTGACGTCCTTAATACGATCGCCACCTACCCGCTTGCACGGCTCTCCGCCAGCAAGAACCCCAACCTGGCAGAAGCGTTCGTTCAGTTTGTTCTCTCGCCGGAGGGTCAGGCGGTATTGGTAAAATACGGTTTTGCCAGTTCAGGAATGAAGTAGATGGTCAGGAAACAGAAGACCCTATTTGATATTCATGTTGAACATCCTATTCGGGAAGATTATCCCGAATCGGCTTGGTATCTTAAGAACATTCCGGCTGTCTCCTTCTACTAAACTTCCCAAGCTGCCAATTTCAAATATGAAACCCCGCAATATCCTCAAAATCTGAGAAATCCAAAAATTCCAGTGGCGGTGTTGATTCGCAGCCAGGTAAAAATTCCTGCATGCTATAATGAATTCACGCTGGTCAAAGCGAAACCTCCCGATGCCCACCTTCAGCCACCTTCACGTCCACACCGAATACTCCCTTCTTGACGGGTTCAGCAAGATCAAAAACCTGGTGAAGCGTGTTAAGGAACTGGGCATGGATTCGGTGGCCATCACCGACCACGGCACCATGTTTGGCGTGATCGAGTTCTACAACACTGCCGTGGCAGCCGGGGTCAAACCGCTTATCGGGTTGGAGACCTACGTCTGCGCCCGGAAAATGGCTGACCGCGACCCCCAAAAAGACAAACACAGCTATCACCTGCTGCTGCTGGCTGAAAACGAGACGGGTTACAAGAATCTCTTGCAGATCGCCAGCGCCGCCCAACTGGAAGGCTTTTACTATTACCCGCGCGTGGATCACGATTATCTGGCAGCACACAAGGAGGGATTGATCGCCTCCACTGCCTGTATGTCGGGCGAAGTGCCGCGCACCATCCTGGAAAAGGGCGTTGAAGCCGGTCGTCAAAAGCTGGACTGGTACTTCGAGACCTTCGGCGCCGATAATTTCTTCATTGAGCTGCAAAACCATAATATCCCTGAGCTGCCGGCGCTGAATAAAACGCTGATCGAACTGGGCAAGCGCTATAACGCCAGGTATATCGCCACCAATGATGCACATTACATCAACCAGTCGGATGCACGGCTGCAGGATATCATGCTCTGCATCCAGACGGGTTCGCTGCTCAGCGACCCCAACCGCATGCGCATGACAGGCAACTCTTACTACCTGCGCTCTCCCGAGGAGATGGCAGCCCTCTTCCCCGAAAACCCGGATGCCCTCAGCAACACGCTGATGATCGCGGAACGCTGCAACGTCAAACTGGACAAAAAGGGGTACCACCTGCCCGAATTTGAAGTCCCGGCAGGCTTCACTCCAGAATCTTACCTGCGTAAGCTGTGCCTGGAAGGTGCGGAATTACGCTACGGCGACCGCGCCAATTCGCCGGAGGTGATGCAGCGGCTGGAATACGAGCTGGGCATCATCCATCAGATGGGTTTCGACGCTTATTTCCTCATTGTGTGGGATCTGTGCCGCTATTCACGCGATCAGAGCATCTGGTACAACACCCGCGGCTCGGGCGGCGGCTCCATCGTTGCTTACTGCCTGGAGATCTCGCTGGTCGAACCCTTGAGTCAGGGCTTGATCTTCGAGCGATTCCTCAACCCGCAGCGCATTTCCATGCCCGATATCGACCTCGATATCCAGGATGACCGTCGTTCCGAACTGATGGAATACTGCGCCAGGAGATACGGCAGTGACAGGGTGGCACAGATCATCACCTTCGGCACTCTGGGCGCAAAAGGCGCTTTGAGAGACGTGGGACGGGTGATGGACATTCCCCTCTCCGAGGTGGACCGGGTAGCCAAAGCCGTTCCCGTCATCCCCGGGCAGCTTAATGTCACCATCCATGAATCGCTGGAAAAGAGCGCCGACTTTCGAGCCATCCACGAGGAGGCGGATTATCTGCGCGACCTGATCGACACCGCCAGCCAGATGGAAGGCGTGGTGCGCAACGCAGGTACCCACGCTGCCGGCGTGGTGATCACCGATATTCCGCTTGTGGAATACGCCCCGCTTCACCGCCCTACCAGCGGTTCGGAAGATTCGCCCATCAAGACGGTCACCCAATTTGAAATGTCGATCGTCGAGAAGCTCGGTCTGCTCAAGGTGGACTTCCTGGGGCTTTCCACCCTGACCATCATGCAGCGCGCCTGCGACCTGATCCGCGAGCGCCACGGAATCGACTTCAACCTGCACAATATTCCCACCGATGACCCTGAGACCTACCTCTTCCTCGGACAGGGGCACACTGCCGGGGTCTTCCAACTGGAAGGCAACGGCATGACGCGCTACCTGGTGCAGATGAAGCCACAGCGCTTGGAAAACATCATCGCCATGGTCGCCCTCTTCCGCCCGGGTCCCATGGACTTCATTCCCGATTACATCAAGCGCATGCACAACGAAATGCCTGTCGAGTACAGGCATCCGTCGCTTGAACGAACGTTCAAAGAGACCTACGGCATCCCCATTTACCAGGAGCAGATCATGTCTGCTGCCATGGACATTGCCGGGTACACTGCAGCCGATGCCGATGATCTGCGCAAAGCCATTTCCAAGAAGCTGGCCGAGTCGATCAAGAAACACAAGACCCGCTTTATCAGCGGCGCGGTACAGAACGGCATCGCCGAGGAGACCGCCCAGGCAATCTTTGAAGACTGGGAGAATTTCGCCCGCTACGGCTTCAACAAGAGTCACGCGGCAGACTACGGGCTTATTGCGGTTCAAACCGCTTACCTGAAAACGCACTACACCGTCGAATTCATGACCGCCCTGCTTTCGGCATCCAAAAACGATACCGACAAGGTGGCATTTTACGTATCTGACTGCCGCAGCATGGGCATTGAAATCCTGCCGCCGGATGTACGCTCCTCCTGTTGGGATTTTTCCATCGAAGACCGCCCGGATTCTGCGCCTGCCATCCGATTTGGCATGGGTGCGGTGAAGAACGTGGGCTCAGCCCCGGTGAATCTGATCATCGGAGCCCGCAAGGATGGCGTCTTCAAGGACTTGAATGAATTCCTGCGCCGTGTGGACCTGCACCAGTTGGGCAAACGCAGTCTGGAGTGCCTCATCCGCGTCGGCGCGTTGGACTCTTTTGGTCCGCGCAAATCGCTGCTTGAAGCCATGGATTCGATGGTCTCCATCAGCGGCAGCCATTTCCGCGCCCTTAACTCCGGTCAAATGAGCTTCTTCGGCGCCATCAGCGGGGTGGAAGAAGAAATCCACCTTCCACAGTCCCTTTCACTGGACCCCCGCGAGCAGTTGGAGTGGGAAAAGGAATTGCTGGGCATGTACGTCTCCAATCATCCCCTTACCCCCTACCTCACCGGGCTGCGCGGTAAGATCACTCACAACAGCAGCGACCTGGCAGAGGCAGCCAACAAAGACAAGGTCGTCGTGGCGGGTCTGGTCACCCGCATGCGCACGCTGACCACCAAGAACGGCAAGCCCATGGCTTTTGCCACCATTGAGGATATCCAGGGGCCCATCGAACTGGTCATCTTCCCCAAGACCTGGGAACGTTTCCTGCCATTTGTGCGACCGGATGCCGCCATCCTGGTGGAAGGCAAGGTGGACAGTGAAAACGGCGATCCCAAGGTATTGGTGGACCTTATCCGTCCATTGACTGCCAGCGATATGCAGGCACCTGAGGTTGCACCCGAACCGGCGCCAAAGCCCCCTGAGCGGAAGAGTGCCGTCAAAGAAAATCAATCGGCGCAATCCTACCAGCCGGCAAAACCAGCAGTCTCCGAGCATGCTACACCCCCTATGCCTGAGGAGCCGGATGATTGGCATTTGCAGGATCCTGCATCCTTTAGCGGACCGATTGCGCCGGAAGTGGAAATCATTGAAGAACCGGCTGTACCAACGCCGTTGATCATCGTGCCTCCGGCAGAGAAGCCAAAATCGTTGCAGGTCAACCCGGAACCCATTGCTGAACCGTTTACCGCCAGGACCATTCCCCCGGTGATGATCTCCTTCGAGCGCCAGTCGCTGAATCAACCGGTGGAAAAAGGCTCCACCCGCATGTTGACCGTGATCATGCGCTCCTCGGAGGACAAGCAGCGCGACATCCGCCGCCTGAAACGCATCATCGGAATGGTGCGCTCCTGCCCTGGAAATGACCGTTTCTGCTTCCTGTTGTTTGAAAACAACCACCGCCATCTGCTGGATTTTCCCAATGACACCATTGGAATATCCAACGATTTGGTGCATCAGTTGGTAGAATTGGTCGGCAACGAAAACATCCAGGTCGAGATACTCAAACTTCAATAGACAGGTAATCATATGGAAGATACAGGCAAGAAGATCCAGTGCATCGGGGTGATGACCTCGGGCGGCGATTCTCCGGGAATGAATCCATTCATTCGTGCGGTGGTACGAACGGCTGCCGGTGCAGGCCTCAAAGTCATCGGCATCGAGGGGGGATTTGAAGGCTTGATCCACGGCAAATTCCGCACCATGGGAATTCGCGAGGTGGGCGGAATTTTACAGCGCGGCGGCACCATATTACAAACCGCACGCAGCCAGCATTTCCGCGATCCATCCGGTCAAATGGAAGCCATGCGGCAGATCAATAATGCCGAAATGGATGCGTTGATCATCGCCGGCGGTGACGGCAGTTTGAACGGCGGCAGCGTGCTCGCGCGGCGCGGCATCCCGGTGATCGGCGTTCCCGCCAGCATTGACAATGACATCTACGGCACCGATATGTGCATCGGCGTCGATACCGCGCTCAACACCATCGTGGACGCGATTGACAAGATACGCGACACCGCCTCATCTCACAACCGGGCATTCCTGGTGGAGACCATGGGACGCGCTTCCGGCTACCTCGCCATCCAGGCGGGCATTGTCACAGGAGCCGAACTGGTGCTCATCCCTGAAAGCGATATCAAACCCGACGCAGTGGCGAAAGCCATCGCCGAGGCATACACCCGTGGCAAAACGCACGCCATTGTGGTTGTTGCCGAGGGATACCACCCCGGTGCGGCCGAATTGGGCGCGATGATCGATGCCATGGATATTGGATTCACCACGCGCGTTTCGATCCTGGGACACATCCAGCGCGGCGGGAAACCCAGTGCCTACGACCGGCTGCTGGCATCGCGGTTTGGCGTCAAATCAGTGGAATTCCTGCTCAGCGGCTACAGCAATGTGATGACCGGCTTGAAAGGGAGCGAAATTGTCGCCGTGCCCATCGAGGATGTGGTTTCCAACACCCGCAAGATCAACCCCGATTATTTACACATGGCGGAGATCCTCTCGCGGTAAAGAAATTAAAGGAATTTCAGAACGCAGGGGCAATTCATGAATTGCCCCTGCGTTTTTAAAAGTTGGTTAGCCCACCTATAGGGGCGTACGAAAATACATCCCTTTCGCGTGGGTAGGGAAGCCATATATCATGACACTGGCGATGCTTTTCGTCATGGGTGGCGTCTGGAAGCGATGATTATGATGAGCAGAAGAGTAATCGGCGGGCGCGATATATCGCGCCCCTACGAGTTTGACTGAGGATTGATTAAGATCGCAGGGGTTTGGCGCGCCAAACCCCTGCCTAACGCAATGTGCACGATTCATGGAGATCGAGCAATAAGCAGGACGTAGGAGCGAAGCATCAGGCAACCGAGAGCGTCTTAATGACATCAGTAAATGCCCGATGCTTCGCCCTTACAGACAACCTCAACACCTACTTGAACAATGTTATTCCAGAATAACGGCAACATCTGAATTATGAACCTTCTACCTGCTTCCTTTTTCCCATCGAAGCCAGGTAGATCACGAACTGATTGTCACCATCCAGTTCCAGTACGCTGTTCAATTCATCATCGTCAAATGCCGCGATCGGGCAGATCCCCCCGCCGATCTGTTCGGCAGCCAGCGCCAGGTTCTGACAGACATGCCCGGCATCCAGGTGCAGGTAGCGGTAGCCGCGTTCCACGTAGCGCCAGAACATACGCTCCACCACCGCCACCCAGAAGAAGGTGGCAGCGCTTTCAGCCACCTGTGACTGCTGCTCGCAGGCGTGGGTGAGGCGCGCATTGATCTCGTCGGTAAGATCCAGCGGAAGCAGGGCATGCTCAATGGCGAGAAAGCGGTACAACCCCGGCGGTATGCCCTCCACCCGGTTGATCAGCACGTAAGTCTCAAAAGCGTGCCTCGCTCCGGCAGAGGGAACGGTTCGCAAAGTCGCCGGGCGTTTGGATACTTTTTTTACTCCCTGCGACATCCACAGCAGGTAGGAAAGCTCCGCCTGCGTAAGGCTGACTTCCGAGTAGACACGCAGACTGCGACGCTGCTCCACCGCCTGCCGCAAGTCCATGGAGGGAACCTCTATTTCAGCCGGCTTTACCAAAGGAATGATTTCAGCATTCTCCGGATAGGGCAGCTCCAGCGGCGGCTGGGGGCTCTCTCCGCTTTGCTGCGGCGGAACGCTGATCTCTGAATATCGAGTTCGTAACATGAATTCTTTTCCGGCATTCATCTCTTTCATCCTCCACGATGCGAATCAACCTTCGCGTTTCACCCGACGCTTGATCCCTGCGACCACGCTCGAGATTTCAGGCACACGCATCAAAATTAAGGCAACCCCATAGACTACCGCGCCCACCGCGATGCCTGCCAGACCAATCAACCATACGGGAGCGGTCTGAGTTGCCTGCAGCCAGCCAAACAGCACCCCCGCCATGATCAGTGAGCATAACCCTGCGACCAGGACTCCATTCCAGAGCCTGCGTCCTTCCAAACCATTCAACCGCCTGCGCATGAACCACAGCAGCGCCAGGCTTTCAAGCGCGGTTGCTACAGTGTTGGCCAGCGCCAGACCTCCAAACGCCATCCAGCCCAGTGAGCGGAACCAGGCCATGAAAAGGAAACTCAGCCCCACGTTCAGGCTCATGGCTGCCACCCCCACGAACACAGGCGTTTTGGTGTCGTGCAGCGCATAAAATGCCCGGCTGACGATCTCGACAATCGAATGAAATACCAGCCCGGCGGCGTACCAGAGCAGCGCCCAGGTGACCATGTCGGTGGAGACCTTGCCGAACTGTCCCCCCTGGTAGATGAGCATGACCAGCGGTTTACGCAGCAGGATCAATCCCACCGAAGCCGGCAGCGCCAGCAGCAGGATACCCCGCAGCAGGGCGGCCAGCGAACCGCGCATATCGTCCAACCTGCCTTTTGCCACCTGGGTGGAAAAAGTGGGCAGCGCTGCGATTGCCATCGCCTGGGCAATGGCGGCCTCGGGGATGAGCATCAGGGCAAAAGCCACGCTGATGGCTGAGACCGCCCCCGGGATGGAGGAAGCCAGGTTGGTATTGACCAGGAAATTGATCTGCACCGAAGCCACGCCCAGCAGCCGCGGGGCCATCAGGCGCACCACCTCGCGCACTTCGGCAAGCTTCAATCCCAGGGTGAAAGTGTACTTCCGTTGAGGAAGGCTGAAGAGCGCCGGCAGTTGGATCAGCCCGTGCATCGCCGCACCGATCACCACACCCCACGCCAGTCCGTTCACACCCATGGAAGGGACGAGGAAGAGCACGCCGAGGATCTTGCCCAGCGAGTACATGCACGGTGCCAGCGCTGGAAGTATGAATCGTTGGTGCGAATTGATGATCCCCATCAGCAGACCGCTGATGCCGAAGATCACCGGCGCGGCGAGTTGGATGCGCAGCAGCCGGACGGTCAGATCCATCACCTGAGGGTTATTGGCAAATCCGGGTGCCAGAACGACTTTTACCAGCCAGGGGGCAAATACCGCCGAAATTCCTGCCAGCGCCACCATGATCAGGGTAACCCAGTTGGCAATCGCTGAAGCTAGCTTCCAGGCTTTTTGCCGCTCATCGCGGGCAAGCAGGGTGGTAAAAGTGGGAATAAAAGCCGAAGCCAGCGCTCCTCCGGCGACCAGGTTGTAGATAATATCTGCGAACTTGTTGGAGGCAAAAAAAGCGTCGTTCGCAGCACTTGTGCCAAACGCGCGGGTGATCAGCATCGAGCTCACCAGGCTGAAGACCTGGTTCAGCACCATCACCAGCATGATCGATCCGGCAGCGCGGGCGATCTGGCGGTTGGCGGATTGAGCCTGAATGGCATCCGATTCGGACGATTCCATGAATTTGATTATAACCGAGCCCCGAATTGAAACACCCGCGCGTGTGTACGGGTTTGACCGCTGCAGCCAGGTTCGTTATACTCAATGAAAGACGAAGCAATTCACGAAAGGAAGTCAAATGCCTTCAGAAGAAACAAATCCCCCTGTCGAATCCGCGGCGCATGAAGCCAATCCACCGCAGTATGAATCCACCGAACCAGTGGATTCCTTTACCCCGCCCTCTCCCACCCTGGAAGATCGACCTGCGGAACCTGTCACTCCCCTGACCAGGCCTGTTGAGGAAAAGCCTGTCCCACGCAAGGAATCGTGGTTCGTGCGCGCAGTCCGTTGGGTGCTGACCTGCCTGCTATTCCTGGTGATTGGTGCCGCCGCAGTCTACCTTACCCTGACCGTGGATGCCAACCGAAAAATCTCGGCACTGCAGGCCGAAGCCACTGCTTCGGCAAACCAGATCGCCACACTGGAAGCCCAGATGAAAACCGCGCAGCAGGAACTCGCTTCTGACCAAACGGCAATTCAAAATGGCAATGATCAACTTGCGGCGATGACCCTGAAATTGGCTGTTTACAAGATGAAAACGGATGTCAACACCATCCGGGTGGCTTTGCTCAAACTGGATACGATCACAGCCAGGCAGGCTTTGGCGGCTTCGCGGCAGGACCTGGCAGACCTGGTTACGCTCAAGGTGGATGCTTCAACGCTCGACGGTTTCACCAAACGCCTGGACAATACCGGTCAATTGCTTTCGACAGACCCGCAAAAGGCCATGCTTGAACTGGATAACCTGATCGATAATCTTTACCTGCTCGAATCAAATCTCAAATAGATCAAAAAAACGAAAGCCGGGTGGCGTTTCCGCCACCCGGTTGTTTTTGGCGCTGTTACTCCTTAATACCGCAGCACCGCTCCGATCTTTTCATGCTCATCCAGTGCGCTTCCCGGATGCAGCACCTCCACACTTCCGCCGCTTTTCAAGACCGCAGTGGCAGCCAGGCTGACCACATCGTCCACGCGGATTGCCGGGTCGGGGCAGGCGTGATGTTTCCTGATCGCCAGGGTAGTCAGCAGACCGCAATCCCTGTGCCAGTAACCGTGAGCAGACAGGCCCTCCGTGAAGACCAGCTTCTGTACCCTGCCGTTGCTGACAGCATCCAGCGTATCCTCGAGACCGACCACGGCGGCAGATTCCTTGGCTGCCGAGGTGATCAAGTCATTCACCAGCGCTTCTTCATGTTCCATTTCTGCTTTACGGTTGACCGCAAGCGACTTGTCCAAAATCTCCCCCAAACCAGCGTTCATCGAGACGGAGAAAGTGCCGAGGATCAGCGACAGCCAGGCTTTGGAAAGCTGCCCTTTGAATGCTGCAATGTTTTCTTCCGATCCTCCAATCATCATGCGCCGGATATGCTTCTCTTCAAAATACTTCATCACCAGTTCAGCCAGTTCTCGCATGTTGCGATCAACCACCTCATCCTGGGTGCGCGAAGATTCCACTGTTCCATCGCGCTGACCCAGTATCCGACCACCGGTTTTAATGTGTTTGACCGTTTCGCCAGAAATGGATTGTTTCTCTACAAGTTCACCCTGTTGAAACAGGAAGAGCCGGGCGTTTTGTTTGTCAATGAGCACCACGCCGTACCCCCCGTAATTGTCGACCAGCCCCAGGAGCGGTTTGATTTCCGGCTGCCCTCCGATTACGATCTCGTCATTCACAGGTAAAGAAAGGGTGATGTGGTGAAAAAAACCGGCGGGGGCGCAGGAAAACACTGCCACACCTCTGCCGGACCAATCGTAACTATGGTTGAAGAATCTCTCGATTGCTTCCTCATCCTGTTTGAGGCTCATGTCTTTCAATAAACTTCGCAGCCGCAAGCGGTGCTCCTCAGCATTCCCCTTCGATGGTTCCGTGTTCAAATAAACACTGACCACCGGGTCATTCGCGGAAAAATCCAGCAGCTTTCGCAGCGTGCTCTCCGTAAACATAAATGCCTCCTTTTATTTTGAACAAACTGAACATCAAACCCTATGTTTGGGGACGTTTGCCTAACGTCAGCGGCACCTCCATGTTCTTTCCATTTCGAATGATGGTGAGATTGATCGTATCACCAGGCGATTTATTCGTCATAATATACGTCACCAGGTCTCCATAGACGTAAACGGTCTGACCGTCTACCGCCTGGATGAGATCCCCTCCGCCAAGCAGGCCCGGAATTTCGGTGTTGACTGTTCCTGCGCGCAGCCCCGCCTGGTCAGCGGGTCCGCCCGAAACAACTCCGGTCAAATAAGCGCCGTACGTCTGATCGATCCCCAAGGCTTTCCATTCTGCCAGGGTGAAGTCAAGCGAAGAACTGGTAATGCCCAGGTAGGGATAATCGTAATGACCGTCGCGGATCAGGAACGGCACCACGCGTTTGACAATGTTGATCGAGACTGAAAATCCGATACCGCTGTTGACAGGATCGCCAGACGAAGTCGTTCCCGTGGTGCGTATGGCGCGGTTGATGCCCACCACCTCGCCCGCCATGTTGAGCAGCGGTCCGCCCGAGTTGCCGGGGTTGATCGAAGCATCCGTCTGGATCAGGTCGCCGGCCGAAAAGGGAGAATTATCAGCGGAAGTTCGCATCGAATCGAGCATGCGCCCCTTCGCGCTGACGATTCCCAGGGTCATGCTGCTGGAAAGGCGGAATGGGTTGCCGATGGCCACCACCTGGTCGCCCACCTTGAGAGAATTGGAATCACCCAGCGGAAGGGGAACAAGCTCTGCTTCCGGCACATTGACCTTGATCACTGCCAGGTCTGAATCCAGGTCGGTGGCAATTAAATCAGCGAAGACCTTGTTGCCGTCCGTGAAGTCGACTTCGATCGTATCGGCGCCTTCAACCACGTGGTAGTTAGTGAGAATATGCCCCTCTTTGTCATACACAAAACCTGAACCGCTTCCTGCGGCGTCAGCGGTGGTGACAATGACGGTGACCACTCCCGGGTTTACCCTGTCATACAATGCAGCCAGATCGGATCCGGTGATCAACTGCACTGTGCCCGGCTGCGGAGCTGCAGGAGAGGCTGTGGTCAGTGCTGGAAAGGTGGCGGTAGCCGTGGGCTGCGAGCGGGTAACGAGATTCGGCGTGAACGAGCAGGCCGCTGTAGCAACCAGAAAAGCCGCCAAAACCAACACCGGAAGCCATTTTTTCATCAGTTACCGACCTTTCCTACTTGGAAGATCTCAGTTTTTCAAAGAGTTCCCGCTGCGTGGATGTGAGTTTTCTGGGCAGTTCGACCCGAATACGCACAAATAGATCGCCAAAGGTACCTGCGGAACGGAGGACTGGCAGACCTCTACCAGCCAGGCGGATTCTCTGCCCGGGCTGCGTACCTGCAGGGATAGTCAACTGTACCTCCCCTGCGAGGGTCGAGACTTTTGTCGTCCCTCCCAGGACCGCGGTATACAGATCGACCGGTATCTCGGTGGTCAGATCGGTTCCGTCCACTGAAAAGCGCGAGTCAGGCAGAACTTCAACCACAAGGTAAATGTCAGAGGACTGCCCGCGAGAAGTGGATGGACCTGCCCCTGCCACGCGTACCTTGGTGCCCGTTTTGGCGCCTGCCGGGATTTTCACTTCGATCTTGCGGTTGTCGACCTGCAGCAAGCGCGAGGTGCCGTGATAGGCTTCATCCAAAGTGATTTGAATGGGCTGCTCATACGCCTGGGGTTGGACTTGCCGTGATTGCGTGCGCGTGCGGGTGCCGCTGCTTGCAGGCATGCCCCCAAACAAAGAACTGAAGAAATCGGAGAATCCTCCGAACATGCTGTCCAGATCCCCCATATCTACTTGTGTTGCATAGCTGCCTGGTGCGCCGGTCGTCCACTGCGACCAGTCAAATCCGCCGGGCGCTCCACCGCGTGCCTGGTACTGCGAATAAGATTCGCCCAACTGGTCATACCGGGAGCGTTTCTGGCTATCACTGAGTACTTCGTACGCCTCGTTGATATCCTTGAACTTTTCCTCGGCTTCCTTGTTCCCCTTGTTGCGGTCGGGGTGGTATTTCATAGCCAGTTTGCGGAACGCCTTCTTTATTTCATCGGAAGTAGCCTTTCGGTCCACTCCCAGAGTCTTGTAGTAATCCTTATATTCCATGCATTAATTGTATGTCCAAAAACCCCCAAATCAATAGAGCTTATGAAACTCTAACACAAGATTAACGAAGGGTGGCACTAAGTGCGAAGTTGAGCAAGAAACTGCCGCAGCAGACTGATCACTTCCTCATCGCTGGAATAAGGCGCCAGTAGCAAAGTAGGACTGGTGTTGCCGGTAATGATTTTGGAAATTCGTTTTTCCCTATGATATGCGCAGAAAACCGGTTTGTTCAGGTTCAAGGCGGTGGCCAGTTCATACCCCACGCCGTGTGAAGGCGTGGATGCCTCGGCCACCACGGCATCGGCTTCATGGAGCCATTTCATATCCCGCAGGTAGGTATCCACGGGGTCGACAATATTCTCCAGTTCCATCACCTGGGGGGTGGAAAGATGCGCCGTGGGGACGAAATGTCCCTCTTCTTCCAAGGTCTGCACGATCTTCTGGTAGGTTCTTTCCTCATTGCGTCCGCCGGTGATTGAACAGGAAAAATAGATGTTCATGGAATATCCTTTTGGCTTGATCCTTGCAACCTTAACTGGTTGATTCGAATCCCAGCCTATGCTACTATGTGAAATATACGGTTTATAGTATCATAATTCCATCAAGGCTTAAGTCGCAGGGCGGTTGCTGTAATGCAGCCAAGGAGAAATTCCATGAAGAAGAATGCATTGCTATTGCTTGTCACCATTTTGATCCTCGGTCTGGCATTGAGTGCCTGTGAACGCCCCGCCACCCGTGGCCCGGTGGTCACGCCCACAGTCAAGGGAGAAATTCCCTTTCCGGTGGCCACGCAGCCCCAAATCGTGAAAGACTATCTCGCAATCACCCAGACTGCCCAGGCGGGAAACCCGTCTGCAGGAGCCACGAGCACATCTGCCCTGCCTTTCCCAACGTCGGCAGCCACCGCCACCCAGGGGATTCTATCCACCCCGGTGCCCACAGCCACCAGAGCAGTGCTTCCTTCGCCCACACCCGGCCGACCATCCACCTATTCACTGCAGGATGGCGAAACGATCTACTGCCTGGCGCGCCGCTATGATGTCGACCCTGCAGACTTGTTGAGCCTCAACAACCTCACCCTGGCAACCGCCGGAATGCTCTCCATTGGCACCGAATTGAAGATTCCGCAGTCTGGAAGCTATCCTGGTGACCGTGTATTCCACGCGCACCCCGATACCTACACCGTGGACCCCGGCGATACGATCAGCCGGATCGCCTGCTATTACGGCGATCTCAGCCCCGATGCCATTCTCGCCTACAACGGTCTGAAAGCCGGCACCACTCTGAGCGTGGGCCAGGCACTGCAAATCCCCTGATTTCATCCTCTGTATTAGAAGAGTCTTACTGGCGGGAAACTCTCCCGCCAGTATAATTTAACAGCGGGAGGGTGCGACATGGAGATTCGAAAGATCGATCAAACGACAAAATACCAGGGCCCAGTATTCGATGTGGTGAGCTGCGGAATGATCCTTCCCGACGGGCGGTCGCGGAACTACGACCTGATCAAGATCCAGGACGCGGTGACCATTCTACCCGTGGATTCAGACGGCGGGATTTACTTTGTCCGCCAATTTCGCATCGGCGCCGACCGGGAAATGCTCGAACTCCCCGCCGGGAAGATCGAAGATGGTGAAGCTGCGCTCAGTACTGCAGAACGCGAAATCCGCGAAGAAATCGGGCTCGCCGCCGGAAAAATGCAGCCGCTGGGTGAATTCTTCGTCTCGCCCGGATACAGCGATGAATATATGTACACTTTCCTCGCCACCGGGCTCTACTCCGCTCCGCTGGATCCCGACCAGGATGAGTTCCTGAATGTCGTCAAGCTCACCCAGGCGGAAGTAAGAGAGATGATCGCAGCAGGCAGACTTCAGGATAGCAAATCGCTGGCAACGCTTTTCCTTGCCATGCCGCTACTGAAAGAACCTTTGCTCAGGGACTGAATCGAATTCTCTGATAGTGGGTGAACTTCCTCCTAAAATACTCACCAATGACGCGTTATTTTAAGACGAAGTAACCTTAAAAAGAGCCAGGTTAGGAATTATAATTGTTTATACAATCAGCCTGTAAACGGGAGAATTCCCGATTTCCTTTTTGGAGTATGTGATGACAAGAAAAATGATCACGATCGATGCAAATGAGGCTGTCGCGCAGATAGCCTACAAACTCAGTGAAGTTGTGGCGATCTACCCGATCACCCCTTCTTCAGGCATGGGTGAGTTTGCAGATGCCTGGGCTGCTGCCGGGATGAAGAACCTTTGGAATGTTGTCCCTTCGGTGATGGAAATGCAATCCGAAGGCGGAGCTGCCGGTGCAGTGCACGGCGCTCTGCAATCCGGTTCATTGACCACCACCTTCACTGCGTCGCAGGGTTTGCTGCTGATGATCCCCAACATGTACAAGATCGCCGGCGAGTTGACCCCCACTGTTTTCCACGTTACCGCCCGCACCATTGCCACGCATGCCCTATCCATCTACGGTGACCATTCCGATGTGATGGCAGCCCGTCAGACCGGTTTTGCCTTCCTGGCATCCAGCTCGGTGCAAACTGCCCATGACAATGCGCTTATTGCCAATGCCGCCACCCTCGAAAGCCGCGTTCCGTTCGTTCATTTCTTCGACGGCTTCCGCACCTCGCATGAAGTCAACAAAATCGAGCAGCTCACAGATGATGACGTCCGCGCCATGGTCGACGAGGACAAGATCGCCGAGTTCCGCGCCCGCGCGCTCAATCCCGAGCACCCCGTCATCCGCGGCACCGCCCAAAACCCCGATGTTTTCTTCCAGGGACGCGAAGCAGCCAACAAGTATTACACTTCCTGCCCCGAGATCGTTCAGTCGGTGATGGACCGTTTTGCAAAGCTCACCGGTCGCAGCTATCACCTGTACGATTACACCGGCGATCCCAACGCCACCGAAGTGATCGTGATCATGGGCTCCGGCGCCGAGACCGCTGCTGAAACCGCCGCCTTCCTGAATGCCCAGGGCAAGAAATACGGTGTGTTGAATGTGCGCCTTTACCGCCCCTTTGCCATCGATGCCTTCCTCAAGGCAATCCCCGCCTCTGTGAAGACGCTTGCAGTGATGGACCGCACCAAGGAATCCGGCGCGGTTGGCGATCCGCTGTACCTGGATGTGGTCACCGCCATCAACGAGGGCATTGCCGCCGGCAAGACCCCCTTCAAGCAGGCTCCCCGCATCTTTACCGGACGCTACGGTCTTTCTTCCAAGGAATTCACTCCATCGATGGTCAAATCGATCTTTGCTGAGATGGAGAAGGCTGCCCCCAAGAACCACTTTACCGTGGGCATCAACGACGATGTCACCCACTCCAGCCTGGAATACGAACGTGAATTCCATATCGCCGATCCCAAAACCGTGCGCTGCGTGTTCTTCGGTTTGGGCTCCGACGGCACTGTGGGTGCCAACAAGAACTCCATTAAGATCATCGGTGAAGACACCGACAATTTCGCCCAGGGTTTCTTCTACTACGACTCCAAGAAATCAGGCTCCATCACCATCTCGCACCTGCGCTTTGGACCCAAACCCATCCGCGCACCGTACCTGATCGGCGATGGCGATGCCAATTTTGTCGCCTGCCACCAGTTCTCCTTCCTCGAGCGCATCGACATTCTCAAGTATGCCGCCAAGGGCGGTGTCTTCCTGCTGAACAGCATCTACGGACCCGATGAGGTCTGGGATCACCTGCCGCGCGAAGTGCAGAACGACATGATCAGGAAACAGTTGAAGTTCTACACCATCGATGCCTACGAAGTTGCCGAGAAAACGGGCATGGGCGGCCGCCTGAACACCATCATGCAGACCTGCTTCTTCGCCATCAGCGGTGTGCTTCCGCGTGAAGAAGCCATCAAGCAGATCAAGAAATCCATTCAAAAGACGTACGGCAAGCGCGGCGAAGCCGTGGTACAGAAAAACTTCGACGCTGTGGATGCTTCACTCCAATACCTGCACGAGGTAAAAGTTCCCTCAGCCGTGACCAGCGATTTCTCCCGCCGCGACCCCATTCCTGCCGAAGCACCGCAATTCGTGGTGGATGTACTCGGACCCATGGTTGCCTATGAGGGCGATACCCTGCCCGTTTCCGCCATGCCCGTGGACGGTACCTTCCCCTCTGCAACTGCCCGCTGGGAAAAACGCAACATCGGTCTCGAAATCCCGGTCTGGGAATCGGATCTCTGCATCCAGTGCGGTAAATGTTCCTTCGTCTGCCCGCATGCCGTCATCCGCATGAAAGTTTATGATCCCAAGGAATTGGAGGGCGCTCCGGCAACCTTCAAATCGATCGATGCCAAGTTCAAGGAACTCCCCGGTACCAAATTCACCATCCAGGTAAGCCCCGAAGACTGCACCGGCTGCAGTCTGTGCGTGGAAGCCTGCCCGGCGAAGGACAAAACCAATCCCAGCCGCAAGTCCATCAACATGGCAGCGCAGCCTCCGCTGCGCGAAAGCGAAAGCGCCAACTGGGACTTCTTCATCAAGATCCCGGAAGCCAACCTGGATGCGGTTGCTCCCACCACGGTCAAGAACTCGCAGCTCCTCGAACCCACTTTTGAATTTTCAGGCGCATGCGCCGGCTGCGGTGAAACCCCCTACATCAAGCTGGTTTCGCAGCTCTTCGGCGACCGCGCCCTGGTAGCCAACGCCACCGGCTGCTCTTCCATCTACGGCGGCAACCTGCCCACCACCCCGTGGGCGGTCAACAATCAAGGCCGTGGCCCAGCCTGGGCAAACAGCCTGTTCGAAGACAACGCTGAATTCGGTCTGGGCATGCGTCTGACCCTGGACCAGCAGAATGAATTCGCCCGCCAAATGCTTTCAACCATGGGCGGCGAACTGGGCGATGATTTCGTCGCCAGCCTGCTGAATGCCGATCAAACCACCGATGCCGGCATCCGCGCCCAGCGTGTGCAGGTGACCGCGCTGAAAGAAAAACTGGTTTCCAGCAAGAACCCCTCGGCGAAAATGCTGCTGGGTGTGGCAGATGCGTTGGTCAAGAAGAGCGTCTGGATCATCGGCGGTGACGGTTGGGCGTATGATATCGGTTACGGCGGTCTGGATCACGTCCTTTCCACCGGGCGCAATGTCAACATCCTGGTGCTCGATACCGAGGTCTACTCCAATACCGGCGGTCAATCCTCCAAGTCCACCCCACGCGCAGCGGTTGCCAAGTTCGCTGCCAAAGGCAAGGGTCTTCCGAAGAAAGACCTCGGCATGATTGCCATGACCTACGGGTATGTGTATGTGGCGAAAGTCGCCATGGGCTCGAGCGACCAGCAAACGCTTAAGGCGCTGCTCGAAGCGGACGCCTACAACGGTCCTTCCCTGGTCATCGCCTACTCGCACTGCATCGCCCACGGCATCGACATGCGCAAGGGTCTCGACCAGCAGAAGCTCGCCGTCAATGCCGGCGTCTGGCCGCTCTACCGTTACAACCCGAACCTCGCTGCAGAAGGTAAGAATCCCCTGGTTCTCGACAGCAAAGACCCCACCATCCCGGTGAAGGATTATGCTTACAATGAAACCCGCTACCGTATGCTCGTTCAGAGCGACGAAACCCGGGCGGAATTGCTGATGAAGGAAGCAGAGGAAGACGCCAAACGCCGCGTGGATATGTACAAGCAGATGGCTGCCATGCAGTTCCCTGCAACCGAAAATAAAGAATAACGGTAAAATGCCGCGCGATCTCCAAAGGACCGCGCGGTTTTCATTATCAAGGAGGATGGTCATGGTGGATTTGAGCACAACCTATCTGGGACTCAAGCTGAAGAATCCCCTGGTGGCATCCGCATCGCCGCTTTCAAAGAAAGTGGATAACGTTAAACGCCTGGAAGATGCCGGCGTATCGGCGGTGGTGATGTACTCGCTGTTTGAGGAACAAATCATTCACGAAAGCGAGGAATTGGATTACCACCTCGATCACGGCACGGAATCATTCCCTGAAGCTTTGACCTACTTTCCCGACCTGGATTATTACAACCTGGCGCCCCAGGCGTACCTTGAACTCCTGCAAAAGCTCAAAAAGAGCGTTAACATCCCGGTCATTGGCAGCTTAAACGGCGTATCCATGGGCGGATGGGAGCATTACGCAAAGTTGATCGAAGAAGCCGGTGCTGATGCCCTTGAGCTGAATATCTATTTCATCCCCACCGATCCGCTGCTGGCGGCGCTCGACCTGGAAGCTTCGTACATCAACCTGGTACGCCAAATCCGCAGCCAGATCCACATTCCGCTGGCAGTGAAGCTTGGACCGCAGTTTTCCAGCCTGCCCAATCTTGCCAAGAATCTGGCGGCAGCAGGTGCCAACGGGTTGGTGCTCTTCAATCGCTTTTACCAGCCCAACCTGGATATCGAGACTATGGACGTGATCCCCGACCTGGAGCTGAGTACTTCCAGCGAGCTGCGCCTTCCCTTGCGCTGGATTGCCATCCTTTATTCCCGAATTGCAGCCGATTTTGCCCTCAGCACCGGCATTCACTCCTCTGAAGACATCGTCAAAGCGGTGATGGCGGGCGCCAATGTCGCCATGAGCACCTCAGCGCTGTTGCACAACGGTCCTGAATACGCCAGGACCCTGCTCAACGGTCTGGGTGAGTGGATGGATAAATTCGATTACACGTCTGTGGAACAGATGCGCGGTGCCATGAGCCAGAAGAATGTGGCTGATCCTTCTGCATTCGAACGCGCCAATTACATGAAGATCCTTAACAGCTATAATCCACGGCTACCCTAACCTAGAACAGGCGACCTGGGTAGAGATAATAAAAAACAGACCCTTACGGGTCTGTTTTATTGTTTATTACTCTTCCAGGGCTGGTTCGTTGAATTTCTTCTGGCGATAAACGATGCGGCCTCGGGAGAGGTCATAGGGACTCATTTCCACGCGCACATGGTCGCCCAGTAAAATGCGGATGTAATACTTGCGCATCCTTCCGGAAAGATAGGCCAGCACTTCGTGACCATTATCCAGTCGGACTCTGAACTGGGTGCCGGGCAGCGCTTCGATGATCACGCCCTCGACTTGTATTTTATCTTCTTCCTTGGCCATCATTCCTCCAGACCAGCCTCATCGGCTGAACCAAACCTTGAAACCTTGCGGCAAATCATTCACCACCCTTGCTGAACTGGCGGCGCTTGATGCGGCGAATGGCCTTTTTCTTTTCCACCCGGCGCAGCTCGCTCTTGGAGATGAACCAGCGTTTTCGGCGGACAGTACTCAACACACCGCTCTTGACAACCTTTTTGCGGAAGCGTTTGAGCAGGCTGTCAGACGATTCATTGGGACGTAATACAACTACTGCCATCGATTTTCTCACCTCCCCTCAGTTTAGGGGTCAATAAAATTCGGCTGCCGGATTACATGCAGCCGAATGGTTTTGATCTCTGAGCAACCGATGGGCGATTCTTACGAATCTATAGTCACCTCGCCAGCACAATCCAACCGCAGCTGATGTAAAACGCAACACACATTATACCGCATTTCTTAAGCTGCGCGCAATATGGATTTGCTTTCGCAGATGAAGATGCATATGCAGGGGCAGGTCCCAGACCTGCCCCTGCGGAAATCACTTGTTGCTTGACTTTTCATTATCAAACAGCAGCCAGCTCTCCCCTGGACACACGCTTCTGCCTCACCTCTCCCCAGCGCTTTCCGATGATCGCTGCCAGAAGATTGGCCGGCACCAATGACCCTGCAAGATGGATCAGGCGGTTAAAGAATCCCGGGATCACCACCGGTTTGCCCTGCAGGCTGGCTTCAAGGGTGAGATAGGCTGCCCTGCCAGTATCCACGGTAGTCAATGCCCCGGCCAACCCCTGCGCGTCAATGGCTTTGATGCACTCAGGCGTTGTTGGAAGCCCGGCAGGGCAAAGGGCAGTGACCGTGGCGTTCATCTCTTTAAATTCCTGGTTGAGCGCCATGGAGAAGTTGAGCAGGAAACGTTTTGAAGAAGCGTATGTGGCCTTCGACGGCATGGGATAAAAAGCTGCCAGGCTGGCTACATTGATGATCCGGAATGCAGACCGGCGGTCGCGGTACTGCACGGCTGTATGGATCATCGCCAGCGGCGCTTCAACGTTGATCCGCAGGATCTCCTGGATCTGCTGCGATGTCTGTGCCATGAAGGTCCCTTCATGGTCGATCCCTGCGACGTTGACCAGCATGGTCAGGCGGGTGCCCGTGGACACGACCTGCCGGAACAGGTCCTCGCGCTTCACCGGATCGGTGAGGTCGCAGGCAAAGGTTTGCACGCGAATGCCGTAGCCGCGCTCCAAAGATTCAGCCAGGGTGTTGATCAGACTTTCTGATCGATCGGTCAGCACCAGGTTCCAACCCCGGCTCGCGCACTCCAAAGCAAAAGCTTTTCCCAGTCCGCCTGCGGCGCCGGTGATCAGCACGGTTTGCGGACGCATATTTTCAAATCGAATGGAATTCATTTTTACCCTCGCCTTACAATCCGCATATATCCTGTGAATATGCCCACAACCGGTCTGCCGTCTGCACATTCAGCGCTTCGCGGCTGGATTTTTGCGGCCGGGCGTTCTTCCAATAGTGAACTAGCGATGTATGGTGTTCATTATCAGCGAGCAACTGCACAATACCGGCTGCCGGAACATCCGGCGTGGTACCGCCTGATTTCCGCAGCTTCCAAACCAGGTTGGCGATCGCCGGTGTGCCCTTGCTGCCAATTTCGGTATTGACCAGTCCGGGATCTACTGCATCTGCCCTCACAGCAGAATTCTTCGCCAATCGTTCATTGAATCCGAGGGTAAGAAGAAGGTTTGCCAGCTTGGTATCGCCGTAAACCCGCAGGCCGTTGTATTTCCTGCGCCTTTGAGGGTCGTTCCAGTCGATTTTGGAACCATAATGCGATTGTGAACTGACAGTGATTATTCTGCCTGAAGGAGCTGCTTCAAGCCATGGAAGAAGGGCATTGGCCAGCAGATACCCCGCAAAATGATTGACCGCCCATTGCGTTTCCACTCCCTCGTCAGTCAATCTGCACCAGTAGGTGAAGGTACCGGCATTGTTCACCAACCCATCCAACCCGGTTACCCCCTGGCTGGCCAGGAATTCTCCGATCTGAGCGGCCAGTCTTCTGACTTCACTCTGAAGGCTGAGGTCGGCTTTCAAATAATCGATCCGCTCGTTCTGCGTATCCCTTCTGAGGATCGATTGCGACTGGGCGCATTTCTCAGCGGAACGTCCCACGCCAATTATTCGCGCTCCATGCCGGGCAAGCTGCCCGGTCAGGGCGTATCCGATTCCCGATGTTGCACCTGTGACCAAATAGGTCTTCTCTTTGAGTTCGTTGTACATTTTCTTCCATCCTTTACGTCATGCCAATGTAGATTCGCCATTGTTCTATCACGTCAAAGGGTGGAAAATGCCAGGCAAAAAGGTTGAAAATCGGTGGAAGCGGAGGGTGGAGAAGGGGGTGGACGGGGGGTGGAGAGGGCTGGTTCGGGGATTATTCCTTTATTATTCCAGTACCGCGTACTTTGGCGAGAGCCTGAGCCCTGGTTTGAACATCAAGCTTATTGTAGATGTTGTTGATGTGCGTCTTTACGGTGCTTTCAGCCACAGAAAGCCGCACAGCGATTTGTTGGTTGGTCAATCCCTTGTCGATCAACCGCAGCACTTCGATTTCGCGGCTGCTCAATAATGTGCTCGCCTCGCTCGCATTGGAAGCAGGAATGGAATTGATGGATGAATCCTCTGAAGGGTCTGCGAGAGGTTTTGAAGCTTTGGGTTTCATAACCAGCAGGCGGATGGAGATCCCGGCTGCCACAAGCAGCAGCGGTGCCACGATCTGAATGACCTGTCCGCCCTTAATCACACCAAATACGCCGAAGAAGGTGACCCCGCCTATGGCTGCCCCCCAGGCGATGGAATTCACGTAAGCAGGCCACGCGCGCCCTCTGCCTGCCAACAGCATACCGATGCCTATGGCGGCTGGCAGGAGCAGCCAGGCATACGCCCAGGAACTCCAATCAAGGGTGAGAACATTTAATGTAAAGATCAAGCCGAAAGCCGCCAGCAGCAAGGCTGGGATGTAGAGATAGGATGCCCAGGACCATTCCTGCTGGAAGCGGTAGATCAAAATAAAGAAACCGCCGCTGAGAACATAAAATACCAGGGGCAGTGCCACATTGAATCGCTCGCCGAATACAAGGTTCAATACCAGGAGCGCCACTCCCACGAGAATGACCGTCACGCTGACGATGCTCACCACACGGTTCCTGCTATTCATGGCAAAGGAAGCCCCTGATTATCGGCATGAGACAATTATATGTGCAAGTGACGAATGGAAAAGGTTGAAAAGACAGGGATCTGCCATAAAGCAAATTAAACAAAAACCCGGTCAAAAACCGGGATAATTGCAGAAAAAAAGTCTCTTGGCAACGACCTACTCTCCCAGGGGGTCGCCCTCCAAGTACCATCGGCGCTGACAGCCTTAACGACCGGGTTCGGGATGTTACCGGGTGTACCACTGTCGCTCCAGTCACCAAGAGACATTTTTACAATGTTAAGTTACCAATTATATGAATAGTATGTAGGTTTAGTTTTCAAAGAGTGCCGAGTTCCCCGCACCACATGAAGAAGCCCTCGATCATTAGTACAGATAAGCTCAACGCATTACTGCGCTTACACATTCTGCCTATCAACCAGGTAGTCTACCTGGGATCTTACTCCCTTACGGGAAAACAGGGATCTAATCTTGTGGCAGGTTTCCCACTTAGATGCATTCAGCGGTTATCCTTGCCTGACATAGCTACCCAGCAATGCCGTTGGCACGACAACTGGAACACCAGAGGTCAGTCCACCCCGGTCCTCTCGTACTAGGGGCAGCTCCACTCAAATCCCTTACGCCCACAGCGGATAGAGACCGACCTGTCTCACGACGGTCTGAACCCAGCTCGCGTACCGCTTTAACGGGCGAACAGCCCGACCCTTGGGACCTTGTCCAAGCCCCAGGATGCGATGAGCCGACATCGAGGTGCCGAGCGAGGTCGTCGCTGTGAACGCTTGGACCTCACCAGCCTGTTATCCCCGGGGTAGCTTTTATCCGGTAAGCCACAGCCCTTCCACTCGGTACTGTGGGATCACTAAGCCCGTCTTTCGACTCTGCTCGACGCGTTGGTCTTGCAGTCAAGCTCCCTTATGCCTTTACACTCTATGGCTGGTTTCCATTCAGCCTGAGGGAACCTTTGGGCGCCTCCGTTACCTTTTAGGAGGCGACCGCCCCAGTCAAACTGCCTACCTGAAACTGTCCCAATCCCGGCTCACGGGTATCGGTTAGGACCAAAACTCAATCAGGGTGGTATTTCAACGCTGACTCCGCCGAGGCTGGCGCCCCAGTTTCATCGTCTCCCACCTATCCTACACAGACCAAGCCCTAGTTCAATATCAGGCTGCAGTAAAGCTCCACGGGGTCTTTTTGTCCTGCTGCGGGTAAGATGCATCTTCACACCTATTTCAATTTCGCCGGGCCCCTTGTTGAGACAGCGCCCCACTTGTTACACCATTCGTGCGGGTCGGAACTTACCCGACAAGGAATTTCGCTACCTTAGGACCGTTATAGTTACGGCCGCCGTTCACCGGGGCTTCAGTTCAAAGCTTCGACCAGGTTACCCCAGCCTAACCTCTCCCTTTAACCTTCCGGCACTGGGCAGGTGTCAGCCCCTATACGTCAGCTTGCGCTTTCGCAGAGACATAAGTTTTTGATAAACAGTCAGTAGGGCCGTTTCTCTGCGGCCTAATAAGGCTCCCGACGCTCGGTCGTTTACCTCCTCAGGCCCTCTTTCTCCCTAAGTTACAGAGTCATTTTGCCTAGTTCCTTAACAAGGGTTCTCCCGTTCGCCTGGGTATACTCTACCTATCCACCTGTGTCGGTCTGCGGTACGGTCGCGTTGGGCTCGCTAGAGGCTTTTCTCGGCAGCTTGGACTTAACCACTTACGGGCTCTGGGCCTCCGCCATCACCCCTCAGGCTCCAGTGGCGGGTTTGCCTACCACTCTCTTCGCCCTACAGGTTTAGCACCTGAATCCATTAACAGGCTGGTCTATCCTCCTGCGTCCCCTCTTCGCTCTTTGCGCCTTCTCGCGGTACGGGAATATTGACCCGTTCTCCATCGCCTACGGCTTCCGCCCTCGACTTAGGACCGACTAACCCGACGCGGACTAACCTTGCGTCGGAAACCTCGGATTTTCGGCGAACACGTTTCTCACGTGTTTCTCGCTACTCATGCCAGCATTCTCACTTCTGAGCACTCCACCCGTCCTTACGGTCTGGCTTCGCAGCACTCAGAACGCTCCCCTACCAATCTACCCTTAGGTAGATTCCGCAGCTTCGGTGTCAGGCTTAGCCCCGTTATATTGTCGGCGCAAAATCACTAGACCAGTGAGCTATTACGCACTCTTTCAAGGATGGCTGCTTCTAAGCCAACCTCCTGGCTGTCTCAGTAATCTCACTTCCTTTTCCACTTAGCCTGTACTTGAGGACCTTAGCTGGCGGTCTGGGCTCTTCCCCTCTCGACAATGAAGCTCATACCCCACTGTCCGACTGCTGTCCGTCGAGTGCTGGCATTCGGAGTTTGATATGGTTCGGTAAGCTATACGCCCCCTAGCCAAGTCAGTGCTCTACCTCCAACACTCCCGTCCAACGCTAGCCCTAGAGCTATTTCGGGGAGAACAAGCTATCTCCAAGTTCGTTTGGCATTTCACCCCTACCCACAGTTCATCCCTCGCTTTTGCAACAGTGAAGAGTTCGGTCCTCCACAGCGTTTTACCGCCGCTTCAACCTGACCATGGGTAGCTCACCTGGTTTCGTGTCTACTCCCTGCGACTGTTCGCCCTATTCAGACTCGCTTTCGCTGCGGCTCCGGGTGTACGCCCCCTTAACCTCGCCACAAAGAGTAACTCGCTGGCTCATTCTCCAAAAGGCACGCAGTCAGGCCTCGTACTCCCGAAGGAATACTATTGCCCTCCTACTGCTTGTAAGCATACGGTTTCAGGTTCTATTTCACTCCGGTTACCCCGGTTCTTTTCACCTTTCCCTCGCGGTACTGTTCCACTATCGGTCGCCGAAAGTATTT
>JBDKSE010000003.1:0-107708 GCA_039683035.1 Anaerolineaceae bacterium
CTCAATTGATGACTTCTGAATTTATGTTGCTGGCGATGGCTTTGTTTGGCGGTGTAACTTTACGTGAATTTTCGCTTATCCTGTTGATCGGCTTATTGATGGGTACTTATTCTTCCATCTTTATTGCGGCTCCAATTCTTGTGATCTGGGAAAAGAAAGAATGGAGCACCTGGTTCAAGAGGAAACCTAAAGCCGTTACACAAGGCTAAAGATGTCTACAGCACCTCGTCACAAATGGCGAGGTGCTTTTTATTCGTGTTCGAAAATTGCTCTGCTGAATAACTTGACGATGATTCCAACCCATGATAATATATAAACCGTTCGGGGGCGTGGTGTAGTGGTTTAACATGCGGCCCTGTCAAGGCCGAGATCGCGGGTTCGAACCCCGTCGCTCCCGCTGAAAACTGTTCAGAAATGAACAGTTTTTTGTTTTTAATACCTTCCCTGTTCATTCTCTACTCCCTTAGCTGATCAAATGCATTTCTGATCAAGCATCGCTATACTGCTGATTGAGGCGGATGTTTGAAATAGCTTCTTGCCGTGTACTTTGAACGACCCGATTGATTCGGAGGAAATAATGCAGGTTCATTCACTCAGGTCCGGATAAGAAATAGCCCTTTGGCTGTCTGCGTGGTTTTCAAGGAGGATTGAACAGATGACAGATCCATCAAATCATTCACATGACCATCATATGATGCACAACTCTGGAGATATGGAAACATCGGGTGAGGCACCGACAGAGTCAAGTGATAGCAAACCGGCCGTGGAACCAATTGAAGCCAAAATCGTCCACCCCGATCATTCGTCCCATGAGCATCATGCCATGCAACACCCGGCAGAAAATCACACGGAACACGTATCAAAAGAGATGGCGCACTCGATGCACGACACCCAGATGCACGAAGGACATGAGCCCCAACACGAACCCCATGAAATGGCTTCGATGGATCACAATTCATCTCATGGTGGAGCCCATGTTGATCACTCTGGTCATGAGGAAATGTTCAAAAAGAAATTCCTCATCTCCACAATATTATCCATACCTGTTCTGGTTTTCAGTGAGAGCGTTCAGTCATTCCTGAGATACAAAATCACAGGGTTACCCCAGGCGCGCTGGCTTGTGATGATATTTGCGGTGATTGTCTTTGTTTATGGCGGCATACCCTTCCTGAAAATGGCTATTCCTGAATTCAAGAACCGCAAACCGGGAATGATGACCCTCATTTCCCTGGCGATATCGGTGGCTTTCGTTTATAGCCTGGCAACGTTGTTCATTCCAGGGGCAATGGATTTCTTCTGGGAACTGGTTACACTGATTGACATCATGCTGCTCGGGCATTGGTTGGAGATGCGCAGTATCCGTCAGGCTTCAGGCTCATTGAATGCTCTGGCAAAATTGATGCCAGACACCGCTGAGTTACTGGGTGAAAATGGTGTCACGCAAACGGTACCGGTCTCTTCGTTGAAGACAGGAAATCTGGTACTGATAAGACCCGGCGCCAGTATCCCTGCCGATGGACAGATCGTGGAGGGTGAATCTGAAATCAATGAATCCATGATCACTGGTGAATCTACTCCAGTATCCAAGCATGCCGGTGATAAGGTCATCGGCGGCTCCATCAATGGTGATGGAAGTTTACGGGTTTCGGTCACCGCCACGGGTGATCAAACTGCCCTCGCAGGAATCATGCGTTTGGTAAAGCAAGCCCAGGAATCAAAAAGCGATACCCAGGTGCTTGCCGACAAAGCTGCCGGCTGGCTTTTTTATATCGCCCTGGGAGTCGCAGCGCTCACAGCTGTTGCTTGGGTCATTGGAACAGGATTCAATGTCAAAGTAGTAGAACGGGTTGCCACAGTTCTTGTGATCGCTTGCCCGCATGCGCTGGGGTTGGCAATTCCCCTGGTCATTGCGATTACAACAGAAATGGGCGCCAAGAATGGGATTTTAATCCGCGACCGCCGTCAAATGGAATCAGCCCGCCAGGTGAATGTAGTGGTCTTTGACAAAACTGGTACCCTCACAGAAGGTCGGTTCGGCGTGGTTGCGATTCAACCGGCTGCCGGAATGGATGCGGACCAGGTTTTGGCTTTGACTGCTGCCGTCGAAGGGGATTCAGAACACACCATGGCTCAGGGAGTACGCCGCTCTGCAGCGGACAAGAACCTGCCTAGCGTAGATGTAACCAATTTCGAAGCCATCAAAGGTCGCGGCATCCATGCCAAATTGAATGATCAGGATCTGTACGTGGGCGGTCCTCGGCTGCTGGAAATGCTGAACCTGGCCCTGCCTGGAGAAAACGCAACCTTCGAACAGGTAGCCAATCTCAAAGGACAGAGTGTGATCCACCTTGTCCGTGGCAGCGAGATTCTCGGTTCCCTGGCGCTGGCTGATGTCATCCGTCCCGAAAGCCGCCAGGCTGTGGAGCGCTTGCATGATGCAGGAATTCAAGTTGCCATGCTCACTGGAGATTCCGAATCTGTTGCCAGTTCAGTTGCCCGCGCTTTGAATATCGATTTTTACTTCAGCCAGGTTTTACCTGAAGAAAAAGATCGGAAAGTGATGGAACTTCAAAATCAGGGCGAAGTCGTGGCCATGGTGGGCGATGGTGTCAATGACGCCCCTGCTTTAACCAGGGCAGATGTCGGAATTGCCATTGGCAGCGGAACGGACGTGGCGGTCGAAAGCGCCGGCATCATTCTCGTAAAATCGAATCCGTTGGATGTGGCAAGAATATTCGAATTGAGCCGTGCAAGCTACCGCAAAATGCAGCAGAACCTGGTTTGGGCGGCAGGTTACAACGTTGTTGCCCTTCCTTTGGCGGCAGGCGTTCTTTATCCCTGGGGAATTCTACTTTCTCCCGCAGTAGGGGCACTCTTAATGTCACTCAGTACCATTATTGTCGCAATCAACGCGCAATTGCTGAGAAGGCAGGTCCTCTGATCGGTATCATCACTGCAAATCACAATGTCAATAAAAAGGGCAGCCATATGGCTGCCCTTTTTTGACTAGATATCTCTGTGATAAACGCGGTGATTCTTATACGGCTGTCCGCCAGCCCGAATCATGTCCTTTCTCATTTGCTCGGCTGTGTTCGCCACCTGGGTAAGTTCACCATGCACGAATTGGTGACCCTCTTTCAAAGTTTTCCCCATCTCGGCATAGAGCAAAGCATTTGCACCGCGTCCATAGTACTCGGGCAGCACTCCCGCGCCATTGAGCGAAATCCAATTTGTTGTCTTAATGGAGCGCAGCATATCAATGATTCCCCATGGAGTAATATGCCCCTTGCTCCTTTGTAGTGCTTCTGTGATATCAGGAAAACCGATGAGGAAACCAATGATCTTTTCATCATGGGTAATGATCTTGATAAATTTCGGCACGATGAATGAAAGCAGGTCATCTAATAATTTCTGTACTTCCCTTTCAGAGAGGGGATAATATTCCCAGTTATGGATAAAGGTATCATTATAAGCTTCACCGATTTTTGGTGCCCACTTTCGAATTTCAGCTTTCGATTTGAAATTTAAAACCTTTAAAGTTCCCTTTTCGATGACTTTCTCTGCAATGATGTTGATCCGTTCTGGGATCTGGAATGACTCCACGGGTAGATAACAGGACATGAAATCCACTTCAGTTTCAAATCCCAAATTGGTCACCAGGTCGACATAATAGGGAAAGTTGTAGTTCATCATGATCATCATTTGATGATGCTCAAATCCCTCAGTCTGGATGCCGTAGCCGTCAAAAGCGTTGAAACCCTTTGGGCCTACCATCTGGTTCAATCCCCTGGCACGAGCCCATTCAAAAGCCCGCCCAAAAAGCTTGTTTGCTACTTCCTGGTCATTGATGCAATCAAATAGATAGAACTGTGCTTTCTTAGTTTCGTGATACTTATTGAAGGGCCGATTTTCCATCACTGCAATACGTCCCACCAATTTCCCGTCATTGCGAGCGACAAAGAAATCTCCATCCGAGTGCTCAAAGAATGGATGCTTCTTCTTGTTCATCATCAACTTGATGTCAGCATAAAATGGAGGACAAAATTGCGGGACCCCTTTGTAAAGATCATATTGAAATTGGACAAACTCATTCACAGCCTTCTTGTTATCCAGATCAACCTGCTCAATAGTGATCATCTTTTTTCCTCGTAATAATATCGTATGGGATTATGGCACGCAGACAATCAATAGTTTACATCTTTCTGGGAATTGCGCACAACAGATTAACCCCAATCCCAAAGCAGAGTTGCTCACCATTTTGAATCCCTCGACAATTTTTGATGGATGTTATACACTTCCATTAGCTTCCCCTGCCATAATTCCGTTCCAGATGATCAATTACAAACCACGGAGAGGTTGAAATGGAAAAATTCCTGATTGAAGGCGGTATTCCCCTGTCAGGTGAAATGACACCTGCTGGCAATAAGAATGCCGCCCTCCCTTTGCTAGCTGCCTGTCTGCTTACAGAGGAACCTGTCATTCTTCACAATGTACCAGACATCCAGGACGTTCAAATCATGAGGAAATTGATCATGAGCCTGGGTGTCGAAGTTACTGAAATTGACCGGTCCACCTGGAAGGTGCATGCCAGGCAAGTCATTCCCACTACACTAGACCCGGATCTTTGCCGTAAAATACGGGCATCCATCCTGCTCGCCGGACCTGTGACTGCCCGTGCCGGTGAGTTGCTTTTGCCGCCCCCTGGTGGTGATGTGATTGGCAGAAGGCGTGTGGATACGCACATGCTCGCCATCCGCAAACTAGGCGCAGAGATCATCTACGACCGGTCTTTTCACTTTCATGCGACGCAACTTCACGGGGCTGATATTCTTCTTGATGAAGCAAGCGTGACCGCATCAGAGAATGCCATCATGGCAGCAGTTTTGGCGAAAGGGTTTTCCATCATACGCAACGCTGCCTCCGAACCGCATATCCAGGAACTATGCCACTTCCTGAATTCCTTGGGTGCCAAAATCGAGAACATTGGCTCAAACACTTTGCACATCACGGGCGTTGACAGGCTGCACGGCGGAGAATTCACCATTGGACCCGATTACCTGGAGGTGGTCAGCTTTATTGGCGCCGCCGCCGTGACCCACGGCTCGATCACAATCAAAAATGCTGGTACTCAATACCTGGATATGGTTCGCCTGGTTTTTGAACGTCTTGGCGTGCGCTGGGAAATCCGTGGTGAGGATCTGTTTGTACCCGCCGACCAGGAGCTCGTTGTTGAACCTGATCTTGGCGGCATGATACCCACGATCAATGTTATGCCATGGCCGGCTTTTCCAACCGATTTGATGAGCATCGCCATTGTGATTGGCACACAGGCGAAAGGGACCGTCCTTTTCCATGATTGGATGTACCCGTCCAGGATGTTCTTCACAGACAAATTGGTCGGCATGGGTGCCCAAATCGTTCTCTGCGATCCCCACCGCTGCATTGTTCAAGGCCCTACCCAGCTTGCTGGTGAGAAGATGGAAAGTCCGGATATTCGCGCCGGAATGGCGTTGGTGCTGGCCTCCCTTTCAGCCAAAGGCAAATCAGTCATTCGCAACATCGGACAAATCGACCGCGGTTATGAAAGAGTGGACGAAAAACTCAAATCTCTTGGAGCTTGCATCGAGCGAGTTCCCGGCGAGTGAGATAAAAAAAGGCGCCCTTTCGGGCGCTTTTTTTATGCGGTTTTGACCACCTCAAGAAATTGATCCACAGTCTCGCGGATCATCTTCTCCGGTAGGGACCCCACGGTTCGATGAACTACTTTGCCGCCTGAAATGAACAACATGGTAGGTATGCCCTGAACGCCGTATTTCAGCGCATAATCTGAATTCTCGTCAGTGTTCACTTTGGCAACGATCAACTTTCCGGCATAATCTTTGGCAATCTTCTCAAGGGAAGGAGCAATTGCCTTGCATGGGCCGCACCAGGGAGCCCAGAAATCCACGATCACTGGAATGGATGAATTTAGAACAGTTTTTTCAAAAGCACTATCGGTCACATGAATGGGTTCGCTAAACATCTTTACTCCTGCATGTTGTTTGGATCGAATTATACCGCAGGACTCTTTTCATCATCCCTGGTATTTTTACGCCGGAAATCTACGAAACGATAGCCAACACCCCGTTCTGTGAGAATATACTTGGGATTGGCTGGGTCTTTTTCTAATTTCTGCCTCAGGTAATTCACATACAGACGCACATAATGAGGTTCATCGCGATATTCGTACCCCCAAACCTTGGACAAAATTTGATCGTAGGTTAACACCCAGCCGGCATTTTGCACCAGATGATACAGGAGCCGGTACTCGGTTGGCCGAAGCTTGATCAACTTGTCGTCCAACCAAACTTCCCGCCGGTCAAAATCCAGTTTCAAATGCTCATCCACATCAATCACTTCACCGGAGCCACCGCCAGTGGCTTCCACCCTTCGCAATACGGCTTTCACCCGGCTCGTTAACTCGCGGGGACTGAACGGCTTGGTTATGTAATCATCCGCTCCCATTTCAAGTCCCTTGATCCGGTCGTCCTCCTCACCCTTTGCGGTCAGCATAATGACCGGCACTGTGCTCACTTCCCTTACCATTCTGAGAACCTCAAAACCGTCGATGTCTGGCATCATCACATCCAGAAGGATCATATCGGGCAATTGTTCGCGTAATATCCGGATTGCATCCATTCCGCGATAAGCTTCAATCACCAGAAATCCGTCATGTTCAAGGTTCAATCGAATGAACCTCGCCATGCGCTCTTCATCATCCACGACCAAAATCTTTTTGTTCTTGAATGAATCGTCAGGCATCGCCTACTCCCGCACAAAGGATATGATATCTTCGTCCTTTTCTGTGGACATGATTTCAATAAAACTAATCCTGGATATTGGCCAAATCACATTCGATACGCTTGCGTCCAGGTAGTTTAGGTCTTTGCCATCCCTCCTGCGAGGGTTCTTAACAAAGATGAGATTATCGTTTTTTTGCGGAAGCTCATCCACATCACCCAATACAGGATCTTCATTCAAAAGATGGATCAATATTGACGGCATCCAACTATCTCCTGCTATTTACTGATCAAAACCTGAATCTTTAGTTTACCTAGCGAGATGATATCGCCGTGATTGATCGGATAATCCACATGTGGAACAACCTTTTGTCCATTCACCCTGGTGCCGTTCGATGAGCCCAAATCGGTGACCACAACCTCGCGGTTGATGATCCGTAAAGCAGCGTGCAATCTCGAAACACCGAGTGTGAAGGCATCAAATGGCGATAGATCGATATCCGGCAAAATGGGCTGACCTTCAATGGTCCTGCCAAGCGTGAATTCAGACCGCTCAGCCAAATGAAGAATCTGTCCGCTATCGATGATATGCAGTGAGAGTGTCGGTTCAGTCTGCAGCGAACCTGCAGATCTCGGGGCAGCCTCGGGTATCTTGATCTGCGGATTCAGACTCTCTGAAGGGGTTTTCTGGATGGATCTCGTATTGAGAATATCCAAAGAAACGAGCTGTGTGCCGCATTCGCTGCAAAACAGCGCCCCCGGTAATTCCTTGTGTTGACAATTCGGACAGAGTATCATGAAATCCTCGGCTTTGGTTCAGGAAGTAAGAATAGACTTCGCGTTCCGTACTTGATGCGTTTTTCGCCTTCTTCGCTGAATCGATGCTTATTGTTAATGTTTTCAGCTTCGATCAAAATCTGGCGCGCCAATCCCCGATCACCATGCGTGAGCAGCTTGGATGCCAGGTAGTGCATACGTTTCACTGCTGAATAATATTCACCTTTGTCGACATCGGCGCTGTTTCTTTCCTGCATCTGGTACAGTGTCAACTTGGAAAGCGCGCTGATGATCTCAATGGGTGGGTTCTCTCTTTCCACATTTTCCAGTATCCTGCTTGTTAACTTGAAGTTGATCTTTGCCTGCGATGCTGCACCGGAAAACACCTCCATTCTAACCCTTCCTCTGGTTAAGTGGACAACTTCCTTTGTACAGCGGCTCGTATCAACCAAATATTCGAACAGAAACTGCGATTTTGATCTGTACGCAATATCACCCAATGGAATTGGATTGTTACACACCAGCGGCATGATTTCCGGCTGCAGTCGAAAAGCACTTTTCAAACGCACTTCCGGGTCACACTTGTATTCATAAATGATATTTCCAGCATAGATATTGTTGCCATGATCGATCTTTTGGTCAAGATAATTATATAAATCTTCCTTGGAATTTACAAATACTGTACTGCCGCCTGTACTTGTGGCTAATCTATCCAGAAAAACATCATTCCATTCAAAGCCCAATCCCATTGCGCTGATCATAATTCCCTGGGTAAATGCCTCTGCAGCAAGCTTCAGACAAGCTTCCTCATCGCCGTACGTATGACCGTCAGTCAGCAAGATAATATGCCGGTTTGGATTGCCAATTCCCCCAAGTCGCAGCAAATCGACTCCAGCTTTGAGCCCCTTATAGATCTCGGTGCTCCCGGAACAAGTGATGTTTTGGATTTTCTCTGCAATCGACGTGATGCTGTCAATTGGCGCGGACGAACAAAGCAAATCGGGGCGGTCGCTGAATGTGACAATGGATACCAAATCCCGGGGATGCAACTTCGGCAATATCTTCAGGAAATTTGCTTTGACCATTGCCATGCGTTCTCCATCCATGGATGTCGAACGATCAATGACGAAGCAATAATGAGTCTGCGGATGGTTGATTTCTTCTTCTTTTGCAATGCATTCCATCTCCATCAGCGCATAAATCAACTGAGGTTCTTCCATCTTCTTCACGTCGGTTTTGCTAAGCTTGACAGTAACTTTCACCAGGGGGTCTTTCTTTGCAGCATCCGGAAGGAAATTATCGTATTTTTTCCTTTTTTGAGGATCTCTTAACACCTCATAGGCTTCCTGAATTTCCAGGAATTTTTCCTTGGCGTCAGGATCTGGATTGGCGTCCGGGTGGGCTGTGCGCACCATATCAAAATAGGCAGCGCGGATATCGTCCAGCGTTGCTCCCCGGTCCAATCCTAGAATATCGTAGTAATCCCCCATCTTCCTTTTCTTATCCTCCAGCGATTCGAACTATGATCACGCTAATATTATCAGGTCCGCCAGCTTTGTTCGCCATTTCCACCAGCTTACTGCATGCAAGGCTTGGATCTTGAATGGTGTTCACCACGCGGTTGATCTCATTTTCACTCACAACACCCCATAAGCCATCGCTGCACAATAAGATTGAACCTCCCTGGGGAATCTGGTGGGTTTGAATATCTGGACGAATGGGATCGCTTTGTCCTAAAGCGCGCAGCAGGACATTCCGGCTGGGATGAGCCAGCGCCTCCTCCTCCGTAATCTCATCCATATCCACCATTCTCTGAACCAGAGAGTGATCCTGCGAAAGGCGTTGGTTGCGTCCATCTGGATATATATAATAGGCGCGGCTGTCACCCACATGTCCAAGAGTGACCTGTTCACCCAAAATCATCGCGCAGGTCAAAGTTGTACCTCCCCCCGGTGCAAAGCGCTGCACAGCCTTTTGCGCCTCCAATATCGCTCCTTCCATGGTTTCCTGCAGACTCTTCTCCATGGGCTCGGGCAGCGGATCAATCAATTTGTTATAGACCCTGGAGATCAAGTATTTTGCCACCACTCTGGCAGCCGCCTTCGAAGCTGCCTCCCCGTGAATATGCCCCCCCATGCCGTCCGCAACAATATAAATACCAAATGGCAGCTCAATATCTCCATCTGACACCAGCGTGCTGATGGCGACGAGTGTATCTTCATTATGATCCCGCTGCATTCCATTGGATTGCCCTGACCCTGCCAGGAACTGCTGTGGAAAAACCTTTGGAGATTTAACCACTGCAGGTGTCATCTGATCTTCGGACAATGGCGTCGTCTGAATATTCTGGACCAGGGTCGTTGCTTCCGATTTCTTCGTTTTGAACAAATTCCGAAAGTACTTATTCACAAAGGCTCCTATAAACGTCGATCAGGGTAGAAACGCATAAATCTTGTGGTCACTGGATCCAATATATATCAGGTCATTCGCTGCAGCGGGTGTTCCGGTAATGGGGCCGTGTGTCACATACTTCCATCTCTGGCGTCCTGTCTTGTAATCCAGGCAATAGAACGTTCCGTCCGCGGTTCCGCAATAGACTCCTCCGTTATAGATTGAAGGTGATCCACTAACCTGGTGATCGCATTTGAATCGCCAGATTTCACGCGAACTGGACCGGTCCAGGCAGTAGATATTATTGTCCGCCGAACCCACGAAAACCATGTTTTCCATCGCGCAGGGTGAAGAAATGGAACCTTTGTCCATGCGGAATCTCCAAATCACCCATCCTGATTTGGCATCCAGGGCGTAGAAATTTCCATCAAGAGATGAAAAATAGACGATGCCGTCGATCACCAGAGCTGACGAGGTATTTGCCCGCCGGGCGTTGAATCGCCATTTGATCTGACCTCGGAAATCAGCACAGATGAATTCGCTGGCTTCATTCCCAAAATAGATCAGCCCTCCCTGGATGAACGGCGTTGATCGGATGGCGCCTTCTGTGTTCAGCGACCAGCTTTTGCGATACGAGGCGATATTTACAGCATACAGGTTGTTGTCGTCAGATCCAAAAAAGACATGCCCTTCGGCGATGCGTGCTGAACCCCGAATCGGTGCTCCTGTTGGGAAATCCCACATTGGTTTTCCATTCTTCGCCGACACCGCATAAAGTTTGCCATCTTCACTGCCAAAATAAAGGATGCCATTGTCAACCAGTGGTTTAGAGGTGATGCCGCCTTCGGTGGCATATTTCCAGAGGAATTCACCCTTGGACGCTGTGAGAGCATAAATGTTGTTGTCATATGACCCGGCATAGACGATGCCCGCCTCGACCGTTGGAGAGCTGCGGACTTCATCCTCAAAGTTGAATTCCCAAACCGGTGACACTACCTGTTCTTGAAGGGTCAGCTTTGCAGAGGTCGCTTTGGTCAATGCGCCTGTGCGCCGGGCCAGGGCAACCAGTGCAGCCTTCATGTCTGACGCCGCTGGAAAGCGATCCTCGGGGTTATATTGCAGCGCTGTCTCGATGATCACCTCAAGTTCTGGCGTCACAGAGGGGTTGATCTCACGGACCGGTCGATCTTTGAAAGAAAACGGCGCTTCAAGCCTGGGGTCGCAATGCGTGAGCATGTAGTGCAATGTTGCTCCCAGGGCATATAAATCTGTTTGAAGTGAAGCATCCCCGCGGTACTGTTCAGGGGGGCTGTATCCTTCGGTGCCGATCATGGTACCTTTCTGACCAGTTTTGAAAACCTTGGCAATACCGAAATCCACCAAAACCACACGGTTCAACTGGTTGATCATGATGTTGGACGGCTTGATATCGCGGAAAATTATGGGTTCTGGTTGATGCGTATGCAGATATTCCAGGACATCGCAAATTTCAATCGCCCATAATATCGCCTGATCTTCCCGGATGGGATTCTGATTTTGGCGCAATATGGTTTCCAAATCCTTGCCATTGATGAATTCCTCTACGAGATAGGAGCGTTCGTCATGGGTAAAGAAATCATAGATTTTAGGAATGGAAGGGTGGTTCAACGTAACAAGAATATTGGCTTCCCGTTCAAAGTTTTGCACAATGGTTTGCCGGACCAATGGATCCGGCGCCTGGTTGATCATTTCCTTCACAGCCACAAGTTTAAGCACGCTGGGGAAGTGCATATCTCGAGCCCGATAAACCGACCCCATACCCCCAATGCCAATCACATCCTGTACCTGATAACGATTGACCAGCAGGGTTCCGGCCCTCAGTTGGTTGAAGGAGCCTGTATTTCCTGTGCTATTTTGCGAAATTCGGCGTGTTTCCAGAGCTTCCTCCGATGGAAGAAAATGTTTACCCTAGGCTCGATTATAGCCAACCTATCGTTTTTCGCAATAAAATCGACATAATATTCACCGAGTTTTCAACATTGGAAGCTTTGCCAAACAGATCACCTCAGGTAGAATTAGATCAAGCAACCAATTCACTTTTTGGAGAGGTCATGTTTTCTAATTTTGATGAAGTCAAGTCCTTTATTGAAGCGCGTGAAATCCGCCTGGTCGATCTTAAATTTATCGATCTTTGGGGTAGATGGCATCATGTAACGCTTTCTACCCAGGAATTCGATGAAGACACGCTGATTTCCGGGGTGGGTTTTGACGGCTCAAGTGTAGGTCTCAAATCAGTCAAATCAGGCGACATGGCATTGATTCCGGATCTCGCAACAGGTTTTGTGGATCCCTTTTCCGAATTTGCCTGTTTGAGCTTCATTTGCTCCACCGTTGAGGCTGATACCAAGAAACCTTTCTTGCAGGATCCTCGTCAGATCGCCAGACGTGCCGAAGAAACCATAGCATCCACCGGTGTTGCGGACGCGAGCAAGTGGGGACCTGAATTTGAGTTTTACGTATTCTCCCGCGCTACCTTTGAAAACAACACCCATGTGGCTGCCTACCGTTTGGAAGGTCCCGAAGCCATCTGGAACAATCCGGAGGGCGGCGAGGGTAATTACATTCCCACGCACGGCGGATACCATATCATCCCTCCAAAGGATAAGCTGTTCGATCTGCGGTCAGAGATCACCATCGCATTGGAAGATGCTGGAGTTCCAGTCAAGTATCATCATCATGAGGTTGGTGGTGCTGGACAATGCGAGGTGGAAACTCCGCTCCTGGGATTGGTAAAAGCCGCCGATTCAGTGATGATGGTGAAATACTTCACCAAAATGATCGCCGCCCAATATGGATATACCGTTTCTTTCCTTCCCAAACCGCTCTTTTCTGAAGCTGGCAGCGGGATGCACTTTCATCAACTGCTGACCAAAAATGGCATGAATGCCTTCTACGATGCCGGAGGAGTGAATCTACTCAGTCAAGCGGCGCTTTACTATATCGGAGGGCTTCTCAAACACGCTCCTGCTATTCTGGCCTTTACCAATCCATCCACGAACTCTTATCGCAGGTTGGTGCCGGGATATGAGGCCCCTGTAAATTGCTTCTTCTCCTCTGGTAACCGCTCCGCTGCAATTCGAATTCCCAAGTACGCCACGCAGCCTGAAAAAGTACGCTTCGAATTCCGCCCGCCCGATGCCACCTGCAATCCGTACCTGGCTGAAGCTGCCATGCTGATGGCAGGGCTCGACGGAATCAAGAACCAGATTGATCCAACCCTGGAAGGATTCGGTCCGATCGACGAGGATATTTTTAGCTGTTCAGAGGAAAAACGCGCAGCCATCAAGCGGCTGCCCACATCTCTTGAAGAAGCCGTCAAATGCCTAGAGGATGACCACCAATTCCTGTTGGTCAATCATGTTTTTGATGAATTGATGATCAAGGATTGGATCAAGGTGAAGCGAGCAGAGGATTACGAAATTCGGCTGCGCCCTCATCCATACGAAGTTGAAAAGTACTTTGACTTCTAGAAATAAAATCGGCTGCTTACGCAGCCGATTTTATTGTCCTTGAATTTTGACCAGGTATTCCGCTGATGCCCATCCCTGACGGTTCTCATCGTAAGGTGCCACCAATTGATACCAGACGATGTCATCCGCAGTCACCGGACCGCCAATGACCTTAAAGACTTCAGATTCATTCGCCAGAAAGCTGGTGGTGTAACTTTTGCCTGCGCCTTCCCTTATGCGAAGACCCGCGCCGTCAGTGCCCGTAATTTGGACATAAACGCCCACGCCTATTCCGTTTTGATCCGTGGCGACCGCCTGCGGCGTAGCTGTGGGGGTCTGGACCAGGAGAGAAAGGTCCTGCGTGGGAATACTCGAGGCAGGTAAGACGGTAAGTGCAGCTTTGGGTGTGGTTTGCGCTTCGTTCTTGTAGGTAATTCCACTGGCCAATAGAACGATATATACCGCCAGGACAAGGAAAACAAGCCCTCCCCCGACTAAAGTAAATTTGTTAATAACAATTTTCATTTTTCCAGAAATCCTATTTCCGATATTCAGTTCAAAAAATTATAAACGAAATTCTGGTAACTCGCGCATGTTATAATCTCAACGTATGGAAGATCAAAACTCGCTTGGAGTGCTTCTGCTTAACCGTTACCAATTGGTTCGCCAAATTGGCAGAGGTGGAATGGCTCTTGTCTTTGAAGGCAGAGACTTGATGCTTGAAAGAACGGTTGCCGTCAAACTCTTGCGCAGTGATTTTTCTCGTGATGAAGCCTTTCAAAACCGTTTTCGGCAGGAAGCCCGGGCTGCTGCCAACCTATCGCACCCTGGGATTGTGACCGTTTATGATTTTGGGATCGATCCCCAGGGCATTTTCATCGTCATGGAATTTGTCCCCGGCAATGACCTGAAGACCCGGATCCAGGAAAAAGGAGCGTATCAACCCGAGGAAGGCATCCCCCTGATGATCCAGGCTTGCTCTGCTCTTGGCTATGCGCACCGCTCGGGAATTGTTCACTGCGACGTGAAGCCGCATAACATGCTGGTGACCAATGATTCGCGCTTGAAGATCACAGATTTTGGCATCGCCCGCGCCCTTTCGACAATCAACGCCGAGGAACGGGCTGAAGTAGTCTGGGGTTCTCCGCAATATCTCTCTCCCGAGCAAGCCAAAGGAGAGCCTCCATCCCCCGCTTCTGATGTGTATTCGCTTGGCGTGGTCATGTACGAACTCTTTACTGGAATGCTGCCGTATTCCACCAATAATGATACTGAACTGGCGAAGATGCGTGAGGAATCCTCCCCCACTCCTCCTTCAGCGATCAACCCGGCCATCCCGCAATCCCTGGAAAAGATCATCCTCAAGGTGCTGTCGCGTGAACCTTCTGCACGCTACCGCACGGCTGACCAGTTGGGTCGGGTGCTGATGACCTTTGGATCACAACCGATCAATCTGTATCCTGTTGCTGCTTCCACAGGAGATACCCACCCTTCTCTTGCAGTTCCTCCGATACCGCAAACGCAAGTGAATCGCAAGTCTGATGAATCACGAAACGAGATCAACTGGAAAACAGTCGGCTATGCCCTTCTGGCGGTTTTACTCGCCGGCGGATTAATCCCCTTCTGGCTATACGTCTGGTTCACCATCAAACCTCTACTGGGGGCATAATGAAGAACACACTTCTTTCAGCATCCATTCTCTCATCGGATTTCACCAATCTTGGAAATGAGATCAAATTCTGTGAACAGGCGGGGGTGGACTGGATCCATGTGGACGTGATGGATGGTCATTTTGTCCCCAATATCACCATGGGACCCTTTATCGTCGAAGCCTGCCGACGGGTGACGACTCTTCCACTGGATGTTCACTTGATGATTGAAGCGCCTGAGAACTTTGTGGAGGATTTTGTTCGCGCTGGCGCAGATGGTTTGACCATTCATCCAGAAGGTAATCCCAATGTACACCGTACGCTTCAACTCATAAAATCGTTGAAGTGCCGCGCAGGCCTGGCAATCAATCCTGGAACCTCCCCCGCATCGATCGAATATCTATTGCCGCTTGTTGACATGATTTTGGTGATGTCGGTTAATCCGGGATATTCGGGGCAGGAATTTCTCCCGGAGTCAACTTCCAAGATCAAAGCCGTTCACGAATTATGCAAAAAGTGGAATGTTGACCCTGACATTCAGGTGGATGGCGGCATCACTCCACAAACCATCAGTCTGGTTCGGGACGCAGGAGCCAATGTCTTTGTTTCCGGGAATTCGATCTTCAAGAATCCGCTGGGGATTTCCCAGGCTGTAAAGGAATTGCGGACGGCATTAAAATAAAAAACACGGCTTTCGCCGTATTTTTTAATTTCCACCAGATTAGCTTACCTTCACCATGGTGCGGATGCACCGCGCACAGAGAACTTTTTGAACCTTTTGACCATTCTCAACAACCGTCACCTTTTGCAGATTCGCCTTGAAGGTACGCTGGGTTGCACGCAATGAGTGGCTTCGGTTATGACCGAAGGTGGTGGCTTTACCGCAAGATTCGCACTTTGCCATTTCGAGATCCTTTCCTTACAATTATTGCAATATTGTGTAAAATCAAATGTTGAGACTACTGACAGGCTGCGATTGTATCACATACCGTATCTTTTTTCAAGAAAGGATGTTATAAACAGAGGGATATAGACCATGACAACATCGAATAATCCGATCGGTTCCATTTTCCTTTCACATCGAGCTATTGCTACCATCGCCAGCCAAACGACCATGGAGTCTTATGGCGTAGTTGGCTTTACCGCCAAGAACATCGCCAGCGGTCTTACCCAGAGCCTGGCAAAGGACCCCACCATGGGTGTGGAGGTCACCATTGAGGAAAATTCTGTTACAATCGACCTCTATATCATTGTCGAATACGGAACCAGAATCAAGTCCGTGGCAACAAGCGTTGCAGAAAATGTAAAATACCGTGTTGAAAACACCACCGGTCTTTCGGTCAAGAATGTAAATGTTCATGTTCGCGGACTGAGAATCAGCAACACGGATTGACATCACTTCACGCGTATTTGGAGAATCATGACCGACAAGACGATTTCGAGCAGGCCATCGCCGCAAGAACCTACCTCCCATCCTAAATCGCTTAATGGACAGCAATTCAAACAACATATCGCCGCTGCTTTGACCTGGCTAAAAGCAAACCAGCAAACGGTCAATTCGTTGAATGTTTTTCCAGTTCCGGATGGTGATACTGGCACCAACATGGTTCTGACCATGCAGGCTGCTTATAACGAAATTGTCAATTCCTCTGAGATAAACGTCGGAAAAATGTCCAAGGATCTTGCCCAGGGTGCTTTGATGGGTGCTCGCGGCAACTCCGGTGTGATCCTTTCGCAAATTCTGCGCGGATTTGCTCGTTCGATGGACAGCCTACCCGAAATGGATTCAAGAACCTTCGTCAATGCACTGGCGGAAAGCCGCAATACTGCATACAAAGGTGTAGTCCGCCCGGTTGAAGGAACAATATTAACGGTGATCAAAGATATTGCCGCCGCTGCGGATGAATCACTGAAAGCTGGAGCAACCTTCGAGAAGATACTCGAGGACGTGGTCAAAGCCGCTGATGTTTCTGTGAGGAACACACCTGAACTGCTCCCGATACTGAAGACTGCCGGCGTGGTCGATTCGGGTGGCAAGGGACTTTATTTTCTTTTTGAGGGAATCTTGCGTCAAATACAAGGCGCTTCGTTGGAAGCCGCTTCCGCGGTGGTTCAGCCCCTTGATGCGATCAATATAGGTCAGGCAATGGAAGAAATCGAAGAAGGACAGGACGTTGAGGTCGTGATCGACTTCAAGCCCTTCAAGGAGCTGGATCTGCAGTCGTTCTACCAGGATCTTTCGACCATCGGAACCTCAATCCAGGTGGGCGAAGGCGAGGGTATGTATCGGATGCATATACATGTGGAGGATGGAAAGCAAAATCTTCCCATTGAATACATATCCAAAATCGGCCTCTGGACAAAGGAAGCGCGTGAAAATCTACGGGCACAAATGCCCAGCTTTACTCTGGCTGAGGTTCAACCTGGACAAATCGCTGTGGTGGTTGTTTCTCCTGGAGAGGGTATTTCGCGGATTTTTGCAAGCCTCGGGGCAGCAGGGATAGTCGAGGGCGGCCAAACGATGAACCCGAGCACAGAACAAATTCTGAATGCCTTTGAGAATTTGCCTACAGATAATATTGTTATATTGCCAAATAATAAGAACATCATTCTGGCTGCAAACACGGCAAAATCCCTTTCAGTAAAGAATGTGTCGGTCATCCCCAGCAAGAACATCCCCCAGGGTCTGGCTGCAATCTTGCGCATCAATCCGGATGGTGTTTTTGACAAAATCGTTGAGGATATGAACGAAGCGCTATCCGAGGTGGAGTGCGGCGAAATCACCATTGCCACCCGTTCTGTTGAATTGAACGGCGTTGGGGTGGAAGAAGGCAAAGTCATTGGCCTGCTGAATGGTCAACTGGTGGTTGCCTCTTCTTCGGTGGAAGAAGCTTGCATGCAGGTACTTGAAAAAGCTGAAACCAAATCCCGTGAACGCATCACCCTGCTTTATGGCAATAACATTTCCAAGGATGAAGTGGATCGGATTGGTGAAGTGATCCAGGAGACTTACCCTGATCACGAAATAGAAATACATTCAGGCGGACAGCCTCATTACCAGTTCATCATCTCAGTTGAATAATCCATGTCAAGTTATTGCATCATCACCGACAGCTCTGTTCAATTTGCACAGCCGAATTTTTCGGGTTCGCATGACATCCGAATTATCAACCATCAAATCGAGATCAACGGGAAAACCTTCACGCGGCAGAATGAGCTAAAGATAGGGAGTTTTCCGCGTCAGATCTCTCCGGATTTCCAGCCCAGGATCGTTCCTCTATCCAATGAGACGATCAACGACACGCTTGCCTCACTTTTGCCTCAATACGACGACCTGTTCATCATTCTTCTCTCAAAGGAATTAAATCCGCTCTATGACCAGGTTAGCGGCATCTCAGCCAAATTGCATGGCCGGGCGCGAATTCACTGCATCGATTCACAGAATATTTCCATTGGCCTGGGGATGATCGTGCAAACCGCCAGCGAGATGCTGTCGAATGGAATTGATGCAGATGCAGTAGAGCAATACCTTCGCAAACTCATTCCGCACGTTTACATGCTGATCTGTACTTCCAATCTTTCCTACTTACATTTGAACGGTTCCATTGATTATGCCCAATCGGTGGTTGGAGAAATGATCTCCCTGCTTTCCATTTTCACTATTGAAGATGGGAAGTTCAACCCTCTTGAAAAGGTGAAGAATGTCAAGGGCGCCCTGGATTACTTCATCGAATTCTTTGACGAATTCGACGATGTTAAGCAGCTTACCATTCTTCAACCTGCTCCTCCGGCGATCTCTGAAATGCGCATACTTCACCAGCATATTGAGGAAGTAGGCAGCGAAGCTGGTTACTCAGAATATCCAATCAACCCTTTTCTCGCCAGCCTGATTGGCCCAAGAGCATTTGGTCTGGCGTTGATGGAGAACCTGAGGCATGATTTTCAATTGGCAGCACACAGGTAAAGCTGTCAACTTGCGGTAAAATTCAGTTATGCCTTTCTCTGTCGACCGCTTACTCAAATACTTTCAGCTTGAAAAAGAAAAACATTATCAAGACCGCACCATTATTGGAGGTCTGGATAAGATATTGGGAAACTGGGTGTTTGAAGCCAAAAAGGATCACCTACCCGATTCCCTGATCACAGCCGTGAAGACCGGACTTGAGAATTATGGTGCCATCTCACCTGAAGCCAGGCAGGTCCTCTTGGAGGAATTGATCCAGGAAATCGAAAATACCACCAGTACTAAAGCTCCTCCAGCCGTATCTCCAAGGGCAGAATCCAAACCAGAACCCCAAATGGCTGAAGCGCCGCAGCATCCGCAGGCACAGCCTCAACCGATCAAACCAGCCTCGGCACCCCAACAACACCCATCGCCCGATCAGCCAAACGAAACCATCGGTTTGAATGCCCCTGTGACCACATTACGCGGCATTGCTTCAGGCAGGGCGGAAATATTCAAGAAGATCGGCATCAAATCACTCAACGATTTGTTGTATTATTTCCCACGCCGCTACGATGATTTCAGCATGCTGAAAACCATCAATCACGTAAATATCGGTGAAAAGCTGACCATCATTGCGACAGTTCAGAGCAGCTCGGTGGTTTCACAACCTCATTTGACACGCGGTGAAGTCATCGTTACCGATGGCACCGATTTCATGAGGCTGGTTTTCTTTCGCCGCGGTAAATACGCTGACAAATTCTTCATCAACAAGTTCAACCGGGGGACCCAACTGGTCATATCGGGCGAGGTTACTTCCTTCCTCGGTCGCAAGCAGATGGTCGATCCCGACTTCGAGCCGATAGAAAAAGTGCATCTCAGTACCAACGGGATCATCCCTGTCTATCCGCTTGTCAAGGATCTGACACCGCAGATGGTCCGCGAAAGCATCCACCAGGTGCTCACGCGTTATGCCCCCAAGGTACCGGACTTTCTGCCGGATTCTATTCGATCTTCAGCCGGCCTTCCAGACCTGGCTTTTGCCCTCAGCAATATCCACTATCCAACCAGTCAGGAATCACTCAAGGGTGCTCGCGACAGGCTTGCCTTTGATGAGATCTTCCTCCTGCAGCTTGGTGTGCTCCAGCAAAAACAGAACTGGCAGGGTCTTTCCGCTGCCCGTTTTGAAATAGATGATGAATCACTGAATACATTTATTGGAAAACTACCCTATTCGTTGACCAATGCACAGCAGAGAGTGATTTCCGATATTCGGCGGGACCTTTCCTCAGGGCATCCCATGAACCGGCTGCTCCAGGGAGATGTGGGGTCTGGAAAGACGATCGTAGCCGCCACTGCCGCCTGGGTCATTGCTCGTAATGGCGCCCAGAGCGCCTTTATGGCACCCACCAGCATCCTGGCCGAGCAGCATTATCGGAATCTCACCAATTTACTCGCATCCAACGAAACTGACTCTCCCTGCCTTCGTCCGGAAGAAATCCGTCTTCTCACTGGCGATACCTCGGAAGCCGATAAACGCCAAATCAAGCAATCTCTTGCAGACGGAACGATTAAATTAATCATTGGCACCCATGCGCTGATTGAAGATAATGTGGATTTTAAAAACCTTGAACTTGCAGTGATCGATGAACAGCATCGTTTCGGTGTGGCGCAGCGTGCCAAATTGCGCGAAAAAGGCACCAATCCTCACCTGCTGGTAATGACTGCCACTCCCATCCCTCGGTCGCTCGCACTGACGCTTTACGGCGATCTTGAACTTTCCGTCATGGATGAAATGCCGGCTGGCAGGCAGCCCGTGGAAACCCATGTTCTCAGCCCGTTGGAACGCGAGCGTGCCTATCAATTGATTCGTTCTCAGGTCGCGCAGGGGCGGCAAGTGTTCATTGTCTATCCGCTTATCGAAAACTCCGAAGAGACTGAGGTTAAAGCGGCTGTTAATGAGCATGACCAGCTGCAGCGGGAGGTTTTTCCCGAGTTCAAATTAGGCCTTCTCCACGGCAAGATGAAACCAGATGAGAAAGACAAGGTCATGCTTCGATTCCGCGATAAGGAGTTTCAGATCCTTGTTTCGACGACTGTAATTGAGGTTGGGGTGGATGTTCCCAATGCCACGATCATGCTCGTGGAAGGAGCTGAGCGTTTTGGCCTCGCGCAACTGCATCAACTGCGCGGTAGGGTCGGCAGAGGCAGCGAGAAATCCTACTGCCTGCTCATTCCGAGCAGTGACGACGCCACCGAAAATGAACGCCTCTCTGTCATGACCGAGACCAATGACGGTTTCGTCCTGGCAGAAAAAGACCTTTCACAACGCGGACCTGGCGATTTCATTGGCTACCGCCAATCGGGATTTGCTGATTTGAAACTTGCCAGCATCACCGATATCAGGTTGATTGAAAAAGCCCGCAACCAGGCAGAGAGTTTATTTGCCGCAGATCCTTCACTCTCCTTGCCTGAAAACCAGGCGCTTTCCCGGAAACTTGCCCAATTCTGGCAATCCACTCCCTCTGATATAAGTTAGGATGATCCCATGATACGTGCTCTTTTTCCAGGTTCATTTGACCCCATCCACAATGGTCATATTGATATCGCCCGCCGGTCTGCGAAACTTGTGGGTGAGTTGATCGTCGGTGTCTACGATAAACCACTAAAAGAATTCATTTTCTCCCCTGAAGAACGCCTTGATCTGGTAAAAGAAGCGTTAAAAGACATTCCCAATGTCACGGTCACTGGCTACAATGGTTTGACGGTGGAATATTGCAAGAAGAACAACATTCAGGCAATCGTCCGCGGTTTGCGCGTGTTTTCCGATTTCGAGTTGGAATTTCGCATGGCGCTGGCAAATCACCGACTGGCGCCCGAAGTGGAAGTCATCGCGCTGATCGCCTCAGAAGCTCATTCTTTCCTCTCTTCCTCCACCGTGCGTGAAATTGCCTCGCTGGGTGGAGACGTCTCCACCATGGTGCCTCCATTCGTCGCAACAGCTCTCTATCGGCGTTTTGACGAACTCGCATCCAGGGATGCCATCTCTCCTTTGATGATCAAAAGGGATTGATACAATTTGGCTTTTTCTCATATAATTACAGCAGGAGGCGTTTATGGACATCTTGCATCTGGTTGACCGCTTGGAAGAATTATTTAACGAAAGCCGCCCGATTTGGTTCACGCACAATGTGGTGGTGGACGAAGACCGGATGCTGGATATCATCGATCAGATGCGGGTATCCATTCCCGATGAGATCAAGAAGGCACAACAGCTGCTTGCCCAGCGCGACCGCATCCTCGCCCAGGCGCAGGAAGAAGCCAACCGTACGGTGGCTTTAGCCCGTGAAAAGGGCGACAAGCTGGTTGATAAGGACCCGGTTGCCCAGGCTGCCCAGGCACGGGCAGATCAGATCATCGCCCAGGCAAGGTTGGAAAGCGAACAGACCAAACGCGATGCTGATGAATACGTGCTTCAGTCGCTGACTGCGCTTCAGAATGAGACCGAAAAGGTCCTTGCCCAGGTGAAAAATGGCGTCATCGCCATCCAATCTGAGCAAGCCAACAAGAACACCCCAAAGCAATAATTCTCGAAACATGAAAAATGGCAGAGTATGAAACTCTGCCATTTTTGTTTGTCTGATTAATCCTTCGGCCTCTTTTTTTGCGCCTTCCGGGTAATCTTTTTTACCGGTGAGTCCGCAACCTCCACCGGTTCCTGTAAAGCCAGATTCACCACTTCGTCCATGTGGTGTACAAACACCAGGTTCATGTCTTCACGCACCTTGCGTGGCACTTCCACCAGGTCTTTTTTATTCTTTTCAGGCAGTAGGATGGTTTTTAGCCCGGCGCGGTGGGCAGCCAGGATCTTCTCGCGAATTCCTCCCACAGGCAGCACATTTCCGCGAAGCGTAATTTCTCCAGTCATACCGATTTCCTTCTTTACCTTCCTGTCGGTAAAGGCAGAGATCAGGGCTGCAGCCATGGTAATACCAGCGGAGGGGCCATCCTTGGGAATGGCGCCTTCGGGAATGTGGATATGGATATCCACATTTTCGAAGATCGCAGGGTCAATATCGAGTGTTTCTGCCCGCGATTTGAGGTAAGATAGCGCCGCCTGGGCTGATTCCTGCATGATGTCTCCGATTTGTCCGGTCACCTGCAAGTTACCCTTTCCTTCCATGATCAGTACTTCCACAGGCATGATGTCGCCGCCATTTTCAGTCCAGGCGATGGCTGTCGCCACTCCTACTTCATCCTGCCGTTCAGCTTCTGTCAGGAAGAACTGAGGGGGTCCCAGGAATTTCTCGATCATCGCCTGGCTCATATTCTTGGCATACCGCTTGTGTTCCGATTTCAGCCGGGCGATCTTCCTGCACAATCCGCCGATTTCCCTTTCAAGGTTGCGTACGCCCGCTTCATAGGTGTATTCTCGGATCAGTTTTTCCAGCGAATGATCGTCGAAGTGAACTTCATCTTCGGACAACCCGCTTTCCTCGATCTGCCGCGGGATCAAGAACCGGCGGGCAATCTCGATCTTTTCCTCTTCGATGTACCCCGGAAATTCAATGATCTCCATCCGGTCAAGAAGCGCTGGCGGTATCGTCCCCAGATTGTTTGCCGTGGTAATGAACATGACCTTGGAGAGATCGTAGGCAACTTCAAGATAATGATCCGAAAAAGCAAAGTTCTGCTCCGGGTCCAGCACCTCGAGAAGCGCCGAGGATGGGTCGCCGCGATAGTCCGAGCCGATCTTGTCGATCTCGTCCAGCATGAACAGCGGATTGACCGTGCCTGCCCGCTTCATGGTTTGGATGATCCGTCCCGGAAGTGCCCCAATGTAAGTCCGCCTGTGACCTCGAATTTCGGCCTCATCCCTTACACCACCCAATGAAAGGCGCACGAACTTCCTGCCCAGTGCCGTGGCAATCGATCTTCCCAATGATGTCTTCCCGGTGCCCGGAGGTCCAACAAAGCAGAGGATCGGCTGGCGTTCCTTCTTTGGCTTCAGGCTCTTGACTGCGATGTACTCCAATATGCGATCCTTGGCTTTCGCCAATCCGAAATGATTCTCTTCGAGGATCTTGCCGGCATGCGCCACATCCAGGTTGTCCTCGGTCATCTCCGACCACGGCAGATCCACCAGCCAGTCTACGTATCCGCGAAGAATACCTGCTTCCGGCGCCAAAGGTGCCATCTGGCTGAGATGATCCAATTCTTTCAATGCCTGGGCTTTGATTTCATCCGGCATTTTTTTCTTTTCGATCTTCGCGTTTAGCTCTGTAAGCTCATTCGACCAGACATCACCTTCACCAAGTTCGGTCTGTATTGCTTTGAGCTGTTCACGTAGGTAGAATTCACGCTGCGATCGGTCTACTTCAGACTGAACGCGTGTCTGGATTTCATCCTCAAGTTGAAGCACATCCAGTTCCTGCGCCAGCAGCCAGTTGACTTTTTTCAGCCTTTCCTTGGGTTCAAGGATCGTCAAGAGTTCCAGACGTTCTGCAAAGGGCAGAGAAATGGCAGTCGCCACCATATCTGCCAGCCAACCAGGTTCCGAAATATTGATCGAGAACAGGTGGGCTTCATCCGGCAAAGTCCGGTCCAACTGCACGCAGCGTTCAAAAAGGTCGCGGGTGGTGCGCATCAGAGCTTCAGTTTGACGGTCAGCAATCGTACTCTCTTCAATTACCTTGCCCTTGGCCCATTTGAAAGCACCGTGATCCTTGATTTCGACTACTTCGATACGCCTTCTCCCCTGGACCAATGCCGATCCATTACCATCCTGAAGGTTCAGTAACCGGCCTACAGCAACCTCAACCCCGATGGATTCATAATCTTCAGCTTCCGGTTTTTCGATCTCGCTATCTTTGAGGACCAGGGCGATCATGGTGCCGCCCTGTTTTTGAGCGTGATTGATCGCCTCCAGGTTTGGACCAGGCGCGACAAAAATCGGAGACACCATGCGCGGAAAAACAACGATTTCCCTCATGGTCAGTACAGGTCCTTCGATTATTCCATTTTCATCAACCGGAGAATCAGGAATCTGGTAAAGCTCATCTGTGCGCTGATATAAAGCGGCAGTGTATTCCTCCGGGTTCTCCACCCGTTTTTTCCATTCCTCGTTCTTCATCTGCTTCCTATTCTTTCTTTTCCTGATTAATGTTGACGATTTGCCCAGATTTCCCTGACAGCAGCCGCCACGAATATGCTTCCGGCAACCACAATCGCCGTACTGGAACCCGCCTTATCCAATGCGATGGCTATGCCTTCTTCCACACTTTGGGTAACCAGTGTGGGTTTGCCATATTGTTGTGCTAATTCTACCAGTTTCACCGCGTCCATGGCTCTTGGGTGTATGCTTTTGGTGGCAATGAATAGATCCACCCTCGGCATCAATTGGTCGAGCATGCCGTGGATGTCTTTGTCTTCCGATACCCCAAACAACAGGATGATGGATTTTCCATTGAGATAGTCATCAATAGCCAGGCGCAGCTTCAATGCTGAATCCTGATTGTGCGCGGAATCAACTACGAAAATTGGATCGCGGCTTAGGATCTCAAAGCGTCCAGCCCAATCGACATTTGCAAAACCGCTGATGATATCCTCATCGGCAATCTTGATTCCCTGTTGCGCGGCAACTTGCATTGCTGAGTACGCCGTGGCTGCATTTTGCGCCTGGTGAAAACCAAGCAGCGGGATGGTGAGCGTAACAGGTTTCCAGGGAGTTGCCCCGCCTGATTGCACGTATTGATTCATCTCTTGCTGTTCGTCCTTCGACCAGACCACCAGTTGCTGACCGTCCAGTGAGTGCGAAAGGGGCCGGAAAAAGTAGTCTTTTCCGACCTCGGTCAAAGGTGCATGACGCTCCTCGGCAATTCGCACCACCACATCCTCGGCAGCTTTCATTTGTGGAGCCAGCACAATCGGCCGGTCTGGTTTGATGATACCGGCTTTCTCGGCGGCAATCTGGTCTATTGAATTGCCAAGCACATTCATATGATCATAGGAAAGCGATGTGATCACAGACACCAAGGGACGAACCACATTGGTGGCATCCAGACGGCCGCCCAGGCCCACTTCCACCACGGCGATATCCACTTTGGCTTCCGCCATGGCGAGAAAACCCAGAGCTGTGGTGATCTCAAAAGTGCTGATCTCCGGAACTTCCGCGAGATGGGGTTTCACCCTTTCAAGGAGATCGACGAAATATTCGTGCGAAATGGGCGTGCGGTTGATTTGTATCCGCTCCACATAATCCTGCAGGTGGGGCGAGGTATACAAGCCGACCTTGTACCCCGCAGTCTGCAGTACCGCCGCGATCATTGCTGCAGTGGATCCCTTCCCCTTTGTTCCGGCAATATGGATCACCGGGTATAGGCGCTCGGGGTTTCCCAGCAATCGCATTAGGCGCTCCATGCGAGCCAGGTCAAAATTCTCGGCGGAAAGGCGCGCCTGCCTGACCATGCTGAAATCTACGAAACTATAAACGTAGTCCAGCGCACTTTGATATTTACGTTCGTCAAATACCATATTATGATTAACCCGGTCTTTCTCTTATTCGTGTTAGGATTGTAATCTTGCACAATCCGAATTGCAAGCCTGACAGGAATTCAAATGGATGAAAATGCAACAGTCAGCCTGCTTACCCTGGAACTCCATTTACCAGGCTGCAAGAGTCTCAAACAGAAACGCAGTTTGCTTCAGCCGATGCTTGTCCGGCTGCACAGGGAATTCAACATCTCTGCAGCGGAAACCGCCAGAATGGATCAATGGGATGATGCGGTGGTGAGTTGCGTAGTGGTATCGAATGACGGAAGGCACAACCAGCAGTTTCTTGCACAGGTGGTGAGTTATATTTCGAATCGCTTTCCTGAAATTGAAGTGCTTGCCGATAGAATCGAAAGCAGGTGAGTTTTATGGATCTTGGATTGAAAGGAAAAAAGGCATTGGTCACCGGCGCATCTAAAGGCCTGGGGTTTGGCGTGGCGTCATTGCTCGCTGCCGAAGGTGCACAGGTGATTATCAACAGCCGCACCGAAGTCAATTTGAACGCTGCAATGGAAAAGATTCTCTCTGCCACAGGTCAAAAGGTGGACGTGATCGCCGGCGACTTGCAGGATGCTGAGGCTGCAAGCCAATTGGTCGGTGCAGCCGTCGACAAACTGGGCGGGTTGGATATCCTCATCACCAACACTGGCGGTCCGCGGCCAGGCAAGTTCGAAACAATGACTGATGAAGATTGGTTGAACGCCTTCAACCTTCTGTTGATGAGCCACGTGCGTCTGATCCGCAGCTCCCTTCCGCAATTGCGTGAAAGCCAGGCTCCTTCGGTTCTGACAATCACTTCCTTCGCAGTTAAACAGCCACTGCCAAACCTGGTTCTTTCCAACAGCCTGCGGGCGGCTACTGCGGGGTTGACAAAAACCCTCTCCCAGGAGCTCGGCGCTGAAGGGATCCGCTTTAATTCCATTCTGCCCGGTTATACAGATACCGAGCGCATCCAGACGCTGGTCAAGGCGAGTGCCGCAGCCAACGCCACTTCTGAGGAAGAAGAACTCGCCAAACTGGCTGCTGAAGTGCCTTTCCGTCGTATCGCATCGGTTGAAGAATTTGCCAATGCGGCAGTATTTCTGGTTTCGCCCGCCGCCTCGTATCTGAATGGAATCATGCTTTCGGTAGATGGCGGCGCAATCAAAGGTTTGTTTTAGTGAGGTTATTGGTGGAAGTAAACGAAACGATTCGAAGAAAACTCAAACGGATTTTGCCGGCAGTCCAAAAACCCGGCCGCTATTTTGGCGGTGAGCTGAACTCAGTGCGCAAGGATTGGTCCAGCGTGGAAATTCACCTTGCACTGGTCTTTCCCGATATCTATGATATCGGTCTTCCCAACCTCGGCATGATGATCCTGTATGAATTGATGAATCGCAGATCAGACACCCTCTGCGAGCGGGCTTACGTTCCCTGGTTGGACATGGAAAAAGCAATGCGGGAAAAAGATGTTCCATTGTATTCCCTCGAAAGCTTCATGCCGTTATCCAGTTTTGATATCATCGGCTTTTCGCTGCCCTACGAAACACTGTATACCAATGCTCTCACCGCTCTCGACCTGGCAGGTATCCCCATGCGAGGGAATGACCGCACAGAGCAGCATCCGTTGGTCATTGCCGGAGGTCATGCTGCGTTCAATCCTGAGCCCATGTCTCCTTTCATCGATGCGTTTGTGATCGGCGAGGGCGAGGAGGTGATGGGTGAAATCGTGGATTGCTACAAATCCTGGAAACGATCTGGACAAAGTCGCGCGCAACTGCTCGAGCACCTTGCCCAAATCCAGGGTGTGTACGTTCCGGCATTTTACGAGGCTGCCTATGATTCTGAAGGCAGGATGGTTTCATTTACTCCCAATCATGAGGGTGTGCCTGAAAGAATTCTCAAGCGCATTGTTCCCACCCTGCCCGACCCTCCCACGCATTTCATCGTGCCTTCGATAGGCGTGGTGCACAACCGTATCGCTATTGAAATCATGCGCGGCTGCACACGCGGCTGCCGTTTCTGCCACGCTGGCATGATCACCCGTCCAGTGCGCGAAAGAACCGTAGACCAGATCCTGGCTGCAATCGACAAGGCCACCGATGCCACAGGCTATGAGGAGATCGCCCTTCTTTCCCTATCCTCCAGTGACTATACGCATATTGTTGATCTGGTCAGCGCCATTTCCTCTCGTTTTGAAGGCCGCAATCTGACCATCTCCCTCCCTTCCCTGCGAATCGATTCCTTCTCAGTAGATTTAATGGAAAAGCTGCGCGGAGTACGTCAGGGTGGATTTACCCTTGCGCCTGAAGCCGCCACAGAACGCATGCGCAACATCATCAACAAACCGATCCAATCCTCACAGTTGCTCGAGACTGCCCAGGCGATATACTCCCGCGGTTGGCAGACTATCAAACTTTACTTCATGATCGGACATCCCTCAGAGACTCTTGAGGACGTTGAAGCCATTGCGGACCTGTGCAAAGCGGTGTTGGCGGTGGGTCACAAGATCATCGGAAAACGCGCTTCACTGCACGTGGGGGTGTCCACCTTCGTTCCCAAGCCCCATACGCCTTTCCAATGGGTGCCCTGCGATGATCCTGATAAAGTGATCGACAAGCAGGCAGTCCTCTGGCAGAAACTCAAAGGTCCCGGGATCAAGTTGGTTTGGTCCAATCCCAAGGAAACCATGCTTGAGGCGGTGTTGACCCGCGGCGACCGCCGAGTTGGCGAAGCGATTTTCAATGCCTGGAAAATGGGTGCCAAATTCGATGCCTGGCAGGACCAGTACAAATACGATGTATGGATACAAGCATTCGAACAGGCGGGTCTCGATCCGGCATTCTATGCCTACAGGGAACGCGAGCCTGAAGAACTTCTTCCCTGGGATCACATCAGCCCCGGAGTCAGCCGGCGCTACCTGGTGAATGAGTACAAGAAGTCCAAAGTACCTGCCACCACTGACGATTGCCGAAACAATTGCTATGCCTGCGGCATCCTTCCGGCGTTTACCAATCTGCGCCGCGAGAATCCCGGTGATCTTTGGCTTTGCCCCGAGGTATGACCATGCAAAGGATACGTATCCATTTTTCCAAGGGCGAAGAGCTGCAGTTCACCGGTCACCTGGATCTTCACAAGATCTGGGAACGCACCTTCAGACGGGCGCACCTTCCGCTCGCCTATTCGCAGGGTTTCCATCCCCAACCCCGCATCCAGCTCGCCTGCGCCTTACCGCTCGGTTTTACGAGCACCGCCGAGCTTGTCGATGTGTGGTTGGAATCCGATCTCGCGCTGGATGAGATCAGCCGAATTCTAAAGGAAACCGCCCAACCCGGATTGGAAATCCACTCCATTGAATCGATTCCGGTCTATCAAACACCCCTGCAAAACCGGGTCATATCGACGGTGTACGACCTCATGTTCATCGATCCGATGGATTCGAATGATCTTGAGGAGCGAATTTCTCAAACGCTTGCGAAATCAACCATCCTCAGGGAGCGGAGAGGCAAGGCTTATGATCTACGTCCCCTGCTTGAGGAGGTGACGGTCACCCACTCAGTAACCAGGCCCATAATCCATCTGAAGATCAGCGCTCTCCCCGGGGCTACCGGGCGGCCGGAAGAGTTGCTTGAGGAATTGGGGATCGATCCATTTACCGTTGACATTCAGCGGGTACAGATAATCCTGCGGCCCTTGCTTCCAGAGGAAGTTCGCGCATGACCCCGCTGACAGAGTTCGTGATGCTGCAGTGTGAAAATGAATCCTGCCGGTTTCGCTGTCCGAGCAACCTTTCGCATCGTGAACTGGACCGTTGTCCGATTTGCGGCAGCAGCATCAGTGTGTTCGGGGCACCCTTCACCAATCCCGAGGTTCCGTCACTCTCCGAAGCAAAACCTGTGCGTCCCCTGGAGGTGCTGCTGGATAACCTGCGCAGCACCTTGAACGTAGGCAGCATCTTTCGCACTTCAGATGGTGCAGGAGTAAGGAAAATTCATCTGTGCGGCACCACCCCCACCCCGGATCACCCCAAAATTGCCAAGACGGGACTGGGAGCTGAGATCAAGATTCCCTGGGAATATCACCGCAACGGACTGGACATGGTCAGTCACGCCCGGTCCCAGGGTTTCGAGGTGGTTTCCCTCGAAGCTGCCCCTGAATCCAGGTCGATATTCTCATACACAGCAGCTTCCGATCCTTCTCTTCCCCCAATTTTGCTCGTCATTGGCAACGAAATCACAGGTATCGATCCTGAAATTCTTGCCGTTTCGGATACCATACTCTCCATTCCCATGCGCGGTGTAAAATCTTCGCTTAACGTTGCTGTCGCATTTGGGATTGCGGTTTATACTTTGTTTACCAATACAGCGATATTAAGCAAAGTCAGTACGAGGTAAGCATGCCCATTTATGAATATACCTGCTCGGATTGCGGTGCACGATTTGATGCCTTGAGAACCATGAAGGACTCAGACAAGGAGCTGGAATGCACCCGGTGTCATTCAAGTCACACGCACCGCGTACAATCCGCCTGTTTTTCGCAATCGAGTAGTTCAGTCATCTCCTCCTCCGGCAGCGGTTGTGCTGGCTGCTCCGGCGGTTCATGCAGTTCCTGTGGACATTAACCCATGAAAAAAAACTTCTACGAAGGCAAGAATGCCCTGATTACCGGCGGTTCAAGCGGTATTGGATTTGCCCTGGCGAGTCAGATTTTGGCATCGGGCGGCAGTGTAGCCATCCTTGCACGCCGCGAATCGCTGCTTGCAGAGGCCGTCGCCGGGCTGGAAAAATTCCGCCTAGACCCGCAGCAAGCGATTTTACCCATCAAAGCGGATGTTACCCTGCCTGAAGAGTTGAACGCGGCACTCGATCAATACAAACTCGAACATGGTGTGCCTGATATCGTCATCAATTCAGCAGGTGTCGCACATCCAGGAAGTTTTGTCGGGACGGATCCTGAGATTTTTCACTGGATGATGGATGTTAACTACTTTGGCACCGTCAACGTGCTAAAGAACCTTATCCCGGACATGCAAAAGCGCCGGTCAGGAACCATCGTCAACATTTCCTCCATGGCAGGCTTCATTGGTGTTTACGGCTACACCGCCTACAGCGCCAGCAAATACGCCGTGAGCGGCTTTTCCGACGTTCTCCGCTCTGAGATGATGGTCTACAACATCAATGTCTCGGTGGTATTTCCCCCCGATACACAGACCCCCCAGCTTGAATACGAAAGCAAGATCAAACCCTTCGTCACCAAGGAAATCGCCGGTTCGCCAGGTACCATGAGTGCAGATGCTGTAGCCAGCGAAGTCCTCAAAAAAGTTGCCCGCGGTCAATATGTGATCCTTCCCGGGTCGGAAGCCAAGTGGATGTACACTGCACAAAATATACTTGGCAGAGGGATCTACCCGGTGATGGACATGATGGTGAAAAGCGCGATCGCAAAGCTCAAATTCGGCAAATGACGAATTGAACCGCAAAGGACGGGCGATGCCCGTCCTTTTTTGTCTCTGAAGGTCGTATGTTATACTTGATAGGCAAAATCAATCTTGACTGAGGGAACAATGAAAAAAGATTTCCTTGCTGTATCCGATTTCACTCCTGAAGCACTACAAGAGATGCTCGACCTGGCAGTAGCGCTCAAGAAAGAGCACTTTACCAGCGGAAACCAACCACTGTTCAAGGGCAAAGTATTGGCGATGGTCTTCCAGAAGCCCAGCCTGCGAACCCGAATGAGCTTTGATATGGCGATGCGTCATATGGGCGGCGATGCGCTTTACATTTCGCCGGCAGAAATCGGGCTTGGGCAGCGTGAATCCATCGCTGATGTCGCCCGGGTGATGTCAGGCTACGTCCAGGTGATCATGGCAAGGGTCTTTGAACATGCCCACGTTCTTGAGCTGGCAAAGTGGGCTTCTGTCCCGGTGATCAACGGCTTGAGCGACTACAATCACCCCTGCCAGGCAATGGCAGATGCTTTGACGATCATTGAGAAGTTTGGCTCCCTCAAGGGTCTGAATGTGACCTATATTGGCGACGGAAACAACGTTGCTGTTTCCCTGATGCATATCTGCAGCAAACTGGGCGCAAATTTCACCATCGCTGCTCCAGAAGGGTATGACATCACCCCGCGCGCCATCGACGACGCCAGGGTCTTTGCCGCACAATCCGGCAGCAAACTCGCGTTCCTGCGGGATCCCCACGAAGCCGTCAAACAAGCGCATGTGATCTACACCGATACCTGGACGAGCATGGGACAGGAAGCCGAATCCGAGAAACGTAAGAACGTCTTCCCGCCCTACCAGGTGAACCAGAAACTGGTATCCGAAGCTGATAAGGACGTAATCGTGATGCATTGTCTTCCTGCCCATCGCGGTCAGGAATTGACCGACGAAGTGGCGGATGGACCGCATTCGGTGATCTTCCCCCAGGCGCATAATCGACTCCACGCGCAGAAGGCGGTCTTGGTCAAGCTCTTGGAGTAGAAATGTCAAAAACAGCAGAATACGTAGCTCTGGAAGACCAGTACGGAGCGAACAACTATCATCCCCTTGATGTGGTGATTACCAGGGCAAAGGGGGTATGGGTCTGGGATGTGGATGGTAGAAAGTATCTGGATTGCCTGAGCTCGTATTCTGCTTTGAACCAGGGCCACCTTCACCCTGTCATCCAAAAAGCGCTCATTCAACAATCGAAAAGGTTGACCCTCACCTCGCGTGCCTTCCGCAATGATCAGCTTGGGCTTTTTTACCAGGAAGTCTGTACCCTGACAGGTTATGAAAAGACCCTGCCCATGAATAGCGGAGCAGAAGCCGTGGAGACCGCCATTAAATTGGCGCGAAAATGGGCGTATGCCGTCAAAGGCATCCCCCGCCACCAGGCAGAAATCATTGTTGCAGACGGTAATTTTCATGGCAGAACGATTTCGTTGATCTCCTTCTCATCCGAACCGCAATACCGCGAAGATTTCGGTCCTTTTACCCCGGGGTTCATCAACGTCAAATATGGAGATACAGGCGAAATTGCCCGTGCAATTACCCCGAACACTGCGGCGGTCATGTTGGAACCCATCCAGGGCGAGGCGGGCGTGATCGTACCGCCGGCAGGGTATCTGGCAGAAGTAAAAAATCTTTGCGAAAAAAATAATCTTTTGTTCATTGCAGACGAAATACAGACAGGTCTGGGTCGAACCGGCAGCCTGTTTGCCTGTGACTACGAACACGTCCGTCCGGAGATCATGATCATTGGCAAGGCGCTTTCCGGCGGTTTCTACCCGGTCTCAGCCATCCTCGCCGATCAGCCGCTTCTGGGACTGTTTGAGCCCGGGGATCACGGGTCGACATTTGGAGGAAATCCGCTGGCTGCAGCCGTAGCACGTGCAGCTTTGAAAGTGATCCGCGATGAACATCTGCCGGAAAAAGCCGCAGAAATGGGCGATTATTTTTCAGCCAAATTGCGGGAAATCAAAAGTCCGCATATCAAAGAAATCCGCGGCAAAGGTTTGCTGATCGGCATCGAACTCAATCCGGAGGCGGGCGGGGCCCGTCGGTTTTGCGAAGCACTGCTGAAGAAGCGCATCCTTGCCAAGGAGACCCACGAGAATGTGATCCGCCTGGCTCCCCCCTTGATCATCGACCGCAAAACGATTGACTGGGCAATCCCCCGCTTGCGCCAGGTGTTGAGGATGAAGTAAGGCGGCAGATCCCCGGATGCTCAGCACCGGGGATTTTTGCAGCAATTTTTGTTGATCGGCTGTAAAATCTTAGTGACCTATTTGAAATCCGGGAGTTCCGCGATGAGATATACAAAGATTATTTGCACACTTGGACCAAGTACCAGCACAGATGAAGCCGTCACGCAGTTACTTGAAGCAGGAATGAACGTGGCGCGGTTGAATTTTTCACACGGCACACATGATTTTCATGCAGCCATGATTGAGCGCATCCGGCGATGCTCAAACGCATTAAAGAAACCCGTTGCCATTCTCCAGGATCTGCAGGGTCCCAAATTAAGAGTGGGAGATCTGCCGGATGAGGGTGTGCAGTTGGTGGATGGATCCACCGTTTATCTCTATGTGGTGGGCGAATCTCAGCCGCAAATGACGTCCGGTCAGGTGTACCTGCCTCTGCTGGTGCCCAACCTGGCGAAGGCGGTGGTGCCCGGGAAAAGGATCCTTTTGGATGACGGAAACCTGGAGCTCCAGGTGACCGGATTGGACCAGGATACCGTTATAGCCAAAGTGGTTCACGGCGGAAAGATCACCTCTCACAAGGGGGTAAACCTGCCCGGAACGAATCTCGGAATACCCGGCTTTACTGCCAAAGATCGTATTGATCTGGAATTTGGCTTATCGCAGGACATTGACTGTCTGGCGGTCTCCTTTATCGAAAAAGCCAGCGATATCACCGTTGTCAGGGATGCGATCCGGCAGATCAACCCGGAAAAAGCCAGGCTGCCCATCATCGCCAAATTGGAACGTCCAGAGGCGATCAAGAACGTGCACGAGATCATGCACGAAGCCGACGGTGTGATGGTTGCCCGCGGTGATTTGGCTGTCGAAACATCACCTTCCACCGTTCCGGTTATCCAGAAGGAAGTCATCCGCATGGCCAACCGCCATGCCAAGGTTGTGATCACTGCCACACAGATGCTGGATTCAATGATGCGGAATCCGCGTCCGACCCGTGCCGAAGCATCTGACGTGGCGAATGCAGTATTCGACGGTACGGATCTGGTGATGCTTTCCGGCGAAACAGCCAGCGGAGCCTTTCCGATTGAAAGCGTCAAGATGATGGATCAAATCGTGCGTGAAGCTGAAAAGCATTCCATTGAGTGGAGCCGGCTGGCAGATCTTCCAGAGGAAGCCAAGAAGGATGATGCTCTGAGCATCTCGCGGGCTGCGCGGGAGCTTGCGCATGATCGCAACGTTTCGAACATTGCGGTCTTCACACACTCCGGAAAAACCGCTCTCTTGATGTCCAAAACACGTCCCAGGGTCCCCATTCTTGCCTGTACGCCTCTTTGCAGCACCTACCACCTCCTTAATCTCTATTGGGGGGTTGTCCCCCTGATTGTTGCGCACGCTGCGACCCTTGAAGAAATGGTGCGAAGCGTGGATAAGGCGTTAAACAAGTCCCATCTGAAAACCGGTCAACAGGTGGTTTTGATCAGCGGATTTCCGCTGGACGCCAATCGTCCACCCAACCTGGCGCTGCTTCACACACTTGGCGAGGACATGTAATCTAACCTCTGGAGGATACCCTCATGCAACTGATCAAGGTGGATACATCGAAGAAGGCAGAGGTCAGGCAATTCATCCGATTTCCGTTCTCGCTCTACAAAGGCGATCTATTTTGGGTACCTCCGCTGCAGAATGAGATGGAAACGGTGATGAACAGACAGGAGCATCCCTTTTACAAGCATTCCATTGCTGATTTTTTCATGGTCATCGATGGAAGAAAGGTGCTCGGTAGAATAGCAGTACTCAAGAATTCCAATTTTTGCCGGTATCACGCATGTGAAACGGCATTTTTCTACTATTTCGAGAGTGTGAATGACTCCTCTGTCTCGAAGCTCCTTTTCGATGCTGCCATTGAATGGTCGAAACAAAATGGAGCAAATCAATTGATGGGTCCCAAAGGGTTTCTCCGCTCGAACGGGCTGGGTCTTCTGGTCGAAGGTTTTGACCTCTTGCCAGCCGTGGGCATTCCCTACAACCTGCCATACTATGCCAACCTGTTTGAAGAGGCTGGCTTCGTAAAAGAAACGGATCATCTTTCTGGAACCATGAATCACACGCTCACGCCCCGTCTTCACCAGGCTGCTGAAAGGGTGATCGAACGAGGGCAATTCAAAGTGAGGAAATTCAAGACCAAAAAAGACCTCCTGGGGATGATCCCCTGGGTGGAAGTGATCCACAAAAAGGCATTTGAAAACAATCCTGGCTTCTACCCTTCAACGAAGGAAGAATTCGACCTCCTAGCCAGGAACATCATAGCCATTGCCGATCCGAACATGATAAAGGTGATTATGCACAACGATGACATTGCAGGTTTCATCATCGCCTATCGCAATATCAATCAGGCAATCAAGAGTCTCCAAGGACGGCTTTATCCCTTTGGCTGGTTGTCGCTGCTCTCAGCCAAGCAACATTCCAAAATTGCCGATCTAAATGGTGTGGGATTGCTTCCAGAGTATCAGGGGTTGGGCGGAAATGTGTTGCTTTATGCAGAAGTGGAAAAGACACTCGTCAAGGCAGGGATTCAATCCGCGGAAATAGTCCAGGTGGACGAACGAAATTTTCGCAGTAAATCTGACATGGAATTTATGCAGGTCGCCTGGAATAAGAAACACCGCACCTACAAATTGGATCTGGCATAGAGGTTGACATGACCACGACGCTCCCATCAAACACGACAAAATCGCTGAAATTGCCGCTGCTTACCAAACTAATTTACGGCAGCGGCGACTGGGGTCGAGCTTCCTTTAATACTCTGCGGCAAATCTTTTATGCGATTTTCCTGACAGATGTAGTCGGCATTGATCCCCGCCTGGCTTCAATCGCCGCTCTTGTAAGCACGCTGTGGGATGCAATCAACGACCCGCTGGTCGGTTCCATCAGTGACAAGGTTCGTACACGTTGGGGGAGGCGCCGCCCGTTTCTTCTTTTTTTCAGCATCCCCTTTGCCGCAGCTTTTATCATCTTGTGGTGGGCGCCGCCCTGGAAGAGCCAGATTGCCCTGACCATCACTGTCACCCTTGCATACATGCTGGCAGACACCATTCAAACCCTGGTTACCGTACCCTACCTGGCTCTCACCCCGGAGCTCGCTGCTGAATATGATCAACGCACCTCGCTGACAAGCTATCGCATGTTCTTCAACCTGATGGCATCTCTCGCAACTGCGGTCGCCGCCCCGATCATCGTGGATGCTGCGCTCAAGTCAGGTGCGGGCACACAACGGGGGTACATGATCGTTGCCGCATTGTTCGGCGGGCTGGCAGCCCTTCCCTTTCTGTTGATCTTCTTCCGGATCAAGGAACGCCCATTGGACCAGGAAGAGATTGTTGAAAGGGTAAATCTTCAAGAAACGATTCGCATCCTGATCAACAATGCCCCCTTCCGATTCGCCACCGGCATTTACGTGTTGAACTGGATCTCATTCGATCTCGTCTCGCTGATGCTGCCCTACTTCTTGATCTATTGGATCAACAGTGGAAACATGATCACCCAGATCAATCTTCTGGGAATGAACATTTCCCTGACTTCGGTGGTGCTGGGCGTATTGCTAATCGTTGCCGTTGCTGCGATTCCCGTCTGGTCAGCCATTGCCCAAAAATTCAGCAAACGATGGGCTTATATAGTGGGGATGGTTTTTTGGATCATCGTCCAATTGGTGATCTTCAGCATCCAACCTGGTCAGATCACGACGATCATCATTCTGGCAGCTTTGGCGGGTCTGAGCGTTTCTACAGCGCATATCATGCCCGAAGCCATCTTCCCCGATGTAATCGATTGGGATGAATTTCGTTCTCACAAACGCCGAGAGGGGACTTATTACGGCGCTGTTAGTTTCCTCCGAAAATTAAGCAGCGCGGCAGCGATTTTCCTCGCTCTACAGATCCTGGGGTGGTTTGGTTACCAGGCACCTCCAAAGAACGCCCTGCTGTTCGCACAGAGTGCACAAACCGTGACTGCCATTCGCTTTTTAACCGGTCCAGTCGTGGCGGTTCTACTTTTGACAGCCATCTTCATCGCCTGGCGTTATCCGCTCTCTCGGGAAAGGCAGCATCGCATCCAAAAGGCACTTATTCGCAGGCAGGAACGTTTTGCAACCAAGAAGAAAGAGAGACTGGATCTCCAATGACCGCTGAAAGCTATGACCTGATCATCTCTGCAGAAGATTTACTAAAACACCTCAACGATCCCAAATTCGTGATCGTGGACTGCCGCTTCAATCTGGCAGAACCAGACTGGGGCGCCATCGAGTACCAGGCGCTTCACATCCCGGGAGCAGTCTACGCCGATCTTGACCATGACCTTGCCGCGCCCCGTACTTCCACTACCGGGCGCCACCCACTGCCCTCAGAAGAGCAAATGGTGACAGTTTTCTCACGGCTGGGAATCGATCACTCCAAACAGGTAATCTGCTACGATGCGACCAGCGGCAGTTTCGCTGCGCGTCTCTGGTTCATGCTCAAATTCTGCGGTCATGAAACCACCGCTGTTCTGGATGGCGGTTTCGTAAATTGGCACGCCCGCGGATACCCCATCGAATCCGGGATCAATACCAATCCGCCTGCCAACTTCATTCCAAAGATGCATCCCGAAATGATCGTAGACACCGCCGATGTTGAATCACTGCATCTGGATACTCACTGGCGGCTCATCGATGCACGCGCCCCCGAGAGGTACGCTGGCATCAATGAACCCATTGATCCGGTGTCTGGACACATTCCCGGCGCTCTCAACCGATTTCATGAATGGAACCTCAATGCAGATGGTCTATTCAAATCGCCTGGTGAACTCAGAAAAGAATTTGCTCCCCTGGTCGATCCTGAACATCCTGAAAACACAATTGCTTATTGCGGGTCTGGCGTCACTTCCGCCCATCACCTCATTGCAATGCGGCTGGCAGGTTTCCCCATGCCCAAGCTTTACGTTGGATCCTGGTCTGAATGGATACGCGATCCTGCCCGTCCCATCAAAGTTGATAAAACTCCCTGATCTGTGGATCAGGGAGTTTTCTTTATGACAGAGATGCATTGATTTTTCTCAACGAATCGCGGTCCGGACGAATTTGCCGCTCCTTCATCCGGTTCAAGGGTGTGTCCGGCAGGTTGTACATATCAAACATGGACGGTTCGTCTGGATCAATGTAGATCAGGCCAGTCACCAGCCAGTTGTTTTGAGACGCTTCCTCGAGTGTTCGCAGCGCTTCAACCTTATTGGAGGGATCATATTCCCTGTCGAGCTTCTTCAAGACGACCGTACTTCCGTCATGCAGCGTCACATCACGGGTGGTGCCTTCTTCAAAATCCTCGACTGTAATTTCGTCGCGGGCTGGCACATAGGAGATCTCCTGCAGGGGCGTCTCTCGCTCTTTGCCGAAGTTGTACGAATGAAGTGAATTCTCGTGGTTGCCAAAAGTCACACACGGGCTGATGATATCCAGAACGGCAATCCCGCGGTGTGAAAATGCTGCTTTGATCAATTCCTTCACCTGTCTTGGATCACCCGCAAAAGACCGGGCCACAAAAGTGGCGTTGGCAACCAGGGCTTCCATGGCAATATCCACCGGCAAATAAGGGTTCCGGCCTTGTTTTTTGATGTTCATACCCTTCTCAGCAGTAGCAGAAAATTGTCCTTTGGTCAGTCCGTAAACACCGTTGTTTTCAACGATATAGACCATGGGCAGATTTCTGCGGACAAGGTGTTTGAACTGTCCTAGCCCGATGCTGGCAGAATCCCCATCACCGCTCAAGCCAATTCCTTTCAGTGAAGTGTCGGCGAACAGGCTGCCTTCGGCCAGCGAGGGCATGCGGCCGTGCATACCGTTAAAGCTGAAAGAGCGGCTCAAAAAATAGGTTGGGCTTTTGCTCGAGCAACCAATGCCGCTGAATTTGACCACATCTTCGGGCACCAGATTGAGTTCATAACAGGCAGCCACAATTTGAGCTGCGATGCCGTTGTGCCCGCAGCCCTGGCAAAGCGTGCTGGATGCACCGCGGTAATCACTGCGGCTTAATCCCGCCAGGTTGAGTTGCGACGTTGCAGCATTATTAATCTCAATCATCTTATTTCTCCACTGCGGTTTTGATCTGGTTCTGAATCCACTCGGCTGACAACGGCAGACCATCCATATGGGCAATTTTGATGATCTTGCCTGCACATACAGGGAATTCCACCTGCAGCAACTGGGCAAGCTGTCCATCACGGTTGTTATCCACAACATAGATGATTTCGTGCCCGTCGATGAAAGACTTTACATCCTCACCAAAAGGAATGCTGCGTATCCTCATATAGTCACTTGGGAGTCCACCTTCACGGAGACCATCACGCGCTTCTTCAACTGCCGGGTCTGAGCTTCCGTAGGCAATAATGCCGAATTTTGCATCCGGATCGCGTTCCAAAATGGCTTCAGGAAGATACTTCCTGCCCAAATCCAATTTCTTTGCGATTCTGGCAAATACCCTTTCCCATACTTCAGGGCTTTCGGTGTACCGGGCGTACTCGTCATGCGATGTGCCGCGTGTAAAATAAGCGCTCTTGTGATTGCGGTTACCTGGCAGCGTGCGGTAAGGGATCCCGTCTCCATCCACGTCCAGGTATCGCCCCCAGTTGCCGTTCAATTCTGCCAGTTTGGCATCAAGATCTTCCTCCCAGAGTACTTTTCCCCGATCCAGGGAGGCATCAGGGTACTGGAAGGCTTTAGTCGTCCATTGATTCATTCCAAAATCCAGGTCAGACATGATGAGCACAGGCGTCTGCAGCCGTTCAGCAATGTCGAAGGCTTTCCAGCCGAATTCGAAGCATTCACTGACCGAACCGGGAATCAGCTGGATCATTTGTGTGTCACCATGGCTGATAAAATTCACCATGGTGATATCTCCCTGAGAGGTCCGTGTGGGCATGCCGGTGCTTGGTCCCACGCGTTGAACATCCCAGATGACAACGGGGACTTCAGCGTAATATGCCATGCCCAGGGTCTCAGTCATCAGCGACAAGCCGGGACCCGACGTTGAGGTCATGGCACGCAAACCGCTCCAACCCGCACCCACTGCCATGCCGATTGCTGCCAGTTCATCTTCTGCCTGAACCACTACACAGGTATCTTTGCCCGTCTCGGGTTCCTGGCGCAGGATGGGAAGATATTCCATCAAGGATTCTGCCAGGCTTGTGGCGGGCGTGATGGGATACCACCCCACATATTGCACACCGCCGTAAATGGCTCCCAGTGCTCCGGCAAGGTTTCCATCAGCCATGATGCAATTGTTGTTGCCATCCATGGGTTCGACAAAATAAGGATCTTCTTTGGTCAGATTTTCGGATGCCCAGGTGAACGCCGCCTTGACAGCATTCAAATTGGTATCGATCGCAGACCGTTTTCCTTTGAAGTGGAAATCCAAAGCAGATTCTATGGTTTCAATGCGAATCCCCAGGATATAAGCCAGAACACCCACGTAAACCATGTTGGCAATGTAGTCCCGCAATTTGGGGTTGACTTCAGATTCACGTAGTATTTTCTTTACCGGCATCGGATAGATGTGGAGATCCGCAGGGGCTTCAGAGACCTTGAAGTCATCCGGGATCAGCAAAACACCACCCGGTTTGATCTTCTGTATATCGCTCGGAATTGTTGAAGGATTCATCGCCACGACGATATCGTCCATTTCAACACGCCCGTAATATCCCCTGGCGCTCAATCGAAGAGAAAACCAGGTGGGCTGACCCTGAATGTTGGAAGGGAAAATATTCTTTCCCGAAACAGGGATGCCCATCTTAAACAGAGCGCGCATCAGGGTAGTATTTGCAGTGGCACTGCCAGAACCATTGATCGTGCTGAATGTGATGCAAAATTCATTGATGATCTTCTTGGTTTCTGCCATCGTAGCGATTTTCTCCATTTGAGTTTTCATAGTTTATTCAAATGATTGCTGCGGAATCGTCTTTTCCCGCGTTTTGATCAGATCCATATGCTCCAAGAGAACGGTCAAGCCCTGGGCAAAATCTTTCCTGCGGATCATTTCGAGAATCCGCGCATGGTATTGCCAGATGCGGTTCAGGTACTGCACGTCGGGGTAAAGCTCAAGTCCTGAGGATCGGTAGATTTCCCAGTATGCCTCGAGAATGCCCGTAATAAATATATTTTGTATATGCCGGTAGATGAGAAGGTGAAACTCGTGGTGTTCTGTGTATGGAACCTGCAGATAGCCGGAATGGATTTTCTCAAACGCACGAGCAATGATTTTTTCCAATGCATCCAGATCTGCGGGAGTAAGTAACTGAGCTGCTTCTACAAAATATGCAGCTTCCAGATGTTTTCGTAAATCGGAAAAGGCATTAAAACTCGATGGATTCTCTGACATGGCATAGCTTAAACTGGTAATCGCCGCGGGTCGGAACGAAAAATCCAACTTCCGAATGCCCGTCTTGGGTCTGACCTCGACAATTCCCATCATTCTGGCAACTTCGAGCTGTTCCCGCAGGGTGGCAGTGGAAATTCCAAGTTCCTGGCTTAATTCTGCGAGCGTGGGAATGCGGCCGATGCCATCATCCGGCAAGGCTGCCAGATAGCGCAATAATTCAGAGATACCTGCATTGATCGATGGTATATTGTCCATTTTGACCTGCTATTAATCTGATTATTCAGATGATACAAGTATATCAAAAGGATTTTACGCCGTCAACCATGCATTTTGTCACAATACAAGGCTTAATAATCTGATTAATTCTGGGAATACTTGAATTGAGTGAGCAAATCGGCTGTGCATTGGGCCAGTACTGCAGCACCGACCGGTAAAACCGTCTCATCAAAGTCAAATTGTGGATGGTGGTGCGAGAAGACTTTTCCTGTTTCCACATTGGCAGAACCCAGAAAGATGAAACAACCCGGAATGGATTCCTGGTAATACGAAAAATCCTCAGAGACGGTTGTTTGATATTCAGAATCGATTCGCAGGGCGGGAAACTGCTTCTCAATGACTGATCGTATGCGTTCGGTTACGATTGGGTCGTTGTCCACCGGACGCGTGACTTCCACGTCCAGAAGATTCCCTTCGCAACCATAGGCGGCACAAGTTCCATGAATGATCTCCCCCATCCTCTTCAGCACAAGATCGCGCACCTGTGCGTCAAATGTCCGCAAGGTTCCCTTGATGGAAACCTGGTCTGGTATGACGTTGAAGGCAGTTCCGCCCTGGATAGCCGTCAGGCTGAGCACAGCCCGGTCAAAGGGTGAAAGATTCCTGGAAGTGATTGTCTGCAAAGATGTGACAATTTGTGCTGCGCAGACCACCGGATCCACCACTTGCTGAGGCAGCCCGCCGTGTCCTCCCTTGCCTTTGATGACGATCTCCAGCGAATCTGCTCCAGCCATAAGGGGGCCATCCTTGATGCTGATCCACCCCACCGGTTTTTCGTTCCACAAATGAATGCCCAAAATAAAATCGGGTTTGGGATGCGCCAGCGCACCCTCTTCGATCATGCGTTTTGCGCCGCCATCGCCCTCTTCAGCAGGCTGGAAAAGACTGAGGACGGATCCGTCCAGTGAAGCTGCGTTTTCTTTGAGCAGTCGTGCAGCAAGGATGCCCATGGACATGTGCCCATCATGACCGCAAGCGTGCATCACACCATTGTTAACAGAGGCAAAATTGAGACCAGTTTTCTCCTGGATCGGAAGCGCGTCCATATCCACCCGTATCATACCCACAGGTGAATCCGATTTTCCCCGTATCCTGCCGATGACACCCGTTCCTGCGATCCCCTTTTCATAGGGAATATCCAGCAGGTCAAGCTCGCTCACGATACGTGAGGAGGTTTCCAGCTCATGGAAGCCAAGCTCCGGATGCTTGTGAAACTCGCGCCGCAATCCGGTTATCTGATCACTGAGTTCAAGTGCGCGGTCCAAATAGGAGATCATGGTTACCCCAATATGATCCTGAAGAACTGTTCGCGGAATCTTTCCTCGCCGGTTATCTCATCCTTCACGAATCGTTCATGCATCCGTTGATCGAATGCCTGTAAATCTTCACCGATCTGGGATTTGTGGAAATGGATCGCAGCCAGTTTCGTCTCAAAGAAATCAGTCAGATCCACCACCAGGTTGGGTTGGGCTGTGGCACTCAACCATACTTCTTTAACTGAATGGGGGGTCAAGCCCTCATCCTGGATGAGCTCGGGGTAAAAACAGGGGTTGCCGGCAGCAGGAAATGCAGCATCCACCACTGCCTGACCTGCTGCGCGGTGATCGGGGTGGTTGATTCGCCGGTCAGTGGGGAAAAGGTTGCGCGGATCGCTCGTCACCAGTATCGACGGTTTGATCTCGCGGATTACCCTGACGATTTCCTTGCGCATCACATCATCCGGATAGACCTCGCCATCGACATAATTAAGAAACGATACCGATTTCACTCCCAGGTACTCTGCAGCGCTCTGCTGCTCAACTCGCCGCAAGGCTGCCAGTCTCTCAGCATTCGTATTCAAGTCCTGGGCGCCTTTTTGACCCTGTGTAAGCAGACAGTAATGCAATTCGTGTCCCAAGGATGCCCATCGGGCGATCATTGCACCGCAAAAAAATTCTGGATCATCCGGGTGAGCCAGAAATACCAGAATTCTTTGCTTTTCCTGCCAGGCTTCAATGGTTGGATCAGTCATTTACGATTCTTTCCCGGAACAATTCTCGCAGCCTTCACCATTTGCGCTTGATTCTGCTTTACGGACAAAGGCTTCGTACTCTTCAGCAGGTTTGATCTCAGATTTGTGGAATTCACGCCTGCCTGATTCAGCAAACTCGACCACCACAACCTCCCGCATCGGTTGTACATCCACCACTTTGCCTTCACCTTCAGGAGTAATCACCCGTTTGTTTTTCTTGGGCAGCGACTTGCGTGCTTCCACGTAGTTATCGTATTCATAGATCAAGCAGCAGCGCAGCCTACCGCACATGCCGGTGATTTCTGCCGGGGTTAGTGAGATTCCCTGTTCCTTTGCCATCCGGATGGAGATGGAGCTGAATTCAGTGATGAACTGCGAACAACAGCGGCATTCCAGCCCGCATGCGCCCATGCCGCCCAAAAACTTGGCCACGTCGCGCGGTCCAATCTGCCTGAGTTCCACCTGCGAGGGGGCAAATGCCTTTTGCAGATCCGGGCGCAAGGATTTGAGTTCCACCTTGTCTTCCGAGTCACTGCTAAAGAAAATGGACAACCGGCTGCCGTCGTAGCTGTACTCTGCTGAGATGATCTTCACACCCTGCAAACGCAATTCCCGAGCACGGGTTTTGCTCTGGGTGACAACATCCTCTTCCTTGCCTTGCCAGGATTGCCTGAGCAGAAGGTCGCGCGGCGTTGCAAGACGGTCAATCTGCTTCCAACTGCCCTCCGGAGGTGTTTGAGGATTTTCCACCTTCACAGCCACGGTTCCCAACTGCCAACCGCGGCTGGTTTCCACCACAATCACGTCGCCGACACCTACATTCTCAATCTTTGACGCATCAAAGTGATAGATCTTGCCAACCTTCGAAAAGCGAACTCCCACTATCGTGGAAGAAGTATTTTGATTCATCGAACGCTCCATTAATCCTGATTCAGCTTCCAATAACCGAAATCCCTTTAGGATCTTATTATTACAGGCTGTTCATGTATGCATTGTTGGATTGGTCTGAGATAAATACTCAGCCACCGATGCCTTCATTTGTTCGTAAAGCTCCACCAGTTCATGATCGCTGCCTTTGAAGCGTTTGACCGTGATACGCGAGCATTGTGTACAGCCGCGCATGGCACGGAAGGAGTCGGCATTGCATCCTCCGCATCCTCCAAGGTGCACGATCAAAGCTGTGAAAGCGATCTTTGCAATCGATTCGTCCGGCTGCTGCGCGACCGCATCCACCAATTGCTGCCATTCGGGACCCCTCAAATTGCCCAGGCTGGGGATTACCCTGACCGGAAAGAGGATTTCAGTATCGGAATTGAACATTGAATAAACCGCTCTTCTCAGCCGGCTGCCGCTTGCTTCTTCGGCGCCCTGGCGCTTTCTTCACGCTGATAATTGATGGGACGAATTTTAGCATAATAATCCACCGGTTTTCCAAGCTGCTCCATTGAATAGAGGTTTTTCACCCGGTTGAGTGTAGCCAGTTCAAAATCATGATCCATCTTGATCGCATCAAAGGGGCAATATTCAGCGCATAAACCGCAATTCATGCAAATATCGATGTCGATGGTAAATACCTCTGGATGCGGTACCGGTCTGCCGGTTGCCTGATCGGATTTACGCAAGATCCAGATGCACTGAGGAGGGCAGACTTTGGCGCAAATACCGCAAGCCGTACAGCGGTAATCTTTTCCGCCTTCAGAATTGACCTCATACAGCAGAAATGGGAGATATCGAAATTCCTCGGGCAGCACATGCCGTTCTTCCGGATACTGGATGGTGAAGATTCCTTCAGTGGAGGGATTGTAACGGCTTTCGATTCCTTCCTGCGTAAAGTAATGGTTCTTCCCCAATTTGTTGGTTACAAAATATGTCTGAAAGAATCTTTTTAGAGTGACCGCAAGGCCTTTGAGCACACCCCATCCAATCATCTTCTCCTCCATTAGCGGTCCACTTCGCCCAGCACGATATCCACCGAACCCAACACCGCCATCACATCAGCAATTTTCCAGCCGATGGACATCTGCTCCATAGCGGTCATATTGATAAAAGAAGGAGCGCGAACATGATAACGCTTGGGATTAGGTTTCCCATCAGAGATCACGTAAAATCCAAGTTCGCCTTTGGGGGCTTCCACATGACCAAATGCTTCGCCTGCGGGAACACGCACCTGGTACACAGGTTTGCCAGTCATCACCGGTCCTTCCGGCATCTGCGCCAGCACCTGTTTCAGTATGCGAACGCTCTGCCGCATTTCCTCCAACCTCACCAGGTAACGGTCGTAGACATCTCCGTGGGTTTTGGTGACTACGTCAAATTCAAGGCGCTCATAAATACTGTAAGGGTCCGACCTTCGGATATCGTACGGCACTCCTGAGGCGCGTAAAATCGGCCCAGTGATCGAAAAGTTAATCGCCTGCTCGTCCGTCAGCGTTCCCACACCCTGCGTTCTCACCATGACCAGCTCATTGTTGGTCAGGTAGCGGTCCAGTTCATCGATCTTCCGCGGAAGGCGGTTTTCGACCAGATCCTTCACCTTGACGAGAACCTCCGGAGGAACATCGCGGGCGACGCCGCCGAAGCGGAAATAATTGCACATCATCCTCGAACCAGAAGCGGCTTCAAAAACATCCAGCAGCAGTTCGCGTTCCTCGAGCGAATAGAGCGAAGGCGTGAAATAGGCACCCAGATCATTCAGAAGGAAGCCGTTTGCCATCATGTGGCTGGAAATCCTGGTCAGTTCCGCCATCATCACCCGGATGTAATCCGCACGTTCTGGAGGGGTAATGCCCATCAATTTTTCGACTGCCAGTGCATAGCCGAAGTTGTTGCTCATGGAACTGATGTAGTCCAGCCGGTCGGTGTAAGGCATGATCTGCAGGAATGTATTACGCTCACCAATCTTTTCGTGATTGCGATGGAGGTATCCCAGCACCGGTTTAAGGCTGACGATCTTTTCGCCTTCGGTGGCAGTGATCATGCGCAGTACGCCGTGGGTTGAAGGATGCTGCGGCCCCAGGTTGAGGACCATCTCATCCGTTTCAAGTTCTTCACTCACCGGCTGGCTCTTGACTGCATCCACCAGCTTCTTCTCCCCTTCAGGAGTCCAATTTTTGGGAGTGAACCCTGCAGGGAACTGCACATTATCACGCAGCGGATTTTGCTCTTCGATCAGCGAGGCTTTGCCTTCGGGCCAGCGGCTCTTGTAAGGCTTGACATCTTCCTCATAGAAAGGCTCCTTCCAGTCCTTGCGCAGCGGATGCCCATCGAAACCTTCCCAGAGCAGGATCCGGCGGAGATCAGGGTGGCCTTCAAATTGGATGCCGAAAAGATCCCAGATCTCTCGTTCTTGAAATTCCGCACCTCGATACAATGGCACCATTGAAGCAATACGGGGATCATTCCTGTCGATTTGTGCATGCAGCACCAAGGCGCCTCCGCCCGTGGACTTGAAGAGATGATAGACCACTTCCAGAGTGGGGTCTGGATAGTTGTCCACGCCGGTGACGGAAGAAAGGAAATCGTAGTTAAAGTTCTCTTTGAGGTGGCGGATAATCACTTGATTTTGATCTGCCGGGATTACCCAGCCCGAAAATCCCGGCCGGGTTTCCTGAGCGGCCACACTCGCCAGGTATTCATCAGCGCCATCGATGGAAGAAGGCATTACGAACTCGTTGGTCACTCCGCACCTCCCACTTCAGAAGCAGCAGGCGGTTCTGGTTGGCTTTCAACGGGAATTTGAATGGGGAACAGGTCGATCTTCTTCAGGTCGATCAGGTCAGGTCCAAGCAAGGGTACCGGCACAGGTTCGGCTTTCTTTGAATACCAGGGCGAAGTGGCGATGGATTCGGTTTCCACTTTCTTTTGCAGCGTCATCAACCCGTTCAATAGAGCTTCAGGTGTTGGCGGGCAGCCCGCAACGTACACGTCCACCGGCAAATACTTGTCAATGCCGGGTACCACGTTGTAGCCTTCTTTGAACGGCCCGCCTCCGGAAGCACAGCTTCCCATGGCGATGACATAACGCGGTTCTGCCATCTGGTTATACAGCCGGACGATGAAGGGAACCATTTTCTTGGTGACGGTTCCGGCAATAATCATTACATCGGACTGCCGCGGGCTGGAGCGCATCACTTCCATGCCGAAACGCGCGAGGTCAAAACGGCTGGCTGCCGTGCAGATCATCTCGATCGCGCAACATGCCAGACCGAACATCATCGGCCACATCGACTTGCTGCGGCTCCAGTTGTAGATCTTGTCCAGGGTAGTTACAGTAACCTGGTGCTGCAGTTCCGGCGGGATGACGACTCCATCCTTATTCGGGTCGAATTTATCCATTGATCAACTCCACGTTCCGATTGTTCTTTGTTTATTCTAGCTTGCCTTGTGAGTGTGTCAAGGTTATAATTAAGCAAAATTACTTTATCTTAATTACTATGAAAAAATACTCCACCCGGAAAAAGATCCTCGAATTGCTTTCCAATCACCCTACTCTGACGGTATTGGAACTCAGTCAACTGCTCAAGTTGACCAAGGCGGATATCCGCTACCAACTTAAGGGAATGCAGGAAGAGGGGCTGGTCAGCAAAAATGAACCTGCCGAGACACATGCAGGTGCTGGAAGACCCGCAGCTTCCTTCTCGCTCTCCTCGGGAAACCTGCCACCCATTGTCGCCCGATTCCTGGAAGGCATAGGCGATCTGCTTGACCACCCTGACCTCGACACGGAGATGCGGGAAAAGATCCTCGATTCATTTATCGAATCCATCGCGTCCAATTTCCACCCCCGCTCAAGCGGCTCGGCGAGAATGAACGAGATCGTTGGCTACTTATCAAAATTGGGTTTTTCTGCCAGATGGGAAGCCGGAAGCAGCGGTCCGAAAATTATCCTCTACAACAACCCAGCTGCCTTTTACCTGAACCATCCCCTTATCCGTTATGACGGGACCGAGAAATTGATCAGAAAATTGATGGAAACTCGGGCATAAAAAAACCGCCATCCAAAGATGGCGGTTTCACTTCTACTCAACAGTCACGGATTTTGCCAGGTTTCGCGGCTGATCCACATCCAACCCTCGCAGGCGGGCGATGTGATACGCCAGCAATTGCAGTGGGATGACAGTCACCACCGGGCTGAGCAGCCAGTTTACCGCTGGGATCCAGAACACCCCATCCACCAATTGCTCCACGCGTTTGTCGTCTTCCGTGGCGACTGCATAAACCCTGCCGCCCCTTGCCCTGGCCTGTTCGATCTGGCTGATCATCTTCTCGTACCAGGGATCTTGCGGAGCGAGAGCCACAACGGGCATATCCTGGTCGATCAGAGCGATCGGTCCGTGCTTCATTTCCCCGGCTGCATATCCCTCGGCATGGATATACGAAATTTCCTTCAATTTAAGCGCACCTTCGTAGGCAATCGGCATATTGATGCCTCGTCCGAGGAACAGCATGTCTCTCACATCTTTGAGTGATTCCGCAATCCCGATGATCTCATCTTCGTGTTCCAAAGAGGTTCCCACCAATTCCGGAATCCGGCTTAGTTCAGTGGTATAGGCAATTCTCTGATCTCGTGAAATGCTGCCCCGCAGGTCGGCAAGCAGAACCGCCATCATGTATAGGTCCACCAGGGGTGCGGTAAACGCCTTCGTGGAAGCCACGCCAATCTCAGGTCCGGTTTGCATGGAAATAAATCCATCCGAAACGCGCATGGCTTGAGACCCGATGGCGTTCACGATCGACCAAACCCTGGCACCCTTGCGGCGGGCTTCCTCCATCGCAGCCAGCGTATCAGCCGTCTCTCCTGACTGGCTGATGGCAAGGACCACAGTACGCGAATCCACAATGGGATCCTCATAACGAAATTCGGAAGCAATTTCAACCGTTGTGGGGATGCGGGCGATCTTTTCGAAAAGGATCTTGCCCACCATGCCGGCATGAGCAGCTGTTCCGCAGGCGGTGATGACGATCTTCTCGATATCCCTTGCAATTTCCGGAGTCAGATTCAGTTGAGGAAGTTCAATTTGCCCTGTTTCAAAATCCACTCTTCCTGCCAGGGTGTCGGTCAAAGCGCGTCCCTGCTCGTGAATCTCTTTCTGCATGAAGTGCTTGTACTCGCCCTTCTCGGCAGAGATGGGATCCCAGGCAATGGTGGAAACCAATGGCTTGACCATCGCGCCATCGAGTGTGGTGATGGTTACTGTTTCCCTGGTGACCACAGCCATCTGACGCGATTCAAGGAAGATCAGTCGGCGGGTGTGTTCAAGGATGGCTGGCACATCTGAGGCAATGAAATTTTCATTTTCTCCAAGACCAATGACCACTCCACCGGCATTTCCGATGCGTGCTGCTATGATCTTATCCGGTTCAACAGGCGACATGACCACGATGCCGTGGGCGCCTTTCAAGCGCTTGAGCGTGCCGCGTACCGCTTCTTCGAGTGATGCACCTTCTACCATCTGCTGCTCTATCAGCTGTACGATGGTTTCGGTGTCTGTATCAGACTGAAATACCACGCCTTTGGAAATCAGTTCATCCTTGAGCTGCAGGAAATTTTCAACAATGCCGTTGTGGACGAGCACCACCTTGCCCTGGCTTCCCACATGGGGATGGGCATTGCGCGCGGTGGGTTCGCCGTGCGTCGCCCAACGCGTATGACCGATGCCCACCTTGCCGGTAATGGGCTGCTCTCGAAGCAGGTTTTCCAGCCTGGAAAGCTTTCCGGAATCTCGACGGACTTCAATGTGGCTGTTGGTTAACACCGCCAGCCCGGCAGAGTCATACCCGCGATACTCCAGTTTCTTCAATCCCTCCAACACGATGGGGGTTGCATTTTGTGAACCGATGTAGCCAACAATACCGCACATTCTTCCTCCGACAATGAATCATAATCGATGGCAATACCCTACCACCCAGGCAACAGCCAGGGAGGTTCCCAACAACGCGTTCTATTTTTATTGTCGATGGAAAGTCAGGTATGTTCGATCACCTGGAGGGCATCCGCTGATCTTTCGATTTTCCCGGCGTGCTGCCGGTTAACCCTGCCCCGCGGCAGGGAACCCTCATCCTCGTCAACCAGTGAAACTCACCGGTCCATGCGCTACACTTTCCACTGTGTAAAAACAATTTCATGCTTACGAAACTCAACCAATAGCTTAACCGCTACCGGTTGAGTTTGTCAAGAGCAATAACCGCATGCTTACTTTGAAACAAGTTCCACAACTTCCGGAAAATCGATTCCCAATTGCCTGACTGTCTCCAAAGTGGGAATACCATTCATCGTCCAACCGCGGCGCTTGTACACAGCGTCCATCAACTGGTCGTACTGTCCGGTGCGGTAAGTGCGGGTGAGCGACCGCTTATCCGCTGTGGATTTGCCTGCGGGATCGATACCCTGCTTTTCTTTCAACTGCCCATCGTAACGCTCTGAGCGTGATTCATATTCAAAATCGGTCACCGGTCCCACCAGGCGATAGGGCGGCAGGTCGTGCTCACGGGTGCCAAATCCCAGCCGCAGGTTGAACACGCGCTGGAAGTTGTATACCCGCTCCGATTGCAGCATCAGGTCGTCCAGGGTTACTTTCTCACCGGTCACACCTTGATGCAGCCAGCAATAATTTTCGATATGTTCGGGCACTTTGGAGGGTTCTTTGGCGGTTTTGTTTGATACGGGAATGATGTCATTCCAGGGAAGCTTGCACAGACCGTGCAGGCTGAACCAGGTGCGCCAGATGGGGAAGAAATGCAGCGCTTCTGCCTTGGCTTCGAAATCAGGCAACTGCTTGTGCACCAGCTCCATGAAGATCAGCCAGGCTTCATCGTGCTGCGGACCCTTCGACGCCATGGCATACCCGCCCTGCTGGGCAAGTGATTCGCGGGAAATGTACTCCGAAATCTCCATGCCCTTGACTTCCATGCCGATATCCTGCATCAATTGTGGATTGGCGCCGAATTTCTCGACAAAGAGCTTTTTCATCGCCCGCACGCCCTGACCCACGATCACGCCAAAGCCTTCACCGCGCGCCATTTGATGCAGCAGCTCAAAGGCAGCTTCTGCGTTGCCCCAGGTCAATTCCAATCCGCCAGTACGTTCGGTGTTAAGAATCCCGAGTTCATAGCATTCATAAGCGAATGCCATTGAATCGCCGACCGAGATGGTATCGATTCCGTAGGTATCGCAGTAGAAGCACAATTCCAGCATGGCGTCCGGTTCAAAGATTTGCAGGTTCGAGCCCAGCGCGCCCAATGATTCGTATTCGGGACCGTCCACAAAAACCGCCTGACCTTTGTACGGACCGGACTTCAAGTGATAGTGAGGCACGCCGTGGGCACATCCCATGGAACATCCATACCAGCAGCCGTCCGGACCGCTGTGATCGAACCGCTCTTTCCAGATCCGCCCGGCAATGCCTTCCGCCTTCGGATCCGCACCCAGGCGGTGATTCTGAACTGGCAGCAGATCGAACTTATTCATGATCTCGATCAGGTAAGGCGTGCCAGTTCCGCCCATATCATTCTGCGACTCGTCGAATTCAGCGATCTCCTTGTTGATACGCTGCCCTGCCTTGCGGATCAATGCCATGTCTGACACACCGTTGCTATCACCGCCAAGGTTGGTATAACGCACAACAATCGCTTTGATCTTCTTGTTGCGTAGAACCGTACCGGCTCCTCCGCGGGCAGCCTGCTTGATGCGCACTTCCCCACGTTTGGCATCAAAATAGCTGACGTTCAGACCACACATGGGAATGTGCTCGGCAGCCTGTCCGGCTGAAATGATGGACAATCCGCGCTTTTCCTTGTCGCTGGCGGCGTACATCTCTGTCAACTGGTTGATAATGAGGTGCGTATCCACTGCCTCAAGCGGCGCTTCTTCGATGGTCACCACGCCGTTATCACCATCGATGAAGATGATCACATCTTTATCTGATTTCCCCTGTACTTCGAGCGCGTCCCAGCCGGCAAATTTGAGGTAAGGTCCAAAATATCCGCCGCTGTTGCTGTCGATGACGGATTTGGTCAAGGGAGAAATGGTCACTGCCGTGCACTTGCCGCTGCCGGGGTAGGCGGTGATCCCTCCAATCGGTCCGCCCGCAATGACCAGTTCGTTTTCGCGGTCATCCCATTTTGTCGTCGCTTGAGTGCCGTTCCAGAGGAGCCAAAGGCAATAGCCTTTTCCCCCGGTGAATGTCTGCTTCATCTTCGCCGGAACAGGTTTGGATTTGATCTCGCCGGAATCAAGATTGATATACAACGTCCGATCGGAATAACCATGGACCACCGGGCGAAGTTCATATTCGAATTTTGAAACACACCGGTGCGCATCACGAATCGTTGCGACAGACTCAGGCAGCATTCATCTCTCCTCAAGGAATTTGGTTAGGTTGCTTTATAATTATAGCCTATCCAATTATTTACCCATCTCTTGAGTGTCACCGTCCGCAAGGATGAATATCACCCGTTTTTTGAGTGCCTGCCCGGTGGGTGATGCGCTTGCGTAGAGGTTGCTTTGAAAATCCCCGCATTGTTTTCCGCCCCTGCCGGATTACCGCAACAATCCAGGAACAATTTTCGAAACGTTCAAATCGATGCCATCGGTGTAGGGTTGGCAGGAGCTGCTTCGTCCTTTCTTCCCGTTTACCTCACCCGGTTGAATGCCACGACACTGCAAATCGGCTTGCTTTCTTCCATGCCGGCCATCACCGGTCTTCTGCTTGCCATTCCTCTGGGTCAATGGCTTCAGCGGCAGGAGAACATTGTCAAGTGGTTTTCGGTAGCACGTTTGTTGGTGATCGCTTCCTATGCATTAACGGGTCTCATCTCGTTTTTCATCCCTCAACAATACCTGGTCAATGCGGTGCTGGGAGTCTGGGCGATTGCCACCATTCCTCAAACAATCGTGGCGATCACCTTTTCAGTGGTGATGAATGCCGTGGCAGGGCCTGCAAACCGGTTTGAGTTGATGTCGCGCCGCTGGTCAACGCTGGGAATATCCACCTCACTGGCAGTTATTGGTATCGGTCAATTGCTGGATTCGGTGGTTTTTCCGCTCAATTACCGGATCATGTTCATGATCATGTCTTTGGGCGGTCTGATAAGTTATTACTACTCCAGCCACATCAACATCCCTTCCACCATTCCTCCCAAACTCGAATTCAAAAGATCCTTTAAGTCTCAGATTGTTGAGTACAAGTCTCTGATCTTCTCGCAGAAGGCGTTCGTTTCCTTTATTGTCAAGCGGTTCGTGTTTCTTACCGGCAGTGCGCTGGCAGCACCGTTGATCCCGCTCTACCTGGTGAGGGTTGTTCACGCCTCAGACGGTTGGATTTCGGTTATCAACACTGCGCAAACTGCCATCCTGGTGATCGGCTATTTCATTTGGACAAACCAATCCCGTAAGTTGGGAACACGCAAGGTCCTGTTATGGACAACCCTGGGCGTGTCCTTCTATCCCCTGGTTCTCTCGTTCCTTTTATCACCCTGGCAGATCACCATTCTTGCAGGGACGACCGGCATCTTCCAGGCTGGTGTGGACCTGGTTTTCTTTGATGAACTGATGAAAACCGTTCCCATCGAATACAGTGCAACTTTTGTATCCGTGGCGCAGGGCATCCAATTTCTCTCGTCCATCATCGCACCCCTGGCTGGAACAGCCATTGCCGAAGCTTTTGGTATTCCGTTGGGATTGATCGTGTCAGCCGTTTTCCGCTTTGCAGGTTTCCTCATGTTCTTCCTGGGTTCAAAACCCAGGTCAACAAAACCAGCCGCTCAATAAACCTGCCAATTCCGGGATTCCTTGACTTTTTGAGTAGTCATTCGTAGAATGAAGGCACATTTGAATAGAGAAATAAGGAAGAGTCTGATCTCTGATTCAGCACCGAAGGGGCAACTCCGACTGCGTGCGGACGAATCTCTCAGGTAAAAGGACCTTATTTCTGTCACTCTGAAAATGTACGCGTACCTGAAGAGCATGCTGATTTCTGCACTCAAAGGTCAATCACAGAGGGCACACAGCGTGTGCCCTCAATTTATACTTTCATGAAGGCTGGAGGAACAAAATGAAAATTCTGGAAAATCTAAAGTATGCAAAGACCGACGAATGGGTATCTGCGGATGGCAAGATTGCCACCATCGGCGTTTCTGACTATGCGCAGGAACAGCTTTCAGATATCGTCTTTGTCGAAGTCACCCCTTCCGTCGGCGAGACAGTCAAGAAGGACGCCGTATTCGCAACACTTGAATCGGTCAAAGCGGCTGCAGACGTGGTGCTGCCCGTTTCGGGCAAGGTGGTAGCAGTCAACGAAGACCTTTCCAATACTCCTGAAATGGTCAACGCCGATGCCTATGGAAAAGCCTGGTTGATCAAGGTTGAAATGAGCAATCCTGCCGAGCTGGACAGCTTGTTGGATGCCAAAGCTTATGAGAAGTTCTGCGAGGAACGGAGCCACTAATGTTCACCCCCCATACCCAAATCGAAACGGAGGAGATGCTCAAGAAGATCGGCGTCAAGAGTCTTTCTGACCTTTTCACCGATATTCCCAAGCAGTTCCGTTTTCCGAAGTTGGACCTGCCGGCGGGGATCACCGAAATGGAAGCGAATGCAGAGCTGCATGAGTACGCCGCTGCCAATGAATCGACAGATGAGCTCATCAGCTTCCTCGGTGCAGGCGCATATCACCATTACATTCCTGCTGCCGTGGACGCCATCATCAGCCGTGGAGAGTTTGCCACGGCATATACCCCCTACCAACCCGAAGTCAGTCAGGGTACGCTTCAGGCCATATTCGAATTTCAGAGCCTGATTGCCAACCTCACCGGGATGGAAGTGAGCAACGCTTCTCATTACGATGGCGCGACAGCCACAGCAGAAGCCGGGGTCATGGCATATCATCACTACCGCGGCAAACGCCTAAAGATGCTTTTGTCGGAATCGGTCCACCCCCAATACCGTGAAACCCTTTGCACCTACTTATGCGGTTACGAAAATGTGGAGACCAAAACGGTGTCGCATGAGGGTCAGCCTTTCACGACCCCCGAAGACATGATCCCCTACATCGGCGCAGACACAGCCCTGGTGGTTGTCCAGTATCCAGATTTCTTCGGCCGTGTGTTTGATCTTTCTGCACTGGCAGCAAAGACGCATGAACAGGGTGCGCTGCTGGCAGTGGTTGCCAACCCCACCGCCCTGGGGATTCTGAAGACTCCGGGAGAGATGGGAGCCGACATTGTGGTCGGTGAAGGTCAACCCCTGGGAATTCCGTTGTCCTACGGTGGTCCGTACCTCGGATTCTTCGCTACGAAGAAGGAATTTGTCCGCAAGATCGCCGGCCGTTTGGTGGGCGAGACGGTGGATGCTGAGGGTCGACGTGGCTATGTGCTTACACTCACCGCCCGCGAGCAGCACATCCGCCGCGAGAAGGCTTCATCCAATATTTGCACCAATCAAGGCTTGATGGCGCTGGCAGCCACGGTCTATATGAGCCTGGTCGGAAAGACTGGATTGAGACAGGTCTCCGGTCTCTGCTTTCACAAAGCACACTATGCAGCCGAACAGATCAAAAAGATCAAGGGTTTCACGGTGGAAACCGGCGGTCACCCCTTCTTCCACGAATTTGTGGTAAAGTGCCCGATTCCAGTGGAAGAACTGAACTCGATGCTGCTTGACCAGGGGATCATCGGAGGCTATGACCTGAGCATCGACTATCCCATGCTCAAAAATCACATGCTTGTGGCAGTTACCGAGATGAATTCCAGGCAAAACATCGATGACCTGGTGGATGCCCTGTCGGAGGTGCAAAATGCCTGAGCCCACGATCTACGAATTGTCTTCTGATGGACGCACCGGCGTGCTCTTCCCCGAACCGGATGTGCCGCTGGCGGAATTTCCGCGTGATCTGCTGCGCGAGGATTTGCCCTTCCCTGAATTGGCCGAAGTGGACGTAATTCGCCATTTCACCAAGTTATCGACCTTTAATTACTCCATCGACAAGGGTCTCTACCCGCTTGGCAGTTGTACGATGAAGTACAACCCCAAGATCAATGAATTGACCGCCCGCCTGCCGGGTTTTGCCGGTACGCACCCGCTGCAGCCTTCTGTAACCGTGCAGGGTAACCTGGCGTTGATGTTCAACCTGCAGGAATTCCTGAAAGAGATCAGTGGATTTGATGCGGTCACACTGCAGCCTGCCGCAGGAGCCCAGGGCGAATTTACCGGGGTGAGCATCATCCGTGCCTACCACCATTCGCGCAACGATACCAAACGCACCCGCATCATCATCCCCGACAGCGCACACGGCACCAACCCCGCCACCTCATCGATGAATGATTTTGAGACGGTCGGGGTGAAGTCGGATGCCCGCGGAAACGTTGATCTCGATGATTTACGCTCCCTGTGCGATGAAACCACTGCCGGTCTGATGCTGACCAACCCGAACACGCTGGGGCTTTTCGATGAGCATGTGCTGGAAGTGGTCAAAATCGTGCACGAAGCAGGCGGTCTGGTGTACGGCGACGGCGCCAACCTGAACGCGCTGCTGGGCATTGTCCGCCCCGGAGACCTGGGCTTTGACATCATGCACTTCAATCTGCACAAGACCTTCTCCACCCCGCACGGCGGCGGCGGTCCTGGCAGCGGTCCTGTGGGTGTGACCCAGGCTCTGGCTGATTTCCTGCCCTCCCCCATTGTCGCCATCGTCGAAGAAGGCACAGAGGAAGAGGCGCCGCTCTACGGACTGGTCAAACCTGCCCGCTCGATTGGACGGGTGAAGTCTTTCTACGGTCAATTCGGCATGCTGGTGCGCGCCTTCACCTACATCCGTATGCACGGACCGGACGGCCTGCGCAAGGTTTCTGAATACGCAGTGCTCAACGCCAACTACCTGATGAAGGAAGTCAAGAAAAGCTACAGGCTTCCCTATGACCGCACTTGCATGCACGAATTCGTGGTCGAAGGCGTTTGGCCGGAACTGCCGGACATTCACGCCCTGGATGTGGCCAAGCGGCTGATGGATTACGATTACCATCCCCCCACAAATTACTTCCCGCTCATCGTGCACGAAGCCTTGATGATCGAACCGACCGAAACCGAGAGCATGCAAACCCTCGATCAGTTCGCGGAAACCCTGGCCAGGATTGCGGAAGAAGCGCATACCCGGCCGGAATTGCTGCACGGTGCTCCGCACAATGCCCCAGTGGGACGGTTGGATGAAGTCAAAGCTGCCAAGGATCTCGTGTTGTGCTGCTGGATCCCGGAATCAGAAGATAAGCTTCTGTAGGTCTTAGTACCTAATCATATTCAACATAGGTGGTTCGCCGCGTAGCGGCAAACCACCCATGTTATTAATTCAGCAGGGGTTCAGCACGCTGAACCCCTACACAAAATGCGCATATTATCCTTGATATTTGTGGGGAGGATCCCAGACCCTCCCCGGAAATTCTACTTGATCATCCTCTCAATAATCGCATAAACCGCTTCCAATGCTTCTCCCAGCTTGGCTGCATCCTTTCCTCCTGCCTGGGCCATGTTGGGTCTGCCGCCGCCGCTGCCGCCCATGATTTCCGCAGCTTCACGGACGATCGATCCGGCATTGATCCCCACCTTGACCAGGTCGTCGGTCACCGCGCAAATGATCATCGGACGGTCGTTGGTCACACTGCCGACCACCACCACTCCGCTGCCCGCCTTCTGCTTGAAAATGTCGGTCAACTGCCGCAAAAGGTCTGCATCCGCGTTCTGGATCGCCGTGCTGAGCACCGTCACATCCTTCACCTTGCGGACATGATCCAGCTTCTGCTTGAATTCATTGATCGCCATGTCTTGTCGTGTTCCGGCAAGTTCCTTGCGCAGGTCATCGAGGGTATCTGAAAGCCCGACCACCTTCGAAAATACATCATCCATGGGGGCATTGAGCAGTTGCGCTGTCTTGCGCAATTCCATCGATCTTGCGCGGATCACCTCGTAAGCGCCTGTACCAGTCACAGCTTCGATGCGCCGGATGCCTGCTGCGGCGCTTCCTTCGCTGATGATCAGGAAGGTTCCGATATCCCCGGTATGGTCCATGTGGGTTCCGCCGCAAAGCTCATACGAGACCGGATGCTCCGGATCGATGGTCACAGTGCGGACATTCGCTCCGTACTTCTCACCAAATAGCGCCATTGCGCCTTCAGCCATCGCCTGTTCACGCGGTTTTACTTTGATGGAAACCGGGAAATTCGCCAGAATATCCCTGTTGACGTCGGCTTCAATTTCATCCAGCACAGCGGTGGGTACCGCTTCAGGATGCGTGAAGTCGAACCGCAGCCTGTCCGGCGCCACCAGCGAGCCTGCCTGTCGCGCGTGACTTCCGAGCCGCTTTTGCAATGCAGCGTGCAGCAAGTGTGTGGCAGTGTGGTTGCGCATGATGCTCAGCCGCCGTTCATGGTCGACCTCGGCAACGGCATCTTCCCCTGCCCGTACTGTTCCCTTCACTACCTTGCCCAGGTGGACGATCACCCCCGCTGCCGGCCGGCGGGCTTCGCTGACAGCCACCTTCCATGAGCCGTCCTTCGCGGTAATTGTTCCGGTATCGGCCACCTGACCGCCGGATTCAATGTAGAACCCGGTCTGCGGAAGAATGACAGCGATTTCATCGCCTTCCACAGCAGAATCCACTACTTCTCCGTCTTTGACAATTGCCAGGACTTTTTCTTCAAGAGTCAGCCATTCATAGGGGTTGTACTTGACTCCACTCGCATCCAATTTGTGCTCTGATTTGAGATCCTCAAACAGGTGTCGGTAAACATCCACATCTTCGCCGCCCATGGCGCCAAATGCCTTGCCCGCCCCTGAGTTGATCTTATGCTCTTCCATGGCTTTGCGGAAACCGGCTTCATCCACATCCAGGTTTTGTTCGCGGGCAACATCCCGAGTAAGCTCAACAGGCAAACCGTGCGTGGCGTAAAGGTCAAAAGCCTTCGCGCCATCCAGAACTGTTTGTCCTGCCGCTTTGACTTCATTAAGCAGGTCGTCCAGGTGACCCATCCCGGCTTCCACGGTTTTCTGGAATCGTTTCTCCTCGCGGGTGAGGTTTTCCAGAATGGTTGCCTTGTTCTTTTCCAGCTCGGGATACGCGGTGCCGTAGTTTTCGACCACCACCTCAGCGACCTTCGCCATGAACGGATCATTCAATCCGATCTTGGAAGCAAAGCGGGCAGCCCTGCGGATGATCATGCGGCAGACGTAGTTCCTGCCGGTGTTGCCTGGCACCACACCGTCGGCAATCAGGAAGGTTGCCGCGCGGATGTGGTCTGCCACCACCCTGAAGGGTGTAAAGTTGGCGTTCATTTCGTCCGTAGAAAAACGGCTCAACTCGCGGATCTTTTCCATCATCGGACTGAACATGTCCGTCCGGTAATTCGAATCTTTCCCCTGGATAATGGCCACAATTCTGTCCAGACCCATGCCAGTGTCCACATGGGTCGCGGGCAGTGGCAGGAAATTCGTTTCGCTGGTGCGGTTGTACTGCATGAACACCAGGTTCCAGATCTCCAGGTAACGAGTGCAGTCGCCGTTGACCCGGCAGACGTGTCCCGGAACATCCTTTTTGTTGCAGTATTCCGCTCCGCGGTCGATATGAATCTCGCTGCACGGTCCGCATGGACCGGTATCCGCCATCTCCCAGAAGTTCTCCTTGCGCCCAAAAAACAGGATGTGCTCTCGGATCATTCCAGGCTGCAGCGTCCAGTTTTCGTAGGCTTCCTCGTCCGTGGGAATCTGGCCCTTGTCATCTTTGAAACAGGTGGCATAGAGCTTGCTTGAATCCACCCCCCACACCTGGGTCAGCAATTCCCATGCCCAGGCAATGGCTTCCTTCTTGTAATAATCACCAAATGACCAGTTGCCGAGCATTTCAAAGAAAGTGTGATGGCTGTCATCACGTCCGACATCGTCCAGGTCGTTATGCTTTCCGGCTACACGCATACATTTCTGCGAATTGACCGCCCGGGTGTATGGGCGTTTGTCTGTGCCGAGAAAGACATCCTTGAACTGTACCATTCCGGCGTTGGTGAATAACAAGGTGGCGTCCCCGCCAGGCACAAGTGAAGAAGATGGGACAAAAGTATGTCCTCTTGCTTCGAAAAATTCGATAAAGGATTGCCTGATTTCGGAGCCGCTCATTTTCTTGTTCATCATTTACCCTCTGTTTCAGATTCTCTTGGTCTGGAGTGCCCAAATTATAGCCGTTCACAGGCATGCCTGCAATACAAACCTGTCAAAACAGAAAATAGCCGCCAGCAGATGGCTGACGGCTGTCATGTAACTTAAATTCCTATCTGGAGAGAGCCAGCTTGACCACCTTGCCATGCGGATCAAGCGTGACGCGAGCATACTGGTGATGATTTTGATCGCTGGTGTTCACCTGTTTGCTGAACGTCACCACCACCTGGTTGGTCTGCTTGGAAGTCCTGCCATTTCCGGCTACTGGAACCTGGTGCGAGGCACTGGCTGCATGCAGCAATTGGCGGCTCACTTTGACCTCGGCATACTCGATGCCGGGTAAATAATCTTTCACTAGATTCTTGGTTCGATTCAGGACATCCTGCGGAATAGCCACTGGCGTCGATTTCTCTTCGGTCAATTCGCTGACCGTCTTTGCTGCAGGGTGCAGCTTCTCGCGGTTAACCGTTTTCTTCATCGCCTGATAGGGATCATATGCCACCAGGGGGTCGCCGTAAAGCACGAAGCTGATAAGCGTCTTCTGGTCCTCGCCATCCAGGTAACCCTGCCGGTGATTCATTTCACGTACAAAATCCACTTTTGCATTGGTGAACGCGCTGCCCAGATTCAAGCCCTCGCGGAGATGGCGCATGATCAGGTAACCGAGCAGGTCAGCACCGATCAACGGGGTTGAAACCGAACCATAGGATATGGTGGTTGAACCGATCAATCCGAGGGCACCCACTCCGAGCATCGAAAGCGCCATGGACTGCTTCTCGCTCCTGTCGATCACCTTGCCGCCGTAGCAAGCCTCGGTATAGACCATGCGCGAGAAATTGTTCAGCTTATTGACATCTTCTGCCCGCAGCGCCACCGGAAAGTCCGGTCCGCCTGTCTGATCCGACATATCCTTCTGACCGTACCAATCGCTGCCGTCGGCAACGCCGTGCAGGTTGAAATAGCTGAAAGGCGAATTGGAGGTCCGTTTCAAATCAAAGGCTGCCGCCTTGCCGTTGGGTGAAAGCGCCATGTTCCTTCCCTCGCCCAGAGGTCTGAAAGCTGCCAGCGAAGAGCGCTGCCACACTGCCGCGGTGTATCCTGAATTGCTGAACTGCTGCGCCCAGACCTTGTCCCAGAACATGAGCAGTCTGATCAGGCGGTTGATCCAATTGCCCGAATCTGCTTCATCGGTGTGATACTGAATGGTGTTGCGAAGCTCTTCCAGCAGCAGCCCGGCATCCGAGCCCGTTTCACCCGGCAGACGCCCAACCGGCCAGTCGGAAACGAAGTAATTGGTGTCCAGGGTGCCGTAAGGATTATCGGAGGGCACCTCGGCATCGTCATCATCGGTGGGATTGGGCAGCTTGTGAAATGGCACCACCGCATCGCCTCCGATGATCAGTACCGCGCCAATCATTTCTCCCTTTTTGACCAGAGCCTTATCCAGATCGCCGAGTGCAAGCTTGATTTTCCAGGGGTCGATGGCATCCACGGGCGTGATGCCGTACTTTCCGCTGATCTCAAGATCGTCGGGCAGAAAGACCATGGCGCCCCAGCCGCTGCGTTTTTGAACATCCGCAGCCAGTTTTTGCATCTCGGAGAGGATCACCTGTGTGCTTTGCACTCCATACTGGTTTTCAAGCCCTTTACGCGTGCTGAGAATGACGTATTTCGGAAACCGGCTGTCTTTTTGAGCCATTTGTGGGGTTTTGAGTTTGTCTGCCAGCTTCTGGAACTCTTCCTTCACACCTGCAGAAATTGGGTCCGCTTCCGGGAAGATTTTGGAAGACCGGACTTCAGACCGGATCTCCTCAAGGTTGTGATCCGCGCGGACTTTATACCCATCATACGTCCGAGCGTCGGTGGACGCCGGGACAACAGTCTCCTGGATAACCTCAGGTGATCCAGCAGCCAGGGCATTGAATCCCAGCTTGCCGGCGACCTCTGCTGGTATGGCAAAACTGGCGGGGATTTCCATGTGAGCTGGATACAGCGGCTTGTATGGATTTGCGTCACCCCATATCCTACCTGCAACCTGCCCGGCGGGGTCCGCGGCAGCGCATTGATGAAGGAGGTAGACCGCATCGTCATCGCTTCCGGTTTTCAATAACGCCTGTGCCAGCGTCAAACCAATTTGCAGACAATCCGGCCACCGGTCGTGATAGATCTTTGCCAGGTTCAAAATCGACTGGGTATCTCCCTGGAGTTCAGTTAATCTCAAATGGTACACGCCGGTTAAAGCCAGGTTGGCAGAATCGCCAAGAACACCATAAACGAGTGCCTGTGCATGATCAAGATCCTTGTTTTTCAATGCATTGCCAGCAAGGAATAATTTTGGACCCCAGGCAGGCAACCCAATGGCGGAAGATGGAGCTCCGCCCAGAGCCTGGACCAGTCCCCGGTAGATCGATGCCTGCGGATCGTTCATCGCCGTGAAGATTTCATCCGCCACCTGAGCAGCAAACAGGTACTCAGGGTCGGTGCGCACCACTTTTTCGATCACCGGCACCGCGTGCTTGACGCGGTCTTCCCTGATGAGCGTCCTGGCGTACCACACGTTAATCTCCAGATCACCTGGAAAGGCTGCCAGCCATGCCAGGGCAGTCTGCCGGGCGAACCGGTAGGAGCCGCAATCCAGAGCTGTCTTGATGAGCAGAAGAACAGCATCGCGGTTGAATGCAGTCATGTTCGGCTTTACCAGGATCTCTTTTGGTTTCATAGCTTTGAGCTCTCTTGTTGTGATTTATGTACCAGGTTCAGTGCAATAACCGCGCCAAGTTGGCGTTTGATGTTGATATCCTTGGGATCGATGGCGGCTGCTTTTCTGAGCATCACTTCAGCAGAGGCGTAATCTTTGGCGTCCTTGAGCAGCCCGGCTGCAGACAAAAATGCCCGGGTATCCTGCGGATCAGCATCGATCGCCTGCTGTAAGGTGTCCAGGGCTTTATGGAATTCGCGCTGCTGCTGATAAACCTTTGCCAGGTTCAAATATCCATTCATCTGTTCTTTATCAAGCGAGATCTGCTCCGTAAAATGATGGATCGCCTGGTCAAGATTGCCGTTCTCAAGCTTGAGTTTGCCAAGGAAGCCGTGCAGATCGGGTTGGTTACCGTCGATACGCAGCGATTGCCGGGCAGTCTCCTCAGCGGCGACCTTGTCACCGCATTCCAACTGGGCTTCTGCAAGCAAATGGTGCAATTCGGTGTTTTGCGGGTATTTCTTGACCAGACCCTCAAAAATGGACCTCGAATCCGCTGCACCCTTGATCTCGCGCACCAGGTGGGCATGCTTGAGCATCAAGTCGAGGGTGGCTTCATCGCTCGCTGCCGCCTTTTCCAGAGCGGCCAATGCCTGGGTCTTGTCTCCCTTTTTGAGCAGTACTTTTGCCAGGAAAGTGATCGCATCGGCATTTTTCTCATTGCGTGAAATCGCCTGCCGTGCATAATCCAGTGCCTTGGCTATCTCGCCCTTCTCAAGGGCAATTTCACCCGTCAGAAGGAGAGGCTTGACCGTGAACGGGTTGGCAACGCTGGCGAATTCTGCAGTTTTCAGTGCTTTTTCGACATTCCCTACCTTGTAATAGGCATCCGCCAGGGTTTCAAGAATGTCTGACCGGTTCATTTCCCGAGATGATGCGGATTCCAGAATCTGGATGGCTTCATTCGATTGACCAAGTGAGAGATACGAGCTGCCGATCTGGAATTGCAGGTCTGTGTTCTCTTTTTCCTGCCCGGAAGCAGTGTTCAGGTGTGCGACCGCTTTTTTTACGTCGCCGGCAGACTGCCATAGCTTTGCCGCCCGGATGTGCCAGCCGGTTTCTTCCGGCCAGTAGGAAAGAGCATTTTCCATGCTCTGGATGGCGTTTTCCTTTTCACCAAGCTGCTCCTCAAGCATCGAACGGGCAACCCAGGCATCCGGTTGAGCTTCGATGATTTGCAGCGCACGCGAAATGGTGGTCAACGCTGCGGGTTTGTCGGAGGATTCCAGGCACTGGGCCAACTTGACCATCACCTGGGGATGACCCTCGAACTTCTTCGCCACCTGAGTAGCGGTTGTGTCATCTCCCATGGCATGCAAAGCGCCCATCATGGCAGTAATGTCGCCGGGTTGAGGCGGGATCATTGCCAATACTCGGATATTTGCCGCGGTGGGTTCGAAAACCAGCTTGCCTCTCAACGACCAGCGCCTGGCTTCACTTAGATTGCAACTTTCCAATGCCGTCTGTACCTCGCCCAGTTCCTGTTTTGCCAGAGCCAGGTTTTGACCAGAAGGTGCGTGAACTTTGATACCCAGTTCACGGCTGGATTCTGCATTTTCAAGTGTTGTGACGATCACCTTCAAGAATAATGCGGCATTTGACTTGTTGTCGGGACAGGAATGGTACAGGTTTCCAGCAAGCGTAAGCGCATCGTTCCACTGCCAGCGGGCAAGGGCTGCCAGAGCCAGGCTGCGCAGCTTCACGATTTCCTCTGCTTTGACCCATACACCCGTTGAATAAGAAGCCGCGTTCACATCTCCGGCATTGACGTCAGCTTCGATCAACTCTCCACGAATTGCAGCCGTCTGGGTGCGGATGGCACCTTCCCACTCCGGGTCTTTGTCATTTACGATCGCGTCAATCCATTTGTGTGCCAGGCTGATTTCACCGGCATCCAAGGATTGTTGGGCAGAGTCATAAGCAACCACAGCCGCAATGTTTGTGTTAATTTCTTCCTGGCGGGAATTCAGTTCATTTCCCATGGCTAGTTTCGATTGTTTCATCAGGAAGCTCATCCATGTGTCTTTTGGCAAACCGGTCAGCATCTTTTGGCAGTGTTCGAAGGCGTTTTTGAATTCCCCTGTGGCGAATGCGATCTTCACACTCAGCAGGTCGGCAGGTTCGGGGTGCTGAAGCAGTGCGTTCCATGGCACGGGTAGGAATGGACTTTGTGCTCCTGACAGGTCCTTGATATCCTTTTTAGAAATGTCTGAAAGTGCCGATGCAGCAGCACCAAGATCTGACCGGTCATAAAGCATTTGGGCCAGGATCAATGATTGGATCCCTGCTGCTCCGCTTGTCGATGCATGACCGAGTAGCTCCTTCGCCTGGTCAAATTGATCGTTTCTAAACAGGATTCCTGCCAGGTCCAACTTCGCCTGTACAGAGTCTGAATTACCGTCAAGGCGCTGCTTGAGGATGGCGGCTGTTGACTTGAGGTCGCCCATCTTGAGATAAAGCTCTGCTGCGTGAACCAGGTCAGCTTCATCGAGGTTTGCCTGCTTGAGCGATTCGACATTACCCAGGGTTTGCATCAACTCGGTTTCGCGATCTGCCTGTACGAGCAGGTCAGCCAAAGCCAGTTTGTATTTGATCTCTTCGGGCTTCCGTGAGATGGCTTTCTGCAATTCTTTTTCTGCCTCATCCTGTCTTCCCAAACCTGACAGGAAGCGGGCAAACCAGAGCACATTTTCAACCACATCGGGGGCAATCATCAATACCTGGTTGGCTGCTTCGATAGCAGCAAGCGTATCGCCTGAAGCCTGGTGCACATTTGCCAGAATCTGCTGTAACCCGGCCAGTCCCGGCTTCTGGTTGATCGCATCCTGGATGGAGGCGAGTGCGACGTCAAACTTGCCAAGCAGAAGCGCCGCCCTGGCCATGCCAGCCTGCAAGCGCCAGTACCATTCAGAATCTGGAGATACCTGTTTGGCTTCCAGCTCAGAAATGCTTTTGAAGGCTTCGTCGGCTTTGCCGCTTGCAAGCAAAATTTCGGCATTGACTGACGCCGCCAGCGGGTCTGTATACACAATTCCGGATCGTTGCAGCACCTTCTGAGCTTCGTGCAGATCTGTTGCAGCGGCGGAGGTGATGAAATGTACACGCTGATAATCTTCGCCTGCCAGTGCATCGGCATAAGCTGCCAGCCATTCGGGATGAGGCATGTCTCCGCCGGCTGCCTTTGCGAGGACGGTGCGGGCTTCAGGGCGGAATCCATTTTTCAAATACTGCTGACCCTTCAAAAAGCTGATCTCAGCCGAATCAGGGAAGCGGATGGCAAGTTCATCGATCTTTGCATCCACGCCTTCGTGATGGAGGGCTTTCATGGTCTGGACCGTCAGCAACTGCCCGGGCATATATTCGGGATTCCTCTCCGTCAGCTCCACGAGCAGAGAGAGCGCCTCTGAAGGCGAGTTCTTTTCTACCAGTTGCTTTGCCAGTTCATAAGGGATCTCTTTGGATTCAGGGAAAACAGACCTGGCTGCTTTTAAGGTATCCACCGAGCGTTCCGATTCCCCGGTTTGAGAGTATTGATCCGCGAGCGCAAGCCAGGGCTCTTCATCATCCACCTCCAGCTCAATCGCTTTTGCGAGGCACTGGATTGCCTGGTGGGAATTTCCCTTCAGCCTGTAGGATTTGCCCAGGGCAACTAGAGCCTTATTGTAGAAGGATGAACCTTCCAAAATGGCTGAGGCTGCTTCAATTGCAGTATCAGCATCGTTCAGGCGATTGGCAGTGTTCGCGAGGTGCAGCAGGTCGCCATCCTCTGTCTCTGGCGAAAGTTCTCTGATCGATTTCCATGAGTCAAGTGCAAGCAAATCCTGACCAGTTTTTTCGAATATCAGCGCTTTCTTGCGTTTGATCTCGACTTCCGTTGGATTCAAGAATTCCAACGTTGAGTACAAATCCAACGCTTCACCATACTCTCCAGCCTCGAAAAACAGCGGCGCGCTCTTCTTCACCATGTTGATATCCGAAGCGTTTTGCTCAAGCAGTTTGCGGGCGATCGACACAGCCTCTGAAGGAAGGTCATAATGCGCCAGAAGGTCAAAGACTTTTTCAAGATTGAAATTTGGCGAGAAGCGGGGGGTCGCTGCGTGAGGATTCTTGATCACGGATTGATAGGTTTTCGTTGCAGCTTCATGGGCAAGGGCAAGGTTGCCGGCAGCTTCAATGGATTTTGCTCTGGCAAAATCGAAAATAGGGTCTTCTCCGGTCTCGATGGTTCCGATGAATGCTGTATCTTCAAACGGTTCGATGGCTGCCATCAGTTCAGAAAGGATTTCTTCATCGCCGGGATTTTGGCGGTGAATTTCAAGTGCCTCCTCGATCTGTTGGTCCTTCTGACCGATCGCCGCATGCACTCCAATTTTTTGCACGCCAAGTCCGGTTCTGAATCTTCCAGCAATGGCATAAGCGGCTTCAACATAAGCCAGCGCCTTTTCATTTTCCTGTGCGATCTGGGCAATCATTCCCAGATTCTGATACCTTGCGGCTAGACTGAGCTGATCTGCAGGATTTGACCACACGGTCGAGGTGGATACTTCCCTGGAGGGAATTCCTGTTCGTGAAGCCAAAAGTGCTTTTGCGGTGCCTTCAGCAACTGCCTTACCAGCCTTCTGCAGGATCAAACCCAAAGCCTGCACCTGGTCCGACTCAGGGTGATTGGCAAATGCCTCCGTGAGTCTGGCGATTTTTTCCTCCACCGGCAGAGGTTGAGCCATCACACAATGGATGAAAATTGAGTGTTGGGTTTTGGAACCGCTTGTTGCTGAAAGCCCCTCGAATATTTCCTCGTTATGAGAATCAAGCTGGGATGCGATCATGATCGCAGAATTCCAGCAGTCTGCCGACACATTTTCACCGCCCGTTGTTCTTCCCTTGAACACGTCGTTCAAGACAAGCTTCCAATGGGAGACGATCTTGCGCTTTTCAATCAGGGCAACGGCAAGGTCTACTGCAGTTTCCAATGATTCAGGACGACCGCAGTTCTGCTTGTGATTCTCGTAGGTCGTCATGACTTTCTCAAGCGTTTCTGAGGGTAACCTTTCGCCCTTGATGACCGCATCGACCATTGTAGGATGCACTGCAGCCAGAGTGAAAGCTCCTGGAACCAGCCTGGTTTGGATCGATTCCCGCGCTTCAATCAAATTCGCGACAGATTCAGGAGCCTGCAGTTCCTTAAAAATGAAAGGGTCCTGCCGAAAAGCAGGCAATACCAGGACCTTTTCATCATCACTCAGCAACCCGTTTAAGAAATCGTAAAAATTGGTAGCAGCCATGAGACTCCTTTACTGAATTGAAGCGAGGATCGAGAAAAATGGATCAGGCAAGTTATTTGATTTGCAGCACCAGCACGTAAGCCGAACCCATCAATGCGACTCCCAGGAGGATCAGAAAAAGACCCACCCCTGCGGCTGTCTTGACCATGTCATTCAAGGCTTCGACCAGGGTGCGGGCATTGCCGACCAGCCCGGTGATATCCTCGGTAATCCCCTTTTGCGCGAGCTTGGTGGTCTGATCCGCGAGCGTGCGGACGTCACTTCCAAGCATCTTTTTCACCAGTACGAACACGCCAACGCCCATCATGATGATGCCAACAACCACCAGCGCTGCTGCCATGGTCAGTAAAAAGTCACTTACGGTCATAGATAACATAAAACCCTCCAAGGAATGATCTCTTGAAGGGTTTGATGCAAGTTTTGTGCCAATGACTTAAGAATGCGGCATGCTCACGTCGCGCGGGAGGTCTGGCAGGTCGATTGATCTGCCGTCGCAGAAAATCACCGCGCGTTCAATGGCATTGGAAAGCTCGCGAATGTTCCCCGGCCAGTCATAACGCTGCATGGCTTCCATTGCCAGCGGAGTGACTTCGGTGACGTTGCGTCCTTTGCGCATGTTGGTGGCACGCAGGAAGAAGCCCACCAGTTCAGGGATATCTTCCTTCCGTTCACGTAGAGGAGCCATGTTCAAATCGACTATATTCAAACGGTAGAACAGGTCCTCGCGGAACTGATTTTCACGGATCATTTTGGGCAGATCGCGGTTGGAAGCAGCCACAATTTGCACATCCACCTTGATCAGGTTTGTGCCGCCCACCCTGCGAAACGATTGGGATTCGATTGCTCTCAGCAGCTTCGCCTGAATGTCCAGGGACATTGATGAGATTTCATCCAGGAAGAGAATTCCGCCATCCGCCACTTCCATTAGTCCTGGTTTTCGGCGCTCTGCCGATGTAAATGCCCCCGCCTCATAGCCAAACAACTCCGATTCCAACATGGTGTTTTGAATTGCAGCACAGTTGATGGCGATAAAAGGCTTGTTCGCCCTTGGTCCGCTGGCATGAATGTACTGGGCAAGCACGTCCTTGCCGGTGCCGGTCTCTCCGGTGATCAATACCGAAACCTGGGCGTCTGCAGCCTTCAAGGCATGGGCGATGACCGTTTTCATGCGCGGAGATTCACCCACCACAAAGTCCACCTTTTGCGACATGGCTTCACGATAATGTTCCAGCTCACGCCGCATGGTCACCACTTCGCCTGCACGCTGCAGTGATTTTTCCAATTGTGCAAAGTCCACCGGTTTGGTCAAAAAGTCATGTGCGCCGTTTTTCATCGCATCCACTGCCGTCTCGATATCGCCAAAACCTGTGATCATGATGATTGGAGGCCGGCTGGGCATGGACGATGTCTCGTAGAGCAGGTTTGGACCGTAACCATCCGGGAGTTGAATATCCAGTAAAACAATATCCGCATCCCCTTTCATTAAATGGTCGCGGGCCTCACTCAGTGTTCCCACGCCAATCACGTTGTAGGATTTGGTGGCGAGAAGCTCTCCCAGGAACTGGCGGGCATTCTCTTCGTCATCGACGATCAAAACCGTAAGACTCATCTACTCTTCTCCAATGCTGGCGGGAATTCTAACTGTAAACACCGTACCTCCGGGGAACGAATCCACCCTGATGCTGCCTTTGTGGGCGGTCACTATCTGTTTGGTGATCGCCAGGCCCAAACCTGTACCCTGCTTGCGGGTCGTTACAAACGGCTCGAAAATATGCTCGCGAAGATCTTCGGGAATTCCCGGACCGTTGTCGGAAACGGTGATTTCAACCTGCGGGTGGCCCGATATTTCATGGTTCATCACTGCACGGATAGCCAAAGTATCGCCGGAAGCAGACATTGCGTCAAGCGCATTGGAGATCAGATTAGTAAAAACCTGGTCGAGAGAGCGTGAGTCTCCGCGCATCTTCTCAATGGGATCGTCCACATGCAGCACGGGAGTTACGTTGACCTTGGCGAATTTAGGTCGCCAACGGTCGATAATGCGCTGTAGAAACATACCCACTTCGATATCTTCAACCCTGGGTTCGATCGGTCGGGAAAATGCCAGGAAGGATTCCATCAGATGATTCAGGCGCGTGCAGTCATTCTGGATGCGTCCGATGACCTCCTGGTTCGGATCATCTGAATTCAAGCGCGCTCCCAGGAGCTGAATGCCGGTGTAAATGCTGTTGATCGGATTGCGGACGTCATGCGCGAATGCCGCGGTGTAATCTCCCAGGACAGCACGGTGTTCCAGCTGCTGGGTAACGGCTTTCGATTGTTCCTGCTCGCTCAAATCCGCCAGGATGACGCCAATCCCCACCACGGTTTCTCCTTCCAATACCGGTGTGACCTGGATCTGGCAGGGGAAGGATTGTCCGCTGCGGCGGTTAAGCGATACCGAACCCAAATTGTGAGTGGTGTTTCCCCGCCTTGCATCTTCAATCGCCGGCAGGATACGGTCGGTTCCGATGAGGATGTTCTCATAGGATTGACCTTTTACCTCCCAGCTTGCGTACCCCAGCATCCATTCGGCAGCGGGGTTGATCTCTTCGATCTTGAGATCTGGATCAAGAAAAATCACGCCCTCCTGAATGGCCTCAACTGTTGCAGAACGCATGCGATTGCCTTTTTGCGCATGAGTAACCTGCTGCTGCAAATTTCCCACCAGCAAAAAGTGCTGGATCATTCCTGCAGCCATGGCAGCGCTTACCTCGAGCAGATCTATGGATGACTCCAGGGGTTGGACATCCACACCTCCGCAAACCAGCAGTCCCAGGGTTCCGCTCCCCTGTTTGAGGGGTACGGTCATGAGGTAATTGAAATTGTTCAGCCGGGAAAAACGGTGAATGTCGGTGAGCACCCTGCTGCCGGCTTTCCAGGTGGATGGTTCGTTCAACCGGAATATATCCGAAGAGGGTAATGAATCAGGAAAGATGATATTGGATTCAGAACCCGCGGTTTTTTGAAGCTGCGGAAATGCAGGATCAGCCTGGTAGATGACAACCGCCTCTGATTGCAGCAGTTCGCGTGTGATATTGACAAATTGACCCAACGCATCATCAAGATCTGTCAGCTCGTAAAGCTGGTTAACCTGCAGAAAATACTGCATAAACGGGTCAAAGGTAGTGGCACCCTGTCCGCCCAGGAGTGGTTTTGAGATCAAGCGGATCCTCAACCATCTGGCGTCATGATCGAGATAGTCGAATTTGGCGTTAACGCGTACCGCCGGCTGGTCGCGCCGGTTGAGCATCAGCGTACGGATTTCTCCTGAGTTGACTGCCTTGAGATTCAATTGAGAAAACAGCAATTCGGCGGGTTTTTCCCACAGGTCGCCCGTGGTAAAAGAGCACAATTTAATCAAACGGCTGTTGATAAACAAAAGTGTGGCAGTCTCACAATCCACCAGCGCTGCCGGCTCGTCATCCAGGTTGATCAGGGTGCAGGTTTCGTTGAACCCGGGGGTTTTGCTTCGCTTGAAGAGGTTGGCAGCCAGGTTGACAGGAGAAGGTTTCATGGATTTTGCGCCACTGCTTTCCTTAAGTGTGCCGGCAGGATGCCTTCGATGGAGCGGTACTTTGCCACAGTGCGGCGGGCGACGTCAAACCCGCGCTTGGAGAGCAAATCCACCAGGTCTGAATCGCTGTACGGCTTGGATTCGCTTTCAATGATTTCCTTCAAAACCGTGCGTACATTCAGGCTTCGGTCAAAGAACGAGGAGAGCGGAACGATACGCCGGTTCGGCAGTTGAACAGACTTGTTCGCCACTGCCCGAGAAATGGTTGATTCGTGAACTTCCAGTTCGCGTGAAATTTGCGCGCGTGTGACAGGCTGCAGGTATTTTTCACCGTACAGGATGTAATCGCGCTGCAATCCGGCCACCCTGGAAAGCAGCCGTTCCATGGTGTGATTGCGCTGCTGCAGGCATTTGACAAACAGGGATGCTTTTTCAAGATCGCTTTTGAGATCAGTCTTGGTTTCTTCTTCAGCCTGGCGGATCGCCTGCTTGAAGAGAGGGTTCACCTGTAGGGTGCCGTTTACCGGCATGATGATTTCAACCACGAGCGGTTTGCTCGCGTCATCGTTCAAACAACTGATGATCACATCCGGTTGGTGATAGACCTGAAAGGTCTCATGAGCAGGCTGGTGGGTGTCGCCCCAATGGGAGCGCCCGGGGAAGGGATTCAAATTTTCGCTGATAAAGCGCGCCGCCTGGGTTACTTCCCTGGCGGTGACTCCAAACCGGTGAGCCAGTTCGGGATATTGATGATGACTCAACTCTTCCATTCCGCTGTTGATGATCTTTACCGCGAGTTCGGGTACCTGACCCACTTCACTCAACATTTCCAATTGCACAAGAAGTGCTTCCTGGGGATTCGCGGAGCCCACACCGACAGGGTCAGCATGCTGGATGATCTTCTTGACGAGCTCCACCTCGGATATGCTGAGATGAAGATACTGCGCCACTTCGATAAGCGATGTGGTCAGAAATCCATCTTCATCCAGGTGGGTCAGCAGGAAAGCGGCAATACCGCGCTGTTCTTTCTTCAGTTCAGGGGCAATTTGACGAAGTACATAGGTCGGTAATTCCTCGCCCGCAGTCGCAAACGGCTCATCGTCCATCATATCTTCGACATAGTCTTTTTTGGGGATGAACTCGTCGCGTGTCGACAAGAACACTACCGGTTCTTCTGAGGTGGGGTTGCTGGGCAAGCTGCACACCGGGCAAAGGCCGTGATCAGGAAGCAACCGGTGACAGGTGGGGCAGCGTCTCTCTTCGACCAACTCCAGTGCTGGATTGGTGGAAATTTCCGTTTCAATTTGCTCGCGCAATTCATCCGTGGTCAAACTAAGCAATGTCATCGTTTGTGCCAGATGAGCAGTGGTCAGTGGTCGGGTGGTGTGGTATTGAGTTTGAAACATGGGAGCCCCAATCTACAATAGAGTATAGCGTATATGAATTTATGGTGCAAGTTTTATGCCATGCCATCTTTCCCTGAAATGGTAGAATTAGCTTCAGATGGAAAGCCCTGTGTATGAAGTATCAGTCATTGGCGGCGGATTGGCCGGATCTGAAGCGGCGTGGCAACTTGCCAACGCCGGCGTACGGGTTTTGCTGTACGAGATGCGCCCTGAAAAGCAGACCGGTGCCCACGAAACAGACCAGCTTGCAGAGCTGATCTGCTCCAATTCCCTCGGGTCGAACCTGCTCAACCGCGCCAGCGGATTATTGAAAGAGGAAATGCGCCGCCTGGGGAGTTTGATCGTTGAATGCGCTGAAGCCACAGCGCTGCCGGCGGGAGGCGCACTTGCGGTGGACCGTAATCAGTTTTCAGGTCTGATTACCCAAAGAATTTCAGCTCATCCCAACATCCAACTTGTACGTCAGGAAGTCACCCAAATCCCCACAGGTCCGGCAATCATCGCCACAGGTCCCCTGACCAGCCCTGCCTTTTCAGAAGCACTCGCAGATCTGACAGGTCGCGACTTTCTTTTCTTCTTTGACGCCATCGCTCCCATCATCACCCTGGAGAGTATCGATATGCATAGCGCGTTTCGCGCTTCTCGGTATGAATGGGATAATCTGGAAGCGGGCGATTACATCAACTGCCCATTCACCAGGGAAGAGTATTACTGCTTTGTGGATGAACTGGTGCGGGCTGAACGCATCCACCTCACGAGCGTTGACCGGGAGGCGGAAAATGGCGTGACTGCCGGCAAGGGATCATTCTTTGAGGGCTGCCTGCCAGTGGAGGTCCTGGCAGCGCGTGATACTGATGCCCTATCCTTTGGCCCGATGCGCCCGGTTGGTTTGCGCGACCCGCGGACAGGAAAGCGTCCTTACGCCATCCTGCAGCTCCGCCAGGACAACCTGGCAAACACGCTCTACAACCTGGTGGGTTTTCAAACCAACCTCACTTATTCAGAACAAAAACGTGTTTTCAGCATGATCCCGGGATTGGAAAATGCCGAATTTGTCCGCTATGGGCAGATGCACCGCAACACGTTCATTTTTTCGCCTGCCCTGTTGGAAAGCACGCTGCAGTTCAAACGACACCCGGATCTATTCTTCGCCGGTCAAATCGTGGGTGTGGAAGGATACATGGGGAATGCCGCATCCGGTTTGATTGCGGGCATCAACATTGCCCGTTCCCTGAAGGGCAAACCATTGCTTGAGTTGCCAGTCTCCACCATGACCGGAGCGCTTCTCCAGTACATCAGTCACGCACAGGAGCGTGATTTTCAACCGATGAAGGCAAACTTCGGGATCCTTCCACCGCTTTCTGATCCTCCCCGTGGAAAGAAGGAACGAGGAGCAGCCTACACCAGCCGTGCTCTCGAAGACCTGGAATACTATCTGCTGAGAATGAATCTGGAGAACCTGCAATGATCAATGTGGACAAGAAGCTGATCACAATCCTGGGGATCATCCTAGTCCTCAGCGCAGCCTACGTGATCATTCAGAAAGCAATACTCCGGCAGGCACCAGCGCCGGCCTCCTTCGAAGCACAGCGGGCATTCAACGACGTTGCCGAACAAATGGCACTTGGACCGCGAACCCCCGGAAGTGCAGCTCATGCTGAGGTCATCAAATATATCCAATCTGAACTTCAGTCTGCAGGTTGGAAGGTCACCCTTCAGGAAACAACACTTCAGGATCATCCAATACAGAACATCCTTGCTTTCCGAAATCCAGCCACCGGTCCTGTGACCATCCTGGGCGCCCATTATGATTCACGCTTGAAAGCCGACCGGGACGCGGACTCGTTTCTGGCTACCCTCCCTGTCCCTGGCGCCAATGATGGAGCCAGCGGTGTGGCAGTCTTGCTCGAACTCGCCCGTGTGATGCCCGTGTCAAGCTCACAAAATGTGTGGCTGGTGTTTTTCGATGCGGAGGACCAGGGCGACCTGCCCGGTTGGAACTGGATCCTTGGTTCGCGGGCGTTCGTTGCCGGCCTTACCCAACCCGTCAAACAGGCAGTGATCATCGACATGATCGGCGATAAGAATCTCAATATTTATCGTGAAAAGTCCTCCACTCCCGGATTGGTGGATGTCCTCTGGTCCGCAGCAGATAATCTTGGCTATGCGCAGTATTTTATCAATTCGGATAAATACAGCATCCTCGACGACCACACTCCATTTCTGGAGGCAGGCATCCCCGCGGTGAATATCATCGATTTTGACTACCCGTACTGGCATACCGCTGCAGACCTGGAAGACAAAGTATCGCCCGATAGCCTGAAGATCGTCGGTGATACACTTCTCGCCTGGCTGAATACACGCTGATTGGCAATTTTGAACAACTTGTCGTAAACTTGCATCAAACCACAAAATTGAAAAGGACTGTTTCATGACCCTCACTTCCGCCACCTTCCCTCCCGCCAGCCGCATCGCTTCCTTCAAGCCTTACTTTTTTGCCGCCCTGGGGAAGAAGATCACCGAGTTGAAATCCAAGGGATTGGATGTGATCCGCATTGACATGGGTTCGCCTGATCTGCCGCCGGCGGAGTTTATCGTTGACAGCCTGGTGAAAGATGCCCGGAGGCCGGATACACATGCCTACACTCCCAACGGTGGAACGCCTGCCTTCAAGTGCGCAGTGGCGGAGTATTACGAGAACCGTTTCGAAGTGAAACTGGATCCGGCTTCAGAAGTGATCGGTCTGATCGGTTCGAAGGAAGGGTTATTCAACCTCAGCCAGGTGATCTTGAATCCGGGAGACATCAGCCTGGTTCCTGATCCGGGTTACCCTGTCTACAGCGCCAGCGGTTTGATTGCCGGCGGAGAGATTTACTATTTCCCATTGCTTGCAGAAAACAAGTTTTTGCCGGACCTGAACGCCATACCGGAAGATGTTCTGGCAAAATCGAAGATCCTTTGGCTGAACTATCCCAATAATCCCACCGGCGCCATTGCCTCCATGTCTTTTTTTGAAGAAGCCGTGACCTTTGCCAGGAAGCACCATTTGCTGATCGCCCATGATGCACCCTATACCGAGGTCTGCTTCGACGGTTACGTGGCACCCAGCATGCTCCAGGTGCCCGGTTCAAAGGACGTGGTGATTGAATTCAACTCCCTTTCAAAATCCTACAACATGGCGGGCTGGCGTTTGGGTATGGCTGTGGGCAACCCTGAAGTGATCCGTTATCTGTTCACCTACAAGAGCCAGATGGACACTTCTAATTTCGCACCCATTTTCACCGCTGGAGTGACAGCACTCACTGGAGATCAGACATGGTTATCAGAGCGTAATGAGGTTTACAAAGCACGCCGGGACCTGGTGGTAAAGGGTCTGCGTGAAAGCGGCTTCACCCTCGAAACACCCAAAGCCGCCATTTATGTTTGGGCGCAGCTTCCAAAGGGATTTGACAATTCCACGGAGTTTTGTGCCAGATTGCTCGAAGAAACCGGTGTCAGCATGACCCCTGGCATCGTTTATGGCCAGCACGGCGAAGGTTTTGTGCGCATTTCGTTGGGGACCGAAACCGGCAGAATCGCCGAAGCCATGCAGCGGCTGGTGAAATGGATTAGATAATTCATATGGCAGGTAAAAATTTACTTCCCACACATCCCCCCAAGGAAAGAGCCTTCCTGGTGGGGGTTGAATTGCGTTCGGAACCCTCCCTGGTTTCTTTGGAAGATTCCATGTCAGAGCTGGCTCTGCTTTCTGATACCGCCGGACTGGAAGTGGTGGGTGAAACAACCCAAAAACTGGATGTCCCCCATGCAGATACCTACCTGGGCAGCGGCAAGGTGGAGGAAGTGGCAGCATTGGCTGAGGAAACTCTCGCCAATGTGGTGATCTTCGACAATGAGCTTTCTCCCCGCCACCAGCGCGAGTTGGAAGAGGCGTTGGGTGGTCATGTTCGCGTTCTGGACCGCACAGCGCTGATCCTCGATATCTTTGCACAACATGCCAACACCCGTGAGGGCATCCTCCAGGTCGAACTGGCGCAAAATGAGTATCGTCTGCCGCGTTTGACCCGCGCATGGACGCATCTGGCGCGTCAGGCTGGCGGTGGCGGAGGCCGCGCCGGTTCGGTTGGCGGCGTGGGTTTGCGTGGACCGGGTGAAACCCAACTTGAGGTCGACCGGCGCGAGATCCGCAAGCGCATCAAATTTCTCAAAGATGAACTGGAAAAGGTTCGAGCGCATCGTCAGCGCTACCGCTCCCAGCGCAAACGATCACGCATCTCGCTCATTTCACTGGTGGGATACACCAACGCCGGTAAATCGACTTTGCTGAATCACCTTGCGAAATCGGATGTGTACGTCGCCGATCAGCTTTTCGCCACTCTCGATCCCACCACCCGCCGCATCGAATTGCCAGGCGGTCAGAGCACGCTCATCACCGATACCGTGGGTTTCATCCAGAAACTTCCCACCCAGTTGATCGCTGCATTTCAAGCAACCCTTGAGGAGATCTCTGAAGCCGATCTGCTGATCCATGTAGTGGATATCACTCACCCCAATGCCGCAGCCCAGGCAAAAGCCGTGGAGGAAACCCTCAAGGAGATAGGCGCGGAGCATATTCCCACCATCATCGCCCTGAATAAGATCGACCAACTTCCCGATCCGGCAGCAGCACGGGCAGCGGTGGAAACCTTCCCCAACGCGGTGGCAATTTCAGCACTCAAAGGTGAAGGTTTTGACGACCTTTTGAAACTGGTGAATGCCGACCTTTTTGAGAACTACTCCCCCATCTCGGTACAGATCCCTTATACCGAAGGTCAATTGATCTCGCTCTTCCATGAGCAGGGTCAAATTGAGCGCATCGAACACACCCGCAAGGGCGTTTTCATCCAGGGGTTGATTCCGGGCAGATTGCTGGCAAGGTTCAAGCATCTCGAAGCGCTGGTACCGGAAGCTGCAACTGATGAGGAAATCGGCGAAAACGGTGAGCAGTAGTCATAACAACGAAAAACGGGCTGAGTGATCAGCCCGTTTCTTGTCCTTTGAGGAACTACTTCTTCTTTTCTTCCTTGCCTACACTGATTACTTCCCGACCTTCGTAATGCCCGCAGTTTGGGCAAACGGTGTGAGGCAGGCGCATCTCACCACAATTGCTGCATTGAACAAGATTCAATGATTGCAAAGCGTCCTGTGCTCTTCGGCGATCGCGGCGGCCTTTCGATAACTTGCGTTTCGGTTGAGGAACCATCTCTTCTTTACTCCTGTCAAAGTATCCCTTGCCCGTCGTCACCCTGACAGGCTGGTACATTATAACTGCCCCTCCAAATAGCGTCAAGGCAATTTGATCTAGTGCCCTGATGTGAAAAATCCTCGCAGAATTGCATCTCACCTCAGGTAAATCCGTATATATAATGAATTCATCGACCTATGTTCATGTCCTCCTGTTGGAAGAAGAAGGGTCGGAAAATGTCATCAAACACGGTAGAAAAAACTCCCTCGTCAGCATTCCAAAAGCCTTTACACGCCTTCCATTTTCGGGATCCCTATAAACTTGCCGACCTGGCAAAATCGCAGGGAGATTGGAAAACTGTTGCCAGGTGTTATGCAGAAATCATTGACCTGCGGGTGGCTGAGATTTCACTCATCAACAGCGTGCAACAGGGGCTTTCTGCCAAACTGGATATGCAGGATATCTTCGACCTGGTGGGCGACGAGCTGCGGGATACCTTCAATGCGCAGGTGGTGATGATCTCACAATATGATCCAGAAAAACAACGCGTCTACCATCATTATGCCATCGAACGCGGACAGCATTTGAATATCCAGGGTTGGCTGCCGATCGACGTCACCCGCAAGAAGATCGTTGAAACACAGAAACCTGTGCTTCTCAATACGCAGGAAATTCTTGATCTCCTGGGAACCGCAAAGATGAAGGTCATTCCGGGAACCGAAACCCCCAAAGCCTGGTTGGGAGTTCCGATGATCGTGGGCGGCAGGGTATGCGGTGTGGTCAGTCTGCAGAATCTCGATAAGGAAAATGCGTTTTCGCAATCTGATATTAAGCTTCTCGCGACTCTGACCAATAGTATGAGTCTGTCGCTGGAAAACGCCCGCCTTTCAAACGAAACCCAACGGTTGCTGGGATTGTTGGAAAAAGAGATGGAAATCGCCCGCAGAACTCAGCAGAGTATTTTGCCCTCCAAACTACCCAGTCGTGCAGGTTATGATTTTGGATCTTTGATGGTTCCTGCCAGGGCGGTGGGTGGCGATTTTTATGATTTCATCAAGCTTGGACGGCATCAGCAGGGTATCGTCCTGGGGGATGTATCAGACAAGGGTTTGCCGGCAGCGCTCTTCATGGCACTGACCTTCAGTTTGCTGCGAGCCGAAATCGAACGTTCGCCGCATGCTCTCCAGGTACTGACCAACGTAAATCACCATCTGCGGACCATGAATGAAGCAGGCATGTTTGTTACATTGCTTTATTCCATTTTCGATTACCGAACCGGCACGCTCAAGGTATCGCGAGCGGGACACTTGAAGCCGCTCGTCATGGATGGCACTGGCAAGTTCCAGAGAATACCCCTTTATGAAGGTCAACCGCTCGGTCTGTTTGAAGATATGAAGATCGACCAGCAGGAATATACTGTGCCGCCTGCTGGATTGGTACTCTTCTATAGTGATGGTTTGAACGAATCGATCAACTGGAGTGGGCAGGAATTCGGTGAAAATCGTATCAGGGAGATCCTCTCGGCAAATAAAACAGAAAATGCTCAAACCATTTGCGACCGGCTTTTTTCAGCAGTTCAGGTCCACTGCGGTGATATTCTGCACCAGGACGACTTGACCATGGTTCTGATCAAGCGATTGTGACCGCAAGTTACATTGATCAGATATGTGAGGAATCTGGTGGTCCAAAAGAGAAATTCGCTTGAATTTCTCTTTTCTTAAGATGTGATGTAAAATCTTTATATGCAAATTAATATAGCTGTTGCCAAAACGAATAAATATGCGTCTTCCGAAAGCGGAGACACTCTCGAATTTGTGGAACGTCCCAACGGCGGTGTGTCGGTCGTACTTGCTGATGGTCAAACATCAGGCAAAGGCGCAAAAGCCATTTCCATTATGGTGGTGCGTAAGGTCATTGCCCTCCTCGCCGAAGGAGTGCGTGACGGTGCTGCGGCCCGGGCTGCATCTGACGCCCTGTACGCCGAGCGCAACGGCAAGGTTACCGCCACTTTGAATATCCTTTCCGCCGATCTCCAAACTGGCACCCTGGTGATCACCCGCAACAATCCGACCCCGGTGTTCATCGCCAGGGGTGAAAATGTGGAATGCATTAACACCGCCAGTCAATCCATAGGAACCTCCAAGAATATCCGACCCTCAATCACCGAATTTCCGCTCGAAAGCGGGATCACAATTGTGATCTACACTGACGGCATCAAGAATGCCGGCGACCGGTCGGGACAGTTGATCGATATCTGCACACTGCTTGAAGCGTTGCTCGAAGATCAGGAACCTACCCCCCAGTTGATCGCAGATAACGTGCTCAACCAGGCGATCCGAATAGACCAGGGCAGGCCCAATGACGACATGAGCGTCGTGGTTCTCCATGTCTCCTCAGATGAAACAGATCAAATTCGGCGTATGACCCTGCGCCTGCCGGTTCCCACGAATATCCCTCTGTAAAAAGGCAGGATTATTCAGACCAGGAGTTGCATGGTTCAGAGCAATTCTGGTAATTCACGGTTAATCGGTTTTGTGGGTGTCTGTGCGTCGGGGAAGACAACAATCGTCAGGCAGCTTGAAGCCATGGGGTACCGCTGCCGGCATATAGCGCAGGAACACTCCTACGTTGCCACAATGTGGCTGCAATTGACCCATCCCGATTACCTCATCTACCTGGCAATAGATTACCCAACCACGATGCAAAGGAAACGGTTGGACTGGACTCAGGCTGAGTATGACGAACAGATCCGCCGGTTGAAGCACGCGTATGAACATGCCGATCTCATTGTCGACACCACACATCAATCACTTCAGGAAACGCTCGATCTAATATTGCACCAGCTCGCAGATTGGGGGGTCAAGCCTGGCGACTCTCCACCTCGCATTCCTTAGCTCCGAATCCTCGTTCAAATCGCAAATCCCGCCCTTTTAGTGTATAATTTTCGAATTCCCGCCAGCGCGAGCTGGATTTTTTTTGACGGAGGTTGGAAGAGCCAATGGATCGTCGTTATGTTAACCTTATTTTGATCCTGGTCATCGTGGCTGCAACAATCTGGGTTGACCTTCCGCGTGCTGAAGGCAGTTCCGGATTGACGATTGGAAGTTTCCACCGCACATTGAATCCCGTACTCGGGCTCGATCTGCGCGGCGGACTTCAAGTCTTGCTTGCCCCACAGGCAGGTGCCATCGTGGATTCCCAGGCGCTGGCTGATACTAGCAAGATCCTCGAAAACCGTGCGAATGGTTTGGGGGTCAGTGAAGTGGTTTTCCAGGTTGCGGGTGATAAATACATCCTCGCTGAATTCCCTGGTCTGACCAATACTGATGAGGTGATCTCATCCATTAAGCAAACCGGCCTTCTCGAATTTATCGATGCAGGCTCCACGCAGCTTGCCCCCGGTACCGTGGTGGTAACTGATTACGGCCAAACAAACAATGGTTCTTCTGAAGCAACCGCTACCCCTTCAGCGACCGCAACCCCCGAAGCAACTGCCACACCTGAAGCTTCGGGCACAGCAACACCTGCTGAAAAGGTTTATCACACTGTAATGACCGGTGCTGAAATCAAATCAGCGATCGCTGAGGCGGGACAGACTCTTGGCGGCTTTGCAGTCGGCTTTGAACTCAATCCTGAAGGTGCTGCAATTTTCAACACCTATACGACTAACAATGTTGGAAAATTCCTGGCAATCGTTCTGGACAAGAAAGTCATTTCCTGCCCGGTGATCGATTCTGCCATTCCCGACGGCAAGGGACAGATCTCAGGTACATTCACCTCTGAAGAAGCCAACAACCTGGCAGTCACCCTGCGCTATGGTGGACTTAAAGTTCCGGTGGAGGTGGTTGAAAGCAAGGTGGTAGGCCCAACCCTAGGCTCCGACAGCCTCAGCAAAAGCCTGCTGGCTGGAATCATTGGGTTCGCCATCGTCTTCCTATTCATGCTGATTTACTACCGGCTCCCCGGAGCCATGGCAGTGATATCCATCTCCATTTATGCAGGAATCGTTTTTGCTCTTTACAAACTCCTTCCTGTTACACTCACCCTGCCAGGCATCGCCGGTTTCCTGCTTTCCACGGGCGGCGCATTGGATGCCAACATCCTCATTTTTGAGCGTATGAAAGAGGAATTGCACAATGGGCGCACGCTGCGCCAGGCCATTGAACTGGGCTGGACCCGTGCCTGGCCGTCCATTCGCGACTCAAACATTGCCACGCTCATCACCAGCATCATCCTTTTCTGGTTCGGCTCCGCATATGGTGCCAGCATCGTCAAGGGCTTTGCTTTGACCCTGATGCTCGGTGTGGTTGTCTCGGTTTTCGCTGCTGCCTTCTTCACCCGTACGTTCCTCAGACTCAGTGCTGATCTCATTAATCCCGCCAGCCATGAAAAGTGGTTTGGTGCATAAGGAGGGCGACATGAATATTCTTGGAAAACGTTATTTCTTCTTTGCCCTTTCCTTGCTCATCATCATCCCAGGCCTGGTGATCTTGTTTGTCAAGGGAATGCCGCTTTCGATTGATTTTAAAGGCGGAACGCTTCTCGAGCTTGAGTTCTCCGCTGGCAAGGCTCCTTCATCCGAAATCGTAAAATCGGTTTACGACCATGCGGGTATCATGGATGTGCAGATCCAGCAATCCGGCGATAATGTGCTCGTGCTGCGCTCATCTGCGCTCGGTTCCGAAGTCGAAAATACGATCATCGCTGATCTCAAAACACAATCGCAAAGCGACGTCGTCCTTCGCAAAGCCGACACCGTCAGCCCGTCCATCGGCAGCGGCGTCGCGCAGCGTGCTGTTCAGGCGGTGCTGCTAGCTGCACTGGCAGTGGTGATCTACATCACATTCGCCTTTCGTGGTTTGCCGCATGCTTTTCGCTACGGTGTCTGTGCCATTGCCGCCATGGCTCACGATGTGTTAATCGTGCTGGCGCTTACCGGATATGGAACGATCTTTTTCGGTTGGCAGGTGGACTCGCTTTACCTCACTGCCCTGTTGACCGTAATCGGCTTTTCGGTCCAGGACAAAATCGTGGTATTCGACCGGATTCGCGAGAACAGCGGCATTTATCGCAAACTCGAATTCGAAACCCTGGCGAACCACTCCATCATCCAAACATTGCAGCGGTCCATCAATACCCAGTTGATGACATCCGAATTCTTTCTTTTGGCGCTTGCACTATTTGGCGGCGTCACACTTCGTGAATTTGCGGTCATCCTGCTCGTCGGTCTTTTGAGCGGTACCTACTCCTCCATCTTCATCGCAGCCCCCTTGCTGGTCGTCTGGGAAAAGAAGGAATGGCAGACCTGGTTCCACAAAAAGAGCACTAGTCAGGCATAAGATTTGAGAGGTTCTGGAATTCCAGAACCTCTTTTCTCTTAACGCAAATATGATATGTGAAAGGTATCCTTCAGGGAGACAGCTATGCGCAAAGATGTTGTTTTGATCACAGGAGCCAATGGAGAAATTGGACATGGTTTAATATCCCATCTCGGAGAGCGCAAGAACATAGCGATCGTTGCCATGGACGTTCAACCTTTGGATGAAACCTTGCGCCCTTACTGTGAACGTTTCATCCAGGGTGACATTCTGGATTCCATGCTCCTTGGCAGACTTGTTGCCGAATTTGAAATCCGCACCATCTTCCACCTGGCATCCATCCTTTCCACCAAGGCCGAGTACAATCCCGAAACTGCCCACCGGGTCAATGTGGAAGGAACGCTCAACCTGCTTCGACTGGCTGTGGAGCAATCTCAATGGCAGGGCCGACCGGTGCAATTCATTTACCCGAGTTCAATCGCTGCCTACGGCATCTCCGACCTTGAAACCAAGTCAAGAATTGGCAAGATCAAGGAAGGCGAATGCTGCACCCCCATCACCATGTACGGCTGCAACAAGTTGTATTGCGAAAACCTGGGACAGTACTATATGCACCATTACAAGCAGCTTGCAGCCGACCATTCATCGGTGCATGTCGATTTCCGCTGCCTGCGTTTTCCAGGTCTCATCAGTTCAATCACTGTACCCACCGGCGGCACCAGCGATTACGGACCAGAAATGCTGCACCACGCTGCGCAGGGCATCCCGTACGCCTGTTTCGTCCGGCCTGATACGCGCCTGCCCTTCATGGTGATGCCTGATGCGATCAAATCGCTGCTGCTGCTTGCTTCTGCGCCGCGCGAATCGCTCACCCAGGATGTTTACAACGTGACCAGCTTCAGCCCAACAGCCATGGAGATCCACAACCGTGTAAAAGCGGCTTTCCCCAAGGCGATCATCACCTTCGAGCCGCATCCGGCGCGCCAGGCAATTGTCGACACCTGGCCTGCGGATGTGGATGACAGCGCAGCAACCCGCGATTGGGGCTGGAAGCCGGATTATGATGAGGACCGGGCGTTTGATGAGTACCTGATCCCCTCGATCAAGGCACGCTACCAATCGTGATGAATGATTGGTCAATTGGGTACTTTTGTTTGAATGATAATGCGTAAAATGAGATTGATATTCTGACGTCATTTTTGCGTCGGAAGTATCACTTTGGATTTTGGTATAAACACGCAATATTTTTTTGAAATTGCGATCAAGAATCATTTTTAGGAGGAGCAAGCGTGAACAAAGATCAACTCAATGGTCTTCTGAGACCAAAAAGCGTGGCAGTCGTTGGTGCCTCAAACACTCCCGGCAAGATTGGATATTCTGTCATCGCCAACCTTCTGGACGGCAAATATCAGGGACAGATCTATCCCATCAACCCCAAAGATTCGGTCATCCAGGGTTTAAATGTTTACCCTGATGTCGCTTCTGTTCCCGGACCCATCGATGCTGCAATTATCACCGTTCCTGCCAAACTCGTGATCGAAGTAGCCGAGGAATGCGGCAAGAAGGGCGTCAAGGGTTTGATCGTAATTACTTCAGGCTTCAGCGAAGTTGGTCGAAAAGACCTCGAAGAAGAACTGGTCAGGACTGCCAGTAAGTACGGTACTCGTGTTTTGGGCCCGAACATTGTTGGTTCACTGTCCAATACTGACCGATTCAACGGATCGTTTGCTCCCGGCCTCCCCCTTCCTGGCAAGGCGTCCCTCATTTCACAGAGCGGCGCACTGCTTATCGCCCTGGATGCAGCCACCTATACCCGCAAGGTTGGTTTCGACAAACTGATCTCCATCGGCAACATGTCTGATGTCGATTTTGCCGACCTCATCGAATGGCTTGACGACGACAAGGATACTTACTGTATCTCCCTGTACATTGAGGGTCTGAAAGACGGCCGCCGTTTCATCGATGCTGCCAGAAAAGCAAAGAAACCTATCATTGCCTTGAAATCCGGCGTTTCAGCCCACGGTGCTGCTGCAGCCGCCTCGCACACCGGTTCCCTGGCCGGCGCTGCCAAAGTATACGGCTCAGCCTTCAAGCAGGCTGGTGTGCTTCAGGCGACTGACTTGAACGACCTTTTTGATTGCACCCTTGTGCTGTCTCTCCAACCACCCATGAAGGGTGACAATATGCTCATCCTCACCAACGGTGGCGGTGTGGGCGTCCTGGCAACCGATTCGGCTGAGAAATTTGGCATTCCCTTGAAATTTGCCCCTGCTGAATTACAGGCTGAAATGAAGAAACATATGCCGGAATTCGGGTCTGCCAAGAATCCTGTGGATTTGACCGGTATGGCTGGCAATGATTGGTACTATGATTCTGTTCGCTACGCATTGACAGATAAATGGGTCGACGGTCTGGTTGTCCTCTACTGCGAAACTGCGATCACCGTTCCCATGGATATCGCCCAATCAATCAAGAAAGCAGTTGATGACGCTGGCATGAAAGAAAAACCCATCACCATTTCGTACGTTGGCGGCGCGCGGTCTGATGAAGCGATCGCCTGGCTGGTGGAAAATGGAATTCCCGCCTTCAACGCGCCCGACCTGGCAGTTAGCGCCATGGCAACCCTCCGTGAATATGCCAAAGTTCACGAAGACGGTGCTCCTGCCAAATTCACTTCAAACGAAAAAGCCCGCAAGGCATCCTTGGAAGTCATCGCCAAAGCCCGTGCTGACGGTCGTAATTCACTGACTGAGATTGAAGCCAAGCAGGTCTTTAGCGCCTACGGTTTATTGGTCACCTCCACCAAACTGGCAAAAACCGAAGACGAAGCGGTCAAACTGGCAAAGGAAGTTGGATATCCCGTGGTGATGAAGATCGTTTCCCCCGAGATCCTGCACAAATCTGATGCCGGCGGCGTCAAAGTCAATGTCAAAGACGATGCCGCTGTCCGCGAAGCCTTTGCCACCATTATGAAGAATGCCAAAGCCTACAATGCCAATGCCAACATCCACGGCATCGCCGTACAGGAAATGGCTCCCTGGGGTACCGAGGTCATCCTCGGCTCCACCACTGACCCCACCTTCGGACCCACCATCATGTTTGGTCTGGGTGGCATCTTCGTCGAAGTGCTCAAAGATGTGACCTTCCGCGTCACCCCCGTCTCCGAAGAGCAGGCGTTTGAAATGCTGGGTGAAATTCGCGGTGCACCCATCCTGGCTGGCGCACGCGGCGAAGCTCCGCGCGACAAGAAAGCCCTTGTCGAAACCATCATGGCTTACTCCACCATGATCCTCGACCTGAAGGATGAAATCGCTGAATCCGACGCCAACCCCGTGCTCGTTTATGAAGATGGCAAGGGTTTAAAAGTCGTCGACGCCCGCATCATCCTCACCAAGAAGTAGAAGTTACAGACTGCGACAAAAATACCGCTTCGAATGAAGCGGTATTTTTTATTTACATCGTCTTCCTGAATTCCTCCCAGGCACCCACCCAGGGAGTTCCCAGGCGATGATGCTCGGGGACTGTGATCTTGTTGAATTTTTGTCCGATCTTCACCGAGGTTGCGGCAACCAATGCCCAATTCTGAGCTTTGAGGGATTCTGCAAGCTGCCGGGCGTACAAACCCGACCATTCCCACTCCAGACGGAATTTATCCGCCTTCACCCAGTACCCCCGCTTCTCCCAGGCTTGAACAGAGACGTCAATGGTTTGGTCGATCTTGCTCAATGCAAGACAGATGAATGCTGTCAGGTCGAATGTCAGTTGGTTGGCATCAGGCTGTTTCATCAACTCGCGCAGCGCCAGTACAATACTGCGGGATAACCTGTTGCGATCTTTTCCGGCACTATCTGGATTGTAGACTCTGCTCAATGTTCGCTCCTGTGTTCAATCTCCTGCCCAACAAATGCAAGTGGATTATATGCTTTTTGGCTGAATCCGGAAGAGGATTGCATGGTGCAATTGGGACTCTTATGTTGCTCGGAAGAATCGTATACGAATTTCTTATAGTGATCTCTTATCATTCTTCCAATGAACGGGAAATCGTCTATACCACCGAGCAAAACCTCATTCGTTCTTGAGTTTACGACTTTTCAATTCAGAAGGAAAAATGAGTTAAAATAGGAACTTGGTATGTCAGGATGCAAAAGGCAGCAGGAAGCAATTGAATTTCGTTCAAGAGCCTTGAGCATTGTGATATGCGGGGAAATGCTGGAATTGGCAGACAGGCATGACTTAGGATCATGTGCCGCAAGGCGTGAGGGTTCAAGTCCCTCTTTCCCCATAAATCTAAAATCAAGTCGATAAAAGGTGAAGAATTTGAAAATCGAAACTCAACCCCGTGACGATCACCAGGTAAAGGTGACAGCTGAATTCGAACAGGGAACATTGGACAAATACAAGCATATTGCTGCCCGCAAGATTGCTCAAAAAGCCAAAATTCCCGGTTTTCGTCCAGGCAAAGCTCCTTATGATGTGATCGTCCGTCTTTACGGCGACAAAGCCATTGAAGAAGAAGCCATTGAAGCCATGGTTGAAGCTGTTTATCCCAACATCCTCGATGAAGCCAAGATCAATCCGGGAGCCCCTGGTTCGCTGGAAGAAATCGTATCCACAGATCCGGTAAAACTTTCGTTTATCATCCCCCTCGAACCCACTGTGGACCTGGGCGATTACCGTTCGGTGCGTGAAGATTACCTGGTTGAAACCGCCACTGAAAAACAGGTGGATGATTTCATCAACCGCATGCGCAAAAGCTATGCCACGGCAGAACCTGTTGACCGCGCTGCCAAAAAGGGTGACCTGGTATCACTCAAAGTGGACGCCGTCCTGACCCAGCCCGCTGAGAATGAAAAGGCTGAGGTTCTCAAGGACAGCCCCCTCCAGGTGGTGATCGGCGAGAACGATCCTGAAGAGAACGATTTTCCCTATCCCGGTTTTGGCGATGAACTAAAAGGTCTGAAAGCAGATGGCGAAAAGACTTTCAAGTACTCGTATCCCGAGGAATCCAAATATGACCGTCTGCGCGGACGCGAAGTCGAATTCCATGTTACTGTTCAAAATGTCAAGAAACTCGAACTGCCGGAATTGACTGATGAGTTTGCCCAGACTCTTGGGAACTTTGAAAATGTTGCCAAGCTTCGCGAAGTGGTGAAAGATCAGTTGAACGCACAGAAGAAAGCTGAATACGATGAGGGTTATTTCGACCGGGTCATCGATCAACTGGCTGCCAAGGCAACCATCAAATATCCGCCCCAGCTTCTCAACGACGAGATCGATCACACCGTTGAGCATATCCAGGAAGATCTTGCCCAGCAAAAACTTGAGTTGGATGTCTACCTCAAAACCCTGAAGAAAGAAAAAGCGAAGTGGCTGGATGAAGAGATCAAACCGGTTGCCCAAAAGCGGCTGGAACGTTCTCTCCTTCTGGATGAGATTGCCAAAATCGAAAAGATTGAAGTCGGCAATGACGAGTTGAACCAGGAATTTAACAATCTCGTATTCGAAATGCAGCAGCAGGAAGACTTCAAAAAGCTGCAGCGAAAATTGACCAACGAAAAACTCGCCAACGCCATTGCCATGCAGGCAGCCACCCGTGTGCTGAACAAGCGCGTCCGCGATCGTATCAAGGAAATCGCCACCGGTATCGCACCCGACCTCGAGAAGAAAGAGGAAGAAGCAGCCGCTGCCAAGCCCAAGCGGGTATCCAAAAAGAAAGCCGAATCTGCCCCGGTCGTGGAAGCTGAATCATTACCCGAATCCGCGGTGGAGACAAAGACCGATGAAAAACCTGCAGCCAAGCCCAAGAAGGCAAAGAAGGCAGCAGAAGACCAGGCTGCAGAGAAATAACCCTGCACCTCGTGTCAAGAAGGAGTTAAAGTGGAACTTCCAGATGCAAAATCAGTAATCCCAATGGTGATCGAGTCCTCCGGTCGTGGGGAACGCGCCTATGACATCTATTCGCTGCTCTTCCGCGAACGCATCATCTTCGTGGGAACAGCCATCGATGATCAGGTAGCCAATGCGGTGGTCGCACAATTGCTTGTGCTCAGCCGCGAAGACCCGGATGCCGACATCCAGATGTACATCAATTCGCCTGGCGGACAGATCTATGCCGGACTTGCCATCTACGATACGATGAAGATGATCCCCAACCACATCAGCACGGTTGCAGTCGGCGTCACCGCCTCATTTGGAACCGTTCTCCTGGCGGCTGGAACCAAGGGAAAACGCTATGCCCTTCCGAATGCCACCATTCACATGCACCAGCCCCTGGGCGGTGCCGAAGGTCAGGCTTCGGATATCGAGATCCAGGCACGCGAGATCCTCAGGCTCAAATCACGCCTGTTGAATATCCTTGCCGAATCCACCGGTCAGACGTTGGAAACCATCCAGCACGATACCGACCGCAATTATTACCTCGATGCCACCTCGGCAGTGGAATACGGCCTGGTTGACCAGGTCCTCACCCCGCCGACTCACTGAGACGGAATTTGAAACAACAGGCCGGGTGGCGATCGCTATCCGGCTTGTTTTATGGAGCAGCCCATGCAGATCAGGCACTTGAATAATATCAAAGCGGTCATTCTCGATATGGACGGTGTGCTCTGGCGCGAAAAGGAACCCATCGGAGACCTGCCTGCCATATTCGAACAATTTGACCGTGCTGGATTGAAGGTTCTCCTGGCAACCAACAATGGAACTCGAACACCGGACCAGTATCTCGATAAATTTCTGGAATTTGGTGTCACTCTGCAAAGAGAGCAAATCATCACCTCAGCCATGGGCGCTGCTTATCTGCTGCAGCAAAGGTTTCCCGAGCGCGGAAATATCTATGTTGTCGGTGAGGCTGGAGTGGTCGAGGCTGTCACCGAGGCCGGCTTTTCCATTTCCGAAAATGGCGCGGTAGCGGTCGTGGCTGGAATGGACAGGATGATATCGTTTGAAAAGCTGAAAACTGCCTGCCTGTTGATCCGCGCAGGCGCGGCATTCTACGGTACCAATCCTGACCGCACCTTCCCCACCCCTGCCGGGCTTATCCCGGGTGCAGGCGCGATTCTGGCCGCGCTCGAAACCAGCACCGACATCCGCCCGATCATTGCAGGTAAACCCAACCCCACCCTCTTCGAATTTGCCATGCAGCGCCTGCAGGTTAGCCCCGAGGAGACACTCGTCATCGGCGATCGCCTGGATACGGATATACTTGGGGGTGTGAACGCCGGCTGCAAAACTGCCCTGGTGTTGACCGGCATCTCCACTTTCGAAGATGCCACAAATTTCGAAGTTATACCGGATCTGATCCTTCCGGCACTTGAGAACTTATTGAAAGAGTAATCTTGGAACCCAGCAACCGCCTGTATCTTTTTGACTTGAACCTCAAATCCCTTGAGGATTTGTTCGCTGCATGGGATGAGCCTGTTTTTCGCGCCCGCCAGCTCTGGCACGCAGTGTATGTGGACCTCGTACCGGGGTTTGATGCCATATCCACCTTCCCCAAAGCCCTGAGAACACGACTGGGCGATTCGCTTGATTTTTCGCATTTACAAAGCCTCGAGCAGATCTCTTCTTCCGACGGGGAAACGGTGAAAACCCTCTTCAGCTTGCCGGATGAAAAAATGATCGAAGCAGTGATGATGCATTATGACGTGCGCGACACGCTGTGCATCTCCTCGCAATCTGGCTGTGCCATGGGCTGCGTATTTTGCGCCACAGGTCAGATGGGCTTCATGCGCAACCTCAGTTCCGGCGAAATCGTCGAGCAGGTGATCTTCTATGCCCGGGTTCTCAGGGAAATGGGTAAACGGGTGACCAATGTGGTGGTCATGGGGATGGGCGAGCCTTTTCACAATTACGACGCCGTCATGGCAGCCATTGAGCGCCTGAATGACTCCGAAGGAATGAACCTGGGCGCACGACGCTTCACCATTTCAACCGTGGGGCTGGTTCCCGGCATCGAACGCTTCACCCGTGAGAACAGTCAAGTTAATCTCGCTGTCAGCCTGCACGCCGCCAATGATTCATTGCGATCCTCAATGATGCCCGTCGACCGCAAGTACCCCATTAAAGATCTGATCGCAGCGATCCGCGAATATTCAAAAACCACCAACCGCCGCATCACCTTTGAGTGGGCACTCATCCAGGATGTGAACGATCGCGAATCCGATGCACTTGAACTCGCAGGCTTGATCAAGGGGATACTCTGTCACGTCAATGTCATCCCTTTGAACCCTACCAATAATTTTTCAGGTAGAGCGACCACTCGCGAGCGCGCCCTGGCATTCAAGAAAACACTGGAATCACAGGGAATCCCCTGCACCATCCGCTTGCGGCGAGGTATCGATATCCAGGCAGGCTGCGGTCAACTGGCATATCACGCTACCCAGCAGGGCAACCCATAATCGTCATGCTATAATTCGGACACCATGGACAATCTTTTCGCAAAATGGAAACAAGGGCTCGAAAAGACGAGCAAAGCCACTTTTGGACGGATCACGACGCTTTTTGGCGCGTCCGAGATCACGCATGATACCTGGGATGAGCTTGAAGCCATGCTTATCCAGGCGGATCTCGGTGTTGCTACGACGCAAGCTGTGATAAACAGCTTGAAGCAACGTACTGTCGACGAAGGCGTGGTCAAAACCAGTGAGTTATCCAGCCTTCTCGAGGCGGAATTGCTCTCCCGCCTGGACACTCCCGCACCCATGGACCTCTCACAGACGAAACCGGCCGTGGTCCTGCTCGTTGGCGTAAATGGTTCGGGGAAAACGACCACTGCTGCCAAATTGGGAAAGCGGCTGACCAACGAAGGCAGAAAGGTATTGCTCGCAGCAGCAGATACGTACCGTGCCGCTGCCATCGATCAACTCCAGGTCTGGGCATCACGCCTCGACTTACCGGTGGTTGCCGGTCAGCCTGACAGCGACCCGGGTGCGGTTGCTTACGATGCAGTCACTGCCGGTATCGCCCGCGGCATGGATGTGGTCATTGTCGATACGGCAGGTCGCCTCCACACGCGCTACAACCTGATGGAAGAGTTGAAAAAGGTACATCGCGTGGTGGGCAAAGCACTGCCAGGTTCGCCTTCCGCTGTATTGCTTGTATTGGATGCCACGACGGGTCAAAATGCCATCGCCCAGGCACGTGCTTTCCAACAGGCGGTGAAGGTGAATGGGGTCATTCTGACCAAACTGGATAGTTCTGCCCGCGGCGGCATGGCTTTTGCCATCCAACAAGAACTCCACCTGCCAATTTTGTTTGCCGGGCTGGGAGAAAAACCTGAAGATCTTACGCCCTTTGATCCTGCGGCGTTCGTTCACGGAATCATGAGTCGAAACTAAAGGATTTTTTATGAGCGACATGGTTGATACATTAAGTGAAAATCTCGCCACCATTCATTCCCTGATGGAGCGTCTTTGACTTACCTCAAAAAGAGACCCAATTAAGCGAATTGGAAAAGAAATCCGAAGATCCAAACCTCTGGCAGGATCCTCATTCGGCACAACAATTGATGAAATCGATCGCTGATCTCCGGCAGGAGATCCAGCAATGGCGTGCGCTTGAAAAGCGCATTCTGGATACCCGTGAACTGGCGGAACTGGACGACGATTCGCTCCTGGGCGAGCTCGCCAGTGAATTCACAGGCATTCAGGAAGCTCTGCGCGGTTTGGAATTCTCCACCCTGCTTGGCGGCAAACACGACCGTGGAAATGCCCTGCTGACCATCAATGCCGGGGAAGGCGGAACTGATGCCGCAGACTGGGCAGGCATGCTCGAACGCATGTACCTGCGTTGGGCGGAACGCCATAAATTCACCGCCGAAATTTTGGACCAATCCGAAGGCGAGGAAGCCGGCATCAAGACTGTGAGTATCGCAGTCGATGGGCTGTATGCCTATGGCTATCTACGGGCTGAAAAAGGAGTGCACCGCCTGGTGCGCCTTTCCCCATTTGACTCTGCACACCGCCGACATACCTCCTTTGCCCAGGTCGAAGTCCTGCCTGAAAGCTCGCAGGACGATCCCGAAGTGCAGATCAACCCGGATGATTTGAAAATCGAGGTCTACCGCTCCTCAGGCGCAGGCGGTCAGAATGTTCAAAAGAACTCGACTGCTGTACGTATCACGCATCTCCCTACCGGGATTGTGGTGACCTGCCAGAATGAACGTTCGCAGATGCAGAACCGCGAAAATGCCATGCGGGTGCTGCGTGCCAAATTACTGGCCATTGCGGAAGAAAATCAAAACAAGGAATTGGCTGAATTGCGCGGGGTCTATCAAAAAGCCGAATGGGGCAGCCAGATCCGTTCTTATGTGCTTCATCCTTACCAAATGGTCAAAGATCACCGCACTGAATACGAAACCGGCAACACCCAGGCCGTCCTGGATGGGGATCTCGACGGGTTTATCGAAGCCTATCTCAAATCTGTCAAGTAAAAGAGAAACCGGAGGTTGATCCTCCGGCTTTTTTTAGTCCATCATGTGAAGCATGTCCAGCAACTTCATATCCAGTTTCTTGGGTGTGTTGATCACTTGCTCTAGCGGCGTGGCAACAATTTTCCCTTTGATTTCGCCAACCAATGTACCAAAATGACCCTGGTCGATCTGCTCGACTGCAGCCGTGCCCAGGCGGGTAGCCAGGATTCTGTCAGATGCGCTTGGAACACCTCCACGCTGAACATGCCCGATGATTGTCATCCGCAGGTCAAATCCCAGCCGTTCGCGGTGTTCAGTAAAGTAGCGGTCCAGGACTGTGGCATTGTACTTGGCGCCTTCTGCCACCACAATAATGGCGTGAGCTTTCCCTTTTTCATATGCTTTGGTCAGCACTGTGGCGATTTCTTCGGGGTCGGTTTCGACTTCCGGAAGGACCACATATTCAGCCCCGCCGGCAATGGCTGACATTAACGCCAGGTAGCCGCAATTGCGCCCCATGACCTCGATTAAAAAGGCTCGTTGATGGGACGAAGCGGTGGTTTTGAGCCTGTCGATTGCCTCAAGCGCGATGTTCAACGCAGTATCCACACCGATGGTCACATCCGACCCTGTCAGATCGTTATCAATGGTCGATGCAATTCCTACTACGGGAAACCCGTGCTTGTGAAGCGCATAATTGCCGGATTGAGAACCATTTCCCCCGATGACGATCAGCGCCTCCACCCCTTCCTCATTCAACGAGCGGATGGCAGAAATCTGTCCGCGTTCTGTTTTAAAATCATTTGATCTTGCAGATCCGAGGATCGTACCTCCACGCTGCATGATGCCGCCAACATCCCGCGGACCCAGGGGAACGAAAATCCCGTTGATCAGACCATCATAACCGCCCTTGACCCCGACAGTCGTCCAGCCTTTATAATGGCTGGTCCGCGCAACTGCCCGAATGGCAGCATTCATGCCAGGTGCGTCTCCACCACTGGTCAAAACAGCGATTTTCTTCATACGTACCTCCCAAATGATCAGATAATACCAATTTTAAATTCTATCACCATCCATCATAAGCGCCCGCATATGCTTTTTGATTGGTGAAACAGGTTTAATTGCAGTTACCATCCCCCAAAAGGTTTGGTAAAATTCAAGCGAATTGGTTCAGGTTTTCTGCAAGTTCAACGTTGTTCGGGAAATTGATTTTTCATTCCTACCTTCAACAAGGACCTTTTATGCCAGACTTCCGAATCAAGAAACACCCCATTCTCGCAATTCCGCAGCGAAAGAGTATCGAATTCACCTGGCAGGGGAACACCTATACAGCCAACGAAGGTGAAACCATTGCCTCCGCGTTGTTTGCCAATGGTATTCATGTTTTCGGTCATCACCCCAAGGATCACTCACCTTTGGGGATTTTTTGTGCAAACGGCCAATGCTCGCAATGCATGGTCATTGCCAATGGATCGCCAGTCAAATCGTGTATGGAACTGGTCCAGGACGGTATGACTGTCCTTCCCAATGACGGGTTGCCTGTACTACCTGAAGTAGAAGAAGTCCCGGAATTCAAACCCATTCACGAGATGGATATTCCCGTCCTGATTATTGGCGGTGGACCTGCCGGTCTTTCAGCAGCCATCGAACTGGGCAAGGCTGGAATTCGCACCCTTTTGGTAGACGACAAACACCGCCTGGGCGGTAAACTGGTGCTCCAAACACACCGCTTTTTCGGCTCGACCGACGCGGTATATGCCGGCACCCGCGGCATCGATATCGCGACCCGGCTTGAAAAAGACCTTTCGCAATTTCCCTCTGTCGAAGTCTGGCTGCAAAGCACCTGCCTGGGTGTGTTCAGCGATAAGAAAGTAGGCATATTGCGCGAAGGCGGGCAATATACCCTCGTTCGACCCGAAGTATTGCTGGTAGCCAGCGGCGCCCGGGAGAAATTCCTGGCATTCAAGGGCAACACCCTGCCCGGCGTTTACGGTGCGGGTGCTTTCCAGACACTTGTCAACCGCGACCTGGTGCGCCCCGCGGAAAAGCTGTTCATCATCGGCGGCGGCAACGTAGGCCTGATCGCCGGATACCATGCCCTGCAGGCTGGAATTGGCGTGGTGGGGTTGGTCGAAGCCATGTCGGAATGCGGCGGCTACAAAGTACACAAAGACAAACTTGCCCGTATGGGTGTGCCCATTTATACCTCGCACACCATCCTCAGCGCCAACGGCAATGAAAAGGTGGAATCTGTGACCATCGCCGAGGTGGATTCACAATTCACTCCCATCCCCGGCACGGAAAAAAGCTTCGAATGCGATTCTGTCCTGATCGCCGTTGGGTTGGATCCAGTCAACGAGTTCTACCTTAAGGCTGTTGACTTTGGATTACGCGTTTATTCAGCAGGTGATGCCGAAGAGATCGCTGAAGCATCGGCTGCCATCTTCTCAGGAAAGATCAAGGGACGAGAAATTGCCAGGGTTCTTGGCAGCCCTGTGGAGGACATTCCCGCGAGCTGGTACAAAACGGGTGAAATCCTCAAGTCAAAGCCCGGACGAACCTATTACGAACAGCTTCCAGATCTGGCTGAGGGAGTGCTGCCCATCATCCACTGCAGCCAGGAAATCCCCTGCAATCCCTGCGCCGGGCTCTGTCCCAATGGCTTGATCATCGTCGACCGCAAAGATATCCGCTCGGTTCCCGCGTTTATCGGCAACAACTTCTGCTGCGCCGCCTGCGAACGCTGTGTGGCAGGCTGCCCGGGACTGGCGATCACCCTGGTGGATTATTCATCCAACCCGGAGCGTCCCACTGTTTCGATTCCTTATGAATTCACACGCGATGTGATCAGTGCCAACGATATCGTCACTGTTCTGGATACCCAGGGCACCAAACTGGGTGAACTGGAAGTGGTCGATGTTCACACCATTCCCTCCAGCGACCGGACCCTGGTGGTTCAAGTGGTTGCCGATGCCAGTATTGCCACCCACATTGCCGGTATCCAGATCCAGGAAGCCAACATTACCCACCCCATGCTCCAGTATGTCAAACATGTGACGGATGACACCATTATCTGCCGCTGCGAGCATGTGACTGCCGGCGAGATACGCCAGCTCATTCGCAAGGGTTATCGCGACATCAACGAGATCAAAACGGTCACCCGCGCGGGAATGGGTGCCTGCGGAGCCAAGACCTGCTCCCCTTTGATCCAGCGCCTGTTCAAAGAGGAAGGTGTGCCTTACAACGAAGTGACCGGTCCATCACGGAGACCTCCATTCGTCGAAGTTCCCCTGGGCGCATTTGCCGGTGAAAAACCCGAGGAGCACTAATATGAATCAGACATCCTCAACGAATTTTGATGCCATTGTCCTCGGTGCGGGTTCCATCGGTACACCTACGGCTTATTACCTGGCAAAGTGCGGATTAAAAGTTCTTGTCCTCGAATCTGTCCCAAGCGTGGGGCAGGGTTCCAACAAGCGGGCGATCGGCGGCATCCGCGCCACCCACTCTGATCCCGCAAAGATCGCGCTGTGCCTTCGCAGTATTGAAATATTTTCCACATTCAAGGAAGAATTCGGTGACGATATTGAGTGGGACCGCTGCGGTTATGCCTTTGTTGCCTACCGGGAGAAGGAAGAGCAAACCCTCAAGAATCTCCTCAAAACCCAGAAAACCTTTGGTCTGAACATCAACTGGCTGGATGCGGCAACTTTCCGGGAAGTCATTCCCGACATCAATCCTGACGGTCTGCTGGGCGGCACCTTCAGCCCGGATGACGGCAGCGCCTCGCCGCTATTGACCAATCACGCTTACTACACGCATGCCGAAGAACTGGGTGTGGAATTCCATTTCTTCGAACCGGCAAGAAGCATGCAGGTGGAAAATGGGAAGATCGTTTCGTTGACTACCGACCGCAATACCTATACCGCTGGCATTGTGGTCAACTGCGCAGGTGCCTGGGCATCAGAAGTAGGCAAGCTGGCTGGGGTCGATCTGCCGGTACGGCCGGATTCGCATGAAGCGGCCATCACCGAACCTGTTGCTCGTTTTCTGGGTCCCATGGTGGTGGATATCCGTCCGGCGCCAGGCTCCACCAATTACTATTTCTACCAGCATATCACCGGGCAGATCATTTTCTGCATCACTCCCGCCCCGAATGCATGGGGATTCGATACCCGGGAAACGAGTTCATTCCTGCCCATGGTCTCGCAGCGCATGATCGAGGTTATGCCGAGGTTGAAGAATATTCGTGTTCGCCGCACCTGGCGCGGACTTTACCCCATGACGCCTGACGGCTTCCCCATCTTCGGTTGGGCTCCCGGAATATCGAATTTTCTTCTGGGTGTAGGTCTCTGCGGCCAGGGATTCATGCTTGGACCTGCCGGCGGCGAGCTGCTTGCACGCCTGGCGATGAATAATCTCACCGAACAGGACATGACGACTTTGAAATATGTCTCTCCTGAGCGGAGTTTTGAAGGACAGGAACTCTTGAAATAACCATTACTCTGACGTGAACCAACCCCGTTGGTGACCGCGGGGTTGGTTTTACATTCTTAAGGAAAGCGATGCCGATTAAGGGTTTTGTTTTCGATTTTGACGGTTTGATACTGGATACTGAAATCCCTCTTTTCGAGGTTTACCGGGAGCTGTTCGCCGGTTATGGCGTTGAAATTACCATGCGCCAATGGTGGCGTATCATCGGTACCGGGCACGGCGAGTATGATCCCCTTGAACACCTCGTGCAGGTCTCTGGAGACCATCACACAACATCGGATTTCAGCCAAATAATCAATGAAAGGGTCGATCAGCGGCTAAAAATGATGGTGCCTCTCCCGGGCGTTGTGGATTTCATCCAACAGGCAAATCGCCTAAACATCTTCATGGCGGTTGCTTCAAGCTCATCCAGGGCATGGGTTTTCCGTCACCTCGACCGGCTGGGTCTTACGTCCTCTTTCCAGCACATCCTCACCCTCGATGATGTTCAGCATCCCAAACCCGACCCGGAGCTTTACCTTTTGGCAGCTTCGCGTTTGAATATCTCGCCAGCCAACTTGATTGCTTTTGAAGACTCCTACAACGGAATCAAAGCAGCCAAAGCTGCCAACCTATACTGTATCGCTGTACCCAACGAAATGACCCGTGAGATGCAGCTCGACCAGGCGGATAAGATCGTGGGTTCCTTTACCGAGCTCAGTGTTAGCGATCTTCTTGCGTCTGAAGCAGATAAGAGTTTGGCAAGAAATTCATAACCCCTGTTGAAATTGCTGTATGATATAAGCTACAATATGGCACTGGTGTGTGGCTTTCTATGATCAGTTCAGAAAAACTCGCCCCGTTATTGGAAAACCTGATCGAAGAGCTTCCGGAATCCTATTCTGTGGTTGACCGGGAGACGATCACGCATGCCTACCATTTTGCAGAAACAGCCCACGCCGGTCAAAAGAGAGCCTCCGGCGAACCTTATATCACCCACTGTGTTGCCACTGCCTTGATCCTGGCGGAAATGCATGTTCAGCCAGTGGTCGTGGTGGCAGCCTTGCTTCACGATACCGTGGAAGATACCCCGGTCACCCTGGCGGATTTGAAACGCGAATTCGGGGATGAAGTTGCCCGCCTGGTGGACGGTGTGACCAAACTGACCCATCTGCCCCGTGTATCGCGTGCCGATGGCCTAGGCGATAACGGCGAGGAAAACCCGGAACCGCTGGGCGAAGTACGTAAAGACCGCCGCAAGGAATTGGTCAACGAGACTTTGCGCAAAACCTTTCTTGCCATGGGTGAAGACATCCGGGTGATCCTCATCAAGCTGGCAGACAGGCTGCATAACATGCGCACGCTTGGCTACCTGCCTGAAGCAAAGCGCAAGCGAATTGCCCAGGAAACCATGGATATCTTTGCTCCCCTTGCCAACCGCCTGGGTATCTGGCAAATCAAATGGGAGCTTGAGGACCTCGCTTTCCGCTATATCAATCCGGAAAAGTACCGCGAGATTGCTCAAAACCTGGCTGAAACGCGCATCGAACGTGAACGCCAGATGGTCGAGATCATTGAAAAGCTGCATACCATGCTCGGAGATGCCGGCATTCAGGCGGAGATCAGCGGGCGCAGCAAGCACATCTACTCCATTTACCGCAAGATGATGGACAAGCAGAAACCTTTCGAACAGGTCCGCGATATCCGTGGAGTCCGGCTGATCGTCAAAGATGTTCCCTCCTGTTATGCTGCCCTGGGATTGATCCATACCCACTGGCGCCCCATGCCGAGTGAATTCGACGACTACATCGCTGCTCCCAAGGACAACTTCTACCAATCCCTGCATACCGCCGTCATTTATGACGATGGACGTCCCCTGGAAGTTCAAATACGCACCGCTGAGATGAACGAAAATGCCGAGTTTGGTATTGCCGCTCACTGGCGATACAAGGAAAAAGGCCCCATCGACGAACAGTATGAACTTCGCATCAACTGGCTGAAGAAGCTGATGGATTGGCGTCAGGATGTGGTGGATGCCAGCGAGTTCGTTGACGGAATGAAAACCGATGTCTTCCAGGACCGCGTGTACGTTTTCACCCCTCGCGGCGATATCATCGATCTGCCTGCCGGATCCACTCCCATTGACTTTGCGTATCATGTGCATACTGAAATCGGCCACCGCTGTCGCGGCGCCAAGATCAACGGTAAGCTCGTAACCCTGGATTATGTCTTGAGAACCGGCGACCAGGTGGAAATTCTGGCAGCCAAACGCGGCGGACCATCGCGGGACTGGCTCAACAGCAACCTGGGCTTGGTGCGCACTCAGCGCGCCCGATCCAAGATCCGCGCCTGGTTCAAGCATCAAAACCGCGAGCAGAACCTCAGTCAGGGAAAAGCCATCCTGGAAAGGGAATTACGCCGCCTTGGTTTGACGGACCTGGATATCGATAAACTGGCTGCTGATTTTGACTACCATACCACCGACGACTTTTATGTCAATATCGGCACCGGCGACCTGTCGCTCGGGCATGTCATCAACACCATTTCCGAGAATCTGAAGAAGCAAACTGACGTACTTGAGGTCAAGCCGTCGGGAGAAGTCAAGGAATTCCACGCAAACGAGGTAGCTGTTCTTGGTTTGAAAGGGATCCTGACCACATTTGCCAAGTGCTGCCACCCCGCACCTGGAGACCAGATTGTGGGTTATATCACACGCGGAAGAGGAGCCACCATCCACCGCCAGGATTGCCCCAACATCTTGCGCATGAAAGACCGCGAGCGGATCGTAAAAGTCACCTGGGGCGAACCGCAAAGCACTTTCCCGGTAGATATCCAGATCAAAGCATACGACCGCCAGGGATTGATGGGAGATATCTCAGCCATCCTCAGTAATGAAAACGTCAATCTGAAGGATATCAAGTTGAACGTTACCCATAACCTGGCGACGATCATACTGATCCTTGAAGTTTCAGATATCGTTCAACTTTCACGGGTGCTGACATTGATCGAAAACCTTCCAAATGTCATGGAAGCACACCGGTTGAACCCTGGGTAGCTTTTTTTGGGGTTTATTTGATCCATGATTGGTGCTTTACGTTTTAGGCTTCCTGCGGTAAAATGTCGTCGTTTTTAGGACATGGGCAAGGGGACATCATTGACCAATAAAGCGCCATTGTTCATCACCTGGATTGCCGTGCTGGCAGGGATTTTCGATGCCGCGTATCTTTCGTATGTCAAACTCACCCGGGTACCTGTCTTTTGCTCGCCCGGATTCGGGAACTGCGAATCGGTCAGTTCGAGCCCTTACTCCTATATACTTGGCATTCCTGTTGCCTATCTGGGATTGCTGACGTATCTGGTCATCATCTTTCTCCTCATTTTTGGGGGGAAGATCAAGTTCCTGCAAACCAATGGTATTTATGCATTATTCGGCATCAGTTTCTTCGGGTTTTTGTTTTCGCTGTATCTCACATATCTTGAAATCTGGGTGATCAAAGCCTTATGCCAATGGTGCCTAATTTCAGCAATTTTGATGACGGTAATCTTTGTATGCACATCGATACGCATTTTTGGCCGTCAAGTAACTACCCAATCTTAAGGAGGATGTGCAATGCCTCGAATTAGATGTCACTATATCGACTGCGTATTCCTGGATGAAGGATACTGCAGCGCCGGTCAGGTGGAATTGGACCCTGACACCGGATGCAAGACTTATTCCGCCAGCGTCGAACAGGCCAGTGACGAGAACTGGGATGAAGAAGAAGACGAAGAATTGGAGGAATGGGAAGAAGTAGGCGATGAAGATGATGATGATCTCTGGGGGGAAGACGATACCGAAAGCGATGAACTCTAGCACCAACTACCGATAACGAATGAATATCCCACCCCGGCCATAAACCGGGGTTTTGGTTTATTTGAATCACGCTGAGCAGATATTCACGATTTCACATCCCGGGCAGTATCACACTATAATAGAGGCGTTCGCAGATCAGTTCGCCAGAAAACCAGAAAGCAGGGAGATCTTTTGATCAAGAAGCTCCAACCCCTTTGGGCATTTCTTTTCTACTGCCTGACAACCATATTCATGACCTACCCGCTTGCCTTTCATTTGTCTGACTCGGTCATCGGCGGCACGGGCGACAATATGTACTTCCTTTGGCTTGTCAAATGGTACCAGCAAGTGATCCTTTCTGGTAAATGGCACCCTTTCTTTAATCCCTGGATGAACTACCCGCAGGGCTGGAACCTTTCCACCACGGATACATCACTTGCCTCAACCCTGCCCGGGGTGCCCTTCAGTATGGCATTTGGTCCAATCGCTGGTTACAACATCGCCCTTCTCCTTACCTTTGTTCTTTCTGGTTTTTTCATGTACCTTTGGGTGCGCCGCCTCACGAAATCTGAAGCAGCGGCCTTGATCGCGGGTGCGCTCTTCGCATTCTCCCCCAATCACATGGCCAGGTTGGTTGCCGGTCACTTGAATCTGTGCGCCGAGCAGTGGTTCCCGCTCTACTTCTGGGGACTTTTTGATCTCCTCAATCCCGGGAAGAAATTCAACTGGTGGACTGTGCTCTTGACAAGCCTGGGGCTGGGAGCGATCGCATTCACGACAATGTACTACCTGTATATGACCCTGATCATCACACTGCTCATTGTGCTGGTATATCTAATTCTCACCCGTTTCAAGGCTTTGGGGAAAAAGGTATTCTGGGTGCAATTGACAGCAACAGTGGTGATCGCTCTACCGTTCCTGTTCTTTTCCCTGCGTCCATTTGTCACTCTTTCTGAGGCAGGCGGTATCGCAAGCCGGTCTTTGGAGTACGCCAACGTTTATTCTGCCAGTCCTACAGATTTCCTTTTGCCCTCCACCGATCACTTCCTTTGGGGGGCGGCAATTGGAAAAGCCTTCGACCGCTCGTTATGGATGGAAGGCACCCTGTATCTTGGCGCGGTGGGTTTACTTCTGGCGGCCATTGCCATTGTATTGAATAAGAAGTCTGAAAACCGCTGGCTGATCTGGGCAGGTCTGGCTGCAATTCTGACTTCCGTTGTCCTTGCCATGGGTATTCAACTCCACTGGAACAACCAGGTCGTCATCTGGCAGGTGCCCCCATTCCTGCAGCAATTACTGCATCGGACTCAAACCCCCATTTCCCTGCCATCTGCATGGTTGTTCACCCACCTGCCCTTCTACGACAAGATGCGGGCGTTGATGCGATTCGGGGTTTTTGCAACTGTTTTCGTGCCGCTCCTGGCAGGCTTGGGCTTCGATATACTGCAGCGCAGGTGGTCCGGCAAGGTACGTACGTTGCTGACCGTTATCCTCATCGCATTGATCCTCTTTGATTTCTACCCCGGCTCGTATGCGAAACAACTTTCGCAGCCCAAACCCAGGGCAGTGGATCTCTGGTTGGCAGGTCAGCCAGCAGATGGAGCCGTGGTGCAGATGCCCTTTACCCAATCCACCGACCAGGTTCAGCTTTATTACTCGCTTTTCTTCAACAAACCTTTCGTCGGCGGCTTTTTCAACGCCAACCAACCCTCTCAGTATCAAAATATCCAACCCACACTGGATGCCTTCCCCGACGCAAATTCAATCGAATTGCTGCACCAATTGAAGGTCAAATACATCGTTGTGGATCAATCAGCCTATTCCGATTTCGCCTCTGAAGAAGCGCTAATGGAAAAACTGGGGTTGGTGGAGATGGTGAAAATGGATAACGAGGTCGTGTTCACTTTTGACAGGTGATTGAAACGCTTCCTCTGGAAGTTGTGTGCTGCTTGATGGGGCTTCGTTGAATTTCAAACAATATCCCGATTCTGCTTAATGCTACACTGTGCTTGATTCCACTTGAAGGAGGTTGAAGATGAACAAAAATTTCGTTCGTTTACTCATCTCTATCGGATTAATTCTCGTATTTCTTTTCTCTTCAAGCACAGTGTCTGCAGCATCAAAGGAAACCCCCGTTGTCGTTTTGGGAGCCAGCCAGACCTCATTTGGTGAATCTGAAAACGTGGTGATAAACGTCACGTATTCCAATCCATCAGATCACACACTGCGCATCTTGAAATGGTTTACGCCGGTGGATGGACTGGAGGAACCGGTCTTCGCCATCACGGTAAACGGGAAAGAGGTCTCTTACACTGGTGCGATCTATAAACGTCCTCTGCCAACAGGCAATGACTATATCAACCTGAAAAGCGGCGAAAGCATCACCCTCCCGGTGATCTTGAGCGACTATTATGACTTTTCCGAGACAGGCAAGTATGTGGTGAGGTACGATGCCACATCTGTTTATCTTTTCTCAGAAAAATCTGCTGCCAACCTCAGCTCTGAATCGCTCACATCCGCTGAAATTACCCTGAAAGTCGCTGGCAAAGCACCCAAAGTCAGGCCCACGCCCACCCCGCCGCCGGCCGGCAGCACTTCCTTCAACGCTTGTACAACCGCACAGCAGTCGATTCTGGTCAGTGCCAGGACAGAAGCAAAGACTTATGCATCCACCGCATGGGATTATCTCCTCAAAATGACAGCAGGGACCTCGCGCTATACCACCTGGTTTGGAGCTTATAATACTTCACGGCTCGACACGGTCACCATGCACTTTGACAGTCTCACGACAGCATGGAATACTGCAGGGGTTACTTTCGACTGCAAGTGCAGGCAGAATTATTACGCTTATGTCTACCCAAACAAGCCGTACACGATCTACCTGTGCAGAGTCTTCTGGCAGGCTCCGTTGACCGGCACCGATTCGCAGGCAGGAACATTGATCCACGAAATGAGCCACTTCTATACCGTGGCAAGCACCCAGGATTATGTCTATGGACAAACAGGTGCCATGAGCCTGGCAATTTCCGATCCAGCAAAAGCCGTTATGAACGCAGACAATCACGAATATTTTGCCGAGAACAATCCCTTCAAACCGTGATCACTTGATCCATACGTAACAGGGCTTAACAAACAGTAGGGGCGAGTCATAAATCGCCCCTACTGTTACTCCACGCCCTCTGTAAGGGGGTTCGAACCTCTCTAAACAAAAAACCCACTCATGAAGTGGGTTTAGGCTGGGGGCAAAGGACAGCCGCCCTCTGTAAGGGGGTTCGAACCTCTCTAAACAAAAAACCCACTCATGAAGTGGGTTTAGGCTGGGGGCAAAGGA
>JBDKSE010000004.1:0-226642 GCA_039683035.1 Anaerolineaceae bacterium
GCCAGCTTTTCCATGTGATCCAGCAGTAGTTTGGCTGCCACGAGAAAAACCACCGCCAGGACTGCCAGGACGACTGCTTCGATCTTCACATCCAGGAAGCCCAGCGTCGGACCGGTGGCAAACACAAGCTGACGCATGGCATCCAAACCCAGCGTGAGGGGAATCACTGAAGCGGCAGCCGAGACCCAGAAAGGCATGAACTTGAGGGGAAAGTAAAATCCAGAAACCAGGAAGATGGGTTCCTGCGCCAGGTTTGCCAGGTGCCAGGCTTCGCGGCTGAGCAGCAGAAAGATGGACGCGGTCATCATGCCCATGCCATAGAGCGCCACCATCGATAGCAGGAATATCGCCAGCAGCAGCACCAGGTTCGAGATCACATAATGAACCTGAAAGATCAGCGAGCCGATGAGGATGACCCCGGCTGCGCGGATGATGGTCGCCGTTAATCCGCCAATCGCCATCCCCAGCAGGATGGCCATCATTTGGGCGGGCGCCGCGATGTACAAAGGCAGGTTGCCGGTTTCCTTTTCCCAGTAAAGCTGGCTCGACATGCTCCAGAGAATGTTCATCCAGAAAGCGGTCATGGCGCCGCCCACGACCACGAAGCCGACGTAGTCTTCAGGCGCCCCGATGGCACGGTAGATGAGCACGTACCCGATGACCGAGACCATCGGAAAGAACACATCGAAGATCAACCAGGATTTCTCGCGCTGCATGCCGATCACGCGCGGATACGCGCGTCCAATGATCGTGCGCAGGAACAGGCTGAACCCGGTGGAGCGCTTCTCAATTTTCGACAGGTGCAGCATCTTCCACTTCCTCCATGCGGGCACCCACCAGCTCGACAAAGACATCTTCAAGCGTGGGTTCGCGCTTTTGCAGGCTGCGTAATTTGATCCCCTGTGAATTGAACCGCGAAATGACCGATGCCAGGATCGATTCTTCCTTTAATACCATGTCCAGACGGGTTGCTCCATCCAGCGGGGTGGTGTCCATCCGGACAACGCCAGGTATGGCAATGATATTACCGGTGTCGAGGCTGCCGGCGTTTTCCACCTCGATATTGAAAATGGATTCCTTTTGCAGATTGTGCTTGAGCGCAGAAGGGGTATCACAGGCCAGGACCTTGCCTTTGTTGATGATCGCCACCCGGTCGCAAAGCTCGTCCGCCTCCACCATGTAGTGGGTGGTCAGCAGGAGGGTGCGCCTGGGATCTTCGTGCACCCAGGTTTGAATGAATTTGCGCACGTCGCGGGATGCGCCCACGTCCAACCCGAGGGTCGGCTCATCGAGGAAGAGGATCTCGGGGTCGGTGAGAAAGCCGCGCACGATGTTCATCTTCTGCCGCAGACCTGTGGAAAGATCGGTGCTCTTGGTATTGGTACGGTCCGAAAGCCCCACGATCTCGAGAAGCTGTTTGATGCGCTCGTTTGCCACCTTGGTGGGGATGCCGTAGAACTGCGAAAACATCCACAGGTTTTCGCGCACGGTCAACAGGCCGTAGCCGGAGGTCTCGCCGCCGGATACCATGTTGATGCGGTGCCGGATCTGCTCAGCCTGCGACATCACGTCCAACCCGGCGACATGCGCTTTACCGCTGCTGGGCGCCAGCAGGGTGGTGAGGATCTTGATGAGCGTGGTCTTGCCGGCGCCGTTGGGTCCGAGCAACCCAAACAACTCTCCGCGCTTGACCTGCAGGTTGATATGCGAAAGCGCGATCACTTCCTTGGATTCGTTCTTTTTGGCGCCGCGGATTTTGTAAATCCGGCCCAAATCTTCGATCAAAATGGCAGAATTATCGGTCATAAGTGCTATCTCGTAGGGTGAACGTAGGGTAATGGTCAAGTAATTTCCGCATTAAGCGTATAGTATATTAGCAGGGCGACTTCTCTTCTTCTCCTCCTTAGTTTTGAAAGCCGGGGTCGGCGTCCCCGGCTTTCAATCCATTATAGTGGATTTCCTTTCTCCTCTGTGTCCCCGCTTACGAAAAAGCGGGGACGATTTTTATAATACCCCCTTATTTGTCTGAACAATCTTTTATGATAAACTTAACGGTTGTTGGTTCTCAAATCCCTGTCAAGGAAGTGTGCCATGGAAAGTCGTCAAACATTTGGTGTGGATGTAGCCGGTGTCCATCGTGAACTGCCGCTGTTTGAGATCAAACCCGGACTGCGGATTGCCATCCTGAATATCCTGGGAGATGTCGAATTTGTCCAGGCAGCAGCCAAAGCGCTTGCCGCGAGGCTGGCTCCGTTGAATTACGATTTGCTGATCTCTGCGGAGACCAAGAGTATTCCCCTGGTGTACCAACTGGCAGTGGAAACCAACAAACCTTATGTGATCCTGCGCAAGAATTACAAGCCTTATATGGGAAAAGCCCTGCAGCATGAAACCCTTTCCATCACCACAGGTCAGACTCAAACGCTGTACCTGGATGAAAAGGATCTCGATCTCATCCGCGGCAAGAAGGTGGTGATCGTGGATGACGTGATCAGCACCGGTTCCACGCTTCAGGCGATCCGCCTGATCGTGCAGAAGGCGGGCGCGGAAACAGTGGCGGAAGCTGCGGTATTTACCGAAGGTGAACGCGCCAAGTGGGCGGAGATCATTTCGCTGGGTCACCTGCCGGTATTTTCAGACTGAATCAAGACAAATAAAAGTAGGGGGGGGTCCCAGACCTTCCCCGAATTTATTAAAGACATGCACATATTTGGGGCCCACCACACAGACCCATCCCCCTGACCCCCTTCCAGCGGAAGGGGGAAAAGTATTTCATGGAGCAATTTCACCGCTTTGCGGCGAAATTGCTCCATGATCAGGGCGAATAACACCAGCACCATTGATGAATTAAAGGATAAAACTAGTCGAAGGCCTTTTTTGAACTCATTTGACGATCGCCCCCTGGGTGGCGTGGCAGGCGAAGACTTCCGCCTTCTTTCCCGTCCTCGCCAGGTAAGACTTCTTTAACTTACGGATAAATCCCGGAACATTGCGGTTCTGCACCAGGTTAACCGTACAACCGCCAAAGCCGGCTCCGGTCAGACGCGCACCCAGGCAACCGGGCAGTTCCATGGCGATTTCCACAAGGGCATCCAGTTCTGGGGTGCTGACTTCGTAATCATCGCGCAGGCTGGCGTGAGTTTCCAGCATCAGTTCGCCAAACCCCCGGGCATCATTATTTTGCAACCGACCGAGCGCTTCCTGAACGCGGGCAACCTCGGTCACCACGTGGCGGGCTCGTTTATACACCACCGCGGGCAGCAGGTCTTTTGACGCATCAAGCTGGGTGGGGGTCACATCACGCAGGGAGCGAATACCGGGGTAACCGGGTTTGACCAGCCGTACAGCGGTTTCGCAATCGCTGCGCCGTTCGTTATAGCTCGAATCGCTGAGCACACGGCGTACACCTGAATCGGCAATCACGATGGCAGCATCTTCTGGAAGGGGCACCGGAGTGGATTCAAGGGTACGGGTATCCAGAAGCACCGCGTGGTCCTTTACGCCGTTGGCACAGGCAAACTGATCCATCAACCCGCAATTGACACCCACATAGCGGTTCTCCGCTTCCTGGCAGAACTGCGCCAGGGTCAGGCGGTCGAGCTTCCAGCCGGCCAGAGCCTGCCACATGACGGCAAAGCCCACTTCCACCGCCGCTGAACTGCTCAGACCGGAACCCATGGGAATGGTGGAGAAGTATTCAACATCCACCCCGCGGATTTCAAGGCCGTGGTTCATGAATACCCAGGCGACACCGGCGGGGTATTGCGCCCAAACCGGCAGGTCGGCGCCTTCGATATCTTTTTTTTGCTCCAAAGAATCAAGAGAAAACTGGCAGGACGCCTTCAGGTCCAGGGCGTGCAGACTGATCGTTTGGTCAGATGAAGGGGATGCTTTGATGGTGACATACCGGTCGATGGCAGCCGGGAGGACCAGTCCCTCATTGTAATCCACATGCTCCCCGAGCAGGTTGACCCGGGCAGGGGAGAGCACTGTCAGCGTCGGGGTTGGATGGGTGTTCAAAGGATGATTCCCTTCTGCCTTGCGGATCAGGCTCTGCTTGCGGGTATGATCCATGCGTTTGATGGCCACCTCGCGCTTCATTGCTGCAGACCGGTCACTGACTTCTTCGATATACACCAAATGAACGGGTCGGTGCAGGCGTGTGTACGTGGCACCCGTGCCGGCGTTATGCTGCTGCTCGCGCCGTGCTGGATCAAGCGTCCAGCCGGTATAGAAAGACCCGTCGGCACATTCGACGATATAGCAAAAATACGGCATCTGGTTATTTTTTGGTATGAGCCCGGCCGATAAACAACCCGGCGATGGATTGCTTTGCAGAGTAGGTGGATTGCTGGGGGTAGGCTTCCCAATCCGCTTTTAAGCGATGCGCCAGCCACTCCGCCCGGCGCAGCTTTGCACCTTCCAATAGCGAATGAAGCGCTTCACCATCCCTGGCTTCAATGACATCGCTGATCTCCTGCAGGTTGGCAATCATCTCGTTCAACAGGCGGGCAACCTGCTCGCTGTTGATAATTGCAGTTTTACCCAGTTCTTTTTCCTCATCCGGCAGCTCTGCGGCAAAGGTTGTTTTCAGGTATGGCATCCCCGCCAGTCGTTCACTGTCGCGCCAGCCGGGCTGTGAGGTGGTGGTGTTGACCAGCGCAGCCGCCACCAATTTGGGCAGCAGGTTGACGGATGCATCCACGCTGTCAGCTTCCACAGGTTCAGAAAAGTAAGCATGGCTGTCAAGCAGGTGCGCCAAATCCGCAGCCAGTTTAAGAACATCGGAGGGGGTATCTGTCGCGCAGGTGATGACCATGGCGCCCTGGCTGAAAAGGTCGGAATGGGGTTCGGTAGCCAGTTCGCTGGGCACATCCAGGTAGGCGGGGTTGACCACCGGCGTCATGGAGACGAAGTGGCGGTCTGCAGGCAGGATCTCCTGAGCCCAGGAAATGGCTTTTTGACGGTTGGGCGAGGTATCGATCACCACGGTGCCGGGTTTGAGATCCCCGGCGATTTGCCTGAGGGTTTCCTCCACCTGGTCGGCTGGCACTGCCAAAATCACGACCTGGGCATCCCGCACCGATTCGTGCAGGTTGTAGGCAATGTGATCGAGGGCTTTCTTCTTCAGCAGGTTCTGGGCAAGGGTGGGTTCGGCATCCACACCGGTACGGGCGATCTTTTCCTTATGGATTTCGAGCGCCATGCCAATGGATGCACCGATCTGATGCAAACCAATCACGGTCAGATTTACAATCATTTTCACACTCCTATGAGCATTTTGCGCAGGCTGAGCAGTGCCGGGTTCATGATACTGCCGATGATATCGATGTGCACAATGGGCAGCAGGAAGATCAGGATCATCAGGATGATGGGTCCGTAGGATTGGATCCTTTCATATGCGCCCGCCCAGCGGGAGGGGAGGAAGAATTCAAGGATCTTTTCCCCATCCAGCGGAGCAAGAGGGATGAGGTTGAAGATCATGAGCAGCAGATTGATGGTCACAAAAGTGAACAAAAATTCACCGGGAGAGGGGAGAATACCCGTTCCTGCAGTGAGTGGAACCAGGTTCAAACGGATGGGGATGGCACCCAGAATGGCGAGCAGAAAATTGGAAGCCGGACCGGCCAGCGAGACCCACATCATGCCCCCCGAAGAGCTGCGTTTGAGATTCGCGGGGTTCACCTGGACAGGTTTTGCCCAGCCGAATCCCACCACGATGAGCATCAGGCTGCCCAATGGATCGAGATGTCTGAGCGGGTTGAGAGTCAACCTGCCCATGCGGCGCGGAGTGTCGTCACCCAGGCGGTCTGCCACGAAGGCATGCATAAATTCGTGAAAGCTGAGTGCGATCACGAGGATCAGGATTCTTGAGATGAGGACGCTTGGAGAAAGATTGAGCATGAAGGAATCCACCCATCCTTTGGCGATTTTCAGATTATAACATGGGATATAATCCTACCCATGATGTCTGATTTCCAGGTCGGCGACGTGGTACGGCTGCGCAAGGCCCATCCCTGCGGCGGATTTGAATGGCAGATCTTCCGCCTGGGAGCCGATATTGGCCTGGAGTGCCTGACCTGTCACAGGCGGGTGATGCTGAGCCGGCGCGATCTGACACACCGCATGAAAGCCCTTGTCAAACGCGCGGACGAACCGTCAAGCGATTAAGCAAGCAGTACAGGAGAGGTTCTTTCCCTCCCCGATATCTGAATGCATATATAATTAACCATCATGCCGATCCTTTCAGCGAACAGCCTTGATTTCACTTCACGCAGTGCAGAACAAACCCGGCGCCTTGGAATGCGCCTGGGCGGGTTATTGCGCCCTGGCGATGTGGTGGCTCTAACGGGCGATCTGGGTTCGGGCAAGACCACGTTCATCCAGGGAGTCGCCCAGGGTTGGGGATCCACAGATGCCGTGTCCAGTCCCACATTTGTACTGGTCAACCAGTACCGCCGGCCGGACGGTTCAAAGCTGCATCACATGGATGCCTACCGCATCCAATCGGCAATGGAAGCGGAGGACCTGGACATCGAAGCCATGCTTGAAAGCGGTACGCTGCTCGTGGAATGGGCGGAACGCATCAGCGGTGTGCTGCCCGTGGAGCGTCTCTCGCTGGAATTAACCTGGGTGGCAGATGAACGCCGAAATATGATCTTCGTTCCGCACGGAAAACGATACGATACCCTGATGGCAGAATTCAAGCATCAGGCTTTTGGAGGGTAGGATGCTTTTAGCGGTGGATACATCCACGCAGACCATGGGGCTGGCACTTTATGACGGTACAAGCGTGCTGGCCGAGTCGGTGTGGTTGACTCACAGCCATCATACCGTGGAACTGGCGCCGGCGATTCAAGAGCTTTTCACACGCCTGGCAGTCAAGCCCGATCAACTGGGGGCGGTTGCCTGTGCTTTGGGACCGGGTTCATTTACCAGCCTGCGTATTGGACTGGCAGTGGTCAAGGGGTTGGCGCTTTCACTTCATATTCCCATTATTGGCATTTCCACATTGGATTACCTGGCGGCAGCCCAGCCGCTGATGCAAATGCCCATGCTGGCAGTGCTGCCAGCCGGGCGGGGGCGGATGGCTGTATCGCGTTATGCGGTCAAAGACGGAGCGTGGCAGGCGGAAGGCGGACTTTCGATTATGACCGCTGAGGCAATTTCCGACAGCATCCATGAAGCAACCTATATCTGCGGCGAAATGGATGCCGCAGAACGCCAGCAATTAAGCCGTAAATGGAAGAACGCCAATGTCGCCTCACCGGCTCAATCTGTGAGAAGACCCGGCTTCCTGGCAGAACTGGCCTGGAAGCGCTGGCAGGCTGGTGATGTCGACGAACCTGTCTCACTTTCTCCCATTTATGTGCATGTCGCGGAGGCGATCCCTGATTGACCCCGGGATGCAAGCCAGCAGACTGATCCTCCGGCGTATGAAGCAAGCCGATCTCGAGCGAGTGATCGCAATTGACCAGAAATCCTTTTCGCTCCCCTGGCCGGCGAGTTCATTTCAGTATGAGTTGAATCAAAATGACTCTTCCAGATGCTGGGTGGCCGAACTAAGTTCATCGGCAGGCACCATCGTGGTTGCCATGGCGGTGGTCTGGTTCATCATCGATGAAGTTCACATTGCCACCATTGCAGTGGACCCGGAATACCGCCGTCTGAAGATTGGTCAGAAATTGCTTGCAGCGATCCTCGAAGATGCACTTTCCACAGGGGCACAACACGCCTTTCTGGAAGTGCGCGAAACGAATACCGCTGCCAGGGCGATGTACCGCCGGTTCGGATTTCAAGAAGTCGGTAAAAGACCGCATTATTACTCTGATACGCAGGAAGCTGCCATCATGATGAATCTTGAACCCATCGATGGAAGTGTGCTTGCAGACCTTGAATAAGGTACAATTGACTGCAGTTTCCAACCTGCCTGACCAGGAGGTCGCAGTTGAATGCTCTTGAAACACTTGCTGAAGTCGCTTCGCAGGTAAGGGTTTGCGAAAAATGCGCCCTGCATTTTTCACGCAAAAATGCGGTTCCTGGGGAAGGTCCGTCAGATGCTGAGATCATGTTCATCGGGGAAGGTCCCGGGTTTTATGAAAATGAACAGGGCAGGCCGTTTGTGGGGCAGGCGGGAAAATTCCTCGAAGAATTGCTTGCAGAGATTGGGCTAACGCGTGAACAGGTGTTCATCGCCAACGTGGTCAAGTGCCGTCCGCCCGGCAACCGCGATCCGCTGCCGGAAGAACTCGACGCCTGCAACGGGTATCTTGAACGCCAAATCGAAGCGATCAATCCATGTATTGTTGTCACCCTCGGCCGTTTTTCTATGGCCAAATTTCTGCCCAACACCCGCATCAGCGAAATCCACGGCCATCCTGCGTGGGTGAATCAGCGCCTCATTGTGCCAATGTTTCACCCTGCGGCTGCACTCCACCAGCCTTCATTAAAATCAACCGTGATTGCGGATTTTAAACGACTGCCTGATGCCATTGAAATGGCGCGCAAAGGCGGGCATAAGAAAGTCGAAGAAGCGCCTGCTCCCTCGCAAGAAGAAAACCCCGACGAACCTGCGGAGCAGTTAAGTCTATTCTAGCCAAGGAATGATGGTTCAATGAACACCAAAGAACAATTAATCAGGAAATTTGAAAACAAGACTGCCCGTGTGGCAGTGGTCGGTATGGGTTATGTAGGTCTGCCTCTGGCAACCGTATTCGCGGATGCCGGATTTGAAGTGACCGGGATCGATCCGGTTTCTGAAAAAATGGATGCCATCAACCGCGGCGAAAGCTACATCATGGATGTGCCCACTGCCCATGTGGCGCAACTGGTCAAAGCCGGTAAATTGAAAGGTACTACTGATTTTGCGGTGGTCAAGGATGTGGACGCAGTCTCGATCTGTGTACCCACTCCGCTGCGAAAGACGGGCGACCCCGATCTGTCCTTTATCGTCAATGCCACTGCCAGTATTGCGCCCTATGTGCACCCCGGCATGGTGGTGATTTTGGAAAGCTCCACTTATCCGGGCACCACGCGCGAGATGGTGCTGCCCGTGCTGACAGAAAAGAGCGGCTTGAAAGTGGGCGAAGAACTTTTTGTGGCATTCTCCCCCGAACGAGTTGACCCCGGGCGCACCGATTGGACGACCAAGAATACCCCCAAGGTCATCGGCGGGATGACCGAAGCCTGCACCGAAGTGGCTGCAGCCTGGTATGCCCAGGCGCTGGACACGGTGGTTCCGGTCTCCTCCACCGAGGTGGCCGAGATGGCCAAACTGCTCGAAAATACCTTTCGTATGATCAACATCGGCCTGGTCAATGAACTGGCTTTGATGTGCGACCGCCTGGGTGTGGATGTTTGGGAAGTGATCGACGCTGCCGGCACAAAACCCTTCGGTTTCATGAAGTTCTCGCCAGGGCCCGGATTGGGCGGTCATTGTATTCCCATCGATCCGCTGTACCTTTCATGGAAATTGCGCTCGCTGAATTACACCGCCCGCTTCATCGAACTGGCATCGGAGATCAATACCGGCATGCCTCGTTTTGTACTCACCCGGGTGACTGATGCGTTGAATGCCCGCAAGAAATCGGTCAACGGCAGCAAGGTGCTGGTGCTGGGTGCGGCTTACAAACCGGACATCGACGACCTGCGAGAATCACCCGCGCTGGATGTGATCGGCTTGCTTGAAAAGAAGGGAGCCGAGGTGGAGTATCACGATCCATACGTCGCCTCCCTGCAGCTCGAAGGAAAAACTCGCTTCAGCGTCAAGGATCTGGACAAAGCCGTTCGCGAGGCAGACTGCGTGGTCATCATCACAAATCACAAAAAGTACGATTACGCAAAGATCCTGTCTGACGCGAAGTTGATTGTGGACACCCGCAATGCATTGGGCAAGGCGGGATATAAAAACGAAAAGGTGGTTCGGCTCTAATGACAAAATACCTTGTGACCGGGGCAGCCGGGTTCATCGGCAGACGAGTGACCGAGATGCTTTGCGCTGAAGGTCACCAGGTGGTTGGCATTGACAACCTGAACGACAGTTACGACGTGCGTATGAAAACCTGGCGGTTGGAACGACTCAAGCCGCTGGACGGATTCCATTTCATACAGCGGGACATCTGCGACGTCCAGACATTTGATGAGGTTTCGAGGCAGCACGCGGATATTCAAGCGGTCATTCATCTCGCAGCAAGAGCCGGGGTGCGCCAGGCAGGCGAGATCCCGCAGGCGTATCTTCAGACCAACGCCAATGGCAGCCTGAATGTTCTTGAATGGTGCCGCCATAGCAGGGTGACCAAGCTGGTGCTGGCCTCCACTTCCAGCATTTACGGAGCCAATCCTCCCCTTCCCACCACCGAGGAAGCCGATTCCAGTCACCCGCTGCAGGTCTATGCTGCCAGCAAAAAAGCCGCCGAAGTGATGGCTTATGTCTACCATCACCTGTACGGGTTGGACGTGACCGTGTTCCGCTTTTTCACCGTTTACGGCCCGGCGGGCCGCCCGGATATGGTGATGTTCCGCTTTGCCCAGTGGGTGGCGGAGGGAAAGAAAGTCAAAGTCACCGGCGACGGCAATCAGATGCGCGGCTTTACCTATGTGGACGATATCGCCCGCGGGATTATCGCAGGATTGAAACCGTTGGGGTATGAGATCATCAACCTTGGCGGTCATGAAACCATTACCATCAACGAACTGCTGGCGAAGATCGAAACCCAGATGGGCAGGAAGGCATTAATCGAATACATTCCCCGCAATCCGGCGGATGTGGATGCCAACTGGGCAAATGTGGACAAAGCCCGCCGCGTTCTCGGGTGGGAACCCAGGGTGGAGCTGGAAGAAGGCGTCACCGCCCTGGTGGATTGGTACAAACAGAATAGATCCTGGGCGAGCCAGATCCTCACTCCATGAACGAAATCCGCCGGAAGCTTTCCAGTTTATTAAAGGAAGATACCATTTTACGCCGGGTGCTGCGCAACACCGGCTATATGTTCAGTTCGCAAAGCATCACCCTGGTGCTGGCGCTGGTTCAAAGCGTTTTTGCCGCCCGTTTGCTGGGTACGGCTGCTTTCGGTATGATCGGCATCATCACCCAGTTTGTGAGCAGCGTGAACCGCCTGTTTTCCTTTCGCATGGGTGAGTTCGTTGTGCGTTTCCTGGGAAAAGAGCTGAACGACCGCAATATTGACCGCGCCGGCGCGGTGGTCAAAGCGGCTGCCAGCACTGAAGCGGTGACATCGATTCTTGCATATGTGGCGTTGTACCTTCTGGCGCCGCTTGGCGCCCAGTATATTGCCAAGGATCCTTCCGTCACCGGGTTGATCCGACTGTTTGGATTATCGATCCTGGCGCAAATCACCACCGAAACCGCCAATGGGGTGCTCCAGATCACCAATCATTTCCGCACCCAGGCGGTCATCAATACCATTCAAGGCACCTTTACCGCGGTGATGATCTTTGTTGCCTTCTTAACCAAGGCGGACCTGATCGTGGTCCTTTGGGCGTACCTGATCGGCAAATTCATCACAGGACTGCTGCCGATCTTGATGGCGTTCATTTACCTCGAGCGGAATCTCAAGCGCGGCTGGTGGAATGCGCCGATGTCGCTGCTGCCGTCCTTCAAGGAGATGATGGGTTTCGCTTTCAGCACGAACCTGAGCGGCACCGTGAAGATGCTTTCCACCGAAAGCGAATCTTTGTGGGTGGGATACTTCCTGGATCCGGCGGCGGTGGGCTTGTACAAGATCGCCCTGGCAATCGTCACGCCGTTAATGATGCCCATTACCCCCTTTATCAGCACCACCTTCCCGGAAATCACGCGCAGCATTGTGGCAAAGAAGTGGTCGCAGCTTAAGCAGCTCCTGCGAAGGGTGACCTTGATCTCTGCGGTTTGGACCGTGGCGGTCTTCCTTGGGATGGCGCTGTTTGGCCGCTGGGTGATCACAGTCATCTATACCGCGCAATTTGTGGGTGCCTACCCGGCGCTGATGATCTTAATCCTGGGATTTGGCATTGCCAACATCTTTTTCTGGAACAGAACACTGCTCCTTTCCTTTGGAAAAGCGAACATCCCTCTCTATGTGCTTACGGCAGCAATGCTGCTGAAAATCGGACTTTCATTTATTGTTGTCCCAGCATTTGGGATCAACGGGGAGGCTGCCCTGCTCGCCGGAAACCAGATCCTTTCTGTGGGAGCCCTGGTCGCCATTGGTTTGATGATGATCGGCAAGGCTGAAAAGACCGAACCGGAGGGAGTGGCAGCATGAGGATTGCCTATGTGGCTGCGGCTCAAATTCCGTCCACCAGGGCGAACAGCATCCAGGTGATGAAAGTCTGCCAGGCGCTTCAACAGAACGGGCAGGAGGTTCGTCTGTATGTCCCCGGCAAGACCCAATTCCGCTGGGAAACGCTGCAGCATCAATATGGGCTGAACACCGCGGTTGATATTGCATGGATCAACCACTGGCGGTTTCTGCGCTATCTGGATTTTACTTTCAAAGCGCTGACTCAAGCCCGTAACTGGCATGCTGATCTGGTCTACACGCGGATGCTGCAGGTTGCGCGTTCGGCTGCGCTTTCAGGACTGCCTGTGATCCTGGAACTCCATGATGTTCCCTCAGGCAGACTTGGACCTTCACGGTTGCGCGATTTTCTGTGCACACCGGTGCACAAGCGGGTGGTGTTTATCACCCGGTCGTTGCGCAGCCTCATTGAAGATCAACTGGCGATTGAGATCCCGGAAGAAGAAGTGATCATCGCTCCGGACGGTGTCGATTTGGAGCGCTATTCGCGGCTTCCCTCACCCTCAGAAGCGCGACAGACATTGGGCTTATCTGAGAGGATCACTGCCCTGTACAGCGGCAGTTTTTACCAGGGCCGCGGGCTGCAGACCCTTTTTATCCTGGCTGGGATGCTTCGGGAAATGCAGTTCTTATGGGTGGGCGGAACGCCCGAAGAAGTGAGCACCTGGAAGCAAAAACTCAAAACGGCAGGCATTGATAATGTGCTACTGACCGGTTATGTGAACAATTCTGAATTGCCCCGATATCAAGCTGCCGCGGATCTCCTACTGATGCCCTACAGCCGCAGCGTGGCAGGGTCCAGCGGCGGGAATATTGCCAATGTCACCAGCCCGATGAAGCTGTTCGAATATATGGCATGCGGCAGGGCGATCGTCACCAGCGATTTGCCAGTGCTTCATGAAGTTCTCAACGAGCAGAATGCTGTTTTCTGTCCGCCGGATGACCTGCAAACCTGGAAAACGACTCTCCAGGCATTGGCAATGGATGAGACAAAAAGGCAGGCTCTGGGGAATCAAGCATTGATCGACGTGCAGCAATATTCCTGGCGCAACCGGATGCGCCAGATCATGGATGGCTGGATGACTTTGCAGTAGAAGGTGAAGGATGAATAAATCGTCTCCCTGGCTCAAGGATGGTTTGATCTCTTTGATCGCCGGTGCAGCCCTTGGGGCGGTACTGGCTGCTTTTTCCGCCCCGCCTTTCGGGCAGGCGTACCTGGGTTCATTCATCCTGTCCGCGTTGTCCATCTTCGGCTTGATCCGCGCCTGGCGGTGGGCTGGAAGCGAAAAGATTCTTGGGATTATCCTGCTGACGGCGTTTGGTCTGCGGCTTGTCCTGGGCGTTGTCTTTCTGACCGTTCTTCCGAGCGCCGGTTACGCTGATTCACCGGTGCAAAAGGCAGGGTACATCTATGCTGATGCCTATGAAAGGGACCAGGCAGCGATCCAGCTTGTAAAAAGCGGTGAGTCGGTTTTCACACCGTTTCTCAAACAACTCAAATCCGACCAGTACGGCGGATTACTGACAATTTCTGCTTTGATTTACAAAGGGTTAAGCCCCGATGCTGCCCGGCCATTATTGATCACCCTGCTGGGCGCGTTCACCATGACTGCCGGACTGGCATTCTTCTGGACTGCGGTTAAGAATCTGTTTGGCAGACGTTTTGCCTTGATTTCCACCTGGGTTTTGGCGCTCTATCCTGAAGGCGTACTCCTGGGTGCTTCGCAAATGCGTGAGCCGTTTCTGATCGGATTGGGATGTATTGCATTTTGGGCAGCGCTCCAATGGAAACAGGATAAACTCAAAGCTTTCCTGGTCTTTGCCGCCAGTTTTGCCGGGATGATCCTTTTTTCTCCTCCGGCCGCCCTGGTCCTAGGCGGCACCTGCCTGGTGCTGGTGATCCTGGAATTCACGCTCAGCGCCGACACAACCGTCAACCGCTGGACAGGCATTGAAGTGCTCACGCTGATCGGATTCGCGGCATTTATTGGCGGGTGGATCTGGCTGAAACCGACGCTATACTACGAAGTCTATGCCGCGAAGACCGGATCTGGGCTGCTTCAGATGCTCTTTACGATTATTCCACCCAAATTGACCGTGCCCTTTGTGACCATTTACGGCTTGCTTCAGCCGGTGCTCCCGGCAGCGATTACCGAACCCTCGGTGCCATTTTGGACGATCATTGGCATCGTGCGTGCAGCAGGTTGGTACTTCATGCTGCCTTTCATGCTCTATGCGTTGTTTGCCCTCGGGAAGAGTGCAAAACAGGAACACGGCTGGGTTCTTCTGCTGGTGGGTGTGATCTTTTTTGTGTGGACGGTTGTCTCCTCAGCCAGGGCAGCCGGCGATCAGTGGGATAACCCGCGGTACCGGGCCATCCTGCTGCCGTTCATGGCGATGCTCTTTGCCTGGGTCTGGCTGCGAGTGAAGGATACCCGCTCGCCCTGGTTCTGGCGCTGGGTGGCAGTGGTTTCAGTCCTGACAATCGGGTTTACGAACTGGTACTTTGCCCGCAAATGGGGATTTGGGATTAATGTCTCCTTTTTCCCGCTGGTAGCGGGTATATCAGGCATTTCGGCTTTGATTTTGCTTGGCGGTGCAATTTGGGATTGGACCAGGCAGCGGGTAGGAAAAACTTCAAAGGAACTCCATCATGGATGAAAATTCTAAGAAAGTACTCAGGCAATATACTTTGGACGCCGCCAGCATACTCCGGCACAGTGTGCACCTGATCGAAAGCGGTGAACAGAGCTTCTACCGGGTGGCAGCCGCGCAGCTTCGCATTCTGCTGTGCGACACCACATTTCGCCACGACCGGGTGGAGGAAATCGCCGTACTGCCGATCCTATTTCCAGAAATGAGACTGCCCTCCCTGAATGCGGAGGACAGCATGGATGAACGGTATCAGCTATCTCTGGAAGCATGGCTGGATCAGCCGGCTTCTTCATGTTCGAACCTGACTGTGCGTCAGATGATTCGCCGGGTCTGTGATGTGGACGGCGGTGCGCATGTCGATCCCAAACCAGTTCATGGAATCCCGCAGGGATGTGATCAGGCGGAATGGATATTAAGAATTGCTCGGATTTTGCAGCCGGAGTTGGATAAAGTGCTGAACCTTCAGCCTTAGTGAATCCAGGCTCCCACTTCATCCCAGGCGTATTCCAGATGGCCGGCGAGATTCCTGCCGGCTTTTCTTTTAACCTGCGCCTGGGCGTATTGCATCAAAGCCAGTCCGCCAATGGCATCGAGGCGGCGGCCAATGCGAATTGCACCTATGTGCCGGCATTGGACATTGAATTGTCCCCCCGGGCGCTCGGATAAGAAATCGTCTGCCTTGCCAATTCGGATCAATTCATCGATTAAATCAGCAACTTCTTTGCGATCTTGAGATGGATAGGGTTTTGGAGCGAACAAGCCTGATAGGAAACCCATGAAGCACTCCTTGGGGTGAAATTCTTCTCTGCTTCATCATACTATAATTTGCGGCTTGCAGTAGGGTCGTTCAAGCAGGTTCCTTCGGGCAGAAAAGATTATAACGCAGGCAAGGGAGGCGTTTTTGGTTGAATTTGTTGATCTGCGATTCTGAATCTGACAAAACTGTCATTTGCCAAACGTTGCCCTGCGGTTGTGCAGAGCGTAAAATCATTGGATTGATCCGTTGCACTCGGAGGCAGGATGAAACTCATTTATCTTTCTCCCCATCTTGATGATGTTGTCTATTCCTGCGGAGGACGCGTCTGGCAGCAACTGCAGCAGGGTCACCAGGTGGAAATCTGGACCCTTTTTGCAGGCGACCCGCCCGGCGATTTGACGCCTTTTGCGCAGCAGCTTCACACTCGCTGGGGCACAGGCACTGGCGCTGTTGCGCAGAGGCGGGTGGAAGACCAGGACGCCTGCCAGATACTGGGAGCCCGGTACTGTCATTTCAACTACCCCGATTGTATTTACCGCCGCATTCCTGCAACCGGCGAGCCTGTCATCATGGTCAATGATGACCTTTTCAAGCCCATCAAGGAAGGCGAAATGGAGCTTGCTCGCGGGATCGCAAAGGTTTTACGCGAGTCGAACCCCGAACAATCTCTCATGGTGGCTCCACTAAGCGTGGGCGGACATGTCGATCACCGGCTGGTCCGCCTGGCGGCAGAATTGACCGGGATAATGTTGGGCTATTATCCTGATTTCCCCTATTCCCGCAGCGGCAAAATTGAGTTCGCGTCCCTGCTGCCCGAAGGGCATCAGCAGATTCATTTTGAGCTGGATTCCGATGCGATCAAGCACTGGACCCGGGCGGTGGCAGCCTACGACTCGCAGCTGACCAGCTTCTGGGAGTCTGAAGTTCAAATGACCAAAGAAGTGGAAGCGTATTCTCGCACCCCTGCCGGCAGTTCCTGCTGGCTGCCGATTGCATATAGCCAAACTCAATAGGGATTCTGTGCTATACTTAATTTTGGATTAAAATGGACCGTTCCTTTTGGCAGAATTGGGCGCACTCCTTGCAACGTTTTCACTTGAGAGATCTTTCTCTGGCGTTGCTGGATGGCGCCGGTCCTTTGAAAGTGGTACTCTCTCAACTAATGTTCGCAGGAATCCCCTTCGCGGCAGCCGCATCCAAAGCACAATGGGAAGCTGCAGCAACAATGTTGGAGGATGGGAATGAAAGCCGGACTTTTGCCGAATATTTGCGCAAGGAGCCAGTAGAGTGAACGTTACTGCGTCATCAGCGGGGATATTGATCGTCCTGGTAACCACGGCTCTGATCCTCGTCTTCTCCAGCAAACCTGTCCGCAACAAATTCCCGGCTATGTTCCGGCGAATTCCTGCCATTTTGCGTTTTAAGCGGGCTGTCGGCGTTGCCGTGGAAGAGGGCACGGGAATTCATGTGTCCCTTGGAAAATCTTCCCTGCTTCAACCTTCGAGTACTTCTGCTTTTATCGGTTTGAGCACGCTCAACCGCGTGGGTCAGTTGAGCGGAGCTGGCGATACCCCACCCATCAGCACCAGCGGCGACGGCAGCCTGGCAGTGATGAGTCAGGACGTGCTGGTTTCAGCAGCCCGCGAGACAGGCACACTTCAGGCATACCATCCCGACCAGGGTCAGCTCAGCGGTGTGACGCCGCTTTCCTATGTTGCAGGTGCTCTGACCGTGATCGAGGATCCATCGATCCGCACCAATGTACTGATCGGTAATTTTGGACCAGAGGCTGGGTATCTTTCTACAGCCTCCGAGGAACGCGGTTCTTTCACCATGGCAGCAAGTGACAACCTGGCGGCTCAAGCTGTTTTTTACGCCACAGCTGGTGAACCCCTCATTGGGGAAGAGTTGTACGCGGTACCGGCGTATCTCCAGTCGAATCCTTTTCACGTGGCCAGCCTGAGGGTTCAGGATATTCTTCGTTGGGGGATCGTGGCAGTTCTGATAGGCGGTGCAATCCTCAAATTGGCGGGGTTGATATGAAGTCTCCCATCGCAGCCTTCATCGGGTTCCTGGTTGGCGCAATCGTACTGGCAGGGTATTTCACGAACTCTCCACTGTTGGCTTCCATTCGAAACCCGATTCTGGATTGGACAGTCATCCTGGCTGGCGTGGCGGGGTTGATCGCCATTCTGAACCTGGTATTTGGCGTACACATGAAGCGCATCCGCGACAAAGCCCCCCGTCAGGCATTCAGCTATATATTGATCCTTTCATTTGTGGTCGTCTTGATCGTTGGTATTCTGGCAGGACCTACTCACCCGGTCGTACAAAAAACCGTCACCAATATCCAGGTACCGGTGGAAACCAGTCTGATGGCGGTGCTGGCAATTACCCTGGCGTATGCTTCTCTGCGCTTCCTGCAGCGTCAACGCAACTGGATGGGGATCACATTCTTCATCGCCACCCTTTTCTTCTTCTTGATCAACAGCGGCGTGTTTTCGTTTTCTGCCGACCTTCCCGTACTAAGAACCATCGTCTCAGCAGCACATCAGCTTCCGGTGGCAGGCGCCAGGGGTATTTTGCTGGGTATTGCACTTGGCAGCCTGGCTACCGGCATCCGAATTTTGATTGGCGCAGATCGTCCTTACAATAATTGACCATGACTGAGAAAATCTGCCCGGTTTGCAATCGCCCCAATATTTCCACCGCCAAACGGTGCTGGTATTGTCAGTCGCTGTTGGAGGACGAACAGGCCGAGCCTGGCATGACTGCGGAAGATCTGGCTGGTAAGGAAGCTGAAGTTACGGGCAGTAATGAGGTGCCGGAATGGCTGGCGCGGGTCCGTCAGCGAAAAGCCATTGAAGAAATGCAGCAAACCCGCTCGCTATCGCCGGAAAGTTTGCCTCCTGCTGAGGAATCTGGCGGTCAATCGGGTAATCAACCTGATAATCAAGAAAAAGCATCACGAGAACCCGAAAAAGCCGAGGCTTCACAGCTTCCCGAGTGGCTGCAGGGCCTGGGAACCCCACCCCCATCTGAGGGTGTGACAAAGTCCCTTCAAATGGAAAGCACCCCCGAACCGGAAAATTTCTCCTGGCTTGAGAAACTGAAATCCTGGAAAGCCAGGGATGAGGAGGATGCTGATACAGGCAGCGAGCAGTCAGAACCGCCCGCTCCACAGCCGCCCGCTGCACAGCCGACTGTTGAAGGCTCGAATGAGGAATGGCTGGCAGAGTTCCTCACACCGGCTGAAGAATCCCGCGAAGAAACGCCTTCATCTGACCTGGAGACGCGTGTGGAAACCCCTGCAATGCCTGCAGAAATCGCAGAGGAAAAATCCCTCCAACCCGGTTCAGAAAAAGGTCCCGAAGACGAAACATACGATTTCTCCGGGGAGGAACATCCGCCGCTTGAAGAAGGTCATCCGGTTGTAACACAGTTCCTGGATGCTGAATTTTCTGGCAGTGGCTCCTTGCCCCAACCTGAACTGCCTTCTGTGCCAACAGAAGAACCCTCCGACATCTTGAAAGAAGTAGCTCCAACTGATAACGCTGATCTGGATTGGCTGACCCATTACCAGGAGCCTGAAGCCGAGGAACCGGAAGAAAAAGCCTTGCCTTCTGCTTCGCAGGCGGGTACAACACAACCCTCTGCGCCTTTCCTGGGAGTTCAACCAAGCGATTGGGGGGAATCGATCCCCGAGCCAGACATTGAACCGGATTTCGAAGCTCCAGAAGAAGAAGTGGAGCCCGCTGTACTGCCTGCCTGGATGCAGGGCCTGCGTCCGATCGAAACCAAACCGCAGCCGTCGTCCGTTCCTTCCGAGGAGACTGTCCGCGAAGGTCCGCTGGCAGGCATTGAAGGTGCTTTGGTTGGAGCCAATCTCGGCGCTGCGTTTGAAAAACCGGCGATGTACACCAACAAGGTCCAGGTCACCGACCGTCAGAGTTTGCGAGCCGAACTGCTTCAGAACCTGCTGTCAGAGCCTGGAGAAGCAAAGAACGCAGAAGAACCCAGGCGGCCCGTCAGAGGGAAATGGCTGAAACGGGTGATGAGCCTGGTGATGCTTGTAATCGTATTCGCGGTGCTGATCCTTGCGCCCGGCACCTCTCTGCTGCCGGTATTATTTCCGCCTGAAACTGCCAATGCCTACCGGCTGGTGAACGAGCTTTCGAGTGACAGACCGGTGTTAATCGCGGCAGATTTTGAAGCCGGGCTGTCAGGTGAAATGGGATTTGCCGCCCAATCCATGCTTGAGCATTTGATGCTGCGCAATATCCCCCTGGCGGTACTTTCCACAAATTCCGTTGGGTCCACCCTGATGGATCAGATGCTCGCCAATTCTCAGGGGCTTGTCAGCTCTTATGATGCTTCCACCCGGGTGGTGAATTTCGGCTATCTGGCAGGGGCTTCCATTGGAATGCAGAGTTTGACCTCAGATTTGAGAACAGCACTACCCTATGACCGGAACCTCGTGCAGGCTTGGACTCATCCGGTTGTGCAGAATGTGTACAGTCTGGTTGATTTGGGTGCGCTGGTGGTGGTGACGGACGATGCAGACACCGGACGGTACTGGATCGAGCAAGTCCAACCCGCATTGAACGGAGTTCCATTGATCCTGGTGACCAGCGCCCAGGCAGCGCCCATGCTGCAGCCGTATTACGCAAGCGGACAGGTGAGCGCCGTGGTTTCAGGCATCAGCGGCGGCTCGGCATATGAGCAGATGATGAAATTGCCGGGAAATTCCTCCTACTTCTTTGGAGCTTACCAGGTATTGGTTCTGGCGGTCGCTGCACTGTTCCTGGTGGGCGGGCTCATCAGCCTGGTGAAACCTGCGGAAAGAGGATCGAAAGGTTGATATGGGTCAGCTTAATTTGAATGTGGATATGGTTTGGACCCTGGTCAGCTTGCTCCTAACGCTGTGCGTTTTTAGCTACGTGTTTGGCGATAATGCCTTTTTCCGGTTCGCCACCGCGCTGTTCATCGGAGCCGCAGCCGGTTATTTTGCGGTCGTCATCCTTTATCAAGTCCTGCTGCCGAAATTGATCGTGCCGCTTATTCAGGGTTCGACCCTGTCATTGGTGCCGCTGGTTCTATCCGGGCTCCTTTTGACAAAGCTCTCTCCCCGTATTGGAAGGTTGGGAAATATCTCCATGGCGGTTTTGGTGGGATCGGGTGCAGCCATCGCCATTGGCGGTGCAGCGCTGGGGACCATTTTTAACCAGGTGCGGGCAACGGTAAACTCTTTTGGAGCTACGTCTGCTGGTACCGGAACCTCCATCCTTGAAAGCATCTTCCTGCTCATCGGAACGGTGGCAGCATTGGTTTATTTCAACTTCGGCGCCAGGCAAAAACAAGGCGAAGCCCCCAAACGTTCAAAGATCTCGTCTGTGCTGGCGGGGATTGGGCAGTTCTTCATCGCTGTCACTCTCGGTGCAGTGTTTGCCGGTGTCCTTTCTGCCGGGCTGACCGCCCTGGTGGAACGCGGAGATTTCATTCTCCGCTCAATCATGTCGCTGGCGGGAGGGTAGGGGATGACAGCGGCAGGAATGGACGCGGTTTCAATCCTGGCAATCGACCTGGGTACAGCGAACACCCGGGTTCATCTGTTTGATGTTGCCGAGGGACAGTACCGCTTTATCGCCAGCGGCATTTCGCAGACCACGGCGGATGCGCCTTATTACGATATCGGAGAGGGAATTTACCAGGCGCTGGACAGGCTGCAGGCAATCACAGGAAGGATCTTCCTGGATAAGGATGCCAATATCATCCTGCCCAGCCAGGCTGGCGGCGAGGGGGTTGACCGGCTGGTGGTCACCTATTCCTGCGGAAAGACGCTCAATGTGGCGACTTTTGGGCTCCTGGGTGATGCCTCACTGGAATCAGTCAACCGCCTGGCTTCTTCAGTACCCGGAAAAGTGGTGGATAGTTTCGGCATCAACGACAAACGTACGCTTGACGCGAAAATCGAAGCGATTTTGGCTGCAAAACTTGACCTGATCCTGTTTGCAGGCGGGAGTGAGAACGGGGCGAGCCGGTCGGTGCTGAACATTGCCGATCTAATCAGCCGCACGATGCAGGTCATGCCAGCCGGAGACCGCCCCGAGGTGGTCTACGCGGGAAATCAGGCAGTCTCCCAACAAGTTAAGGACAAGCTGGAAAGGTTCACCGCAGTTCATATTCTTCCCAATGTGCGGCCTCAAATCGACCGCGAAGAGGTGGCGAGGGCTGAGGTTGGCGTATCCAAACTGGTGAACCAGATGCAATCACGCTACATCAACGGTCTGGATCGGATCGGAACCATCTGCAATGCTCTTCCCGAACCTTCCACATCTGCAGCAGAGAAGATCATCCGCTTTCTGAGTGCGACGAACGACCCGCAAAAAGGTGTTTTGGCTTTTGATATTGGTTCGAGGGGCTCCTCTGCCATTTCGGGCGTCGGCGGCAAGACACATATCAACCTGTTTCCATACGGTTCTGGAGCAGGTTTGGATAGCTTCCTCAAAAAGGTCAGCCCGGAGCGCATTCATCCCTGGCTTTCGAGGTCCATTCCCCTGGAGGATTTGCGGGACGCGCTGTATCAAAAAACCCTCAGCCCCAACAGCATTCCTGCGAACGGGGAAGCGCTGGACATGGAACTGGCAGTGGCTAAACTGATCCTGCGGGAGATGGTCAGGGAAATGCGCATCAAGGGTACCCTGACTGCCCGGGGATACGATCCGATCCTGGTCAGCGGTTCGGCATTGACGCGTGCAGCTTCACCGCAGCAGATTTTGCTCACGTTGTTGGACGGCATTCAACCGGCGGGGATCACCACATTAATTCTGGACAAACATTCGATCCTGCAATCGTTGGGTGCCGCGGGATTGGTTCAGCCTTTCTTGCCCATCCAGGTGCTCGAATCGACGGCGTTCACCAACCTGGCAACGGTCGTCAGTCCGGTCAGTGAAAGCCGCACGGGGAAGGAAGTACTCAGCGCCCGCTTGGAATACAGCAGCGGAAAATTCATGGATGTCAATGTGACCCAGGGGTCCATCATCACCCTGCCTCTGAAGCCAGGCGAGAGTGCAAAGCTTTACCTTGAAACCCAGCACCGTACGCGCATCGAGGCGGATGGGCTGACGGAAGAATATTACAAGGTGAACGGCGGCATTTTGGGCGTGGTGATCGATGCCAGGGGACGACCCCTGGAGATGCCCGGAAATGAAAAGCAGCGTGACGAGTTGGTTGCAGGTTGGATGACCGCCCTTGGCGGCTAAAGTGGCACGCAAATTGCAACAATAGGACCAGGAGTCAAAATGCAGGCACAGGTTCTCCAGATTCGTTCCATTACCAGGATTCGCCGCAGTCAATCGCTGCCGGTGGCTGGTAATGTGCGCGTTCATCTGGGGCAGAAAGTGTATACCGGCGATCTGCTGGCAGAAGCAGACCTGTCTTCCTCGCAGGTTACCGTGGATGTCACCCGCGCCCTCGGATTATCTTCTTACGAAGACGCGGAGAGCCTGATCGAACGTAAAGTGGGTGAAAAACTCGAAGAAAAAGACATCATCGCTGAAACTGGCGGTCTTTTCTCGAAGGTCATCCGCACTCCGGCTCCTGGAAACATTATCTCAATTCAAAAGGGTGTGGTGCAGATCGAGACGGGCGTCCGCCATCTCACGCTTGAAGCCAATTATCCCGGCACCGTGACTGAGATCCGCAAGAACCAGAAGATCTACGTGGAAGAAAGTGGTTCTTTGATCCAGGCGGTGTGGGGCAATGGCAGGGTAGCGGCAGCGCCCATATCCAATGCGGGAGAAAGCCACAAATCAGCCCTTTCACCCAACAGCTTCGGCATTGAAAACCGCGGGACGATTGTCGTGGGCGGGCTGTGTGTGGATGAGGCGACTCTGAATCAGGCTGCAGCTCTTCCCATTGGCGGTCTGATCCTTGGAAGCATGCCTGCGAGATTGATCCCTGCGGCTGAAAAACAACCTTACCCATTGATCCTGACAGACGGGTTTGGATTGATGGGCATGAATGAACTGGCATTCCGATTGCTTTCCACGAACACCGGCAGGGAAACCACCATCAACGCTGTGCGCATGGATTTGCGCAACGGAATCCGCCCTGAAGTGTTCATCCCATTGCCGGTGGATGCTCAACCGGCTGATGAATTCAGTGAATTTATGGTGGGTCAGCTTGTGAGGGAAAATACCTACCCCCATGCGGGAGAAATTGGCGTGATCGTAAAGATTTCCACAGCCTCAGTGCTGCTGCCATCCGGCTTGCGCGCTGTAGCTGCTGAAGTAAAATTTAACCAGGAGAAAAGGATCGTACCCCTGGCTAATTTGGATGTGATCTCAATAGAAAGTGAAGTCTCCGCTGAGACCAAATAAGGAGGAACACCATGTCACTCACCAACTATGATGATAAGCAATTCGATGAAGATCCAGGTGTAGGCGGTGAATCACCGGAACCGGAAAAGAAGCCGTCCAACAGGAACTTTCTGCTGGCCATTGGGATCCTTGGGGTGATCTTTGTCCTGGCTCTGATCCTGTTGCTGTTGGTTGCACCCCGGTTGATCGCCCAGCAAAATGCTTCCCGCCAGGAAACAGCAGCCGCGATCAACGCCGCGAATACGGCCACCGCCGCAGCAGCCACAGCAGCCTGGAGGCAGCAGTTAGCCACAGCGGTACCGCCAACCGTCACCAAAGCACCCGTAGTGGTGGTCAAGACGAACACTCCAGTCCCCACTGCCACTTCAAGACTTTCGCAATCTGAAATGGCTACTGTCCAGGCGCTTCAGACGCAAATGGCTGGACAGGGAGGCGGTGCAGCAACACCCACGGTAAAGGTCACACCGCGCCCAACGGCGACCGCGCTGCCGACCACCGGCTTTGCCGATGAGGTGGGACTGCCCGGTTTGCTGGGTTTGGCAGGGGCCATGGTCCTGGTAATCGTACTGGCCCGCCGGATCCGCTTCTCCAGCCGCTGATCCAACACCCCTGGCAACAAATAAGGCGTTTTCTCACAGAAAACGCCTTTTTACATTAAAAGAGTAGCGGAAACTTCAGTGTACGTTGGCAGCGATCTGATTGCCGTAGGTCAACAAGGCTTTGACCATTTCCTTTGTTCGACCTTCAGCATACACCCGAAGCACGGGTTCAGTGCCGGAGGGGCGGATGAGCAGCCAGGAATCATCTTCGAAGATGTATTTCACGCCGTCACGGGTGCATACTTCCTTGAGTTTTTCGCCGCCCACCGAAGCAGGCGGTTCCTCCACCAGGTTGTGCACCATTTTTTCCTTTGCCACAGGGTGTTTCAGGCGGATATCCGTCCGCTCGTAGAATGCCGGACCCACCTCGCGCTGCAATTCTTCCACCATCTCATACAACGAGGTTTTCGCGCTGGCGACCATCTCGATGATCAATAATCCCATAATGATGCCGTCTCCTTCAGGAATGTGCCCCTTGAAGGAAATCCCGCCCGATTCTTCGCCGCCGATGAGCACGTCTTCCTTGAGCATGTAATCGGCAATGTGATTGAAACCCACCGGGGTTTCATGGACGGGCAAGCCGTATTTTTGCGCCAGGCGGTCGATCATGCGTGTAGTGGAAACGGTGCGCACCGCAGACCCGGTAAGCCCGCGTTTTTCAACCAGGTGGCGCAACGCCAGCGACATAATCTTGTGCGGGTCGACGAAGTTGCCGCGTTCATCCATGGCGCCGATGCGGTCAGCATCGCCATCCGTTGCAATACCGAAGGAACCCATGCCGGTGCCAATAGCGCCTGCCAGGGCGCCGAGATAGCGCTCGATGGGTTCGGGATGCACCCCGCCAAAGCCTGGGTTCATCTCTCCGCGGATCTCCTGGATTTCGCATCCGCAGCCCTGCATGATCCCGCGGATCACACCGCGGCCGGAACCGTACATCGAATCGATCACAAACCGCTGCGGCATGTCAGCGATTACGTCAAAATCAATCAATTTACGTAAATGATCGTAATATGCCGGGATGGGGTTGAAGCGCTGGATCAGACCTGCCTGGCGTGCCTGGTCAAAATCCATCAGGTTCGGTCCCCGCCCGCGCTGTTCATTGTCGTTCAGATACATTTCCACCATGCGGCATTGCTCGGGAAGTGCGGATCCGCCGTAAGCGGATTTAAGCTTGACGCCGTTATAGCGCGGTGCATTGTGCGATGCGGTGATCATTATGCCGCCGGCGGCATTCAACTGCCTGACCGCATGCGAGATGACCGGGGTGGGGGCATCCGCCTGGGCGAGAAAGACCGTATAACCGTTGGCAGCCAGCACGCGCGCCACTTCGGTGGCGTAGCGGTCTGAAAGAAAGCGGGTGTCAAATCCGACCACCATTTTCCGCGGATCCACGGGAATTTCATCGGCTGTGCCGTTGATCCAGGACTTGGATTCAACAGCATCAGCGATCGCCTGGGTCACCTGCTGGAGATTTGAAAATGTGAATGTGTCTGAAATGACTGCTCGCCAACCGTCAGTACCAAAATGAATAGGCATAACTTACTCCAATGAGGAATTTTTCATAAGCATTGATTTTACCAACCCGGTGCGGGAGTGGCTGTGGCAATCAGGCTGCGAACCACCCAGCCTTCTGTGCCGTCTTCGGTGATCACATGAACCCAGTAGTTGTTATCGGCAAAGACGGTTTCAGGCAGGACCTGAACCAGTGCGCCGTTTAACAAACTGGCGAGATATTTCGCAGTGAAAGTTGGATTTTCACGCACCACGATCCCTGTGGCGCTGGGGCTGTTGACCATTGCCCATACCGGGGTGGGTTTTGGGGTGATGGTCACCGTGGCCGTATTCGTTGGTCTCAGGGTGTTGGTTGGGGTGAAAATCTCCGCCGCTGCAGTCTGGGTAGCCGGCCGGGGTGAGGGTGTGAGGGTGGCGGATTTGATCGGGGATTGGTCCTGGGTTTGACCCACCGGCAGGGTAAATTGCGGCAGGATCTGCTTTTCGAGCGCGACGCCGAACGCGCTGGTCACCACGAGTCCGTAGACTGCAGCAGCAATGACAATAATGGATAGAAACACACCGAAAAAGGTGAACGGGCGCAGCCGCATGAAAATCAGCACGACGGTGCCCACCAGCAGCACCCATCCCACATGGACTGCTGCAACTTTGAGTGCCTCGGGGAATGACCCGGCCATGCCGCTGGTCAATCCAAATCCAGCGATGCCGATGGGGAGGTACACTTCATACGCCAGGGCGACGCTGGCCACGAGCGAGCGCTGCTTGGGATTGCGCACCGTGAGGTAGATGGCGAGCACTGCGCCAATGGTCAGAAGAACAAAGTCCGGGAGTGTGAATTGAGTATGCAGCAAAGCCTGGTCAAAGCTTAAGCCCGGCAGGAGCTTCGAAATCCACCCCCCCAGGGCGCCGCTGCCAAAGACCAGCCCTGCACCAAGCAGTAGCCCGGCGAGCGATTGCAGGAAAAAGGAAAGCGACCCGATCGCGGCGCTGAAACCCAGTCCGATCAGGGGCGCCATGAAGGGCGAAAGCAGGGCAGACAGTACATAGATGGCAGGGCTGTTGAGCAGCACTCCCAGCGCAAGCACCAGGCCAGAGAGCAGGGAGAAGAGGAAGAAATCGAAACTTGGAACGAGCCGGGAAGCAATTTGACCCACATACAACGCTCGATCTCCTTTGCCCGCGGGGATCAGCGGGCGTCTTCTTCTACGGCGGCGTTCGACCACCGGTTCAGGAGTGGGCGGCAGAGGTGAGAAACCTTCAGGCAGATCGGTCATCGGCGTAAGGTCGCTATGATTCGGGTGGGATGGTGGAAAAACTCGAACGCGGAAATAATATCCGGGAAAACCAGGTCGGAACCCAGAAGCGATGGGACAAATGTACCTTCAGGAGAAAGAACACAAATCCCCAACGCTGCTTCTTTGAGCATCTCCAGATCGTTCGCTCCCTGGCCAATCGCTGCGGTGGCTGCTTTTCCCAGGCTGCGGACGAAGGCGGCTTTCTGTTCGGCTTCATACCCGTCCTCGACCAGCACAGCAGTGGTTCCCAGTTCGGCATCGATTTCAGACTGGCGGCCGTGAGTGTTGGCGGTGATGAGGTGAATGGTCAGTATGGGTTGGAGCGCATGGATCAGATCTGCCACGCCGGGAATTAACCGCCCATCAACCGCGAGTGTACCGTTCACGTCGCAGACGAGGTGCTGAAGGATCAAATTGTCTCTGCCTGGTATGGCGATTTCAAGCATGCACTCATTATAAACTTGTCCGGCATGGGGTCAAGTTTACAGACAGGGTGGGTGAATTACCCACCCTGTCTGGCAATATGAATTGGAGCCTTGCCTCCCAACCGTTCTTAGGTAGAGGCTGACTTGGGGTTCCAGATCAGCGCTGCCAAGCCGGTAATGAACAGAAATGCCCCGGCGATGCTGCGGTGAACCGGCAGCCAGGTGACAAAGAAGGTAGCGGACGGAGTCAAAGAAACCGGAAAAAGAAGCGGAATGCAGACCACAGCCAATCCCAGGACCATGACGATTGCAGCCAGAGCTACGGGCATGCGCAACCCGGGTGTCTGCCGGGCCAGCCAAAAGAGAAGCGCCGCAAAGAGCAGTTCAGTGAGAATGACCCACAGGGTCATGGGAAAAGGGTTGAAAGTCTGGCCAAGCTGGGTACGTTGACTGTACTCCCAAAGGTCCAGCTCATATCCGATGAACGGTAAAACGACCAAACCTGCGTAGAAGAGAACTTTTTTCATTGATTTTTGCTCCGTACCCCCTGTTATTTGTGAATAACAGGGGGAGAATAATCTTAGGTTTGCTGTAATAATGAGTTGATTCTATTCACAATCTACCCACGCAGACCCACCTTGTGCAACACATAACCCAAGTGTCCAAGAGCTTCCTCCCCTTACCAAGGTGGAATCAGCCCTGGATGCTTGCCAAGAGAGATCATTTATGATCACATAAATTCCTCTCCAACTAGGGTATTGCGTATACCAGGTGTTTGAAGTGGGGATTCCGATTGTTTTTGTTTCGACTTTGTTCAGCAATCCTCCTGTTTGTTTATAAGCCCAGACAGATGAGGTTATCTTTGCATTAGTGATGGATATTGAGCTGTCCAATTTTTCCCATTTTGCTGTGGACCTGTCTAAAGAAACATACCGCTCTGCACCCCAATTCTCATCATAATATTGCGTGACTGTGAGCCTAATTCCTAAGGAAGCATCTAGTCTGGAATGAGACTCAGAAACCGAGCCACTCATTACTATTACTTCATATTCAATCTTTTTTCCATCCTGACTGACCTTTTTTGTGACAGGCAGATTGATCTTTTCTCCTGTTTTGTTATTTGTCAACTGTGCTTTGACAATTTGTCTTTCAGAATGAGTAGATCCCGTGTTAGCTGTTGCTGAAACCGGTTGAACTGTCATCATGAGAAGCGCAAATAGCAGCATAAACTTTATCGCGATTGAAGAGTTTTTTTTCATCGTAATCACCCCTTTATCTCAAAATCACCATATGACGGTTTGCATAGATATTTCTCTGAATGAATAACGAAGCTTATTATTGATCATGTTGACAGCTTTCCCTCCCCCTGGAGTTTGAACCGACTCCTTCATTGGTTTATCCCTGGACTCGGGCTTTTCTTCTTCTTCCACCCTTAATGAACAGTGTACAGCATGAAAGGATGCAAAACAGGATGCAAAACAGGATGCATTATTGCCCGTTTTTGCTCATTTCATAAAATGGCGCGCATGAGGTAAAATGGTTTCCATGCCTCGCAAAGTTCTTTTCATCTACTCCATACTTTTGGCTTTGACCCTGCTTCTGGCAGCCTGCGGCAAAGCCTCTCCGTCCGCTACCCAAACGCCGACGGAAAGCCCGACACCAGCGATAACTGCAACCTCCACCGCGGCTCCCGGCCGGCTCGTCTATGTGACCTCGGCCCCTGCTGACTCGGACCCTTACGCAGCCTTGATCTCAGAATTCGCTGCCGCCAGCGGCTTGGAATATGTGCCCTCCACCGTGCTGGATGTCTCGGTGTTGACTCCCGATGCGAAGATCGTGCTGCTGCAGACTGCGCCCGCGGATCTTGGAGCGGTCCTGGACTCGAACCCCAAGGTGCAATTTATCCTGCTTGGATCCTCTGAGTTGACCGGCAAGCCGAATTTGAGCACCGTATCCGCCAGACCGGAAGATGTTTATTTTTTGGCGGGGTATATTTCCACCTTGATCGCCAATGATTGGCGTTCAGCCGGTTTGTTTGCGGGAAATACTCCGCTTGCACCAGGGGCGTCGCAAGCTTTTATCAATGGCGGTCGATATGTGTGTGGCAAATGCAATCCCTCTTACCCCCCGGTGGTGGATCTTCCACAGGTGACCACGCTGCCGGCTGATTCTCCTGCCGCTTATTGGTTGTCATCTGCAAATGACATGCTGCTGTACGGTGTAAATGTCATGTTTTTAGATTCCGCCGCAGCCACCCCCGAGGTTTTGAGTACCCTGGCAGCGGACAACGTATCGCTGATTGGCATCACCGCTCCGCCTGCCGGCTACGAGTCGATCTGGGCAGCGACGCTGACGAGCGACGCATCTGCCGCATTGCAGCAGGTATTGGAAGCAGTCTTGAAGGGGCAGGGTGGGCAGACCGTAACCGTACCGGTGGCATTGACCAATGTCAATTCACAGTTGGTCACGCCCGCACGCCAGGATCTTTTCACCCAGGTCGCCGGCATGGTGGCAGCCGGGGAGATCGGTACCCAAAGTATTCCGTAAAAAAACGGTTGTATGAACGCAAATTTGAATGATGGCGTTTCTGGGGTTTGAGAAAATGCGGTGTAATCAAAAATCCGGAGTCAATCGACTTCGGATTTATCTTTATTGTTTGCCGCAGATCCGAGGAATTCACCCACGGTTGCCTGGCCCGGCGCTGAAATGGCTTCGCGGTTGAACACCTTGCTGAATGTCATCCAGAGGATTTTGAAATCAAGCGCCAAAGACCAGTGATCAACATACCAGATATCCAGCTTGAACTTCTCTTCCCACGAGATGGCATTCCTGCCATTCACCTGCGCCCAGCCGGTTAACCCCGGTAAAACGTTCTGGCGGCGTAATTGTTCAGGAGTGTAGCGGTCGAGGTAGGAGATCAGCAGCGGGCGCGGACCTACCAGGCTCATCTGCCCGGCGAGAATGTTGAACAATTCGGGCAGCTCATCCAGGCTCGCGGAACGCAGAAAACGCCCCAGCCGGGTCAGACGTTCGGCGTCCGGCAGCGGTTTGCCCTGATCGTCGCGGGCATCGTTCATGGTGCGGAATTTGTATAGCGTGAAGATACGGCAGTTGAGCCCCGGGCGTTTCTGGGCAAAGATCACCGGGCTGCCGAGTTTGATGCGCACCAGGATGGCGACTATAAGCATCACCGGCAGAAGCAGCAAGGTGCCGGGAACGGTGAGCACCAGGTCAAACGCCCTCTTTGAAAAAGGAACCCTGTATTGAACTGCCGGCTGAGTCATCGGAATCATTTTACCAAAGAACCTCGCGGACGGTTTTTCATCTTTACGATATAATTTAGGCTCAATACAAAAAGCATCCTCGCCGGATGCAAAAACGAATGAATCAGGTCATCCAACCTCCTGATTCGCCAAAAAGGAAGGGAACCATGCCGGAGAAAAAAGGAAGAGTCTTTTCAGGAGCCCGCCCCACAGGCCGCCAACACCTGGGCAACTACCTGGGCGCCATCAAGAATTATGTGAGCATGCAGGATGAATACGATTGTGTTTACTGCATCGTGGATCTGCATGCTTTGACCACGCTTGAAACCACCATGGATTTGAAGAACAACACCATGGAAATGGCTTTGGATTGGCTGGCAGCGGGACTGGACCCGAAGAAAAGCATCATCTTCATTCAATCCCACGTCCGCCAGGTGACCGAATTGCACACCATTCTTTCCATGGTAACGCCCCTCGGCAAACTGACCGATCTACCCACCTTTAAAGAGAAGGTGCGCGAGAATCCCCATAACATCAATTACGGGTTGGTAGGCTACCCGGTGCTGATGGCTGCCGACATCCTGCTGTACAAAGCCAATTTCGTTCCGGTGGGCATCGACCAGGCGCCGCACATCGAATTTGCCCGCGAAACGGTGCGGACTTTCAATCATCATTTCAATACCAATGTGCTTGTCGAACCGCAGATGAAGGTGACGCGGTTCCCCAAGATCATCGGCATCGATGGCGTGAACAAGATGAGCAAAAGCCTGAACAACGATATCGAGATCTCTGCCACGCCCGAGCAAACCCGGGCACGGGTGATGCAAATGGTCACCGACCCGGCACGCATCCGCCGGCAAGACCCTGGCAACCCGGATGTCTGCAACGTCTATTCGCTGCACAAGATCTTTTCTACCCCCGAGCAGGTTAACATGGTCAACATTGAATGCCGGCGGGCAGGTATCGGCTGCGTGGATTGCAAGAAACTGCTGGCAGAGAACATCAACAAAAACCTTGCCCCCTTGCGCGAGAGACGCAACGAACTGGCAAAGGACCTGGACGGGGTACGGGATATTCTAAACGACGGTGCAAAACGTGCCAGTGAGATCGCCGAAGCCACGATGGTTGAAGTGCGCAATGCGGTCGATCTACCGTAAGAATTGGTCACCTGCGAAAACAGGAGGGAGGCTTTGGTAGGGACGCCACACATGGCGTCCGACCATGGCAGTAAGGATATTTTTGGTAGTCTTTGGCGGGCGCGATAGATCGCGCCCCTACCTAATGGGAATAGTAAAAAGCTGTCTTGATTTTATTTCAGCAGTAAAAATCGCCTAAAGTAATTTTTTGACGAAGGATTTATGCGCGCGGTCATACAGCGGGTCAATCATGGGCAGGTAAGCGTGGCAGGTGAGATGATCGCCGGGATCGAACTCGGACTGGTCATCCTGCTTGGCATTGGGCCGGACGATACCCGCGAAAAGGCGGATCTTCTGGCGAAAAAGATCGGCCAACTCAGGATATTCGAAGACGATCAGGGGAAGATGAATCTTTCGGTCCTGGATGTAAAAGGCGAGGCGATCGTGGTATCGCAATTCACCCTGTATGCCGATACGCGCAAAGGCAACCGCCCTTCCTTCGTCAACGCTGCCCCGCCCGACCTGGCCAAACCGCTGGTGGATCACTTCACAAGCGCGCTGCAAAATCTGGGAGTGACAACACAGACCGGCGAATTCGGCGCACACATGCTCGTCAGTCTGGAAAACGACGGTCCGGTGACCATCTGGCTGGAAGCCTAAAGATCGGCATTTGACCAGAGCGCAGCATCCACCTGTACTGCGCACGCCCCTGCTGCGAGCAGGGTCTCGCCATCCGCGAGGCTGAACACACCTCCTGAAGCGATAACAGCCAAATCAAATTGCGCCAGCCGGCAGACGGCTTTGAGCATGAGGGGCAAAACCGCCGGTCCATACAGCCGTCCGCGCATCAGATGATCGGACGCTTTCAGAATTCCCCGCGGTGCAGAAAGCACCAAACCCGTGGTCCCCGCATCACGGATGGACGGCAGCCAATCGCTCTGAATTTCATCCACTCCGACACACACCATCAACGGCAACTCGCCGCTTGCCGCCCGAATGAAGTCCAGGGCGGAATGCAGTGAGATTCCAGGCGGGATACCCAGTTCCACTGCGCCGATATTATCGATTGTTTCCAGGGTTTCGATCATGCCGGGAATTTCTTCCGGAGTCTGGGGCAGCAAATGCGCCCATACCGGAATGGGAAGCTTTTTCCACTTTTCTACATTCTGACGCAGCACAGCTTGAAATCCAGGGGTTGGAAAACCGGTATGCAGCAGAAATCCTCCGGCATAAGGCTGCACCTGGCGGTGAAGCGCCGGCTTGCGCGGGGCAAGACTGATGGGGTTGGTCACAAAAGCGCCCATCTCGGCAGGCCAGGCGGGAGAAGATGGCGAAAATCCCAGGAATCCGGCGGCATTCATCCACGGGGTTGAGATCTCAAGGCGGTCCAGGCAGGAGGATTCAGTGTTCATTCATCCTCGCTTAACTGGTTCAGTCGAAACACAGGACCGTCCTTGCAGGCAAGCGCCCAGCCGTGATTCAGCCGCACCGAACATACCCCGCAGGAGGCAATACCGCCGCAGATCAGAGGTGTGTCGATCAGCGCTTCGCAGTGGACAGGAAATTCAGAGAGGGAGGATAAACCTGATAGACCGCGAAGTGATTTGAGTTGGTGCAGGGGGAGTTCAAACGCTGCAAAATCTGCCCAGGGAAGGATTTCGCCCAGTGATTTTGGCGGAAGAACCTCGATTTCCACCGGAAGATCGGAAGGGGGATTATCGGTCAGCAGAACAGTCTCGAGAGGATGCCCCGCAGAATTCACCAGGCTGAGAAGCCGGTGACCGTGATGGTTACCGAGGTCCGTAAGAAGCAGTCGGCGGGCAGCGGACGGCAGGTGAAAACCGCAACCCAATGGTCCGCGAAGCGAGAGCTCCAAACCCGGGAACCACTCGGGGGGCACTGGCGGCGGAACAACCAGGGTGGCGTTTTCAAAACTCTCGATGAAAAGGGGAACTGGAAGGATCTGCTGGCTGCTTTCCACTTGAGCCAGCAGATATTGCCCGGGTGTTGGGCGCAGTGTTGATGCACATTCGATCCGCACTCCAGGACCATCGGAGCCAGAAAAGATCTCGCTAATAAGCGCCCGCGTCGCCTTCATCATGATTATTATAGCCTTGTGAAGCAGTAAAGTCTTTCCCGGAGTAATGAAAGCACCACAATTTCCCTAATCCCTTATCACTAATTCCTAATCCGTTTTTTTACTGCGCTATAATCAACTCATGGATACCTCAGATTTACACCCGTCGGGTAAAATGATCCGCCTGACGAGCCTCTCCAAATGTGCCGGTTGAGCTTCCAAGCTGAGCGCTGACGCGCTGGCGCAGGTGCTGCGCCCCATGCAGGAAGTCTTCAATCCCGCAGACTATCCCGACCTGGTGGTGGGGATGGAGTCTCCGGACGATGCTGCCGTATGGCGGTTGGAAGGGAACCGCGGGCTGGTGTTGACCACGGATTTCTTCACCCCGGTGGTGGATGACCCGTACGACTACGGCCGGATTGCCGCAGCCAACAGTCTTTCGGATATTTACGCCATGGGAGGAAAGCCCTTCCTGGCGCTGAACATTTCCGCCTTCCCGCCTTCTTTGGATTCTGCGGTCACGCAGCAGATCATCCGCGGCGGGGCGGAGATTGCACGCTCAGCCGGAACGGTGATCGCCGGCGGACATACCGTGCAGGACGACGAGCCCAAGTACGGGCTGGTCGTGGCGGGTATGGTGGCATTGGACGCTATGCTCACCAAGGCGGGCTGCCGTCCAGGTGATGCCCTTTACCTTACCAAACCGCTGGGGTTCGGCACCATCACCACCGCCCTCAAACGCGGGGTGGCGAAGGAAGAAGATGTCAAAGCCGCGGTGGACTGGATGACACGTCTCAACCGTGAAGCCAGCGAACTGGCGGTATCCTTTGGGCTTAAGGCCGGGACGGATATTACCGGCTATGCCCTGATCGGACATGCCATGGAAATGACCATCGCCAGCGGCGTCGGATTTCGGCTGCACTTTGGACAAATTCCAATGCTCAAAAACGCCGAACCCTATGCGCGGCAGCACATCTTCCCCGGCGGTTCCTTTGACAATCTGCTGCACTTCGAAAGCGGCGTGCGGTATGAGCGAGAACTGGAGGAGTACCAAAAAATGATGCTCTTTGACGCTCAGACCTCCGGCGGGCTGCTGCTGGCGGTTCCTCCCGAGAAAAATGCTGCCTGGGAAGAAAAAGCAAAGTCATCCAACATTCCCATGTGGCTTATCGGTGAAGTTGTCGAAGGCAGTGGGATTGAGATCGTATGAAGACCTGGGAAGAAGCAATCAGTAATTAGTGAGCAGTCGGGATTCAAAAATCGAGAATCTTGAATCGTCAAAAACCTAAAGGATGCATTGAGTTACTTGTGATAACGCAAACGATGGATGAAGACATATCTAGGTTTGACGACTCTCGACTCTCCTTTCTTGATTCTCGTTGAACTAATCCCTAATCCCTAATCCCTAATTCCTAATCCCTATTCGCTTATGACCCCATTCCAAACGCAACGATCTCCGGTATTCAGTAGCCGCGGCATGGTGGCGAGCAGCCAGCCCCTGGCAAGCGCTGCCGGCGTGCGCACCCTTGAAGCAGGCGGCACGGCTGCGGATGCAGCCATCACCGTGGCAGCCATGCTTAACCTCACCGAACCCTGCTCCACCGGCCTGGGTGGCGATGCTTTCGTCCTTTATTATCAGGCTTCCACACGCAGGGTCTTTGCCTTGAATGGGTCGGGACGTTCGCCCATGGCTTTGACTCTGGATCGGCTGTCAAGCGAGGGTCTGGACCGCGAATTGCCGCCCTTTCATCCCTATACTGTAACCGTTCCGGGGGCTTGCGGTGCCTGGTGCGACCTCTCGGAGCGCTTTGGTAAGCTTTCCCTGGAAACCGTTTTTGCCGATACCGTCGATCTGGCAGAAAAGGGATTCCCGGTTTCGCCGCTGACCTCATACTTCTGGAAGCGCGGTGTTGAACGTCTCATTGGAAAAGCCCTGAACCTTGAAGAACTGACCATCGAGGGACGCGGACCCAACCCCGGCGAGCTGTTCCGCAACCCGGGACTGGCAAAATCGCTGCGAGTCATCGCAGAGGGCGGGAAGCAGGCTTTTTACCGCGGGATCATCGGGGAAGCCATTGCGGCGATCCTCAAGGAAGCGGGCGGCTGCTTGACCTTTGAAGACCTGGCGCAGCACCACAGCAACTGGGTTGATCCAATCTCCGCAGTCTACCGGGATGTGCGCGTTTGGGAATGCCCGCCCAATGGTCAGGGCATTGCAGCGCTGTTGGCGCTCAATCTGCTCCAGGGATTTGATCTGGCTTCGCTGGAACCCCTTTCCGCAGAACATCTGCACCTGGAGATCGAAGCACTGCGATTGGCGTTTGCCGATGCCCGGCGCTATGTCGCCGACCCCGACCAGTCGCCAGCACCCATCAACGGGCTGCTTGACAAAGCCTATACCGAGGAAAGGCGCAAGCTGATCGATGCAAAGCGCGCTGCGCAAATTGTGAAACATGGCACCCCCGTGGGCAGTTCAGACACAGTCTATTTCTGCGTGGTGGATGACCGCGGCAACGCCTGCTCGATGATCAACAGCAACTACATGGGTTTGGGTACCGGGATCGTTCCCAGGGGATGGGGATTCAGCCTTCAAAATCGGGGATACAACTTCTCGCTTGACCCGCACCATCCCAACGCCCTGGGTCCTGGCAAGCGTCCCTACCACACCATTATTCCCGGCATGATCACTCGAGAATCCGACCATAGTCTTTATGCACCATTCGGTGTGATGGGCGGATATATTCAACCGCAGGCGCATGTGCATGTGGTCTCTGCCATGGTTGACCATGGCATGAACCCCCAGGCTGCCCTTGAATTACCGCGTTTCATCATCCCTCCTGACGAGGATGGGACCGCCGTTTCCATTGAAGAGGGCGTTTCACCAGAGGTTTTCACCCGGTTGGAAAAGATGGGTCACCTGCTGAAGTGGGAAGGCGGCATGGGAAGGGCGTCGTTTGGACGGGGTCAGATCATCCGGCGCAATCCGCAGACCGCAGTGCTCGAAGCCGGCAGTGATCCGCGTGCCGATGGCTGCGCCATGCCGGTGCTGTAAAGCTTGAAGTGCTTGGCACGGAACATTCCTGTTTTTACAACCGGATAATTCAGGTCATCTTTCATATCTTATCTGAACCGTATGGTAGTGCTAAAATATCCGCATGGTTGACGTCTCGGAACATATTCAGGGCATCCTAAACACCCTGCCTGAAAAACCCGGCTGCTACATCATGAAAAATGCTGCCGGGCAGGTAATCTATGTGGGCAAGGCGGTGGTACTCAAGAACCGCGTGCGCTCGTACTTCCAGGACCGCGGCCAGCATGACCGCAAGGTGCGCAAACTTGTTGAGCAGATCGCCGACCTTGAATGGATCGTGGTGGGATCGGAGCTCGAAGCGCTGATCCTGGAAATGAACCTGATCAAGAAGTACCGGCCGCGCTTCAATGTGCGGCTGAAGGATGACAAACGTTATCCCTACATCAAGGTACACCTGGCGGATCCTTTTCCCAAGGTGACGGTCACGCGCCAAATGGTGAGCGACGGCTCGCGTTATTTTGGTCCTTACACCAGCGTCTGGGCGGTGCATCAAACCCTGGATGTGCTGCGGCGTATCTTCCCCTATCTCACCTGCGACCGGGTGATCACCGGTCTCGATCCGCGCCCTTGCCTGTATTACGACATCAAACTCTGCTCGGGTCCGTGCATCGGAGCGATCAAGCAGGCAGGCTACCGTCGAATGATCGATGACCTGTGCTCCTTCCTCGATGGTCATACTGAACCGATCGTGAACCGGCTGAAGACCGAAATGGAAGATGCTTCAGAGCAGATGCTCTATGAAAAGGCAGCCACCCTGCGCGACCAGTTGAACGCCATCGAACGCGTGGTTGAAAAACAAAAGGTGATCACCGACGACCAGAGTGATTCTGATGTACTGGCCATTGCCCGATCAGACGGCGATGCCATGGTGCAGATCTTCTTCATCCGCAACGGCAAGCTGCTGGGGCGTGAGTATTTTGTGCTGGAAGGCACCGAGGAAACAAGCGATAGTGAGGTGATCGGCGAGTTCATGAAGCAATTCTACAGCGAAGCCGCCCTCATCCCCAGCAAGGTGCTGCTGCCCAATGAGGTGGAGGAAGCTCAGATCATCAACCAGTGGATGAACACACGCCGCGGGGGCAAGAAAGTCCAAATGCTGGTTCCCAAATCCGGTGTCAAGCAGGAACTGGTGCAGATGGCAACCGAAAACGCGGTGGATACACTGCAATCTTTGCGGGCGCAGTGGAATGCTGATAAGAACAAGCAAACAGAAGCCCTGACCGAGATCCAGGACGCTTTGGGGCTGAAATCGCCGCTCAACCGCATCGAATGCTACGATATTTCCAACACCCAGGGCACGGCATCCGTCGGGTCGATGGTGGTTTTTGAGAGCGGCGTGCCCAACAAGGCGCTCTACCGCCATTTCAACATCAAGACGGTCTGCGGACCGGATGATTTTGCCAGCATGGAAGAAGTCCTCGAGCGGCGATTCAGGCGCTGGCAATCGTCACAGGAATTGACCGGGCCCGGGGTGAAGAAAGATCCCTCGTTTGCCTATCTGCCTGACCTGCTGATGGTGGACGGCGGCAAAGGTCAACTGGGACGGGCTGTCAAGATCCTGGACGAGTATGGGTTGGCAGACAGGGTTCCGGTGGTGGGTCTGGCGAAACAGCAGGAAGAGCTTTTCCGCCCCGGCAGGTCAGACTCGCTGATGCTGCCGCGCCACTCACAGGGGTTGTATCTCATTGAACGCATCCGCGATGAGGCGCACCGCTTTGCCATTACCGCACACCGCAAAGCCCGTGGAAAGATCGGTGTGGCTTCGCGGCTGGATGCCATTCCGGGCATCGGACCTACGCGGCGCAAGGCGCTTTTACTTAAATTCGGCAGCATCGAAGCCATCAAGAAGGCATCCCTCGAAGACCTGATGAGCATCAAGGGGATCAACGAGGAAATCGCCCACTCCCTGCATTCCGGATTGGATTGAAGCAAATTTGTTCCAAGCCCAATTTCTGACAGCGAGGCAAATTTGAAGACCAGGATCATGGGACCGGTAGGCGCCAGAACTCTGATCAATGGACGCCCGGTGGATGTGTTTGCCGGGACGGGGTATCTTGGATTGCAGAGCCGCCCGGAGGTGATCCAGGCAGCATCTGATTGCCTTGCCCGCTATGGTGTCTCCTCCACCATTCCCCGCGGCGGATTGGGCGAGCATCCGGTCTATGACGAGCTCGAGTCGCAGGCAGCCGCGTTCTTTGGCAGCGAAAAGGTCAGCACTTTTGCATCCGGTTACCTGGGCGCAGCTTTTCTCACCCAGTCTACTGCCACGCTTTATGATGTGATCTTCATTGACAACGATGCCCATTTCTCATTGTGGGACGCTGCCCAGGCAACCAACAAACCCATCTTTGGGTTCCATCATCTCGATCCGGCTGATCTTGAAGCGCAATTGAAGCGTCAGCTTAACCCTGGTGAACGTCCGCTCATCCTTACCGACGGATTGTTCCCAATTTCCGGTGAGATTGCTCCGCTGGATGCCTACCTACCGCAGGTCAAAGAGCGCAAGGGGTTGATCTTTGTGGATGACGCCCACGCCGGGGGGGTGCTGGGACCTTACGGTCGGGGTACAGCAGAATTCCTGGGGATCGTGGATGACGCTGTCCGAAGCTGCTTCACCTTGAGCAAGGCGTTTGGCGCCGGCGGGGGTTTGATCCACGGCAGCCGGGGTTGGGTGGAAGCGCTGGAAAAGGATTCACGCATCATCGCGGGATCCACTGCCATCCCATTGGTGGTGGCAGCAGCAGCCGCCAAAGCGCTCCAAATAGCCTGCGAAGAACCGGAACTGCGTCAAAGGCTGGCGTCGAATTCACGCGCGGTGCGGTCTGGTTTGTCCGAAATGGGATTGGCGGTGGTGGAATCGCCGGCTCCGGTCATCTGCGTTCCTTCCCAGCCCGGATTGACCCTGCCAGCCGTGAGAGATGGACTATTCGAAGCCGGGATCGCGGTGGAATACGTACAGCAATACACCAGTACCCCGGCTGGCGGGGCGCTGCGGATTGCAGTCTTCGCCACCCACACACAGGATCAAATCGTACGTTTGATTAGCGAAATCCGCCGTCTGGTTTGATGCCGCGATTCAGACCTTGAATTCTGCCCGTTCGTCCCGCCGGGTGGTGAGGGCGATCAAGACAGCCCCAATTACAAACAACACCAGATTGAGCGCGAAAGGCAGGATTCGGTTGATCTCGGAAAGCTGCCCGGCAATCCAGCCAAAGGGGGCTGTAAACAGGATGACCACCACCGACAGCAGCGACATGATCCGCGCGCGTTCATCAGGGTTGATCGATAGGGCGGTGATTGAATCGAGCAGCGGGGTGATGGAAGCCAACGCAACCGCTTCAAGGATCAGGCTGATGATCAGCAGGAGGTAATTGGCTGCAGGCATGGTGATCAACAGCACCTGGCTTGCGAGAAACGCTGCCAAACCCATCAGAAATGGTCTGCGGAAGTGAAACGCGCTGATGCGCGGCACAAGCGTGAAGTAAAGCACCAGCAGGACAATTGACCGGACGAACGCAAACACCGCCAGGTTCTGATCGGGGATTTTCAGGTGCTGGGTGACCAGGATCGACCAGAACGTGCCGTCCACCATATTCACAATGTTCAGAATGACCATCAAGCCCAGCACTCTCATTGTTGCAGGTGTGTGCAAGATCAGGGTCATCACTTTGGGGAATTCTTTAAAAGCTGCCAGAAGCGGCTGTTTCTTCGTTTCAAGCATCCGCTCTCTGCCGCGGGTGGTTTCAGAAACGTTGGCATTCAGCAGGACGAATTTGGCGGTCAGCATCACCGCTGCAAAGGCATACAACCCTCTGACCGAGGGGACCAATCCGTACTGGCGGATGAAGATCCCGGCGATGGGTGCAAAAAAGGCTGAGATCAAACCGGCAATGTAGATCCAGGAAAAGATGTGTATCAGCCAATCGGAGGGCGTATCTTCAACCAGTAAGCATGCCCACGAAATTGAGGGGATGCGAAACGCACTGTTGAGGATGATGGCAGCCAGAAAATACCGGTAATCCTGAGCAATTGCCCAGATGATGCAAGGGATGGTCCAGGAAATAAAGTCGAAGAAAAAGGTGGTGCGCTTGCGTCCGAGTTTATCGGTAATCACACCGCCGACCATGGCAAAAAACACCTGGAAAATCAGACCGATGCTCGTGATCGAACCGATTTGAACATCGGTCAAGCCCAACGCTAGCATGTACACCGAAGCATAGGGAATGAAAAGGTTGTAAGGAATGCCGAAGACCGGCTCTGTAAAAACGATTGCCCGCGCGTTGCCTTTGAGATTTTTCAAAGTGGTCACAAGAGGATGGGCGGTCAAATCGGGAACCTTCGGTGCGAGGATTTCGGCGCGATCAACAGGTGTTGGGAAGCAATCCGATGTTGTCCATTTTAGCCTTCATTTGAATTCCCGGTGTACGAAGTTGCTTAAATTGTCACTTTGGGGCAAAATAGGATTCAACCCTCAGGATCAAAGAATTCAGATGACCGCAACCACTGTTGCCATACCAGACTCTCCCAGACCAAACGGGGCACTTCTACGCGCCTTCGGTTATCTGCGCCCGCATTGGAAATTGACTGCCGGCGCCTACGGGATGATGTTTTTGATCGATGCCATCAGCATGATCAACCCCTTGATCATTTCATGGATCATCGACCACACCATCATCAAGCAGAATATGGGCATGCTCAGCCTGGCAGTTGGCGGGCTGTTGGCTCTGGTGGTCGTCAAGGGTGTCTTCACTTATTTCGAGGGACGGTGGACGGAAGTTGCTTCGCAAAACGTAGCATATGATCTGCGCAACGAATTGCAGCGCAAGATCACGCTGCTTTCATTCTCCTTTCACGACCAGGCGGAGGCAGGCGATCTGCTTTCACGCACCATCCAGGATGTGGAGCGCATTCGCTTTCTGACCGGACGTGCGACCTTCAGGGTGATCGAAGGCACGGTGCTCATGGTCATCACCGCGGTGGTGATGATCGTGCTCAACTGGCGGCTGGGGCTGTTGGCAATTGCCGCGATGCCGCTGCTGGTGTACCAATCCATCCGCTTCGGCAAACGCTTCAGACCGCTTTCGCTTCAGATACAAAAACAGCTTTCCGTTCTCACCACCCGGTTGGAGCAAAATCTGCGCGGCGCCCAGGTGGTAAAAACCTTTGCCCAGGAAGATGCAGAAATCGAGCGCTTTGAGGTGGAGAATCAGAAATGGTTTTCACTTTCTGCGCTCTCCGCACGCCTCCAGTCGCAGAACATGCCTTTGATGAACTTGATCGCCAACATCGGCAGTGTGGTCATTTTATGGTTTGGCGGTTCGATGGTCATTCAGGGACAGATGAGCCTGGGCGAGATGGTTGCCTTCACCACGTACATGGGGCAGCTCCTGGTTCCTGTCCGGCAATTGGGCATGGTGCTGCCTGCCATCACCATAGCGGGAGCTTCTGCAGAGCGCATCTTCCAGATTCTGGATACCATTCCCGAGGTTCACGACAGTCCATCTGCTCGCAATGTGAACTTCGGCGAGGGCAGGGTAGCCTTTGATCACGTTTCCTTCGGTTATGGACGCAAGGCAGAAATCCTTAAGGACATCACATTTGAAGCTGAACCCGACCAGGTGGTGGCGCTGCTAGGGTTGACCGGCTCCGGCAAGACCACCGTGGTCAATCTCATCCCGCGTTTTTATGACCCCACCGCCGGGAGCATCCGCATCGATGGCACCGACCTCCACGACATCAAGATCAATTCCCTCCGCAGTCAGATCGGCATCGTATTGCAGGAAACAACGCTCTTCACCGGTTCGGTGTTCGACAATATCCGCTTTGGACATCCCTCAGCTTCACGCAGGGAAGTGGAGGATGCTGCCAGGGCTGCCCAGGCTCACGAATTCATCCTGGAGATGGTGCACGGATACGACACCCGGGTGGGTGAAAAAGGTGTTACGCTCTCGGGCGGGCAGAAACAGCGCATTGCCATCGCCCGCGCCTTGCTCATGGATCCGCGGATCCTGATCCTGGATGATGCCACCTCGAGCGTGGACAGCGAGACCGAGCATCTGATCCAACTGGCGCTCGAAAATGTGATGCAGCGCCGCACCACTTTTGTCATCGCCCACCGCTTGAGCACCGTACAGAAAGCCGATCAGATCCTGGTGCTGGATAAAGGTCAAATTGCAGCCAGGGGCAGGCATGAAGAACTGCTGGCTTCCTCTTCGCTGTACAACAACATCTACCAGCAGCAGCTCAAGCCTAAAAAACATAAAGTCATTGAAACCATATCCCAGGGAGGGGACGATTAATCATGGGATTTGGGATTGGAGTGACTTCTTCGAGCATGGGTCCGCGCGGCGTTCTGGAAGATTTTTCTTCAGGACAGGATGAACGAGGTAAAGTTTTTGACCGCCATATTGTCAGCAGGATGCTGGCGTATCTCAAGCCGTTCCGCCTGCAGATGTTATTGGCGCTTGCGGCGATGATCATTGCTTCAGGCTTGACGCTGCTGATCCCGTACCTCCTCAAGATTGCCGTGGACCAATACATTTCAGCTGGCGACCTGCCCGGGTTGGGGCGCATCTCCCTGTATACCGCAGGGGCATTTGCCGGTTTGTACGTTTCCACAGCGTTGCAGCAGTACCTGCTCTCGTGGGTTGGGCAGCGCGCGTTGGCGAATATGCGCAGCGCCCTGTTCCGCCATTTGCAAAAGCTCTCCATGGGCTATCACGATACGCACATTGTCGGAGTTACGGTATCGCGGGTAATGAATGATGTGGCGACGATCAATGACCTGATTTCACAGGGGTTGATCACCTTGCTGGGTGACTTGCTGATCCTGATTGGTATCATAGTGACCATGCTGCTGATGAATGTGCGGCTGGCGCTGTTGACCTTTATCGTCCTGCCGTTGATGGTGGGCGTGACCACCTGGTTTTCCAGGCGCGCGCGAGGTGCCTACCGCGAAACACGCACCTCGGTTGCCAGGGTGGTGGGCGATTTGGCGGAAGACATCTCCGGGGTGCGCGTTATCCAGGCATTCGGTCAGGAGGACACCTCGCAGGTGCGCTTCGATCAGCTCAACCAGGCGAACCGTGAGGCGAACATCAGCGCCATGACGCTTTCTTTTATTTTCCTGCCGGCAGTGGAATTGCTGGGCGTGCTTGCCACCTGCATTGTGCTCTGGTTTGGCGGTCGGTTTGTGGGAGTTGGGACCGTGACGGTTGGCGTTCTGGTGGCTTTCCTCTCCTACGTCACGCGCTTTTTCACTCCCATCCAGGAACTCAGCCGCATGTACACCTCCATGCAATCTGCCATGGCGGGCGGTGAACAGGTGTTCAGGCTGATGGACACCGAACCGGATGTGGAAGATGCACCGGATGCGTATGAAATGCCTCCCATGCGCGGCGAGATCCACTTCGAGGATGTGACTTTCAAGTACCGCCCGGAACTACCGGAGGTACTGCACGATGTCGACCTGGAAATCCAGCCGGGTCAAACCGTCGCCCTGGTTGGACCGACCGGCGCAGGCAAGACATCGATCAGCAACCTGATCGCGCGTTTCTACGAGGTTACTTCAGGCCGGGTCCTGATCGACGGGATCGATGTCCGCTCGGTGACGCAGCAGTCACTGCACAGACAATTGGGTCTGGTGCCGCAGAACTCCTTCCTCTTTTCCGGGACAATTGCAGAGAATATCCGCTTTGGCAGACCGGATGCCTCCGATGAGGAAGTGGAACGGGCATCAAGGGAAGCCAATGCCCATGACTTCATCGTTTCCAAACCGGACGGCTACAATACCCGGGTGCTCGAGGGAGCGGTCAATTTATCAGTGGGGCAAAGGCAACTGGTGTGCATTGCCAGGGCGCTGCTCACCGATCCGCGCATCCTCATTTTAGATGAAGCCACTTCCAACGTCGACAGTTTGACCGAAAGTCTGATCCAGGAAGCCCTGGGGAGGCTGCTCAAAGGCAGGACGGCGGTGGTCATTGCCCACCGGTTAAGTACCATTCGCAACGCCGATTTGATCTGCGTGGTGGACGAGGGCAGGATCATCGAGCAGGGCAGGCATGAAGAATTGATCCAGCGCGGGGGACTTTACGCGGATCTGTATGCCCGTCAATTCTCCGGAGATTAATAAAGCGATCGAAAATCGTCAGTCGCCTGGACAAGTTCGCTGGCGATGGATGGATGGCGCGACCAATGCGTGCCGTCTTTCATCAACCGCAGTTCCGAACCGGGGTAGTGCTGCGCGAGTTCCACCGCAGTAGCCGGCGGGCAGCAAAAATCGAGCTGTCCCTGGACAATGCGGCAGGGAATGTCTTTGAGCACCTGGATACGGTTGAGAATGTAATTCTCCTCCGGCAGGAAAAGCTTGTTCAGCATGTAGTGGCATTCGATGCGCGCGATGCTGTAGGCGTAGAGGGGTGTCGTTGGCGCGATGGGTTGATCATCCACCATCACCAGGGCGTCCTCCCAGGATGACCAGGTGCTGGCCGCGTTCTGTCGTATTGAGTTATCTTCCGAGGTCAACAATTTATGGTAGGCTCTGACCAGGTCTCCCCGCTCTGCAGTCGGGATGGGAGCGATGAAACGCTGCCAGGCATTGGGGAAGAACTCATCAGCGCCGGCGCGGTACATCCAGTCGAATTCGCGCTGGCGACCCAGGAAGATCCCCCTCAGCACCAATCCAAGCACGCGGTCGGGATGGTTGATGGCGTAGGTCAAGCCCAGGGTACTGCCCCAACTGCCTCCAAAGACTACCCAGCGCTCGATTCCAAGATGAGTTCTTAAGCGCTCGATATCGTCCACCAGCTTCCAGGTATCGTTCTCCCGAAGTTCACCAGCCGGTGTGCTTTGCGCTGCGCCGCGCTGTGCAAAGAGGATGATGCGGTAAAACGCCGGATCATAGTACTGGCGGTAGGATTCCCTCAGGCCCACGCCAGGTCCGCCGTGAAGGAAAAGAATGGGTGCCCCCTGGGGATTGCCGCATTCTTCATAATACAGTGTGTGCAGGTCGGATACCTTGAACGAACCGGTGGCATAGGGTTCAACGGGAGGGTACAAAGAGCGGAGTTCCATGAAGTCATTCTCCAAGTTCTCGCAGCCGAAGGGCTGCAGTTTCAGCGGTCAGGTCGCGTTGAGGCATGGCCAGCAGTTCATAGCCGACCATGAATTTCTTCACGCTTGCCGAGCGCAGCAGGGGAGGATAGAAATGAGCGTGCAGCGCCCATTCGGGGTGCGAGGAGCCATCAGCAGGCGCTTGATGAAAGCCCATCGAATAAGGGAAGGAAATTCCAAAGAGGCGGTCATAGCGGCGGGTGATATCGCGGTAAAGCGCCGCCAGAGAAGATTGCTCAGAGCGGGTGAGATCGCCCAGGCGGGAAACCCGTCGTCTGGCGATGATCATCACCTCAAACGGCCAGATCGCCCAAAAGGGTACCAGGGCGGCAAAATCTTCATTCTCAACGATCAAACGCCGATCCTGGTTCAACTCTTCGGTCAAGTAGTCCTGCAGCAGGGGAGAACCATGTTCCTGTAAATAATCACGTTGGGAAAGCAATTCTTTGGCTGGTTCGTTGGGAATATGGCGCGTTGCCCAAAGTTGGCTGTGAGGATGGGGATTGGAGCATCCCATGACGGCACCCTTGTTCTCAAATACCTGCACGTACTGGATCCAGTCAAGAGCTTCCAGTTCGCGCGATTGATCTGCCCAGGTGCGGATGACACTCTCCACCTCAGCCAGCGATAATTGGGGAATGGTCAGGTCGTGGCGCGGAGAAAAACAAATCACTCGGCAAATCCCAGGTTCCGGCTCTGCCTGCATGAGCTCGTCATCGGCCTGCAATTGTGATGGATCCCCGGTACCAGGCAGCAGTGCCGGAAAATCGTTGTCGAATACGTATGTTCCCTGGTAATTCGGGTTCTTCACCCCGCCTGCCCGCTCATTTCCCGGGCAGAGATAACAGGAAGGATCATACCGGGGCAATTGCTCCGGGGGAACCTTTTCAACCTGTCCAGACCAGGGGCGCGCTGCCCTCTGCGGGGAAACCAGCACCCACTCACGGGTGAGGGGGTTGAATCTGCGGTGAGGCGAATCGAAGATGGATAAGTCTTTCACTGTCTGAAAATTATATCCCAATCCCCTTTGTAATTTTGGAAGGTTGTTTGACATTCATTATTTGCACGGCTAAAATAAACAATGAGGTTTACCCCGTTCCAACCTGGCAGGCGAATGAGGCTTTTCATTGAAAAAATGGGCTGACAAGTACATCATTGGTCTTACCGGCAGCATTGGCACCGGTAAAAGCGTCGTTCGGCGTATGCTTGAACATCTTGGAGCTTACGGCATTGATGCCGATGCCCTGGCACACCGGGCGATGGCGCCGGGTGCACCGGGTTACAAGGAAGTTGTTGAGACCTTTGGAAAATTCATTCTGCAGCCGGATGGACAGGTGGACCGCGCAAAACTCGGCCGTCTCGTGTTTGCCGATGCTGATGCTTTGGCAAAGCAGGAGGCTATCATTCATCCCCTAGTCAGCCAGGCGCTGGATATGCTCATCAAACGCGCCAGCCAGAAGGTGATCGTGATTGAAGCCATCAAGCTGGTGGAAGCCAGGATCAACAACGATTGTGATTCACTGTGGGTGGTCTATGCACCCCCGGAAGTCCAGCTCAAGAGATTGGTGGAACAGCGCAAGATGAGCGAGGGCGACGCACGGCTGAGAATTGCCAGCCAGATTCCACAGGAAATTCACATGAGCGCGGCAAATGTCGTCATCAAGAATGAAACGTCCTTTGAGGATACCTGGAAGCAGGTAACCCAGGCATGGATGCGTTCAGTTCCTGCGGGCGAGGTTAAATACGTTCCAGAGTCGCAGCCGGTAAGGCTGCCCCTGGGTGAAGCCACTGTCCGACGCGCCGGACCCAGGCAGGTGGATGAAATCGTGCAAGTGCTCAACAGCACCCACAAGGGTCAACCGGCGCTCAGCCACAACGACGTGATGGCGCAGCTAGGAGAGAAAGCCTTCCTGCTGTTGTGCATCGAGCAAAAGACCATGGGTATCATCAGTTGGCAGGTGGAAAACCTGGTTGCCCGCTCCACTGATATCACCCTTGATCCCCTCCTTTCCCCTGCCCAGTATCTGCCCATCATGATCCGGGAAATGGAACGCGCCTCCACCGATCTGCAGTGCGAAGCTTCATTGATCTTTGTTCCGCCGCACCTGGCAAAACATGACGCTTTATGGAAAAGCCTTGGGTATGAACCCAAAGACCCCGTCACACTGGGAGTTCTGGCCTGGCAGGAAGCTGCCGAAGAATCCATGCCGGCAGGATCAGTGTTATATTTCAAGCAATTACGGCAGGATCGGGTGCTGCGTCCGATTTAATGGTTAAGCGGGCTGATCTGAAAGATAAACATCCGTGACCGATATTCTGAGCGCGATCACCTATTTGTTCCAACGCCTGAATTGGCTGAGCGTACTGGATTTATTCCTGGTCACGGCGTTTTTCTACGCCATTTTGATCCTGCTGCGCGATACGCAGGCCATGGCGCTGCTGCGCGGCGTCATCTTCTTGATCATCGTCCTTGCCATTTTTACCAGCGTTGTTGACCTGCCGGCTTTTTCCTGGCTGGTCAAAACGATCCTTCCCACGCTGCTGATTGCCATTCCGGTAATCTTTGCGCCTGAATTGCGCCGCGGGCTGGAGAAGCTGGGGCGCGCCGGGTCGAACCCCCTGGCACGGCGGCCTTCGACAGCGCAGATTGAAGAAATGCAGAAGACGATCCGTGCTGTGGTCACGGCATCCGCCAGACTTTCAGCCCGCGAACATGGAGCTCTGATCGTGCTGCAGCGCGCGGACAATCTGAATGATTTCATCCGCACCGGGGTCAAGCTCAACGCAAAGGTGACGCCGGAATTGCTGCTTCAAATCTTCTATCCCAATACCCCGCTGCATGACGGTGCTGTGATCATTGATCAAAATATGATCATTGCTGCCGCTTGCGTGATGCCGCTCTCCGCCAGCGGCGTACTGAACCGCAGCCCGGAGCGTCAAATGGGCTTGCGTCATAGGGCAGCACTGGGAACCTCTGAAGCGACCGATGCAATCACCGTGGTGGTCTCTGAGCAAACCGGTTCGATATCCATCGCGCACAACGGGCGCATGATCCGCCGCCTGGATAGTGAACGATTGGAAAACATCTTGCTCGCTTTTTACCGCCCGTCGGAAACCAAAAGAACGCCTTTCAATTTGAAGTCCTTCATGGCTGGTATTTTCAAGTCAGGGAAGCAGGAGGAATAACGTGGACCGGCTGCGACGGATCGCCCGCAATCTACCAACCCTACTGCTTGCCTTCGTGATGGCAGCGGTTGTCTGGGCGCTGGCGGTCAATTCCATTGACCCGTCGGTGGAAAAGGTCTATCCCAACCCGGTGACCATAGAGGTGATCGGGCAGGCACCCAACCTGGTGATCACGAATGAACTGCCTGAGACCATTTCCGTCACTCTCCGCGCGCCCAACTCCACCTGGAACAGCCTCTTGAACGAAAAAGCTCCTGTAAGGGCGATTGCCGATCTTTCGGGGCTCTCGGTTGGCCCGCACGTGGTGCCGGTGCAGATTCAAATTGGCATCCGTCCGGTCGAGATCACCAGCCAGAATCCGCGCTCGGTGAACATATCGCTCGAGCAGTTGGAAACCCGCACGATGACCATTAATGTCGAGGTTACCGGCGAGCTGGCCATTGGCTACCAGGCAGACCCGCCCGTGGTTTCGATGAACAGCGCCACCATCAGCGGGCCTGCATCGCTGGTGGAGCGGGTGAACCAGGTGAAGGTGGTGAATGATATCAGCGGTATTCGCGACAGCGTGGTTCGTTCACTGCCGCTGGTAGCCGTGGATGAGAACGGGACGGTGGTGAACGGCGTTTCCATCAACCCCGAAAAAGTAACCGTCAGCCAGAACATCGTCCAGCGCGGTGGATACCGCAACCTAGTGGTGAGGGTGGTCACCATTGGACAGCAAGCCAGCGGATACCGGCTGACCAACATCTTTGTGTTCCCGCCCACTGTGACCGTATTCTCCTCGAATCCAGCCCTGGTGGACAGCTTGCCGGAGTATATCGAAACGCAGCCTTTTGATTTGACGGGGCTGAAGGATGATATCGAAATTATGATCGGGCTCAAGCTGCCCGCAGGTATTGAGCTTGTGGGCGACCAGCAGGTGCGGTTGCAGGTGGGTGTCGCAGCCATTGAAAGCAGCCTGGCATTGACCAATGTAACCATCGAGCCCACAGGGTTGGCCGCCAACCTGGTGGCGCAGATCACTCCGAATGTGACTGATGTGATCATTGGCGGTCCCCTTGGAACGCTGGAAACGGTCAAAGTAAGCGATTTGCGGGTTTTGATCGACTTGACGGGCAAGCTGCCCGGCAAGTACACCATCAGTTCCGGGTTCACTTTGAATATCCCAGATCTGCGGATTGACAACCTCATTCCCGCGTCCTTTGAGGTGGTCGTCTACCCGAAGGGCAGCAGCCCTCCTCCATAATGAGAACGGTCTTAACCGACAGCCAGCCTCCCGCTGGCTGTTTTTGATTGGTTTTCAGGGTAAAATGATTGGAGTGAGGAAACCTGGATGATGATCAAACCTGTTGTGGCACTGGTTGGAAGACCCAATGTTGGGAAAAGCACATTGTTTAACCGTTTGACCGGTGAAATGGCAGCGATTGTGGACGAGACCCCGGGAACCACCCGCGACCGGCTTTCAGGGGAGGCGGAATGGAACGGCATTCCCTTTGACGTGATCGACACCGGCGGCATCGACCCCACAGCCAGCAGCAGCAAATCGCCGCTCTCGGTGGGATCGGCGGACTTCATCAAGGAAATCCGTTACCAGGCGATGATGGCTGTCCAGGAAGCGGATGTTGTGCTCTTTCTCACCGACGCGATCAGCGGCGTGACCCCTGCTGATACCGAAGTAGCACAGATCCTGCGCAAGAATCAAAAGATCGTGGACGGGAAGGCAGTTCCTCCTATTTTCCTGGTCGTGAACAAAGCGGACTCATCCAAACAGCGCGACCTGGTGCATGAGTTCTACGAATTGGGCATCGGTGAACCTTATCCCATCTCATCGGTGCACGGCACCGGCACAGGCGATTTGCTGGACGATCTGGTGGCTTCATTTCCCAAGATGGAAGAAGAACCTGAAGATGACTCGGTCAAGATTGCCATTGTAGGCAAGCCGAATGCCGGAAAATCCAGCCTGCTCAACCGCCTGGCAGGTGAGGAACGGGCGATTGTCAGTCCGATCCCGGGCACCACGCGCGACGCCATCGATACCACTATTGATTACCAGGGGATCCCTGTGCGGCTGATCGATACTGCCGGTATCCGCCGGAGGGGAAAGATCGATCCGGGCGTGGAAAAATACTCCGTTGTGCGAACCATGCGTGCGATTGAACGCTGCGACGTGGCGCTGCTGATGATCGATGCCACCACCGGCATCACCGCCCAGGACGCCCACATCACCGGTTACGTTAAGGATGCATGGAAAAGCACGGTTATCCTGGTCAACAAGTGGGATGCGGTTGAAAAAGATAATTACACAATGACGGAATTTACGGAAAGGATTCGGCATGAGCTGAATTTCGTGGATTACGTTCCCATCCTTTTCATTTCCTGTAAGACGGGGCAGCGGATTGACCAGGTCATGCCGCTTGCGTTGAAGGTGCAGGAGGAACGTCTTGCCCGGGTGACCACAGGCGTACTTAACCGGATCATTCAAGATGCCCAGGAACTGCATGCACCCACCTCGCGCACGGGAAATGCAGTCAAATTCTATTATGGTACCCAGGTGCGAACGGATCCGCCCACGTTTATGATCTATGCCAACAATCCCAAACTGGCGCACTTTACCTATATGCGATTTTTGGAAAATCAGATCCGCAAAACATTTCCATTCACCGGCACACCCATCAGGATCGTGCTAAAATCGCGGCATGATTAACGGAGCCAGCACGATATGACCGATTACAACGTACCCGAGCGACCCACCCTTGAAGACTCGAATCCCAACCTGGCACCTCATGGCGGGCAGGAATCCAACCGAAGCCTGCTGAAACCATTCCTTGAACTGCTGCAAACCCTGGCGCTGGCGGCGATATTATACTTTGCCGTGGATGCTCTGCTGGCGCGGGTGATTGTGGAAAACATCAGCATGGAGCCAACGCTTTACCCCGGCAATTTTGTGCTGGTCAACCGTGTGGCGTATCGCTGGGGCGGCCAACCCAAGGTTGGAGAAATCGTGATCTTCCACAATCCTCAGAATTTATCAGTGGATTACATCAAAAGGATCATCGGAACCCCGGGCGATACTGTGCTGGCACAAAACGGGAAGATCTATGTCAACGGGACCGCATTGGATGAACCCTACATCTCCGCTCCCCCGGAGTATTCGGGGCAATGGACGGTGCCCCCTGACTCGATTTTCGTACTGGGCGACAACCGCAATAATTCGGAGGATTCGCATATCTGGGGGTTCGTTCCGATGAAGGATGTGATCGGCAAAGCCCTGGTGGTGTACTGGCCGGTGGACAGCGTCAAAGTCATTTCGCACCCCACCCTGGCAAGTGCGGAAACCAAATAAGACGGCTGAATTTACATTCTTGCAAAATGGTTGCAAGAGGACGAAGTTTCGTGTATTATACGAATTATTAACCGCCAGATTTGACAGAGTGTGGTAATCTTAGCGAAATTTAGAGGATTTGGTGGTATTACGAATGTCTGAACAAAGCTCTACAATAAATCCAAACGTTATTCCCTGCAGCGAATGCCAGGCCGGGCATATGCACCGCGAGTATATTGCCTATTACACCTGGCTGGGGGATGAATTGATCACGGTGCCGGATTTTCCCGCCTGGGTGTGCGACATCTGCGGGCGCTGCGAATATGATGAAAATGCGCTTACCCGCCTGACACTGCTTCTCAGCCCGAATGCCGGCAAGAACCTTAGCGCGAATTTGCGGATGCACAAGAAGGAAAATGTCAAATCCAAGCTGCAGCGTCCATCGCGGCCGGAGTAAAAAATTCAAAACGGGAGAAATCCCGTTTTTGATTTAAGATCACACACCTGAAGTGAACCTACTGTCAAAACGGAATAATCCCCATCTCCATTCACACATTATTCTTACTTTTTCGAAGGATAATGTGATTGAACATTGGAGGGGGAAGTTGATTTCCATCACAGTCCACAACCACAAAAATCATCCACTTGATTCGACGATACCGCCTGAGCGGGCGCGAATTCAGATTCGGGTCCGGCGATTGGCTTTGGTGATCATGGCAGTATTGCTGTTGAGTTCATGCACTTCGGTGTCTGGCGTACCTACGCTCACGACTGCGGCACCCACCCTTACTCCATTTCAAGTACAGACTCACACTCCCGATCCCATATCCACAAGCGAATCGTCGAGTGCCCAGTCATTGACGCCGACAGTCACCGATCACCCGGCTGGGGCCATAACAATCCCCATCCTTCTCTATCATCACATTGCGGAAAGCAGCACCGACCGCCGCTACTACGTTGCGCCGGCGCTGTTCGAGCAGCAAATGCAGTGGCTGGTGGATCACGGCTACCAGGCGATCACAGAAGCGGATCTGGCGGAGGTCATCCGTCACGGCGGCAAGCTTCCCGAAAAACCGGTGATCATCACCTTCGACGATGGGAATGCCGATTTCTTTACCGGGGCATTCCCGGTGATGAACCGGTTAAATATGGTAGGTGTGGCATTTCTGGTGACAGACCGCATTGATTTGTCGGGATTTGTGACCAGTGAGCAGGTGAAGGAAATGATCAAAGCCGGATGGGAAATCGGCAGTCACACCGTTACCCATCCAGATTTGCTGCGGCAGCGGACGAATCTCAACCGCGAAATCGTTACTTCGAGGGAGTGGCTTAATTCAAAATTCGGGATCGACGTGGTCTCGTTCGCCTACCCCTTTGGCTTGATGGACGCCTCGGTCGCCAAAATGGTGGAAGAGAGCGGGTACACTTCGGCTGCGGGTCTGGGGGGCAGGATGCAGCAATCAGCAAGTGACCTGTACGACCTGAGCCGGACTGAGATCAGGGGGTATTTCACCATGGCTCAATTCGAAGCTCTGATGCCCTGACAATAGAAAATACCATAATGGTCGTGTAGAGGTATTCTCTTGATTGAAAGAAACAAAAAACTGCGCCGGGATACAGCGTAGTTTTTTGTGGGGCAATTTTATCAGTACTATTCTTCATTTGAGCCATAATATATAGGTGGGTGGTGTGATTGTTTCATCAGCACAGTCCTGATCAAAATCAATAATTAGGTGCCGTTGGTCGTGGGAAACCGATTTCCAACATTAATCCGGGTTGTCTTTTTTATCGCGATTCTGGCTTCGATCCTCGCCGTGAATGCCTGCACCGTTGTTTATAGCGCCACTCTTCAGCCATCCCCCACGCCGACGCCATTTCAACCGAAAACATTTACCCCAACACTGATTCCAACAATGCACACGCCAGCACCGGGGCTCCGAGGTTCTGTCACACCCACGCAGTCGCCAATCGTGCTGGACGTCCCCATCCTGCTTTATCACCATATTGCCAAAGCCGGTGTTGACCAGCGATATTATGTTTCCCCTGCAGATTTTGAAAAGCAAATGCAATGGCTGGTGGATCACGGCTACCAGGCGATCACTGAGTCGGAGTTATCTGAGGTGATTGTTAACGGGGGGACTCTCCCAGAGAAACCTGTCGTCATCACATTCGACGATGGGAATGCAGATTTCTTCGCCGGTGCATTCCCGGTGATGTCGCGACTCCATTTGATTGGTGTTGCCTTTCTGGTGACCGGACGCATCGATAAGCCCGGATCTGTGAGCAGCGAACAGGTTGAGGATTTGATCAATGCCGGTTGGGAGATTGGCAGTCACACAGTAAATCATGCCGATCTTTTGATGAAATCGTCAGACCTTGACGAGGAGATTTTCGGATCAAAGGTATGGTTGGAAGCGAAGTACGGTATCGAGGTGATTTCGTTTGCGTACCCCTTCGGTTCGATGAACACTTCAATCGCCCAATTGGTGGAAGATGACGGGTACACATCAGCCGCCAGGTTGGGCGGGAGGATTCACCAATCAATGGACGATTTGTATTTTCTTGGCCGCACTGAAATCAGGGGCGAGTACACCATGGCGCAGTTTGCGGCACTGATGCCCTGGAAGTAAAAAACGACCATTTCTGGTCGTTTAGAGCGGGCTACGGGACAGGGTCCCCCGAACGGGGGGATTCGGATATCATCCCCTCAATGGGGACGCGCGAATATGGATCGATACTCAAATAAAGAGAGCGGGCGACGGGATTGCGAAGCATCCCAGAGCAAAAAAAAACGACCATTTCTGGTCGTTTAGAGCGGGCGACGGGATTCGGACCCGCGAATATCAGCTTGGAAGGCTGATGCCTTACCACTTGGCGACGCCCGCAACAAGTGGGCAAATTATAAAGCATGTTCACCGTATGGGCAAGCCAGCGCATGAATCCCGACTTGAACCAGGAAGTTGATTACTCCTTATCGATTAGCCCAAGCGCCAGGGCTTCCACTTCGCCGTAAATCCTTGCCACGGGCAGGTGCAGGTTCTCTGCAATGGCGGCACACTCCTCATATTCAGGGTGTGCCTGGATGACTTTTCCTTCCAGGATCTTCACCTTGATGCTTACTTCGCCGTAAGGAGTCATGATCTTGCGGATGCCGCGGTTGCCCATATGACGGCCCAGGGCGGTGGTGCGAACACCCAGCGTGCTGGTCTCGATCATCAGCAAACGGGACAGGGCTTCCTCATCGCTCTTTTTGGCAATCACACTCAACTTGACCGCCGGGCGGTTCTTCTTCATTTGAATGGGGGTGAAGTACACATCCAGTGCGCCGGCGGCGAAAAGGTGCTGCATCACGGGGGCGTAAAACTGCGGGTTCATGTCGTCGATGTTGGTCTCGATTTCCACAAAGGGTTCATCGGCAGTCAAGGCTTCGCCGAACATCAGCCGCAGCACGTTCGGCCAGGGCAGGTCGCGCTTTCCAGCACCGATGCCGGTGCGGACAAGCTGCATTTCAGGTTGTTCGAACTTTGCCAGCGCGGAGAGGATGGCAGCTCCTGTGGGGGTGACAAGTTCCACTGTGGCAGGCGAAGCCGTGATTTTTGCCGCGGATTGTTTCAGCAGTTCCAGTGTGGCAGGCGCCGGCAGCGGCAGGATGCCGTGCTGGGTTTGAACCGTACCGCTTCCGATCGGCAAGGAGGAGGAGAACACCTGGTCGATCTTGAAATGCTCCAGCGCCACGGCAGCCCCAACGATATCCAGTATCGAATCCGCCGCGCCGACTTCATGGAAATGCACCTCCTCAATATCGATCCCGTGGACTCTTGCCTCCGCAGCACCAAGGAGACGGAAAATGGTGCTGGCTGTTTGCTTGACCGCTGCGGACAGAGCACTGACACGGATCATCTCAAGTATTTCACTGAGATGCCGGGTGTGATGGTGATCACCATGCTGGGCATGTTCGTGTTCGTTGTCTGTTTCCGACAGGTCGAACTCCATCAGTGTGGCCGCCAGGGCTCCCTTCTTTACCTTTTGCACATGAATCCCTCTGAATTCAGGCAAGCCCAACTTTTTGAGTTCACTCGAGAGTGTCTGCTCTGGCAATCCTGTGTCGAGCATGGCGGAAAGGAACATATCACCGCTGATCCCGGAAAAACAATCGCAATAGAGAATGTTCATCAAACAGCTCCTTCGTTCATACTGCCGCGCCTGTATCCCTGCAGGTCAAGGGTGATCTTCAAGAATCCAATGGATTTGAAATGATCCAGAATTCGCTCCGAAAGATCCAGCACCTGCTGCCGCTTGTCGGGCGTCACTTCGATGCTCGCCAGAGTCTGATAAGCTCTCACCCGGCAATCACCCATCCCCAGGCTGTGGAGATAGCTCTCGGCAAGGGATACCCGCTTCAAATCCTCAGCGGTGATCTGCTGCCCGTAGGGGATGCGTGTGGCCAGGCAGGGCGAACTGGGTTGGTTCCAAACGGGCAGGTTCAGCGCCTGTGCCAGCCGGCGAATTTCAGCTTTCTTCAGGTTTGCTTCCAGCAGCGGGCTCAGTGTGCCGGTTTCGGTCACCGCAGCCCTGCCCGGACGGTAGTCCTGCAGGTCATCCGCATTTTGACCTTCGATGACATAGCGGTAGCCGTTTTCGCGGGCAAAGGAGTGAATCTTTCCCAGCACGCCGAGTTTGCACACGTAACAGCGGTTGACCGGGTTGGACACAAACCCCGGGTCGTCGAGAACGGCGTGCTGGAGTTTGATATATTTGAAGCCAATCATCTTTGCCCATTGGTCCGCCCTGGCAGTCTCACCCTCTGCCATCACTTCTGACTGCAGAAACACCGCAGCCATGTTGTTTCCCAGCGCAAGGTGGGCGGCAGCCGCCAGAAAGGTGCTATCGACTCCACCAGAATAGGCAACGACCGCTGTTCCAAGCCCTTGCAGGGATTCGATCAGTTGTTTCCATTTGACCGCCAGATCTTCAGGCAGACTGTTTTCAACCAGAAGTGCTGTGGTTGCTTCCAAATTGTTCATGACTGATTCCCGGACAGGTGATTGATGCGTGAGGCGACGACTGCTGCGCCGAAGCCGTTGTCGATATTGACCACCGAGACTCCGCTGGCGCAGCTATTGAGCATCGCCAGAAGCGCTGCCAGCCCATTAAAACTGGCTCCATAACCCACACTGGTGGGTACGGCAATGATCGGGCAGGCGATCAGCCCGCCCACCACGCTGACCAGTGCGCCTTCCATACCTGCCACCACGATCACAGTTCGAGCTTTCTGCAGGGTGGGCAGGTGGCTCAGCAGGCGGTGCAGACCCGCGACCCCCACATCATACACGCGGTCCACCTGGTTGCCCATGATCTCAGCGGTCACCGCGGCTTCTTCCGCCACCGGCACATCCGATGTGCCTGCAGTGACCACGGCAATACCAGGCAGGCGCGTACGTTCGGGGTTGCGGTCGTGGAAAAGGATACGCGACCGGGTGTCATATTGAAGATCAGCGATCTGCGATTGAACGAAGGCGGCTGTTTCAGGGGCTACACGGGTCGCCATGACGACCGGACCGTTTTCCTTCAACTTCTTAAAGATCGCTGCCACTTGATCGGGGGTCTTTCCCTGACCGAAGATCACTTCAGGGAAGCCGTTGCGGGCGGGACGTTCCAGGTCGAGCTTGGCATAATCTCCCACATTGGCGATGGGTTCTGTTTGGAGAATGGCTATCATCTCAGACTGCGAAATTTGACCGCTCTTATAGCGTTCCAGAAGCTGTTGTAAGGCTTGTTTTTCCATGATCCTTCCAATCAATTCAGATGTTCAGTACCGGTAATTTGAGGAACAATCCTCTTTTGGTTGAGCTTACGCCAAAGGTATTAATGCAGAAACGGCGAGAGATGCGGAGAATTTCGAAGCCAGGCGGTCGAAAGGGTGTGCAGCGGTCAGCTTAATCCTGAAGCAATGCTGCTCCCAGCAGCGTCTCTTTGCCGTTCAGGCTGGAGAATTCCAGTTTGCAGCGATTTTTGAAGAGCGGGTGAAGCTCACGGTCGATAACCGGTTCCAATACGGCTCGCATCTCAGCTTCTGCACGGGTCACGCCGCCGCCCAGGATGACCACCTGCGGGTCGAACAACGAGATGACGTTGGCGATGGCGATCCCCAGGGCTGTGAACGCCTGGTGGATGATCCCAGCAGCTTGAGCGTCGCCTGCGCGGGCAGCCTCGATCACCAACCGGGCATCCACCCGATTGATATCGCCGCCGCTCATCCTTCGCAGCGGGCTTGCAACATCCGCTGACAGCAGCGCATCCCGTCCGGCTCTTGCCAGCGCCCATCCGGCGCACAGACTTTCGAGGCAGCCGTGCTTGCCGCAAACACATTCAGGTCCTTGCGGGGTCACCGTGATGTGACCCACTTCTCCGGCAAGCGATCCGCCGCGGTAGAGATTTCGATTGAGCACGATCCCTGAGCCAATGCCGGTGCTGATCTGCACATAGATCAGATTGTCCGGTTCGCAGGCGGTATCAAAATGCCACGAACCCAGGGCTGCAGCATTGGCATCGTTGTCCATGAACGCAGGGCAGCCAAATGCTTCTTCTGCCAGAAGGGGCAGGGGAATACCTCCCCAACCGGCAACATGGTTGGACATCAACACCGATTTGCGGTCAGCACTCACCGGACCGCCGAAGCTGATTCCCACCCTGGAAGGTTTGCGCAGATTGGTTTCATTCAAAGCCTGAGCACCCATTTCGAACATCGTCTGGATGACCGCAGGAGCCCCCTGTTCACTGGGTGCAGCGCGCCGGACCTCGGCCAAAATACGGCCGTTCGCCGCATCGATCACCGCTGCAGCGAGCTTGGTGCCGCCAATATCCAGTGCCAAAACCTGATCGGTAGAAGAGGTCATCTCAAACCCTCATCATATAAACCTAATGCCACGCCGAACCGCGCAGCAAACCGGTGAGGATGTGTTCGATGATCAAATGAACATCTTCGATGCGTTCCATACTGGTAGATTCGACCACCAGGCAGACATCCACCATTTCCTTTAATTTTCCGCCTTTGAATCCGGTCAAGCCGACGGTTTTCATGCCCTTCCGCCGTGCCGCCTCGACTGCTTTCAATACGTTGGCAGAGTTGCCTGAACCGGAAATGGCAAGCGCCACATCGCCGCTTTCACCCAGCGAGAGCAGCGGTTCAGAAAAGACATTTTCATAACCCTCGTCATTGGCGTAGGCGGTGAGGGCTGCGAGCGCATCCCCCAGGCTGATGATTTTCAGACGCGGCTGGTCTGACTGCCGGGTATTCTTGGCAAAATCACAGGCAATATGGCTGGCAGTGGCCGCGCTTCCGCCGTTGCCGAAGACGAAAACCTGGTGATGAGACATCCTCGCTTCGCGAAGGATTTCTCCAATCTCCGCAACCTTTTCCATCGGGATCGAATTGAGTTCCTTCACCAGGGTTTGGATATATTCATTTCCGTACGCTACAGGATTCTCGATCATGGTCATCCCTTTCTTGGCTTCTATTCGTACCGGGTGAGCGAAGTACCGTTCACCTGCAGCACACCTTTATTTTACACAGGGATATGGTTCCCCCGGTTTTTTCCGTTTCAACCAGCAGCAGCGCTCACAAATGGATCAGCTCCGGGTGGGCATCAAATTGCGCCAGAAGCTGCTGAGGGGTGGCGCAGCCTGTGGTGCCGATCTGCTGGATAACCACCGACGCTGCCAGGTTGCCCAGAATACCCGCCTCCTTGAGCGTAGCGCCTGCGCACAGGGCAGATCCAACTGCGGCATTCACGCTGTCTCCCGCGCCGACAATATCGATGGGACCGCTGACCGGAATGGGGGGTAAGGCGCAGCCGGGGGTTCCGGCTCTTTCGGCAAGGAATAAACCGTTGTTTCCCAGCGTAATAATGACCGGGCGGTGTGTACGGGCGGTCAGTACCCGGGCGCAGCGTTCTGCTGCCGCGGCGGGTGCCTCACCTTCGCTGCTTTCCATGTGCGCGGCACGCAGTGACTCGCGGACGTTGGACTTCAAGATCACATTTTCAAACAGTTCCAGGTACTCGCGCGAATCTGCGCTGATGATCTTATCGGGATATTTCAAGGCCAATTGGCTGATTTCCTGGCGGATTCTGTCAGTGATTACACCGCAATTTCGTTCCTGAACCTGGTCTATGATCAGCATGCCGTCGGCTTCGGGAAGCAATGCGTGTAGTTGGTGAATCAGGAAGTCTTCGATTTCCCTGGTCAAGGGAACCCGGTGCTTGATGTCCATGCGGTTGAGCTCGTGCTCATAACCGTCCAACTCGCGCATCATCGGTTTGGTATAAGTGGGGGTATCGTAACCGGGTAATTCCACCATCCCGCGAAGATCGACACCCATGGCTTCGAGCTTGCGCCGCATCACATAGCCGTTGCCGTCATCCCCGGTGAGCCCAAGCGCGAGCACGTTGACGCCCAGCGAGCACAAATTGGCAACGACGGTGCCTGCCGCGCCGGGCTGCTGCCGGACCGCTACCACCTGAAATGCTTCAAGGCAAGTCTCGATGGACATTTCGCTCAACTTGCGATCCATGATCTGGTAGCTGTCGAGGAAAAAATCTCCGAACACGACCATGCGGACATTCTTGAGTTTTTTAAGGATTTCTTCTAGCCGTTTACGATCCATTTTCCCTCTCAAGGATGCGGTGGTAGAGGTTGGGTACGGTCACTTGATGATCGCCCTGGACATATACACTTTCGCCGCCGTCCTGCACCGTGCGCACCAGGATGGTTTTATAAGGGCGGTAATAATAAGCCTCTGTCCCGCGCGGAGCTTCGAGGTGGTAATTGAGACCCAGATCCTTCAAATCGAATACGGCGGTAGTGAAATGGGTGATGGTTTTTCCTTCCTGAATGGCGACGTTTCTAGCCATGGAGAGTGCCTTCAAGTAAACTTCGGGTCCCATCACTGCTGTCCCGATGTTTAGCAGCACGCCGCCTTCCAGATGGCGGATGGTCTCGGCAAACACCAGGAAGTCAGTGTATGAACTGGCTCCCAATGCTGCCCCGTCCAGGTTGGGATGTTCGTGGATGATATCCTGCCCTACCGATGCGTGTATCGTTACCGGAACGCGGTAGCGGAATGCCTGGGCCAGAAGTGATATCTCCTTATGCGGGAAATCACCTTCCCAAATAACTTTGCCGAGCGCTTCCCCCAGACCGATACCTTCGCGTGCTGCAGTCACCATCACATCGTTGATGCCTCCGGTTTCTGTCCACAAGCCGAACTGTCCCTCAGAAATATACCGGGCGACGCTTTCGGTGGTCTCACCGATCATGGCGAATTCATAATCATGGATTGCGCCAGCGCCGTTCAGTCCAATGTGATTGACCAATCCGCGGCGCATCAAATCGATCAAGAGTGGAGTGTTGCCGCGGCGCAGAACATGCGCGCCGAGCATCAGGATCACAGGAGCTCCTTTGCGGTGAGCCTCCCACACCCTTTCAGCCAGAAAATCCAGGGTATCGTTGTCCATGCGCTCGTAAGGCGAATCGGGGTAGATCATCACCCCGAGGTCAAGGTCGTTCTTTCTCTCTGCCAGGGGTTTCATGCGCAGGCGCGAACGGTCAAACTGGGGATAAGACATATCTATTCCTCCTTGAACAGGAAGTCTTCAAGCTCATTTGCGCAGCGGAAGTCGGCGATGATCAAATCTGCACCGGCAGTGATCAGCCGGCTGCGCTTCCACTCATCGATCCCGATACGGTCTTTTTCGTTCGTTGCCAATCCAACAGCAATTCCACCCGCAGATTTTGAATCCTCAATCTCCACGTATCCATCGCCAAAGGCTGCAAACTCACTTCCGTGCAGCTTGTGCTCAGCGATGATTTGATCGATAACCATTTTCTTGGAGAACGATTTGAAATTATCCTTGGCGCCATAGACGCCTTCAAAATAGGGGGGTAGACCCAGAAGCCCTGCTTCCTCGAAAACATATTTCTCGTCGGTTCCCGACGCCAGGTAGCAATGGATACCTCTCTTTCTCAGGATCCCGAGCCAATCCAGGGCTCCAGGCACACACATTTCTTCCGGCTTCACTTTCTTTTGCTTCAATGCCTCAATGCGGTCCTGGATGTGGGTGTTCAGGCGCTCGTTGTACATATTTTTGTAATATAACGGATTCTCTGCCTTGCCACCGCGTTTTTCAATTTCCTCGCACAACTGGATCATCTGGTAGATCGTCTGCTTCCCGGTTAGTCGTGTGACGAACTCTTTGACCACTTTTTCCAGTTCCACAGCATCTGCGCCGCGGGTTTCGCGCTGCAAAATTTCGGTCATCATGGGAATCATGATGCTCTGCCAACCCTCGCGGATCAATGAAATGGTCCCATCAAAGTCAAATAGGGCAAAGCGGATCTTTCCAGTTTCGATGCCCGGACAGATGATTTCGATAGAACTGGCAGCAGAGCTACTTGTGAGAGGTTTTGTCATTGGTTTTCCTGTGAATGAAGATGCTTCATTATAACAAATACTTATTAAAATTGAATAACTAAGGTGCGAAAAAGGGGGCACTTTCTTAACTTACTTAATATGAATAACTTCCGTGTCCAATATCACTTGTTTCCGCATTTTGTTTGTGATAGACTGATTTTACTTACTTGAACGGCATGAATATTTAAAGAGCTTTTCTGAAGCGGCATCTTCGGATAATTCTTGCCGTATTAAGAATTTCAAAAAGGAGGAAGAAGAATGGTCAAGAAGTATGGGTACATTTTGGTGGCATTGGTCCTTGCTGTCTCAATGCTTTTGGCAGCATGCCAGGCCACACCGACCGCTGCACCCACAACTGCAGCCAGCGAGAAACCCAGCGGCAAACTGGAGATCTTCTCGTGGTGGACCGCAGGTGGTGAGGCGGAAGGCTTAACTGCGATCATCAATGTATACAAAGGCCTGTATCCGGATGTTGATGTAGTCAATGCCACCGTTGCTGGTGGCGCTGGCACCAATGCCAAGGCCGTGCTCGCCACCCGTCTACAGGGCGGCAACCCCCCGGATTCCTTCCAGGTGCACGCCGGCCTCGAAGTGGAAAAATACAGCCCGTCACAGTACCTGGCCCCATTGGATGACATGCTCGATCCTGCTGTCTATCCTGCCGATCTTTTGGCCATGCTGAAGTACGAAGACCACTATTGGAGCATCCCCGTCAATATTCACCGCTCCAACGTGCTCTGGTACAACAAGACCGTCCTCAAGGATGCTGGAATTGAAGTTCCGACCACCATGGATGCATTCTTCACAGCACTCGAGACCCTTAAAGGCAAGGGCTATATTCCCATCACCATGGGTACCAAAGAGGGTTGGGAAGGCGCTCATGTCTTCGAAGGATTCTTGCTCTCCTTCCTCGGACCAGATGACTATATTGGTCTTTGGAAAGGCACCACCAAGTGGACGGATCCTCGCATCACGGCTGCCCTCGAAGCCTTCAAGAAGATGATGACCTATGTCAATACTGACAATGCCGCCCTCACCTGGGATGGCGCTGCGCAGTACCTGACCACCGACAAGGCCGCTTTCTTGATCATGGGCGACTGGACTGCTGGATGGTTCGCCAGCCAGAAATTCTCCAACTTTGGCTGGTCTGCAACACCTGGCACGGTCGGGCAGTTCATTGCCTTGTCCGATTCGTTCGCTCTGCCCAAGGGTGCCCCCAATCAGGCAGCCGCCAAAGCATGGCTCCAGGTTGTAGGTTCAAAGGCTGGACAGGAAGCCTTCAATCCCAAGAAGGGTTCCATCTGCGCCCGCATCGACTGCGATGATGCCGCTTTCAAAGCAGTTCCTGAAACCTATGATTACCTGCATGCCACCGCCGCTGAATGGAAGACTGACAAAATCGTGCCTTCCATCGTTCACGGTGCAGCAACCATTGAAAGCTGGGCTACCGCCTACAAAGATACCATGGCTCTGTTCGTCTCCTCCGGCGACGTTGCCAAGACTCAGGCTTCACTCGGTCAGCTCTGTGTGGACGCCGGTGTCTGCAAGTAACAAAAACTAAACGAATTGAGGCAGTCCCTCCGGGGACTGCCTTAGTTTATCAGGGAGTATTTTCATGCATCTAAACAAGAAATACAGGTTGTTCTCTATCTTGCTGATAGCGCCTTCAGCCCTGGCAATATTGGTGTTTGTTTACGGCTTCATTGCGTTTACGGGATTGGCTTCCGTGATCAATTGGACGAAGATGAAGATCGATTTTACCTTCGTCGGCCTGAACAATTACATCCGCCTGTTTCATACTGAACGCTTTCTCATTGACCTGAAAAATACTCTGACCTTTACCATCCTCTTTCTGTTGGCGACCATCGTCATTGGGTTTCTGCTGGCTTTTTTGGTTGACAGGAACATCAAAGGCGAATCAATTTTCCGAAATATCTACCTCTTCCCGATGGCATTTTCATTCATTGTCACAGGCGTCGTCTGGAGATGGCTCCTGGCGCCGGGCAACAGCATTACTGGTGCGCTGGGGGTTAATCTGATCTTTGAAAAGATCGGTCTTGGATTTCTGGCAAACGGTTGGTACACGGATCCCAAAATCGGAATTAAAGCGGTGGTTATTGCCGCCGTCTGGCAGTACGCCGGGTATATCATGGCGCTATACCTCGCCGGGATTCGCGGTATCCCCGTGGAGGTGGTGGAGGCGGCGCGTGTCGACGGTGCCTCTGAATGGAACGTTTACCGCCATATCATCATCCCCATGCTTCGCCCAATCACCCTTTCGGCTGTGATTATTCTGGGTCATATTTCCCTGAAGATCTTTGACCTTGTCGTTTCCATGACGGGACCAGGTACAGGTTTCTCGACCGATGTCCCGGCATTTTTCATGTACGATACCACTTTCCGCGGCAACCGCTTTTCAGAGGGTTCTGCCATTGCCATGATTTTGCTGTTTTTGGTAGCCATACTCGTTGTTCCATATCTCATCAATAGTTCAAAAGCGGAGGTGGAACGATGAGCACCCTTTCAATCGCACGAACCCGTAAACCGTTCAGATTTAAGTGGTCTCGTTTCTTCCTCTACATTACTTTGGTCTTGGCGGCTGCACTTTTCCTGGTACCGATATACCTGCTGCTGATCACTGGCTTCAAATCCTACCAGGAAGTCAGCATGGCAAACATGTGGAACCTGCCAAAAGCATTTAGCCTTGAATCATTTAAGCTCGCCTGGTTTGGATCTGAAAGCGGTGGTTATCGCGGACTTTCAGGCAACTTTGTAAACAGCCTGATGCTTGTGATCCCGGCATCCCTTACTTCTGCGATCATCGGTTCGCTCAACGGCTATGTATTTTCCAAGTGGAAATTCAAGGGATCGGATCTGATCTTTTCCCTGATGCTTTTTGGCATGTTCATCCCCTACCAAAGTATCCTTATCCCCATGGTGCGGGTCCTACAGGGCATCTCCACTGTCACCAACCCTCTCATCCACGCAGTCCAGGGAGCCTCCGCACTCAGTGGAAATCACGGCCTCTTTTACTGGCTGGGCGAGTTCATCCCCGGGTACGGCACCATCGGTGGATTGATCCTGGTGCACGTGATCTATGGTCTACCCATTGCCACGCTAACTTTCCGCAATTATTACAGCGGCATTTCTTCCGAGTTGATCGAAGCAGGTTTGATCGACGGCGACGGTTTCCTGGGAATATACCGGCATATTCTTTTCCCCATTTCCATGCCGGGATTCGTGGTGGTGCTTATCTGGCAATTCACTTCCATCTGGAATGATTTCCTGTTTGGTATCATTGTCACCTCAGATCCCACCGTTCAACCCATCACCGTGGCACTGAACAATCTGGCAGGGTCCTACATTGTGGAATGGAATGTGCAGATGGCGGGCTCCTTGCTGTCATCGCTGCCGACGCTGCTGGTCTATATCTTCCTGAGCCGGTACTTTATTCGCGGTTTGATGTCAGGATCACTCAAGGGATAGTTCAGAAGAAAGTAAGGACACTCCTTATGCCTTATTCAAGCATTGACTTAAGCAAAGTCAAAACCTATCCGATTGCCAGGCGTCAGAATCTTGTCAAACTTGCCGACCTGATCCATCCGGTGAATGAACTCCCGTTGATGGTCAACGAGGATCTGGACAAGGTGATTGACGCCATCCTCAACGCCCGACGCGAAGGCAGACCTGTGATTTGGAGTATGGGCGCGCATGTGATCAAATGCGGATTGGGTCCGCTGATGATTGACCTGATGGAAAAAGGCTTCATCACCCACCTCGCGGGGAACGGCGCGGTCTCGATTCACGATACCGAACTGGCTCTGATCGGGGAGACCTCGGAAGATGTTGCCATGAGTATTGAGGACGGCAGCTTTGGCATGGCTTACGAAACGGGGCATGTGATCTACCGCGCCTTACGGCAGGGTGTAATGGACGGGCTGGGTTACGGCGAATCGCTGGGAAGGTTGATCTCTGATGAGAAAATGCCGCATCGTGAAATCTCGGTGCTTTACAATGCCTACCGCCTGAAGATTCCGATGACCATTCATGCTACGGTCGGCGCGGATATCATTCATCAACACCCCGAAAGTGACTTTGGCGTACTGGGCGAAGCAACAGGCCGCGATTTCAAGATCTTTTGTGCTTCGGTGGCTGAACTGGATCATGGTGTCTTTCTGAATTTCGGGTCAGCAGTAACCGGAGCTGAGGTTTTCCTGAAGGCGCTCTCCATAGCCCGCAACCTGGGATACCCGGTCAGTCATTTTACGACTGCCAATTTTGACCTGGTCCCGCTGGCGGGTAATTACCATACGAAGGTGGGGAAGGACGTTCCGGAGTATTATTACCGCCCGCGTAAGAATATCGTAAACCGGCCCGTTTCGATGGGTGGGCAGGGGTATCATATCCAGGGTGACCATATGGTCACCATTCCCACCATTCATCACAAGCTTACAACCCATTCGGATCTCCACGTTAAAGTTGAAGCGAAACCGCTCGAGAATGTGGATGCTTTTACGGGAATGGTCGAACGCTTGACAGTTGAATCACCGCGTAACATTGGGCTTTTGCAAAACCTTGCAGATGGTCATCCGGATTTACGCGAAGCCGCCATTGTCTTGTCCTCTGCTTTCCTGGCAACCGCCCGGTCTCTGTCGTTGGGAGGAACGCTGTACGTTTCAGGGAACGGAGGGAGCATGTCGGATGCACTGCATATTTCCGGCGAGCTCCTCAAATCGTATGCAGCTCCGCGCCCTTTGACTACCGAAGAAGCGGCAGCATTGCATGATCTTCCAGACGAAGAGAAACTGGGCCACTCGCTCGAAAGGGGTCTGCGGGCTGTGACCCTGGGAGTGAATCCTGTCATCAGTTCTGCAGTTGATAATGATTTCGCAGAGCGTTCCATGGCGGTTGCCCAGGAGTTGAATGCTCTTGGACGACCTGGCGATGTCTTCCTGGCTATTTCGACCAGCGGGAAAGCGCGCAATCTGCTCTACGCTGCCGAGACTGCCCGGGCAAAAGGAATTACTGCAATCCTGCTGACCGGACCGAATACGAGCCCGCTCTCCAAAGCTGTGGATCTGGCTATTCATGCCCCTGGCGCGCGGACTGACCGTATCCAGGAGAATCATATCCTCCTCTATCATTGTTACTGTGAAATGCTGGAGCGGCATTTCTTTATGCAATAAGTCTCGTCAGAGCCTGAATAAAAAACCTGGATCCCTCCAGGTTTTTGTTTTTGAACTTTATGATTGGCTGCTCTAGAAATCAATCGATCAGGCGGACGACAAACTGCTCGTTGGTGTGGCTGAGTACGATGGATACCGCACCCAGGGCGCATGCCCTCAAACCAAGCGGTGATTTTATCATTTTGAGCGTTACCCCGGCGGGCTGCATTCCCCTCAAGCGCTGCTCGACCTGGGGGATGAACAGGTCTGCGGCAGTAGATATTCCGCCGGTGAAGATGATTGCTTCTGGATCGAGGATGGAACTGATGCTCGATACCATCAAGGCAAGATAATCCACGATTTCTTCATATATTGGATCCACCCAGGATTCATTCCTGCGAAGCGCGTCCAGAAAGAATCTGGTGTTGATCGCAGCCAAGTCTTTTTCCGAAAGTTTGCCTGCCAGTTGCTGACGGGCGCGTTCGATAATGCTGATGCCTGAAACCTTCGTTTCCATGCTGCCGAAACCCGAAGGTGTTCCGCGCAGCGAGAATCGGTCCGGCACCTCGTATCCAATTTCACCTGCGGCTTCATGTGCGCCGCGGTAGAGGAATCCATCGACCACGATCGCCGAGCCTGTGCCTGCACCAAGTGAAAGCACAACAAAATTCTTAAGATTCTTGCCTGCGCCGTAAAACATCTCGCCCAGGGCAGCCAGGTTCACATCATTATCGACGATGATGGGCAGATGAAACTTGGCAGCCAGCCTTTCGCGCAGCGGAAACTCTCGCCAATTCAACGTTGGCGCCCAGACGACGATACCTTCCTTATGCCGTGTCACACCTGGCGCTCCAACGCTAATGCCAAGCACGCGCATTCCAGCGATTTCTGGAGAGTGCATTAATTCATCGATGATCTGGATCAATTCAACCAGGTTCTTCTCAGCATCTCTGGAAGTGCGTGGAATCTCAACTTCTTTGAGAATGGAGCCGCCGACATCAGCGATCGCTCCAAAAGAATTGTTGTCTCCCAGGTTGATGCCAATAACCACATTTTCCCTGGTGTTCAACTCGATGAGCGGTCTGCGCCTGCCACCGGTTTTCTCGGTCTCGGCAAGCTGTTTGACCAGTCTTTCTTCGATCAATTCATCAACAAAGCGCATGACCGTTGGCAGGCTGATACCCAGGGTTTCTGAAATATAGGAGCGGGATAAGGGAGATTCGCGACGGATCAAATCAACGATCGCCGTGCGGTTAATCGTGCGCATTCCTGCTGCAGAGATGGTCCGGTTGTATTTCATGAAACTCCTTGGGTGACACTTGCTTGCTCACTTATTAAACACCATCCACATCGAATACGCAATTGCTCCACCGTCGAAAGACGAAGAACCAGTAAACGGGTCCTCAGGTCAGGGGATTCGCAGACTGGTGATTGTATGGTGCTTTCTATAAAAACAAGAGCGCCGTTGTAAAGACGGTGCTCTGCCTGTTCCCTTTCTTAATTATCCAACTAACTCACAAGCCTGGACCAGGTCTCTGCCTGCTGATCACCGTTTGGATCAATATTCCTGCCACTAACAAGATCGCCCAATAAGCTGGCTGTAGGTTGAGTGCCATCCCCAGCAGGGGCGCTCCGATGAGCGAGGTCAGGGCAGCCACCCAGTATTTCATCAGCATGAGGGTCAGGACGCCCCCAATAACGCCGCATATCACCAGCCCATACCAGGGCGCGGGGATATTCTCTAGGTACGGCCAGGCTTGCTGTGCCAGGGCAACACCGATCAGACCTCCGACGAGGAGCACACCCACATCAGCTGCGGTGACCGCAATGATGATGCCAATGATGCCCCCCACGATGAATCCGATAAAGGAGACGGATCCAGCACTCGGAAAGGCGATTTGTACAATGTACAATCCAACCATGCCTCCGCCAAGAAAGCCGATGAGCTGGATGAGAAACTTGACGAGTGAAAAGCCCGCCACCAGCAGAACAACTCCGACCAGGCCCATGGCGATACGTGCGAAGGGCGTGGCGGGAGTGATTTGTCTCAATGCAGTAATGGGAATAATGGGAAGGGCTTGCGTACAGGCTGAGACAACCAGCCCTGATCCCAAAACGATCATCAGAACGCTCAAAGCAACCGGCATACGTCGTTGATGCATGAATGCCTCCTGCCCCCTGAGGTTCTTTGCTTTATTATAAGAGAATTTCTTTTCTATTTCAATATGGACTTGTTTGGTTGGAATTGCTTAATGGGTTAATTGCCTTATACAACATGGATTTGATCCGGTTCTACCGAAAGCGACCCGTAAAGGACCCGGTTGTAATCGCTCTTCAAACGATCCAGTAAAGAGATCTCCGCGTCAGAAAGTGGATGCAGGTCTGCTTGATTGAGAAACACAATTCTGCATGCGCCGGAAGGGATGCCTTTGAGCCCTCCCAGGGGACTGACGAGCATCGCGATGACGCTCTCCAAAGTGATGGGATCGCCTGGATGCAGATGCGTGAGTTGCGCATAGATTTCAGCCCGGTGAACCCATTCTGAAGTCAGAGGTTTACCAATTGCGCTCAATCCCACAACCACGACGACCGTATCCACCCAGTCAGGGATCACGGGTTCATGCTCTGCCGGAGCTTTGACGGGATGCGACCGGGCGCCGTCTGCCTCAACGATCAGCGATACATTTTCGCGATCCGCCAGCAAGGCTAAGGCATTTATCAATTCGGGTACCAGACCCCGCACACGGTCGTCCGGCGTCCGGTTTCCGGTCAGCAGGGTTACTTTTTGCGTCATCCAGGGACTGGCATCAAGCGTTGAGTTCTCGAGGAGAGTGAAATGCCTGTCCGCCAGGTGGAGTTGATCAGTGCCCAGGTGGGTGGTGGTGCTCACCCAGGCATTGCCCGCTGCCTGGCGAGCGAGTTGAAACACCGCTGTCGTCTTGCCGCCGCCGCCTACCACTGCAATCTTGAGAGGTGCTATTTGCTGCAGGCTTTCGTAAAGTTTCATGCGGATTTTCCCAACGCCTGGCGGATTTTGGCATTGGAGAGAAGTGCTTCAAGTACCCCGCCGCCTGTTGCCAGGGACTTGTCGGAGACTTTGTAACACAACGCTGGATCGCAGCGCGGATCCAGGTCACCGATTTTCATTCCACGTTGCACATGGGTGCCGTTTCGCAGCAACCCCCGGACCACGGCAGTGAAGGGTGCAAGTATCGGGGTTCCGCCAATTTCAGCAAGCGGAGACCCTTTATCAACGAGGCAGCCAATTTGCGTGAATGTTGTCAAAGTTCCGCTAGCAGGCGCGCGCAGTACCCTTTCTGATCGAATACCGAGCACCATCTCAGGTTCAGAAGTGTCCTCCTGGGTGGAACCCTGCCAGAGCACCCTGCCCATGTCGGCGCCGCGGTTGGTCTCCACCGCTGCGCCGCAGTTCACGCCAGCAGTGAAACCTGGTCCCAATCCAATGGTGAAAAGTGCCGGGTGCACGGGATCAGTGATCTCCGCCTTCAGCATCCTTCCCTCCACGGCTGCCAGGAAGGGCATTGCATTCCGGCAATGGGCCGCCGGGTCGACGAGCACCGCAATGCTTCCGGAACGGATCACTGGAGGCGCATCATCCACGGCACCGCACAGTTGGGCACGCACGCCTTCCACCACGGTCTGACCTTCGAATACCGCTTCTGAAAATGAAGCCAGCCTGCGTACGGAAAGGGGGCTGGCAATCTCGGTCATCACAATGCCAAATCCGCTCCGAAAAAGGCGATGCGCCACTCCGCTGGCCAGATCGCCTGCGCCGCGGATGAGAATGATGGGAGGATCGGGTCGAATCATGACCAGGATTATACATCCACGGATGGATAAAAAAAGAGAGCGGAGGACCGCTCTCTCGAAAAATAAGGTTGGTGATTTTACAACTGGCAATAGCGGTCGACGCGTTTCTCAATGATCTTGAGGCTGTCCTGCCAGAAGGATTTGCTGCGTATATCAATGCCAAATCTTGCAGCCAGGTCGACAGCGGGTGCTTCACCGGTGCTGGCGAGCAGATTCTTGTAATCCGGAATGAACTCCTTGCCGCGTTTTTGGTAGATGGCATACAGACCGGTGCCAAAGAGCAAACCAAACGCATAAGGGTAGTTGTAGAAAGAAAGACCGGATGAGTAATAGTGGGGTTTCCAGGTCCACATCCACTTTTGCAGATAGCGCTCATCCAGACCGTCGCCGTAGGTTTCTTTTTGGGCATTTTCCATGATCTCGCATAGTTCATCGGCGCTGAGTTCCGATTTCTCGCGGCGCTCAAACACTTCCTTCTCGAACAGGAAGCGTGAATAGATGTCCACGATCACCTGCGAATCGCCGATCAACTGCGTTTCAAGGATGGCAAGTTCTTCCGATGCATTCTTAGCCTGCGCTAGGGCAGCCGAGCTGACGATGGTCTCGCACATGATGGACGCGGTCTCTGCCAGGGTCATGGGGGTGAATTTCTGGATCTCAGTTTTTCCGGCTTTGATGGCGCAATCGTTGTGGAAGGCATGACCCAGTTCGTGGGCGATGGTGGAAACCTGGTCAAGCGAACCATCGAAATTGGTGAGAATACGCGATTCACCCACTGCCGGTACTTCCATGCAGAACCCGCCGCCGCGTTTTCCGTCCCGCATTTCCGAATCCAGCCAGTGATGGTCGAATGCGTGCCTGGCGAACTTCTGCAGTTCAGGCGAGAATTCACCGAAATGGGTGAGAACAAAATCCCTGGCTTCCGAGAAAGTATATACGGTGGTGGCTTCGCCTACCGGCGCGAAGAGATCCCACCAGGGCAGTTTTTCCAGACCGAGACGTTTGGCTTTGGCCACGAAGTAGCGGCGGAACATGGGGAACGAATCCTTCATGGCGCCCATCATGGCTTCCAGCGTCGGGCGGTCGATGCGTGCGGAATCCAGAGAACTGTGCAGGGCATCCTTGCGTCCGCGGTGGCGGTTCAGGGTATTCACTTCGCCCTTGATGCCGTTCAGTGCAGCAGCAAGGGGTTCTTTGACCGTCTCCCAGATCTGATTCTCAGCTTCGTATCCGCGGCGCCGTACTTCTTCATCAGGATGACCGCGGAAATTGATGATTGCCGTGATGGGCATCTTCTGAACCTTGCCGTCCAGTTCAAAATCTGCGGTCAGTTGCGAGGTGACCGTACCCTGCAGCTTGGTCCAGGCGTTGCCGCCGCTGAGCGAAAGTTCAGAAGCCAGCATCTCTTCCGGACCCGACATCAGGTATTGGCTTTGTTCAGCCGCTTCCTTCAGGTAGAAGGCGTGCGCCTGTGTCGATTTGTTGAGGGGGACGAAGTCGTCGATCCGCGCCGCCACCTTGCCGATCCAGGCACGGCTTAGTACCTCCAGCTTGTTGACTTCGACGAGGATCTGCTCCAGCTCGGATTGTTTCTTTTGAGCTTCCTTGTCGAACGAGTTTGTGGAAACAAAGGATTCGACATAGGCATTCAATGTGCCTGCAGTGAGGAGGATATCATTGTAGCGGTCGATCAATTCTCCGGCTGTGGCAGCAATCACATCGGCGGGTGAGTTTCCGTCCACCTTTTCCACCATGCCATCGAGGAACTTCTTCTGTTCATCAAGCAGGGAGGTCAAGTCCTTTATGGCAGCCGCGTATTCCTTGGATGCCAGTGAGGGGTAAACGTTCGTCAGGTCCCAATGGGGAGGGGTTTCTGGGTTCATGAGTTCTCCTTATCAAATTTACCTGCGTGCAGGCTTAATTATAAGGCGAACCCAAAACAGATTCAAATGCCCGGCCGGCGTTGAATTTGACCTTTTTCAAGGGACTTCAACCTGGCATTGACGATGCGGTAAACAGTCATACCCAGGAGCAGGACGGATGTGATCCAGTACGTGTATCGTGCCCAGTTGAAACCCGAATCTGATCCTGCACTTAGCCCATGCAGCAGCGCAATTGTGAATACCAGGTAACTGACGAAATGGATCGCACGCCAACCGGTTTTTGTGATTACCTTGCGAACATAGAAACTCCCTGTGATCACGATCCACAAAAAGAATGCCATTTGACCCACGCCCACGCCTATGGGGCGGTAATTGACCATCGCGAAGGGCGTGAGCACCTGGACCAGCGTTGGCTTGAGGTAGGCGTCCCCCATCAAGATCAATCCGTGGAACAAGGCAAAAAACAAACCCAGGATTGAGAAGAATTGATGAAGATCGATGGCGCTGGGTAACCCCGGCCAAAGGGCTGCCGCCTTGTTGGTAATTCCCACGCCCAGGATCATGGATAGCCAAAGGAGGATGTAGGCAATGAAGGCGCTAGCGCGTGAGAGGTACCAAAAAACCTTGGGCTGCTCGCCCACAATGGAGGCGGTCATCCCCGGTACCCACCTTGGCAGTACGATTATGGCAACGACCGCACCGCCCACTGATGCCAGGAACATGATCAGCAGCCAGGCGGGGCTGACAGCGGGTTCGATTTGGTTAAGATCAGTTTGGTTGTTGGATATTGATTTCAAGAGATTTCCACAAATAATGATCAAACGATAAGCTTGAAATGATCTGGCCGTTTTCCAACTGCAGCAGCCAGGCCAGGTCATCTTGAGATTCCATCCAGTCACAGCCCGCTTTGCTCCCGCCAATCACGGCTACCTTGGCAGCCGCTTCAGCGGTCATCACATCCGGCGCGATGACGGTTGCGGAAAAAACATCACTCACTGCGGGCAATCCCGTCCAAGGATTAATAAGATGGTGTTGAACCTTGCCGTCTTTCATCCAGCGCCGGTAATCTTTGCCAGAGGTCGCAATTCCACCTTCCACGAGGTTGACCATGGCGACATTTTCCCGGGCATCAAGCGGGTTTTCAACCCCGATCAGCCAGGAATCGCCGTCGGATCGGGGACCGCTGACAGCGATGTCACCCCCGGCGTTCACCAGTACCGGAGCAAGCGCCGAGAGACGGGTCATCACCTGGTGTGTCGTCCAGCCTTTGGCAAACCCGCCCAAATCCAGCTTTACATCCTTCGGCAAAAGTACCGTACCTGCAGTGGCATCAAGCTCAAAATCCAGGGCATCCGGCGGGAGAAGCTGTATTCTTGATCCGCCGCTTGGATGCAGATATTTGAGGGATGAAAAATCAGTGTCATAGCCGTTGTTGATTAGCGCATCCAGTACTGTGGGTGTGATCAGCCCATCTGTGTGTTCACGTACTTCTTTCGCCAACAGCAGCACCTCGATCATTTCCGGACTGGCGTGGAAAAGTGAACCCTGGGAATGATTCAGCCGGCTCAACTCGCTTTCCGGATCAAACCGGCTGAAAATGGCTTCTGCTCTTCTGAACCACCCAGGAACCTGCTGGATCGCTTCAAATGCCTGTGGATCAGAGCTGTCGAGCACTAGGAAGATCCTGGATCCCATGGAGCGGAAATCTTTGGTCTGGATCATTTGGAAGACCCTGTGGTGGTGACGGGATTGGGGATGATCGCCGGTGCCTGTACAGCCGCGCTTGCATTCGGAGCAGGATTGACCGGTTGGGGTGCCACTTTACGAAGGGTTGCGGCTGCTCCGCTGGCAGATTGGTCTGGAACCACGTTTTGAGGTGTTACCTGCACCAGCGGAATGACCGTTGGCAAGGGAGCCAGCGAGGAAGGTAAGTCCACGGTTTCGTTGGCTTTTTGTGCTGCTGCCAGGCTCTGATTCGAAATGACGTTCCACAGACCAACCGTGCCTGCCAGCGATGTCAACGCCAGCAGGACTTTGGTCGCACCAGGTACAAAGATCTTTTTCTTCATAATTTATTTTCCAGAATAGGCGGGTGGATTAATCATCCACTTCTGGAGTCTCTTGTTCATGTTCGGATTCAGTTTCATGTGAACTTGTGGACGCTGACGGCAATTTCACTGCCACAATGGTACCATCCAGGCCGACGTATACTTCCTGACCATTTTGGAATTTGATCATGTAGACCCGGCTGCCATTGTAGGTCTTTACTTCAATATCTTCGATGTTCGAGTTCCCAACATAGCTTATCGCCAACTTTGCAGCCTGATCGGCGGTAATCGTCTGTTTGATTGCCGAGCTGATTCCGTTGAAAAGAATCTGCCCTGTGGTCGCATCCACATAGATATTGCCATTGGCAAACTTCACCTCATAAGCAACCTTGCCATTGTAATCCACCAGTTCAGGATCTTCCAAAGGATAATCCTTGGCTGCCTGGTAGGCGATGACTTTGGCCATTTCTTCAGTCACAGGGTATTCTTCGTTTGAATTTTGACCCTGCGCATCTTGCGAGGGTGTACCTGCCAATGCGGTGATCTGTTGATTGGCCAGTTCCAATTCATGATTGGCTTTATCCAGCAAAGCCTGATATTCGGCTTCACGCGCCTGGTAGGTCTTCACTGCGTCAGCCGCGCTGAGAGCACTTTTCTTTGGTGATTGATTATTCGCTAACACGGTCGTGGCTACTCCACCGGCGATCACAACCAAAAATACCGTTATAAAAATTGAAATCATCAAACTGCGATTCTTATTCATTATCAAAACTCCTTTTTCAGATAGACCATTACTGGATATAATTTATCCGAATATCCTTGACCTTTTCTTTAGGATTTGGCTGGAGTTTCCAATCCAATTCCAAGATTGGTAAGGAATAATTGTTGTAGAGAGACAAAAATGCGGATTTTGACGATTGAAGATGACCGGCGGCTGGCTTCATTGATGAAGACGGTTCTGGAAGATGAGAAATACAATGTGGATCAGGCTTCCGACGGGGATACCGGATTGGAATTGGCGCTGCGCGACACCTATGATCTGATCATCGTCGACTGGATGCTTCCAGGGCGAGACGGTCTCTCCATCTGCCGGGCAATTCGGGCAGCCAGAGTACATTCAGGGGTGCTGATGCTCACTGCGCGGGGGCAGGTGGAAGACAGGGTGGCGGGGCTGGAAAGCGGGGCGGATGATTACCTTATCAAGCCGTTTTCCTTTGATGAGCTCATTGCACGTCTGCATGCACTCAACCGGAGATTCAATGGCGCTGCCAGCTCTAGTGATGAGTTGAGGGTAGGTAAATTGGTGATGGATCTCAAGGTACATTCAGCCCGACGCTCGGGTACCGCTCTCAACCTGACGAAAAAGGAATGGGATATGCTGGAGTACTTTCTGCGCAACCCCAATCAAACCCTCACCCGGCAGTCCATTCTGGATTATGTCTGGTCATACGATCACAGTGTGCAGCCGGAAATGGTGGATGTGTATATTTCGTATCTCCGGCAAAAATTGAAGGCTGACGGCAGTCCGGATCCCATTCACACCGTCAGAGGGTTCGGATACCGTTTTTCGGGTGACGATGCTTAGCGAACTCCGTTTGCGTTTGACCTTGATGTACCTGTTGATCGGACTGGGACTCGTGGCAGTCTTGAGCGGTATTTCCTATGGGCTCCTCAACTACTATTTTCAATCCAGTACCGACCAGGCGTTGAAGCTCAAAATGGGTCTCCAATTTGTCGAGATGAGGGCTCCCATTCCCGCAGACTTATACAAATCCATCAGCAATTCAGGCTTGATGACGATCGATACGATTTCCTCGACCGGTGTGGCAGAGTCAACAGAAACTCCAGCCATACTCGCCGATGAACAAGAATCCTCGCATCGTATGCTGGAAGAAAGCGAACTGGCGGATATTTTCGTGCTGCCGCTCACGATCAAAGGTCTGCCCACAACCGGCAGTACTCAGGTGATCTCCCAGGCACAATTAAGCCCCGCAGTTTTTCAACAGGTCTTAAAGTACGGGTCGGACATTCGCACCATCAAGACGCAGGACGGAACTCCCGTTCGTGTGTTGACCTACCGGGTTCCAGCCACAGCAGATATTGCCGCCATCCAGGTGGGAAAATCGCTCAAACCTCAAATGGATGTTCTGAAGCAGCTTCTGCGTGGATTAATCCTCATCGGCACGGGCAGTGTCTTTATCATCGGTGCAGGTGCCTGGTTCCTTTCAGGAAAATCCATTCGACCAGCGGAGGTGGCATTTGAAAAGCAGAAGGATTTCGTGGCGAATGCCAGCCATGAATTGCGCGCACCCTTGACACTCATTCGTGCCGGAATTGAGGTGGCAAAACGCGACGCCAACGCTCCTCAACAGCAATTGGTATTGGAAGATGCTCTCGGCGACTCGGATTATATGAAACAGCTTCTTGATGATCTGCTTTTGCTTTCCCGCCTCGACGCTCATACCGTGATGCTTGAAAAGGAACAGGTGAAGTTCCCGGAGTTCCTGGACAGGGTAACCCGAAAGATGAATATGATCGCTTCCCAGGCAGGCATCGAATTGTCGGGGGAATCAGATTCTTTTGAACTCATGGCCGATCCCAACCGCCTGCAGCAGGTTTTGTTCATCCTGGTGGACAATGCCATCCGCCACAACAATACCGGCGGTTGGGTAAAGCTGACTGCGAGGGTGGTGACAAATCAGGTGCAGATCGAGGTTGTCGATTCAGGCAAGGGAATCCCCGCAGAGCATCTGGAGCGGGTATTTGATCGTTTCTACAAGGTGGAAGACGGTTCGCGCTCCGCGCAGAAAGGCAGCGGGCTGGGGCTATCCATTGCCCGGGGTCTGGTGGAGGCGCATCACGGCAGGATCAAGCTTTCCAGCAAACCGGGTTCGGGAACAAAGGTCACCGTGGTACTACCCATGCGGCGCAAACCCGTGTAAGAAAGACCGTCTTTTTTACAAATTTCTTTGCCTCATCAATGGCATGATAAAATACAGGCAATCTGGTTCAGGTTTGTGTTGGAGGGTGCAATGGCACAGAATCGTACTCGGAAAATCGTGGTCGCTGGTGTTTTATCCGCCATTTCTATTCTCTTGGGGCTTACCCGCTGGGGGTTCCTGCCCTGGTTCAGCGGTACTTCGCTAACCATCATGCATGTGCCGGTGATCATCGGAGCAATTCTCGAAGGTCCCGTGGTGGGAGCGGTCATCGGTTTGATTTTCGGCTTGTTTAGCTGGATTCAGTCCGTGGCGCCAAATGGCACCGGTGACATCATTTTCAGCAATATTGTCATCGCTGTTTTGCCCCGCCTTTTCATTGGTCCGATCGCATGGTTGGTATACACTTCCCTCAAACGCTGGCAGGTGCCTGCGATCATTGTCAGCGCCATTGCAGGGTCTGCAACCAATACCGTGCTAGTGCTTGGCATGATCGGCCTATGGGGATATTTCCCCTGGGTTTTGATTGGGACCACTACTGTTGTGAATGGATTACCCGAAATCGTGATTTCTGCCATTATCACATTGTTGGTCGTGGCAGTTGTTCGCCAGATCCGTATAGGCAAACGGCAAGGCTCACAGCTCTAATCACTGAAGACTAGATAAAGAGAATTGCCGCCGCGGTTGCGGATAATACCAAAACAAATAGACCATCGCGCCAGCTAAATTTGTACTCAAACATGCTGGTGCGATTCGTTTTAAAACCGTAAGCCCTGGCATCCATGGCCAGCGCCATCGTTTCTGCACGCCGCAGGCTGGTGGTGAACAAAGGTATGATCAGCGGGATGATCTGACGTACCCGGGTCATCAGACTTCTTGTTTTGACACCCCATTCCGCCCCGCGGGACGCCTGTGCTTTCGCGATGCGTTCCGCCGATTGTGCCAGGAAGGGGATGAATTTCAAAGTGACCTGAATGACCATCACAAAATCCATGGTTTGAATTCCCAGACGGTTAAGGGGAGCCAGCAGCTTTTGCAGCCCCTGGATCAACTCGGATGTGGACGTGACAAAGGACATCAGGCTGATGGCGAGAATCAGGGTAAAGAAACGCAGGACGATTAGAATTCCTGACAGGATGCCGGCAGTCGAAAGCACAACCGGTCCCAGTATGAATAAGATCGAGGTGCCGGGATTGGGGTAAAAGAAGAACTGAAGAATTGCGATGAAGATCATAAAGGGCAGTGGCGGAATCAAGCCCTTCAGGGCGTACTTGAGAGGTACCCGGGAAAGAATCACACCCAGAATCACTGCTGCCAGTCCCACGCCGATTCCAATCTTGGATGTGCTGAAGGTAATCGCCAGCATCAGCAAGCCGAAACCCACCAGTTTGGCACGCGGATCAATACGGTGCAGGATTGACCCTGTGGGAATGTATTGACCAATGGTCGCGCTGGGCAGGAACTCAAATTCACTCATGAGTTGCTCCATCCATCGCGCGCCTGATCTCGTCGGCCACGGCTTTCAACGTCACCGCACTCCTCGATATTGGCCAGCCGCGGTAGCGCAGCGCCTGCGCAAAACGCACCGCAGAGGGCTGCTCAAGCCCTGCACCCAGCAGCATCTCGCGGTCGGTGAAGGCTTCGTAAACCGGCAGGCTGACCAGGCTGGAACCTTTGGACAGGATGGTGATGTTTTGCACCATCTCGGCAATATCATCCATGTTGTGCGAAGAAAAAATCGCCTGGGTTCCCTCACCTTCAAGTTGCTTCAGGTTGGAGAGTAAATTACGGCGGCTGCGCGGATCAAGACCGGCAGTGGGTTCATCCAGGATGAGCAGGGTGGGGTGTGAAGCCAGGGCAGCGGCGAGTGCAACCTTGCGCTGCTCGCCTCCGCTAAGCGTGGAGGTGATGCGGTCTTTGAAAGCGTCAAAATCAAGCCCAACAAGGTTCATTGCCCACTTTACGCTCTCACGGATGTCGCTTTCCTTGTGTGCGCGGGGTCCAAATGCGATTTCATCCCCCACGTATTGTTCGAAGAAATAGAGTTCAGGGTTTTGAAATACCAGCCCGGCGTACTGTCTTAATCCCTTGACATTCACCTCAGGAGAATTGAGATCATAGGGCCCGACCTTGATGCTGCCGTGCTGCGGAAGGTAGAGCCCGTTGAGATGTTGAAGCAGGGTGGATTTCCCAGACCCTGTGGCCCCCACCAGACCGTGGGGGATGCCTTTCTTCACCTCCATGGAAACACTGATCAACGATTGCTGCGCCAGGGGTGTACCTGCCATGTAGATGTGGCTCAAATCGCGGATCTCGATTTCGTTGGGCAGGTTTCCAGGCCCCTGTACCGCCAGGATCGGCAGAGGTTGAGCGATTCCCGTGTATACCGGGATCGCTTCGAGCAGTGGATTCAAATCCGCGGAGGCTGTCTTGATGCCCGGGAAGAGGGACGGAAATGCTTCCAGCAGGCGGGCGGCAGCAGGGCGGTCCAGACCGGAATCGTTGATCAAAGCCACGTTGGCAAAAAGCTCCTGCGGCGTGCCGTCAAACGCCAGGCTGCCCTGATTCAGCAGCAGAACCCTGCGTGCAAGCGAGACCTCTTCCATGAAATGGGTGATGAACAGGATGGTCATCCCCATGCGGTTCAGGTCTGCCATGCGGTTGAGCACATCCCGCCTTCCTGCAGGGTCGAGCATGGCAGTGGTTTCATCAAAAATGATGCAGCGCGGCTGCATTGCCAGCACGCCTGCCAGCGCTACGCGCTGCATCTGCCCGGCGGAAAGAAGGTGGGGCTGGCGGCGGCGGTTTTCACCCATGTTGACGATCTTCAGCGCCTGGTCCACCTCGCTGCGGATCACCGCAGGAAGGTGGCAGAGGTTCTCAGGACCGAATGCCACATCCTCTTCAACAATGGTGGCAACGATTTGATCTTCGGGGTGTTGGAAAACCATGCCCACATTGGCACGGATCTGCTGATGCAGTCGGGGTTCACGGGTGTTATTCCCATCCACAAGCACATTTCCTGAGGTGGGCGTGAACAATGCATTGAGATGCCGCGCAAGGGTGGTTTTGCCGGATCCGTTGGCGCCGACCAGTGCCACGAATTCCCCCTCTTCAATCGTGAAGCTGATATCCTTCAACGCCGGAGCTTGCTTTTCAGCAGCTCCAGGATGTTGGTACGTAAGATGATCCACCTGGATCAAGGTTTTCAAGGCACGTCCTGCCGTCGAATATGTTCGATCATTAACAATCGAATTATATCTTTGAACGGTGAAGTACATCCAGATGAGGATGAATAACTATGATGTTGATGATGATGTTCGTCATCGAATGATCTTTTTCTTGACTTTCTTCAGTCTTGGTTCTATACTGCAATCAAAGAATAGGAACGGGGAGCCTGGCAAACCGGGCTGAGAGGAGGACTGGACGTCCTTGACCCTAATAACCTGATCCGGATAATGCCGGCGGAGGGAGATACCAACCGAGTTTATCAACCCTCCCTGGCGGAGGGTTTCTTTATGTCTGGCAAAAGGGCAATTGTATTTGCCAATGGAGAGTTGAAACATCCTGAGTGGGCTTTGGAGCAAATTCGCGCATCTGATCTGCTTGTTGCAGCGGATGGGGGGTTGAATCATTTGCTCAAACTAGGCTTGATTCCACAGTATCTGGTTGGCGATCTTGATTCGGTCACGCCCCAGCAAGTGGACGAAATGAGAGCAAAAGGCTGCAAGGTGGAGCAGTTTCCAGTCGACAAAGATCAAACCGACCTGGAACTGGCTCTGCTACGGGCGATCGTGGAAGAACCTGAGATGGTTCTGGTCTTCGGCGCACTTGGCGGACGCATCGACCAGGAACTTGCCAATCTGTCGCTGCTGCTGATGCCGGAATTGATCGATACCAATGTGCGGATCCTTTCTGAAAGTGAGCAAATTTTCCTGATCATCAGCGCGAAAGAGATTCAAGGTGAACCCGGAGATCGCATCTCACTGCTTCCCTGGGGTGGACCTGCGGTGGGAGTCTCCACACAGGGGCTTAAGTATCCCCTGGAATTCGAGACCCTTACGCCGGATCGTTCGCGCGGCGTCAGTAATGTGATGCTGGAAGAGACTGCGCAGGTGAGTGTGGAAAGCGGTTCCTTGCTTTGCATCTTTTCCCCACAGGGCAAGCATAGCGAAAAGTAAAGGTGGTGCCAATGAGATTTAGATGGGTTTCTTCTTTATTGCTCTTGACCTTCCTGGTTGGAGTTGCAGCAGGCTGCACGCCAAAGCCTTCAGGACCGGTGACATTGACCGTGATCACTCATGATTCCTTTGCGGTCAGTGAATCGGTGGTCAAAGCGTTTGAGAGCCAGAACAATGCCAGGCTGGAATTTGTCAAAAGCGGGGATGCCGGGTCGGCGCTCAATCGCGTGATCCTCTCCAAGGGTTCGCCGCAGGGTGATGTATTTTACGGGGTGGACAATACCTTTCTTTCCAGGGCAATCGCCGAGAATGTCTTTGAACCTTATGCTTCTCCCGAACTGGCAAAAATCGATCCTGCCTTCAAGCTCGCCCACAACAATGAGGCTTCCCCAGTGGATTACGGCGATGTGTGCATCAATTTTGACAAAGCCTACTTCAGCAGTCATAATTTGACGGTTCCGCAATCGTTTGAGGACCTGGTCAAACCCGAATATGGACCGGGGTCCGGCAAGGACGGCCTGTTGGTGATGGAAAACCCTGCCACGTCTTCACCGGGGTTGGCATTCTTGCTGGCGACCATCGCCCATTTTGGCGAGGATCATTACCTGGATTACTGGAAGCAGCTCAAACAAAACGGGTTGGTGGTGGTCAACGACTGGGAAACAGCCTATTACACCAATTTCAGCGGTTCATCCGGCAAGGGCGCGCAGCCGATGGTGGTTTCCTACGCCTCTTCTCCGGCTGCCGAGGTGGTGTATGCCTCCACCCCCCTGAAGGATTCGCCCACCGCATCCATCACCGCGCCGGGTACCTGCTACCGCCAGGTGGAATTTGTGGGCATCCTCAAGGGGACGAAGAATGAGAAATTGGCACGCAAATTCGTCGACTTCATGCTCGGAAAACAATTCCAGGAGGATATGCCGCTGCAAATGTTCGTCTACCCGGTGAACCCGGATGCAGCACTGCCTGAGGCGTTTGTCAAATATGCTTCGCAGGCAGAGCAGCCTGCACTGCTTGACCCCGCGCTGGTGGCAAAGAACCGCGACAGGTGGATTGCGGATTGGACCGCAGCCATCCTGCGGTAGGGGTGTTGGGAGTGAGAAAGATTCTCCTGCAATGGTTGAGCAGCCTGCTCTGGCTGCTGCCGCTGCTTTTCCTGGGATTATTCTTCTTTTACCCACTTGTTTCCATTTTCAAAATGGCCTTCGCCCGGGCAGCCGCGCAGGGGAGTATGATCAGTGCCGGGTTGGTGCTGCAGCCATTGTGGTTCACACTGTGGCAGGCAGCATTGTCGACGATTCTCACCATGCTGGCGGGCATCCCCGCAGCGTATGTGTTTGCCAGTTTCAACTTTCCCGGCAAGCGGTTGCTGCGCACGCTGACCACCGTGCCCTTTATTCTTCCCACCGTAGTGGCAGCCGCGGGTATCAATGCCCTGCTTGGTCCGCGGGGATGGCTCAATCTGATTTTGATGCAGATCTTCCACCTTACTGCGCCGCCCCTCAGCATCGTTAATACGCTGGCTGCCATTTTGATTGCACATGTCTTTTACAACATTCCCATTGTCATACGGGTGGTGGGCAGCGCCTGGGCGCAGCTTGATCCGCGCCTCGAGCAGGCTGCCGGGGTGCTGGGTGCCGATCGCAGGCAGGTGATCCGCAAGGTTACATTGCCGCTGCTGCGTCCCTCGCTGCTGGTGGCCGGACTGCTGGTGTTCCTTTTTGACTTCACCAGCTTTGGCGTGATCCTCATCCTCGGGGGTCCAAAATTCGAAACGCTGGAAGTGGCGATTTATACCCAGGCGCTGTCCTTTCTTAATCTGCCGGCTGCCGGACTGCTCTCCCTGGTGCAAATTGCCTTCACTTTGATGATCACCTGGGTGTATTCACATCTGGCTTCAGGAATGAACATTCCCTTGCTGCCGCGGTTAAAAGGAGAGGGGATACGGCTCCCCAGGCGATCTGGCGAAAAACTGTTGATCTTGCTGATGGTGATCTTCCTCGTTCTGCTGCAGGTGTTTCCCATGGCAGCCATGATCTCGCGTTCCTTTACCCGCCTTGAAGCCAACCGGGGTGAGCGGGGAACCGTGCAAGCAGGTCTCACCCTGGATTATTACCGCGAGTTGTTCGTCAATCGCAGCAACTCGATTTTCTATGTCTCCCCCGCGCGGGCTGCGCTGAACTCGCTCTTTTTTGCCCTTGTGACCGTGCTTATCTCCGTGAGTTTCGGATTGATGGCAGCTTACGCGCTGACACGCATGAAAGGCAGGCGTTGGCTGATGGACCTGGCGATCATGCTTCCGTTGGGTACTTCAGCGGTCACACTTGGACTGGGATTCATCGTTACGTTCACCCATCCGCCTCTGGATACAAGGAGCTTCCCTCTTTTGATCCCATTCGCCCACAGCCTGGTGGCGCTGCCCTTTGTGGTGCGCACGGTGCAGCCGGTGCTGGCATCGATTCCAGCCTCCTACCGGCAGGCAGCGGGTGTGCTCGGTGCCACGCCCTGGCAGGTTTGGTGGAAGGTGGAGATGCCCATCATCAGCCGCTCGGCGCTGGTGGGCGCGATCTTCTCCTTCACCATATCGCTGGGCGAATTCGGCGCGACTTCCTTTTTGGCGCGTGCCGATCTGCCCACCCTGCCAATTGCGATCTACCGCTATTTGTCGCAGCCAGGAGCATTGAACTACGGGCAGGCCATGGCCATGTCTACGATCTTGCTTTTGGTTTGCGGAGCCGCCATTTTTATGCTCGAAAAGATTCAGGAAGCCGCTGAGTAGAAAAGGAACCCCTGTGGATGTTTTGACCGTTGAGCACCTGGCAAAGAATTATGAAAACGAGCCTCTGCTGGTGGACCTTTCGATGGAGATCCATTCAGGGGAGCTTCTCTGCCTGCTGGGCAGGTCGGGCAGCGGTAAAAGCACCCTGCTGCGCATCATCACAGGCATCGAGACTGCAGACAGTGGCAGGATCCTTTGGAACGGCGAGGATATTACCAATCTTCCGGTTCACAGGCGCGGTTTTGGCCTGATGTTTCAGGATTTTGCGCTTTTCCCGCATCTAAATGTGATGGAAAATGTGGCTTTTGGTTTGCGACTGCAGAACCTCGGCGAAGAGGAAATCAACCGCAAGGTAAAGGCTGCTCTCGACCGTGTGAACATGGGGGAATTCGCCAGCCGCAAGGTAACCGACCTTTCGGGCGGGGAACAGCAGCGAGTGGCGCTTGCACGATCACTGGCTCCCAATCCGCGCCTGCTGCTGCTGGACGAGCCCTTGAGCTCGCTGGACAAGGCGCTGCGCGGAGAGATGCAGGATGAGCTGCGGGAGCAATTGCAGCAATCAGGCATACCCGCCATCTACGTCACCCATGACCAGGAGGAGGCGCTCGCGTTATCTGACCGGATTGCGCTGCTGCATGAAGGACGTATCGAGCAGGCGGGCAATGCCAGCGATGTGTACGCGCGGCCGGCGAGCCTGTGGGCAGCCGAGTTCCTGGGGATGACTAATTTTGTTGCAGGCGAGGTAGTGGGGTCAGCTCCTTTTACCGTGCAAACTGGTTTGGGCAGGTTTCACCCTCAAATCAACCACTCCATGCCGGTGGGTTCAAAAGGCACACTTTTGATCAAACCTTTCATGGCCGTTTCGACCAGTCAGGCTGATTCAATGGATAGGGTGACCGGACAAGTTGAATCGTGTATTTATCAAATTGACCATTACCGTATAAAATTGCGCACCGCAAACACCGCAGAACTGACCTTCTTTGTTCAAGCCCCACTGGCAATGGGTGCTCAAGTGACGCTTTCGCTCTGCCAGGACGCTCTTCTCTGGTATGGTGAATCAAGATGAGCCGCGAAGTGACTGTGATCAAGCAAAATTTGGAGGGTGTTGAAATCTGGCGCTATACCGGCAGAGTGCTCGAAAGCACTGAGCACTCTCTCTTGATTGAAGCCTTTTTCAACCGCGTCGACCTTCCTTTCCACGAAATCGTACTGGCTAAAGGTGACCGCTTCATTGAGAAGTACTTTGACAATCGCTGGTACAACATATTTGAGATCCACGACTACAGAACCGATACCCTCAAGGGTTGGTATTGCAATGTCACCCGTCCGGCGGTGATCACAGAAAACCAGATCCGTTACGTCGATCTGGCGTTGGATCTGCTTGTCTATCCAGACGGCAGGCAATTGGTACTGGACGAGGATGATTTCGAGGCGCTTGACCTGGACCTGGAAGATCACAAGCAATCACTCAGGGCACTGGCAGAGCTAAAGACCCTGTTCAAGTCTCCGGGGGAATTTCATTTAACTAATTTGGATGAATTCAAGTAAATTAACCGCCAAGAGATATCAGGAACTGGCGAAGGGGCTCTCGATACAAAAGAAAGACGCCCATCAATAATGCTGCCGCCAGGCAGAAGCCCAACACCATCCATCCAGCGATGAGCCAGATCTGGTGTTTCCGCCGGGCCAGTTCTTCAGGCGGCAGAGAGGATTTTTCTTCCAGATCCTCTGATGATCTCATGGGTTGCGCTGATTATCAATATCAGCTGGATCGGGATGCTTTTTGAAGATCATGCGGGTGACGATGAAGGTGGTCAGCAGGACGAGAGCGCAGCCGATGATCACCGGAACGACGATGGACAGCAGGGACACCACCGTGGAAGTGGCATCTTCTGCCATGCTCACCGGGATGTTACCCACGCCTGCAGTGGTGGCAGTAACAGCCGGCCGCACCACCAGCGATTTAGCTGCGTGAACCCCACCTGCCACGAGCAGCCCAGCGATGAGAGCAAGCACGGGGTCAACCTTGGCAATGGTGGAACTCCCCGCGGCAAAAACGATGGCACCGGCGACCGGTCTTACAATCGTTTGAATTACGTCATTGACGTGATTGACCGCCGGGAACTTATCGGCGAAGAATTCCACAATGGAAAGGGCGGTCAAGACCCCGATCACCCACCACGAGGTCAGCGTATCCCAGGGGGAACTTAACTTGATCAAGTGGGTGAACTTTGCCAGAACGGCAACCGTCAGCAGGGGGATGTAGGCGTTGAGACCTGCACTGGCTGACAAACCAAAGGCTGAAAAAATATTGAACAATACATCCATTTCATTTCACCTGTTTCATTATAAAGCGATTCCCGCCCAGGTATGGGTGAGTAACAAACGGAGTCCATCCACCAGGTTGATTTGAACCATTGCGGTCCCCGCACCCAGCAAAAAAATCCAGGGTCGTTCCGTCCAGGTTATCAGAGTATTCTCCTTCTTTAACCCCAAAGTCCATAAAAGGGTATAAACAGCGGAAAGCAAGATCACCACGCCTGCGGTGGAGAGCAGTGCAAGCGGATAATAGAGAGAATTCCACCCAAGATTGACCATCAAAACAATGCTTCCCCCCGCTGCCAGAAGGATGAACCACTCGCGGATCGAGTTCAACGCCGGCACATCAAGGCCATCCTTCCACAAAATCTGATTCCATAGACTCGTCAGCAATACACCCAGTGCAATGCCCATCAGCACTCCGGTGGTCAGACGCAATAGATTGGAGGGCGGGTAAAGGCTGAGCGAGGGTGCAATCTCAAACAGTGCGGAATTCAAGCCATCAGCGGCGTATGCCAGGAGGATAACCAACAGCATCCAGCGGTATTTGGCTTTGGGAAAAGCGCATTTTCGGCTGCGGGTTGCCAGAAAGGTCAAAGTAATCCATGCTCCAAGAAAAAGTCCGGTGCAGCGGGCACATAAAGGCAACTGCACTCCACCAACGATATACGAATGGGAAGCAATTTGGTGGCATACGCTGTAGCCGATCGCCCAGAGTTTGCCTGCCAGCCCCGGCGGAGCGAAGCGCAGCCAGGTGAAGAGCATCACTCCGGGCAGGAGCGCTGAAAGGGGGATCAGCAATCCTCTTCGGTGTTTCGCAGAGTTGTCAATCATATCCGGCATTATACGGAAGGACATTACGAGACGCAAGCACCCGTCCAAAAAAACTTGACAGACACAGCGGATTATGATTTACTAAGCATGCAGCGATAAATTGCCATCCTAACGAAGAGGAGGTGATGTCTACGATGTGTAAATGTTTTGAACACAGCGCTGCGGCATCCCTCCTCTCGCTAAAGTAGGGAAGCCGCAGCGCAATAACACAAGGAGCCGTCGAAAGACGGCTCTTTGCATTTCGGTCATTTTTACCATTTGCACTTGGGGGCTATAATAGAAAAACTGAAAAAATTGTGGAGGAAAAATGACTTCTGCCAAGGAAAGATTGCTGCGCTATGTAAAGATCAACACCCAATCGGTGCGAAACCAGGACCAGGTGCCGAGTTCGCCCAATGAGTTCGACCTTGCCAGGATGCTGGAGGAGGAATTGAAGGCGATGGGCTTGCAGGATGTGAGCCTGGACGATCATTGCTACGTGATGGCGACACTCCCTGCGAATATCGACACGCCTGCACCGGTGGTCGGCTTGATCGCCCACATGGATACCAGCCCGGACATGTCCGGCGAGAATGTCAATCCCCGGATCATCGAACACTACGACGGCGGAGATATTCTGTTGAACGCCGAAAAAGACATTCATATGTCGCCGGAGGTCTTTCCGGAATTGAAGAAGTACGTGGGGCAGGAATTGATCACCACCGACGGCAACACCCTGCTTGGCGCTGACGACAAGGCAGGAGCCGCAGCCATCATGACGGCCATTGAGATACTGGTCAACCACCCCGAGATCAAGCACGGCACGGTCAAGGTTGGTTTCACTCCTGATGAAGAGGTGGGGCGGGGAGCAGATTTCTTCGATGTGGCGAAATTTGGAGCAGATTTTGCCTACACCGTTGACGGCGGGGAGCTGGGCGAGATTGAGTACGAAACCTTCAATGCTGCCAGCGCCGAGATTGAGGTCAGAGGGCAGAACGTACATCCCGGATCAGCCAAGGACAAGATGGTCAACAGCCTGCTGGTCGGCATGGAGTTCAACGCCCTGCTGCCGGTTAACGAACGCCCGGAATTCACTGCCGGGTATGATGGATTCGCCCACCTGTTCCTGATGGAAGGCGATATCGAGCACACCAGGCTGACCTATATCATTCGAGACCATGACAGGGTGAAATTCGAAGCCCGCAAGCAGAAAATGCTCGATTCCGCTGACTTTATCAATACCCGGTACGGGGCAGGTACGGTGAAGGTCACGCTAAAGGACCAGTATTACAACATGCGGGAAAAGATCGAACCGGTGATGTACATCATGGATATCGCGCGCGAAGCCATAGTCGAAGCAGGAATCAAACCCGTGACCATGCCGGTGCGCGGCGGAACCGATGGATCCAGACTTTCATACATGGGGCTGCCCTGCCCGAATCTCTTTGCCGGGGGGTTCAATTTCCACGGCAAGTACGAATGCATCCCCACCGCTTCGCTTGACAAGGCAGTGGAAGTGCTGGTCCGTATTGTGCAGAAAGCGGCTTTCAGAAAGTAAGTGCAAATTGTTGAAGACGAAGAGGCGCGGATCATTTCTGCGCCTCTTTGCTTTCAGGTTACGAAGATTTCAATTCGCTAGTTTTCGGTGATTTGACCAGCCGACGGTACCAGCGCTGCGGTTTTCCGTTTGACCCACAGTTCGTTCAGAACCAGCGAGATGACAATGACCGCGCCGCCGATCAACAATGTGGTGACGTTGGCTTTTTCGCCAAACACCAGCAGCGACACGGCGATTGAAAGCGGGATCTTCAGATCGTTAAAAATCGCCAGCGCCCCGGCGTCCACTTTGCGGGCGCCAAGATTCCAAAGGAAGAAGCAAATACCCGAGGCAAATATCCCCAGGTAGATCAGCGTCCACCAGTGGGTAAAGGTGAGATTCAAAGTAGAAAGCGGTGTAAAGAGCAGTGTGACCACACCCGTACCCGCGAATGCGCCTAGGTAGAGGATCCCAAACACATCCCGGTCCTTCAGCGCAGGCTCATCAGCCATCAACCGCCGGTAGAAGATCTGACCAAAGGCAAAACCCAGGTTTGAGATCTGCACCAGCAGGAATCCCCACCAGATGCCGATGCTCACAGCCTGCCCGCTCTCGATGATGTAGGTTCCCGCAACCGCCATCAGGGCGGTCAACATGAAAGCTGGGTTGAACTTGCGGTTGAAGGCATCATTGATCAGGGTTACATAAATGGGGGTAAATATGGTGAAAAGCGCCACTTCATAGGCTTTGAGGTACTTGAAGGATGCCGTGTAGGCAATGTACATGATCCCAAACTGCAAGGCGCCGTCCAATGCCAGGAGCAGGACTTTCCTGCGGTTGATCTTTTTGAACTTGACGAATGGGAGGAAAACAAGCAGCGAAAATGCCATCCGGGCGAAGGAGACAAAATTCGAATCCACTCCAGCCAGGTTTCCCTTGATCAGCCCGAATGAAAATGCCCATGCAATGGATACCAATAACAGATAGAACATGATTGCCTCTGAAATCAGGATATGCAGATCATATCATGTCACTCTCGAATTCCATGCCGATCAAAATCACCCTATGGGAAGATGAAAATCCCCATTCATACTGTGTAACATTTCCATTGATTTGGGTCGGCGAATCGAGTGGCATTCTGTCGGGTTAGTACTATCATCAAGAGCAGATTAATTTCCGGCGTTGGAGTGTGTTATGGAAGAGAAGCAATTCAAGGTATATGGTTACAGGTGGGTGGTTCTGGCTGTTTTCATGTTCGCCAATCTCGCAATTCAGGGATTGTGGATCGCATACGCGCCGATCACCGGTCCGGCAGCCAGTTTTTACGGAGTGACGGATCTGAGTATTGGCATGCTTTCGATGGTTTTCATGCTGGCGTTCATTCCGTTATCCATTCCGGTATCGTGGTTGATCGACACCTACGGCTTCAAGATTGCCGTGGGCATTGGCGTGGTGATGATGTCGATCTTTGGCATCGCCCGCGGGCTGGCTGGTCAGAACTACACCCTTGTGCTGCTTTTTACCATCGGAATAGCCGCTGCCCAGCCTTTCCTGCTGAACACCTGGATGAAAGTTCCCGCCAACTGGTTTGCGCCCAATGAGCGCGCCACAGCCGTCGGATTGGTCACGTTGGCCAACCTGGTAGGCATGGCGCTCGGCATGGTGCTCACTCCTGTGCTCATTGAAAGCTTCAGCATCCCCCATATCCAGCTCGTTTATGGTGCTGTGGCAGCCTTCTCCGCCCTGCTGTTCTTGATTTTCGCGCGCGAGAATCCACCCACGCCTGCCTGTCCGCCTGGACAGGAGGAACGCACGCTCATGTTTGACGGTCTCAAGCAGGCACTCAAAGTGAAACAGTTCTGGTACTGGCTGTTGATCACATTCATCGGACTGGGATTGTTCAATGGAATTTCCACGTGGATTGAAGGCATTGTGCGCCCGCGTGGATTCACCCCCACTGATGCCGGTACGCTGGGCGCGGTGCTGCTGCTGGGAGGAGTGATTGGAGCTGTTCTCCTGCCAGCCCTTTCCGACAAGACCGGCAAGCGGCAGCTCTTTCTCTACATTGGTGTTGGGTTGGCCATCCCGGGTTTGATTGGCGTTGCATATTCACGTTCGCTTTTTGCGCTGCTGGCATCCGGCTTTGTGCTCGGATTCTTTCTGGTTAGCGCCAATCCCATTGGAATGCAGTATTCTGCTGAAGTGACCTTTCCGACGCCTGAAGGGACGCTTAACGGCTTGATCCAGCTTTTCGGGCAAGCTTCGGTGGTCTTTGTGTACATCATGGAAGCTTTTCGCAGCCCTGACGGCTCCTTCACCAATGCCCTGCTTTTTGGTGCAGCAATGCTGGTGATTTGCCTGTTCCTGGTAAGCCGGATGAAGGATGTGCAAGAAAAAGAGGAGATGGACGAGCCTGTTCAACTCCAACCTGATGGGGTGTCGGGAAAATAACCTCAAGGGGCAATCCAACAGGTAGGGGCGATTCATGAATCGCCCCTACTTTTAATCGACTAAATGGGATTTATCCCTAAAACTCGCAAGTCTTGAAAATCTATTTTGATTTTTGTGATTGATTCTGTGATAAGGCCTGATCTTCCCTCGAAAAGGAGAGCGTGATCTTTAGCCCGCCGTGCTCGCTTGAACCCGCTTCGATCTTCCCGCCCTGGGCTTCGATCAATTGTTTGGCGATGGTCAGTCCCAGACCGGCGCCTCCCGTTGCCCGCGCGCGTGATTTTTCGCTGCGCCAGAAACGGGAGAAGATATACGGCAGTTGATCCTCCGGCACGCCCGGTCCGTTATCCGCGATACTCAGAACCACTTCATTCTCATCCGCAGTCAGAGCGACATCGATCTTGCCTTCGCCCTGGATATAACGAAGCGAATTGGCAAAGATATTTCCGACGACCTGCTCCACGCGCTGTGGATCCGCCAGGATCGTCGGCACGGAATCGGGGGCAACAAAGGCGATTTCCACGTTTTGATCTTGAGCCTGCGGCTGAAAGACATCGATCACCTTTTGAGTGAGTGCTTTCAGGTCCACTGATTTGGCTTCGTAGTGCAACTGGTGGTTCTCCGCCATGGTCAGCAGCCGCAAATCTTCCACCAGCCGTTCCAGCAGGTAGGTCTCTTCAAGTGCCGGGGTGATGCTGGATTCATTGGCAGGATAAACGCCATCGACGATTCCCTCCAACCTTCCCCGCAGGATCGATAATGGTGTACGCAGTTCATGAGCAATATCGGCAGTCATTTCCTTGCGTTCACGGTCATTGCGCTCCAGTTCAGAAGCCATGACATTGAACTGGTCGCTCAGCACCGAAAGATCATCCTTGCTTTTTCCCGGCGGCACGCGGGCGGTAAAATCGCCTTTTCCTACCCGCTCAGCGGCATCGATTACTTCAGCAAGAGGATTAACCACCTTCTGGGTAAGCAGAATGGCAAATACCAGGGTCAGGATCCCAAGGGAAAAAGAGATCAGGATGATCGGACTGATCACTGAAAAAGTGTATCGGATGGGGTGGAAGGCATCGCGGCGGTCCTGTACCAGGTAGCCGATGATCTGACCGTTCACAGTCAACTGGACGATATTTTGATCGGGCTGGGGCATGTACATGTGCCCCATCATGGGGCTCGTTTGACTGCCGTGGTCTACAATGACGATGCCATTCGGGTCAACCAACACTGAACCGCGCCAATCCAGTCCGTTAAAAGGGCCGCCCGGCTGATCTGATTGATTCAACAGCGTATTGATCCCGCTCCAATTCCCTTTGCCGATGTAAAAAGCTTCCAGGAGGGATGCGTTGGGTGCCCTGAAGAAGGGATTCTGCCCGGTATTTTGAAGGATGCTCAGGATCGTCACACCAATGACCGAGACGATCAACAGGACAACCACAATGCCAAAAGCCTTCAGCAGGGTACGGATGAGCCTGCCGCGGATTTGCTTTACAGAGGAGGGTTGAGAATTTTTGAACTTCATTCGTTTATGAATTTATACCCAACGCCATGGACGGTGATGATGTATTTTGGGTCCCCTTCTGCCGGTTCGATCTTTTTACGCAAATTACGGATGTGCGAATCAATTGCCCGTTCGTAACTTTCAAAAGCCACCCCGCGCACGGCGATCAGTAATTGCGATCGGGTGAAGATGCGCCCGGGTTGGTTGGCAAGCGTGGCGAGCAGTTCAAATTCAGTGGGTGTGAGCGCAACTTCGCCTTCAGGGGTGACAGCCACATAGCGGTTGCGGTCAAGCGTCATATTGCCGATGCGCATTACTTCGACGGGCGTGCCGCCGTTGGCACGCCGGAGCACCGCCCGCACGCGCCCCACGAGTTCGCGGGGACTGAAGGGCTTGGTGATGTAATCATCGGCTCCAAGTTCCAACCCGATCAGCTTGTCTGCCTCTTCCACACGGGCGGTCAACATGATGATGGGCACGTTGCTTTCGCGTCTGACCTCACGGCAAACATCCAGCCCATCCATGCCAGGCATCATCAAATCCAGGACGATCAAGTCGGGATGTTCGCGATGGAAAAGGGAGATCCCGGATCTGCCGTCATTTGCCGAAATCACGTCGAAGAAAGCGGCTTTCAGGTAATCTTCGCAGATTTCCACGATCTTTTGCTCATCGTCTACGATCAGGATCTTTTTCGCCATTTGGCTCTCACATGCTTCGAAAGGTGCACCAGGGAGGCTGCTTCACAGGTAACCTCCCTGGGTTGATTATACAGCTGCGGTAGCCTTGCGTGATTGCGGCAGCAAGCTCAAAACCACCACTCCCACCGAGAAGAGCACGATGGCGATATTGATCAAGATTGAAAAGGCATTGAATGATGGTCTGAACAGTGACGGCAGGGTAAAGGCGAAAGCCACCACCGCTAGGATGACCGCCAAAACGATCCCCCAGCGTTTCTTAAGCATCAATCCGACCAGTGCCAGAATGCCGAGCACGATGACCGTCCAATGCAGAATGTTGGTCAGGATACGCACCACCTGGTTTAGCCCGGAATTGGGGTTAAACTGGCGAGTGCCATTGAAGCTCTGGCTTTGCCCCTGGGGCAAATTGCCCGGAGTGAAGTTTTGACCGTTCGGCAGGTTGTTGGGATTGAAATTGCCCTGGAACTGGCCGCGGTTGAATCCGGCTCCACCTCTGAAGAGGCTTCTCTCCAAACCTGTCAGAGGTAACACCGCATAAACGAGGATGAGCAGCAGGAGCAAGACAGAAGCAAGTATCAGTGTCAAAGGTCTACCTTTGAACAAGGATTTCCTGGACTCGGTAACAACAGTTGTTTCATTCATATCTTAATGCCTCGATTGGACTCTTTTTGGAAGCCTGGTAGGCAGGGTAAATCCCGAAGAACAAACCCACCAGGGCTGCAGAAGTAAATGCCAGCGTGATCGTATCCCAGGTAATGGATGCCTGGATCACGCCGGAAATGGATACGATCATGGCGATACCCACGCCGAGGAGAACTCCAAATACACCTCCAATGATCGCCAGTGTCATGGTTTCGATCAGAAACTGAACCAGGATGGCACGGCGGGGCGCACCAACAGCCTTGCGCAAGCCGATCTCCCGGGTACGCTCGGTGACAGACACCAGTGAGATGTTCATGATTCCGATGCCGCCCACGATCAGTGAAATGGCTGCGATGGCTCCCAGGAAGGCGGTCAGGGTGCTGGTCACCTGGTTGAGTGTGGAAAGGGCTTGCGCCTGGCTGGAGACGCTAAACGGAAGTGTGTCGTTCAAGCCAAGTCCGTGCTGGCCTCGGAGCACCGTTTCCACCTCTGAGATCACTGTGTTCACCGAATTCGCATCCGCCGCAGACATGGATATGGAAGACAGGGTGGCTTTGCCGTTCAGCCTGGCTCGAGATCCAAAGAGATACGTGTACCCGGTTTGCAACGGAATGAGTACAACGTCGTCACCACTGCCGAAGCCTGAGCTGCCCTTGGAGGCGAGAACGCCGATCACTTCAAATTTGACTTTGTCGATGGTCAGACTGCGGCCCAGGGGATTAAGACCGCTGAACATATCAGTGGCTACCTGAGAACCGATGACCACTACCTTGGATTGGGATTCATTGTCAGAAGCGAGCAGGGGACGCCCGCTGGCAACCGTGTATGAATATACTGTGAGGTAATCTTCATTGATCCCGGTCACCTGGTAATTGGAGGTCTTATCCTGGTAGATTACCTGGGCACCCGAAGAATAAACCGGTGCGATTGCCCTCACGTTGGTTACATTGGCTAGAATCGCCTGGTAATCCGAGTACAACAGGGTGGCTGAGGTATCGCCCACCACGCCGGGTTGGAAAGACCGCCTGGTTGAGACGGAGATCAAGTTGGATCCCAGGTTTTCCACCCGGCTGGTCACGCTTTGTGTTGCACCCTTTCCGATGGAGAGGAGCGCAACCACAGCAGCCACACCAATCACGATTCCCAGGATGGTCAGCACGGAACGCAGCATATTTGCTGTCAACGAGCGGAATGCGACTCGAAGATTGTTCAGTATGTTCATGCTGCCACCTCCACGTCCAGATCTGAATTGCCATGAAGGCTGTCAATCTCCTCATCCGGGCGCGGAGTTCCTGCCTGAATGGGATTTTGGACATGCTCCTCAAACACGATCTTACCGTCGCGGAGATGGATAATCCGTTCTGTGTGCCTGGCAATGAAGGGATCATGAGTCACATACACCACTGTCAGATGTTTTTCCTTGTGCAGTTTTTGAAACAAAGAAATGATCTCTGTTCCACTCTTGCTGTCAAGGTTGCCGGTGGGTTCGTCTGCCAGAAGGATGGCCGGATCATTCACCAGAGCCCGGGCGATTGCCACCCGCTGCTGCTGTCCGCCGGAAAGCTGGTTGGGACGATGATGCATGCGATCCTGAAGACCTACCACCTGCAAAGCTTCCACTGCTTTCTCGTTGCGCTGTTTGGGTGTCACACCGTCGTAGATCAAGGGCAGCTCCACATTTTCGATCGCGCTCGTGCGCGGCAGAAGGTTGAACATCTGGAACACGAATCCGATTTTGTGGGCGCGCAAGTTTGCCAACTGGTTCTCATTCAACCTGCCAACTTCCTTGTCGTCGATGCGGTAGGATCCACTGGTAGGAGTATCCAGGCAGCCCAGGATTGCCATGAGGGTGCTTTTTCCTGATCCGGAAGGTCCCATGATGGCGACCATTTCTCCTTCATTGATCTTGAGCGATACGCCGTCCAGCGCGTGAACATCATCATCGCCAACCTTGTATGTTTTGACCAAATTCTCAACTTCGATCATATTTGCCTCGATTGATTTTGTGATGATGATTTATGGGACAAAGAGTCCGCCGCCGCCGCGGTTAAAGTTGGAGGAATTGCCATTGCTAGAGGAGGTTGAGGTGGTAGTGCTCGATGTGGCTGTGACCTCCACAGTATCGCCCACCTTCAAATCGCCCTTTACGACGACCTCGGTACCGATGATCTTGCCGCTGACCACAGAGACCCGTTCCGCTGAGCCATTGTTCACGCGCACCACATATTCACCCTGTGCATCATTCTGAACAGCCAACACTGGGACTGTCATCATGCTTTGGGGTTGACTCACAGTGATAACCACATTGGCGGTTGCGCCAATCAGGATCTGGGGATCGGTCTTGTCAAGGGTGACTCGAACGGTGTAATTAACCACGCCGGAGTTGCTGGCACCGATGGGATCCACCGAGGTGACTTTGCCAGGAATGCTCAAACCATTGATCGCGGCGAAGGTCACAACCGCGGTGTCTCCCACCTTGACTGAAGCGATTTGGGTTTCATCCACCAAAACATCGACATAATATTTCGAACGGTTCACCAGGATGGCCGATTGACTCCCCGAATTGACGGCATCTCCCACCTGGTTGTTCAACACCACCAGCTCTCCGCTGAACGGTGCGATGATACTCATATTGTTTACAGTCGCCTGCGCGGCAGAAACTTTTGCTTCTGCGGCAGCAATATCATCAGCGGTCGGTCCATTCTTGACCCGGTCATAAGCGCGCTGGGCGTCGTCCAGTGCGGCTTTGGCAACCGCCAGTTCTGCCTCAGTCACCGAGGATTGAAGCTTGGTTTCCGAGGTCTGGTAATATCGCAGGTTCAGTTCCAGGGTTTTCAGGTCCATTTGTGCGGAGAGCAGGGCGGAATAAGCCGATGCTTTATTGGGGTCGGTATCGGAAGCTTCGCTGAAGCCGTTGTAACGCTTCTGCAGCTGGTCTATTTTCGACTGTTGGATCACGATTTGCGCTTCGTAATAAGCGATCTGGTCTGCGGTTCCGTGCGGAATAGTGGAGCCGTAACTGGCTCCCAGCGCATCGTTATAGGTGGTCTGGGCATTCGCCAGCGCGAGCTGAGCCTCGGCCGTAGTCGTCTGCGAGGCTTTGAGGTTCTCCAGATTGAGTTTGGCAGTCGCGAGGTCGCTTTCGGCAAGGATGATGCTTGAAGGGACGGTGGTGGGATCGAGCGTGAGAAGCACATCCCCCGCGGTCACTTTATCGCCAAGCTTGACGTTGATGCTTTGCACTGTGCCGCTGGTACCCCAGGCGAGGGCGGCCATTTGCAATGGTTCGATGGATCCGCTGGATTCAACAGTATCCGTGACTGTGACATCCTTCACCGTTCCTGTACCGGACTGGGCGGATGCTTTGGTGCTTGCGCAGCCTGCAAGGACGGTGAGGATCAAAACACTTGCGAGAACGATTCCAAATCTCGACTTGCTTTGAATGGGCATAACCGATTCCTCCTGGATTTTGATCTTTCCCAAGATACCTTTTTTATATGGAGAAATTGTGCAGGCAGGATGAAGAACTATCGAAGAAGAAAAGGGTTGACTGGACCATGGTAATAACGCTTGCAATGATTGCTGTATTGGTGTTATTCTCATTTATACGATGAAGATTATCGTAAAATGTGGAAAGAGGCAGTCATGGAAAGCATTTGTAATCCGACCACGATCGTCATCTTTGGCGCATCCGGCGACCTGACCTGGCGAAAGTTGATCCCCGGTCTTTACAACAATTTTAAAAAGGGCAGACTAAAGAATTGCGCACATGTGGTTGGATATGCCCGCCGTCCGTACAACGATGAAAGCTGGCGGGAGATGCTTGTATCGGGGGTGAAGGAGAATTCGCCAGATACCTTCGATGAGGAAGTCTGGTCGGATTTTTGCCAGTTGCTCACCTATTTCCCTGGGAACCTGGATGTTCCCGAAGATTTTTTGAAGCTTAATACGGCATTGAGCGATCTGGAAAAAGGAACTGCCAACCGCCTGTACTACCTGGCTACCGGACCGGAGCATTTTGGCCTGATCGTGAAATCCCTGGGCAAAGCCGGCATGGCAAAACCCTCAAATGAGGACTGCTGGCGCAGAATCATCGTGGAGAAACCATTCGGTGAAGATCTCGAATCCGCACGCCAGTTGAACCATGTGCTCCACACCGTTTTTGATGAATCACAGATTTTTCGTATCGACCATTATCTCGGCAAAGAGACCGCCCAGAACATCCTCTTTTTCCGCTTCGCCAACATCATTTTTGAACCGGTTTGGAACCGGCGATACATCAACAATGTGCAGATCTCAGTGACCGAGACAGTGGATGTGGAACACCGCGCCGGCTATTATGACAAGGCAGGCGTGATCAGGGATATGTTCCAGAACCATTTACTATCGCTGCTAGCGCTGGTCGGTATGGAACCTCCCAGCACATTCAAAGCCGAGGCTGTACGCAATGAAAAGATCAAGATATTGGAAAGCATCCGGCCGATTGCGCTTGCCGATACCGTCAGGGGTCAGTATGAGGGTTACCGGCAGGCAGAGGGGGTGGCTCCAGACTCTCAGACAGCCACGTTTGCTGCCCTCAAGCTCTACATTGATAACTGGCGCTGGCAGGGAGTGCCTTTTTACTTGAGATCAGGTAAGGCGATGTCAAAAAAATCCAGCGACATCACCATTGAATTTCAAAAACCCCCGCACATGCTGTTTTACCTGCCTCCTGACATGCCTGTTACACCGAACATCCTTTCGCTCATCATCCAGCCGAACGAAGGCATTCATCTGCGGTTTGAAGCCAAGAAACCGGACGCTGATGAGGACATGCGATCGGTGGTGATGGATTTTCATTATCGCAGCGCATTCGACCAACCTCTGCCGGACGCCTACGAACGCCTGCTTCTTGAGGCGATCGACGGTGATGCCTCGCTCTTTACCCGCAGCGACGCCATTGAACAAGCCTGGAAGTTGATCGATCCGGTGATCAAGGGGTGGGAGGGAAAAGATGCCCCTGCGCTGTTGACTTATCCCATTGGCAGTTGGGGTCCAAGCGCAGCAGAGGATCTGCTGGCGCGCGATGGCCGCGTCTGGCGGTCGGGTGCTTCAGAAGAAGGGAATGTGAGCATTGGAAGTTCAAGTTCTCGATGATGTGGCATCTCTGGCAGACCGTGCTGCCAGGATATTCGTCGATACTGCCCGTGAGGCTGTCAGGTTGAGGGGCGGATTCAACGTGGCACTTGCCGGTGGATCGACGCCGCTGCGTTTGTATGACCTGCTCGCATGGGATCCGTATGCCTCAGAAATCGAATGGAAAATGACACAGCTTTTCTGGGGTGATGAACGCTGCGTGCCGCCCACCCACATTGATAGCAACTATCAGCAAGCACAGGTGCAGCTGCTTTCAAAAATCGAGATCCCGGCGCGGAACGTCCATCGGATTCACGGCGAACAGGGCGCCGATCATGGGGCAGTGCTATACGAAGAAGAACTCAGGCGTCATTTTGGAAAAGACCCCGTGTTCGACCTGGTCCTGCTTGGCATTGGACCAGATGGTCACACTGCCAGCCTTTTTCCCGGCTCTGATGCATTGGAGGAAAATGGGAAGTGGGTGGTGGCTGTTCCTCATACAACGCCGCCGCCCCCATTGGTTGATCGTATCAGCTTGACCCTGCCGGTGGTCAATGCCGCCCGGCAGGTCATGTTCCTGGTTGCTGGCGCAGGCAAGGCACAGATCATGGCACAAGTCATGGATGCAAACCCGCCTGAGCCCTTGCTGCCGGCGCAGCGGGTGGAACCTGCCCAGGGCAGGTTGATCTGGCTGGTTGAAAAATCAGCATTGGGAAAATGAGCTCAGCCGTGTACCAGATGTTTTTGCAGCCAGTCCACGCCAAAATATAAGCCCAGTCCGAGCAGGCTCATGGCCACTACCCCGGCGTACATGGCGGGGTAGTTGAGCAGGGTACTGCCCTGGTAGTAAATGTAATACCCCAGTCCGTAGCGGGTGGCAAACAATTCGGTGATATAGAGCACTGCCACAGCAGTGCCGATGGACTGACGCAGGGCGGTCAAAATTGCGGGTATGCTGGCGGGCAGGTATACGAAACGGAACAAAGCGCGCCTTCCTGCCCCCAGGCTGCGCAGGCTGAGCAGGAGCTGGGGTGAAATTCCAGCCGCGGCGTCGCGAACCAGCACCAGCACCTGGAAGAACAAGATCAGGAAGATCAGAAAGATCTTCGCCAGATCGCCGATGCCCAACAGCAGAAATACGATGGGAACGAACACAACCTTGGGGATGGGGTAGATCAAATACAACGCTGGCGATAAGATGCGGTTCCACTTTTCAGATTGTCCAAGGGCGAGACCCGCAGGCACTGCCAGCAGTACGGAAAGACTGATCCCGGCAACCACGCGCCACAGGCTGGCGCCAAAGTGGAGAAGAAGTCCATTGCCCAGTTCCTTCCACAGTGTAACTGCCACGGTGATTGGAGAAGGCAGAATGGGTCGGTTCAGGATCATGGCGAAGAGCTGCCAAAAGAGCAGCAGTGCCAGGGTGGCACCGATCAGGTTACGGCGTTTCATGCTGCACCCATCCGGCTGCGCAGATCGTTCACCACGTGTAGATATTCCGGGCTGTAGCGGTAATCAGGCTGGCCTTGCCGGGGATTGTCGATAATATTGGGTTGGGTCTGCGGGGCAAGACCCAGCAGTAGAACTTTCTGTCCAAGAATGGCTGCTTCTTCGATCGAATGGGTGATTACCACCAGCGTGATCCCCTGTTCGCGGCAAAGTTGAAGCGTGAGGTCCTGCAAGTCTTCGCTGATTACCGCGTCCAGTGATGAGAAAGGTTCATCCATCAGCAGCAGGTCAGGGCTGAGGGAAAGCGTACGAGCGATGGCAGTACGCTGGCGCTGCCCGCCGGAAATCTGCGAGGGGTAGCAATCCTGAACGCCGTCGATCTGCAGGCGTTTGAGCCATCCGTCAACCACCGAGACATCCACCCCCAATTTCTCTTTTGGGGCGTGCGTACCGTCTGGGCCGTAGAAATCGCGCAACTTCAACCCCAGCAGGGCATTTTCACGGACAGTTGCCCAGGGCAGCAAACCGTAATCCTGAAGGATCAAGCCTGTCAGCGGACGCGGACGGGTGAGGGGCTGCCCCTGGATGGCAATTGACCCGGAATTCGGGTATTGTAATCCCGCCAGCAGGTAGAGCAGGGTGGTCTTTCCGCAGCCTGACATTCCCAGCACCGACCAGGTTTCACCTGCCTGAACGCGCCAGGAAAAATCAACAAACAGCGGTTTATCCTTCGTGTAGCTGAAGGAAATCTGATCCAGAGCGATCATCGGCAGGCTGGTCTGTGAAGGCACGGGTCTCAGGGCAGGTATTGATCGGTAACCGAGGTGGAATAATCGACCTTTGCAGTCAAAAGCTGCTTGTCCAGCATCCACTGCATGGCATCGTTCCATTCCTCCTGGCTGGGAACACCCTTTACGGGATAAACCGGCAGCTTGTAGGATGCGAGCAGTGGCGCCGGGACGATCTTTTGCTCGCTAAGAATGTTGGCGAATTTCGATGGGTCGGAATTGACCTGCGAGGTAGCTTCTTCGAGAGCAGCCAGGAACCCCTTAATGGCTGCAGGGTTGGCGTCGATAACGGACTTACGGAACGAGATCACGCTGTAACCATATTGCGGATACTTGCTGTCGTCCAGTACATTGACTGAGCCCTGCTGCATTGCCAATGTGGCGAGCGGATCGGGCATGGTGCCGGCGCTCAATTCGCCTGAAGCCAGCAGTGTCATGCGGTCTGACAGCTTTGGGACGGGAATGACCTTAATCTCATCAGCGGTGAACCCCTGGGCTTCCAGCAGCCGATCGGTAACGTATTCAATCACGGTTCCCTGGGACACGCCAATTTCAACCCCCTTCAACTGGTCTGGCTGAGTGATGCCTGATTTGGCGGATGCCAGGATATAGAAATGCGCTGAATCAGCGGTCGGACGCAACGCATAACGCACGATCTGGAGCTGTGTATTTTCCTTATTGAAGAGCATTACAGACGCAGTCTCGTTGATCTCGCCATCCGCCTGTCCTGCCGAAATAAGCTGATCACGGTCGGGAGCGGCGCTGACGGGAATGATTTCGACTTTCACTCCATGTTTTTCGAACAACCCCTCCTGCTGGGCAGCATAAATGGGTACGGCATCGATAATTGGGAGTAGAGCGATCTTAAGCACTGGCATCTCTGCCGGCTTGGGAGTACAGCTTTGAAGCACCAACGCTGCCGCCAGAACCAGGAATATCCAAACCTTTGAGAGCTTCATGAATCCCATCCTCTTGAAGAAGGATATTTATTTTCTTTTCATGCCAATTTTACCTTGATTGATCGTTATTGTGAGGATTCACGATGCGTTATTCGATGCAGGATGGCAGTAATACTGAGGTAATAGAACGTTCAATCCTATTGCCCGTCTGCTGAAATTGTTTATACTTAGATGAACCCCGAAATGAAATAAACATAATGGTACGAAGCAATTTGATCCGCCGTTTGTTTACCCCTCGAACCCAAATAAGGAGCACAAATGTCGAACCAAACGCAAGCCGATCAGTTGTCACCCTGGTGGCGCAGGGCTGTAATTATTGTGATGATTGTGGGTTTTTCAGTGTTGATTTACCTCACGGTCAACGCCTACCGCACTTCTCCACCCATTCCGGCGCAGGTCAAGAGTGAAAATGGAGATGTGATTTTCACGAGTCAAGATGTTCAGGCGGGGCAGGCCGTCTTTCTGAAATATGGATTGATGGACAACGGCACCGTCTGGGGGCACGGTGCTTATCTTGGACCGGACTTCTCGGCAGCTTACCTTCACAGTCTTAGCCTGGAGGCAGGCGGTGAAATGGCGCAGGCGACATTCTCAAAACCGCTTGACCAGTTGACCGAAGCACAAAAAAAGATGATCGAGCCGGCAGTTGCCGAATTGCTCAAGACGAACCGCTATGATCATGCCACAGGAATTCTGACCTTTACCCAGCCTGAGGTTCTCACTTATGAGCAGCAGCTCGACTACTGGTCGAATTATTTTTCCTCGCCAGCAACCACGGCTGGCTTGAAAACTGATTTGATCTCCGACCCGGAGGAACTCAGGCAGTTGACCTCGTTCTTTGCCTGGACAGCCTGGGTTTCGGTGGCAAACCGTCCGGATAAACCTTATTCCTATACCAATAACTTCCCCTATGATCCCTCCGTCGGCAATGTTGCCACCACGGATGCCATTCTATGGAGCGCCCTCAGCCTGATCGCCCTGTTGGGGGGAACCGCCATCGTACTGTTCGCCTTTGGGCGCTGGGATTTTCTGGGCTGGCGCAATGAGAAAGGTGCGGCTCATTACCATGAAACAACGGTTGAGGTTGGCACCGCGACCCCCGGTCAGCGCAGCACAATCAAATTGTTTGTAATTGTGGGGCTGCTGATGGTGGCTCAAATGCTGGCGGGGGCGCTGGTGGCGCATTACCGTGCAGATCCAGCCTCTTTTTATGGCCTTGATCTTTCTGGCTTGATGCCTTCAAACCTTACTCGCACCTGGCACTTGCAGATGGCCATCTTCTGGATTGCCACGGCTTTTGTGGCGGGCGCTTTGTTCCTGGCACCCATGCTCAGCGGCAAGGAAGCGAAGAAGCAGGATGTGGGTATCCATGTCTTGTTCGCGGCGCTCCTGTTGGTCGTGGGCGGCAGCCTCCTGGGCGAGTGGTTGGGCATCAACAACAAACTCGGCAATCTCTGGTTCTGGTTGGGAGACCAGGGATGGGAGTATTTGGAGATTGGCCGCATCTGGCAGTTATTGCTGGCAGGGGGGCTGCTCTTCTGGCTCTTCCTCGTCATCCGTACCGTCTGGGGTGCACGGCAAAACCCCGGCCGCAAGGAAATCGTCACCCTGTTCCTCCTGGCAGCAGCCGGCATTCCCATTTTCTATGTGCCTGCCATGTTCTTTGACAGCATGACCAACTACACCGTGGTGGATACCTGGCGCTTTTGGATCATTCATCTCTGGGTGGAAGGTTTCTTTGAGCTATTTGCCACAGTGATGGTGGCGATCATCTTCTTTGTCACCGGCATCATTTCCAAGAAGACAGTGCTGCGGGTGATCTACCTGGATGCCATTCTTTACCTGGCGGGCGGCGTAATAGGCACCGGTCACCACTGGTACTGGACGGGTCAGCCGGATTTGACCATGGCGCTCGCGGCGACTTTTTCGGCGCTCGAAGTGGTGCCTCTCACCTTGCTTACGCTGGACGCCTGGGATTTCATCAAGCTCACAAAGGGCAAGTGCGAGGTGTGCGGTCAGGAACTGGTAAGCAAGCACAAGTGGGCTTTTTACTTCCTGATGGCAGTGGGATTCTGGAATTTCCTGGGCGCCGGGGTTTTTGGCTTCCTGATCAACACACCGATCGTCAGCTATTTTGAGGCGGGCACCATGCTCACGCCCAATCACGGTCACTCTGCCATGATGGGCGTCTTCGGCATGTTGAGCATGGCATTGCTGACCTTTGCCTTAAGGCAGGTGTTGAAGGACGAAGCCTGGGCAAAGGTGGAGAAATTCGTCAAAGTGGGATTCTGGGGATTGAATGCGGGCTTGCTGGGGATGGTGATCTTCTCGCTCTTCCCCGGCGGGGTGCTGCAACTGGTGGACGTGCTGAACAACGGTTACTGGCACGCCCGCAGCATCGAATATATGCAGCAGCCGCTCATTCGGACCGTTGAATGGATCCGCATTGGACCGGATATCGTCTTCGGGTTTGTCGGTGTCATCCCCATTGCAATTGCGGCAGTGATGACGTATTTCAAGATGAGGAAGCAGAAAGAGTAAAGTCCCTGGAGGTGCGATTAAGGAAATCGCACCTCTTTTTTTATTTACAGGATAATAAGAAGAACCATTAACCTTTGAGACAGGGGTTTTGATTATGAAGATTGGCGTGGTGATGCTTCTAGCTGAACAGGGACATACAGGGAAAGCTCTTTCCTTTCAAGAGATACGCGAGAAAGCTCTGTTGTGCGAGGCGCGGGGTTTTGATTCCATCTGGGTTTACGATCACTTACTCTATCGCAACGAAAAGGGGGTTACTACAGGAATTTGGGAGGGCTGGAGCATGCTTTCTGCACTTGCAGCCTGTACCAGCCGGGTGGAACTTGGTCCCCTGGTGACGTGCAATTCTTTCCGCAACCCGGCAATGCTTGCCAAGATGGCTCATACAGTGGATGAGATCAGCGGCGGAAGACTCATTCTGGGGCTGGGAGCAGGTTGGAACCAACCCGAATATGACGCATTCGGATTTCCCTTCGATCATCGCTTCTCACGCTTTGAGGAAGCTGTTCAAATCATCAAACCGCTTTTACGCGGGGAAAAGGTTGATTTTGAGGGGAAATATTACACGGTGCACAATTGCGAAATCAGACCCCGTTCCAGTCGCGCAGGCGCGATCCCCTTGATGATTGGCGGAGGGCAACCGCGTATGATGCGTCTGATTGCCTCCTACGCTGATATCTATAATGTGGGATACATGACCATTCCCCGGTCTGGAGAGGAAACGATCAAGAGGCTGACGAAAGCAAGCAAAGAGGTCGGCAGGGATCTTCAAACCCTCCCGTATTCGTTTATGATCAGCATGGCAGTTGCCGATTTGCTTGGCTGGGAAAAGCCAAAAAAGAGAGGGTACCTCAGCGGAACCGTTGAGGAAATCGTTGAGGCATTAAGGCAATATGAGGCGATGGGAGTGGCGCACTTGATGTTCCACCTGCACCCCTTCACGGATGCGGCTATTGAACGGTTGGCTGAAATTATGTTGATCTATAAGAACAACTCTGATTGACCATGCTCAAATCCGGGTTGTCGGTGAGTTACCACAAAAAGCCGAGACTCCGGACACCAAAGATCAGGTCATCAAAGATCACTTCGCCCGGTGTACCAGCCATTCCCTGGCAAACATGCAGCGGGAGGAGATGTTCTTCGCGCGGGTGGCAGTAACGGGCGGAAGGCGCTTTCTCCCAGTCAATGAGGCGTTGTTCACGTTCCTCCGATTTTGCTGTTCCGGTGATTGTATCGACCAGCCAATCCTGGAAGGCATCATTTGCTGTGTCAGGCTGGTTGGCCTGTTGGCGGAAGAAGACCCTCATATTATGGAAGGAAAATCCTGACCCGATCACCAGGATGTTCTCGGGAAGCAGCTCCCTCAGAGCTTTTCCCAAATTGATGTGCGCCGTTGCATCCAAACCCCGAAGCAGCGAAAGCTGGATGGAGGGGATTTCCGCTGCCGGGTACATCATCTTCAGGGGGATGAAGTGCCCATGGTCAAACCCGCGGGCAGGATCGATCTGGGCTGGAACTCGGTTCTTTTCCAGCATGCCGGCAATCCGTTTGGCAAGTTCCGGATCTCCCGGTCCGGGGTAGGTGATGGAGTAAGCTTCTTCTGGAAAGCCATAATAGTCATAGAACATGGGAGGTTGCGCTGCGCCCAGCAGGGTGGCTTTGGGCTCCTCCCAATGAGCGCTTATCACCACGATGGCATCCGGCCGGTGCAGGCGTTCAGGCAGCGCTTTCATAAACGCAATCATTGTCCTGTGACCCGGGTCTCCCAGAATGGGCAGGGGACCTCCGCCATGACTGAAGTAGACGATCTGGGCTTTTTTCTCGGGCGAATTTATGGCCATTGAAGTCACCTCTCTTTTGGTGCATTTTACTGATGGATATGATTATAGCAGTATGAACAACATGAAGAATTGATCATGGAATGTTATGAATTAAAACTGGTTCACTGACGGGAGGGAAAAAGAGTAATAATCAAAAGGAACCAAAATCTATTGCCCGCTTCCAGGCATGCATCGCAAAGTCAAGCGCGGTTGCGGGTGATGGCGAAACGAAAAACGGAAGCCGCAGCGGCAGCTGCAACCATCATTGCTGATTACCTGGATACAAGGTGGAGAAGAAATGAAAAGTTATGTGGTCCTGATGCGCGGCATCAATGTGGGCGGGAAGAATAAAATCCCCATGGCAGAATTGAAACAAATCCTCGATGAAAATGGATTTGAAGAGGTGATGACCTATATCCAGAGCGGAAACGTGATCCTGCGGTCGAATTTGGAACCAGAAGTTCTGGCAGCCAGGATCGAGGGGGTGCTGCCGGGGAATTTTGCTTTGGATGGTTCGGTCAAGATCGTGGCTTTCGAACACCAGACGTACAAGGATATCGTTGCCAATGCCCCGCGGGTTTTCGGCAGCGATCCTGATCATTACCGTGACAACGTACTTTTTCTCATGGGGTACAGTCCTGAACAAGCCATGGAGCAGGTTGATCCGCGGGAAGGGGTCGATCAAGTCTGGGCAGGTCGAAATGCCCTTTACTTTCGTAATTCAAAGGCTGATGCATCCAAAAGTCATCTCAGCAGGATTGTCCAGAAACCCATGTATCAATTCGTGACCATCCGCAACTGGAATACCACCAGAAAATTGCTGGAACTGCTAGAAGGACAGCAATCCTGAGACTCGTATTTTGGTGGTTTATTCAGCGGACGAAAGTTGATCCAAATGAAGCAGAAGTTTTGAACAGATTCCAAATTCTGGCGAGATGTTCGATTTCGTTTTTTTCTACTTCAAGGTTGACAGGAAAGCTGCAGTAGCCCGTACAATTTGTGTGAATTGCACTTCCCTGGAAATTGTTGCAGGATTATCTCCCGCCTGATGACCATACCAGCCGAATTGTGCATGGTTTCCGCCCTGAATGATAACCCGGGTGGTATCTGGAGGGAGCAATGCTAGGGAGTCTTCAATTTTGGCAGGGGTTGACAGTCCATCCGCCGTCCCTGAGATGGTAATCACCTTCAAATCGCTCAACGAGAGATCATCGCTTGATGCGGGGTACGATGCCCACAAAATCAGCCCCCTTACCGAAGACCGATGAGCGTTAACGTAATTGGCTGCCATTGCGCCACCGAGAGAGTGTCCCCCCACTGCCCATACGTTGATCTCCTGATGGGCATCAATCACTTCAGAGGCCGCATTAGGGTGAAGAACTGCCAGGTTTAATGGCATGGGAACAATGACCACCAAATAGCCTTGGGCAGCAAGGGCATGTGCCTGGGGAGCATATGCACGATAGTCCACACGCCCGCCGGGATAGATGATAAAACCAGTTGACGGGATCGCTGCGGCTGGAGAGAACACCAGCCACTTGCCTGAGTTTACCGTTACCTGTGAGTCAGATTGCAACGCTGCCAGTGCTTGCGGCATGGGTTTGGCGGGAGTTTCGCCCCAGACGATGAACGCAACGCTTGCTATGATCAGTAGTCCAAAAACGACCAACAGGAATCGAAGGGTTTTACGCATCTGCAACCTCCGGGGATGGCGGTGTGACAGATGTTTTTACCAGGACGATATGCCGGTAAGCAAACCAGATTGCCCAAAACATCAGGGCCGCGCTGACAATTCCAGGAGCCCAGGCTCCCAGGTTTCCGAGCAAATAGCCGCCCACTGAGGGCGAGATCACTCGCGTCAGGCTTTCGAGTGAGGTGGAAATGCCCAACGTTCCACCCAGCTCCTCGCGGGTAACGGCTTTTGTAATCGCGCTGTTAAGTACCGTGTTCAGAGTTCCACCGCCCAGAGAAAGCGGCACGATGACAATCAGTAGGGTGGGCAGGTTGGGTGTGACCGCCCAGCCGATCAGACCCAACGCCATTAACCAGAGCGCGGTAATGATTATGGCATTTTCCTTGAAACGTTTGGTGATCAAACCAATGCCAATCCCTTGAACGAGTACTGAAAGGATGCCAACATAGGCGAGGACAAATCCTGTTGTTTGTGTGGATAATTGGAGCTTGCTGGCCGCATATAAAGAGAAGATGGATTGAAACATCGAGAACGCAAGACCAAAGAAGAAGCGTACATGTAAAAGCGGTCCGACCTTGGGACGGTTGAAGGCGGTAATCAGTGCCTTGAGGGTAAACGGCGGGCGTTTCTGAGCATTGTTGATGGATCGACGTTCCTCCGACAGAGACTCAGGCAGGAAGAAGAATATTGAAATTAAATTGATCAATGATAGTCCCGCCGCAGCGAAAGCCGGCACACCATAGCCCCAGCGGCTCAACAGACCGCCGACTGCCGGTCCAATAATGAAACCCAGGCCAAACGCCGCGCCGATGATGCCCAGGCCTTTGGCGCGGTTTTTCTCGTCCGTGATATCAGAAATATACGCCTGTGCCACAGTAATGTTGCCGCCGGTCACACCGTCCACCATGCGGCTCACAAAAAGGATACTGAGCACAAAGCCGTTTATGGATGCGGCGGCTGCCAAAACAGCAATGCTGCGGCCGATCGGTTCTGCCAGACCCAACAACAGGAAGCCGATAAAGGTTCCGGCTACACTCAAAAGTAGAATGCGGCGGCGGCCGAAACGATCTGAAAGACGTCCCATCAATGGAGCGCCGATCAGCGAAGCAGCAGCATAGGAAGCTGTCAATAGACCAATCACAGTGGCGGACGCACCGAATTTTTCTGCGTAATATGGCAAAAGCGGAAGAATCAGACTGAAGCCGAGTAGATCCACGAAGACGACGATGAATATATTGATAAGGCGAGCTTTTTTCATATTTCCCTTGATTTTCCTTGAACTCCTCGGACGATAAAATCGGGTGAGCGGGTTCGGGTGTTTTCTCTAGTGATCATTTCACGATTTTGGTGGTTGATCCTGGCAGCGGTTCAAATGCGGAAGGAATGATCTTCACCTTCATCTCCACCTGGCGTACAGGGAGATGCATTAGTTTGCTTGCACCTTCGCGCAAAAAGCCGGGAAGCAAAGCAAGGGGTGAACCAACATTTACTTCAAAACCAGTTTTTCCATCAGTGGCCGGTGAGACCAACCAGAGTGCCTTTTTGGCGATTACTTCAGGATCCTTTGCGCCTGCCCGGATAAGCATGGGCATGATCATGCGCAATTGTTTCTCGTGTTCCTGGAAGGTAACCAGGTCTGTTAGCAGGTCGGTATCCATTAAGCCGGGTTGAAGAGTAAAGACCCCAACCCCGCTGTGCTTGTACTCCCTGGCCAATGCAAGGGTAAAAACGCGGATCCATGATTTCGTCGATCCGTAAGCATTTTGGTTGGGAACAGGTTTTTTCGCTCCCTGTCCCAGTATGTTGACCAACTTGCCGGTTTGCCGTGTAAGGAAGTGACGCATGGCAACCAGGGATCCGAAATAGGTGCCATTGATATTTGTGTGCAGTACCTCTACAAAATCATCCGATGAAAGATCAAGAGTGCCGCCGTAAGGACCTCCGATACCGGCATTATTGATCCAGATATCGAATTTCCCAAATTTCTCTATGGTAAAAAGTGCCAGAGCTTCGACCTGTTTCAGGTCTGACACATCGCAGGCAAACGCCTCGGCTTCAAGCCCTTCTGTTTTCAGGTCTGCCGCATTCTTTGCAATCTCCGTCGTCGATCTGGCTGCGAGCACGACCCTGGCGCAATTGCGCGCGAAGGTTTGTGCCATTGACTTTCCCAGACCGCGGCTGGCACCCGTGATAACTGCAACTTTCCCTTCCAATATTTTCATCTCAACCACGTTTTCCCATCCAGAACTTTCGCCAGTTGCCGCCGCTGGTCTGCAGGGCAACAAAGGTATATAGGGCGCCGGTGAAGAATCCCAGCACCATCATCAACGCAACCCAGATGATGGAAGGCATCGCCGCCTTTTCACGGTAGACGATCCAGCACGAGAACAAAATGAAACCGACATAGAGATCCACCAGCGACACGATCCCCCAGGGCATGGAAAGCAGCCTGCTGCCCTCCTCGCTGAAGTTGCCAGAGCTGAATGCATATACCAGGATGCCCGTCATGGCAAAGACGCCAATTAGCGCAATGATTTTTGCCAGTTTCATATTCTTTACCCTTTCTGTTTGGGAAACCATGGGATAAAGGGGCTTGTTCGGCGGATGTACTCTTCATATCCCGGCCGGGTGGAAAGCGTCTTCTCCAGAAGTGTGACTCCCGAAACACGCAGCAGGAACAGAGTCATAAGGATTGGGCTGAGGATCGTCCACCAGCCGCCGGCAGCCGCTGAGATCAGATAGTACCCCCACCACTGGGATGAATCACCAAAATAATTCGGGTGGCGGGTATAGCGCCAGACGCCGCGATCCATCACTTTGCCCTTGTTGGCTGGGTTCGACTTGAAACGCGCGAGTTGCATATCGCCAACTGCCTCGAAGAAGAAACCCACCATCCAAATGAACACACCCAGGAAATCCACCACGCTGAGTTTGTTTGGACCGGGGAAGAATTGGGCTGCCAGCAATGGGGCAGATATCACCCACATCAGGATCCCCTGCAGAAGAAAGACCTTGAAAAAGCTGCGCCACCACCAGGCGGATCCAGCTTCCTTGCGCCAGACTTGATAGCGAAAGTCTTCGCCCTTGCCCCGATTACGCCAGAGTATATACAGCGAAAGGCGCATCCCCCAGATTGTGACCAGCAATGCAATGAGCAATTTCCGGGCGGGAAGTCCGTCAGGTGTAAGGGCATAATAGACCCAGGCGGTCAGAACGAAACCCGCCCCCCAAAAGATGTCCACAATGGAGGAGTTCTTCAGGGCAAGGCTGACCAGCCAAAGTGCGACCATCATACTCATGATGATGCTTAAGCCAATTAGGAACAAAGAGATTATTGACATTTCCATTTACCTTTACTCTGCCGATATAGCAGCAAAACCGACAACGCCCGGTCCCAAATGTGCTCCCAGGACAGGGTTCAAGGTCGAAATCCAGGTATTCGTTTTCTCGTTAAGTAGATGCATGGCTTCATTCTGCAAAGCCTTGGCGCGGTCGATTGCATTTGTATGGATGAAAACCATTTGCTCAAATGGACCGTATTCTTCCAGTTTTTGCTGCAGGCGGGCAATTGCGTTCTTGCGTGTACGCACTCGTTCCACTCCATAAACACCGTCATACATCTTGAGGAGGGGTTTGAGTTGCAGCAGCTCACCCAGTCCTGCCATTACCGTATTCATCCTCCCGCTTCGCTTCAAGAACTCAAGAGTATCCAGGGCTGCCCAGACATGAATGCGTTTGATCAAGCGCTCCAACTTGTCCAAGATATCCCGCACGTTTGCCCCCGCCCGCGCCAGCCTGGCGGCTTCCTGAACCAGAAAACCCGTTCCCATGCTCAGGGTTCTTGAATCCAGGACCGTAACTGGAACAGAAGTTGTCTCCTTCGCGGCTGCCTGGGCGACATTGACGACCGCGCTCAGCTTGCCAGAGATGTGAATCGAGAGGACTTCACTGGCGCCTTCATCTGCCAGTGAATCATACATGGCATGGAACTTGGCATCTGAAGGTACTGCGGTTGTCGGCGATATTTGAAAAGAGGAAAGTTGAGAGAAGAAATCCTCTCTGGACAGGTCAATACCATCCAGGTAATCCTGATTATCAAAATGTATGTAAAGGGGAATAACGCTTATGCCCAGTTGTGAAATCACTTCCTGGGGAAGGTCACATGTGGAATCAGTGAGAATTCGAACGCTCATGAGTCACCTCAATATCAGGACAAGTCCAAACAGCACTTCAATTGCCAGGCTGATCCAGTTCGACGAGGCATATGATTTGTCGAATATGATCGATGCAAGACGTACCAGGGCGATCCCAAGATATCCCACGCCGAGGGTCTGGTAGGCAGGCAGACCCAGGAAAAAGGGGGCAGCACCCAATGCGATGAGCAGGCCGCCGAAGATTGCCCGAATTTCCGAGATCCCTCTTACATTACTTGCGGTCAAACCGGTAAAACTATAAATGGCCGTGGGCTTGACCAGGGCAAATGCCCCGGTGGCTATTGTTAGAATGGCGATTATCATTTTTGCGATCATTTTTCCTCTTAGCTTCGTCCCATAAAATTCTTCAACACCAGGCTGTTTCAAAAGTTGCCGTCGTCCTTCACGAATGAATAGCAGCTTTTCAATCACCTTTTAAAATATACTCCCTTTTTTGGAATTGTCAAGATATATCTTGACAAATACTTGACAAAATATAGAAATACGAATATACTGAATTTGTTGAAGGATAAAAGAGAGGCAGTGATAGATGCTCAGTACAATACCCACCTACAATTTGATGGTCGTTCTGAAAGAAACGGGTCTCAAGGCTGACGTGTTGAGGGCATGGGAAAAACGCTATGGGCTTCCCAACCCCCAGCGTTCATCTGGCGGGCACCGGCTTTATTCAGATTTCGATATCGCCGTTATCAAATGGCTGCAGGACCGCATGGAGGAAGGGTTAAGTATTAGCCGGGCTGTGAAACTGTGGAACGATTTCCTTGCTGCTGGAAGAATGCCGTTGGAGGAGATTTGGCCTTCAAGAACCGCTTCCCATCTCAACGACAATCTGATCACTCCTGTTGATCTGGCTGCTTTGCGCCAAAATTGGCTGGATGCCTGCCTGAAATTCGATACCAACCGGGCCGAGGAACTGCTGAATCAGGCATTTGCCTGGTTTCCTATCGAGCGGGTGGTTGACGAGTTGCTGGGCACTGGACTGAGTGTGATAGGTGACCAATGGTACCTGGGTGAAATTAGTGTTCAACAAGAGCACTTCGCCTCTGCGATAGCCATCCGGCGGGTCCAAACGTTGATTACCTCCGCGCCTCTGCCCAACCGTGCTCAAACAGTTGTAATCGGCTGCCCTCCGGGCGAACGCCACATTTTCACAGCTCTTGTTCTTAATCTCCTTCTATTGCATAAGGGTTTGCATGTTGTATTTCTGGGAGCTGATCTTCCCCTGGATCAATTGGGGGCGTCCATGGATTCCATTCGACCCAACCTGGTGGTTTATGTGGCGCAACAGCTTACCACAGCCTCTGCCCTGGTAGACATCGCTGGCGATCTGCAGGCAAGAGGGTATCAGGTGGCTTTCGGAGGTCGGGTCTTCAACCTTCATCCCGAGATTCGTTCACGAATCCCGGCAGTATTCCTCGGTGAGAATCTGCCAGAGGCTTTGTCGATGGTAGAGCAATTGATCGTCGCTCCTTCCGGGCAACAAAGCACAAAGATCATTGATAATCCCCTCAATGATCTTGCAAGTCGCTTCAAGCAGGAAAGAGTCAATATCGATCAAACCCTGTCTGTGAAATTACTTTCGCCAGAATTTTCGACTGAAAAGATTGAAGAGGTGAATGCCTATACAGGAGGGAGATTAATTTCGGCACTTGAGTTGGGTAATATCCACATTATGAATTGGGAAATGGACTGGCTCAAAGGACTGATCCTGAACCGCAATGCTGCCGAGGATCAATTGCGTGATTATCTGGTTGCTTATGGCGACGCGGTTGCTCTTCATTTGGGGCAGGAGAACAACCCCATTTCACTCTGGATGAAAGAGTATGTATCGGGCATGGAATGACGGAATTTCAATCAAATAATTGGTGCACGAAATCTTAAGAGGTGATTGATGAGTAAGAATTCAAAACTAAATTACAACCAGGTCGCTCCTGATCTGAATCTGCAAACCACCGCGGGTGATCAGGTGAGGCTATCCAGCCTGTGGCGAGAGAAACCCTTGTTACTGGCTTTCACACGGCATTTTGGCTGTACCCAGTGCAAAGAAATGCTGACCGAGCTGGTGAGTGGAAGAGAAGAACTTGAAAAGGCCGGTTTGTCCATTGCAGTGGTCATGCAGGGCACGCCAGAAAAATCCAGGGCGTTCGCTGAAATGTTCGCCCAGGGTTTGACAGTCCTGGCAGATCCTGAACGAAAGGCATACCGGGCGTACGGATTGGAGCGCGGCAATATCTTTCAGACTGTGCTCAATCCAAAGGTCTGGTCGGCAATTTCAAGATCGCGAAAGAAGGGATATAAGGTCGAGGTGCCACCCGAGGGTCAGGATGCCATGCAGATGTCGGGCACCTTCATTATCGGTACGGATGGCAGGATCGAACTGCCTTATTACTATGACAATATTGCCGACCATCCTTCCCTGGAACTGCTCATGGGGGGCGTTCTTTCCACTCGTTGGAATTCGCTCTTTGAAGGTCCGGTGGGACCAGGTGTTGATCAAAAAGATACCCTCTCCGGGAGGAAAGAATGAAACAAAACTTATCCATTGCGACCTATCTCGGGCTCAAGGAAATCTGGCGCAACCGCGGTCGTTTTCTTCTTGTCAGCCTGGTGATTGCTTTGATTACCCTGCTCGTCCTTTTCATCGCTGCTCTTGGCGAAGGACTCGGCAATGGCAATCGTGAATACATCTCCAAATTGAACGGTGAGTTGATCGTCTATCAAGCCAAATCGGATTATCTCATTCAGGCGAGCCGCCTTGAAACGGACAAAGTCAAAGATATCCGTGCCATCAACGGCGTTGCAGATGCAGGAATGATTGGGACATCAAACGCCACGGTCATCCTCAATGACTCAAAGCAGCTTAAAGTGGCTTTGTTGGGTGTTGAACCGGGTCATGTAGGTGAACCGCAGGTTGTATCGGGTGCCCAATTGAGCGGTTTGAATGCCAATGAAGCGATCATTGACAGAAATACTGCCCTGCGGACCAAATTGGGTGTGGGCGATTCGTTAACCTTTCGCGTGACCCAGGGAACTCAGGATACCTTCTTCACATTGAAGATTGTTGGAATCTCCAGCGGTCAGCAATTTAGTCTTCAGCCTTCGATAATGGTGCCTTTCGATACCTGGAATCGAGTTCGACCACAATCTGAGGCTGAATTGAAATTCTCCATTTCAACGGCAAATATCATCGCGGTAAAACTGGCCGATCCAGCCCTTGTGGAAAGCATGAAACAGAGCATCACTGATCAGGTGGCAAATGTCGAGGTAGCTGATAAGAAGCAGGCTATCCAGGCACTCCCAGGGTATAGCGCCCAGCAGAGCACCTTAAATACCCAGGGAGGTTTCACGCTCTTCATCGGCATCCTTGTGATCGGAGGTTTCTTCCAGATCCAGCTCCTGCAAAAGGTCGCTCAGATAGGAGTACTTAAGGCGATCGGAACGTCCAATTCCATTGTGGCAGCTGCATCGGTAATCCAGATCATGATGACCACACTCATTGGAGTGGCTATTGGCGGTCTGTTGACATTCCTCTTTTCGCTCACTTTTCCGCCGACCGTTCCGATTGTGTTCAACGGCACAACCTCGGCGATCGCTGTGGCTGCGTTATTGTTGATCGGTCCGCTCGGGGGGTTGGTTTCCATCAACTACGCCGTACGTATTGAACCTTTGAAAGCACTGGGGTTGAATTCATGAACAATACAATTTCAAATCAATTTGCCCTCGAAACCCGGGGGGTGATCAAAGAATATCAAGCAGAAGCCGGTACAATTTTCGCGGTCGATGATGTTTCGCTGACCGTTGCCGCTGGTGAATTTGTCGCACTTGTCGGTCCCAGCGGGTCTGGCAAGACCACCATGCTCTCCATGTTGGCTGCCCTGCTCAAACCAAGCTCAGGTCAAATCCTGCTCGACGGCATTGATCTGGCAGGGATGAGCGATGCAGAAAGGGTGAAATTACGCCGGGAGAAGATCGGGTTTACATTTCAGGCAAACAATCTTGTGCCTTATCTGAGCGCGGTGGAAAATGTGGAATTGATGCTTCATCTCAATCGGAGGCTGGATAAAACTGGACGACTGCGTGCGAAAGAATTGCTTGCACGTCTGGGGTTGGCGGAGAGGATGAACAACCTTCCGGGGCAGCTCTCGGGTGGTCAGCAGCAGCGCGTGGCTATTGCCCGTGCCCTCATTCACAATCCGAGCCTGGTACTGGCAGACGAACCCACGGCCAGCCTGGATACCGAGCGTGCCTACCAGGTGGTCGAAACCTTCGCGGGATTGATACACGAGCAAAAACGCGCCGGCATCATGGTCACACACGACTTGCGAATGGTTCAGTATGTGGACCGCGTGCTGCAGATGAGGGATGGGAAATTGGTGCGTGAATATTCAAGCCGGGAAGAGATCATGAAACTTGCTGGCAAGTAACATTACGGCGAAATATCAACATTCTTCACTGGAAGCTTTCATCCAGTGAAGAATGTTTTTAATAAACTCTTTCACTTTATTTCCATTTGGTGAGTATTTCGTCTCTCTGGAAGGTTGCCTTGGCCAGGAAGAATACGACCGCATCGACAGCGGCCAGGATGGCTGCCATGATCAATAAATTGCTGGTCGTCAGTTCCAAAACACGTGTTTCTGAAAGAACATATATCCCCACGAAAGGTAAAAGGATGAGCGAGCCGAGCTGTTGGGCAACCCGGACGTCGTTCACCCTTGATGAGATCAGAACGTTATAACCTACAGCCAGAAGACAGGCTAGCGGACCAAGCAGCAGCACGATGATCACAAGGTCCCAATTGGGAAAGAAGAAATAGTTCAGCGTTTTGTGGGTGAACAGGTCCACCAGTGATGAAAAGATCACTGCGCCGATCAGATTGATTGCAATGGCAGGCAGGAAAGCCGCAATGGATTTCCCGGCCAGGATTTCTTCATCGGTGGTCGGCGTGGCAAGCAAGGGTTCCAGGCTTTTTTGAACCTTTTCCCCAACCAGACTATAGGAGGCGATTGAGACAGGCAGAAGAGAAGCGCCAATGACGAACAGGAACGAAAAGGCGCTGAGGAGAATGGGAAGTGCTGCCGCCGTCGCCGTTTTTTGAGATACATAGCGAATGAGGAACGGCAAGCCGATCGCGACAATTCCTTCAAAATAGAAAGCGGAATAAAGGATTGTCTTCCTTTTCGAGAAGGTTTTAAACTCTTTGGACGCAACGATCCACGCTTTTGATAATCTCATTTTGTCTCTTCAATAACCTTGAGATAGGTCTCTTCCAAACCGGGATTGAGTTGAGTGACATATTGCACTCTTCCGCCAGCAGCGACAATTGCCTGAACAAAGTCAGGATTTTCCTTCTGCGGATCGGTCAATGAAAGGATGATCTTATTCTCATCAACGCTCATATCTCTGGGCGACTGTTCACTTACCGCCGCGAGGATTTGATCAGTGACCTGTTCCACCTGAATGACCGTCTTGCTTCCCCACACGGTCTTCTCCATCTGTTCGGGGGTGTTGACCGTCAGCAGTTTCGTCTTCAGAATCCCGATCCGATCACAGATGCGTTGGGCTTCAGAAAGGTTATGCGTGTTGAGAAAAATCGTTTTCCCCTCGCTCTTGAGCTGCATGATAATGTCTTTCACCACCCGGGCAGATTCCGGGTCGAGATTCGCAGTTGGCTCATCAAAAACAAGCAATTTTGGGTCATGGATGAGTGCCCTGGCGATGGCGACCTTTTGCTTCATCCCTTTTGAAAAATCGCTGATGGGTTGATCTCTTTTTTCCCATAACTCCATCATGGTCAGGTAATGTTCAATGCTCTCTTTTCTAATGTCTTCCGGGCATTCATAGAGCTTGCCGTAATAATCGAGATTCTCATACGCGCTTAGCTCTTCATATAAGCCAATATTATCGGGGACCAATCCAATCAGTATGCGGATCGCCAATGAATCCGCTCCGCTCCCTACCTGATAACCTGCTATTTGAGCCTCGCCGCTCGTTTTGGAGATCAGGCAGCACAACATCCTGATCGTGGTTGTCTTACCTGCACCGTTCGGACCGAGCAGTCCAAATACCTCGCCTTCCGCCACCGAAAAGCTAATGGCATCCACTGCGGTGGTTTCGCCGAATTTCTTCGTCAGATTCTGGACCTCAATCATGTTCATTTTTGCTTGTTGATTCCTTTAAAGCCCAAGGCTGACCATATGGTGATCCCGATGAGAATGACACAGGAGATGATCCAGAGGATCAAAGGTGTTTTTGGAAGCGCTCCGGTCTGCGAATTGATTTTGGTGAAAAGGACAATCCCAAGGATGACGTCTGCTATAGTCAACCCCAGCGGGATTCTTATAGATAATCTCATCAACTTCATTTTGGTTTCCCTTTCCCATTTGCCCTTCGTGAATATATTAACAATACATATATGCACCGATCTTCTTTACCGTCAATTGCACCAGGTTAGCTAATCCAATTGAATACATTATGCATCCTATTGTGATGGTTATATTAAATGATGGTGCTCTCTGGAAAGCGTTGCCCTGAATAATATCCGCGAGCCAATAGGTCATGTTCTACAGGAACTTGAGTGAATGAAAGGATGAAGTCGATTTCGTTGATCTTTTATTCCCGAGAATTTACTGCTCATTAATTTATATGCGCAACCCTGAATACCAGGATTTTCACCCAATCAACGCATGGAACATACAGCAAAACTACCAGAAGACTGATAGCAACAAATGATAGGGGGATGGCAGTCATCAGAATTCCTTGCGTTGCCAGAATACAAACGATGATTACATCTGCAGCGGTTCCAAGCAGAATCCATCGATTCGGAGCAGATCGCCAGAATTGGTGACGTTCGCGAACGATGTAGACGTTCGCCTGTCCGGTAAAGACCAGCATAACGAACATCAGTGTTTGTAGCTGTCCAAGGGGAAGGTGCAGCACTTCGCTTGCGACCAGGAAGAAAGCGAATGACAGCAAAAGAACTGGTAATGCCAACCCGAAAGACGCGATCACCAGCGGTAGGACATTCCAGTGGTCCGGTTTCCGAGAATAGGATACATTATCTGTGGCGATCGACATTGTAATGAAATCGTTGGCGAATAAGAGCAGGAGAATAAGAAGCGGAGTGACCACGAATATATGGCCAAAGATAAATCCCAGGCTCAAGAAAAGCGTGATCTGAAAAGTCTTGATGATCTTATTGAGCGTATATGTCAGCATGCGCTGGTAAATTCTGCGGCTGGTTTTCACTGCGCCCAGGATGTTGCTTAACCCTGGAGAGGTGAGCACGAGACTGGCTGCGGCTTTTGCAACATCCGTGGCACTGGCAACGGCTATTCCCACCTCCGCCTGCTTCAGAGCTGGTGCATCATTCACTCCGTCACCGGTCATGCCGATAATGTGACCTGACTTTTGCAGTCCTTGCACCAGGTGGAATTTATCTTCGGGGAAGACACCGGCAAAAATATTGCAATCCAACATGCCGCCGTTGGCTACTTCGCTCAACGCCTCTTTGGAACAGGGCTCCCCGGGGATACCCACCTGTGCGGCAACGGCTTTGGCGGTTAGGGTTTCATCACCCGTGACCATTATCACGCGAACACCTAGCTCGTTCAGTTCCTGAATTAGGGGCTGGGAATCGGACCGGGGTGTATCCTGCAGACCAAGCAGCCCCACGCTTCGGAGCGGACCAGATTCGGGACCGGCTGCAACCGCTATAACACGATTTCCACGGCTGGCCAATTGCGCGACATCCTCTTCAACATCCTGTTTGCCTGTAAGCACGGCTATCGTCTGTGGAGCACCTTTGAGTACCTTCTGGTTACTTCCATCGTCCAACCGGATCAGAACCTCGGACCGTTTTGTGGCCGGTTCAAAAGGCGAAAAACTGAGACGTTCAATTGAAATGTCTATCTTGCGGTTCTGCGCGCCTTCGATGATGGCAAGATCGAGAGGGTCCTGGGTGGCGGATCGGGAAGCTTGCGCGCCAAGTCGAATCACATCTTCTTCAGAGAATGGCGGATAGGCAAGTACCGCATCGAGAGCGAGGTGGTTTTCAGTAATCGTGCCGGTCTTGTCGCTGGCGAGAATTGTCATTGCCGCGGCTTCTTCGATGGCTGACAAACGTACGACAAGCACGCCTTGCTTTGCCAGTTCTGCTGCGCCCAGGGCTGTGGCAAGGGTGAACGTGGCAGGTAACGCGACAGGCACCGATGCGATCAGAATGGTCAGCGCAAATGGCAGGATCTGGTGCCAGGCGATTCCGGTAAACAGGGCATACAGTACCACCAGTGCCACGAGCACGATATCTGCAATGACCAGATACTTAACGATTGAAAAAATGATCTCTTCAAGGTGGCTGGCTGTTTTGGCTAACTGAACCAGTTCGGTGGTTCTGCCAAATTTCGTATTTGCACCTGTTGCATTGATCTCTCCAGTCGCTTCACCGAGCTTGATAACCGCGCCCGCATCGATAATCTGCTCTGGTCCTGCCTCTCGTGGGATCGATTCGCCAGTCAAAGCCGATTCATCGACCTCAACAGTCCCCTCAACAAGGCGCAAATCGGCAGGGACGAGGTCGCCCATACGCAAATGGATCACATCCCCTGGAACCAGGCCCTGAGCGGCAACGACTTGCCACTTTCCATCACGCCGAACACGTGTTTGAATATTAAGCTTTTGGCGCAAAAGGGCCAATGCATTCTCAGCGCGGCTTTCCTGGACAAAACCAAGAATGGCGTTGAAGATCAACAATGCGCCGATCACGAGCGCTTCTGTGTTCTTTCCCAGGTAGAGTTCGATTAATATGGTAATCTCGAGCATCCAGGGAACCGGTGCCCAAAATTTCTTCAGAAGTAATATGAGCGGGTTTCTTTTGGTTTCCGCAATCGTGTTGAATCCGTATTGTTTCAGCCTTTCAGCAACCTGTTCAGCGCTCAAGCCTGGTGAAACAGGGATATTTACAGAAGAGGGATCGGTCATTTGCCTTGGCATTTTCATATGATTTTAGCAATGTTTCTTTAGAAATGTATTTGCGCCATTCCGCATCGGTTGCAGCCATTACTAAATCCACCGGGTAATTCTGATTATTTTCCGGGGAATGGATGATACGAAGATAACAAGCACTGTTGTAAATCTACATTTGGAAATGATCAGATTGAGTCAATCCCACTTAAGTACCGTTGAGTTTGGCCAGTCAGATAAACGGTGCCCCCAACCAGATTCGAACATCCCCCCCTTTGGGGACTGGTGTTTTGGCTTTGCAAGGAATAAAAAAGACCATCTTTGCAGATGGTATTCGTTTGTGCCCCCAAGGGGATTCGAACCCCTGTTTTGGCCTTGAGAGGGCCACGTCCTGGGCCGCTAGACAATGGGGGCGTCTAAGCGGAAAAATTCTATCATAGGTGAGAATCACTGTCAACGAGTTGTGTTCGATTAAATGAATTGCGTATAGCGAAACGAGCTGTTTGACTTCAATTATTTGAAGTGTTATGATTTTATATACAAGCAATCATCTTTCATTTATATCGCACCTTAACACGCAATCATTGGAGTTATTATGAGCACTGATTTCATTTTTCGCCTGTTGGGCATGATTGTTTTTACGATTATCGGAATGGTGCTGGGACAGCAAATGGGGCAGGCAGCCAACGTTAATCCAGCTCCCGGCACCCTAAATGTGGAACAATACACATTTACCATTGGGTTGGTGGGGGCTTTGATTGGCCTGGTGCTGACGCCCTATTTCACCACCCGCCCCGCCCGGTTCCTTCGCGACCTCTTCAAACGCATATCTGCGCAAACACTCATGAGTGCTTTGGTTGGAGCGGTGGCAGGGTTATTGCTGGCTGCCCTGTTGGCTTATCCGCTCTCCCTGTTGCCCAAGCCCTTTGGCAACATTCTGCCATTTCTGATGGTACTGCTGCTGGGGTCGATGGGCATTTCCCTTTTTGTCATGCGGCAGGATGACTTTTTGAATGTTTTTTCTTCTTTGCGGGGCCCTGGCGGCACCGCAAAGGAATCATCGCTGGCTCCGCGCTCGGAACGCGTCATTCTTCTGGATACGAGTGTGATCATCGACGGGCGCATCGCTGATATTTCACGCACCGGATTCGTCCCAGGATCCCTGTTGATCCCGCGGTTTGTGTTGAACGAGCTGCAATATATCGCCGATTCACCGGATTCTCTGCGCCGGCAGCGCGGACGCCGGGGAATGGAAGTGCTGGCAGCGCTGCAGAAGGAGCCTTCCATCCCCATTCGAATCAGTGATATCGATGTGGAAGGCGTGCGCGAGGTGGATGACAAGTTGGTGGTGTTGGCGCGCCAGTTGAAATGCCCCATCCTGACCAACGACTACAATCTAAACCGGGTGGCTGAATTGCAGGGCGTGGTGGTGCTGAACGTGAATGAGCTTGCGAATGCAGTAAAATCGGTGCTGCTTCCTGGCGAGATCATGAGCGTGCACGTCATTCAGGAAGGCCGCGAATCGGGGCAGGGCGTGGGTTACATGGATGACGGCACGATGGTGGTGGTGGAAAACGGCAGAGAGTACATGGACCGCGAGATTCCGGTCATGGTCACCAAGGTGCTGCAAACGGCTGCCGGCAGGATGATCTTCGCGAAACCTGAGGAAATGAACGGGTCAGACCATTAGAGGAGCATGGGAATGGGATTGAGAGTCTATAACACGCTGGGCAGGAAAAAAGAAGAATTCACCACCTTGCAGCCGGGCAAGGTTTCGATGTACGTCTGCGGTCCGACAGTCTACTCCAAGGCTCATATCGGACATGCGATGAGCGCGCTCGTCTTTGATATTATCCGTCGTTATCTTGAGTACCGCGGTTACCAGGTTCGCCATGTGATGAATTTCACCGATGTGGATGACAAGATCATCCTCCGGGCGAACAAAATGGGCGTCGATCCTTTTGCGCTGGGCGAAGGGTACATCCACGAATTCGAACAGCATCTGAAGGATTTCAACATCCTGCCTGCCACAGTCAACCCCAGGGCGACACACGAAATGCCTGAGATCATCAAGATGATCCAGGGATTGATCGAGAAAGGCGTAGCCTACCAGGTGGATGGAGATGTTTATTACCGCGTACAGAAGGACCTTTCGTACGGCAAGCTTTCGGGCAGAAGGCTGGATGACATGCAAGCCGGAGCACGCATCGATGTGGACGAGCGCAAGGAAAATCCCATGGATTTTGCGCTCTGGAAAGCCGCCAAGCCGGATGAACCCGCCTGGGAAAGTCCCTGGGGCAACGGCCGGCCTGGCTGGCATATCGAATGCTCTGCCATGAACCTGGCATACCTGGGTGAACAGATTGATATTCACGGCGGCGGAAATGACCTGATCTTCCCGCACCATGAAAACGAGATTGCCCAATCTGAAAGCTTTACCGGGAAGCCATTTGCGCGTTATTGGATCCACAACGGCATGCTGCAGCTGATGGGCGAGAAGATGTCGAAATCACTCGGCAACCTGGTGACCATCGAAGAGTTCCTTTCGCTGCACACCCCCGATACCCTGCGTATGCTGGTTCTCAACTCGGGCTACCGCAATCCATTGTCCTATTCCGAAGAGATCCTTTCGCAGGTGGAAAAGGGCATCGAACGCCTGCGGGGAGGAATGAAAGGTCAGCTCCCCGGGGCAAAAGGGGCGTCAGCGGAATGCATCAAGGACCTGGCGGAAAAGACAATTGCAGTCAAGGCTGGCTTTGTCGAAACCATGGATGATGATTTCAACACTGCCGGCACGCTGGGTCAGTTGTTTGATTTCGTAAAGGTGATCAACCAGGCGCGGGCTGAGGGCGCCACAGATGAACAGCTCAAATCTGCCCGCGGCACGCTGTGCGAGTTGACCTCGGTACTGGGATTGACCCTGGAAGTCGAAAAAGGCGGCTCGGCAGAGGTGGATGGATTGGTCAATTTGCTGATTGAGGTTCGCAAGGACCTTCGAACAAACAAACTCTGGGCGATCTCAGACAAGATCCGCGATCGCCTGTCTGAACTGGGAATTTTGTTGGAAGACAGCAAGGAAGGCACGAGCTGGCACTGGCAGTGAGGTGAATTTGAAAGAATGGATTGTGGGGCGCAACCCCGTTTATGAATTGCTTCAGGCGAAACGCAGAGACGTGTTTCGCCTGCTTGTTGCCGCTGGAGTGGAGGAAAAGGGACGCATCCGAGAGATCCTTTCACTGGCAGCCGCGCGCAAGATTGCCGTTGAACGTGTTCCTCGAGAGCGTTTATCCACTATGGGTGAAAACCCCCAGGGGGTGGCGCTGGAAGTGAGTGCCTATCCTTACGTTGACCTCAACGCCATCCTGGAGCGGGCAGCATTTCGCGGAGAAGCGCCTTTCATTCTCATTCTGGATATCATCCAAAACCCTCAAAATTTGGGAACCTTGCTGCGCAGCGCCGAGGCAGCAGGGATGCACGGCGTGATCATTCCACTGCGCCGTGCTGCCGATGTGACACCGGCAGTCGTCTCCGCATCGGCAGGAGCCAGCGAACACATGCTGATCGCGCAGGAAAACCTCGCCAGGGCGATCGAACTCCTCAAGAAAAGAGACGTTTGGGTGGTCGGATTGGAAGGAAGCGAAGAAGCCAAAGAGATCGGGCAGGTGCCCTTGAATGGTCCGCTTGCCCTAGTTGTTGGCAATGAAGGCGAGGGCATGAGGCTGTTGATCCGCGAATCCTGTGATTTCCTGCTCAAGCTCCCCATGCACGGACGGATCGAATCGCTGAATGCCGCTGTTGCCGGTTCGATCGTCATTTACCAGGCAGTGTTGGCCAGGAAACAGCAAAATGGGGGAGGTTAGTACCAGGCTTTCTTGTCCAGAATCTGGCGTTGCTTTTTCGGAATAGCTCGGGTATTGCAGCAGGCATGATCTGAAAACAAAAAACCTGACGACCAATCCCGTTAGTGTTCAATTTGTATTCATTCCAATAAGACTGCAGCAGATTTGTAAACTCGATTAACTTCCCCCCTTTTCAAAATGTAAATACTCAATATAATATATATGTATATTCACATATATACATAGATTACTATCGGGAGAATTGGATGGCATCCACATTACGTGAAGAGGTCTTGCGGCTGCACGCGCAAGTCTGCAGCGGCCTGGCGGATCCGAACCGTATTTTGATCATATACAGCCTTGCCGAAGGACCGCATAATGTCACTGAGATATCGAACATCGTTGAATTGCCTCAAACTACGGTTTCCCGGCATTTAAAAATCCTTCGAGATCGGGCAATTGTGCATTTTGAACGCGACGGACAGACCATCAATTACTCTTTGACTGATAAGCGATACATCCAGGCGCTGGACCTGCTGCGCGGTATTTTGGCAGAGCAACTTGTCGATCAGGCAGCCCTGGCGAAAGAAGCGACCATTCAGCTTAATCCAAATTCGGAGAAGGAATCATGAAGACAATATTAATCCTGGGCGGCGGTACCGGCGGTACGATCATGGCCAACAAGCTTTCCAAACGGCTCGATCCGCAGGAGTGGAAGATTGTGGTGGTGGACAAGGAGCAGACTCATTACTACCAACCCGGCTTCCTGTTCATTCCTTTCGGCATGTACAAACCTGAGGATGTGATCAAAGAGAAGAAGACCTTCCTGCCGTCGAATGTAAAGTTCATCCTGGCTGAAATTGAGAAGGTCACCCCGGTTGAGAACGAGGTCACACTCAGGGGCGGCGAAAAACTGCATTATGACACCCTGATCATTGCCACCGGTACGGATATTCACCCCGAAGAAATCGAGGGAATGAAGGACGGCGGCTGGCATCAGAACATTTTCGATTTCTATACCTTTGAAGGCACCACCGGCTTGGCAAAATTCCTCGATAAATTCGACGGCGGCCGGGTCGTGGTTCATGTGGCTGAAATGCCCATCAAGTGCCCCGTTGCCCCATTGGAATTTTCCTTCCTCGCGGATGATTACTTCCACCGACGCGGCATTCGCAACAAGGTTGAACTCGTCTATGCCACGCCCCTTTCTGGAGCTTTCACCAAACCACGCTCTTCTGCCGCCCTTGGAAGCATGCTCGAGAAAAAGGGCATTCATATTGAACCGGATTTCGCCGTGAGCGGGGTCGATTCCTCCCGCAATGTGATCAGCTCCTACGATGGCAGAGAGCTCAATTACGATTTACTGGTGACGATTCCGACCAACATGGGCGCTGAATTTATCGGCGATTCAGGATTGGGTGATGACCTGAATTTCGTTCCCACCAACAAGACGACGCTTCAATCCAGCAAATGGCCGAACATCTGGGTGATTGGCGATGCGACCAATGTTCCCGCTTCCAAGGCCGGTGCTGTGACCCACTTCGAATCGGACACGCTCATTGAGAATATCATGCACCAGATCAAAGGCGAGCCCTTGCAGGAAACTTTCGACGGGCATGCCAACTGCTACATTGAGAGCGGTCACGGCAAAGCGCTGCTGATCGACTTCAACTACGATACCGAACCGCTGCCCGGAACGTATCCTCTGCCGGGAATTGGCCCCTTCTCGCTGCTCAAGGAAAGTACCATCAATCACTGGGGCAAGTTGTTCTTCAAATGGATGTACTGGAATCTGATCATCAAGGGGCTTCCCCTGCCTGTATCGACCCAAATGTCGTTGACCGGGAAGCGACCGTAATCATAAATACTTTACAAGGAGAAGAAAATGGTTGCATTAAGTGATTTCAAGTTCGATAAAGAAGGATACCTGGAAGATCCCAACACCTGGACCCCTGAACTTGCCCAGGCAATTGCGGAACGTGAAGGCGTTGCCCTTACCGACCGCCACTGGGTGGTCATTAACTATGCCCGCGCTGAATACAAGGCCAAAGGCGAAGCCCCCACGCTGCGAAACATCACCAAAAATACCGATGTGGATACCAAGGAACTGTACAGTCTGTTCCCCGGCGGACCTGGGAAAAAGGCTGCCATGGTCGCTGGTTTGCACAAACCCACCGGATGCATCTAATAATTTAACGGATATTGGAGACAAAAATGGCTGAGACAACTCCCCGCAAGATTTCGATGATCGCCTCCAAAGGTTCACTGGATATGGCGTACATCCCCCTGATCGTTGGCAATGCTGCCCGCATGTCCGGTGTTGATGTCAACATTTTCTTCACTTTCTGGGGTCTGGATATGATCACCAAGAAGAAGATGAATCATCTTCACGTTGCCACAGTTGGCAATCCCAACATGCATCCGGCATTCCACATTCCCACCCTGGTGGGTCTGATCCCGGGTATGTCGCACATGGCAAGTTGGATGATGCGCAGAGAGATCGCCAAGTTGGACTTCCCCCCAGTGGGCGAATTCATCCAATTGCTGCAGGATTCTGGTGCCAAACTTTACGGCTGCAAGATGACCATGGACATGTTTGGCTTGACAAAGGAAGATCTGGTAGACGGCGCTGAAGTGGTTGGCGCCATGGAATTCATTGATATGTCCGAGGGCGGACAAATCATCCTGGTGTAATATCCTTACTCGAAGAATGAGCCGGGCGGAAGCCCGGCTTTTTTCTTAACGCATGTTAATGGATTGGGTGACAGGTCTGCCATCCTAAGTTAGAATTGAACCCATGAATTCGAATCGCCAACAGAATAAGAAAAATTCCAACAATCACTCCAACGTACCGGATTATTACTCCCCTGCCCAGTCCAGGGCGGTGCGGCAGAAATATGCTCCCCAATCGAACCCCGACCTGCACCGGGATATGGGAATGGTCGTTGATAAGAGCGGCAAAAGAAAACCCTCGAAATTCAAAGGTTGGTTCTTCCTTTTATTGATCATCTTCTTTGTTTTCTTTACCCCTTTTCGCACCACGGTTCTGGTACTGGGCGTTGACAGCCGGCCGGGGGAGGGGTGGATTGGACGCAGTGATACGATGATCATCACCACCATTCCTCCTGTGCTCCCGCAGGTGAAAATGCTCTCCATTCCGCGCGACCTGTGGGTGGGTATTCCTGGATATGGCGAGAACCGCATCAACACTGCCCACTTTTTCGCCGAAGCCGCAGCCAAGGGCAGCGGCCCTCAGGCTGCTGCCAAAACGGTGGAAGCCAATTTCGGTATCAAGGTGCCCTATACGGTTCGTATTCGCTTTGACGGCTTCAAGGAGATCGTGGATGCCATGGGCGGGGTAAACATCACCCTGACTGAAGCGATGTCCGGGCTGGACGCGGGCAAACATCACCTGGATGGCACACAGGCGTTGGCGTTTGTGCGCGATCGTGAAACCAGCGATGATTTCTGGCGTCAGAAACGAGGACAGATGTTTATCGCTGCCGCCGTTAAAAAGATGATCAACCCCCTGAACTGGTTCCGGATCCCGGCAGTGATGGTTGCAGTCAACAACACCATCCAGACGGACCTTCCTGCCTGGCTTTACCCCCGTGTGGCATACAGCGCCGTTTTCTCGGCGGTCAAGGGCTTTGATTCGCAAACCCTTCCGCGTGAGATGGTGACCCCTTATCTGACCGACCAGGGGGCACAGGTGCTGCTGCCCAACTGGGACTTGATCTATCCCCTGCTGAAATCCATTTTTCGATAAATAACGTATCACTGATTACTCAATCATTGTACAAAGCCATCTGCCTTGGTTAAGAAGCAGAGGCTCGATTTCCTGATCAATTTACCGTTGTGATTAAAAGGTCATTACAAACGGGATAAAAGATTCTGGGGGCTTCCTTGAATGAATCCGGATCTCACAAACGCTCTTACTTGAACGATCACCCCGGAAACCGGTGACTTGCCATGAAAATTCAATTGGAAAAATAAATTCTCCTCCACAGAATTGAACATACCTGTTATCCATTTTGAAATCCATGGTCTGATGGAATGATTGGAACATTGCATAGGGAGATTAAGCATCGGATCAGGAATGGTGTATATTATTAAGTTAATATCCCTGTTTTACTGGTAAATAGCTGGTTCGGCACCAATTTACGTGCGATAGTTTAACCTTGCCCGTAATGGAAGTGCTGCGTGATTAGGAGGAGGAATATGAAGGAAGTCGTTGGCTCCACCAACCGGGTGCTTGAGATTGACCTGGCGACCCGCCAGGTGAGTGAATTTCTGATCTCCAGGGAAGAACGCACTCTCTATTTGGGCGGAAAAGGGCTTGGTTTGTTTTACCTCTCAACCAGGTTGCCTGCCCACACTGACCCCCTGTCACCTGAAAATCCATTGATCCTGATGATGGGCGCACTGCTTGGCACCAATGCGCCATGCAGTGGTCGGTTTGAAGCAGTCACGAAATCGCCCTTGACAGGCATTGTGGCTTCTTCATCCTGCGGCGGGCCTTTTGGAATGGCATTCAAGACAGCTGGGTATGAAGGTTTGATACTAAAGGGAAAATCTGCTTCTCCGGTCAAAATCACGATCACGCCGGAGGGAGTGCAATTTGATGATGCCTCATCAATTTGGGGTTTCAAGACCCATGCTACTCAGGCGGCACTGAATTTGGGAAAGAAAGATGGGGCATTGGTGATTGGCCCTGCTGGAGAAAACCTGGTACGTTTTGCCAATATCATGTCTGGCGAACGCTTCCTGGGACGGGCAGGCCTGGGCGCCGTGATGGGATCGAAGAATGTGAAGGCGATTGTTGCCCAGGGTGGTGAATATAAGATCATCACTGCCGACCCAGCCAAATTTGAGATCCTGCACAAGAAAGCCACACGCCAGATTAATGAGAATGAATTCACAGGCACCATGTATCGTAATTTCGGTACAACCGCAAATGTGAATTACTGCAATGATGGAAACATTCTGCCGGTGAATAACTTCACCCAAGGCAGGGACGATCGTGCAATCCAAATTGCAGGTCAAACCACACGTGAACTATACAACTACAAACCCTCCACCTGTCGACCCTGCACCATCCTCTGTGGACATAAGGGGACCTACTCCGATGGACCGCGGCAGGCGCCAGAATACGAGACTGTGGGGTTGATGGGAGCAAACCTGGGGATTTTTGACCCGCAGCAAATCTCAGATTGGAACGAGATTTGTAGTGAAATGGGCATGGATACCATTTCTGCCGGGGGAACCCTGGGGTACGTGATGGAAGCCAGCGAAAAAGGCCTCTTTAACAGCTCCCTTCGCCTGGGTTCACCTCAAATGGTGGGTGAGACGCTTGAAGACATTGCTTACCGGCGCGGTATTGGCGACGAATTGGCAAATGGTTCACGGTGGCTCGCACAAAAATATGGCGGGATGGAATTTGCCATCCAGGTCAAAGGTCTGGAAATGGCAGGTTACGATCCGCGAGGATCCTGGGGTCAGGGGTTGGCTTATGCTGTAGCCAACCGTGGCGCCTGCCACCTTTCAGCCACGATTTTTCCCCTTGAAGTTTTCTTCGGCTTGTTGAAACCTTACACAGTTCAGGCAAAAGCACAATTTGTTCGCTTTTTTGAGAACCTTTACGGTGCCGTTAATTCTTTGCAGACCTGCCTGTTTACCAGCTTTGCCTATATATTGGAAGCTCCCATCGTCAAACTAACACCCAAACCTTTACTTGGTCTGGCAATGCAGTATTTACCAGGTGTGGCTATCCAGATGATGGATTTGAGTGTGTTCTCAGATTTTCTGTCTCTTTCGACAGGGACCCGTTTTTCGCAGCGACAGATGATGGCTGCGGGAGAGCGGATCCACCTCCTGGAGCGGTATCTGAACGTTCGTGAAGGAATTTCCCGCGCACAGGACACATTGCCAGGACGCTTCCTTCGGGAGAGCCGTCTGACAGACTCTGCTGAAAAGGTAGTGCCGCTGGATCCGTTGTTGGACAGCTATTACAAGATCCGCGGGTATACCGAGCAGGGTTTCCCCAAAGTGGAGACATTGAAAAAACATCAAATCGATCCAGACCCTTCATACATCCAGCAGGTTGATAGCACAAAATACCAGGTATACACTCCGCGCCGCAATCGTTTGAAAGAGGTCGTGGTCAGCACGGTGTTCTTTGTGCTCGGCCGGGCAATGCAATCACTCTCGCGCATGGAGCCCAATATACAAAGTGAGGTTGCGCGGTGGCCTGAAGCGACAACGGTGATGTTCAAGACGCTTCCCAATGGTCCGAGGTTCTCATTCAGCAAAACCGAAAAGGGAGATCTGGCTTACAGGGGTGTCAAACCTGGCGAAAAAGATGCAGACATCGTGATCTATTTCAAGAATCTGGAGTGTGCTTTCCTGATGATGACCGCGCAGGTAGGCACTGCAAAAGCTTATGCTGAGCACCGTGTAAGCGTGCGGGGTGACCTGACGCTCGCGTTATCCATCATCCGCTGCCTGAACCTAGTGGAACGATACCTGTTTCCTTCCTTCATTGCCAGGCATGTGGTGAAACGCCTTCCCAGGGTCAATTTCTTGCAGCGGCAGGGCCGCCGATTGTGGGTTTACACAGCCGGTATCGTTTTTGGAAGATGAGAAGAGGAGAAAGATGATGATCCCGAAGTATTATGAATTCTTCAGCCCGGTCAAAATTATCTCAGGCTTGAAAGCATTGGAGAATCTGCCCTACGAATTGGACGCGCTGGGTGCGTTTAGACCAATCCTGATCACTGACCAGGGAGTTACACGTGCCGGATTGGTTCAACAGGTAGTGGACACTTTTGCTGACTCTCATGCCGTGATTGGTGCAGTTTATGACAAGGTGCCGCAGGACTCTTCATCAGCGGTGGTCAATGAAATCGCTGCCATCTTCAACCAGGCAGGTTGCGATTCCATCGTTGCCGTAGGGGGAGGATCCGTAATTGACACTGCCAAGGGCGTCAACATTGTCGTCACCGAAAACTCCGATGATCTGCTCAAGTTTTCGGGAGCAGAAATGCTCAAGAAACCGATGAAGCCGTTCATCGTCATCCCAACCACTGCGGGAACAGGTTCTGAGGTTACCTGCGTGGCTGTGATCTCAGATCCCAGCCGTAACTTGAAAATGAGCTTTACATCGAATTTCCTGTACCCTCGGGCAGCCATTCTGGATCCCCGCATGACACTCACTTTACCGCCCATGATCACGGCGGCGACAGGAATGGATGCACTTACCCATGCTGTGGAAGCCTATATCAGCATGCAAAAGAATCCGTTAAGTGATGCCTATGCCTGGAAAGCAATCGAGATTATCGCCAAAACCTTGCCCGGGGTTGTGAAGGATGGAAATGATCGGAAGGGCCGCCTGGCACTTGCCAATGCATCAACCATGGCGGGAATCGCTTTTTCTAATTCGATGGTGGGAATCGTGCACAATCTTGGACACGCCACAGGTGGCGTATGCCACGTTCCGCACGGCATTGCGATGAGTATCTTCCTGCCATTTGGGCTGCAATACAATCTGAAGAAAGTATCTGCTGAAATTGGTGAACTTCTTCTTCCGCTGGCAGGGGAAGAGGTTTTCAGCAAAACACCGCAAGAAGCACGTGCTGAGAAGGTGATCGAGGCTATCCATGATTTGAAGGATGAACTATTTGAATTGTGCAGGCTGCCAAGAACACTCAAGGAAGCCAACGTGGTGCGCGAAAAATTGCCGGAAATTGCGAATGCTGCGCTGAATGATGGTGCTTCTACTTACAATGTGGAGGAGGTCGATTACAACGACGCCTTGGCTGTGTTGGAACGAGCCTACGAGTAATTCCCTCCCCCGGCAGATCAAATCTGACCGGGGGTTCTTTTTTGACTGATCACCCAGGCAATCATCAAGAGAAGCACTCCTGCACCATCAAAGAGAATAAAGCGGATGACAGTGTCGTGAATGACGGGGTGATTCCCTGGCAGGGTCGCCAGCAGAACCGTTTCTCCCGCTGCTCCGATGATTTGCATGATGACTGCTTCCATCAGCGAAAGCCGGTTGCGAATAGGGTTCCACAAAGCAAAAAGGTAGGGGATATTCCACATCACGAACAGCAGCCCCATCCCCTGGATCATGGCTGCTCCTGCAGTGCCTTCCAGTTCAAAGCCGGGGGCGTACCTTGCAGGTGAGATCAGAAACTGGAATGCCGCCAGCAGGTTCCAGAACACCACGATGCCAATCAATACCCTTGCTGCCCAGATATGCCAGGAACGATCGTTCATGCAATGATTATAGCGAATCTGAATGATTTCCGGGCAAGCGAGGTAAAGGATCCTGGGGGTGGGTTACCAGATCAAGCCTTTGAAGGGCATGAAACCATAATGATGCAGCACAGCGAGGGTGATCAGAGTGGAAAGCGTCCCGCCAACTACCGTCTGCCAGAAATTATGTCCTTTTGCTGCCATCCTTGCCCAGGTTACCAGTGGCAGAAGCAGTAGCAGAGGGGCGGCTGCGGCACCGAAGATATACACCATCGAAGCGACCGGACCGGATACTCCAGCCGCATGTCCACTGGCTTTGTAGCGAAAGATCAGGTTGAAAACCACCAGTCCCAGCGTCACAAAAGTATAGATCTCCAGCATGGCGGTAAAGATCACCGGCGAATGTATGCTTGAAAGTACCCACCATCCAAGCGGGTAGCTGATCGCCATGAAAGCAAAACTGGCAATCCTCTGGCGGTGAACCGTCTTTTCCCGCTGTTCACTTTTTAGCGGAATGTAGAAGAGCAGACTGAGCGAGGGAATGGCCGTAAGAAACACCAGCGACCAGAGATAAGCTGTCAGGCGGCTGGTTTCGTTTGAGGGAAGAATAAAGAAAAACGCAGTGACCAGCAATCCCGATAGAATCGGGACATTCAGTAATTGTGAGAGGATTTCACCTGCAATCCTGCGGATTTTAACAACCCTGGTTTCCAAGAGGGCCTCCTTGATGTGATCAACTCAAGTGTAAGCGGCAGGCAATGCAAATTCCTATGCAGCATGGAATACCTGAGGTCACATTCCTTGCGCCCATACCCATGCAGGGTCATGTTTTTTCAAAGAGGGGCTTGAATTCAAAACGAATATTTTGTATCATATTGTTAACTGGTATGACCTCTTACCAATCCTGAAGTACAAGGACAACTTATGGAGAATCTACCTCACGCATGGGAGACTCCGCGTAAACCGGCTGAATTGACTGAAGACCGGCTGCTGACTGCCATATTGGATGGAACCTTTCCGATTAATTCAGCGCTGCCTTCAGAACGCGAGCTGGCTGAAATGCTGGGGGTGACGCGGCCAACCTTGAGGGAAGCATTGCAGCGTCTCTCCCGCGACGGTTGGGTGGAAATTCACCACGGAAAGACAACGCGGGTTCGTGATTACTGGCGCGAGGGAAACCTGCTGATCCTCTCCGCAATCGCGCGCCATGGGGAGTTGTTGAGCGGAGATTTTGTCACCCAACTGCTTCAAATCCGGCTGTTGATGGCTCCCGAATACGCGCGCATGGCGATTCAAAATCAAGGAAGCGCAGTGCTCGAAGCGCTTGCGGATCTTCACAACCTGGATGATTCGCCTGAAGAGTTCAGCCGCGGCGATTTTCTGTTTCACAGACAGCTCACCGTGCTATCGGGCAACCCCATCTTTACACTCATCCTCAATGGATTTGGAGATCTCTACATTGAAATGGGGAAGATCTACTTTGCCAATCCTGAAGCGCGCGGCTTCTCCAGAGACTTTTACGGACGTCTGGAAAGTGCCATCAGGAAGGGTGATGTTACCCTGGCCCACGATGTCGTTCGCGGGGTGATGCTTAAAAGTATTGAGCTTTGGAATGCTGCTGCGCATCGCACAACATTTGATGGTAGGGAGGGATGATCCATGTGGGAAAACGGTTGGCGTGAACAGGTTTGGACAGAACTGGACCGGGAATGGGATGTGATTGTCATTGGCGGTGGGATCACCGGTGCAGGGGTGTTCAGGCGCTCGGTGGCAGAAGGGTTCAAAACCCTGCTGGTCGATGCTGCAGACTTCTCTTTCGGCACCTCAAGCCGTTCCTCCAAGCTGGTGCATGGCGGTTTTCGTTACCTGCGTAACAAACAGTTTGACGTGACGCGGGAATCTGTTCGCGAACGGGAATGGCTGTTGCGGGAAGCCCGCGAACTGGTGACCCCGCTTGGGTTTTTGATGCCCTATTACCAGGATAAACATATCAGAGATCAATTTGCTGCGGGTGTGGTGATCTACGACTTGCTGGCTCCAAAATGGAAGCATTCGCATCTTTCCAGCAATAAATTACTGAAAGCATTGCCTGGATTGGATTCTCCCGAACTTGGGGGAGGTTACCTGTACTACGATGCCCAGATGGACGATTCGCGCCTGGTGATCACCCTCATCCGCCAGGCAGTAAGTGCAGGAGGGACGGCATTGAATTATGCCAGGGTCGATTCTCTGCTCCGGGATCACACAGGCACGGTATGCGGCATCGTATTGAATGATCAGGCAGGGGATCTTCCGCAAAAAGAAGTCCGCTCCACGGTGGTCATCAACGCTACCGGTCCCTGGAGCGATGATATTCGGGCGCAGGTGGGAGCGGCTCCTCAGTTGAGGCGATTGCGAGGCTCTCATCTGATTTTCCCGCGAGAGCGGCTGCCTTTGCCTTTTGCCGTGACACTCCTGCATCCCAGGGATCATCGGGCAATGTTTGCCATTCCCTGGGAGGGGAAATCGCTGGTGGGGACGACCGATCTTGATCATCGCCAGTCACTGGATCAAGGCGAACCTTTCGCAACCAGCGGTGAAATCGAGTACATCCTCGAGGTGATCAATGCTGTTTTTCCGACCGTTGATGTTCAGCACCGTGATATTCTCTCCTCTTTCTCCGGGCTCCGTCCGGTCATCAATACTGGAAAGGTGGATCCTTCAAAAGAGTCCAGGGCTCATGTAGTCATGCAGGAAGAGGGCTTGATCACGGTGACCGGCGGTAAGTTGACCACCTTCCGCATCATGGCTGAGCAGGCTTTGAAGTTAGCCGCCCCTTTACTTCCGGGATATCCGGATTTCAGCCGAAGGAAGCGTTATTTTGATCCCCTTCCCCAACCGATGAAGGAATTTGATCTCAGCATTGCGCAAAAGAATTACCTCCTGGGGCGTTACGGCATCGAAGCCGGGCATTTGCTGCAGGAAGGGGAAAAGGGCGAGAATTCGACCATTGGCGAGTTGCCCAACCTGTGGAGCGAATTGAGATATAACGCCCGCCACGGCGGGGTGATCCACCTGGATGATCTGCTCCTGCGCAGAGTTCGATTAGGCTTGCTGCTTCCTGAAGGCGGCATCACCCATATGCAGCAAATTCGTGAGATGGTTAAGGAAGAACTGGGATGGGATGAATCCCGTTGGCAGGCAGAAGAAACCCGCTACTTCGAAATCTATAACGCTTTTTATGCATCTGAACCGACTGGAACCGTGTTCAACGAAAAGGAGAGACTCGATGGCAAGGTCAAAATGCTCACCACCGTGGTTTGAAGGCAGCGTCCCGGAAGGATCCTACCGCTCTCTCCTGAAATGGGGCGATCCGCGGGTGACGAAGCACCCCAATAGCGGAATGGTGAAATTACTGTTGGATACATTCTCCATGAGCTGCGGAGATTTTGTTGTTCCTGTCGACCTGGCATTGGACAGGGTGGAGGTGGATGTTCCGGTAAAGCTTGATCAAAGTGTGCTGGACTTCCTGATTTCAATATCAGGAGCAGAAAACATACGCACTGACACGTATACGCGGATCGACCGTGCCTATGGCGGCGGGATGATCGATGCGCTCCGGCTGCGCAAGCACATCATCGAAAACCTGCCCGAGTGCGTGGTCTCACCGCGGTCGCAGGCAGAAATCGAGACCATCGTCCGTTACTGCAATGAACAGCGGTTGGCAGTGTACATCTACGGCGGCGGATCGAGTGTCACCCGCGGGTTTGAAGCGGTAGGCGGCGGCATTTGCCTGGATATGAGCAAGCACATGAATCGAGTGGTACGCTTCAATGAAATGGATCAAACCATTACGGTTGAAGCCGGCATGAGCGGTCCGCAGCTCGAGGATCTGCTCAATCACGCCCCTGAAAAGTTGGGAGCCAAGCGGCGCTACACCTGCGGGCATTTCCCCCAATCCTTTGAGTATTCCACTGTAGGCGGCTGGGTGGTTACACGCGGCGCAGGGCAGAATTCCACCTATTACGGGAAGATCGAGGACCTCGTCATCGCCCAGGAATATGTGACCCCGATGGGGGTGTTCAAGACCCCCGAACAACCCCGTGCAGCGACCGGTCCAGATTTTGACCAGCTCATGATGGGCAGCGAAGGCTGTTTTGGAGTTCTCTCCAACGTCACTCTGAGAATCTCGCGTTACCAGCCGCAGAACCGGCGGCGGTTCAGTTACATGTTCCGTAACTGGCAGGACGCTCAGGCAGCCTGCCGTGAAGTGATGCAATCCGAATTCGGCTTTCCATCTGTCTTCCGCCTTTCAGACCCAGAAGAGACGGATGTGGCGATGAAGCTTTATCATATCGAAGGGACCCCTGCGGATACTGCCTTGAAAATCGCCGGGTATCAACCGATGCAAAAATGTTTGCTCCTGGGACATACCGAGGGTGAGCGGGCTTTTTCGGCGAATGTCAACCGCAAGATCAGGCAGATCTGCAGAAAGTACGGCGCCTTTGACCTCAGTTTTGCTCCGGTGACGAAGATGTGGGAAAAGGGACGTTTCCTCGATCCCTACATGCGTGAAGACTTGCAGGATTTTGGAATTGCCATCGACACACTCGAATGTGCGGTGACCTGGTCGCAAATGGCGGAAGTTCATCAGCGTGTGAGGGTAGTTGTCAAAGCACGCCCCCAGACCGTTTGCATGACTCATGTATCCCATGCATATCCGCAGGGTGCCAATCTTTACTTTATCTTTGTCGCAAAAACCAATAAAATAAGTGAATATCTCGATCTTCAGTACAGCATTCTGGAAGAGATCCAAAAGAGCGGTGCATCCATGAGTCACCATCACGGCGTGGGAAAGCAGACCGCTCCATGGTTGGAAGGACAGATTGGCAAACCGTCCATGGATGTCATCCGCACATTGAAAAATCATTTCGATCCGAACAACATCATGAACCCGGGTGGTACACTTGGGCTCGACCTTTCGGACGAGCAGCGAACAAAAATCTGGAGCAGGAATCTGGAGCATTGAGCCATGAGTGGTGACTATCTGCTAGCGATCGACAATGGTACCCAGAGCGTCAGGGCGATGATTTTTGACCTTCGCGGCAACCTGATTGCCAAGACACGCGTTCCAATTGAACCCTACACTTCATCAAAACCGGGGCTTGCAGAGCAGGACCCCGGCGTGTTTTGGAACGCGGTTTGTGCCGCCTGCCAGGCATTGTGGCAGCAACCTGGCGTGGAGAAGAGTTCGATTGCAGCCGTGGCCCTGACCACCCAGCGTTCAACCCTGGTGAATGTCGATGAAACAGGTAAACCCTTACGACCCGCCATTCACTGGCTGGATCAGCGCCGAACACCCGGTCTGAAACCGGTCAGCGGACTGTGGGGATTGGCATTCAACCTGGTGGGAATGCGCGAAACCGTCGCTTACCTGCAGGCTGAAGCCGAAGCCAACTGGATTCGAACCTACGAACCGGAAATCTGGAAGAAAACCCATAAGTTTCTTTTACTTTCTGGTTATCTGACTTTTCTCTTGACCGGCAAGTTCGTGGATTCAGTTGGTTGCCAGGTGGCGTACCTACCGTTCGACTACAAAAAGCAGGAATGGGCGGGTAAATCCGATTGGAAGTGGCAGGCGATCCCCATGGACAAGGCTCTCCTCTCCGACCTGGTCAAACCCGCCGAATTGTTGGGGGTCATCACCTCCTCTGCGTCCGAAGCCACGGGCATCCCCGAAGGGCTGCCCTTAATCGCCGCAGCAGCAGATAAAGCCTGCGAAGTGATCGGCGCAGGATGCCTGGATTCCTCGGTCGCCTGCTTGAGTTACGGCACCACCGCCACCATCAATACCACGCACAAAGATTACCTTGAAGTCATTCCGCTGATTCCGCCGTATCCTTCAGCGGTACCCGGAGCTTACTCCCTCGAAATCCAAATCTACCGCGGGTACTGGATGGTCACCTGGTTTAAACGCGAATTTGGCATGAACGAGGAAAGACTGGCAGCCGAAAGGGGTGTGGAAACCGAGGAATTGTTCGATGACCTGGTCAATTCGGTGCCGGCCGGTTCTTTGGGCTTGATGCTTCAACCTTACTGGTCACCGGGGTTGAAACTGCCGGGTCCTGAAGCAAAAGGCGCTGTGATCGGGTTTGGCGACGTGCACACCCGTGCCCATCTTTACCGTTCGATCCTCGAGGGTCTGGCCTATGCCTTGCGTGAAGGGGCTGACCGCACCGATGCCCACAGCAAGACCCCCATCAAGCAAATCCGTGTGGCGGGCGGCGGGAGTCAAAGCCGCGCAGCCATGCAATTGACAGCCGATATTTTTGGCATTCCGGTTTCGAATCCGCATGTTTTTGAAGCCAGCGGGCTGGGTGCAGCCATGGATGCTGCAGTGGGGATGAAGCTGCACCCTGATTTTGAAACCGCGGTACTGGAAATGTGTCACCAGGGCGATTCATTTGAACCGCTCGAGGAAAATCACAAGATATACGATGCGCTTTATAGCCGTGTCTATTGTAAAATGTATGATCGATTAAAACCGCTTTATGACGAAATCCGTGATATCACCGGGTATCCGCCCAAAGATTGAGCGCTTGATTCCACCTGACTGAGGGTCACCATCTTCTGGACCAAAGAGGAAGCTTTGAAAAGCTATGATGTGATCATAATTGGCGGCGGTGTTGTAGGCTGTATGACTGCGCGTGCCCTTTCCCGCTATGACCTCAGTGTCCTATTGATCGAAAAGAATGCTGATATCGGCATGGGGGCAAGCTGTGCCAACTCCGCCATCATCCACGCCGGGCATGATCCCGTTCCGGGAACGTTAAAAGCACGCATGAACAAGCTCGGTAACCCCATGTGGACCGCTCTTTCGGAAGAACTGGGAATCCCTTTCAAACGAAGCGGAGCCTACGTGGCTGCAATCACCCCGGAGGAACAGGGCTGCCTGGAAGATCTCAAACGTCGGGCAATGGACAACGGCGTCGAAGCTGAGATCATCAGTGCCGAAGAGATGATCCGTCGGGAACCCAAAGTAAATCCCAAGGTCAAGGGCGCGCTTTTCACGCCTGCAGCAGGCATGGTGGACGCCTTTGCAGCCTGCATCGCCCCCATCGAAAATGCCATTCAGAACGGCGTTGAAGTGATCCTCGAAACCGAGTTTACTGACTTCATCCTGGAAGGGAGAGCCGTCAGAGGCATCCGCACCAACCGGGGCGATTTCGCCTGCCGCTGGGTGATCAACGCTGCAGGAGTGTTCTCGGATGAAGTGATGCACAAGGCGGGTGTACGTCCGGATTTCAAGATTACCCCCCGCAAAGGCGAGTATTACGTCCTGGACCAGTCGGAATTTGAGATGCAGAATATCCTCTTTCCGGTCCCGTCGGCGGTGTCGAAGGGCACATTGGTTCTCGGCACGACTCACGGCAACGTATTGGTAGGACCGAATTCCAACTTGAATCCTGATCCGCTGGATACCTCCGTCACAGGCAGCGGGTTGGCAGAGATCTGGGCATCGGGACAGAAACTGGTCCCGTCCCTCCAGCCGCGCGCGATCATCGCCGTGTTCGCCGGAACGCGGGCAACAGGCAACGCATCATCCACCGCTTCAGGCGTGGATTACCACCACGATTTCATTATCGAAGCGCCTGAAGAAGTCCATGGATTCATCAACACTGGCGGCATTGAGAGCCCCGGGCTGACCGCCGCGCCGGCAATTGCCGAACGGATCATCGAGCTTCTTCAGGAATCAGGCGAGAGTCTACCCCTGAAGAAGGACTGGAATCCCATTCGCAAACCCAGGCCGAGGTTCAACCACCTCAGCCGCGAAGAGCAGAAGGAGCTGGGCGAGTCCGATCCTGCCTACCGGCGTATTATCTGCCGCTGTGAAATGGTGACAGAGGGCGAGATCCTGGCAGAAATTCATGCACCGCTGCCTGCTAAGACTTACGACGCCATTAAAAGGCGCACCTGGCTGGGAACGGGCAGGTGCTTGGGGGCGTTTGACATGCCGCGGGTGGTCGAAATTCTCTCCCGCGAGTTGGGCATTTCTCCTCTTGAAGTCACCAAGCGGGGCAGCGGATCAGAATTGCTGGTGCGCATGACCAAGGATGTGGAGGCGGATGATGACCCTCAAAGATAAGTATGATGTGGTGGTCATTGGAAGCGGCCCTGGCGGGTTGGCAGCAGCGATTTCCGCAAAAAAGAACGGCGCGCAGGAAGTGCTGATCATCGAACGCGATGTGGAACCCGGGGGAATCCTGCTGCAGTGCATTCACAACGGGTTTGGCGTGGAGATGTTCAAGGAAGATCTTCCCGGACCGAGTTACGCGCAGCGTTTTATCGATGAAGCCATTTCCATGGGGATTGAATTCCTGCTAGATACCATGGTATTGGAGATCACCCGGGAACACCGGATATTTGCCACGAGCAAACGCCGCGGCTTTGTGGACCTGCAATCAAAGGCAGTTATTCTGGCAATGGGCTGCCGCGAGCGCACCCGCGCCCAGGTCCGTTTACCCGGAACACGTCCAGCCGGTGTGTACACCGCCGGCACTGCCCAGCGCTGGGTGAATGTGGAAGGATACATGCCGGGAAAGAAATTCGTGATCCTGGGGTCGGGCGATATCGGCATGATCATGGCAAGGCGGCTGACCTTTGAGGGAGCCAGGGTGGAGCGCGTGCTTGAGGTGATGCCTTACCTTTCGGGATTATCACGCAATTACGTGCAATGCCTTCTGGATAACGATATTCCGCTGCAGTTGATGCACACGGTCAAGAACATCATTGGTAAAGACCGAGTTGAAGCGATTGAGTCGGTTGCAGTGGATGAAAGATGGGCTCCCATTCCGGGGACTGAAGAGATCATCCCCTGCGACACGCTGCTGCTCTCGGTGGGCCTGATCCCCGAAAACGAATTATCCCGCAAGGCAGGAGTGGCAATCGACCCGGTTACATCAGGTCCGCTGGTGGACGATCATTTTCAAACCAGCCTGCCGGGCTTCTATTCTGCTGGCAACGTGGTGCACGTATACGACCTGGTGGATTGGGTTTCAGAGGCTGGATTGACCGCCGGCAAGGCAGCAGCAATGGATTGCACCCGGGGTCAAGCAGATACCAGCAGGGTGATCCCGGTCACACCTGGAGAAAATGTGCGCTATATCGTCCCTCAAACCATCCATCCAGACCACCTTGCCGAGCACGACATCCGGCTGCAATTCAGGGTACGCGCGCCGATGGAATACCCGGTATGGGTGGAGGCGCGGGCAGGCGGCAAACTGCTCACCCGTAAACCAGAACCATATGCCCGCCCTGGAGAAATGGTGACCCTGCCGCTGAGACAGAACCTTTATGATGAAGTACACTCAATGGACTCGATCTCAGTAGCGGTCATCAAGCGAGGTTGAAATGACCACAGAGCATCAAAAACTGATTTGCGTGATGTGCCCCAAGGGCTGCACCCTTGAAGTGGACCATGAAGGAAATACTGTGTTATCGGTGACCGGCGGCTGCAAACGCGGGCATGAGTATGTACGCCAGGAATTGGTGGATCCGCGCAGAAAGGTGGCGAGCTCTGTCAGGATCACCGGTGCCATTCATCCGCTCCTGCCAGTCTATACATCTGCGGCCTTTCCCAAGGCGATGATTCCAGGGTTGCTGCAATTGCTGAGGAAAATCAATGTTGATGCGCCAGTCACCACCAACCAGGTGGTGATTGCCGATGCACTCGGTACCGGAATTGATATTCTTGCCAGCCGCGAAATGCGAAAGGTCACAGCATCATAATCGCCGTTTGAAATTTGGTTGAACTCGCCTTGTTTTTGGGCGTGTAAACCGAAGTCAATATCCAATGGAAGTATCCTGCAACGCCGCTATAATTTAACCATTATCAGCGTCGTTCTTTTTATCATCATTTCTTATCTGTAAAGGAATTGCGTGCGTCCATGAAAAAGATCCCTCTTCTGCTTGTAGGAATAATTCTCATCATTGGACTGGCTGTCGGCGGTTATTTTTGGGCGATGGGGATGTTTTCGTCCAATTATGACTACCGCTCTCCGCTGAAGAACAATCCCCCTGCGCCAGGCGCTGCCCTGGGAGCCCCCAGCACAGACCGCATGGTGATCGTCCTGGTGGATGGACTGCGGGTGGATACGGCTGCAAATGCGGCGGTAATGCCAGAATTGAACAAATTGCGGAATCAGGGAGCTTCGGCGGTCATGCACAGCCGGCCGCCTTCCTTTTCCGAAGCCGGATACTCCACGTTGATGACTGGAGCCTGGCCGGAAATTAACGATGGACCTTCCTTCAACCTGGATTACGACCAAATTCCCACATGGACGCAGGACAACCTTTTCTCGTCAGCACACAGAAAGGGAATCAAAACAGCAGTAGCCGGGTATTACTGGTTTGAAAAACTGATTCCCAGCCAGGATGTCGATTTTCAATTTTACACACCCAATGATGATCAAGCCGCGGACGAAGATGTAATCAAAGCAGCGCTTCCCTGGCTGAATGCGAAGGATGCCGGATTCGTGTTGATCCATCTCGATCAGGTGGATTACGCCGGTCATCACAGCGGCGGACCAAAATCAAATGCCTGGAATGAGGCTGCGACACGGGTTGATGCCATGCTCGGACAGATAGCCGGAGCCATGGATCTAAAAAGTGAAACGTTGATCGTCTTGAGCGATCACGGGCACATCGATTCAGGCGGTCACGGGGGAACTGAAAAGGTGGTTTTGACTGAACCTTTCGTCATGGTTGGAGCAGGCGTGGTTCCAGGCGAGTACCGCGATATTCAAATGGTGGATATTGCTCCCACTGTCGCTGCGTTGCTGGGCACGAATCTACCGGCTTCCACCCAGGGTGAGGCGTTGACCTTCATGCTCAACCTGAATCCAGAAGTCACGAACGCGCTTGCAGGAGCGGTCCAGGCGCAGCAGACTTCGCTGGTCCAGGCATATGCGGCAGGTCTGAAACTGAAGATCGACCCGCAGAATATGCCCACCGGATCGGACGTGGCGTCCTACGAGGAGTATCTCAATTCTCTGCGAGACAACCGGGTTTTTGTCCAGCGGCTGGAGCGGGCGGCGCTGATCGCCATCCTCCTGGCGTTGGTTGTCGCCTGGCTTTTACGAAACATACCCAATGGAAGCCTGTGGTGGATTTCTGCTGGATTGATCTTCCTGGGTATCTTCAATTACAAGTACGCCTACTGGGACCAAAGGACCTACTCCATTAGTTCACTTACCGGTGAAATGGAATTCATTGTCTACATTTTGGTGACCTCAGGCATTGCGTTCGTGATCGCCTGGTTAATTGCTGCCCTGGGCAAGCGTACTTTCTGGCAGAAGCCGCTCGACAGCGCATTATCCACCGCGGGATTGGTATTGACGATGATCTTTGTTGCCCTGCTGCCGGTGATGTGGAGCTTCCTGCTCAACGGGGTAGTGGTTACCTGGACTCTGCCTGATTATCTTTCCAGCTTCTGGGCTTTGCTTGGACTGGTGCAGATCATCGCCCTGGGCGCCTTTGGATTGGTTGCCATCGCTGTGTCGGCACTCCTTGCTCGTTGGGCGCAGCGAAAAACCGCTGTAAATGTGAAAAGGAAAGGCAAATGATCAGCATCGATGGACCCTGGTTCAAAGATGATTTGGGGCGCACGCTCTTTTTACGCGGCGTCAACCTGGGGGGAAGCTCGAAAGTACCCGCCATGCCCGATGGCGCCACCTTCCGCAAAGAAGGCTTCTTTGACCATCGCCATGTCTCATTTGTGAACCGGCCGTTCCCGCTTGCTGAGGCAGATGAACATTTCTCGCGGTTGAAATCCTGGGGATTCAACATTTTGCGTTTCCTGGTGACCTGGGAAGCTGTGGAACACAGCGGACCCGGGATCTACGACGACGAATACCTTGCTTATCTCCGTGCAGTGATTGAAAAGGCGGGCGAGTACGGGTTTATCGTTTTCATCGATCCTCATGAGGACGTCTGGTCGCGTTTTTCAGGCGGCGATGGCGCCCCGGGATGGACTTTTGAACTACTCGGCATGAACATTGAAAAGTTCAAAGACACCGGTGCGGCAATTGTGCACCAGACGCATGGCGATCCGTTCCCGCGCATGATCTGGGCGACCAACAACAACAAGTTTGCCGCTGCCACGCTCTTTACCCTGTTCTTTGGCGGGCATGATTTTGCCCCACGGACGACCATCGAAGACGTTCCCGTACAGGAATTCCTGCAGGCTCACTATATCCACTCTATGGTGAAAGTGGCAGAGACGCTTCGAGATTTACCCTGCGTGATTGGTTTCAATACCCTGAACGAGCCTGCCAGAGGATATATTGGACTGAAAGATCTGCACTCCCATTTCGGCGAACTGCAGATGGGTATTTCCCCCACTCCCTGGCAATCATTCCAGCTTGCTTCTGGCATTCCTCAAAAAGTCGATGTGCTCGACCGGACCTATTTCGGGGTGAAGAAGACCGGTGAGCACCTGCTCAACCCTGGCGGAGAGACGATCTGGCTGCCTGGATTCAAAGATATCTGGCAGGAAAACGGCCTCTGGGGTGCCGGTGTAGACGGTCAGCCAGAGCTCTTGCAGCCAAACTATTTTTCAGAGGTGAATGGGAACACTTTTGATTTTCTGCAGCGGCATTACCTGCCTTTTATGGTCAGAGTGGCTCGAGAAATTCGCAAGGTGAACCCTGATCTCATCATTTTCATTGATAACATCCCGACCTTCCAGCCGCCCCGCATTAACCCCGACGACATGGATCGCATCGTGTTCGAAGACCATTGGTATGACGGGGTTTCACTGCTTTTCAAACGCTACTCGCCTTTGCTCGGGTACGACACGCTCAGGGATAGGATCGTCCTGGGTGCAAGTGCCATTCAAAAAGCCTTCAACCGGGCACTGCTTGAACCGAAATTGATCTCCAGGGAAAAACTGAACGATGCGCCAGTGCTCATCGGTGAAATCGGCATCCCCTACGATATGAGTGGGAAGAAGGCGTATACCACCGGAGATTTTTCGGAACAGGAAAAAACGTTTGACCGCAGTATGAAGGCGCTGGAAGCCAACCTGCTCAGCTACACATTGTGGAACTATACCTCTGACAATACCAACCAGCGTGGCGACTTATGGAACGATGAGGATCTTTCCATCTTTAGCCGTGATCAGCAGGCAGACCCTGGGGATATCAATTCAGGCGGTCGGGCTTTGAAGGCTGTGGTGAGGCCGTATCCTGTCAGGACCGCCGGCACACCTGTTTCATTGAAGTTTGACTATCGCAGCGGGGACTTTGAATACCAATACCTGGCAGAGGATAGTCTCAATGCGCCGACAGAATTCTACCTGCCGTTGCTTCAGTACCCCGCTGGGGTGTCCTATTTCGTATCCAACGGCAGACTGGAGATCGATGCCAATCACCTGAAGGCGCTTCATTTTCCAGAAAAGAGCGGACTTGCCATTGTGCGTTTTTCCAGAGAAGTGAAGCGGTAACCACATTTTGACGAAGAGGTGAACGCATGGACTACATGAAGATCGACCACAGTGAAACCCCGATCCGCTTGTTCAAGTCAGACTTTATGGAATTCTTTACCCACATCAGCCCGGTTGTTGTGGTGATCATCTGGCTGCCTGTGGCAGTGTACTTTTTTGTCCGCTCGTTCTCCTTCGTTCAACCGGGAAGATTTCCGCTCTTCATTCCCCTGGGTTTCCTGGCAGGTCTGTTCATTTGGACGTTCAGTGAATATACCTTGCACCGTTTCCTGTTTCATTACCCTGCCAAATCTGATAAGGCAAAACGGGTATTCTTTCTCTTTCATGGAGTGCACCATGCCCAGCCGCAATGCAAGACCCGCCTGGTGATGCCGCCCGTGGTGAGCATTCCCATGGCGCTGATCTTCTACGGGTTGTTCACCCTGGTCATTCGCACCTGGATTGGCGCGCCGGCATGGGTACCGCCGGTATTTTCCGGTTTCATGATCGGTTACCTGGTCTATGATCTGACGCATTACGCCACGCATCACTTCCCCATGCGCAGCGGCGTATTCAAATTCCTGAAGCGCTATCACATGCAGCACCACTATAAAACACCCAACCAGCGCTTCGGGGTCAGTTCTCCCCTTTGGGACAAGGTTTTCGGCACCTACCCGGCGGATTGAACTCCCGTGGTTGTCATCTGGATCCTGGTAGGTTTACTGGTATTAACAGCAGCGAGTATGCTATTCAGCTTGCCATTGACGCGGCGGAATGATCGATGGACCGCGGATTCGCCTCGAAGGTTTGGCTTGAATTACGAACCGGTTGAATTTTCGAGCCGGGATGGCATAGCACTTCAAGGTTGGTGGATCCCTGCGGAAGGATCGGAAAAAACCATCATTTTTCTCCACGGTTACCAGGGAAGCATGGATCCAGATCTTCAATATGCACCCTGGCTGCATGATGCGGGTTATAACCTGGTGATGTTTGATTTTCGCGCTCACGGACGGAGCAGCGGCAGCATCACCACGATTGGTGCCCTGGAAAAGCGGGATGCCCTCGCTGCATTGGAATTTGCCAGAACCAGGGGCAGCCGGAAGATGGGTCTGCTGGGCTTTTCCATGGGCGGTAGGGTGGCCGTGTTGGCTGGAGCAGACTCTGAATTGGTGAACGCCGTCGTTTGCGACTGCGGACCGGCACGCATCAGCACAGCGGTCGCTCTCAATCTGATCCACCGCGGCGTGCCCGCCTGGTTCTCCAGGCCGCTGGCGTGGTTCCTGCTTTTTGGTGCTTCCCTTCGGGCGGGGATCAATATTTTCAGCAATGAACCACTCGAAGCAGCGAAAAGGCTGCAGGGCAAACCGTCGCTCTTCCTGCAGGGTGCAAAGGACCCCAACATCCTGATCACTGAGACCCGCCGTATGGTGAAAAACGCAGGAAATTGCGCGCAATTATGGCTGGTGGAAGATGCTGGTCACCGCGACATATCGGATATCCACCCCATTGAGTATCGAACAAGGATCCTCGAGTTCTTCAACCTGTCGATGTCGACCTGAAAATCTTTGAACCGGGAAGGCGCTCATGAAAAAAGTTAACGGCTGGTATCTATTTGTTCTCAATGCTTATTGGATTGGGCTTTCCTTTATGTGGAACAGCCTGCATGTCACAATTCTGCCGGCGGTGCTTCTGAATTATGTGCCGGCGACGCAGAAAAATACCTGGCTTGGATTGCTGACTTTCTTTGGTTTGATCCTGGCCATGCTGATCCAGCCCATTTCAGGCGCAATATCAGACCGTTGGAATTCGCGCATTGGCAAACGCCGGCCTTTTGTGATCTTTGGCACCGCTGGCGATCTGGTCTTCCTGTCGATTCTTGGGTTCGTGGGCGGTCTTCCAGCCCTATTTGTTGGATATATTGGACTTCAAATCACATCGAATATTGCCCATGGTCCGCTGCAGGGATTGATGCCCGACGAGGTACCGCCGGAAAAGCTCGGACTGGCAAGCGGCATCAAAACTTTTACGGATATGGTCGGCATCATCCTTTCTTCGCTGTTGATGGGATTTTTGATCTCCTCAAAAAATGCGAATCCTGCAAAATCGGTCGCTGCGATCATCGGTCTTCTTGTGGTCATGGGGTTGATCACAATTCTTTTCTCCCATGAAAAGACTTCTCCGAAGGTGGAAACACCACGCATTGGTTTTGGTCCATTCTTGAAAAGCGTGTTCAACTTCAAAATGGAAGGCGACAAGGGGTACTGGACGCTCATACTTTCCAGATTCCTGTACCTGGTTGGCATCTACGGTTTCCAGTCCTTTGCCCAGTACTTTATCCGTGACAAGTTTCCCGCACAGGAGCCCGTGGCATTTACCCAACTGGTAATGGGAGTATTTGTGGTGGTATTGATCGTATTTTCCATGCTTGCCGGGGCGATCAGCGACCGCATGGGGCGCAAGAAGGTACAGATTTTGTCCAGCATCCTGGGCGCATTCGGAGCTATGCTGATGATCTTTGCGGTCACACCTTTCCAGTTGATCGCATTCAGTACCTTTTTGGGGGCTGGTCTGGGAATGTTCCTCAGCACCAACTGGGCGCTGGCAAACGAGATGGCACCTGCCGCAGAAGCCGGCAAATACATGGGGTTGACGAACCTTGCAACTGCCGGCTCGGCTGCGCTTGCCCGGCTTGAAGGCCCGATGATCGATGGGTTTAATAATATAGCTCCCGGGGTATGGATAGGCTGGACGGTGCTCTTCGCTGTCAGTGCGGCGTTGATGATTGCGAGCGCTGTGGTGATCCGCAAGGTTAATGAACCGAAGATTCATGCCAAAGTCCAGGAAACGGCTGTGACCGAAAGTTAATTCCAACTGGAGTTAATTTACTTTATAATGATGAGCAGTCTGCGCTGCTCATCATTTCTGTTCTTAAGAATGTCTGGTTTGTCATTCTGACCGCAGCGACACTTGTACCGCACTGCGTTTGGTGCAGTACAGGTGAGAATCTGTTCTTTTCTTTGCGGCTTACAGCAGATAATCTCGTCTGAAAGGACGTCATGCCTGAGAAAACTCTAGCGGAAAAACTCTTAATCAATTCCGGCAGGAACCTGGCTCTGATTAATCCTCCCCGGGAGTTGTCCGGTATTCTCCCTTCGGCAGACGTTCACTCTCCTGAAAAGAGCAATATCTTGCTTGCGTTCATCAAGAGCAGGAATGAATTGCTGGATCTCCTTCCCAAACTGGAAACCCTGGTGAAGACTGATGGGATCGTTTGGATTGCCTACCCAAAACTGACCTCCAAACAGAAGACAGACATCAACCGCGATTCGATCAACGCGCAAGCCAAATTGGCAGGTTGGATGGGTGTAGCGATGATCGCCATCGACGAAACCTGGTCGGCTTTACGGATCAGACCCTTATGACCCTTTCAGAAGTCAAGCTGCGCAGTGGCACCCTCAAAACCCCGGTCTTTTTGCCGGATGCCACCCTGGGCGTGGTGCGTTCGGTCGATTCCTCCGATCTGGAGGATTGTGGAATCACTGCGGTGGTGATGAATACCTTTCATCTCATGCAGCGTCCCGGCTCCTCCACAATCCAGTCTCTCGGCGGATTGCATAAAATGAGCTCCTGGAACGGACCCATCATGACTGACTCCGGGGGTTTTCAAGCCTACTCGCTTATCCGTCAAAACCCGAAATTCGGGCAGATCCACGAGAAGGGCATCTCCTTCCAACCCGAGGGTTCAACGCGTAAATATCAGCTCACACCGGAAAAGACTGTCCAGCTTCAAATGAGCTATGATTCCGATATCGTTGTCTGCCTGGATGAACCGACGCACGTGGATGAAGATTATCAGGAACAGATGATTTCTGTCCAGCGCACTATTGCCTGGGCGAGGAAGAGCCGCAAGGAATTCGACCGCCTGGTGGATCAAAAGGGTCTGACGGAAACCAACCGACCCAGGCTGTTTGCTGTGGTCCAGGGAGGGGGATTCAAAGACCTGCGCAAAGCGTGCGCGGATGCACTGCTCGAAATTGGTTTTGACGGTTACGGTTTCGGCGGCTGGCCGTTGGACTCGCAAATGAACCTTTTAACCGATATTGTCGGCTACACCCGCGAGATCATTCCCCCGGAATTCCCCTTTCACGGTCTGGGTATCGGTCACCCGGAGAATATCGCCGCCAGTTATGCCATGGGTTACGAAATGTTCGACAGCGCCATGCCCACCCGCGACGCCCGCCACGGCCGGTTGTATGCCTTCACTACCTCGCCGGAAGAGTCAAATGGAGGACTGGATGGCAAATGGCTCAGGTATCTGTACATCAATGATGAAAAAATGATCAAAGACGGCGGGCCGCTTTCGGAATTCTGCGATTGTCTGACTTGCCGCAGGTATTCGCGCAGTTATCTGCACCACCTTTTCAAGATAGGCGATTCGCTCTATTACCGGCTGGCGACCATGCACAATCTGCGCTTCATGGTGCAGCTTTGCGACCGCCTGAGAATGAGGGCGGCATGACCTTTCCGGCATACGACGAGTTGGAGAAGCTGGTCAGTCTGGTGATGGATTCCGGCAAGTATGCAGACATCAGTCCCGACCTCGTGCGCTCCATCGGTCAGGCGGAACTGGGCAAACGCCAGTCTCTGAAGGACGCCCTCAAAGCCACGCGCAGCAAACTCCACCAGGTTGGATCAGCCTACCAGGAAACCTCCATCCCCTATGCCCGATGGATAAAAGAACTCGCCAATCTGAGCCATTCACTGGACGATCCTGCCGCGCAAACCTGGTTGAAATCCTGCATGCGCATGCACGCTTCCACGCACGAGCGGCTCCCCATTCTCGAAAGAATCTACACTGAAACTCTGGCTTCATTGGGTCCGTTTGAATCAGTACTGGATATTGCCTGCGGACTGAATCCGCTTTCCATTCCATGGATGCCATTGAAGGTCGGCTTCTCCTACCATGCAGTGGATATCTTTTCGAATATGACCGATTTCCTGGATCAATTCTTCAACCATTTTGGCATTCAGGGCAGGGTGGAAACCACCGACGTGCTGCAAAACCCGCCCTTGGAACCGGTTCAGCTGGCATTGATCATGAAAACCATTCCCTGCCTGGAGCAACTGAACAAGCAGGCAGGTATCCGTTTGCTTGAAACCATCTGTGCTGAAACCCTCCTGGTCAGTTTCCCTGCAAAAAGCCTGGGCGGCAGGTCGAAAGGCATGGTCCAGAATTATGAAGCACATTTTCGGGAGCTTACCGACGGAAAGAATTGGCAGATCGAACGCTTTGAATTCCCCGGTGAGCTCGTATTTAGGGTGCATAAATCATGAGCCGCACCAGGCCCGCGGAGAAGGAACCTTTGGATCAAGCGGAATTGATCCGTCAGGTTCTTTCCTCCCGCAAGTATCGCAATCTGGGTATTCCCGAAGCCACCGTCCGCGATTTGATCCAACAGGCAGGGGTCTTGGAAAAAGACCCCAAAGCCATCGAAAAGCTTGTGAAACAAAGGATGCACAACCTCGTCGCTCCTTATCTCGGTGACGCGGATTATGACGAGGCGGCGAAAAGCTTGGATGCGGCATTTGCTTCACCTTCGGATGAAGGAATTCGAAATGTTTGCATCCATATCATGGCATCACATGCCTCCACCCGCGAACGCTTACCGATCCTCGCAGAATTCTATAGAGCCGTGTTTGCCGAGACTGGAGTCCCGAATTCCATTCTCGATCTCGCCTGTGGGTTAAATCCATTTGCCTTGCCCTGGATGTCTTTGCCGCCATCGACTGTGTATCATGCCTATGATATCGTCGAGCCCCGCATCAGGTTGATCAATTACTTCTTGCGGCTGAACGGCAGGCCTGAATTGGCTGAAACCCGCGATATTCTGGTGCAGCCTCCCGAAGAGCATGCGGATGTGGCGTTTTTCTTCAAGGAAGCCCACCGCTTCGAGCAGCGTCAGAAGCACTCCAACCGTGCATTCTGGCAAAGCATTCCAGCGAAAATCCTGCTGGTCAGCCTGCCCACGGCAAACTTGACTGGCAGCCATTCAAAACTTGACCAGCACCGCCGCCTGGTCTATGATGCCGTCGAAGGCTTACCCTGGCAGGTCAAGGAATTGCTCTTTGAAAATGAGATCGTGTTTTGCATACGGAAAAACGCATGAAACGCAAACAAAAGACCGTCGTTGAACCCACTGCAGCAGAATGGGAGCAGGCTTCGCTCGAACGGTTCAAACCGCTGATCAGTGAAGACGAATATGCATCCCTTGTCGGGGAACTTCAAAAGCCCCTGTTGCCAAGTTTCCGCATCAATCCTCTCAAAATGTCAGCGGATGATGTACAGCTTCTGGCTCGTCGCTACAACTGGAAGATCGAGCCCATTCCATTTTGCCGTACGGGCTATCATATTGAGGAAGCAGCTCCTGCTGTCTCCCTCAGCCAAACACTGGAACACCGCATGGGTCACTACTATATCCAGGAAGCTGCCTCCATGATTCCTGTGGAGCTCTTTCACATGGAGTTGGATCAACCAGAACTATGCCTGGATCTCGCAGCCTCGCCTGGCGGCAAGACCACGCATTTGATCTCACGCGGCGGCGACCACAGTCTGGTGATCGCCAATGATTCATCCGCAGGTCGCATCCCGGCATTGCAGATCGTTCTGCAAACCTGGGGGGCGGCCAATCAGATGATCACCCAGTTCCCGGGCGAAAAGTATGGCATGTGGTTTCCAGAGACCTTCGATCGGGTGCTGATCGATGCTCCCTGCAGCATGCAGGGGTTGCGGACCGCTGAGTCGCACGATGTGCGTCCGGTGACGGGCAAGGAGGTCAGTGCGCTCTCGAAGCGGCAGGTGAACCTGTTGACAAGCGCTTTGCAGGCAGTGAAGGTTGGCGGCGAAGTGGCCTATTCCACCTGTACTCTCATGCCTGAGGAGGACGAGGCAGTGATCGATCAAATCCTCAGCCGTTTTAGCCCGCAGGTGGAGATTCTGGAAACGGGAATATATGCACCGGGGATCCTCTCCGATGGAATCCACGAATACAACAAACAGGTCGGAAAATCCCTCCGGCTTTGGCCGGACCGGCTGCACACTGCGGGCTTTTTTGCCTGCCTGCTCAGGAAAAACGCACCGCTTGCGCTTCCATCACAACCGCCTCCCTCAAGGCCTCTGGAAAGAACCGGTTTCGCTGAACTTTCAAGGACTGAGGAACGAAAACTGAAGCAGACTCTGCTTGAGGCATATGGATTCGATCTGGAGTCTGTTCTGGAGAAGTATGACCTGATCACGGTCGGTTATCATGACAGGCGCTTCGCATTCCCGGCAGCATTGTTCTCCCGCTTTGCCGATCTTCCTGTGCAATCTGCAGGGCTGCCCATTGGCGATGAGACTGCTGAGGGCTTTATACCGTCGCATGCCTGGGTATCGCGTTTTATTGAGTTATTCCCAATGGGCAGGACGGTTCTTCAGTCAGAATATATTGAAGATTGGCTGCATCTCAAGGATGTTTTCTCCCCCGATTTCCATAATTCGCCATTCATCAGGCTGATGATGGATTCCGATGGAAGATACCTGGGGCGGGGAAGAATGCTGGATGGACGGGTGCGCAACCTCCTTCCGCACCACTCGCGCTAAATGTCATCCCAGGTCATCCCATTCGTTCATTACGATCGTTGTTGCAGCGATGGCTGCTGTTTCCATCCGCAGAATCCTGGACCCAAGAGTGACCGATTGGTAATTTGCAGATCGCGCCAGTTCAATCTCGTCGTTCGAAAAACCGCCTTCTGGACCGATCAACAAGCGGACTTTTCCTGGTTTTTCAAACTGCTTTAACAGACTTCCAAGGCTCAAATGTTGTTCGTCTTCATTGAGGAGAATGCTGATTGTGTCTGGCTCCGGCTTCAAGGCATGTTTTAACGCGAGGGGGGGCAGCAATTCTGGAATTCTTCCCCTTTCGCACTGCTCGGCTGCCTCTTTGAGGATCTTGCGCCAGCGGTCATATTTACCCAGAACCTCTCCTTCTTTCTGAAGAAGTGTCCTTTCAGAGATCAACGGTTCAAACTGTGATACTCCCAATTCAGTGCATTTTTGCAGGATCCATTCGAATTTTTCACGCTGCGTCAGACAAATCTGAAGTTGGATCGAGATCGCAGGTTCGTTGCCTGCAGGCTGCTGGCTGATCACCTTTCCCTCGACGGTTTTTGGCGTCACAATTTCCAGTTCCACGTCGAACATCGAACCAACATTATCAAGTACGATGACATGATCTCCGGTGCGCAGACGCAGGACTTTGGCGATCTGCGCGGAAACATCCTCCGGAAACGTGACCGCACCTTCAGTGATTGAAGCAGGGGGAAGAAAGAAATGATTCAACTCGATTACTCCAAATAACCCATATCCGATTATACTAGCTCCAGAATTTGGAATGGTGAAATGGATAATCTGAAGGAACCAAGAAGAGCGTATCGGTATTTTGATCTGGTGATGGCATTGTTTGTCACCGTTCTAATTGTCAGCAACATTGCCTCCTCGGCAAAGATTGTCGATTGGGGTGTATCGATCTTTGGCTTGCGTCTGGCATTTGATGCAGGAACCATTTTGTTCCCGGTCAGCTATATTTTTGGCGATGTGCTGACCGAGGTCTACGGCTTCAAACGCTCACGCAGGGTAATTTGGACTGGTTTTGGCGCACTCGCGCTGAGCGCCTTCATCTTTTGGCTGGTCCGAATCATGCCCGGCGAGGCTACCTGGCAAATGCAGACGGGGCAGGCAGCCTACGATCATGTTTTGGGCGGCATGAGCACCGGGGGTATTGTACTCGCAAGCCTTTCAGCCTACCTGGTGGGAGAATTTACCAACTCGGTGGTACTTGCCAGGATGAAAGTGCTCACCAACGGCCGCTGGCTTTGGATGCGTACCATTGGAAGTACGCTGGTGGGTGAGGGGGTCGACTCGCTGATCTTCATCGCGGTTGCGAGCCTGGCGGGGGTCTTCCCCTGGAGCCTGTTCTGGACCCTGGTGGTCACAAATTATATATTCAAATGCTCGATCGAAGCTTTGATGACACCGGTTACTTATTGGGTGGTGAACCGACTTAAGAAGAGCGAAAACGAAGATTTCTACGACCGCGGGACCCGTTTCAATATCCTGCCGTCAGATTAGTTCCCTTCATCGGTTGATGCGACAACTTGTTCCTCCCCTGCGCCGGCGATGACCACAGTGTATTCGCCGCGGGGAGGTTCTTTTTTCAAAGTTTCCAGAATTTCGCTGATCGGTCCCCGCAGGACGAGTTCGAATTTCTTGGTCAGGTCGTTTGCCACGGCACACGACCGGTCGCCGTAAACTTCCTTGGAATCTTCGAGGAACGAGATGAGCCTGTAAGGGCTTTCGTAAAAGATCAGTGTGTGTGGTGAAAACGCATCCACCTGCAGCCAGCGTTTCCGCGGGCCGCCTTTTCGCGGCGGGAAACCCCTGAAGGTGAAGCTGTGCACTGGTAGTCCGGAAAGGACCAGCGCGGTGATCAGCGCCGTCGGACCGGGGATGGCATTTATCGCAACGTTTTCGGCAAGCGCACTGCGGATGAGGATAAAACCCGGGTCGGAAACTGCCGGAGTGCCGGCATCGGTCACCAGCGCAATGTCTTTACCTTCAGATAACAATCCCATGATCTTTGGAAGCACTTTCTTTTCATTGTCCTCCCGAAAAACCAGTTGCGGTTTTTTGATACCAAAGTGGTTTAACAAGAATCCGGTTTTCCGCGTATCCTCGCTTACCACAAGGTCAACCGATTGCAGGGTATCGATTGCCCTTTGGGTCATATCTCCGAGATTGCCTATCGGTGTGGACACAAGATAAAGCATGGGCGGTCCTTTTTGTTTGAATACGGGCAGTATATCACGAACACTTGTCCGTAGCAGTTGCAATCTATTGGGTAACTGCTATAATACGAATGATTTACTCATTCAATAATCCTTCTTTACATTGTTAACTACATCCTGGTTCGTTCGGCGGGGCGATCGGAAATCAATGCTTGATTCGATTTGCCATTTTCTTTTTTTTTAGGAGTTACAATGACCTCTTCACCCCCCTCCCCTGAATCCCTATCCTCAGGTTCAACACAACCAGGGATTGATCTTGATAATTTGATCAGTAGAAGTCAAAAACGAATTCTGGTGGTGGATGATGAGCCTGATACGATCATGCTCTTAAAGCATCTGCTCATCCAGCATGGATTTAATGTCTCTGGTGCAGCAAGCGGGAAAGAGTGCTTGAAAAAGGTTGAGGAAATTTCCCCTGATCTGATCCTTTTGGACATCATGATGCCTGAGATGGACGGCATGGAAACGCTGGTCGAGATCCGCAAGACGAGCCGTATTCCTGTGATCATTGTCTCTGCCGTTGATCAAAAAGGACAGATCGTGAAGGCGCTTGAATCTGGGGTGGATGATTACATCACCAAACCTTTCAATAACGCTGAGGTGATTGCCAGGGTGAATGCCGTCCTTCGCCGTTCCGTCCCCTCGGTTGAACGCAATATTCTTACATACCCCAATATCGGACTCGAAGTGAATCTTTCAACATATGAGGTTGTCTACAAGGGCAGGCATATGGAATTGACCGGTAAAATGTTTGAGGTCTTTTCCCTGCTCGCAAAGAGTGCACCGAAGGTGGTCGCCTACCAGGAGATTTGTGAATCGGTGTGGGGAGAGAATTCGCTTGCCGTAAGAAACCGCTTGAAATATCTGGTATATCTTCTGCGCCAGGAATTTCAAAAGGTGGATTCGTCGATCAGTATCATCGAAAACATCGACCGCCTTGGGTATAAGTTGGTGACGGAACCTTATCAATTATAAAATCTCCCTTTCATTGCCATGCTCAGGTTGAAATTTGAGCACCCGCGAGGAACAACAATGCCGGCACGCTTTCATCGCACCAGGGGGAGGAATTGTGGCGCAAATTCGAAAATGACGGGAAAGGCGTGGATATGAGTGACCAAATGCAATCGGAAGAAAATTTCCTGACAGCCGCTTCTTCAGGCATTGATTTGGATCAATTTATGAATAAGGACCGTCCGCGCGTTCTCATTATTGACGACGATCTGGATACGCTCACTTTGATCAAGCACCTGTTTGTCAATCGAGGCTTTGACGTCGCAGGAGCGTTGAATGGCAGGGAGGCACTCTCCAGATTGACTGAAGTGAACCCTTCGATGGTGCTGTTGGACATCATGATGCCGGAGATGGATGGCTGGCAGACCTATGAAAACCTAAGGAAGATCTCCAACATTCCGGTGGTAGCCATTTCCGCCGTGGGGCAGACGGAGAGCATTGTCCATGCCCTACAGGTTGGATTCGATGACTATATTACCAAGCCTTTCAATGGTGACGAAGTCATTGCCCGGGTGAACAACATTCTCAGACGTGTTGCACTGCCAGTCACGATGCACCGTCTTGGATTTTCCGATATTCAACTTATTCTGGACCTTGAAACACAGGAAATTTTCTACGAGGGAAAGAGAATTCAACTTACGGGAAAAATGTTCGAGGTGCTGGCACTGCTTGCCCGCAACGCCCCCCACCTGGTCAGTTATGATGATATGACGTACCAGATTTGGAAGGAAACCTCTCCTTCGGTGCGCAACCGTTTGAAGTATCTCATCTACCTCCTGCGTCAGGAACTGAACGAGGTCGATGATCGATATGAGATCATCAAAAACGTGGACCGCCTGGGCTACAAGCTGGTTACCACACGAGAGTGAAGATCTTCCCTGATGTTATCAAGAACCCTGGCTGACTCGCCAGGGTTCTTTGTTGATTGAATTGTGCATCAAAGTAATCTGGCTGCCTTGACCGAAAGGTTGAAGAGTAGTTCCCTGATATCCTTCCGTGATACCCAATCCCGTCCGTCCCACCCTTCCGGCGTCACCAGGTCTCCGCCATACACCACCTGTCCTAGGGTGATTTCCCTGAACCTGGCGACGGCAAACAACGCTGCAGCTTCCATTTCAACCACCTCGCAGCCTTCAGCCATTCTGATCTTCCTTTTGCCCGGGGTTTCACGATAAATGGCATCGGTGGTCCAGGTTTTTCCCAGGCGGTAGTCCACACCTGCCTCGGAAAACACTTTTTCCAGGGCTGCAACAGCATTGGGGTGCGGTTTGACCTCCCGGGAAGGCGCGAGATAATGGTACGATGTTCCCTCGTCCCGGACGGCAGAAGTAATGATCACTGGATGACCCGCGTCGATCTTCTTATCCAGTACGCCGCATCCGCCGCAAACGATATGGCGTGTAACCCCCACCGCGATCAGCTCCTCCAGGAAGGCTGCCGCCAGTGGAGCGCCGACTCCCGGATGGAATACCGTGATTGGAGAACCGCCGGAGTCATAGCGGTATACCGGGTGCCTGCCCATTTCCGACCGCAAATACCCCATGATCGTCAGTTCTTTCTTCTCCAACAGTGCGTCCAATACATCCTGAAAGAAACACAAAACGGCCTTGGCCGGTATGTGAGGTTGCCCGTTGAAGCGGAACGGGTCAGGCATGAGGATTGCCGTGCGATCTTCATCGAACTCAAGGATGGGCGATTTACTGGTCATGGCTCTCTTTTCGGTTGTCGATTCCAAATTTGGTGTCGAATTCTTTCAGCGCATCTTTTCCAATCCATCGTGCTGCGGGTGATTCGGAAAGGCTCAAACGTCGTGCCAGTTCAATGGATGGACTGCGAAGCCCCGGCCGGCGCTTTCCGACGTTACGCAGCGCCCAGTTGACTGCTTTTTTGACAAAATTGCGGGGATCCTGTGCGTACCTTTCGATCAGCGGGAAATATTCCGCCAGCGTATCATCCGGTGTGTCATGTCCATTCCACGCCAGTGCAGCGATGCTCGCAAAGGCAGCCCGCCGGACGAACTCGCGTTCATCCGCAGCCCATACCGGGATCAATCTCAGAATATCCGCGGTATGGATGAACAGATTGTCCGCCGCCTGATCGCAAATATCCCACGATTCAAATTCAGCAGCCCACTCGTTCATTTGATCGGCAGTCACCTGCCTTGGATCATCGATCATCGTCGCCAGCAAACGCGCTTCGTGAACGTTGGATTTCCACAGCTCCTGCGCCAGATCGTGATCCCTGACCCCTTTTGCCAGCCGCCGTATCTCTGGCAGTGGAACACCCAGTTGTTCCCCGCCGTGGATGGCGAAGCGCTGCTGCCCTTCAACGTTTGCCGGGTTGGCAAATTTGCGGAGTTCCAGCATCATACTTTCAAACGAGGGTTTGGGGGTCATATCCTATCCACTGAAGATCAGGCACATTCGATAATCTTTTTGCAATCGTTTCCATCGCCTGCGGGTTGTTATCCACCAGGATGAACTCCCGTCCCAGGTCGCGGCACACCGCCCCGGTAGTGCCGCTGCCGGCGAAGAAATCCAGCACCATGTCGCCGGGATTGGAAGATGCTGAGATGATCCTCCGAAGGATGCCTTCAGGTTTTTGGGTGGGATAACCTGTCTTTTCCCGCCCGTTGGTGGGTACGATTGTGTGCCACCAGGTATCCGTGGGCAGCTTGCCCCTTTTTGCCTTCTCAGGACCTACCAGTCCGGGCGCCATGTAGGGAATGCGCTCAATTTGCTCAACATTGAACGTGTAGTGTTCTGGGTCCCTGGCGTACCAGAGGATGTTGTCATGCTTGGGCGGCCACTTTTTCTTGGTGCGAGCGCCGTAATCATACGCCCAGATGATCTCGTTCAGAAACGACGCTCTACCAAAAATCTGGTCGAGCAGCACTTTGCAATAATGAACTTCGCGGTAATCGATATGGAAGTACAGGCTGCCTTGAGGCTTTAGCACTCGCAAGGTTTCCACCAGGCGCGGCTCAAGAAAACCCAAAAAGTCATCAAATTCGTCCGCGTATGATTTTGAGCCCAATTTGATCGTGGAATACCTCTTGCCCTGGAAGCCGTTGCGGTCGCCCTGCTCGTCTGATTGCGTGCGGAGTTGCGTTCGAGCCTGCACCTTGCCCGTGTTGAATGGCGGATCAATATACACCAGGTCGATCGATTCGTCGGGCAGGGACCTCAGTACATTCAGGTTGTCATCAAAATGGATGGCGGAAGGCATGGAAGGATTTTAGCACAATCCCCGGAGGACAGTTCCGAAAAATCCATTACCACGCGAGCACTCATCCTAACCACTTTTCATAATTTTTCAAAGAAATATCGTTTTTGATTTCTAATGTATTATTTGTGAAAAAAAGGCATAATTAATGTGCACTCCGAAAAGGTGAAACCGGCAAAAGCCGGTGGCGCAAAGTCATGGGTCTAACGTATAAGGATCAATACCAGGACCGCCAGACTTACCGATAAAGGCAAAACCGGGGAAACCCGGCGACGCAGAGTCATGGGTCTACAGCCGAGATAAAAAGATCGGCCATGACCGCCAGACAGCCGAACAGGCAAAACCGGGGAAACCCGGCGGCGCAAAGCCGTGGATCTACAGCCAGGAAATGGCCACGATTGCCAGGCAGCCGAAGAGTGCACTTTTGAATACCAAGGCAGGGACGACCATCCCTGCCTTTTTGTTCTCCGTGGAGGAATTCGCGTGAAGCGTGGGATTCGTGGGATCCTCCCCGTGATGGTGATTCAAAGTTACTTCTCATCCGGCAAGGCTATAATGGAGCAGGTTGAGGAGGAGTTTTTGATGGCAATCAATGATGAGATGCATGAATTCGGAAAATATCTGGAAAATTGGATGAACAGTCTTCCAGGCAAACACGGAAGTGATGTCTTCGCTGAACCTGAAAAGGTTGCGTTGATCTCTGTGGATTTGATCAAAGGCTTCTGCGATATCGGACCTCTTTCAAGCCCAAGGGTGAAAGCCATTGTAAGTCCAGTGGCTGACCTGTTTACCCTGGCGCACCAAAGCGGCGTGACTGCGCTTGCGTTCGCCCAGGATAACCATGAGCCCGACGCGATGGAATTCTCGGCCTGGCCGCCGCACTGCGTCCGCGGGTCGGTAGAGGCAGAGACCGTTGATGAGCTTCGCGCGCTGCCTTTTTTTGATGAGATCAGGGTGTTTCCGAAAAACTCGATCAACAGCGCTGAGTTTACGGGATTGGACGCCTGGATTTCGGCCCAACCGGAGCTTGAAACCTTCGTGGTCGTTGGTGACTGCACGGACCTGTGCGTCTACCAAATGGCGATGCACCTGCTCACCCAGGCCAATGCCCGCCAGTTGCCGCGCCGTGTGATCGTGCCCGCTAACTGCGTCGATACTTACGACCTTCCCACGACTGCAGCCGTTCAGGCGGGTCTCAACCCTCACCCGGCGAACCTGATGCATGCTGTTTTCCTCTATCATATGGCGCTGAATGGTGTGGAAGTCGTTCAATCGATCGAATAACAAATGAGACGGGTATTCCCCGTCTCATTTTTCAATCTCATCAAGTCGTAACTCACGGCGTCGGGTTTTCCCAAAAGCGCATCTGATCGATGCTCACGGTATAACTCTTGGCGGTGCCTGACCGTACGAAAGTGCCGAAGAAGCCCGCCGGGTAGGAGGCATCCTTCACTTCACCCAGCTTGACGCCGTTGGCATACAGGATGAGGCGGTCGTCCACGCTCATCACGCCCAGGCGGTTGACCTGGTTCTGCCCCTGGTGCAGCTCGGCGCTCTGCTTCCAGGTGATCAGGCTGGTCGCCAGCCCGTTGGGTTTGACGTTTCCGTCCCACTTCCACAGCCTGTAATAGCCGTCGCAGGTGACCTCGTAAAGGTAACCCTGGGTGGGTTCCTTGAACACGGGCACGCGGAAGATGATGCCGTAGCTGTCTTTATCCGAGCAGGTGCCGGAGTTGGCGGTCATTTCAATGTAGGTATTGATTTGCTGCACGACCAGCGGAAGGCGCCAGCCCGCCAGACTGGTGAGTCCGGTCATCTTCATGAATCCGTTGGCAAACTCAATCGAAAGGTACTGATCAGCGCCGGTCGGCCAACCCCAGTGATCGGCATTGTTCATCTCATCCACGCTCGAGGGTGTTCCCAGCCTTCCGGCAGGGTCGCCAGCAGGTGCAGTGGCGGTGGGGGTGGGGGTGTTGGCTGCCACAACCGCCGTTTCGCTCGGTGCTGCTGTGGGCGGAACCGCCGTGGGCGGCATGGGGGTGGGAGCGAGGGTGGCAATCACCACGACCGGGGTCATGGTGGGCAGGGCGGCTTCAGTGGGGGTGGAGGCCAGGGTGGGCAGGGTTTGCGGCGCCGAGGTCGGAAATTCAAGCTGCGTGGTGGGTGTGGTCATGGTGGCGAGCAATTCTGCCACTCGGGTGGCCATTTCAGCATCCGAAAGCGGTTGATTCGGCTGCTGGTTCGTCAGCAGATTACAACCCGAAAGCAGCAAAGTCAGCACCAAGATCAGCGGTATCAGTTTCTTCATCCCAGCTCCTTTTGCCCCGTGTTCAGGCGGCTTTGTAACCAATTTTTCGGAGGAAGCCTTTGCGCCAGGCGATATCCTCGCTTCCCTCAATTCCCCTGGGCTTTTCGCCGTCAAACACGCCCAAAATGGCGCGGCCGGTGCCGTTATCGGCAACGACCACATGGGCAGCATTGGCGGTGGCGCAGAAGATGCTGCATACTTCCGGAAGGTTCTTGACCGCGTTCAGGACGTTGATGGGGTAGAACCCTTCATTGAGAAAGATGATAAAGCTGTGCCCGGCGCCAATCGCCTGGGCGTTCTTTTGCGCCAGAGCAATCATGTCGGGGTCGGTGCCCGACCAGCGGATGAGACAGGCGCCGCTGGCTTCACAGAAGGCTGTGCCGAACTTGATGCCGGGAACCGCGGAGACAAGCGCTTCGTGGATGTCTTCGATGGTCTTGATGAAATGCGACTGACCCAGGATGAAGTTGATTTCATCCGGCTTTTCGATGGCAACCATCTCAAGTTCCATTGCGATACTCCTCGGTGCAATTTGATTCTATTTTACAGCCTGCGTGTATTCGATGCAACCAATTCGCTTCGATCCTTCTCCAATCCAAGGGATATTGCAACCTCCATGCCACATTCACGTCCCGAAAGGGGCAAAAAGATAAGGTAAAATAAGACCGACACCAGAAAGGACTCGCGCCCATTGTTTGAGATCACATTCCTCGGCACTTCAGCTTCAGCACCTTCACCCAAGAGGAACCTGCCAGCCTACCTGGTGCAGCATGATGAATACCGCTTTTTGGTGGACTGCGGCGAGGGTACCCAGCGCCAGATCCTCCAATCTGGGGTGGGGTTCAAACGGCTCAACCGCATTCTGATCACCCACAGCCACCTCGATCACATTCTGGGGCTGGCGGGGCTGGTTTCCACATTCATGCGCTGGGAGTCCATCGACAGCCTGGAAATCTACGGCGGCGCTGCCGCGCTCGACCGCATCGACGATCTGATCTTCGGCGTGGTGCTGCGCGGGGCACAACCCCCCATGCCCATCACCCTCACCGCTGTACGCGAGGGCGAGTTCTTCGAGGGCTCTGACTTCACCGTGTCCGCCATCCCGGTGCAGCACCGCGGACCGGACTGCATGGGCTACCTCTTCGAGGAGAAGGGCCGCCGTCCGTTCCTGGCGGAGAAGGCAGAGGCGCTGGGTGTGCCCAACGGTCCCCTGCGCGGCAGACTGGTGGCCGGCGAACAGGTGACGCTTGAAGACGGCAGCGTGGTGACCCCTGAGATGGTGCTGGGCGAGTACCGCACCGGCACGCGCCTGGCGGCTTTTGGCGACCTGGGCGAGACTGATAGTTTGGTCGAGCGCATCCGCGGGGTGGATGCCCTGGTGATCGAATCGACCTACCTGGAGGAGGAAGCTGACATGGCGCGCCAGTTCGCGCATTTGACCGCCCGGCAGGCGGCTGAACTGGCCGTCAAGGCGGAGGTCAAACAGCTCATCCTCACGCACCTCTCACGGCGCTATCGCGAGAAGGACGTGCTCGCCGAAGCCCAGCAGGTGTTCGCCAACGTCTCGGTGGCGCGCGACTTTGATACCTTCACCGTCAAGAAGGACTAGGGATTTTCCTTCTCCAATAGAATGAAAAGCAGCGTCGATTTCTAATCTTCTGGGATGATGGTTCTTCCCAGTAAAGAGTGTAGAATTTCGCCGTAAAGCGGCGAAATTCTACGCATTAATACTTTTTCCCCCTTCCGCTGGAAGGGGGCCAGGGGGGTGGCACCCTTTCACGGCGCTAAAACGAGGGTCCGGATCCGGCATTCTGTTCGATCTCCTGCCTGCGAGCCCGATCCAGCCACTTTTTGAGGGGGATAAAGAGCAGCAGAAGGACGATGAATACGATGGATGCCAGGCTGCCGCCGGTGAGCCATTGGGCAGCAGCGATAAAGCCCATGCCCAACCCGGCGCCGAGATCAGAGTTGCGCGTGGTAAAGTAGACCACGGCGTAGATCAAGGCTCCGATGACCGTCAGCGCGGGGAATAGCCCCAGGAAGACCCCGGTGGTGACGGCAAAGCCCTGCCCGCCTTTGAAGCGTGCGAAGACCGGAAAGTCGTGCCCCAGGATGGAGAGGGCGCCGCATGTGTACTGCCAGAGTTCCGGCAGCGCAAGCACCTTCGCCAGCCACACCGCCAGCGCCCCTTTGACAATATCCGCCAGCGCCACCAGCACCCCCGCGCGCCAGCCGAAAATGCGCCTGGTGTTGCGCGCTCCCATGTTGCCGTCGCCCAGGGCGCGGATGTCGGCCCCGTGTGCCAGGTGCGAGTAAAGCAGCGCGGTGGGGATGGCCCCCAGCAGGTAAGCCGCCAGGGCGGCTGCAAGGATCTTAAGCGGGGTCAACAGGTTCTCCATGATTCCATCATAGCACGGGGAAGTACGGAGAGTTGAAAGTGGAGAGTAGAGAGCCGTGAAAAGCCTCTTTCAGTGGACAACAGGGGTTATGCATTGTGAAACCACTCCTACGATTCTCGATTCTCGTCTCTCCACTCTCGTTATGCACACCCCCCGCGGATCATCGGCGGGACGGGCGGGGCGGACCAAAGGAGCAAGGGCGGGGAAGGAAGCAGCCTGGCGGGCAGGGGCGTCATCTTCCCCATGCCTTTCCTCACACCCCAAAATATGACCCCAGCCGTTTGACATCCGGCCCCCCGGGTGGTAAACTGCATGCAATCGAATAGCCCCTAAACGGCACTTCTATCCAGAGAGGCGGAGGGACCGGCCCGATGATGCCTCGGCAACCAGGACGCAACATGTCCAAAGGTGCCAATTCCGACAGTGGATCTGGAAGATAGGAGGGCAGCCGAATGTTTGTTGCCCCTGATCAATAACCGGTAGGGGCATCATATTTTTAAGGAGCAGAGTCAATGGGCAACACTTTCATGGAAAGTCAGAGTTACAAATTCACCTCCGAAAGCGTGACGGAGGGGCACCCCGACAAACTGTGCGACCAGGTATCCGACGCCGTTCTCGACGCCTGCCTGGAGCAGGACCCCCGCAGCCGCGTGGCTTGCGAGACCGCCACCAAGACCGGGTTCGTGATGGTGCTGGGCGAGATCACCACCAACGCTTTCGTCAACTTCGACGAGCTGGTGCGCAAGGTGGTCAAAGGCATCGGCTATGACAGCAGCGAGAAGGGCTTTGACGGCAACACCTGCGCCGTGATGAGCGCCATCTCCAGCCAGAGCCAGGACATTGCCCGCGGCGTGAACGAGAGCTACGAGGTGAAGGGCGGCGAGCTGACCGACAAAGAGATCAACGAGATCGGCGCCGGCGACCAGGGGATGATGTTCGGGTTCGCCTGCAACGAGACCCCCACCCTCATGCCCATGCCCATCTACCTGGCGCACAAGCTCACACGGCGGCTCGCCGAAGTGCGCAAAGACGGCACCCTGCCCTGGCTGCGCCCCGACGGCAAGAGCCAGGTGACCGTGGAGTACTCCCACGGCAAGCCGGTGCGCGTCAACAACGTGCTCATTTCCACCCAGCACGCCCCCGAGATCAGCCATGCCGAGATCAGCGAGTCGGTCATCGAGCACATCATCAACCCCGTCATCCCCGGGGAACTGATGGACGGCGGTCCCAAGATCTACATCAACCCCACCGGGCGCTTCGTCATCGGCGGCCCCATGGGCGACGCGGGCGTGACCGGGCGCAAGATCATCGTCGATACCTACGGCGGCATGGGCCGGCACGGCGGCGGCGCCTTCAGCGGCAAGGACCCCACGAAGGTCGACCGCTCGGCGGCGTACGCCTGCCGCTGGGTGGCCAAGAACGTGGTGGCTGCCGGGCTGGCGGACCGCGTCGAGATCCAGGTGGCCTACGCCATCGGCGTGTCGCACCCGCTCTCCATCAATGTCGAGACCTTCGGCACCGGCAAGGTGGCGGACGAGAAGATCGTCAAAGCCATCGAAGAGAACTTCGACCTACGCCCCGGCGCCATCATCCGCGACCTCGACCTGCTCAAGCCCATCTACCAGAAGACCGCGGCTTACGGTCACTTCGGGCGCGACGACGTCGATTTCACCTGGGAGCGTACCGACCGGGCAGAGGCGCTGGCACGAAGTGCGGGATTGTAGAAGAGCAGTGATTAGTAATTAGGGCTTGGTGAGCAGTTGCCCCACACGCAAGAACGGCGTGGGGGTGCAGCGACCGCAAGACCCGGTGGGCGCCTGCCTGCCGGGTCTTTTTGCATACCCAAGCTGTCCTCAATTCGTAGGTAAGGGTCCCGCGATATTTGCACACCCGAGCGTACGCCGCGAGAGGCTAATGCAGAAGGCGGGTCTTTCGCAGGTTGACGGCATGACCTTTTCGCCAACCTGGGGTAAGATTGATCCACCATGACACATCCACCCCACCCCTCCCCGCGCCTTGACCGCGAGCGCCGCACCGTCAGCCTGATGATCGGCATGTACTGCCGCGCCCACCACTCGCCCGTTGAAGGGTTGTGCCCTGAGTGCGCCGACCTTCAAGCCTACGCCCTCCAGCGCATCGACCGCTGCCGCTTCGGCACCGAAAAGCCGACCTGCGCCAACTGCCCCGTGCACTGCTACAAACCGGACCAGCGCGAACGCATCCGCCAGGTGATGCGCTACGCCGGACCGCGCATGCTCTTCAGCCACCCGCTGCTGACGGTCTGGCACCTGCTGGACGGCAGGAAGAAGACGCGAGCGAAGTAAGGTGGATTTGTTATTGCGAAACAAAAGTGAAACAATTCAAGCGTTCCTCGTAATCACTAAATGCTTTCGCTTTGCCCAGGTATTCGTTTTAAAAAACGAATAAAAACGAATAAAACCCCTCTCGCAACCCCATTCGCTTCGCTCAGGGGTGCAAAGACCGCAACCACCGCTCGGGGGTGCGCCCGTGACGAAATGCATCGCCAGGGTCATGAAAGACCGCTAACGAATCAAAGTCATTCGGTGGGGAGGTACTATGGGGGAATGGAAAAGAACAAACGTGCACAATAATATTATAGCACACATGTTCTAATTGTCAAGGGGTTGGAGGAAATTTTAAGATAACTAGCAAAAAAAACTTATTGAGGGATTGGTATCACGAGAAGTGACATGAGCATGCCAATGGAATATATGAATTTCCCTTTTTCAAATCCGAAAGTAAAATTGAACAATCAACCATTGATGGAGACCTTCATGAAAGAAACCAACAAGTTTGAAAAACAATTCCTTAATGCCCTGCGAGATATTTTTGTAGGTGCAAAAGTTGAAGGTGATTCGGGATATGTGAACCTGATGCGCATCAAATCGCGTTACTATGAGCAGGGGGTTTTTCCACAACTGCAAAAGGATATCAGCATTGCATTGCAGCCTTTCCCTGACTTCCGCGAAGAATTGTTTGACAAGCTTTACACCTTCTTTCAACGTTATTTCAGTGAAAGTGGTTCGATCTACTTCCGGTATACCGCCTTGCACCAGAACGTGTATGAGAAGGTATACACTGATGACCGCGATGTGATCCTCTTTTGGAAGACCCACATGCTGTATTACGTCAAGACGGACCGCATCTTCACCTGCCTGAATGTGGAAGTGGATGGGGTTAAGTTCTTCTTCGACGCGTCCAAGATGACACTCAAGAAATCCAACGAGAAGCGCGAGGTCGTTTATGCTTTCCGAAAGGTTCAACCGGAAGACGGCACTCTAGTTTTTGATGTTTCCTATTCTGAGAAGGGCAAGACAACCAGGGTGGACGATATTCTCAAGGATATCAAAAAAGCCAATGGCAAGCTGGATGATGAGATACTCAGTAAAGCCTTCCGTGTCTTTGAAAAACAAAGCGAGGTGGATTTCTTTATCAACAAGGATGCCCGTGCCTTTTTACAGGAACAGTTCGACCTTTGGCTTTATCAATACCTGTTCGCCGGGCAGAATGTGTGGAGCGAGGCACGCCTGGCACAGTTGCAAGCTTTAAAAGCAATCGCCTACAAAGTGATCGATTTTATCAGTCAGTTTGAAGACGAGCTGGTTAAGATCTGGAACAAGCCCAAATTCGTGCGAAACAGCCATTATGTATTGACGCTGGATAAGCTGGGCAGCAGCCCGGTGTTGGAGAAATTGCTGGCGCACCCTAACTTGCCACAACAGGTTCAGGAATGGCGCGACCTGGGCATGGTCGGCGAGGATTTCATGCTGGAAATGCTCACCGAGAAGGACCTCGCCGGCGCGCTCTTACACCCCCTGTACCAATACCTGCCCATCGATACAAAATACTTTACCGATCTGGAGCTGGACATTCTGGCGCTGTTTGACGACCTGGATGCCGCCCTGGATGGCTGGCTGGTACACAGTGAGAATTACCAAGCGTTAATTACTTTACTCCCAAAATTTACAAAACGGATAGATGCGGTTTATATCGACCCGCCTTATAATACAGATGCCTCAGCTATTATCTACAGCAACAATTATAAAGATAGCTCATGGACTACATTAATGGAAAACAGGTTAAATGTAGCATACTATTATTTAAAACAAGAGGGGATTATTTGTGTAGCAATTGATGATGAGGAAATGATCGAAACAAAGTTTATACTTTCGACAATTTTTAAAAAACAAGTCGGTATTGCCGCGGTACGCTCTAATCCAGCTGGACGAAAAACAAAAGGTAAATTTGCTTCAGCACATGAGTATGCCTTATTCTATGGGATGTCAGAATTTTCAATTCCATCTTCTCTTGAAAAAACCGATCATGCTTTATCTCGGTTCCCAAAAGAGGATGAATTAGGCAGGTTTTCATGGGCAAATTTTATTCGCTCAGGGAGCCATGATAAGAGAATAGATCGTCCTAAGTTATACTATCCGATTTTTGTGGATAAACAAGATAATATACGTATTCCGAAAATCGAATGGGTAGAAAGTAAAAGAGAATATGATCTTCTTGAAGAACCAAGTGAAAATGAAGTAGTGGTTTTTCCTGATGTATTGAAGGAAGGGAAAGTAATACAAAAGAATTGGCAACGAGGCCATATTCGTATGGCTAAGGAATTACCACTAGGAGAATATCGCATAAGAAGAGATAAGAATAATAATGTCAGCATCGATTTTAAAACGAGAATGGATGAAGAATCACTTCCCATTACTTGGTGGGACCATAAAAAATATGCTTCTGCAAATTATGGCGCAGCTGAGTTAAAAGAATTATTTGGCCAATCAGATTTTGATTTCCCAAAGTCTAAGGAATTAGTAAGTGATTGTTTGCGTGCCTCTGGAATTTCTGAAGAGTATTCAATGGCGCTTGATTACTTCGCTGGTTCCGGTACTACTGCTCATGCAGTGATGAACCTGAACCGTGCCGATGGCGGCAGACGCAAGTACATCCTGGTGGAGTTGGGCGAGCATTTCAACACCGTCATCTTGCCTCGTATCAAGAAGGTGGCTTTTTCTGACAAATGGAAAGAAGGCAAAGCCAACGATGGCCAGGGGATGAGCCATTTTGTCAAATATTACGATCTGGAGCAATACGAAGACGTACTGCGCCGCGCCCATTACGCCGACGCCGACCTGTTCCACAACCCCTACGAAGACCCGTATCACAGCTATGTTTTCCTGCGCGATATGAAGATGCTCGATTCTGTTGAGATTGACGAAGAGCAGAACAAAGCCCATTTCCACCCTGAACGCCTCTACCCCGACATTGATTTAGCCGAAACCCTCTCGCAGCGGCGCGGCAAGTGGATCAAACGCATCACTGCCGAGTACGTCGAGTTTCAGGATGGCGAACGAATGAGCCTGACCGACCCCGATTGGCAGGTCATCAAACCCCTGGTCTGGTGGCAGTAGTATGACCAGAATCTACCTACAAAACATGCTGGAAAACCTGCCGCAGGGATCGCTGCCGCACAACTGGGCCGGCTTCGACCTGGCCACCTTCTCTCGTGGCAAAATCCTGTGGGATTACCAGCAGCAAGCCCTGCAAAACGCACTCCTCGCTTTATGGAAATATTACCAGACCCCAGGGCAGCCTGAGAACGAGCGCAAGCAGGCTTACATGGCCTGGTACCGCGACTTTGGATTGGAAGAGGACCTCGATCTGCCGCTGGACCGCTCCTCAGCTGCCAAACGCAAGCTGGCAGCCCTACTGGAAACCTATTACAGCCAGACAGATGACCACATGCCTTACGAGCAGTTCATCAATCGTATGTGCTTTTGGATGGCGACCGGCTCCGGCAAGACTCTGGTGATCGTCAAAATGATCGAGCTGCTGCACCACCTGATGGAGCGCGACGAAATCCCCTCTCACGACATCCTCGTGTTAGCCCATCGCGACGACCTGTTGGAGCAATTGCGCACCCACGTGGACGAGTTCAATGCCGGCGGAGGGTTGTTCATCCGCCTGCATGAATTACGTGAGTATGCCGAAGTCAAACACCAATCCCCCTCGCTGCTGCACGGGCAAGAACTGAATATTTTCTACTACCGGTCAGATAACCTGAGCGATGAGAAAAAAGACAAGATCATTGACTTCCGCAGCTACGATAATAACGGAAACTGGTATATCCTGCTGGATGAAGCCCATAAAGGCGATAAGGAAGATTCGAAGCGCCAGCACATCTATTCCATCCTCTCGCGCAATGGTTTTCTCTTTAATTTTTCCGCCACCTTCACCGACCTGCGCGACATCATCACCACCGCAGCAAACTTCAACCTGAGCGAGTTTATCCGCAAAGGCTATGGCAAGCACATCGCCGTCCTAAAACAGGAAGTGCGAGCCTTCAAAAAGGGAGATGAATATACCGACGCTGAAAAGCAGAAGATCGTCCTTAAAGCCTTAATCATGCTCACCTATGCACGCAACATTGAAGCCGGGGTGCGCCAGGTGCGGGCTGACCTGTATCATCGTCCTCTGATGATGACCCTGGTAAACTCGGTCAATACTGAAGACGCCGACTTGAAACTCTTCTTCCGTGAACTGGTGCACATTGGCAAAGGAGAAATTGACGCAGAAACCTGGGAGAGCGCCAAGCGAGAGCTGTTAAGCGAACTGCGTGACCGTCCGGAATTCTTGTTTGAAAGTGACACCACCATTCGGGTGGATGATCGCTTGCTGAACGGAATCACCCAGGCGGACTTGCTGCTTGAGGTATTTAATGCCACCTCGGCTGGTGAGATTGAAGTCCTGACACGCCCCTCAGACCGCCAAGAAGTGGCCTTCAAACTCAAAACCAGCGACGATCCGTTTGCCTTAATCCGCATTGGGGATATTTCCGATTGGTTAAAGCAAGAACTCTCAGGTTATGAAGTGAATCAGCATTTCACAGATGAGGGCTACTTTGAGCGGCTGAACAAGCCCGATTCCGATATCAACATATTACTTGGGTCGCGCAGCTTCTACGAAGGTTGGGATTCCAACCGTCCGAATGTAATCGCTTATATCAACATTGGCACCGGAACGGAAGCCAAGAAGTTTATCCTGCAATCCGTCGGGCGCGGTGTGCGGATTGAACCGCTTAAAAATCGGCGGAAACGTCTGCGCGAACTGATCACCAGCAATGCGTTATCAAATGAAGACCATGAAGTGCTTGACAGGATTAAAAATGGCGTCCAACCGCTGGAAAGCGTTTTCATCTTTGGTACCAATCGCGAAGCGCTCAACCTTGTGATTGGCGGATTGGATCAGGAAGAGAAACAAGCCGGCGAGATGGAAATCTCACTTGAACTTAACACAGAAGCGACGCAGGGCAAACTGCTGCTGATCCCGACCTATGCTCAGAGTTCTGCATTACTTTACAAAGAACGAGAGCTGGCAAAGTTCTCATTGACGCCTGAAAATCTGGATTTGTTGACCAGCTATCTGAATTATGTGGATGACGACCGGGTATTTTATGCCTTGCACGAAGTCCCGCCAGTCCAAATTACCGCCCTGCGAGCCAGCCTGCAGAATCCTGGTCAAACCTACCGGACGGATAATCCGCGTCCATACCGCAATCTACCGGTTCTCATCCGCCAGTCATCCAATTTCTTCAACCTGCGCAACAAGGAACTAACCGGATTCAAAGATTTGGAAAACGAAATCAATCATTTCCGGCACATCAAAGTGTCCATTGAAAAAATCGGGGATCTGGAACGAAGAATTCAACGCGTGCTGCAAGCCATCCAACTCATTCAGGAAGCGAGAGTCAAATATACAGCCGGTCAGCTTTCATTTGACGACTATGAGAGTGAAGTTGATGGGCTTCGCCAACAGCAATCAGAAACTTATTTTGCCAATAATGCCCAACTGGAAATCAGGCGGATTGCCAACCATTACTACATTCCGGTTCTATTGAGTGAAAACGAGCGGATCGATTACATCCGCAGCGTCATCCACGTAGAAAGTGAAGTGCGCTTCTTGCGCTCTCTGGAGGAATATCTGCGTAAGAAGGATCACCGATTTAAGAACTTCGATTGGTGGTTATTCAGTCGTGTCGATGAAACCGTTGATGACATCAACATCCCGTATTATTACCCGATTGAGAATCGCATCGCCAATTTCAAGCCCGATTTCATCTTCTGGCTTAGAAAAGGAAACCGATACCACATCGTGTACATCGATCCCAAAGGTACTGGGCGCACGGAATACGAGCACAAAATAGATGGATACCGCGCTTTGTTTGAAGAGAATGGTGTGCCCAATGTATTTCACCATCAAGGGATGGAAGTTGTTGTTAACGTATTCCTCTACACTGCTGACCGACAGCATCTTGCAGATGGATACAAGAGATATTGGTTTGACAATATTGAACAGGTGCTAAATGCATTAAACTAGCTTAGCATCTTGTGCCAATCCACTTCGGATTCATGATAATAGGATATTTCTTTCAAAACCTTCACTCATAAAGGTAATGGAAGAGATTTATTGCGCTAATCTCTCACCACCATCTCACCTATCACAGACAATTCGAAAATCAAACAATCTTCCTCTTCACATCCATCAGATGCTGCACGGTCAGAAACGTGTAACTGAAGAGTATACGGGGGCTGGCATAGCGCATGAACTGGTGGATGCAAATCTCACCTTTGATTCCTCTCCCAGACTTGGTATAGAGATCAGCACAGGGGTATACAAAATCCCATTTGGTCTATGAACGGGAAATAAGAAACGGGGCAGTTCTTGAACAGCCCCTGAGTGTTTGTGCTGGGCGGATGCCATCCGCCCCTACGGGTTGGTTATTCTTCCCTTGGCGGCACGGTTTGACCGTAATCCAGCACTTCTCGCACCTGCGAGCCGATGACCTGCGGGCCGATGATGCCCTGGTCCTCCATGGAATCGATCAGGCGCGCGGCGCGGGTGTAGCCCACCCTCAGGCGGCGCTGGAGCATCGAAATGCTGGCGCGGCCTTCGCGCCGCACCAGTTCCACGGCTTCCTTGAGCATGGGGTCCGCTTGCTGACCATCGGAATCGCCAAACAGCGCGCCCTGCTTCAGCGGCACCCCGCCGGGTACGCCGGTATCCATGATGAGCTGCTCGGTGAGCTGGGCATTGCCGCCGTCGTTCATGGCGATCAGGCGCCAGTTTTCCACCAGGCGCTGGATCTCGCCGTCAGCCACGTAGGCGCCCTGCAGGCGCACCGGCGAAGAAGCATCGGGAGCCTGGAAGAGCATGTCGCCCTTGCCCAGCAGCTTCTCAGCACCGGGCTGGTCGAGGATGACGCGGCTGTCGACACCGGAAGCGACCGCGAAGGCGATGCGGGCGGGGAAGTTGGCTTTGATCAGCCCGGTGACCACGTCCACCGAGGGGCGCTGGGTGGCGATGATCAGATGGATGCCGGTGGCGCGGGCGAGCTGTGCCAGGCGGGTGATGGAGCGCTCGGTCTCTTCGGGCGCCAGCATCATCAGGTCGGCGAGTTCGTCGATCACCACCACCAGGTAGGGCAGGTGCTCGCCGCCGAGCTTGTTGTACTCGGTAATATTGCGGGCGCCGGCGCTGGCGAAACGCTTGTAGCGCAGGTCCATCTCGTGCAGCATCCACTGCAGCGCGCCGACCACCTTTTCAGCCTCCACCACCACCGGTCCAAGCAGGTGCGGGATGCCGTTGTAGCCGGTCAGCTCCACGCGCTTGGGGTCCACCAGTACCAGGCGCAGGTCGTCGGGGGTGTTGTTGAGCAGCAGGCAGGAGAGGATGGCGTTGACGCACACCGACTTGCCGGAGTTGGTGGTTCCGGCGATCAGCAGGTGGGGCATGTTTGTCAAGTCAGCGCAGATGGGCTTGCCTGCCACATCCTTGCCGAGGGCGAATTTGAGGTTGGACTTGATCTTGCGGAAGGGTTCGGATTCGATCACTTCGCGCAGCGCAACCCGGCTGATCTCGGTGTTGGGCACCTCGATGCCCACGTAGCTGCGTCCGGGCACGGGCGCCTGGATGCGGATGCGCGGGGCTGCCAGGGCAAGCGCCAGGTCATCCGAAAGGGAGACGATTTTGGAGACGCGCACGCGCATGCGGCTGCCGCGGGTTTCGATGAAATCAGGTTCGACGCCGAACTGTGTGACGGTTGGACCGCGGTGGATCTCGACTACGTGGGCGGGCGCTCCAAACGAGGCGAGCGTCTCTTCGATGGTCCGCGCGCGGTCTTTGTCGAAGTGGGTCTGCACCATGGCGGGGGTGGCGGGATCGAGGATGGCATCCACGGCGGGAATCGTCCAGGGCTTTTCAGGAGCCTTGGCAGCCACCACCGGTTCGGGCGTGGTGTCCTTTGTAGATTGGGGAACACGGGCAGCGGCAGGGGTCCTGGAAACCGTTTCGCCGCTGTGACGGCGCAGGCCGGCTGCGGCACGGTCAATGGCGGAGGTGCCGGTGTAATCGATGGGGGCAAAACCCTCGGGCAGGGGATCCGTCGGCTGGGGTTTCGATTTGCGCAGGGCATTGGCTTCCGAGTTCAACTGCGGGCGCGGTGCGGGTCTGGGCAGTTTGCCGAATAGGGCGCCGATGCGGCTGGCGATCTCGGGAACCGAGAGGTCCACGATGAAGACCACAGCAATAATGGTACCGGCGGCCAGGGCGAACCAGGCGCCGGGGCGTCCGAGAGCCTGCGAGAGCAGCCAGTAGATGCCGCCGCCGAGGTAGCCGCCAGCGCTGCCGGCTGCGGCAGCGTCAAAGCCGGGGACGGCGTAGCCAAACCAGCCGAGCAGGTTGAGGTAGAGCAGGATGACGCCGGTAATGCGCCCGGCGGAAATGCGCGGGAAGCGCTCGGCATGCCGGAAGACCAGCCACAGCCCGGTCAGCAGGAGGGCGGCGGAGATGACCACCGCGCCCCAGCCAGCGAGCTGACGCAGGGCGGTCGAGATCCAGGTGGTGACGAGCCCCTCCTGGGTGGAGAAGAAGGAGAGCAGCATCAGCAGCCCGGCAGCCGCCACGAGCACGCCGATGATGTCCATTTTGCGTTCGGGGCTGACGCGGAACTGCCTGCGGGTGATGGGTGCGACGCGTTTTGAGCTCTTCGTCGATGTCGAACGCGAGGAGGTCGTTTTGGGGCGGGCTTTGCGGGAAACGGGTTTTCGGGGCATGGGGGCTCGGAGGTTTTCTTAAGAAAGGATGCAGGATTGATACCATTTTATCATAGGCGTGAATTCCCATCCCCCCAGCCCCCTTCCTGAAGGAAGGGGGAATAAATACTTATTGTGGTAATTTTCGGCGCACAGCGCCGAAAATTACCACTTGGAAGCGGGGAAAGAATCGTACATCAGCCGCGTGTTATGTAGGGGCGGATGGCCATCCGCCCAGCGTTCGGTACTGTCATTGCGAGCGGTTTCTGCGAAGCAATCTTCTTTTGTCGAGGAAGACCCAACCCCCTGGCCCCCTTCCCGAAAGGGGGGAATGACAATAGAGTGTGTTTGCCGCGCTCTGCGCGGCAAACACACTCATTGAAACGGGAAAAGAAATAGCGTGCTGGTCGTGGCAGAAGCATCAACTTGAGTAAATGTGCAGGGCAGGAGGTTAACAATCTCAATACCTGGACGTAGGGGCGGATGGCCATTCGCCCGGAAAATGGGGCAAGTGAAGCAAATACGCCCAACCCCCTGGCCCTCTTCCCGGGAAGGGGGAATAGATTAAATGATGGTTTTTGCCAGGCTTCGCCTGGCAAAAACCATCATTGGACGGGGAAGAACTAATGGCATGAATGGTTATACGGTTCCGAACCCGTCAGCAGCGTATTACGTAGGGGCGGATGGCCATTCGTCCGGAAAATGGGGCAAGTGAAGCAAATACGCCCAACCCCCTGGCCCCCTTCCCGGGAAGGGGGTAAAGGATAATTCGCATGTTTTTGCGGCGCGAAGCGCCGCAAAAACATGCGTTGAACAGTGAAAAGAAATTGCGCCAAATTGGACTTAGAAATCCACGAGGGATTAAAGCCCTGAGCTATGAATTCAGGGCGGCAACGGCGCGGGAGAGGATGGCTTTTGTGGACTGGAAGGCGAGGGGAGGGAGGGAATCGAGGGGAAACCAGGCGGCCTGGTCGGCATCGTCGGCGGCGCGCAGGGTGCCGCCAGCGAGTTGCGCGGTGTAGACGAGCAGGATATCCGCGCCGCGGGGGTGCTCGCGCCCGGTGAGCATGTCATAGAAGACGAGGCCGGTCACTTCCAACCCGGTCTCTTCGCGGCATTCGCGGGCTGCCGCTGCCATGGGGTCTTCAAAGGCATTGACGAAGCCAGCAGGGATGCTCCACTGCCCGGCGAAGGGGTCCATCACGCGGCGGACGAGCAGCACCTTGCGGTCGTGTATCAGCAGCACCCCGGCAGCCACCTTGGGGTCGTCATATTGGACGAAGCCGCAGTTGGGGCAGGCAGGGCGCATCTCGCCCATCACCTCTTTGATTTCGAGGGGTGTGGCGCACATGGGACAGAATTTGAAGGCGCGCGAACGGGGCAAATCAGCGCCGCCTGAGGACAACCGCCAGGAGCGCGGAGATCAGTGCCAGAGACGCAAGGGCGATCTCGAGAATCGCGGCGGTGGTCAAAGGCGCGGCAGGCTGTTTGGCAGCCGAGATTGCTCCAGGGGCGGGCATTTCGGCGCCCTGGTCAGCCTGCGGGGCGACGCCCAGGATCAGATCCTTGGGGTTGGCCTTGGCGAGCTCCTCGGAACTCACTGCAGGGGGTGTGGTCGTCGGCATAATGTCCGCGCCGCCGCCCATGCCGCCAGCTCCACCGCCAATGGCTATGCCCTGTCCGCTGCCGCCAGCGCCTCCACCTCCGCCGCCCAGGCCGTACGCCCCGCCGTTCCAGAGGATCAAGGGCGGAACGGCAGTGGGCTCAGCAGCACTGCGGGAGGCATCAAAGGTATTGGTTTCGGCGGCAGGGGCTGCGGCGAGCATCGGAGCGGCAGCCGTTTTGGCGGAAAGGAAACCGGGCAGGAGTTGAGACCCGGCGAAGATCAAAATGGTCAGCGCAGCGGCAATCGCCGAGGTGAACCCGAAGACGGGCTGTAATCTCATTGAATAGCGTTGCGGAAAGGTTTTTGCGGAAAGGGTAAAGTTGCGTGGTGCCCGTTTTTGCGGGAGCGAACGCAGCAAGCGCCGGGTGTAACGCAGTTCTTCAAGAGATGAGCGGAAACCGGCGTCTTTGGCGGCCCGGGCTTCCACCCGTTCCTTCTCTGCCGGGGTGAGGCGGTCATCCAGGTAGGAGGAAAGCAGGATCAAGTCTTGAAGGGAGAGGGATTCATTCATTGTGTCATCTCATCCTCAAGACGATATTCGGAGGGCAGAAGTTCCTGAAAACCGCGCAGGCAATCGCGGAGTTTGAAACGCGCGCGGGCGAGCCGGCTCTTGATGGTGCCCAGGGGCACACGTGTGGACTGCGCGACCTCTTCGTAGTCGAGACCCTGCAGGTCCACCAGGACCACCACCGAGCGGAAATCTGGCGTGAGCCCTTCGAGGCAGTGCTGGATGGCGTGTTCGAGCTCCTTCACCGAGAGCGAGTCTTCGGGCAGGGGATCGTCGGAGGCGATCCAGGCGGGGGTGTCCATCTCCTCGCCGTCCTCTTCGTTGACGGGCTCGAGCGGGGTGGTGGGGTGGCGGTGTTTGCGGCGCAGCTCGTCATAACAACTGTTGGTGACCATGCGCAGCACCCAGGCTTTAAAGGAGCCGCCGCGGAATGACCGCAGGTTCTTGTATGCGGATATGAACGCCGTTTGTGCGGCGTCCGCAGCCTCATCTTCGTCGCCCATCATGCGAAAGGCGACGTTGTAGGCAATATCTTGATAGGCTAGGATCAGACGGTTAAAGGCATCGAGCTCGCCGTCAAGCGCAGCCTGAACCAGGGCAAGTTCATCCATTCGTTAACTCCGGCTTTTATTGTAGCTCATAATTCAAAGATGGCACCATTAATCAAACCCACTCTGACTATTGTACAATATTGGACAAAAAAGGTCTATATATCATATAATAATGATAAATAATAGGAATTGATTATGGAGAGGGAATGCGATGAATGTGCAGATGTGGATCAAGGCGTTGAAAATCATGCCGCAGGTCTCAAAAGACGAGTGGGACCGGCTGGATATTGTCAGCCGCTGGCTGGTGGCGACGCGGGCGGCGGCACTGGTCACCACGGTGACCGCTGCGGTGATTGCCGGGCTGCTGGCAGCCATCGACGGGCGGTTTAGCTGGTGGCGGTTCGTGCTGGTGCTGATCGGGTTGTACTTCGCGCACGGCACGAACAACCTGGTCAACGACCTGACGGATTCGAAGCACGGGGTGGACAAGGACAACTACTTCCGTACGCAGTACGGTCCGCAGCCGCTGGAAACGGGGCTGCTGACCAAAGGTCAGATGTACAAGTATATCGGCGTTTCGGGTGCGATTGCGGCGGTGAGCGGCATCGTCCTCATCCTGACGCAGCAGGCGAGCACGGGCGGAAGTCCGTGGCTCACATTGATCTTGATGGCGATTGGGGCGGTCTTTGTGCTGTTCTACACCTACCCGTTGAAGTTCATTGCCCTGGGCGAGCTGACCATTTTCCTGGTCTGGGGACCGCTGATGGTGGCGGGCGGGCATTACGCAATCACCGGGATGTGGAGCTGGGGGACGGTGTGGGCAGCGATACCCTACGGGTTGGCGGTGACGGCGGTGATCTTCGGGAAGCATATGGACAAGCGTACCGAGGACCGCGAAAAGCACATTCACACGCTGCCATCGTTGATTTCAGAGAAGGCTGGCCGGATCAGCGTGATGGTGATGTGGGCGCTGATGTATTTGCTGCCGGTGGCGTACATCTGGCTGGTGCCGCAGTATTTCGCCTGGCCGATGTTCCTGGTGTGGCTGACGCCGCTCATGTTGAAGAAGAGTGAACGGCAGTTCATCTGGTCGGCGTTTACGCATCCGCGCCCGACGGAGCCGCCGGAGGAGGCGAAGAGCTTCTGGCCGCTGTGGTTCGTGGGTGCGGCGATGGTGCATACGCGGTTGTACGGGGGCGTACTGGTGCTGGCGATGATCATTTCGATGGTGCTGAAGGTGATTAAGTAGAAGGTTTCCCTTCCCCCTGGCCCCTTCCCGAACAGGGAAGGGGGAAAACGTCTTATTTACAGGAAATTTCTGCGTTTCGCGCAGAAATTTCCTGTTGTTAACCGGAGAAAAACCGCAAGAATCGTAAATATCTGTGTTGACCGGTGAATACCGTCGATAAAGTTGATTTCCAGGGACAATTGGTTCTTTCGGATCGATTTTGTTCGATTTGACCATCCCCCTACCCCCTTCCTGAAGGAAGGGGGAACATAAATAAATGAGTGTATCCCGCGCGCAGCGCGGGATACACTCATTCTGACGGGGAATAGAATTGTAGAAGACAGCAACCTCTTGAATGAAGGATTGGTAAACAGATTCCTATGTAGATCGAATCAGAAGCAAACAGGGAGTAAAGTGCTATACAGTGCAAAAGGGTGGGTGAAAGTAGAGGGAGCGACCAAGATTGCTTGACAGTGTTTTTCCACGGGGTATAATCGAATTCTACCAAAACCCTTCCCGGGGAAATCGGTGCAGGAACGCTTTCAGAGAGCCGGCGGCAGGTGCGAGCCGGCAGCGCAGAAGCACCCATCCACCCCGGTCGCCGAAAGGCGGGGCGCCTTCGCAGGGATAGTCAAAACCACTGTCGTAAGAAGGACGGAGCAGCCGTTACCGCGCAACAAGGCTCAATACTGAGCGAATGCAGGTGGCACCACGAGCGCGCCCCTCGTCCTGCAACGGATGGGGGCGTATTTATTTCTCAGGAGAGGTGCAGCATGCTGGATATCAATCTGATTCGCGAACAACCCGAGGTGGTGCGCAAGTCGCTGCGCGACCGTCAAATGGACGATGCGCCGGTGGACGAGGTGCTGAGGCTGGACGCGGAGCGTCGGAGCCTGCTCAATACGGTGGAGAAGCTCAAAGCGGAGCGGAACGCCGTGTCGAAGGAGATCAGCAAGATCAAGGATCCCGCAGAACGCCAGGGGAAGATCGAAGCCATGCGCCAGGTGGGGGACGAGATCGCGCGGTTGGACGATCAGGTGCGCGGGGTGGACGAGGGGCTGCAGAGCCTGGTGGCGAACCTCCCGAACCTGCCTGACCCGACCACGCCCTACGGCAAGGACGACAGCGAGAACGTGGTGCTGCGATACTCGGGCGATGTGCCAAAATTCGATTTCACACCCCAGCCGCACTGGGACCTGGGGACGAGACTGGGGATCATCGACTTCGACCGCGGGGTGAAACTGACCGGATCACGGTTTTACGTGCTGAACGGGTTGGGGGCGCGGCTCGAACGGGCGCTCATCGCGTGGATGCTGGCGCTGCACAACGACCAGGGCTACGAGGAGCGCTACACACCCTTCATGGTCAAGGCGGAGACGCTTTACGCGGCGGGTCAACTGCCGAAATTCATCGACAACCTGTACCACGACGCCGAGGAAGATTACTGGTGGGTGCCCACGGCTGAGGTTCCGCTGACCGGGATGTTCAAGGATGAAGTGCTGGACGAGACGAAGCTGCCGATGCGCTTCACCGCCTACACACCCTGCTTCCGGCGCGAGAAGATGAGCGCGGGGCGGGATGTGCGCGGGATCAAACGCGGCCACCAGTTTGACAAGGTGGAGATGTACATCTACTCCAAGCCTGAGGAAAGCGCCAATGAACTGCAGAAGATGCTGGCGGATGCCGAAGCCACGTGCGCCGGGCTGGGGCTGCCGTACCGCATCAAGCGGCTGTGCACGGGCGACCTGGGTTTCAACGCGCGAGTGACCTATGATGTGGAGGTGTGGGCGGCAGGGCAAGACGAGTGGCTGGAAGTGTCGTCAGTGTCGAACGTGGAAGATTTCCAGGCGCGGCGCGCGAACATCAAGTACAAGCCGGCAGACGGCGGCAAACCGCGGCTGGTGCACACGCTCAACGGCTCGGGGCTTGGGCTTCCCAGGACCCTGATCGCGGTGCTCGAAAACAACCAACAGGCAGACGGATCGATCGTGGTGCCTGAAGTTCTCCGTCCGTGGATGGGCGGGGTGGAAGTGATCCGGTAGTCGATGGAAGCCATCGCCAACTCTACCTGGTTTGTGCCGGTGATCGCGGTGATCATGGCGCTGGGGCTTTTCAGCCTGCTGACGTATATCGTCCCGGGGCTGACGATCATCTGGATCGCGGCACTGGTCTACGGGATCGTGAAGGGATTCACCGTCCCCACCGCGATCATCTTTGGCGTGATCACGCTGCTGATGCTGGGCGGAAACATCGTCGATAATCTGACCATGGGAGCTTCGGCCAAGAAGACCGGAGCTTCCTGGCTTTCGATCGCGGTGGCGCTGGTGGCGGGGGTGGCAGGGACCTTCCTGCTGCCGCCTTTCGGCGGGATCCTCTTCGCGGCGGTCGGCATCCTGGTGGTGGAGTGGATCCGCAACAAGAACCTGGAAGCGGGGCTCCGCTCGACGGGAGGGATCCTCAAAGGCTGCGGCCTGGGCGTGATCCTGCGCTTCGGCATCGGGGTGATCATGATCGGGTTGTGGGTGCTGTGGGTGGTGCTGGCGAGGTAGGCGGAAGAGGTTCTCTCAGCATGAATTCCAGCCGCGGCATGCTATAATTTCGTCACCCCTGTTCGCTGCCTGATAGGTACCCAACCAAACTGATCTTTGCCGCGGATCCACATGTCCCGTTTTTATACCTTTATCAATCCGCTGATCCTTTTCCCCCTGCTGGCTGCCGCCTGCCTGGTGTATTATTTGCTGCCGGCGCGGTTCCGCTGGGTCTGCCTGCTGGTCTTCAGTGCAGCTTTTTATGTCAGGATCAGTTCATGGGCTGCCCTGGTGCTGCTCGGGGCGATCCTGTTGAATTATTTCCTCGGGCTGAGAGTGGCGGGCAGCCAGGGCAAGCGGAAAACGGCAACGCTGATCGCAGGCATCCTGCTCAACCTTGGGCTGTTAGCGGCATTCAAATACGGCACACCGTCCATATCCACTTTACTGGCGACCGACACAATCAGCGCGGGTCTGATCTATCCGCTCGGACTCTCGTTCTTCACCGTACAGAATATCAGCTACCTGGTGGATGTTTCCAAGAAGCTGGTTCCCGCAGAACGCAACCTGGGCGTATTTGCCGCCTACGTCTCGTTCTTTCCCAAGATCGCATCAGGTCCCATTGAGCGCGCCAGGAACCTGATCCCGCAATTTTGGCAGGAACACGCATTCGATTGGGAGAATATCACCTGGGGGGTGCGGCAGGTGGTATTTGGGCTGTTCAAGAAACTGGTGATCGCAGACCGCCTGGCGATCATCGCCAACGAAGTCTTTGACCATCCCCTGGAGCATCACGGGTTGTCGGTGGCAGCGGGGATCCTGTGCTTCGCCTTTCAACTCTACTTTGATTTCGCGGGCTATTCCGACCTGGCGCTGGGCATTGCGCGGTTGTTCGGCATCAAGCTGACGGTCAACTTCAGGCTGCCCTATCTCGCGGAAGACGCGGTTGAATTCTGGAACCGCTGGCATATTTCGTTTTCCACCTGGCTGCGGGATTATATTTTCTATCCATCGCGGCGGTACCTGCTCAAGAATTTTCGATCCGCGGTCCTGATCGCTGCTGTGATCCCGCCGCTGGTGACCATGCTGGCGAGCGGATTCTGGCACGGGACGGGCTGGACCTTCATCCTGTGGGGGCTGTACCACGCCGTGCTGTACATCTTCGTGGTGCTCCGCAAGCAGTATTTGGGTATCGAACCTTTCCTACAAAAACAATGGATGAAGTATCCCAAGATCGTGTTGAATTTCGTGTTTGTGACGCTGGGATGGATCTTTTTCCGCGCCAACTCGATTGGGGATATCGGGGTGGTTTTCAAGCAGCTTTTACAGCCCAAGTGGGGCTTTGTCATCCTGCAAGACAAGGTTGGGCTCGCCAATATCATCATTTCCGGTACGTTGATTGCCGGAGCGATTGTATTTGAACTGCTGCTGGAGAACAAAATCAAGGTGTTTGACCAGATCTCCAAACCGGTGCGCTGGGCAATCTATTGTTTCCTGCTGGTTGCCATTTCAGCTTTCGGGGTTTACCAGGCATCGGGAAACCCGTTTGTGTATTTCAGGTTCTAGATGAAGAAGAAATCCGTCCTCCTTTTGCTTGTATTGATCTTCCTGCTGACGGCAGCCGTCAATTTTGGCGCGGCTGCGGCTTACCGGCAGCGCAACATGCAAAGCTACCTGGCGGCGAGCATCGACAAGCAGGCGCGGCTGAGCGAGCTCCAGGGCAAACGCATCATCCTGGTGGGAGGGTCGAACGTGGCGTTTGGTTTCAAAAGCGACCTGATCGAGGAAGCGACCGGACGGGCGACGATGAACATGGGTCTGCAGGGCAGTCTTGGACTGCGGTTCATGCTGAATTCACTCAAGCCGTATCTCAGGCAGGGCGACACCGTACTGCTCTCGCCAGAATACAATAATTTTGCCATGGAGTTCGTCGGCGGCGATGTGCTGGCGCAGTACCTGATCATTTCCCCGCAGGAAATCCGCTATCTCTCTTCACCGCAGGAGATGCTCAATATCGTCTCCACGCTCCCGAATGTGCATTCCAGCGCCATCCAATCGATGATGGATGATTATTTGAAGGACGGCTGTTTCCTGTGCAGCTCTGAGGAGACGGTCTACTACCGGCAGGGCTTTGACCAGTACGGCGACGTTACGGTGAACCGGGGCGGCCTGGGCAAGGATGTTCCGCCGTTGAAAGTGACGCCCAACCACGCGGCGAGCATCACCCGCCAGATGATCAGGGTGCTGAATGATTTCACCGAATATACCGCGAAGAATGGAATCAAGGTCTACCTGGTCTACCCGGCCACCTCAGCCGCTGCCGACCAGGCGACCGTCGATTTCCTGCGCGAGCTGGACGGGAAGTTGAGAAGCGAGCTCAAAATGCCGATCCTGGGAACAATGAGCGAATCGGAATTTCCGAACGAATACATGTTCAATACCAGCTACCACCTCAATTCAGTGGGCGCGGTGATCCACAGCGAGCAGGTGATCCACTGGCTGTGCGGGGCGGACGCAGAGCTGACGTGCGGGAATGCCGGGCGCTAACCTTGCAGAGCGGATTGAGGCATGATAAAATCGGGGTTGTAGTAACCCAGTTGATCTGGGCGCGTAGCTTCATGACCCTGCAAAGGGCAGTTGGTTAGAACAATTAAAGCAGCATCCCCAATTCACTTGGGCGCGTAGCTTCATGACCCTGCCAAGGGCAGTTGGTTAGTTTGAAAACTTAGTAACACCCCATTCATTTGGGCGCGTAGCTCAGTTGGTTAGAGCGCACGGTTCACATCCGTGAGGTCCGTAGGTTCGAGCCCTATCGCGCCCACTTTTTATTTAAGGGGGAAGAAGTAGGTTCGAGCCACCACGTTGTGCTCGCAAACTCGTATCGCGCCCACTTTTTATTTAAGGGGGAAAACGTACGCAAGAACTCCCACCATCCTGCGATCTTCTTTCTATATTGAGCTAACTTAGCACCACCGTTTGCAGGTGGTTTTTTCATTGTACTTACATGAACCCCCAGTTCGTATACCTAACTGCTGTGATGGTACAAGCAGCTTCTGCTTGATTACCTGAGAAAACAAAGAAATGGCAGACTGTTAGTGTGAGAGGGGCTTGCAATTATGTATTTATCTACTAGAATACTTATGGGGGATTCGATATTTCAATCCCAATATTTATTTGTCATTTTATTTGTTTCAGAATAGTCCTAGTGTACTTTGCCTTGGTCTTGTGTATTTGATATCTTGAAAAATGTGAGGGGAGCAAGATGTCTGAGAAGATTTTCGACCTAAATGTTGAAGAAGTGCTTGAGGATTGGGAAGTCAAGCATGCAGTTCGTGAAGTAATAGCAAATGCTCTTGACGAGCAAGTCATCTCAAATAGCGAAGAAATAAAAATATTTAGAGATTGTGATGGATTATGGCATATTCGTGATTTTGGGAGAGGATTACAAATTGAACATTTCACGCTGAAAGAGAATCAGGAAAAGCTCACCTCGCAGAAAGGTATTATTGGTAAATTTGGGGTTGGGCTCAAAGATGCGTTAGCAACTTTTTACCGAAGAAATGTCGAAGTGAAGATCTTATCTCCTTATGGTACTTTTCGATTAATAAAAGTTCATAAATTTGGATTTGAAAATATCGTGACCTTACATGTAAGCTATATTGATTCTCCAATCAAAATGGTGGGAACTGACGTAATTCTTCATCATATTGAAGACGATGCTGTCCTAGAAGCCAAATCACTTTTCCTAAAATTCTCTGATGAAAACATAATCGATTCAACAATATATGGACAAATCCTTGGCCGTAAGCCAGAAAGCGCAAGGGTTTATATTTTCGGAGTCTTTGCAAGTGATGAGCCAAATTTCCGATTTTCGTACAATATCACAAGCCTTACTGAATCGATGAAGAAAAAGCTAAATCGAGAAAGGTTAAACGTTGGAAGGTCAACGTATTCGGAGCGAGTCAAATCAATCTTGATGGATTCTGAAAATGAGCTAGTGAAAAATGCACTAATTGAACAGGTCTCCAAAAGAGCAACAGGTGATCAGAGCGATGAAATGGCTTGGATAGATGTAAGCCAACGAGCTCTGAACTTATTACATGAAAGAAACCAGGTCACATTTTTCACCGAAAAAGAGTTGGAAGAAAAGCCTGAAATCGTTGACGAAGTAAAAAGTGATGGTTACAAAGTTGTAGTCATTTCGGAACAACAAAAGCAAAAGCTGGTGACACAAGTAGAAACAGGTGGACCTGAAGTAAGGACAGTTGAAAAATTCGTCCAGGAGTTCAATTCGAGTTTCCAATATAAATTTGTTGAAGTTGAATCGTTGTCAGACGGCGAACGCCGAATATTTGAACGCACGAAAGATATAATTGCGTTGGTAGATGCGCCTGCATCCCTCATACCGACAATAAAGATTTCCGAGACAATGCGCTTGACAAGCGATGATACTGAGGGTGTGTGGGATCCTTGCGTCCCTGCAGTAATAATTAAGAGAAGTAAATTAAACTCGCTTGCTGATTATTCTTGTACATTGCTACATGAACTTGCACATGCAATTTCTGGATGGCCGGACAACTCCAGGGGTTTTGAGGGTATGCTTACGAGGTTTTTGGGGAAAGTTACTGTTGCAGCCCTCGAGAAAAGATAAGTAAAAGTGGTCGACCGAGCATATAGAAAAAGTATATTTGAGCTAATAACAATCAAACACGATTTGTTTGATTAGTGGGGAGAGTTTCGATAATTCGACGCATTCCGAAGAATTCAAAGGATTCAGATTCCATTGAGCGAAATTTAAGTAATCGGGCGAAACCCTTGCTTTATTTTGAGGCATCCAATATGACATCAATAAGAAAACGGGGAAATCCAGGATTAAAAGGGCAATTAATAGAGAAAAGCATAGAAGCATTTGTTTTATCATTGGAGACGATTAATAGGTTGTCTATTAAATATAGGGTAGAAACTTTCACATACCTTATTTGTAACTCATGGGAATTATTACTAAAAGCGAAAATTATTGACGACTCAAAATCACGAAAGGCTATCTATTATCCCCCAAAAATGGGATATCCAAATCGCTCGTTGTCCTTAAGAGATTGTCTACAAAAAGTATTTACGAACACGAATGACCCAATCAGGAGAAATCTAGAATTCGTCAGCGAGTTGCGTGATGAATCTGTCCATTTGGTAATTAGCTTTGTACCAAGTCACGTATTTTCATTATTTCAATCTTGTGTATTAAACTATCACAAAAAACTCGTAGAGTGGTTTCAAATTTCATTGTCCGACAGAGTTCCAGTAGGAATGATGACAATCATTTATGATTTTGGACCAGAAGAAGTAGACTTGTCTTCCTCATTGATGAAAAGAAAGATTGGTAAAGAAGCTATTGCATATTTAACTGGATTTGAGAACTTAGTATCTCAAGAGTCGAGGAGACTAAACGGAGTCAGTGAATTCTCAATTAATATTGGTTACAAATTAGCGTTAATAAAGAATCCCGCCGACGCAGATATTGTGCTTTCAAGCGGAGTCTCTGATGCTAGTTTGGGTATTATTGAAGTAGCTAAAGATTCTAGTAGAACGCATCCATACAGGCAAAAAGAGGTTGTTGAATATTTCAATTCTTCGTTGGGGCAGTCAAAGAAAATTTCTCCATATGATGTTCAGTGTATGAATACGGTCTATGAAATAAAAAGAAATTCGAATTTCTTTTACCAAGGAAGGGTCAAAGGGTCTCCTGCACAATATAGTCTCTCTTTTGTCACTTGGTTAATTGACGAATTTACAAAGGACAACGAGTTCTTTGTAAACGCTCGAAGGAAGGCAAAAGAAATGAGAGCAAAAAATACCAAGGAAAACTCAAGAAGTGAGTAAATTGTAACGATAATGTAGACTTTGAGCTGAATAGAATGCATATTCAGCTTCGCAGTTTATAATCTGAATTTAGGTTAGGGGGTTACTTATTATCGATTATTCGGTATTCATTCCTTCCTAAACAGAGAAGTAAGTTGGAATTCCCTTCCTTTCTTAATTGGGATTTATGGAAGATTGCTAAACTAAGTTAAGAAATTGCAAATTCAAAAGAACAACGACACGAACAACAAATTTATTACCACAAATCAGTAGAATGCTTTGGTATCAAATGTCGATCAATCTTTCTCCAAGAGATTGATTATATCAAAACAAGTCTCTTCTAAACCTGCACAATTTACCATAAGCTTTGTCTTGCTGTCATGGCCGCTCCTATCACTCCTGCCTGGTTGCGGTAGAAGGCGGGCAGCAGGCGGGCGAGGGTGTGCAGGGCGGGGGCGAAGTGCTCAAACTCGGCGCTGATGCCGCCCCCCAGAACGATGGTATCGGGGGAGAGCATGTATTCGAGCTCGACGAGGTATTCCTGCAGGCGGTCAGCCCAGGCGGCGAGTGAAAGGTTTTCACGGGTGCGCGCAGAGGCGGCGGTGTAGCGCTCGGCGGTGACGCCGTGCATCTGGATGACGCCCAGCTCGGTGTTGGGCAGCAGCACGCTGTTGTGAAATACGGCGGTGCCGATGCCGGTGCCCAGGGTGAGGACCACGGTGACGCCCTTGCGCAGGTCAGAGGCGGCGGGGCGGAAAATCTCGGCGGTGCCGGCGGCGTCGGCGTCGTTGAGGGCGACAATGGTCCTGCCTGCCTGCTGTTGGCGGGCGTGGATGCGCTTCCAGAGGGCGTCAAAGGGCAGGTCGGTGTCGACAACGGACTCGGGGCGGACAATGGTGGGCAAGCCCATGCCGGCGAGGTCGACGGTGGGGAAGGCGTCGAGGATGGATTCGACCTTGCGGGCGAGGGAGTCGAGGTCCAGCTCGCGGCCGAGGGGGAGCTGGTCAAAGCGAGTGACCGCGACCTCATCGTCCAGCGTCACCAGGCCGAACTTTATCGACGTGCAGCCAAAATCAATGCCGAGTATCTCCATGCGCCAGCCTTCCTGCAGCCTAAAATCCACCATCCATCCCCATTATTATAGAGTAGAATTGAGCCCCACCTCCATTTATGGATAGAAGACCGGATCACGAAAAACCTCCTGTATTTGGGTGATAAAGGATATAAAAATGTTGCAGGCGGCTTGAAACCCGGTTTTAATAGAATCAGCCGAAAACTCCCCCGGGATCGTTTGTGCGGCAATCCCTGTAAGGTTATCTGTAGAGAGGAGCAAGGAATGGAATTCAAGTATCTGGGAAAAAGTTACAACCGTCCGGACGCGATCAGCAAAGTGACCGGCAAAGCAGTCTACCTCGATGATGTACGGCTTCCCGGGATGCTTCATGCTGCGATATTGCGGCCAGAGTATGCCCACGCCAAAATTCTGAACATCGACACGAGCGAGGCTGAGAAGATGCCAGGCGTGGTGAAGGTGGTGACGGGCAAAGGCTGCCCGTTCCGCTACGGCGACAATATCCGCGACCTTGTTCCGATGGCGATCGACCGGGTGCGCTATATCGGCGAGCCGGTGGCAGCCGTGGTGGCGGACACTCCGCTGCACGCCCGCCAGGCGATGGAAAAGATCAAGGTGGATTACGAGCCGCTGCCCGTTTACGTGGACGCGCGCGACGCGATGAAGGAAGGCGCTTTCCTGATCCAGCCGGAAAACGGCAGTTTCTGGCATTTGCCGACACTCAAACCCGTGCCGGGAACGAACATTGCCAATGTCTACAAGCTGGTGAAGGGCAAGGGCGAAGCCGGCTTTGAAGATGCCGAGGTGGTGGTGGAAGGCGACTTCCTCTATCCCTTCGGTTCCTGCGCAGCGATCGAGCCGCACGGTTCGATTGTGTGGTTCAAGGAAGACCAGACCATCGAAGCCTGGAGCTCCTCAATCTGTCCTTTCATCATCCGCGAAGACCTGGCGCACTCCTACGGCGTGCCGGTATCGGATGTGCGGGTGCACATCCCGGACGTGGGCGGCTGCTTCGGCTATAAATCCGACATTACCGTTGAACAGACGGTGGCATGGATTGCCAGCTTTGTGCCCGGACGCCCGGTGAAATGGGTGGCGTCGCGCAAGGAAGATTTCACCTCCACACTGATCGGTCACGGCATCCGCACGATCATGAAGATCGGGGCGAAGAAAGACGGCACGCTGGTGGCGATCAAATCCACGATTCTCCATTCGGGCGGCGCTTACGCCGATACCGCGGTCAATGTGACCATGGCTTCGACTCACAATTCCACCGGACCCTATGTCTTCGAGCACTGCGACCTGACCGGGTACACCGTCTACACCAACACACCGGCAGTGGGCGCTTACCGCGGCTACGGTCACCAGGAAAGCCAGTTTGCCACCGAGAGGTTGATGGACATCCTCGCCCGCAAGCTGAACATGGATCCGTTTGTGCTGCGCGAGAAGAATTACCTGGGCGAAGGCAAGACGACCTCCACTGGCGAGACGATGTGGAAGTCCAACGGCGATATTCGGAAATGCGTGGACATCGTCAAGAAGGTGGTTTTCGAAGCTCCCCGGATGACCGAGGATGAGAATTTCTACTACGGACGCGGCCTGGCATCGGTGTTCAAGACCCCCAAGGGCGCACCGTTCTCCACCAAGGGCTGCTACATGAAGATGAACATCGACGGCAGCGTTTCGGTGAATATGGCTGGCGCGGAAGTGGGCCAGGGTCTGCGCACCGTGGTGCGCCAGGTGGCAGCGGAAGCTTTGAAGATCGCGCCCGAAAAGGTGCGCGTGTACACCGAAATCGACACCCAGTTCTCACCCTACGAGTGGCAGACGATCGGTTCGATGTTCACCACCCAGGGTGGGCGGGCGATCATCCGCGCCGCGGATAAACTGATTGCGGTGCTCAAGAAGACCGCAGCCCAGGTGTTGAAGACGGACGAGGATTACCTGGATTACGACGGCGAGTACGTGTTCCTGCGCAATGATCCCACCATCCGCGTGTCGGTGAAGGATATCAATCGCGGGTATATCACCGACGACGGCATCACCATCGGCGATGTGGCGCAGGCGGTATCCGATGCGCGGCTGCCGCGCTACTCGAACCCCGACAAGAACGGGCAGGGCAGCATCGGCGTTTCGTACACCTTCGGCGCCCAGGCGGCCGAGATCCGCATCGAGAAGAAGACGGGAAAGATCTTTGTGGATCATTTTGCTTCAGCATTCGATGTGGGCCAGGTGATCAATCCCAAGCAGATCCGCGGTTCGGTGATGGGCGGCGCCCTGATGGCGATCGGCGCGACGCTGTATGAGAAGATGGAATTCGACGAACAGGGTCAATTGACCAACCCGCACTACTTCAAATATCATCTGCCGACCTACAAGGAAGCCCCGAAGATGACCGTGGAATTCGTGGAAACCCCCGACGCGGTGGGTCCTTTCGGCGCACGCGGCATCGGCGAGCATTCGGTCATTGGTCCGGCACCCGCCATCCTCAACGCCATTTACGATGCGACCGGGATCGAATTCTATGAAATTCCGATCACACCCGACAAGATGAAAAAAGCACTTGAATCCAGGCAGGAGAAATAAGCATGGACGAGAAGATCACGTTTACGATTAATGGTAAACCCACGACCGTGGAGGTCGATCCGGAAATGATGCTGGTGGATGTCATCCGGGATGTGTTGAATTTGACCGGCACCAAGCGCGGCTGCGATAATGCCACCTGCGGCACCTGCACCGTGGTGGTCAACGGCAAGGCGGTCAAGAGCTGCAATACCGCGGTCAAAAAGGTGGCCGGGGCGGAGATCCTGACCGTCGAAGGGCTGGCGAAGGGAATGACGCTGCATCCCATTCAGAAGTCCATTTCAGAATCGGGCGCGGTGCAATGCGGTTTCTGTACGCCCGGCATCATCATGGAGCTGTACGGGCTGCTGGAGAACAATGCCAATGCCAGCGAGAATGAGATCGAGAATGCGCTGAACAAGCATCTCTGCCGCTGCACGGGATATGAGCCGATCCGAGACGGGGCGCTGATGGCGCAGAAGTTGATCCAGGATCGGAAGTAGAGAGTGTAGTAGACCGAACTGGCTCTTTCCAACAACCACTCTGAGCGTAAGTATGCAAATACCCTCCGAAAAGAGAATTTCTTTAAGGAGGGTATTTATTTCGTCAAATTCATACCTGAAAAACCACTATTTTTCAATTGATCGTACAAATAACATCTGAATTTGGTTAAGAGTAGAAGAAATCTTGTTTCCATTTGAGCGGATTATTGTCAATGTAATCCCATATTAACCTGTAATCGTCTTGATTGCGGATGACATGATCGTGAAATGATCGCTGCCAGATGGGTATGCCTATTTGTTTGGTGACATATTCTTTCAAGTGCTTCACGACTTTGGATATAGTAGGGGAGCACATTGTGCTCCCGCTTCGATCGTCGTCGTTGTGAATCTTCAGCAATAAATGCACGTGATTCGGCATAATTACGTATTTTTCGACTGATATCATCGAATATTTGTGTGGAATAATGTTAATCGCATTTTCGACTATTTCGCCGTATTTGGAAAGGGATGGCAGGTCGAAACTCTCACCTTCGACAGGGGGATTATCGAGCGGGAGCACACTGTGCTCCCCTACGGTTTCCATTTGATTCCAAAGAAGGCGTTCCTTATTTTGAGTGCAAAACGTTATGAAATATGCACCGTTTTGGCCGTAATCGTAATCCTGCAGACGATTGCGCTTTCGCTCAGGCAATTTCATTTTATTCCCCTCGTGAATGAATTCTATTACCCGAAGCGGCCGGTGATGTAATCCTGGGTGCGCTTGTCGCGGGGGGTGAGGAACATTTCCCTGCCGGGAAGGTATTCGATGAGTTCGCCCATGAGGAAGAAGGCGGCATAATCAGCCATGCGGGCGGACTGCTGGATGTTGTGCGGCGCCAGGATGATGGTGTATTTTTCCTTGAGGCGATTCAGGAGCTCTTCGATTTTGGCGGTGGCGACCGGGTCAAGCGCGGAGGTGGGCTCGTCGAGCATGATCACCTCGGGTTCGAGGGCGAGCACACGGGCAAGGCAAAGCCGCTGCTGCTGCCCGCCAGAGATGGCGTAAGCTGAATCCTGTAGCCGGTCATAGACTTCGTCCCACAGGACCGCCCGCCGCAAGGCAGATTCCACAGCGTCATCCAATTTCTTCTTGTCGTGCTCCCCTTCCATGATCAAGCCGTAAGCCACATTCTCATAGATGGAAAGAGGCAGGGGAACCGGGCGGGAAAAGACCATGCCCACCTCGCGTCGAAGTTCGATGACATCTTCCGTCTTATCGAGGATGTTCCTGCCGTCGAACATTACCCGGCCGCTCATCTCCTTCACATCGGCGAGGTCGTTCAAGCGGTTCAGTGTTCGCAGCAGGGTGGATTTACCGCCGTTGGCCGGGCCGAAGAGCACGGTGATGGCGTGGTCCGCGATCTCGAGGTTGATATTGCGCAGGCTCTCGTTGTTATCCGAATAGCGGACGGAAAGGTTTTCGATGATGAATTTCTTCATGGCATCACCAGACTCGTTTTGCCCTGGCCCGGGCGCGGATGATCGTTGCGATGAGATTCATGCCCAAAACGAACACCAACAACACCAGCACGGTACCGTACTGGATTTGCACCGGCATGCCCGGGACAGAGGTGGAAATGACATAAATGTGATACGGCAGCGCCATGGTTGCATCAAGCGGCGAGTTGGGCAACTGCGGCAGGTAAAAGGCTGCGCCGGTAAAAAGGATGGGAGCGGTCTCGCCGACCGCGCGTTCCAGGCCGAGGATGATGCCGGTAATGATACCGGGGGTCGATTGGGGAATGACGATCTTTCTCACGGATTGCCATTTCGAGGCTCCCAGTGAAGTGCTGACCACGCGAAACGAATTGGGTACGCTGCGGCAGGCTTCTTCGGTGGTGCTGATGATCACCGGCAGGGTCATGATCGAAAGGGTGAGCGAGGCAGAAAGGATGCTGGTGCCGAACTTGAGAAAGTTGACGAACAGACCGAGTCCAAACAGACCGTAAACCACGGAAGGGATGCCTGAAAGGTTGATGATTGCCAGGCGGATGAGACGTGTCACCCCGTTATCGGGGGCGTACTCGGCGATATAGATACCGGCTGCCACGCCCAGGGGCACTGAAAAGATGGCGGTACCGAGCGTCAAATAAAGGGTGCCGACGATGGCAGGGAGGATGCCGCCGGAACGCATCCCGTTGGTGGGGGCAGCAGTGAGGAATTCCCAGCTTATGGCTGGAGCTCCGCGGGCAATGATGTACCCCACCAACCCGATAATGGGGATGACCGTGGCAAGCGTGATGAGATGGACGAGGGTGTATCCGAAGGATTCCTTGAGCGTGGTGGAAAATCGGGATCGTTCCATGGCTAGGAGAGGATCCTTTCCGAGCGCTGGCGCTGTTTCATGCTCACCGAGCTGGCTGCGATATTGATCACCAGCGAAAGCAAGAAGAGCACGATGCCGATGAAGAAGAGCACTTCATAATGGGCGCTGCCCGCCGCGACTTCGCCCATTTCTGAGGCGATGGTTGCGGTCATGGTGCGCAGAGGATGCAGGATGGAATCGAACTTGGTGGGCATGACAGGGGCGTTGCCTGTGACCATCATCACCGCCATGGTCTCGCCCAGCGCCCGACCCACGCCCAGCATCACCGCGGTGAGCACTCCAGTCTTTGCAGCGGGGAGGGTGATCCCCCAGATGGTCTGCCATTTGGTGGCGCCGACTGCCAGGGCTGCCTGACGGTAGCTATCGGGCACGGTGTTGAGGGCATCCTCGGCAATGGAAACCACGGTGGGGATGGCAATCAGACCCAGCATGATCGCGCCGGTGAGCCCGGTCAGCCCAGTGGGCAGGTTGAAAAAGGTGCGCATGAAGGGCACCATCACAAGGATGCCGATGAATCCAAGCACAACGGAGGGGATGCCGGCAAGGATTTCAATGATCGGCTTGAGGATCCCTTTGACCCATTTCGGGGCAATTTCAGACATGTAAACTGCCGTTCCGATACCAAACGGGAGGGCGATCAAAATGGCGACAAGAGTGACGAGCAGTGTTCCCAGGAAGAGCGGGAGGATGCCAAAGTAACCTTCGATGGGATACCAGGTGGTGCTGAAGAGGACGTTGAGAGGCACTTTAAATAAAGCTGGCACACCTTCTCGCAGGAGAAAGATCAGGATCAAGGCAAGGAAGATAATACTGGAAAATCCTGCAACTTTGATCACTCCCGAGATGATGGTGTCGCCAATTCGCTTGTTTTTGCTCATTTCATCTCCAGGTCAGGGGTTGGCAATGGGCACAAAGCCGAGATCTTTGACGATCTTCTGGGCTTCGGGTGAAACAATCCAGTCGAGGTAGTCTTTGACTGCGCCCTTGGGGGTATCGGGGGTGTACATGTAGAGATCGCGTGAGATAACGTAGCTGCCATCGCTTACGGTTGCAGCAGAGGGTAATACGAAGATGTCGGGGGATTTGAGGGAAGAGATGGCAATCACTTTGACCTCGGGGGTCACGTATCCCAGGCCGTCGTATCCAATGGCGTTGGGGTTGTCGCGTACTTCAGCGATAATGCCCTCGGATGAGGGCAGCAGGCAGGTATCGGAAGAGAATATGGTTTTGTCTTTGGAATTCCCCAGGCGAACGACCGATTCCAGAAAGTAGACATGAGTACCGGAATTGGTTTCACGCGAAAGGCGAACGATGGGTCGATCTTCACCGCCCAGTTCTTTCCAATTGTTATACAGACCGCGATAGATGCCGGAGACCTGTTCAAGGGTGAGCTGCTGGATGGGATTGGAGGGATTGACGATCACCGCGATGGCATCGCGGGCGATCACGGTTTCGTAAGGATTCAATCCTTCGGCTTTTGCCTTTTGCAGTTCCTCGGGTTTGATTTGGCGGGAGGCGTTGGCGATATCAATGGTCTTGTTGATCAGGGAAGTGATGCCCACCCCGCTGCCGCCGCCGGTGACCGAAATACGCACATCGGGCTTGATCTGCTGGTACTTTTCTGCCCAGGCGAGCGCGAGATTAACGATCGTGTCAGAGCCCATGTTCTGAATGTAGGCATTGGATGAGGTCTGTCCAGATGCTGATACCTGCTGTGATTTGCCGCAGCCTGCAAGCAAAAGAATGACCGGGAGAATCAGAAGAAACCACTTTTTCATCAGTGTAATTATATTCGAGAAAAGCGGAGGAAAAGATCGAGCGTGCTGATTTTCTGTCATTCATTTCCGCGCTAAAAAGCATACCAGAAAGAACCGGAGGTGTCAGAAGCTGGAGAATCAAACAGCGCTTTGAGCGGGGAAAACCGGTTGTCTGAACCTCTGCTGAACAGCATATTGGAGTGATGGGGTATAATTACAAGGTTATAGATTTTCCCCGAGGGTTAATATATGGATTTCGGTTCTGTGCAGCACGTGGATATCGACGAACAAATGCGGTCCGCTTACCTGGATTATGCCATGAGCGTGATCGTGGCGCGGGCACTTCCTGACGCCAGGGACGGATTGAAACCGGTTCACCGGCGGATCCTATATGCCATGTCAGACATGGGCATTCATGCGAACACCGCATACAAGAAGTCTGCGCGTATCGTCGGCGAGGTGCTTGGCAAGTATCACCCGCACGGTGACCTGGCAGTATATGATGCCATGGCACGTATGGCGCAGGACTTCTCGATGCGCTACTTAATGGTGGACGGACAAGGGAACTTTGGCTCAATTGACGGAGATTCGCCGGCAGCCATGCGGTACACCGAAGCCAGGCTATCAGCCATGGCAGAGGAAATGCTGGCGGATATCGATAAGAACACGGTGGATTTTTCTGACAACTTTGACGGCTCGCTCAAGGAACCCATCGTGCTCCCGTCACGGCTGCCGAACCTGCTGCTAAACGGTTCCTCAGGTATTGCAGTGGGCATGGCTACCAGCATTCCGCCGCACAACCTGCGGGAAGTGGCCGGCGCGGTGGATTACATGATCGAACACTACGAGAATGTGGAAGACATTACCACCGAGGACCTGATGCAATTCATCCAGGGACCGGATTTTCCCACCGGCGGTGTGGTTGTGGGGCGGGAAAGCATCTTGCAGGCTTATTCCACCGGACGAGGCCGCCTGGTAGTTCGCGGCATGGCGCACATCGAGGAAATGAAAAGCAACCGTTTCCGCATTGTGATCACCGAGATCCCCTACCAGGTGAACAAGACGAGCCTGATCGAACGCATTGCCGAGCTGGCGCGCGTGGGGAAGATGGATGCCATTTCGGACCTGCGGGATGAATCTGACCGGCGCGGAATGAGCATTGTCATCGAACTGAAGCGCGGCGCACAACCCAAGCAGGTGTTAAACCAGCTCTATAAGTACACTCCGCTGCAAAGTACCTTTAGCGTGCATCTGCTGGCGCTGGTCAAGGGCGAACCCAGGCTGCTCTCACTCAAGCGTGCGATTCACATTTTCATCGAGCACAGGCAGGAAATCATCACCCGGCGCACGCAGTTTGACCTTGAAAAGGCACGCGCCAGGGTACATATTCTGGATGGATTGCTGATTGCCCTGGCCAACCTGGATGAGATAATCCGCACCATTCGCCAGTCCAAAGATACCGAGACGGCGAGAATAAACCTGGTTTCGCGCTTTAACCTGACCGAGATCCAGGCACAGGCGATCCTGGATATGCAGCTCCGCAGGTTATCGGCATTGGAACGGCAAAAGATCGAAGAAGAACATCAGCAGGTGATGGATCGGATTGCCTACCTGGAAGACTTGCTCGCCAATCCCAACAAAATCCTGGAAGTGATCAAGGACGACCTGAAGGAAGTGACAGAGAAATTCGGCGACGACCGCAGGACCAAGATCGTTGCGGAAACCCATGAGGAATTGAAAGAAGAGGATCTCGTCGCCGACGAGGCAGTACTGATCACTTTCACGCAGCGCGGATACATCAAACGGGTGGCGGCTAACATCTACCGCACCCAGGGGCGCGGAGGACGCGGCGTCTCGGGACAGACCGTGCGCGATGAGGACGAGGTTATTTTGCTCGTTCCGGCGCGGACGCTGCACACCATTCTGTTCTTCTCCGACCGCGGGAAAGTGTATTCGGAGAAGGTTTATCAGATCCCGGACGCCAATCGAACCGACCGAGGCATTCCGATCGTGAATGTGCTAGCACTGGACTCTGGCGAGCGCATCACTGCAGCCGTGGCAGTACCGAGCTTTGAAGATGCCAAGTATTTGACCATGGCAACCACACGCGGCCGGGTGAAACGAACCGCCCTCTCAGAGTTTTCAAGCGTCCGTCCTTCTGGTTTGATTGCAATTTCACTCGATAAAGGTGATGAACTGGGCTGGGTGAAATTGACCACCGGCAAGGACGAGCTGCTGCTGGTGACCCAAAAGGGGCAGGCGCTGAAGATTTCTGAGAACGAGATCCGCAGCATGGGCCGTCCGGCTGCAGGCGTGACTGGCATCAAGTTCAAGGTGGATGACCGCCTGGCAGATATGGAAGTTTATGAAAAGAACGGCACGCTCTTAATCGTGACCGAAAATGGTTTTGGCAAACGCACGAAGCTGGATGAATACCCCAGGAAGGGCAGGGCGACGGGCGGTGTGATGACCATAGACCAGAAACACCTCGACCTGACGGGAAAGATCATCGCGGCTCGCGTGGTGCAGGACGAGGATGAAATATCGCTCATTTCATCCGGGGGAATCATGCTGCGGCTGAAGGTGAAAGCCATTAACACCAGCGGCAGGAATACCCGCGGGTTCCGCGTCATGGACCTTGGCAAGGGCGACCTGGTGGCATCCGTGGCGCGTAACGTTGCCAATCAAATGGATCAAGACAACCAATCTGAGACGACAAATCCGGTTGGGCAATAGGTCGGGATGGATTAAGTAAATTAAAATCGGCAAAGCGAAATAGGCTTTGCCGATTTTGAATTGCAGCAGGCGACTAAATAGGGATTACCACTTTACCGAAGATGATCAGAAGAAAGAGGCCAAGGATAAGCACCATCAGGAGGATAAAAATTGAAACAATAAACCGCTGTGATGCCGACATACCAAAAAGCAATTTGGGTTCGTTGCTGAAGGGTTTTTCCACCTTCTTTTCCACCACCGGTTCTTCTTCGATGTAATCGTCTTTTACAGAGTTACGCAGGTCATCCAGCATGGTCCTTCTCCTTTTCCGTCTGTTCTCCTGCCTGACGCAGATGAACATCCCCCACTTCGATGTATTGTAGCTTACCGTCGGATTCTCTTAGCACCAGCCTTCCGGCACCATCGATCCCTTCGATCACCCCTATTATAGATGGTTTTGGGCTTTGCACAATTGCCACCTGTTCACCCTTAAAGGCGAGATGCACCTGCCAGGTTTGATAGAACTCGGGGCTGCCCATTTTGGGCCGCCAGGCATGAATGGTGTGCAACACAGCTGCCAGCAGTTCGAAACGGTCGATTGGCAGGTCGGATGCAGAGTTCAGAAATGAAGCAGGGAACATTTGAAGATCGGCAGGGGGAATGGAATCTTCCCGAATATTGATGCCGATACCCAACACCACCGCCTGCAGACGGGATTCATTCCAGGCGGCTTCCACTAGAATGCCGGAACACTTTCTGCGGTGAAGCAGAATGTCGTTTGGCCATTTGATCTCGGTCGGGATCCCATACCTATCCTTGAGCGCCTGCCAGATGGCAAGACCGCAAAGGGGGGCAAAGAGCGGCAGGAGCGGTAATTCGGCGGGTGAGGGGGTGAGGATAAGGCTGAACGCCAGCGAAGCTCCCGGCCGGGTTACCCACCGACGGTCAAAGCGTCCGCGTCCCCTGGTTTGTTCATCAGCAATGACCAGTGAAAAATCTGCACATCCGGCATCCGCCCAGGCGATGGCTTCATCATTGGTCGAACCGATCGTATCAAAGGTCCGCAATCCGCCAAGCTGAATATCGGAGAGCGCGTGCTTTAGTGCGGAAAGATCCATCGCATTATTGTACCCCCAAGAAGTTGTCAGAAATAAAAAAGGGGTCTCCCATAACATCAAAAAACCGCGGGCTATTTTATTGGGAAAAAGTCATTATGTACAAATACAAATAGGGGCGATTCATGAATCGCCCCTATTTTTTGAACAGCTCTACAAACGAGAATTGACTAGTTTACGTTGATCTTGATGGTGCGGGGTTTGTCACCGGCAACCTTGGGGATGCGGACCGTGAGGATTCCGTCTGTCATGGATGCCGCAATGTTGTCTGCATCAACCGCATCGCTGAGCTCAAAGGAACGGCTGAATTTGCCTTCCGGAATCTCATCGACTACCAGGTTCTCACCTTCGGGATGGTCGAATTTCAACTCGCCTTCAATCTTCAGCACATTATCGCTGAACTCGATCTTGATGTCCTCCGCTTTCAAACCGGGGAGCACGGCTTTGACCAGGTATTCATTCTCCGTCGAATCGACTGCAACAGGAACACGGATCGTCCGCTCGAAACCTTCTGCAGCATTCATCATGCGGCGCATCATCTGCCGGCGGGCATCATACCAATTCATGGGGTGATTCATATAGAAAGTCATTTCCTTCCTCCAAAAATCAATTGTCTTATTTATTCTTATAAGCAAATAATAATTTCCACGTATTAGAAAAGAATCAAAGGTCCGTTTGAAAAACGTAAGAAAACGCAGGGTGTTTTTGAGACAGAAAGTGGTTTGTGGTATGATGTTGCGAGGAGATGGAAATGGACGATAAGATCACAATCATTGAAGGACCGCCTCCTGTCTTTGAAAGCGTCAATGACGGATGGGCACTGGGTTTGAACGAAAGCCCGGTTTTGTTTGACACCGCGCTCACGCGGCTGCGTACATTCAACGGACCAGCCCTGGTTGAACGATGCCACCGGGCCTGGCGGAAGCAGGGAGAAATCTATCTGCATTACCGCACAGATATCGGTCTGGAAGCCAGGGTGCCGATTGTGGCAGCCAGGGCATTGGATGGTGATAACGGACAGGTGCTTTATTTATGGGTGCGTCGCCTGGCAGAAGAGTCTGAAGCAGATGCTGAAATGGACGACGACCAGGATCAATTCTTCAAATAGAAACCAACCTCCGAAGCTTCGGAGGTTGGTTGATTCAGGACATTAAAAAGATAAGCACCCAGGTGAGGGGGGCACCCGGATGTTTATCAATTGTTATTATTGCAAAAATTCCTGCAGATTACAATAGATTGGTGAAGAAACTCTTAAATTAAGATGCCCCGGGAGGGACTCGAACTCTCAACCTAAGCGTTAGGAGTGCTTTGCTCTATCCTATTGAGCTACCGGGGCGGACAAGTGGATTATAGCATTGGCATTAAGCTGCGACAAGGGCAAGACCGGGATTTGCGTGTAGATAAAGATATGTAAATGAACGCTGGAGGATACGATGAAACCCCTTGCTGAGGTGGAACTCACTACGATGGTCTTCGGCGGCGACGCCATGGGACGGTTGAACGACGGCCGGCCGATTTTTGTACCGTTCGGAATTCCGGGTGAACGGGTGCGGGTGGAGATCATCGAAGAGAAAGCGAATTTCTGCCGCGGACGCCTGTTGGACGTGTTGAAACCCGCACCGCAGCGCATCCAACCCCGCTGCAAGCATTTTGGGGTCTGCGGCGGGTGTCATTACCAGCAACTTGGGATTGAGGAACAGCTTCGTATCAAGCGTCAGATCGTGATCGATCAATTCAAACGCATCGGTAAATTCGAGGAACCGCCGGTGGAGGAGATCATCCCTTCACCCGAGCAATGGAACTATCGAAACACGGTGCAGTTCCATCTCTCGAAGAACGGTAAATTGGGTTACCAGAAGGCTGCGACAAACCAGATCGTGGAGATTGAAGAATGTCATCTGCCCATGCCGCTGATCAACAATACCTGGCCTGAGCTTGAAATCGATCCGGCAGCCGGCGTGGAGCGGATCAACCTGAGGGAGGGGGAGGGCGAGGATTTGCTGCTGGTGATGGAAGGTCGGTCTGGCGCAGTGCCTGAATTTGAAGTGGATTTTCCGCTCTCAGCGGTCTATCTCGGCGAGGGCTCTGAAATGCTGCTTTCAGGAGATCCCTTCACAACCATGCGCGTTAAGGAACGCGAATTCAGGGTTTCCGCGGAGTCGTTTTTCCAGGTGAACCTGCCGCAGGCAGAGAAAATGGTGGACCTGGTGCTGAGAAGCCTTAATCTGAATTCAAATGATGCGGTCCTTGATTGCTACTGCGGTGTGGGATTGTTTTCTGCATTTACCGCTCCGCAGGTCTCGAAGGTCATCGGAGTGGAGCTTTCGGAATCGGCTTGCGAAGATTACGCAGTCAACCTGGATGAATTTGACAACGTGGAATTGTACGTAGGCGCTGCGGAGCAAATCCTGCCGGGGCTCAAAGTGAAGGTCAACAAGGTGGTGGTCGATCCGCCGCGTGCAGGGCTGGAAAGGGCGGCATTGAGCGCCATCTTGGGGATGAAGCCGGAGAAGATCGTATATGTATCGTGTGATCCCAGCACGTTGGCGCGCGACGCGCGTCTGTTCGCAGACGCGGGCTATGGGATTGAACGGGTTACACCGCTGGATCTATTCCCACAGACATTCCATGTGGAGTGCGTAGCTTTACTGTCGCGAATGTGATTCCTTTCATGGAGTGAATCAAATGTTTACGGAAAAAACAAGAAAGATCGTATTGGATTTGGCAGTCTCTCTGGACGGATATATTGCCGGTGCAAACGGAGAAACTGACTGGTGCATTATGGATGAAGATATGGACTTCATCGGTTTCTTGAAAAGTATTGACACCATTCTATATGGTAGAAAATCTTACGAATTGTGGGGAGAATATTCCCCAGGTAAAGATAGCTCTGATGCGGATAGAGAAATGTGGGAATTGATCCACAGCAAAAAGAAGTATGTGTTTTCAAAAACCCTCACCAAGGCAGATAATCAGGCGGTCATTATTGATGACGATATTGAAGAAGAAGTAACTGCATTAAAGAAACAACCAGGAAAGGATATTTGGTTGTATGGCGGGGCGAGTCTTATCACAACGTTTATTAACCTGGGGCTTGTGGACGAGTATCGGCTTTCAATACACCCCATTATTTTGGGAGAAGGAAAGCCTTTATTTGTGGACATCAAACAGAGAAAAGGGCTCGTACTGGTCGATTCCAGAAGGTTCTCTTCAGGCGTTGTTCAGCTATGCTATCAGCCCCTAACGTAAACACGCACGATTACAGGTTTGGAAGTAAACAAAGAAACAAGCCGAAAAGCGTAATAGGAGAAATGAGATGATCAATAGTCTTGAGCCGATCATCGTTGAATTTCCTTTGAGGGGAGAATGGCTCTCTCCCAACACTCCAGGGGCAAGAATTCCCAGCCACGGCACAAACCGGTTGGGAACAAGATATGCTTACGACTTTATCCAGGTTGACTGGGAAAGAAAAGGCTTGCCGGCTTATCGTGTTAGTTTGGCACAATACCTCCTACTGGGGGTTCCGTTAAGTGAATATTACGGTTGGGGACAAAATGTATATGCACCTTGCGATGGAACCATTGTCCAAGCCGAGGACGGTTATATAGAACGAAAACGAGCGAATCTACTGTCGGATATGGCTAACGCATATAAAAATGCTCATTTTTTCGATCCGAGAAAAGACGACGTACGATCAGCTGCGGGTAACTACATCATCATGGAATGCGGCGAAAGCATATATGCTGCGGTAGTCCATCTTCAAACAGGGTCTGTTCAGGTTTCAGCCGGCCAGAGTGTAAAAAAAGGCGAGGTCCTTGGAAGGGTGGGCCATTCTGGCAATTCATTTGCTCCGCATTTGCATTTTCAGCTCATGGATAGCAGCGACATCCTTACCGCAAACGGATTGCCTTGCGGTTTTGAACAATATGAAGTGTTCCAACAGGGTGAATGGCAAAGAGTCGTCAATGGCATTCCCACGGATAAAGACAGGATCCGGTTTAGAAAATAGATTATATGGATAACTGATTGTAAAAAAGCGTGAATGCTTTGCTCATGGCGAGCAGCACTTTCTTCATGGAAATCAGATAGAAATTATCTGATTAATTATGTATAATGACAGGGGATGACTATGTGTGACCGAAGCAAAAAAACACACATACTGGAGTCATTCGACAGGAGGTTCTAAATGAAGAAAATCGTGCCGTCACTCTGGTTTGGTGATAACAACTGCGAGGAAGCCATCCGTTATTACGTCAGTGTTTTCCCGAATTCGCAGATTCTGCATATTGAACGGTATCCAGACGAGAGCCTGGATGAGCATTTCAGGGGGATGAGCGGCAAAGTGATCACCGCTGAATTTATGCTGAACGGGCAAAAGTTCCTGGCATTGGACGGCGGACCAATTTTCCATTTCAACGAAGCCATTTCGATGATGGTTGAATGTGATGACCAGAAGGAGATCGATTACTACTGGGAAAAGTTGTCGCATGTTCCAGAATCGGAGCAATGCGGCTGGGTGAAGGATAAATTCGGGCTTTCGTGGCAGATCGTGCCCTACAACATGGGTGAGTTGATCAAGACAGATGCTCAAATGCAATGCATGATGAAGATGAAGAAGATTGTCATCAAAGAGCTTGAAGAAGCTGGAAGATAGGAAAGATATTCAGATTACAATGGGAGCCAGATGCCGGGAATTGCATCTGGCTTCTTTTTGCAATTTCCTGCTATTCCTGAGCTTCTGTTAATTCTCAAGGTGAAGATTCTGGGCAGTAAAATCCTGTGGGTAATTGACCAGTCCAGGAGGATGCGGGGTAATTAACATCGACTATCATCCCGGAGGCTTCATGGAAAACACAAAGCAGCGATCCCTATTGCACCTCATTATTGCTGTTCTGGGTGCCTTTGCCACCTTGTATGGGCTCAGAATGTTCAATCAGTACCTGGTGGCAGATTTTTCCCTTCCTGTTCGTGCTGTGCTGATGATCGTTACGCAGTGGACCCTTTTTCTTGTTCCGGGCATCCTCATGCTGATCAATAGAGAAAAGATCAGCGACCTTGGATTTACCAAGGAGAGAATTCCCACCCAGATTCTGCTCGGAATCCTGCTTGCCCTGCTGATGTCTGCAATCCTTACTGTGCTGCCGATCCTGGCAGGATTCAAGGACATGGTTGGTGATACCAATTACAAGTTTGCATGGCAGTTTGCCTACGAATTCGTTTATCGAATTTTAGGAGTGGCGCTGGCAGAGGAGCTGATCTTTCGAGGGTACATCTTTCGCAAGCTACTCGAGATCAAAGATTCCCATTGGTTAGCCATTTTCATTTCATCGGTACTCTTCGGCTTATTTCACATTTTTACCGGCAATTTGATCCAGGTCTTTATTACCGCCCTGATCGGTTTTGCCTATTGCATGTTCAGGGAGAAGATCAAAGGATATACACTCCTATCGCTCATTTTCACACACGGCGTTTACGATGCCCTGATTGTGCTATGGGTGGCTCTTCTCTGATGATTCGGGCAGCCCCGAATACAGGTATTTTCAAACAAAGAATGTCATTTTAAAGTTCCGGAAGTATCTTCAACGCTTGATTCTGCATCCAAATTAATGCAATTTCGTAAAAGCAAGAGAGTCACGTGCTGTTCTTGTGGATTTTCAAATAGGAATAGCGACGATGACCCCGAAAGATTTCAGGAGATGTCACTATGTCAAAGAATCGCTGGTTATTTGGATCCCAAAAGTATCTGGAGCCCTGGCGAAAAGAATATTTCAAGCAATTTGATGATCCAAGGATTCAACTAGCCGCACACGGGATGCTGGCAGCCAATGCGCACAATATGCAGCCGTGGAAAATCAAGCTTGATCAGGCAGACCCCATGGTCTTTTATCTGTATGCGGACCCGGAAAGACGATCAAAAGAAGTGGACCCTTTGAACCGCCAATTTATGGTGACCCAGGGAACATTTCTCGGGTACGTGGAGATTGCCGGGGAAGAAATGGGTTTCAGGAGCGTCATCGAGTTTTTCCCTGAAGGTGATTTCGATGAACACAACTCAACGGAAAGCATGAAAACCAGACCGGTGGCGAAAATCAGACTCACAAAGGGTGTGCCCCAGCACAATCCTCTGTATGATTTTATGTTTTTGCATGGAACTGACAGGAATGCTTATCAACCTGACAAACTGTCGCTGGATCAAGTCACCCGGTTGGAATCATTGCACAGAGACCTGGATTTGAGGGTCAAGGTTTATCAGGATAGCGAAAACCTGAAAAAACTGTCTGATATTGCCATGAAGGCGGCAACCATCGAAGGGGGCGTAATCAGGGTGATGAAGGAAACCGAAGACATCTTCCGCGCAAATGAATATCAAAAGAACCAATACCGCTATGGATTTTCCGTGGAATCGCAGGGGACCTCGGGGGTCATGGTGCACATCATGCAGGATCTGGTGACACTGATGCCATCCCTTAACCAGGGAAAAGCCGCCTCTGACCGGTTTATACAATCTGCCAGGATATCCATTGAACACACGCCTGCCATGGCGATGATCATTTCAAAGGACAACCGTCCGATCAGCCAGGTCAAAAGCGGCATTCTCTACAGCCGGTTTGTGCTTGAGGCGCACCGGTTGGGGTTGGTGCTGCAACCGATGAGCCAGGCTCTGGAAGAATACCCCGAGATGGAGGAACCTTACCGTAGAATCCACCAGGAGTACGCTCCTGATGGTGAAACCATTCAAATGCTGTTCAGGGTGGGGAGACCCACGAAGGCGGCACCGCCCAGCATGCGGCGAAGCGTGATGGAGTTGATTATCGAGTGATCTTTATTAAATCTAAGAGTATGCAAGATTTAGTTTGACACCGGTAGACCGCTGCACTAAGATGTACTCAGGATCAATGAAATGGTGATCGAATAATTCCGCATCAATTACTGAGGAAAAGCCGATGATATTGAAGTTGGGGCTTTTCTGTCAGGTCGTTCCCATAAACAAAGCAAGCTACCAAAAGCAGATGTGAAGATGCAATGCATTTGGAAAATCAAGAAAACCATCCTTATGCGCTTTGAGGATGATGGAAGATTATTCACTTAATGGTAATGGAGCAAGCGATAGAGGATGGGAAATCTTATGGACGCAAATCACATTGCCCCATGTGGGATGGACTGCAGTTTATGCATTTCCCATCAATTTCGGGAATATGACCTGAATAAGTATGGATTTCACAGGAAATATTGCCCCGGATGTTTGCCAAGAGCAGAGAACTGTGTATTCATGGGTAACAGATGCGAGTTGCTTGCAGAGGGAAAAGTGCGCTTTTGCTTTGAGTGTCAAAACTTCCCCTGTAAAAGGCTGAAATCTTTAGATAAGCGATATCGCACGAAATATTACATGAGCATGATCGAAAATCTTCTTTTTATAAAGGAACAGGGAATGGAGAAGTTCCTGGAAGCGGAAGAGGAGAAGTGGCGTTGTCCTGAGTGTGGCAGAATCAAATGCTGCCATAATGGCTTATGCTTAAATTGTGATTTTGATCTGGTGCGGCAGAACAAGAAAGTTCCATAGGACTGAGGGTGACAGAATGGAAAAGATAAACAGATTCATTCTGGAATATGGAAATCAATTGCATAAAGGTCATATTCAAAGAGCATATAAGGGCATTATGACATTTATGTCCAATCTGAGCATTTATCTGGTGAATAGCCATCGTGAATTCTCAGTTAGTGCCTTATATCCTGGATATATGGATATGACTTACTTCGCTTTTACTCCGCCTGACTTGAAAATCAAGAATCTGAAAATTGCCATAGTCTATTTGCACGAACAAAATCGATTTGAAGCCTGGCTGAGCGGGAGTAACAGGAAAATACAGGCTGAATATATCAAGCTCTTGAGTTACAAAGATACAAAAGAGTACAAATTGTCACAGGTTCTTCCCGGGGTTGATTCGATCATTGAATCAACTCTTGTCGACCAACCTGATTTTGACAACTCTGAAGAACTCAAGAAACTGATCGATTTGAAGATAGTTGAGTTTACGAATGACATGCGGTCATTGCTTGCCTAGCATTCTTGTCCCATTGAACTCTGTTTCTACAGAAAAGTAGAATTTGCATAGGTTCAATAAACATTGGGTTCCAACATTAGACAATCCAGCAAAAGGCTTCAACTTATACTCTTAAGGTAGTGACCCGTTCAAGTGCTATGATCTATGTTGCCAGCAGACCAGGCTGGTTGACACGACCCTGGTGTTGAAATAAGATGAATATTGGTGGAAAGACCCATTGTCGGCCGTTTGATGATCGGGAAAGGGGAAAACATGAAGGTCAAATTTGGTCAAATTCTAGGCGCAATCATCATTTTGATCGTACTCATCTTCGCATTCGCGAACCTGGCATCGGTCGAGGTCAACGTTTTGTTCACGGTGATCAAAGCGCCGCTCTTCCTGGTGATCATCGCGTGTCTGCTCTTGGGCATACTGGCACAATTCTTAATTCGTTTCTTCAGGCAGACAGCAAAGAAGTAACCAAACTGACTGTCAAAATCAGAAATTGAGCTTTCAATAGACATGAACCGGAACATTTGCCGGGAAGAGACCGTCTTAAGGACGGTCTTTTGCATATTACTTGCAACCATTTCTGATGTTCGCACTGTGAATGACCGTTCATTCACTATTTGGCAAGGAGGTAGGAATGTCCAATACGATTAAAGTCATGGCGGCATTGATGTTCATTGGGCTGCTGAGCACCGCCTGCGGATTGCTTGGCGGAGGTACTCCCGCCCCGGTCAGTGGTACGCCGAATGCCACATTGACCGCTCTGTTCGATTTGAGTCAGCCCCCCTCGACGACACCCCCGCCGCTGATCACTGCCACTTCTGAGGTGCCGCTGCCCACGGTTGCGCAGCCAACTTCGGCGGCTACGTCCACAACGGCGGTTCTGCCAACGGCCAAACCGACGACACCCCCTGCAGCACAGGAGCGTTCAGGCACACTGATCAAAGCGGGCTTCCTGACCACGGCACCCACTCTCAACGGGTCATGGTCAGATTGGCGCGACAAGACCACGCTTTACCCGATCCCGTACGTGGTGTGGGGAGCCAGCAATTGGACGGGCAAAGCGGACCTTGAGGCGTCGTTTGGCGCTGCATGGGATGATACGAACCTGTACGTGGGATTCAAGATCTTTGACGACAAGTATGTTCAAAACACCACCGGCAAAGATATGTACAAAGGCGACAGCGTCGAATTGCTGATCGACACAAATCTAAACGGCGATCTTGCTGTGCAGCAATTGAATTCTGACGATTACCAGGTGGGTCTTTCCTGCGGAAATCCCGACAAGGGTGTATCTCCGGAAGCCTATTTGTGGTTCCCGTCATCCAAGGAAGGCAGCAAAACCAGCTACAAGGTGGCCTGCACGTTTGATTCAGGCTTTTACCGCGTTGAGGCATCCATTCCCTGGGAAAAGTTGGGCATCACCCCGAGCAAAGGTATGACGGTGGGTTTTGCAGCATCAGTGAACGATAATGACGACGCTTCAAAAAATGTGCAGCAATCCATGCTTTCCACTGCACAGAACCGGGTTCTGACTGACCCCACCACCTGGGGCTGGATGACCCTGGTCAAATAGACCCAGACAGATCAAGAAAAGCAGGGAATGGAGAAATTCCATTCCCTGTTTGCATATGTTCTGACATTATTTGAAGAGAATGTTGGTCAGTTCCTTGCGATAAGCAAGCGTCTGGTCGCCTTCGGGGTCCATCAACTCAAGCATGCTGAGAATGACCAGACGGGCTTTGTCCCGGCGGTAGTGCGGGTCGGCGCGCAGAATATCGAGGAGACCGTCAATGGAGGCGGGAAGGTTGCCGCGCTGGGCAAGCCGGATGCTGTTGTTGAAGGCGGTATCCAGATCCGTTTCCTCGGGCAGCGAATTTGCACTGAAATCGAGCATGGCTTTGATCAGAGGACGCAGTTTTTCAGCATCCTCGTACTCACGACTGGCGGGAAACTCACGGAAGAGCCGATTTGCTTCCTGGAACTGACCTTGAATCAGGGCAAGTTTGAGCAATCCCAAGTTCGCCCCAGGATTTTCCGGTGAAATTTTCAGGGCTTCTTCAAACGCTTCACGAGATTGCTGCAAGCGGTTGATTGCCAGCAGGCTGTTGCCCTTTTCGACCTGGAGGTTGGCGGGGCTGGGGGGAGTGATACGGTCAAAGAACTCACGCACCTGGTTTTCAGGCATGAGCCCGACAAAGCTCGCGACCATGCTGCCGTTGCTATAGGCTTGCACCGTGGGCAGGCTGTGTACGGCGCAGCGGAATGCCAGAGCAGGGTTTGCATCTGCATCCACCCGCGCCAGCCTGAACGTACCGCTGGCTTCGCTGATCAGCATTTCCAGGAAGGGAGACAGACGTTTGCAGGGTTTGCACCAGTCTGCCCAAAAATCAACCACCACGGGCTTGTTTTGGGAAAATGCCAACACCTGGTAATCAAAATCAGATTCGGTTACGTCCACGATGTATTCAGGTTGCATTCCGATTTCGCCTTATTCTCCGTCACCTTCATCACCCGGGGAGGCTGCTGCTGGTTGTTCAATGCGGACGAGATCGCCGTGAAAATTGATGACCACCTTCAGCCCCATCATGCCCAGATAAGCGACCGTTTCCTCAGGGATACCGGTTTCGATGAGCGTTTCGTATTGCTTTTCGATATTCTTAAGCTGGTTTTCGATGATCGCGTGCGTGAAGAGATCATCCTGTCCGATCATTTTTGAAGTCTGGTCAGCAATCAAGTCTTCGTTGCCTTTGATTTGAGAACCCAATTCACGAAGAACCTGTAAATCGATATCCTTTGAAGGGATGTGGCGAAAAAATCCAGCATCGTTGACGACGTACATGGGTTCTCCGCCCACGTATGATACATCGACGGGATTGCCGTTTTCATCCACGACTACACCTTTAAATAAAGCATGCGCATTCATGTTTTTCTCCAACGTTAATTATACGCGACCAGGTGAGGGGAAAATGAACTTCTTACAGAACTCTGATATGGAGTGCGACTGATTAAGCAGCGATCTCTACGAGGGTACCTTCACGTTTGAAGGCTTTTTGCTCTTCATACGGTACAGAGGGTGTGGTCCAGCGGTAGATCCATTTTGCCGCAGACGATGGCAGATTGATGCAGCCGTGGCTGCGCGGGCGGCCGAAATCGTTGTGCCAGTAGGTGCCGTGGAAGGAAATGCCATTCTCGTCGATGAAGCTCACCCAGGGTACGCCTGGCAGGTCATAAGTGTTGGCAGCGGCATGCGAGCCGTTGACCATGTGGCGTGAGGGGCGTTTGTAATCGGTTCTGAATTTGCCTTCGGGGGTCAGGTACCCATTCCAACTCTTGAGTCCTGCGGCGCAGCGGAACATCTGGACAGGGGTGCCGTATTCAGATGCGATGACCACCTGATCCTCCAGCCTAACGTCGAGCTTCTTCTCTTCCCGGGGAACACCGGGAGAAAGCGGCGCGACCTCGTCTTTGGGGATGATCCTCACATGGGCAGCATTGACGTAATACTTGAACTGGTAAAAATCTTCCAGCAGCTCATACCATTTTCCCCCCTGGGCATCTGTGACCAATCCCAAAACCCAATGGGTAGTCTCGTAATACAGGCGGTATGCGGTAATCTTGGGAAAGATCGGGTTCCAGCAGGCATCGGTATAGGGAACCGAAATCTCGCCCAGGGTGCCTTTTTCTGGCAGGGTCTCCACAGGCTGGTTGAGCCGGATTTCCACCGGTTGCACGGAGCCGGAGTGGACATATCCCTCGTGGTTCATTTCGTACCAGATGTGATTATGCGCCGGTTCGCCTTTTCCGACGGCCATCTCGGTGACAGGAAGAACGACATCCTTCCAGAAGGTCTTGACCACCTTGCTATCCAACGAAGGAGAAGCGTGCGCGTCCACCAGGTTGGATACAACCCGTCCCATGGAAGGTGCTGCAACGGGTTGGGCGCTGACAGATGCAGGATTCTTCAGGTTGACGGTAAACAAGCCGAGCAGCGCTGCACCGCTCAATTTCATGAAATCGCGGCGATCCATGAAGCGGAGATTCAGGGAAGAAAAATCGCCTGGCTCATTCATGCACGTTGACCAGTGTGCCGACAGATGCCCAATAGAAGAGCCATTCTGCATCGGGGGTGTACATATTTACGCACCCGTGGCTCATGGGATGACCAAAATTGTTATGCCAGTAGGTGCCGTGAATACCGTATCCATCGTAAAAATACATGGTGTAAGGCACATTGGGAAGATAGTAACCGGGTCCGGTCATGAGTGTGGAAACATACTTCACATAGACATGGAATTGACCGATGACGGTGGGATGCAGGTAGGTGCCCGTGGATACGAGGAAAGATTTGACCAGGGTATCGCCTTCGAAGGCGTAAAGCGTTTGTGAACTGAGGTCCACATCGATCCAACGACCCGATTCATCGAGAAGTGGGGGCAGCTCAGTGGTTGGGACCGCGGTGGGAACCGGGGTGTCCGTGGGCATGGGGGTTGGTGTCGACGTGGGAGTGGGGGTGAGCGTCGGCGTCGGGGTGAAGGTAGGGGTAGGGGTGAATGTGGCAGTGGCTGTAGGCGTAAGGGTGGGTTTCTCCAGCACATCCTTGGGGAGGGGTGCCGATGAACTTCGCGCCAAAGCGTTCAATTGCGGTAAGGCTGCCCAAACGATGACCACACCCACCAGGAGAAAAAAGGTGACGAGTGCAAAAGCTGCCCAGTTGTTTCGCCTGGCCGGTGGTGCTTTCTTTTTGGCAGTTTGCGATTTCTTGAATGCAGCGGGTGCTGCTGGAACAGAATGCGTATCGCGGAACTGATCCACGATGGAATCGGCTCCCTCTGCTTTGTCTTTTGGTTGAGCCGCGCCAGGCATTTCTGCCCCGACTGATACGGCTGTCGCTATCTTGATGGGCTGGGTGTCGCTCTGAGGTTTGTTACCGGCAGCGAGATGGTCGCGTGAAGGTACGCTGGCCAGGCGGTTGAGCGCCCACTTCATGCCCGCCATCGCTCTTTCACTGTTCGGATTGATCTTCAACGCCTGCTGTAAATAACCCACACTCGCCTGCGGGCTGGAGATGGCAGCAAGGATGAGCCAGGGTTCTTCGAGGTTGGGATTTTCACGAATGGCGATCAAACACCAGCGGCGCGCTTCCATGCGCTGACCCTGCTTGAGAGCTTCGCGGGCAGAAAGAAGCGCCTGGATTGCCGGGGAATGGGATGAGTCACTCATGGTATAGGTGTGACGGTGGCGGTGATGTTTTCGTTCCGTATGTAGCACAACAAGCCGTCAGTAATCCCCTTGGCAATGACATCTGGATGCTGGGTGAGGATTTGCTTGTCGAGGTTCAGGAATCCGGTCTCGATGATGGCAGCGGTGGTTTCGGTGTTAATTTCGTCAAAGGCGTGGTAGTAGGTCATGTCATTGGTGATCGAACCGGCATGAAAACTCAATCCGGTGTCCTTGGCGTAACGGTCGACGAGGCAGGCGGTCAGGCGGTTGGCTTTTTCGGGAAAGGCGGAATGCACCGCTGCAGCGACTTTGAAACCGGTGGCGGCATCATTGATGTAATCGCAAGAATCGTTATGAATGGAGAGCAGAACGAGACCCTTGTACTGCGATAAGCGCGGGTCGAACTCAGAGAGGAGATCCACCTGGTACCCCTGGGCTGCCAGATTTTGCTGTACCAGGGTGGCAATGGTGAGGTTGACCTGCTCTTCGGTAATTCCGTCAGCACAGACGGAGCCGGAATCGTTCTTCCAGTGACCCGAAACGATGCCGATGGGCAGGGCTTGCGTTCCATTGGAGGCGCCAGGATTCATTTGGGCGATCTCGGTGGGGTTGGCCTGCCAGGCCTGGAATACACGCTTCAACATCTGGTCGGAGAAAAGATTATCGGGGGTGAACAGGGTGAAGAGCGTCGCCAGCAGGAAGGCATACGTGGCAATGGTCTGAATGGATCCCATCACCGGAAACCGCCGGGGTTTGGAATTGACTTCTGGCAGAGGCTGAGTACTGGAATCGGGAATCGGGACTCCAGAGGATTGGTTTGCAGGAGTGGAGGAAGGAGTGTCGCTCATTTTGCTATTCCCTACCATATTAGCAAGGTTTATGCCACTTTTCAAATCGGTGTGAAAATCTCCGATTTGATGCTTGACGCCGGCAGGTCATCACAGTATAACCTATTTAGGCTATTTTAATGCGGATATGCAAATCGGAGTGAGTAAATGGAAATGGTAACCGACCTGCGGGTGGTGATGCGGCGTTGGGTTTCTGGCGTGGTGATTGTCACGAGCACTTTTGAGGGGCACCGGCATGGAATGACGGTGGATTCGTTCACTTCAGTCTCAATCGACCCGCCGTTGGTCACGTTCACCCTGTCGAACAGCACCCGCACCCATGCCCTTGTGCGTCAGAGCGGGTTAGCGGGGATTACCCTGCTTCATTCGGGCCAGGCGGACCTTTCAGACCTTTTTGCGGGGCGATACGGAGACGCTGACCGGTTTGCGGGTTTGGATGTTTTTGAATTGAAAACTGGTGTACCGCTCATCCGCGGGGGAATGGGGAACCTTGAAGGGAAGGTTGTGCACACTTTTGAAATGCCCAGCTCAACCCTTTTTGTGGTTGAAGTTACTGCGATGATCAAGGAAGAGGATATGGAGCCGCTGGTTTATTTCAACCGGGCGTATCACAGGATTGACCATGAACACGACGTTGTTAACTGACCAGGAAAGGTCGAGTCTCTTGCGGCTGGCAAGAGAGTCCATTCAGGCAGCAGTTGCAGGCAGACCACTGCCAAAGTTTCCAGAAGGTGAAATTACGGAAGCGCTGCGCACTCCGGGTGCTTCGTTTGTTACGCTGACCATTGGCGGCATGCTGCGCGGCTGCATCGGCGCACTGGAAGCCTACCAACCGCTGGTGGATGATGTACAGGAACATGCAGCAGCGGCAGCACTTGAGGATTACCGTTTCCACCCGGTGAGCAGCCATGAAGTACCTGACCTGGAAATCGAGATTTCACGGTTGACACCTCCTCTGCGGTTGGACTATTCAGATGCCGATGATTTGATGCACAGGTTGAGGCCGGGAATCGACGGGGTGATCTTGCGGGACGGGATGCGACGGGCGACCTTTCTCCCCCAGGTATGGGAGAAGATCCCCGATGCGGCTGATTTTCTATCAGAATTGTGCGCCAAAATGGGGGCGAGGTTCGATCTGTGGCGAACCAGGAAGTTGGAAGTGTTTGTCTATCAGGTGGAGGAATTCCACGAAGCGTGAATGGGAATGGGGGATTGGAAGGGTGCTTAGAATGTGAGCACATTTGATTTACCGGAGAGAAATCTTGCCCATCCCCCTGACCCCCTTCCCAAACTGGGAAGGGGGAAAAGATTAATTAGGGTAATTTCGCCGCGAAGCGGCGAAATTACCCACTGGAAACGGGAAGGTTCCAGAAAACCCAAAAGGACTTAGTTTCGGCAGTGATAGCTGATTAACAGCTTCCTAAACTGGGAAGGGGGAAAATGTGAATGATTTTTCCGCGAAGCGGCGAAATTACCCACTGGAAACGGGAAGGTGCCAGAAAACCTAAAAGGACTTAGTTTCGGCAGTGATAGCTGATTAACAGCTTCCTAAACTGGGAAGGGAGAAAAATGTGAATGGTTTTTTCGTGAAGCGGCGAAATTACCCACTACGAACGAAGAAAACGCCCGAAAACTCAAAGGATTAATTCTCAGCATCTATGACTGGTTGCAAACTTCTCACTCCGGGACGGGGGAAGAACCGTATAAGGTAAAAATGCGTCGCAAAGCGGAAAAATCACCCACTATGAGCGGTAAAAGCTATAAAAGCCAAAGATGAAAAATATGAAGATTCGAACAATTAGGATTTCAAGTTTTAGAAGTTAATTTATTTAAGGTGCGAGATTTCTCCCATCCCCCTGCCCCCTTCCCAAATAGGGAAGGGGGAATGTTCTTATTTATGCAATTTTGGCGCATAGCGCCGAAATTGCATATTGTTTTGCGAATAATACCAATACCCAAAGCAGTTGTTTCTTCATAAATATGCCAGGTTAAGGGTAGCAATTCATACATTCGCCTCTCCCTGCTGGTTCTATTCAAAAAGTAGGGGCGATTCATGAATCGCCCCTACGCATATCAGTCAATGAGAGGGTACAGGTTTGCTGAATAACTCTAAAAATGGATGTACTCGTCGACGTGGATGACGAACATGGTGCAGCGTTTTTCCTCCGGATTTTCAGCAGGCGGGAAGCTCTGGCGGATGGTTTGCAGGGCATCCTCCACCTGCTCATCTTCCACGCCGCAGAGAAGGGTGTTCAAGCCGCGCCTGAGAAATCCGCTGGTGGAGGCGATGGTGGTCACGCGGTATTTGGCTGAAGTTAGAGCCGAGGAAACGGCATCGGTATCGACATCCTTGACAATCGCTATGATCAGTTTCATGGCTAAAACTCCTCAAAATGTTCGACATCGATCGAAAAGACCGTGGCGCCGCCGATGGTGATCGGGGTCGGCGCCGGCAGGGGAAGGGGTGCACTTTCAAGGGGGACGGCTATGTATTCAACCCTTTGCCGGCAATTTTCGCGCAGCGAAGCTTCGATTTCATCTTTGCGTTCCATAGGCAGGCCGACCAACAATGTGGCATTGCGCCGGCCCAGAAATCCCCCGACGCTGGGTAGACGGGTAACAGGCAAGTTCAATTTACCCAGTGAATTCTCTGCGATTTCCGCATCCTGAGCTTGAACAACGGCAATGAACAGGGTATTAATGGAGTTCATTTCTTTATTGTTCTTGTCCATTTTTCTCCTTTCCTGACGGGAACAGAATCCTCTTTGCTGGCGGCGCGTTGACTGCCATCCGTTCACCATTCGCCGGTTGAATGACTGTCTCCGTCGAAAGAAACTCACAGGTTGTTCGTCTATATTCTACAGTAATTGGGCGGAAAAAAGTATTCATCCTTTTGATGATCATCCTGGATTCTGACCATTGCTCCACGCCTAACTGCGGTAGGAAATCAATCGCGGGGAGGAGACTGTTCAATGAATCAGGTTCGCCAACCGCTGCCGCAGAATCGACCCTGGTTGCAGGAGCCACCATACCGGTGGCGGCGAGCTGGTCGGAGGAATGGATGAGAAGGGATTTCATCAAGGCTGCGGAAGCTTCAGCAAAACCGTAACGAGCCAAACCCTCCACCATCATGAGGTTCCAGAACAGGGAAACCTGGGCATCCGCTGGCAGCCTGGTGCTGTTTCTCGATCTCGGGCAACTGCTCAATCCAATGGGAGTGAAATACCGGGGTAGTATGGTTTTGGAAACGAGTGCTTGCGCTGTTTTCTGATCGGGTACGCCAGCCCACAAAGGCAGCAGTAGGGAGATATCCTCCTGGGAGGATCCCGGCTGGGTGACGAGCAGAATTGAATCTTGGTCCAATCCCTGGACGGAGATTTCATCGATGCTGTCAAAGAGGGTCGAGCAAAATACAGTTCCCCGATCCGGGTACCACGTGAAATCCTTGCCCAAGACCTTGCGTGATACAGGAATTTCATTCACCTTGCCGTGCAGGGTGATGGAAAGCTTCGGCGGCATTGGCACGCCGGGACGGATTTCCATTGCCAGACGGCCTGGAGGATTCAATTTTCGGGTAATTTGCGCTTTTCCGTTCTTGCGAAAAGTTGCCAGCTTTTGGGGGTGCAGCATGATTCCGGTCTGGGCATCCAGCATGCGGTAGCTGTGACTTTGCGGGTTCCAGCAGGCTTGCAGCGCCAGGTTCAATGCCTGGAGTTTGCCTGACAACCATTCCAGGTCTTCTTCGATGCCAAGTTCTCTGGCAAATTCGAGCATACGGCTGCATTCATTGAAAAGCAATGCAAGCAGCGATGGTGAAATGAGATGGAGAAGGATGCCTGCAGGACCATCGGAGCGGGTGGTGGAATATTCCGGCAGGTCGTCCACGCCTGCCTGGATGGTACTGGACCAGGTTGGAATTTCCTCTCCCTCCTGTGATGAGGGGGTTGAAAACCAGTAATGCAAATACCGAATCAGGGGAGCGTAGCTCCTGCGGAGCCAATCTGGATCGTCATCAAAATCCTGAATCAGGCGGGCAATCTGCGCCAGGATGGGAAAAGCATTGTCGGGGCTGGAATGATCGCTGATTCCCAGTGAATTGCTGATGAAGCCATCGGCACGCTGAGATGCAAGGAACGAATCCAGCAGTTCGCGGGCGAGGCGGGGGTAACCTGGAAGAATCAATTTGCAGAAGGACCAGGCGTTGAGCGCTGTTTGACCAATCCAGAGAGGACCGTAATCATTACCGGATCCATCTGCTGAAAAACCGTTGTCGGGTGAGCGCGAAAGGACAAATGTCTGCCCAGGCAGGCGAACGGGTCCGCAGACCAGGAGTTGCAATGCCTGGCGCTGGCTGTGATTGAAAACGGCGTCCCATTCAGGCTGCGAGGTGTTCACCCTGTAAAAATCACGCCTGTCCGACATTTCCACCCGAAGAAGGTTGGCATCCCATGGACGGGCAGTCATTTGCCTGGCATGGGTAAAAGACTCATCCAGTGTGCGCAGCGATGCCAGTGCCCAGGTAAAAGTACGGGTACGGCCGGGCTGCAATGTCAGCGGAATGGATAAGGAAGCGTAAGGTGAGAGTGACGGCTCTGGACCGCCGGTGATATAAAAAACCGGGGCGATGTTCTGCGTACTGCCCTGAAGAACTGTGTTCAGACCGTAAACCCCCGGCGTCATGCGTTGACCGCGCGTCAGCGGATTCAAGACGGTATTAAAGGCAACTTTCCAATTTTGCAGCCCGGTGGCTGTATTGACGATACTAATCCTTCCGCATATTGCATTGGACGAGGGAACATAAAATTCCATCGTGACGTCAAAATGAGGGAAGGGCGCGAAGGTCACCCGCGCATAAGATGGAGTACTGGTCGCCAGCCGAGGGGGGCTGGCAAAAGAAAGCGGGTCGGAAAGGGTTGTTCCACCGGCTGTAAACGAAGGAAACACATGCATCCAATGTGCCCGCAACCCGTATGTGGTGTGAAGTGTTATAGCTGGTGGATCATTCAGCGAAGTGGTCAACTCCCAGGTATGATCATTGGCAAAATCCACCTGCGAAAAACGAGCATCCGCGCTTAATCGGCAATGAATGGGTTGAAACGATTTCTCAGCCAAGTTGGGCATACGGTCATTGTACGAGGAGACAGCTTTCAGGTCAATTGAATTATGCTAGAATGGTCGTTAGCATCTCTTAAAAGGAATCTATTCAATCATGACAGAAAAAGACCCCACTTCACCTGTTGATCCCCAGTATCAACCGGCGGGTTCAAAAGCAGGACAACCTGCGGCTACCCCTCCCGATTCCACGGTCAATTCCGAAAACAATTCGACGGGAACGGAATCCAATTTACCAGATCGATCACTACCAGACTGGCAGCGTATTCGCGCTGAGATTGAAGACAGGGAAACAAAGGTGGTCGGTTCCAGCCAGGCATCCGGCACCGCACCTGTGCATACTGAAAGCAATAATCCATCCCTGCCCGAAAATGCTCCTGACAGAACACAAGTTTCGAATGTTAATTCCGACGATATGCCTACCCAGGGCAACCCTCCGGTCAGATTTGAGAAGGATCAGCCGACCCAGGTCATGCCATCGAACCCGGTGGATGAAAAGACCCAGGCGAGCCGATCCGTTTCGTGGATGAACGAAGCTCCCACACAGGTGGTCCGGCAAGATGGTGCTGCGGTTCCCCTGAACCGAATGGGTGATACCGCCCCGCGCAAGGTGAGCGGTACGGCGCCAACCCAAGGCATGCCCCCCGTTCCCGCAGGCGGACAAGATGCCTTGCCCAGGCGGGTGGATGTGGTGGACCTGGGTGCGACACGGGTATCGCGTACCGCCATGAATTCGACAGTTCAGCCGCGGCAGGCACAAAAGACGCCTTCCAAACAGGGCAGAGGAACGAGCGGTGGAGGAAGCGGGCGCCTGAAATCGGGGGCAGGTAATGGGAAAAAGAAGGGCAACTCAGGCGGATGCCTGGTGAGAACAGTCATCATTATCCTTTTCCTGATCGTACTGGCGATCATTGCCGCCGGCGCTTTCCTGGTGTACCAGTATTTCACGATTGCTGCCACCCTGCCGAGCGTGGAGGGATTGAAGGAACGCGCTTCGCAATTTGAAACCACGCGCATTTATGACCGCAATAACCAATTGCTTTACGAATTGCTGGATCCGAATGCGGGAAGGCGTACGTATATCCCTCTCAAGCAGATTGCGCCCAATGTGATCGCTGCCACCATCGCCACCGAGGACAAGGAATTCTACAACCATCCCGGGTTTGATCCCATTGCCATTGCGCGGGCGCTGGTGGCCAACTACACAACAGGACAGGTGGTATCGGGCGCTTCCACGATCACCCAGCAGCTTGCCAGGGCGCTCTTGCTTGGACCCAACGAGCGCACGGAAATCTCGGTACGCAGAAAAGCGCGCGAGATCATCCTGGCAGCAGAAATCACGCGGCGGTATTCGAAAGACGAGATCCTTGAGCTTTACCTGAACGAGATCTATTACGGCAACCTGGCATACGGCATTCAGGCAGCCGCGGAAACCTATTTCAATACCACGGCAGACAAGCTGGATTTTGCACAGTCAGCCTTTTTGGCGGGGCTTCCGCAAACGCCTGCGGTATACGATATTTTCACCAACCGCGAAGCAACACTTTTCCGCAACAAACAGGTGCTGACCCTGATGTACCAGGACAGCCAGGAAAAAGGCTGCATCTATGTGAGCACCAGTCCCGAGCGGATTTGTGTGGAAGCCCAGCAGGCTGCTGATGCTTATATCGAAATTGAAAACCATACCTTTGTTCGGCGCGAAAACCAGATGGTTTATCCGCATTGGGTAAATTACATCCGTTATCTCCTGGAACAATCCTATGATGCCCAGACCATCTACCGTTCAGGGTTTCAGGTGTATACCACCCTTGACCCAACTCTGCAGGGGGAGGCGGAACGGATCGTCAAGGACCAGGTCAATGCGCTGGCAGAGAAGCACGTGACTGACGGAGCACTGGTGGCGATCCGCCCAGCCACAGGTGAGATCCTGGCAATGGTGGGCTCGGCGGATTTTTACAATGATGCCATCGCAGGACAGATTAACATGGCGCTTAAACCCCGGCAGCCGGGATCATCGATCAAACCCCTGACGTATGCCGCTGCTTTTGAAAAAGGCTGGACTCCTGCGACGCTCATCTGGGACGTACCCAGCGAATTCCCCCCTTCGGGCGACCCAAATGACGCCCGTGAGCCGTACAAGCCGGTGAACTATGATGGCAAATTTCACGGCCCGGTGACCGTACGAAGTGCATTGGCCAATTCATACAATATCCCCGCAGTCAAAGCGCTGCAATTTGTGGGCATTTACGATGATCCGAATGTGCAGGGCGAGGACGGACTGATCGCCTTTGCACGCCGCATGGGCATCACCACACTTGACCGCACCGATTACGGTCTTTCGCTCACACTCGGCGGAGGCGAGGTTACCCTAATGGATATGACCTCTGCATTCTCGGTGTTTGCCAATGCCGGCGCACGGGTGGAGCCCATGGCAATCACCAAAATCACGGATTATTCAGGCAACGTGATCTTCCAGGCAGATCAGCCCAAAGCCACGCAGGTGATCAAACCCGAGCACGCTTATCTGATCTCTTCCATTCTTTCGGATAACACTGCCCGCACCCCCATGTTTGGAGCCAATTCTGTCCTGAACCTGCCTTTCCAGGTGGCTGCGAAGACCGGAACCACCAATGACTACCGCGACAACTGGACCCTGGGGTACACCCCGGACCTGGCAGTGGGATCATGGATCGGTAACGCAGATTACTCAGAAATGGAGCATATTTCCGGCATCGCCGGAGCAGCACCGATCTGGTCAGAATTTATGAAGATTGCCGAACCCTATTTGACGAACAACTCGCCGTCACAATTTGTACGACCGGCAGGGATTGTGGACAAGGTCATCTGCTCGGTTTCAGGTACCGAACCCTCGGACTACTGCCCCAGCCAGCGTTCTGAGATCTTCTTCACCGAGCAACCCCCGCTCCCAAAGACGGAAGATTTGTGGCAAAACCTGAGGGTGGACACATGGACCAACCTGGCCGTTTCATCCGCCTGTGAAGGCTTTACCGCAGAAAAGTTCATGCTGAACGTCAAAGACAAATGGGCGATCAAATGGATCCAGGAGACCAATGAGGGTGAGAAATGGGCCAAGGACAACGGCTTTTCGCCTCCGGTCACTTTTTCACCTGACCGGGCATGCAAATCCGATGATCCGCGCCCGACACTGGTATTCGTGGGGTTGGAGGACCGCCAGGCGGTCTATCAAAATCCACTGGATCTCTACGCGGTGGTCAATGCCACGTCAGGGTTCAAGAGTTTCTATCTGGAATATGGAGTCGGTGAAGGACCCGGTGAATGGAAACGGCTGGTGGATAACGGCGGGCATGCCTCCGATCAACCGCAGAAACTGCTCACCTGGAACCTGGATAATGTTCCCAGGGGAATCGTTACTCTGCGGTTGTACATGGAATCGACCAACAATACCTATGCGGAGAAGTTGTTCCGTTTGAATATCCAGGCGCCGACTCCGACGCCCACGCCGACCATGACGCCCACACCGACACCCACTCCCACGCCGACGATGACGCCTTCTCCAACGCCGACAGAAACGTCTACTGTGTCCCCGTTTGACATTAT
>JBDKSE010000005.1:0-203172 GCA_039683035.1 Anaerolineaceae bacterium
CAGGCGATAACGTGACCATGGAATGCGATCTGATCGTACCGGTGGCGTTGGAGCAGGGCTCAAAGTTTGCAATTCGCGAAGGTGGTCTGACGGTTGGCGCCGGTGTGATCACCAAGATCTTGGCATAAAGGAGTGTCAGTCTGCTGTAATTGCAGGCTGCGTGAAATAAAATGGCATCCAAAAAGAAAGATATCCGCCCGGTGATTACACTGGCCTGCAATGAGTGCAAGAATCGCAATTACACCACCGAAAAGAATCGCCGCAACGATCCTGGACGGATGGAACTTGAGAAATATTGTTCTCACTGCCAGAAGCATACGCTTCACCGCGAGACCAAATAGCAGGTAATTCATTGTAAGGCGAGAAAGCTCTCGCCTTACAAGTCACAGGCCAATAGCTCAACTGGCAGAGCGCCTGTCTCCAAAACAGGAGGTTGTGGGTTCGATTCCTGCTTGGCCTGCCTAGCACAAAAGGCGACGCCGTCCCGTCCCTCAGCATGAGAGAAGAGCGTGAGACGGCGCTTTAGCCGTAAAAGAGGAGTATGCCATGGCCGAAAAGATCGTCAAAGTCAAGAAGGAAAAAGGCCTTGCCCGCTGGTGGCGCGAGACTATCGGAGAGTTGCACAAGGTTGCCTGGCCCACTCCCAAGGAAGCCTTGCAATTGACGAAAATCGTCTTGCTGGTGATGTTGGCCATGGGCATTGTCCTGGGTGGATTGGACTTTGTATTTACAAAACTGATTGGTTTGATCCTGGGATAAAGATTCCAGATCAACTGGATTGGCAAGGTGATGATGGACCCGCGTGACGATAATTACAACGATGAGATGGACGATTCTCAATCGCAGGAACCGGAAGAATTGGATTCCCGCGAGGATCGCGCGTCTGAAGGCGAGACCACACACCCCGTGGAAGCGGAATTACCGGTAGCTTTTTCCGAGGAAACTGCGACGGATGTTCCCCCGGAAGGCACTTCAGACAGAGCCTGGTTTGTGATCCATTGTTATTCCGGCTATGAGAACAAGGTGCGCTATAACCTTGAGCAGCGCATTGAAACCATGGGCATGAAGGACAAGATCTTTGATGTGGTTATTCCCACACAGGAAGAGATCGAAGTCAAAGACGGAAAGCGCCGCACTGTGGAGCGCCACGTATTTCCCGGCTACGTGCTGGTGAACATGATCCTTTCTGAAGAATCATGGTACGTGGTGCGCAATACCCCGGGTGTGACAGGATTCGTCGGCATGGGCAACGATCCCACGCCTCTGCGCCCTGAAGAAGTGCAGCAAATCCTGCGCCGCATGGAAGCCGAAGCGCCGCACGTCAAGGTGTCTTTCAAGGTGGGCGAGCGGGTTCGCATTGTCGACGGACCGTTCAACGATTTCCGCGGTCAGGTCTCCGAAATCGACATGGAACGCAGCAAGGTCAGGGTAATGGTCAATTTCTTCGGGCGTGAAACCCCCGTGGAACTTGATTTCTTACAAGTTGAAAAAGCGTAAGGAACCTTACGCATTTTGTGGGAGGGTGCTCCCCTATTCACCCGCTATAACCACCAAGGAGAGTTAAAGTGGCAAAGAAACTGAAAGCAATTGTTCGTCTGCAAATTCATGCTGGTAAAGCCAATCCGGCACCCCCGATCGGTCCTGCACTTGCCGGTCACGGGATCAACATTATGGCATTCTGCAAGGAATACAACGCCCGCACTCAAAGCCAGGCTGGCGAAGTGATCCCTGCGGAAATTACCGTTTACACGGATGGATCATTCACCTTCATTCTCAAGTCGCCCCCTGCTTCTGAAATGTTGAAGAAGGCTGCCGGCATCCCCAAGGGTTCCGATATTCCCAACCGCAACAAGGTGGGCAAGGTTACCCAGGCGCAGATCCGCGACATCGCCGAAAAGAAGATGAAAGACATGAACGCGAACGATCTGGAAGCTGCAATGCGCCAGATCGAGGGCACTGCCCGAAACATGGGCTTGACGGTAGAGAAGTAAGTTTGTGGGAGGGCAGTGTAGCTGCCCGCTAGAACCACGAAGGAGAGAAAATGGCGAAACACGGTAAGAAGTATATTGAAGCACTCTCGAAAGTTGATCACGAAGCCGTTTACGCTCCGCGCGAAGCGGTAGCGCTGGCCAAGGAAACCTCGTACGCGAAATTTGATGCCACCATCGAAGTCCACCTGCGCATGGGTTTGGATCCGCGCCAGGCTGATCAGCAGGTTCGTGACGTGGTAGTGCTGCCCCACGGTCTGGGAAAAACAGTGCGCGTCCTGGTATTTGCCCAGGGTGAAGCTGCAACCAAAGCCCAGGAAGGCGGCGCTGATTTCGTTGCTGATTCTGATGAAATGATCAACAAGATCGCGGCCGGATGGACTGAATTTGATGTGGCCATTGCCACCCCCGATATGATGGGTAAAGTTGGCCGCCTGGGTCGAATCCTCGGACCCCGCTCGTTGATGCCAAACCCAAAGGCTGGCACCGTCGTCGCCGCCGAAGAGCTGCCTCGTGTGATCAATGAATCCAAGGCTGGACGTGTCGAGTTCCGACTTGACAAGACCGCCAACATCCACGTTCCCATTGGCAAATCTTCATTCGATGCGCAGAACCTTTTCGAAAACTTTGCTGCCTTGATGGAAGCCATCAAGAAAGCACGCCCCTCCGGCGCAAAAGGTACCTACATCAAGAAAATCTCTATTGCCGCTACCATGGGACCTGGCATCAAAGTGGATCCTTTGCAGGCTGTGAGCATTTCACTGGAATAAGCGTGGTATAATTGCACCGCTCGAGCAGAAAAACGAGCATTCACCGAAGAAAGCTGGTGCCTGAAAAGGCTTAATGACCCGCCGAGGTGAAGACTGATCGATCGAATTCTTCCCGCAAGGGAATGAGAAAAGTCTTTGCCTGGCGTTACCAGGCAAAGACTTTTATTTTTGAAGGAAGGAGGTAGATTTCATTGGCCTTTACAAAGAAGCAAAAGGGCGATATGACCGCCCAATACGATAAATGGGTTTCTGAAAGCCAGGCAATGTTTGTGCTGACTTACGAACGGATGAACATGAAAGAGATCGATGCGTTCCGCGCCAAAGTGCGCGAGACAGGCAGCGAGGTTCACCTGGTCAAGAACACCCTGTTCGACCGAACGCTTGATGAGAAAGGGTTCCCGAAAGCAGCATTCCTCGAAAAAACCTCACTCGTTGGATTTGCCTTCTCAGATCCCCCCGCTCTTGCCAAGGTATTCAGCGATGCCGCAAAAGGCTCTGATAATATCAAAGTCAAAGGTGGATTCCTGGGCAAGGAATTGATCAATGGCAAGCAGGTTAAAGTGCTGGCAGATTTGCCGCCGCTGCCCGTGATGCGCGCCACCCTGTTGGGCGTAATCTCGGCACCTGCAACCAAGCTTGTACGTACTTTGGCTGAACCTGCCCGCTCTTTGGCAGCTGTGATCAAAGCTAAGTCAGACGCTGCGTCCACCGCTGCCTGATCGCTGGATCAATCGGTCCGGGGTGATCCCCGGGGAAGAAATCAACAATTATATTGAAGGAGTATTCGAAATGGCTGATTTGGAAAAACTTGTTGAACAGTTGAGCGAGCTCTCTGTTCTCGAAGCTGCAGAACTTGTCAAGAAACTTGAGGAAAAATGGGGCGTTTCCGCCGCCGCACCTGTTGCCATGGCTGCTGCTGCCGGCCCCGCCGCTGCTGCTGAACCCGTTGAAGAAAAGACCGAGTTCGATGTTGTCCTCAAGGATCCCGGTCCCAAGAAGATCGAAGTCATCAAAGTCATCCGCGCACTCACCAATCTTGGCCTCGTGGAAGCAAAGACCATGGCCGAGACCGCTGGCGCCAAAGTCCTTTCCGCTGTGGGTAAGGAAGCCGCCAACGATGCCAAAGCCAAGCTCGAAGCAGCCGGTGGCGTTGTTGAACTTGCCTAGTTCTGGATTCCAGAATTGACAAAAAAAATCCTCCCATTCGGGAGGATTTTTCTTTTGTTCAGGTAAGGTTAGGCTGCAATGGACTTCACCTGGCGAATAACCATCACCACCCGGCCCATGATGCGCAGGCTCTTGGGATTATCGACGTAGATGGGACCCATATTGGGGTTGGCGGGTTGAAGGCGGATGCGGTTGGGTTCCTTGTAGAAATACTTGAGGGTGGTTTCATCACGATCATCCAGCCAGACCGCAACCATTTCACCGTTGTTGGCAGATTTGGCCTGTTTCATGATGACGATATCGCCGTCATTGATCATGGCATCCACCATCGAATCGCCGCTCACTTCTAGGGCAAAGAGGTCGGTGGTTTCGCGGGTGGGCAGCAAACTGCGGGCAATATCCACGCTGGATTCGGAATCAAAATATGGCAGGTCAGAGGCGGGCATGGGCAGGGGAGCTGAGGCAACGATACGCCCGGCGAGGGGAATGCTCACCAGGTCGGAAAGAGCGGTTGAAACCGTTTTGACGGCGTCAGTCACTTTTTCCTTGAGCGAGGGATTTTCGCCAACCGGGGTGAGCACGCGAATACTGCGGGAGATGCGATCTTCCCGGTCGATGTATCCCATTTGTTGAAGCTGGTTCAGATAATAATCCACCAGAGAAGTGGATTTGACGTTAATGCTGTCGCCAATCTGACGGATGGAAGGGGAGTATCCATTGGCGTGTTGAAATTTGGTCAGGTACTCCATAATCTTGCGGTGCCGCTCGCTTAATCCTTGATTGCGCCTTGCCATGACTGCCTCCTGCACCCAATATCGGTCATTTGTACTATTATCATACACGAACATACGTTCTGTGTCAAGTATTAATAAATGATTTCTTGACAGGATTTCAGACCGGGCATAAAATAATTGCATACTCCCCTGGAGCATCAATCTTTACTGGAGATTTGTATGGCAATGTTTGAATATCTCTGCGATTCCTGCGGTGCTTTTTTTGATGTGGATATGGAGACAGTGGAAAGCGAAACGCCGGTTGAATGCCCTGTCTGCCGAAGCCACGATACCCAGGTCATTCCCTCACTCGCTTCCGTGTACGGGTATTCAGGTGCGACGGCCTCAGATTGTGGTAATGACAACGGATTTCGGTGAGCATGATGTTGATCGCCTGCGTGACAGGTGAAAAAGAGGCTGAAGATGAACCTCAAAGATGATAATTTGAAACGAGACCTGTGCTTACGGCTGAGCCGCCTGGAAGGACAGATCCACGGTATCGGCATGATGCTCAATTCGGAGCGCGATTGCGAAGAAGTCTTGCAGCAACTTGCAGCCGTAAAATCTGCAACGAATCGCGTGACCGAGATCTATTTACAGCATATGCTGGATGCATGCATCTCCTCTCCCGAGATTGAGGGCGGGGATGCCAAAAGCGTGGTAATGAACCGCCTGGTGCATTTGATCCTTACGCAATAAGCCGCACTTTGTTTTTCGTAACTTTCATAACCTCAAGACCTCCGGCGAATCCGGAGGTCTTGCTTTGCTGAGAGGCACGCACGCGCTTTGGCTTGATTGGATTACAATTAGGTTGCCAGTAAACACACGAAGGAGCAGTATGAGCCTCTTTAATCACAAACGATTGGGTAACGAAACCTTCAAATTGGATATCGACCGTATGCGCAAAGGGTGGTATTCAGACAAATACTTTGTCAATATTGCGTTGATGCTGGCGGAATTATCAAAGCAAAATTATGAGTACGCCGGGCAATATCCCAATCTTCCCAGGGAGCTTTGTGCCGATTGTATTGCTTCTGGTGATATCGAAGTGGAAATGCAGTGGTTCACACGTCGTCCGGGAAAAACCATTGTCGTGGGGCTGGATAAGGCGCTGACGATGCTGCAGCATTGTGCTGGCTATTTTGAAGGCAGCAATTTCATCAACACTGCCTCCAACCTGGAGGTCTGGGCGCTGGAAGACGGGGAAACGGTCAATTACGACGGCGACCCGCTCAATGTCCAACCTGTGATGCGTGTGCGAGGTCGTTACCGCGACTTTGCAGTCCTTGAAACCCCCACACTTGGCATTCTGACCCGTTCTTCACGCATTGCCACCAACGTTTACGAAACCATCCGGGCGGCGCGCGGCAAGCCCATGATGTTCTTCCCTGCCCGCTTCGATCTTCACGAAGCGCAGGCAGCGGATGGCTATGCCTACCTGATGGGTTTGCAGCGCTATAACAAGGATTACGCACGTACGCTGGGACCTTTTGTATCGACTGATGCCCAGGGGGACTGGTGGGGGGGTGCTGGCGGAGGTACGATCGCGCACTCCGCAATTGCCGCCTTCCTGGGAGATACGGCTGAAGCGACCATCACCTTTGCCCGTGTCTTGCCGGTTTCGATCAGCCGCATTGCACTGGTGGATTTCAACAACGACGGTGTCACTGATTCACTGCGAACCTGTAAGGCCATGTTCGATGAATACCGCAAGCTGATGGATGCTGGTAACGAAACCGAAGCTGCCCGCTTTATCCTTTACGGAGTGCGGTTGGATACCTCCGGTTCGCTGAGGGATGTATCGGTTCCGCCGCTTGGCGACCCCAAACTGGACCTGGGGGTGAACCCCCGCCAGGTTTTCATCCTGCGTCAACGGCTGGATGCCGCCTGGGAAAGCTGGGATCTTCCCGCTGAATGGCGCGAGCGGGCGAAGGAATACTGCAAGAATGTAAAGATCGTGGTCAGCGGCGGATTCAACCCTGAAAAGATTGGCCGTTTCGAGAAGCTGCAGGTGCCGGTGGATATATACGCCGTTGGATCCTACCTGCTGAGCAACGACGGACCCACCGTAACCGACTTTACAGCGGATGTGGTGCGGGTAAAAGTGGGGGATTCGTGGCTCGACATGGCCAAGGTGGGCCGGCGCGCCATTGATAATCCGGCGATGAAACGCGTCTGGTAGGTTTTGGTCGTTTATGGGTAAATAGAAAAAAGCAGAGCGCTGGCGCTCTCCTTTTTTTCATAAGGATTATTCGGGCCAGGTGATTCCCAACGGCGAGATGATATAAACCACACCGCCCGATGTGGTACGCCAGAGCTTTTCAAATTCCCGCCGCTGATACACCCGCTGTACGAGGACGTCTTCTTTGGCAGCCGGGTCGTTTAACACGGGGTTGCCCTGGGCATCAAAACCGACCAGCACCACCAGGTGACCGTTTGACTTTTCCACAGGGGCACCGGTCAATTCGCCGGGTTTCCACGAAAGGCTCATTGCCAGGGGGATGCCGCAGGCAATGAATTCCTCGGCTTTGTCCAAACCTGTGAGGCGCGATACCGCTGCGTTCATCCCCTTCGTGGCGGCATAAGCAGTGTTGAACGGCCAGTTACCCGCACCTTCGTAAACCGGGTCAAACACTCCGGCGACGGTCTCACGTACCAGGGGTTCCGGCAAACCCTTGTAGTCCTGCCAGAACGCCAACAGCATGGAGACGCTGGTGGGGCTGCACCAGACATTGCCTCCGTCGGGATAGACCATCTGGGAAAATTGGGGCACTGGAAGGGTTTTATTCCACCGGCGGGGGTTGCCTTTGGATGGGGTGTAATTCGCCGCGTGCTTATTGTCGATCACCAGGGCGGCAGCGTTGATGACCGGGTACTGGCTGTCTGAACGACTGTTCAGTTCGATTTTCATCTGGATGGCCTGAGCCCGCAGGCCTTCCCGCACCACCAGGGTATCAGTGGCGATCTTGATGCGTTCGTCGTCCTGCCCGTTGACGGAGTGCCTGTCCTCAGGACTGGACGATTCAGTCCAGATGCCCAGAGTGTACCATCGGGACCATATGCCGTCGAACTGTACGCGCAACGAGATCTTCACCCAGCTTCCTTCCGGGGCATCGGCGTTCCAGGATGCAATCGCGCTGTGCAGGTCAAAGCCGGTTTCAACGACCGGGCTGACCATAACGCCGCTGATCACCCCGTCCACGCCCTTTATCGCATCTGAGGACAGCTTGAGTGTGCCTTCCAACCCTGGTTCCACGCCTTCCAGCGTCCAATCCCTGAACCCGTTTTCGTCTGCCTGCCAGTGGAAAAAGCGCACGCGGTATGCATCAAGTTCGATTTCGCGCTGTGGAGCGGGTGGGTTGAATAGGGAGGTGAAGAAATCACGAAGCGGGGTTGTTGAAGGTTTGGGTGCCAAAGGATGCTCCAGAAGACGAGGATGATATTATTCTAAACCCAAATGGGTTGAGGAAATAATTAGCAGCAAATCAGTTGATTCAATGTGGCTTTGCGTGAAGGTATCTTTATCCAGGGCACAGCACGCTGTGCCCCTACATTGTCTCTGTTTGTCATCCTGAGGCTGAATTTGCCGAACGATTGTTCTTAATATGGACGATGGTGATCGCGAAGCATACAAACCCTTCGTGCAGCGGCAGTTAAAATACAAGCGATGTGAATCATTAAGCTGTTTCACTCATCTTGATAAACTGCGAGGCCTTCAACAAAAAGTACCTTCCTCGATTTGATCAAATATCTTCTATTTGGTGCAGTCAGACTAAGGTATAATACCGCTACAGGCAATGACGGAGGAAAGTAACCCGGGGAAACCCGACAGGGAAGCGGGTGCGCAGACTGAAACGCCCGCCCGGCAGACACCGGATGAAGTTCCCTCCCGAGCCGCTCAGGGGAAGACCCGAAGGGGTTGGTAGTTTGAGCCGCGATCCGCGCGTTATATCGGAAACCGGTGGGCATTGCCTTCCGGGTAGAGCGGGCTGAACGTTTAGCCAACCAGGGTGGTACCGCGGGTCAATCTCCCCGTCCCTTTCATGGGCGGGTTTTATTTTTAACTTCAGGAGTGGGTGATGGGCGAATCTGATGTGCTCTCTGAACTCGAATCGATCCGAAAAGCAGGGCTGGACGCGCTGAATGCTGCCGGCGATGAAGAAGCGCTGCAGGCCTGGCGTACGGCATACCTCGGCCGGTCAGCGCCGGTGATGGCGGTATTTCAATCGCTGGGCAAACTTTCGCCAGAATTGCGCCCGCAGGTGGGGCAGGCTGCCAACCAGGTGAAGGTGGCGCTGGAAAGCGCCTACAACGAACGCCTGGGGGCACTCAAGGAAGAAGCCACGGCGAAAGCCCTGGCCAGCGAACGCCTGGACGTGACCCTGCCGGGGCGGCCGGTGGTACAGGGTAGGCTGCACCCCGATACGCAGATCCTGCGCGAGCTCTACCGCGTGTTCGGTGAAATGGGCTTCCAGGTTTATCGTTCGCGTGAAGTGGAAACGGACGAGTTCAATTTCCAGATGTTGAATTTCCCGGTGGGGCATCCGGCGCGTGACATGCAGGACACTTATTTTGTCGATGCCGGGGAGCGCGGCGATAACCCGATTGTGATGCGCACGCACACCTCGGGTGGTCAGATCCACGCCATGCAGGAAGCCTCTGCCACCAACCCGCAGGATCCCCCTCCGGTGCGCGTGGTAGTGCCCGGCATGGTTTACCGCTACGAGCAGGTGGACGCGCGCCATGAAACGCAGTTCGACCAGATCGAAGGGTTGGCGGTGGGCAAGGGCATCACTTTTACCAATCTCAAAGCCACACTATCCGACCTGGCAAAGCGCTTGTTTGGCGAGAATGTGCGCACCCGCTTCCGCGCCTCGTACTTTCCGTTCACCGAGCCCTCGGCTGAATTCGACATTGAATGCTTCCTTTGCGGAGGCAAGGGCTGCGCGGTATGCGGCGGCGGCTGGCTGGAGATCGGCGGGTGCGGCATGGTGCATCCCAATGTGCTGCGCAACGGCGGCTACGATCCGTCGATTTATTCAGGATTTGCCTTCGGGCTGGGTCCCCAGCGTATTGCCATGCTGCGCTACGGCATCAACGACATCCGCTACTTCTGGGAAAACGATTTACGGTTTTTGGAGCAGTTCTAAGCAAGTAATTAGTGAGGAGTAATCAGTAATTGGGTCGCTCCTGATCCCTGATTACTAATCCCTGATTACTGCCTTTTGTAGGAGTGATTATGCGAGCACCTTTATCCTGGATTAAAGAATTTGTCGAACCCGGTTTGAGCATTGCCGGGATCGCTCACCTGCTGACCATGGCGGGGATGGAAGTGGAAGAGATCCGCATCATCGGGCTGCCCATGCCTGAACCAGGCACCGTCGACACCAAGGTGGTCGGGTTGTCGTGGGACCCCGAAAAGATCGTGGTCGGGTCGATTTCTGAAGTCATGCCGCACCCAAACGCCGACCGCTTGACTTTGTGCAAGCTGTTTGACGGCCGCGAGGAGCACATCGTGCTCACCGGGGCGCCCAACCTGTTTGAATTCAAAGGCATCGGACCGCTCGCCAAACCTCTCAAGGTGGCATACGCCAAAGAAGGCTCGGTGATCTATGACGGTCACCAACCGGGGCTGGTGTTGTCCACCTTGAAGAAGACCAAGATCCGCGGCATCGATTCAGACTCGATGGTCTGCTCGGAAAAGGAACTGGGTCTTTCCGAGGAGCATGAAGGGATCTTGTTCCTGGACGATGACGCGGTACCTGGCATGCCGCTGGCAGACCTGCTTGGCGACGCGGTATTCGATATCAAATTGCTGCCGAGCTATGCCCGCTGCGCCAGCATGCTGGGTTTGGCGCGCGAAATCGCCGCCATGACCGGAAAGCATCTCAAACAGCCGGCTCAACCCGGAGTACCCACGGCTGGGACGGCTGACTTTGCCTCGATCACTATTGAGGATCCCGAGCTCAACCCGCGCTTTCTGTTGGGATTGATCCGGAATATCGAAATCAAGCCCAGTCCGAGCCTGATCCGCCGGAGATTGATGATGGCAGGCATGCGTCCGATCAACAACATCGTCGATGCCACCAACTACACCATGCTGGAGATCGGTCAACCGCTGCACGCCTTCGACTATGACAAACTCCTTGCACGTGCAAAAGGCAAACCGGTTCAGATCATCACCCGCAAGGCGTATCCCGGTGAAACCCTCACCACCCTGGATGGTGTGGAGCGCAAGCTGGATCCTTCCACTGTTCTGGTGTGCGACACTGCCGGTGCGCTGAGTATCGCCGGGGTGATGGGCGGAGGCGAGACCGAAGTTACGAGTGAAACTAAGGCAGTCCTGCTGGAAGGGGCGGCCTGGAACATGATCAACATCCGCAAGACCGCCAGGGCGCAGAACCTGCCCAGTGAAGCCTCCTACCGCTATTCGCGCGGAGTACATCCCGCCATGGCAGAACGCGGTGTTCGCCGTTGTTTGGAGCTGATGGCAGACTGGTCCGGCGGTGCGGTGGCACCCGGGTTGGTGGACAATTACCCTCTACCTCCCAGGACAGCCCGGGTGGAGATTTCCACCCAGGATGTGAAGCGCTGGCTGGGGATTGAAATTCCAGCAGCGGAAATGGAAACCCTTTTGAAACGGCTTGAGTTTACCGTCGAGCGCGAGGGTGATGTCATCCGCGCCACCGCACCTGATCACCGCCTGGATATCGGCGAAGGGGTCGCCGGAAAAGCGGATCTGATCGAGGAAGTTGCCAGGGTGTACGGCTATGACAACATCCCCCTGGAACGCATGGCAGATGTGCTCCCTCCGCAGCGCAGCAACCCGCGGTTGGAGAAGGACGAGCGGGTCCGTGATCTACTGGTGGCTGCCGGGCTGCAGGAGGTGGTCAATTACCGCTGGACAACCCCCGAGCGTGAAGCGCGCTTGAGCCCGCAGGGTACGCAGGCGGATGACCGCCCCTATGTGCGCATTGCCAACCCCCTGGCGTATGAAAAGACTTTCCTGCGCCACAGTGTGATGGCAAGCGTGATCGACGTGGCGGAGCGCAATTCACGCACCCGCGGCCGCCTGGCGCTCTTTGAGATCGGTCCCATCTTCATCCAGGGCGAGGAGCCCGGGCTCCCTGATGAACTGCAGCGCCTGGGAATTGTGCTCGCCGGTCAACGTGAGCTGTCGGGCTGGCAGCCCGCGGATACCGCAGCCATGGATTTCTTTGATCTCAAGGGCATCATGGAAGAATTGCTCACGGGACTGCGCCTTCCCGAGGTCCAATTCGAAGCCTATTCGCACCCGGCGTTCCATCCCGGGAAATGCGCGAGGATCGTTTCTGGTGAGCAGCAGATCGGTTTCTTCGGCGAGCTGCACCCACAGGTACGCAGCCGGTATGACTGGCCGGCGACCTTCAAGGCTGCGGTGCTGGCTGCAGAACTCAACCTGGATGCGCTCTATGCGCTCATCCCGCCGCTCTATCAAACCGCCGACCTTCCCACCTTTCCGCCGGTTCTAGAAGACCTGGCGCTGGTGGTGGACGAAAGCGTTCCGGCGGTGGAGATCGAAAAACTCATCCGCCAGACCGGCGGTAAACTGTTGATGGATGTCCGCCTCTTCGATCTTTTCCGCAGCGAGCAGATCGGCACGGGCAAAAAGAGCCTGGCGTACTCACTGACCTATCAGGCTCCCGACCGCACGCTGAAGGACGATGAGGTGAAGCAGCTCCGCGGCCGGATCATTCGGCGCCTGGAGCATGAACTGGGAGCGAAACTGAGAGGCTAGAGGAAGTATGGTCTCATCTGAGGTCAAACTCTGGAAATATGCTTTCTGGTTGGCAGTCTTCACTGTGGTTTACAACCTGGCAGAAGGCATTTTCTCGCTGTACTTTGGTCTTCAGGATGAAGCACTGACCCTGTTCGGTTTTGGCATCGATTCCTTTGTCGAAGTGCTATCAGGGTTAGGCATTCTGGCGATGGTCCTGCGGATCAGGCGAAATCCTGAGGAGCCAAAATCGAAATTTGAACGAAGTGCGCTGCGGATCACAGGATTTTCATTCTTTATTCTCGCAGCAGGCCTGACGATCACTGCCATCTACAACCTGATTTCCGGTCACAAACCTGAAACCACCCTGCCGGGACTGATCATCTCGTTGATCTCCATTGCCATGATGTGGGCACTGGTCTGGTCCAAACGCAAGGTGGGCAGGGCGCTCAACAGCGCACCGATCCTTGCGGATGCTCAATGCACCCTGGTGTGCATTTACATGTCGCTGGTGCTGCTGGCCTCGAGTCTGATCTACCTGCTGACCGGATTTGGCTTGTTCGACAGTCTCGGCGCGTTGGGATTGGTATACTTTTCGATCCATGAAGGCCGGGAGTCGTTCGAGAAAGCCAATTCGCTCACAGATGAATGCTGTGAAGAAGATGTCAGTGAAGTGAAGTAACCTTATCACTCACAGGTCGACCAAGTATTTTCGTAAAGAAGAATGAATATCCGGCGCATCGCGCCGGATATTCATTCTTGAAATATCTTCCCCTTCCCGATTTGGGAAGGGGGTAGGGGGATGGGTAAACCTACTTGCGATAAAAAGATTTCTCTTTATTGTTCCTGGTAATTTCCGAGGGCGGCGAAAATTCGGTCGATATCCATCTCGGTGAGGCGTTCGTAAGCCTCCGCCGAGGCCAGGTTCTCATCCAATTGTTCCAGGCGGCTGGCGCCGGTGATGACCGAAGCCACTTCCTTGCGCCGCAGGATCCAGGCGATGGAAAGCTGCGAGGGGGTAATCTCCAAATCGCGCGCCACATCGGTCAGCTTGCGGACGATGGCAATACGTTCTGGCGTGATGCGATCGCGCACCCAACTGTAATCTTCCAAAGAAGCACGGCTGCCCTGGGGAATGCCTTCGTTGTACTTGCCAGTGAGGATGCCGTGATAGAGCGGGCTGAAGGTAGTCAACCCGATACCCAGGTCGCGGCAGACGGGCATCAGGCTGTCTTCCACGCGTTTGCGGTGAAAAAGGTTGTATTGCGGCTGCTCGACAGTCGGCGGGATGAGTCCGAACTCGCGCGCCACGCCGTGCGCTTCCATCACCTGCCAGGCTTCCCACTCCGATGTTCCCCAGTACATGATCTTGCCCTGGCGGATCAGGTCGGTCATGGTGCGCACCAGCTCTTCCATGGGTGTATCGAGGTCATAGCGGTGACAGAAGTAGAGATCGAGGTACTCCGTGCCCATGCGCTTGAGCGAGGCGTGGATGGATTCGGTCACATGTTTGCGGGATAGTCCCCGACCGTTGATGCCGGGCATGGTGGCACCAAACACCTTGCTGGAAAGCACCAGCGCCTCACGCGGCAGGCTCTGGATTGCCCGCCCCATGATCACCTCAGCCTGACCGTTGGCGTAGACATCGGCGCAGTCGAAGAAATTGATGCCCTGGTCATAGCCTTCGCGGATCAAGTTGACCGCAGCGTCTTCATCGACCTGGGTTCCGAAGGTCACCCATGACCCGAGCGAGATTTCGCTGACCTTTAATCCTGAACGTCCCAAACGGCGATAGTGCATGGTGTCTCCTTTAAGAACGAGAGTCGAGAGTGGAGAATTGAGAGTCGTCAAAAACTGAATGACCTTGAACAGAAATTGACTCTACCGAATAAATGGGGGTTTCCTCTCCAACTTGTGAAGTCGGCGAAATCTCATCTGATCCCCTTTTGATCTTCCTCAGATAAGCGATGTACCCATTCAGCAACTGAACAAGAGCATCGCCCTTTTTGATCATTTCATTCAATTGGTCATCGGTAATGTATCCCAATTCTCTAGAAAGTAGAATATGGCTTAGTGTCTCTTCAAGTGATCCCCTGGCATTGTAGCAAAATTGGACATTCGCCTGAAAATAAAATCTACCGTAACCTTCAGCAATATTGGCTGCAATGCTTGTTGCGGAACGACGGAGTTGTTGAGCCAGACCCCATTTTTCTTCCGCAGGCAAAGCCGGGATGATGCTTTTGTACACCAAAAGGGCAAAATCCTTCGCTTCCACCCACACTCTGAGTCGTTTTAATCCAGCGCTACTCATTTACGCTTCGCTATTCTCGAATGGAAAATTCAAGATCTTCACTCCATTGTTTTGACAACTCTCCACTCTCAGTTCTCCACTCTCGCTCTTATTGCTCAACTCTCGTTCTTGTCGCTTTCGCTGCCGATACCCAGCGGTTTCCACTTGTGCTCATCGGCGCGCAGGCGGTGCTGACCGCCGCCGCGGTTGTGCAGCTCGTCGAAGCCCTCGGGTTTGATGACCATGGCATCGCCGTCCAGCAAACCGGTGATGCCGGTTTGACCGAGCTCGAGGCGCTTGTTGTTGCAATACGGGCAGGTGTTGGGGTCGTGCGCCTTGTAATCCAGCGGCTCTTCGTAAGTGGTGATGTAGCCTTCGTAGTTGCGCAGCACCACCTTGTGGTCGGAGGAGCTGAGATGGTAATTGGGCATGACAGGGATCTTGCCACCCCCGCCAGGAGCATCCACCACATAGGTGGGTACGGCGTACCCGGAAGTATGACCGCGCAGACCTTCGATGATCTCGATGCCCTTGGCTACGGGCGTACGGAAATGCCCCGCGCCTTCCACCAGGTCGCACTGGTAGAGGTAATACGGGCGCACGCGAATGCGCACCAGCTTCTGGACAAGATCGCGCTGAATGTGCACGCAGTCGTTCACTCCCGCCAGCAGCACGCTCTGGTTGCCCAGCGGAACGCCGGCGCGGGTGAGCTTGTCGGTGGCATCGGCCAGTTCGGCACTGATCTCATTCGGGTGGTTGACGTGGATGTTCAGCCACAGCGGGTGGTACTTTTGCAGCATGTCGGTAAGTTCGGTGGTCACGCGCATGGGCATGAACACGGGCACACGCGAGCCGATACGGATAATCTCGATGTGCTCGATCTCACGCAGGCGGCTGAGCAGTTCTTCCAGCAGTTTGGGGGCCAGTGTCAGAGGATCGCCGCCGGAAAGCAGCACGTCGCGCACCTGGGGGGTGCGCTTGAGGTAGTCGATCTGGGCTTCGAAGTCAGTTCGCGAAAAGGTCTGGCTCGGGTCGCCGACGATGCGCGCACGGGTGCAATAGCGGCAGTACGAGGCGCACTGCGTGGTCACCAGCATCAGCACCCGGTCGGGATAGCGGTGAACCAGCCCCGGCACCGGGCTGTGAAGGTCTTCCGCCAGCGAATCCTCCATCATACCGGTAAAAGCATCCACCTCACCTGCGGTGGGGATCACCTGCTTGCGGATGGGATCATCCGGGTCGTCTGGCTTGATCAGCGAAACGTAGTAGGGGGTCACATCCACGCGGAATAGTCCGGGAGTGCCCAGGGCTTTGTGCTCGCTTTCGGTCAGGTTGAGCACCTTTTCGAAATCTTCCACCGAGTTCAACCGGTTGCTTAATTGCCAGCGCCAGTCATTCCACTTTTCATCGGGTACATCGTGGTAAATGGGAGCGCGCTTGGATTCAAAAGCTGCAGGGCTCATTTTTTCTCCTGATTTGAATTGCGAAAATGATGGGATCGATCCTTCAAGACGGTTCGGCCAACATTTGATGTGGATAATCCCTCTCCTATTTTAAGGGCGAATCCCGGCAGGGTCAACAATTGAATGAAAAACGCCTAACCGTTAATCTTTTATCAGAAATGACCCATGGGGGGCGCCATTTCTTGACTTGAATTTTGCCGCATGGTATGATTGATTTCGACGTTTTAGCACTCTCAAGCTTGGAGTGCTAAAAAAACAATCATGAACGAACTTACTGACCGGCAACGGTTCATTTTATCCCTCGTGATCCACGAGTATATCCGTTCGGCGACCCCCGTGGGCTCTCAGCACATGGTGGAGCAATATCACCTCGACATGAGCTCGGCGACAGTGCGGAATGAGCTGGCTGAATTGACCAGCCTGGGCTATCTGCGCCAGCCGCACCCCTCGGCGGGACGTATTCCTACCGAGGATGGCTACCGCCTGTTCGTGGGCAACCTGGTGCAGCATACCGAGATCCCCGATACGGTTCGGCGCACCATCAGCCACCAGTTCTATCAAATGCGCCAGGATGTGGAGCAATGGACGCGTTTGGCAGCCTCTGTCCTGGCTTATCAATCCCGCGCAGCGAGCCTGGTCACCATACCGCACTTTGACGAGGCACACTTCAAGCACCTGGAGTTGATCTCCTCCCGGGGACGCCAGGTATTGATGGTACTGGTGACTGTGGGCGGCGAAATCTTGCAGCGCTTTATCACCCTTGCCGAGAGTGTGACGCAGGAGATGCTTTCATCATCTGCTTCGCGCCTAACCCGGCTGTTGCTCAACAAATCGGTGACCGAAATCCAGGCTTTGAGCCTTGATCTTGATCAACTGGACCGAGATTTTCTGACGATCATCGTGGACGAGATGAAACAGGCTGATTCACTGGTCTCAGGCGAAATTATGGTGGATGGGCTGACCAATGTGCTCGCGGAACCTGAGTTTGCCGGCTCCGAAGATGCCCGCCGGGCACTGCGCGTCCTCGAAGAAAAGCCCCTGCTGCACGACCTGCTTTCCGAGACGGTACTGCACGGTTCTTCGGTGGGCGGGGTGCAGGTCTTGATCGGCGGTGAAGGGGTGATGGATGCCCTCAGCCAGTGTTCGGTGGTTCTGGCGCGTTACGGTACGCCAGGCATGGCGACCGGCACCCTGGGTGTTCTGGGCCCCATGCGCATGCCTTACGGCAGAACGATTTCCATTGTGCGATTCCTCTCAGGTCTGCTCAGCGACCTGGTGAACCAAAATTTGAACGGATAGATCGATTACAAAGGCATTGATATGACAGATGATTTGAACAGAGAAAAGGATCCAATTCAGGGCAGTGAAAAACACAGCCCAAAGCATTCACACCCCAAGACGGAAATCCATACTGATGTTCCTGAGTTGGTTCAGGTGAGAGCTGCAGAACTGACCCAAATGAAGCATGAATGCGAAAAGGCTCAAAAGGACGCTGCTCACAATCTGGACGGCTGGCAGCGGGAACGTGCGGAATTCTCGAATTACAAGAAACGCATTGACCGCGAACAGGAACAATTACGGCAGACACTGACCGGTTCGATCATCAAGAAATACCTGGTCGTGCTGGACGACATCGACCGGGCGCTCAAACACAAACCCGAAACTGGAGAGGGTGCTGCCTGGGCGGAAGGGATCGAATTAATCGAAAGGAAATTATTGGCGATCCTCGATTCTGAAGGAATTGAAAGGATCGATCAGAACCGGGTGCAATTTGACCCGAATATTCACGAAGCCATCTCGAATGAAAATAACCCGGATTTTGAATCTGGCGAGGTCATCGAAGTGGTACAGCATGGATATAAACTTGGCGACCGCATCTTGCGCCCGGCGATGGTTCGGGTAGCTCGTTAGAGGAGGAATCATGGGAAAGATCATTGGAATTGACCTGGGTACCACAAATTCGGTCGTGGCGGTGATGACGGGCGGTGAGCCAACGGTCATCCCATCCGCTGAAGGTGAACGGTTGTTCCCGTCTGTAGTGGCGGTGAACAAGAATCATGAGCGCATTGTTGGACGGGCTGCCCGCAACCAGGCGATCGTCAACCCCGAAAACACCATTTTTTCAATCAAACGCTTCATGGGACGCAAGTTTACCGACCCCGAAGTGCAGCGCACCATCAGCAGGGTTCCCTACAAGGTAACCGCGGCGCCCAATGGCGATGTGCGCGTGGTGCTGGACGGCAAGGAATACAGCCCGGCGGAAATTTCTGCCATGATTTTGGGAAAATTGAAGACGGATGCGGAAGCCTACCTGGGCGAAACGGTCAGCCAGGCGGTAATCACGGTGCCGGCGTATTTCAACGATGCCCAGCGCAACGCCACCAAGGATGCCGGCAAGATCGCCGGATTGGAAGTGCTGCGCATCATCAACGAGCCCACCGCTTCTTCGCTGGCGTATGGCCTGGACAAGAAAAAGAACGAAGTGATCGCCGTGTACGACCTGGGCGGCGGCACTTTCGATGTTTCGATCCTGGATGTAGGCGAAGGCGTCTTCCAGGTTCGCTCGACCGCGGGCGATACTTTCCTCGGCGGCGATGATTTCGACCAGCGCGTCATGGATTATTTGATTGAAGAGTTCAAGAAATCCAACGGCATCGATTTGCATAATGACCGCCAGGCGCTGCAGCGCTTGAAGGAAGCATCGGAGAAAGCCAAGATTGAGCTTTCCACAGTACAGCAGACCGAGATCAACCTGCCGTATTTAACTGCAGATGCTTCCGGTCCGAAACACCTGGTGATGACCCTCACCCGTTCCAAGCTTGAACAACTCACCGGCGACCTGGTGCAGAAAACGCTTGATCCTGTGCGGCGCGCGATTTCGGATGCCGGCGTCAAACCCGCCGAGATCAACGAAGTGGTGCTGGTGGGCGGCATGATCCGCATGCCTGCGGTGCAGGAAGCGGTCAAACGCGAATTTGGCAAGGAACCGCACAAGGGCGTCAACCCTGACGAGGTGGTCGCCGTGGGCGCAGCCATCCAGGGCGGTGTGCTGGGCGGTGAAGTGAAGGACATTCTGCTCCTCGATGTTACCCCCCTGACCCTTTCAGTTGAAACCATGGGTGCGGTATCCACACCCATCATCGAGCGCAATACCACCATTCCCACCCGGAAGAGCCAGATCTTCTCCACGGCATCCGACAGCCAGACTTCGGTCGAGATCCATGTGCTGCAGGGTGAACGCCCCATGGCGGCTGACAACAAAAGCCTGGGTAAATTCATCCTTGATGGCATTCCGCCTGCGCCGCGCGGCATCCCGCAGATCGAAGTGACCTTCGATATCGACGCCAACGGCATTATCAATGTTACCGCGCTCGACAAAGCCACCAGCCGCAGCCAGCATATCACCATCACTGCATCCTCCGGCTTAAGTGAGAACGAGATCAACAAGATGAAGCAGGAAGCTGAAGTGCATGCCGAGGAAGACCGCAAGCGCAAGGAGCTGGTGGAACTGCGCAACAACGCCGACAATACCGTTTACACCGCTGAAAAGCTGCTGCGCGATAATGACGGCAAGGTTCCCGCTGATCTGAAATCAGAAGTTGAGGACGGAGTATCGAAGGTTCGCAGCGCCATGGGCGGCGACAATGCCGATACCATCCGCAGCACCACCGAATCTCTCAACCAGGCGGTACAGAAGATCGGCGCAGCCATGTACCAGCAGCAGCAAGCTGCCCCGCAGCAAACCCCGCCCGAAGGAGGCAACCCCGGCGATGGCAAGCAGGGTCCTGACAAGGGCGGCGATGATGTGGTGGACGGAGAATTCAAATCTGTCTAGGTTCGCAGTTACTTACTGATTGAAATTCCTGGGGCGCTTGGAGGAAAGCCGCATGCTGCGGATGAGCTTCCAAACGCCCTGAAGTGTTAAGTACTCCGGCAAGGTGAGCAAGGACTTATGGCCAAACCTGATTATTACGAGATTCTGGGGGTTTCCAGAAATGCCACGAACGACGAGCTGAAGTCCGCTTTTCGTACCCTGGCACGCAAGTATCATCCGGATGTGAACAAGGAACCGGATGCCGAGGAAAAATTTAAAGAGATCAACGAAGCCTATGCTGTGCTGTCCGATCCCGAGAAACGCCGCGTCTATGATCAATACGGCGCTGAAGGATTGAACGGGATGGGCGGCATGCCCGATTGGACCAGCATGGACTTCTCCGATATTCTGGGCGAATTCTTTGGCTTCGGATCCACCAGTTCACGCCAGCGCCAAAACGCCCCGCGCCGCGGCGCTGACCTGAATTACTCGGTCACGCTCTCCTTTGAAGAGGCAGTTTTTGGTGTGGACAAACAGGTGGAGATCACCCGCGATGAAGTATGTTCCACCTGCCACGGCAGCGGTTCTGAGCCGGGCACCTCTCCCACCCGCTGCACCACCTGCGGCGGCAAAGGCGAGGTTCGCCAGGTACGCCAGACCTTCCTGGGATCCATGGTTCAGGTGACCACCTGCCCGGTCTGCAACGGACGCGGCGAGATCATCACCAGCCCTTGCCATACCTGCAAGGGGCGGGGACTGGAACGGAAGACGGTCACCAAGACCGTTTCCATCCCTGGCGGTGTGGATAACGGCAACCAGGTGCGCCTTGCCGGCGAAGGTCAGCCGGGCGTCAACGGCGGACCGCACGGCAACCTGTATATTGAGATCAAGGTCAAAAGCCATAAATTCTTCCGCCGCAAAGGGAATGACATTCTGCTCGATTTGAACATCAACGTAGCCCAGGCAGCCCTGGGAGCCGACATCGAAGTGCCCACCCTCGAAGGAGCTTCAAAATTGAATGTTCCTTCAGGCACACAACCAGGCAAGGTTTTCAATCTGCGAGGCAAGGGTATCCCGGTTTTGAACGGCAGCGGCAGGGGAGATGAACTGGTGATCATCAACGTGGAAGTACCCACCAAATTGACCGCTGACCAGCGCAAACTGTTTGAGCAGATGGCTGCCACTCTGGGCACCGAAGTACGTCCGCAGGAAAAAAGCTTTGCTGATAAATTGAGAGAGGTGCTGGGTGGCTGACGCAAAATGGATTGAAATATCCCTGGTGGTGGACGGCGAGCTTGCCGAAGCAGTGGCAGAAGTGCTTGACCGCTTCACCTCCGGCGGGGTGGTGGTGGAAAGCAACGTCAAATACAATGATGCCGAGGATGAAGGCACTCCCTACGGTCCGGTAAAAGTGTACGGATACATTATCAACGATGCGGCAGTGGAAGAGAACCGCCGCAAAGTGGAAGAAGCCCTGTGGCATCTGCACAGCATTCGCGAACTGCCCCAGCCGAGCTACCGCCCCATTGCCGATGAGAACTGGATGGCTGCCTGGAAGGATCATTACCATCCCATCCCCATCGGGAAGAAGCTGCTCATCCTGCCTGCCTGGTTGAGCAATCCTGATTCTGCCCGCCTGGCGGTGAAGATCGACCCAAGCATGGCATTTGGAACAGGCACCCATCCTTCGACGCAGTTGTGCCTGGAGTTGGTGGAGGATTACGTCCGCGCAGATGACCGGGTGATTGACGTCGGCTGCGGATCGGGGATCCTGTCCATTGCAGCTCTTAAACTTGGAGCAGCCAAGGCTCTGGCGGTGGATATCGATGCTGCGTCGGTCAAAGCTACGGCAGAAAACGGCAGCGCCAACGGTGTGCTTGAAAAGATCGAGGTAGGGCTGGGCTCGGTAGCCGAGCTTCGAAGCGGACAATTCTCGTTCAAGGAAGCGCCGGTGGTCCTGGCAAACATTCTGGCACCCGTGCTCATCCGCCTGTTTGACGCAGGCATGGCGGATCTGGTGCAGCCGGGCGGGGTGATCATTCTTGCGGGCATCCTCGAGGATCAAGCGGAAGGAGTCAAAGCCTCCGCAGAAGCCCACGGCCTGATTTTCGTTGAGCAGCGCAAGAGCGGGGATTGGGTTGCGCTGGTCTGTAGGAAAGAAGACAGTGATTAGGGATTGGTGAATTGGAAGAGCAAGGTGCGTTCGATTTTGAACGCACCTTTTTCATATGTAGGGGGTCAAGTTCCAGATATCTTAGGGGGAGGGTCCAAGACCCTCCCCCACATGATGACTTACTGGCAAGCAGATGCGAGCAGTGTTGCTGAATCTGCGCCTGCGGCGGCTGGCGTAGATGTGATGGTCTTGATTCCCAGCGGCTGGAACGGCGGTGTTGCCTGGATAGAAGGCTGCGAGATATGCAGGGTATAACACACAGCAAATACCTGCCGGGTGCCATCGGTATATGTGGTATCGACAACAGCAGGAACGGTAGAGTAGATTTGCCCGGCTCCGGGATCTGATGTCACCGTTCCAAATTGCGCGCTCACCGACTGGATTTTCGTATTTTGAGCCTCAAACGTACTGTAGGCTGTGGTTGTATCCTGGAAGTAGGAATAGGCACGAACATACTGCTGCTTGTTAATGGCATTGAGATACGATTTGATCACCATCACCGGGTCGGATCGGTTATCCAGGTAATTCGTGCTGCTAATGTCATCATAAGGTTCAACCTTTGCAGCTCCGCCCATAGCCCCAACAGGCATATTCAAAGACTGGCAGATGGTCGACAAGGTATCCGAGTCTGTGGTACCGGCAGCAACCGCCTTCGCGTCGCGCTGTTCGATATGCATGGGGGTGATGGGAGGAGCACCGTAGTTCCCCGGTTCGGGCAGGCGGAGTACGTAGCAAGCTGCAAATTTCTGCGGTGTGCCGTTGGTCAGGACGCTGTTAAGGATCATCGGGACCGTATAATACGTACTGCCGGCAGCACCTTCCTGGGTAATCAACCCAAAAGAAACAGTCACCGATTGGGTATCGCTGTAACCTTTGCTGAACTGGTCAAAGGTTCCCAGATTGGGAGTATCACTGGAATATGAATACGCCCGCAGATATTCCTGGAGGTTGATCGCGTTGAAGTAGGAAAGCATCAGCGCTGCGGGTGTGCTGCGGTCATCGATATAGTTGTCTTTGGATATATCCGGCAGCTCACCGGCTGGTTGAAGGGTGGGTGTACTGGCTGAACCAGTCGGGCTGGATACTGTTGGCAGTTGGACCTGGGTGGAGGTGACCACCGGGGGCAGGGTTGGCAGTTCGCTTGTCGGACTGGTTGAAGGGGTCTGCGTGGGAGATTTGACACACGCAGAGAGGATGAATACTACCGTTAGGATCAAGCTCAAAGAGAATTTCTTGTGCATAGGAAGCTCCTTAATTCATTCCCTTTCATAATACGCGTTAAAGACCAGCCTGGAATTGACTGGTCAAAACCTCATCAGAGTGTACCTCGAATTGAAGACGCGGGAGGGGGTTAGTTTGTTCCGGGCAAAAAAACAGGGCGCTGATTCCAGCGCCCTGAGGTCGATTGTTGTTCGAATGGATCAGTCGCCTGTGACCAGGGTTCCAACCGGTTCGCCGTATAAGGCTTTCTTGAGCGCGGTTTCATCCCACAGGTTGAGCACAAGGATGGGCACCTGGTGTTCCATGCACATGGTGATGGCAGTGCTGTCCATCACCTCGAGCCGGCGATTGATGGTATCCATGTAGGTCAGAGCTTCAAATTTGACCGCGTTTGCATTCTTGTGGGGATCTGAATCATAAACGCCGTCCACCTTGGTGGCTTTGATCAGCACATCGGCTTCAATTTCCATGGCGCGCAAAGCTGCCGCCGTGTCGGTGGAGAAGTAGGGGTTCCCCGTGCCGCCGCCAAAGATCACAACGCGGCCTTTTTCCAGGTGGCGGATGGCGCGGCGTCGAATGTACGGCTCTGCGACCGTCTTCATTTCGATCGAGGTCATCACGCGGGTCATCACATCCTGGTGTTCGAGCGCGTCCATCAGCGCCAGGGCGTTCATCACCGTGCCGAGCATGCCCATATAATCTGCGGTGGCAGAGTCCATGCCCATTTCCTGGCCGGTCCGCCCGCGCCAAAGATTACCTGCACCGATGACGATGCCCACATCCACACCCAGCTCGCGTACTTCTTTAACCCTGCGCGCAATATCGCGAGCCTGGGCAGCATCGATGCCGATGCCTGAAGGTCCTGCGAGCGATTCCCCACTCAGCTTAAGCATGATGCGGTGGTATTTTAGCTCCTGCATGGCTCCTCCTGTTGAGTTAAGAAAAGACCAACCTTGAGGTTGGTCTTTCGAAGACTATTCCTGTGCCAGTTCTGAGGTTGTCTCACCCAGTCCCCAGCGTTCGAAGCGGCGGACGATGATGTTTTCACCGAGTGCAGCCACTTTTTCATTGATCAGCGCCTGAATGGTGACAGACTCATCGCGAATGTACACCTGGTTGAGGAGCACGACCTCATCCTTGAATTTCTTGATTGCACCTTCCACAATCCTTGGGATGATGGCTTCCTTCTTGCCTTCTTCCATTGCCTTGGCTGCTGCGATCTTGCCTTCGTGCTCGATCACTTCCGCAGGAATATCGGCTTCAGAAATGTAGATCGGGCTGGCAGCAGCAATTTGCAGGGCAATCTCGTGCGCCAGGGTGCGGAAGGCCTCAGAGCGGCCGACGAAGTCGGTTTCGCAATTGACTTCCACCATCACACCCACGCGGCCGTTGCCGTGGTTGTAAAGCTCGATGATGCCTTCAGAGGCATTGCGGGTGGCCCGTTTGGCAGCCGTGGCAAGACCTTTTTCGCGCAGAAAATCGAGAGCGGCTTTCATATCGCCGTTCGCCTGTTCCAACGCTTTGCGGCAGTCGAGGATGCCTGCGCCGGTGGCTTCACGCAGAGTCTTGATCATTTCAGTCGTAATCGTAATCGCCATTTCCATTCCTATCTCATCAGTCTAATCTTACGGCTGATCGCTGCCAGAGGGCAGGACGCCGGGTTGTTCAGGTTTACTCTTCTACGGTTTCGTCCGTTTTGTTGCCCATCTTGGCAAGCGTGGATTCACCCAGCAGATCTTTGTCCTCGAGGACGCTTTCCTCATCCATGCGCGGGCGGGCGACAGCCGCCGGGCGGGCTTCTGCAACACCGGCTGCAGGAGCTTCACCAGTCTGGTCTTCTTCCTTGTTCATCGCCTTGCCTTCGATCACTGCATCGGCAATCTTACCGACCAGCAGTTTGATGGCGCGGATGGCGTCATCGTTGGAGGGGATGACATAGTCGACGCCGCGGGGGTCGCAGTTGGTGTCAACGAGTGCCAGAACGGGAATGCCCTTGACGTTGGCTTCATGGACGGCGGTGTGCTCGCGCACCACATCCACAATAAACACCAGGTCGGGGGTGGTTTTCATCGAGCGCACACCGGAAAGACGGCTTTCGAGACGCACGATCTCGCGTTCGATCAGCAGGCCTTCTTTTTTGGTCAGGCGGTGAATTTCGCCAGTGTCACGGAGCTTTTCCAACCGCTCCAGTTCCTGAATACGGTTGAACATGGTGGTCCAGTTGGTGATCATGCCGCCAAGCCAGCGCTCGGTAACATAGGGCATGCCGCAGCGAATCGCTTCTTCAGAGATGGTTTCCTGCGCCTGGCGCTTGGTGCCAACGAAGAGGATCGTTCCGCCCTTGGCTGCAGTATCGCGGACCAGGTTATAGGCAGTGTTGAGCAGTTTGACAGTTTGCTGAAGGTCGATGATATGGATCCCATTGCGCTCCGTGAAAATGTACGGCCGCATGAGGGGATTCCATTTGTTGGTGCGGTGACCGAAGTGCACACCGCTTTCCAACAGGGCTTTCATTGAAATAATCGAAGCCATGTTTCTGTTACTCCTTTGCGTTATTTCTGGCGTCCCCGTCCGCTCCTTCTCTCACCGCTGTGCGGCACGCAGGAAGGATCAGGGGACGTTCGGATTGAGTACTTGCCGTTTTGACCGGCAGCCGATCAAGTATATCATATCTGGGGGAACTATACCATACCATCTTCGTTGCCGTTTCTGGAGGTAGTTCATGCTGAAGGCGATGAACAAAGTATAATCATGAAATCAAAGCTAAAGGTGGATGGAATGCATTTTCTGGTGACCAATGATGATGGTGTGTACGCGCCGGGATTGCTGGCGCTGGTACAGGAATTAAGAAAAACGGGCGAGGTGAGCATTCTCGCTCCCGACCATAACTGGTCGGCTTCAGGGCATGTCAAAACCATGAGCCGGCCGCTGCGCGTCAGAACGTTTACCCTGGCGGACGGAACCACCGCTTTGAGCTCGGACGGCGCGCCATCCGATTGCGTCGCCCTGGCGCTGCTTGGCGTGATTGAAAAACCGATCGATATGGTCGTTTCCGGCATCAACCCGAATGCCAATATCGGTCACGATGTTACCTACTCAGGAACCGTGACCGCCGCCATGGAAGCAGCCATTTCCGGGATTCCAGCCATCGCAGTTTCGCTGGATGCCCCCGAATTCATCAACGGTATCCTGGATTACGCCACTGCTGCCAGCGCAGCCCGGCGGGTGGCGGAAAAACTGCTTGAAAACCCCCTGCCGGACCATGCACTTTTGAACGTCAACGTTCCCTATTTGCCCGAAAAGGACCTCAAGGGATTCCGCATCTCCAGGCAGGGACAGCGCATATACCGCGACGAACTGGTGCGACGTGAAGATCCCCGGGGGCGTCCGTATTACTGGATCGGCGGAGAGGCGCCGACGGGTATTGAAGAAAGCGGCACAGACTACGGCGACATCAAAGCCGGCTATGTTTCGATCACCCCCATCCAACTGGACCTGACAGCCCACCTCCTGATAGAACAATTGCGAAATTGGCGCTTTGATTTGTGATTAAGGGCAGATTATTGTCTGACAAAAGGCGTTTGACTTTTATTTTTGAATGTTATACATTCTATATAGATCTTCAAAAATCCGACGCTTGCGTCGCACGGAATCCGTGAAAAGGAGAGAAAGGCATGCAGCTGACGACCGTCAAAGATTGGATGAAAGATTTGGTCGTATTCGTCAACCCCGATGCATCGGTGAATGAGGGCCTGGCGTTGATGCGCCACCGCTATATGAATGCCCTGATCGTCGAAATCACCGACACCAACCCGAATTATGGAATTGTCACTTCAATTGATATTTGCGATAAGATCGTGGCGCAGGAAAAAAATCCTGCCGAGATGAAAATCCGCGAGATTATGGCATCTCCTGTGACGACTGTACCTTCTACCATGAGCCTGCCGGAATGCGCTGCACTGATGAAGTCATTGCGCGTTCACCATCTGCCTGTTGTGGATGAAAAAGGCAAGATTGTGGGAATGATCTCCGCCACCGATTTCCTCACCGTGGCTGAAGCCATGGGTACCAATTTCAAGGAACGCAGCCTCCGCTAGACCCTTGACACCTCCGAAAATCCCCGGCGTATCGTGTATAATGTGGACGATGCGCCGAGTTTCTTTAATCCACCTGATTGTTCTACTGACCCTCGTATTTTCCCTGGCCCTGCCTGTTCGTCAGGCAAATGCAGCCAGCACAGTCACAGCCTCTGACCTGATCGGGCTGGTCAACGGTATTCGGGCAGCCAACGGGCTGCCGCCATTGAGCGTCAACTCCATCCTCATGGCTACCGCTGAATCAACCGCCAATACCATGGCGGCCAACGGAAGCTGCACGCACATTGGAGATGTTCGCGGCCGGGTGGCTGCAGCCGGATACGGCGGTGGTACGACCGTATTCGCCACGGAAAACATCGCCTGCGGGTACAGCGCCACGATCAGCGACATTCAAGGCTGGTGGTCAGATTCCGCACACATGCTCCCGATGGTCGGATCTTCGTACACCGATGTCGGCGCAGCCGTGGTGGTCAGCGGGGGAATGAGTTATTACGTGCTGCACGCGGCGTATTCCGCTGGCGGGAGCACATCGGGACGCACGACTAATTCGAACTCCAGCGCCACGAGCGGTCCCACCATGGCAAGCCAATACATCTATGGAGTGGTCACCGCCACACCACACGCGGACGGCTCGATCAGCCATGTGGTGGAATACGGACAGGCGCTTTCAAGTATTGCGGTGGCTTACGGTGTGACCGTGGCTGAATTGCAGGCTTTAAATCACCTTTCGGGAATCAATATTTACGTGGGTGATGTGCTCATCATTCGGGCCGCGCCAACCCCCACCGTCAGCCCCACGCGCACGCCCACGGTACAGCGTCCCACGCGCACACCCACTGCCACCAAAACACCCTACACCCCCATGCCCACCCGCACGCCCTCACCCACCCCCACACCCGGTTTGTTTGATAAGCTGCCCAAAGTAGACCGTCCAACCCTTGGGTTCGGCATGGTGATCATCAGTGCCGTGGGACTGGTGACAATGATCAGCCTGTCGTTGTTCCGCAAGAAACCTGGGAAATAACCTGATAAGCTGCAATCCAAACCTCATTGCTGTAAACAGGCAATGAGGTTTTTTAGATATTTTTTATTGAAGGGGGTGCTGTTCGAAGAACTGCCACATTAATTCAGTGGCATTGATCTCGGCGGTGGTTTTGCCCACCAGAAATTTCTGAATGGAGAGCCCGCCAGGCCAGGCATGCCCGCCGTCATCGACGGTATAGAAGATCACGTCCTTGCGGTGAGAGGGATCCTCATATTGGATTCCGGTAACGTGGGCTGATCGAAAGATTTGGGCTGGAGTTGGGTTGCATCCGTTTTGCGCCGCCCATTTCCCCATCCATTCAGGGATATCGGGGAAGGGAATGGCAAAATACCTGGATGGACCGCCTGTTATCGGTACGATCGGATCCGCGCTGCCGTGGAAGGCGATCAACGGAACCCGACGGTGGGTGGGATGATTTTGAAATGGGTACACCAGCGCTCCAGCGATGATACCGATCGCAGCGATCTTCTCCGGCACTTCTTCGGCCAAAACGTGCGTCATGCCGCCGCCGTTGGAAAAGCCGTTGGCAAAAATCCGTGCCCGATCAATGTTGAAGGTCTGCTCCAGGTGCGAAATCAGGTCGGTGATAAAATCCACCTCAAGCTGCGCGCCCTCTGATGAACCTGGTTTTGACATCACCCGCCAATGCTTGGGGAAGCCCGTTCCAGATGGATATGCCACGAGAAATCCGGCTTTTTCCGACATCCTGTTCCAACCGCTGATATGCATCACATGGGCAGGCCATTCTGCGAACCCGTGGATTGTGATCACAAGCGGGGTTGGGTTTGCAGGGTTGTATGAGCGGGGGATGTGGAGCAGGTATTCTCTTTTCTCTCCAGAGGAAGTGATCTTAATCGTTTTCCGATCTGCAACAATATAAATAAGGAAAAGGACTGCGGCCAGCAGCAGTTGCCCGGCATAAGCCAGAACTTGCGAAACCTTTTTCACTATTCCCTCTGCCGGTTTTTTGCCGCTCCCCGCCATCATTCCCCGATCCCAGGTACGAGATGTGAGATTTTGCTGCCTGACTTTTATTATGCGGCAGTTATCTACAAATCGTCAAGAAACGGGACAATAAAACGTCCCGCCTTGAAAAATTGCCCGGCTATTACCTTCTAGATCATAAAATCTTCGCCGTGCCACAGCCCATGGTCAGGAGAGTGAATGAGCGCCGGCTCGCGAAGCTCCTCATCCCTGTTGGCGGCAGGCACTTCCACCGGACGCACATGCAGGATTTTCTCCATGGCATCCACGCGGTTGAGAAGGGAGATGACCGCATCGCCCAGGGTATCCGGCAGGCGGCCGTGCTCCAGGTCGACCCCGGCAGAAAGCGGGCGGCTGCGTACCACCACCTGACCCGGTACGCCGATGACCACTGAGTTGGCAGGCACCGACTTGATGACCACGGCATTGGCTCCAATTCGCGAGTGGTCGCCGATGGTGATGGCTCCCAGCACTTTGGCTCCGGCTCCGATGACCACCCCGTTTCCGATGGTCGGGTGACGCTTGCCCTTTTCAAGGCTCACCCCGCCCAGGGTCACGCCGTGGTAGATGGTGACGTCGTCGCCGATTTCTGAGGTTTCACCGATGACCACACCCATGCCGTGATCGATGAAGAAACGCTTCCCGATCTTTGCTCCCGGATGGATCTCGATTCCGGTAAAGAAACGTACGAGTTGTGAATTGATGCGCGCCAGTAATTTCAAATTGTGCTCCCACAGCCAGTGTGAGATGCGGTGACCGGCGAGGGCATGCACGCCGGGGTAGGCAAGGATCACCTCCAGCGGTGATCTGGCTGCCGGATCGCGCTGAAAAACCGTTTCGACTTGATTTCTGGGTTGGGTGCTTATCGAAGCCATTAATTTCTCCTGCCTGGATCCTTATTCTGCCAGGTCAGCGTATAAAGCGGTACTGAGGTAGCGTTCGCCAAACGACGGAATGATCACCACGATCATCCTGCCCTTGTTTTCCGGGCGGTGGGCCAGTTGAAGCGCTGCCCAGGTGGCTGCACCGGATGAGATTCCCACCAGCAGACCTTCGCTGCGCGCCATTTGGCGGGCAGTTTTGAAGGCATCCTCGTTGGTCACGCGGATGACCTCATCATAGATCTGGGTGTTCAACGTTTCAGGGATAAACCCGGCGCCCAACCCCTGCAGGGCGTGTGGTCCTTTTTGCCCGCCGGAAAGCACAGGTGAGGCATCTGGTTCGACTGCCACCATCTTGACCGAGGGCTTGCGCGATTTCAAAACTTCGCCGATGCCGGTGATGGTACCGCCGGTGCCCACGCCCGCCACCACCATGTCCACCATGCCGTCTGTATCGCGCCAGATCTCTTCAGCCGTGGTGCGGCGGTGAACTTCAGGGTTGGCCGGGTTCTTGAACTGCTGCGGCAGAAAATACTTTGGATCAGATGCGGCGATTTCCTCAGCCTTTTGGATGGCGCCTGCCATGCCTGCGCTGCCGGGGGTGAGGATGAGGTCTGCCCCGTAAGCGCGAAGCAGCATGCGGCGTTCCTTGCTCATGGTGTCGGGCATCACGAGCACGCACTTGTAACCCTTCACAGCGCTGACGAATGCCAGCGCAATACCTGTATTGCCGCTGGTGGGTTCGATGATGACCGAGTCAGGTTTCAATTTACCGGCTTTCTCGGCATCCTCAACCATGGCAACGCCGATGCGGTCCTTGACCGAATGAGAAGGATTGTAATATTCCAGTTTTGCGACGACTTCAGCTTCAGCCCCGTCAGTAATACGATTCAAGCGCACAAGGGGTGTGTTGCCCATTAACTCAACTGCATTGTTTGCGATTTTCATCAGTTCCTCAAATATTAAAAACAAACACGGTCAACTTAAATCAAAAGCGGCATCAGCTTTCGCCTGCACCTAACCATTCTCCCTTGGGAGTGAGATTGTGCGGGGACGCTTTCCGCCACCTGTTTGTTGACCGTGGGTTTCTATTTCAGCAGGCGGTGGTCAGTCCAATCCCCGCCTGGGACACATGCAATTGTGATTCATGGCTCTCCAATATAATCAGACTAAACTGATCTGATTATACACGTTCTGTTTTGTATGTCAAGCTTAAAGGTCTTCTTCAGAGTGAACCAAAGGGAAAAAAAAAGATGAATAGCGGTACTTATACAGATTCAGCTCAGGATTTCGCCAGGGGGATAATTGTCTTCTTGATAAAGTCATTCAAAACGTCTTCGGAAAAGTGGACATCGTTATCACGGACTTCCAGATGACAATGCGGCAGCAGTCTGGCAGTAATTTCTGCAGTGATGAAAGGTACATTGGTATCCGATCGACTGTGCCGCATGAATACCTCCTGCGGCACTTCAGCCAGATTGAATCCCCAGTCGATTCCTCTAAGCAGTAGATCCTGTGCGACACCGTAACAGTCGTTCATCATGGAATCCTTGATATCTTCTCTCTCCAAATCTTCACGGGAGAGATCAGAGAAGAACAGCTCACGTGCCAGGATTTGCAGGTCAGCAAGGCTGGATTGAGCGTTGATATCGAAAGGCCACCACGCACGGACTTGTTCGCTGTAAAGGGCAGGCACCCCGCTGAGTATGAAAATTCTTCGCACCTTCGAGGGAAATCGATGCGCAACGGAATAGCCATACGGCGCACCTGAGGAAATTCCGAATACATCGAATTCTGCAAGTTGAAGGTCGTCCACCACCGCTCCAACAATCTCCCCCCACTCTCCCAAATTCTTAAGCAGGTAATTGGATGATTCACCGTACCCTGGACGGGCAATGCAAATCAGGCGCAGCCCGCTTTCCAGGAGTGGTCTGAACAACGAGGAGTCGGTGATCGAAGCAATCAACCCGTGTTGAATCAGGATAGGATATCCATTCTTATTCCCAAAGTCTGTGTACGAAACCTTGGTACCCCCTTTATAGAGCGAAGTAAGTTTCATATCCCTCCGCAATAGACAAGATGCATTATCGAGTAATCTTGATGGTATTTCCCTGCCTTGAAAATAACCCACCTTTAGTGTACCTATCTTCAGGAATCCATGATCAATTATTCTTGTTTTGGTTCAATGTGAAACCTCTTTTGAGAGCAATTACTCAAATTCGATAGACAACTTTTCCTTGCCAGTTACGTATATTTGTTAGCCCTATTCAAAATATGGAGGGATCCATGAATAAGAATACCCGATCGGCATTCATCGTAGGAATTGTTTTGATCCTGGCTGGCGTGTTCTTCATCGTCTCCCAGGCGGTACCCGGACTGAGAGACCTCGTCAATGGACGGACTTCCTGGATCCTGATCATCGAAGCGGCGGCGCTGCTGCTGTTGATCATGGGAATCGCCATGGGCACGCCTGAAATGGCTGTTCCGGCAGCAATTGCGGCGGGGATCGGCGGCATTCTGTTCTACCAGGTAAACTCGGGGAACTGGACGAGCTGGTCCTATCTTTGGACACTTATTCCGGGTTTTGCCGGAGTCGGGATGCTGCTCAGCTACCTGCTGGGAGCAAAGGCAAGATTCCCGCTGCGCTCATCCTTTGACTCGATCGGCACCAGCCTGATTCTTTTCGCCATCTTTGGTGCCATCTTTGGCGGCTTCAAGATGCTTGGGCCTTATTGGCCGCTGCTGCTCGTGGCAGCGGGTGTATTAATCGCCGTCCGGCGGTTGGTTCGACGATCATAAAGGAGGTATAAGGTGAGACGCTCTGGTATTTTCTTTGGTCTGTTTATCATCCTGCTGGGAGCAGCCCTTTTGGCGGTTAATTTGGGTTATGCAGACCAGCGCATTTGGGGTTACTTCTGGCCGGGGCTGCTGGTTCTACTGGGAGCCTGGTTCCTGCTGCGCCCCAGGGTTATGCATCAGCCGTTGAGCGTGGACAAAGCGAGTTTCCCCCTGGGCGGGGCTGCGGAAGGCGAGATTTCCTTCCATTATGGCGCCGGGGTGCTGCATATTTCAGATTCAGCCATGTCTAACGAACTGGCTGGAGGCAGCTTTACCGGCGGCGTCCTGGCGGATCAATCCACCCGGGGCGGCACCGCAGTTCTTTCATTAAAATCACCGTCTGATCGGATTTTTGAAGGTCCGTGGGGTATGGGCGATAAAGGCTTTGAATGGATGGTGGGAATCAACGCACAGGTCCCGCTCTCCCTCGATCTGCATACCGGAGCCAATGAGCAGTTCCTTGACCTCGCGCGCACCCAGGTGAAAACTCTGACCCTCGAGACGGGAGCCAGCCATTCGGTGATCACGCTGCCGGCAAACGCCGGATTCACGAGGGCGACAGTCAAATCCGGCCTGGCGGATGTCAACATTACCGTGCCGGAGGGAGTTGGCGCGCTGATCCATGTCAGCGCCGGACTTTCCGGAATCAAGGTCAACACCGATCGGTTCCCCAGGGTGGGCGAGCAATACCAATCGGCAGATTATGTCACTGCAACCAACAAGGTGGAAATTCATATCGAAACCGGTCTGGGTTCTGTGACCATTCAATAATTGGAGGAGTGATGAAAAAGAATTCGTCCCGGATAATTTTTGGTGCAGGGTTGATCCTTTTGGGGATTTTATTCTTCCTGCAATCCCTGCTGCACATCGATATCGGCGGACTGGTTATTGCTGGATTCTTCGTTCTTGGCGCAGCGGTTTTCTTCTACGTCTTTGGCAATAATACCGAGAACTGGTGGGCGCTCATACCCGGCTTCACCCTGGCAGCGATCGGGGGGTTAATTGCCATGAGCTCTCTGAATGAGAGGATTGCCTCCCTATTTGGCGGAGCGTTCTTCCTGGCAATGATCGGGCTGAGTTTCCTGGTGATCTACATTATCCATCGTGATTTCTGGTGGGCGATCATCCCCGCGGGTGTGCTCTTTACGCTTGCCCTGGTTACGATTGTCGGCCAATATAACGGGCTGTTTTCAGGAGCAGTCTTCTTCCTGGGGTTGGCAGCCACTTTCGGTGTGCTTGGGCTCATGCCAGTAGGCAAAAAAGACAAATGGCCGTGGATCCCGGCGGGAATTTGCGCCCTGATCGGTGTCATCATCGCTGTGGGTTCGGGGATCTTTGTGAATTCCGTCTTTGCGTACCTGACGCCGGCCATCCTGCTTGTTGCAGGCGTTTATCTGATCGTTCGTTCAATGCGGCAGCAGGGGTAAGGAGAGAAGTATATGGAGAACCGTTTATATCGCAGCAAGACTGATGTTATCCTGGGCGGCGTTTGTTCTGGATTGGGGAAATACCTGGGGATCGATCCCACTCTTGTCAGGCTTTTCTTTGTTCTGATCTCGCTGGCGGGAGGTGTGGGCGTCCTGGCCTATCTGGTCATGTGGATCGTAATCCCTCAAGAGCAGGCTGTCACTACCGGGGCTCCCGGGGTATTCACCAGCGAAGGTCTGGGAGACCGGGCAAACACCATGCGAAATGAGTTTGTTGATGCTGTAAGCAAGCCCAATCCAAAAGCAATCAAAATCATTGGCCTGGGTCTGGTGATCTACGGTGGATATTTGATCCTCAAGCAGTTCCACCTGCCGTGGTTAAGTTGGCTGACCAGCGAAATGATCTGGGCTGGACTGCTCATTCTGGCAGGCATTGTTTTGATCCTGCGGTTCACGAGAAAGGATCAGTAAATGAAACCGCGTAGTTTGTTTTTTCCTCTTCTTCTGGTCAGCATTGGTGTAGTCCTCTTTCTGGTCAATATTGGCGTAATCCAGGGAACCTCATGGAGCATTCTGGAAACCTACTGGCCGGCGGTGCTGATCATCGGCGGGTTGGACGGGCTTTACAAGCGCGATGGCTGGATTGGACCTTTGGTCCTGATTGGATTCGGCGGAGTGCTGCTGGCTGGAAACCTGGGTTATTTGCACCAGGGAGCGTGGGAACTTCTTTTGCGCTTGTGGCCGATCTTCCTGGTGGGGATAGGCCTGGATATCGCGTTCGGACAGGGCCGTTCCACCTGGGCAGCTTTGGGCAGGGCAGCTCTGGGACTCCTGTTGGTTGCCGGCATCTTCTGGCTGGCCGTCCTGACGCCCACCGGTACTGCCTTCAACCCGGTCACGATCAACCAGTCGCTGGACGGGGCGACTTCATCCACTCTGCAACTGGACATGGCGGCAGGTGAATTCGACCTGCAGGGAGGTACTGATAAAACTCTTTTGATCTCGGGTAGTGCAAGTCTGCCCAAGGATCAAACATCCAACCCGGTTTATTCTGCCCCGGTGGGAGGAAAAAGCAGCTTTCGCCTCCAAACCAGCAGTGTTCCGCTCCCCTTCGAGAGTCGTTCGGAAGTGTGGAATCTGAAGGTCAACCCTGTGATCCTTCTGGACCTCACCACCCGGATGGGCGCCGGGGAAATGAAACTGGATTTACGGGACACTCATGTGACCGCACTCGACAGCAAGTTGGGCGTCGGGCAAATGACAGTCAATCTCCCTTCGCATCTCTCGGTTAGCGGAAGCCTCGACAACGCAATCGGTGAAATTGTCCTGGGAGTACCCTCGTGTGCTGATGTAACCATCAATGTGGACCGGGGGATCAGCGATCTTTCGCTGCCTTCAGGATATACAAATAACAATGGGGTCGTCCGGTACCCAGCGCCTTCGGGTTGTTCAGCGAACAAGATCGATCTGCATTTGAACCTTGCCATTGGTTCAGTGCGGATCATAAAACTTCCCTGAATCATGTCCTCCATTCAATACGACATCCCTCCAATGGTTGGAGGGATGTCATTTTAAAAACGATTGACCTTCGCATTGCGAATAAATGGATGGAACAAAATCGGAACTGTTGACGTCTGAGACTTACAACAGAACAGAGGAGTCTAAAATGAAACGAACTATTGGTTTTATCCTTGCAAGCATTATGGTCATGGCCACCCTGGCAGCCTGCACCATCACCCCGGCAGCCCAGCCGCAGATTCGCACCATCAATGCGTATGGAACGGGTGAGATTTACCTGGTGCCCGATCTGGCTTACGTGTATGTGGGAGTACGCTCGGACGCCGACGACGTATCCACTGCATTAAATACCAACAACGTTCAAGCAGGCAAGGTCGCTGACGCCGTCAAGGCACTTGGCGTGGATGTGAAAGACATTCAAACCACCAACTTTAACGTTTATCCAATGACGGATTACGGACCGGACGGTGCGATTAGCCGAAAGTACTATGTAGTGGAGAATACCATCTACATTACTGTTCGCGACCTTTCAAAACTTGGCAACATGCTTGATGCCGTGGTCCGCTCCGGCGCCAACACCATCAACGGAATCACATTTGATGTGTCAAATAAAGACAAGGCGCTCGCAGATGCCCGCGACAAGGCCATCGCCCAGGCCCGTGCAGAAGCTGAGAGTATTGCAGCGGCAGCCGGTGTGAAGCTCGGCAACCTGCAGAACATCAATGTCTCCACCAGCGGCGGCACCATCCCCGTCTATGAAGGCAAAGGCGGCGGCGGTGCTCAGACAGCAGCCAGCAGCGTACCGGTCTCGGCGGGGCAGTTGATGATCTCAGCCGCAGCCAACCTGACCTACGAGATCAAATAAGCATTACCGTAACAATCAGAATCGGCTCTGGATTTCCAGAGCCGATTTGTTGTGTTAGTAGGGGATGGTGCTGATTTCTGCCAGCTTGTTGATGCGGTGCGTGGCTGCGATGCGCCGGATCGTGCCTGTCAAACCTCGCATTACGAGGCTATCGGTATGGGCGTAGTCGGAAAAATAGTGTACGCCTTCCAACAGGTCGCCAGAGGTGATGCCTGTGGCAGCGAAGAACACATCTTCCGACGAGACCAGGTCGTTCATGGTCAGTACCTGGTCAGGCTTGTATCCCATTCCAATGCCGCGGTCATATTCTTCCGGTTTTCTGGCAACCAGTTTGCATTGGATGTTCCCATCCAGGCAGCGCAGTCCGCATGCTGCCAAAACAGCCTCCGGAGAGCCTCCAATGCCCAACAGCACGTCGATGCCGGTCTCAGGAAGTCCGGTCATCAGCGCACCTGCCACATCGCCATCCTGGATCAGGCGGATGCGGGCTCCGGCTTTGCGCACTTCGGCAATGAGTTTTTCATGCCGCGGGCGGTCAAGTATCACTGCTGTGATGTCGTTGACGTCTTCGCCTTTTGCCCGGGCGATGCGCTGCAGATTTTCTGCAATCGGTGCATTGATATCGATCACGTCTTTGGCAACCCTGCCAACAGCGATCTTGTTCATGTACAGGAAAGGACCAGGGTTGAACATGGAGCCGCGAGGTGCCAGGGCGACCGTGGCGATGGAATTGGGAGAACCATGGGCGAGCGGACGTGTGCCGTCGATGGGATCCACTGCAATATCAATCTCTGGATCAGATCCGGTTCCGCAAAATTCCCCATTGAAGAGCATGGGAGCTTCGTCCTTCTCGCCTTCACCGATGACAATCATGCCACGCATGGGCACAGTGTTGAGCATCAGGCGCATGGCGTCCACTGCCGCCTTGTCTGCCCCCACTTTGTCGCCCCTGCCCACAAACCTGCCTGCAGCCAGCGCAGCCGATTCGGTGACACGGACGAGGTCCAGTGCCAGGTTTCTTGTGGGTGGTCTGGTATCGATGAACATATTTCCTCCTGGTTGAAAGTTGAGATTCTATTTCAAAAGAAGGATAAGTGCGTAACCAATTACTGCAGCCCAGAGAGACGAATCGATGCGGTCGAAAATGCCGCCGTGCCCGGGTAGAATGCGACTTGAATCCTTGACGTTGAATTGACGCTTGAGCATGCTCTCGCCAAAATCGCCAAGGGGGGTTAATACCGCCATGACGAGTCCAATCCAAAGACCATCGATGGATGCGATTCCCGGCGCGACAGTGTGAAAAAGTGCAGACAACCCCCAGGTGATGAGTGCCGCCATGAAAATGCCCCCAAAAAACCCTTCCCAGGTTTTCTTGGGGCTTACTTTATCGGCGATCTTGTGTTTTCCGAACTTGCGTCCAAAAATGTATCCCCCGCTGTCTGCCAGGGAAACGGCAGGGAAAATCAGGTATGCCCAGTAAAGCCCGTCGGGCAGGGCACGTATGGAAAGAGCATAGGCTCCGATCCATCCCAGGTACAGGCTTGCACCCACCGTGATCATAAAATCGACTGCCGAAGTTGCGGCGCCGCGCTGCTGTTCAAAAATGTGTACGGCCATCGCAAGCAGGATGACCGCTGAGAGTACCAGATGGCTTCCTTCAAACCCCCAAAGCTGTCTCGAAAGGGTGATCGCCGGAATGGATAAAAGAATGACAGCCAGCGAAGGGGAGTAACCACCACCCTTGAACAACCGCCAGAGTTCCCAGCCTGCCACCAGCAATATCAGCGTGATGAACACAAAAAAAGGCCACCCGCCGAGCATGGCCATCAGAATCGTGAGCGGGATCATGATATCGATGACGATAAGGCGCTGGCGAAGCGACGGGTCAGGGGAGTTAGCCATTGGGGTTATCGGCAGCCTCTCCAGATAGCTTGCCAAAACGCCTATCCCGTTGACTGAAGGCGACGATGGCTTTTCTCAATTCCTCGCGATCAAAATCGGGCCACAGGGTGGATGTGAAGTACCACTCCGAATACGCAGACTGCCAGATGAGGAAGTTACTGATGCGCATCTCCCCCGAGGTGCGAATGATCAAATCGGGGTCGGGTGTGCCGCAGGAATAAAGATACTCGCTGACCAGATCCTCGGTCAAAGCCTCCGGGGCGATCTTATGCTGGATGATCCGCTGAATGGCGTGGACGATCTCATCCCGCCCGCCGTAGTTCCAGGCGATATTCAATACCAGCTTGTGATTGTGCTTGGTCACTTCGATGGCGTGTTTGACTTTATCCTGTAAACCCGGCGGCAGGGCGGCTAAATGCCCCATGTGCCTGATTTGCACCCCTTCAGCAGCCAGTTCGGCCAGTTCGTTATCGATGACTGATTCAAGAAGGGTCATCAAGCCGGTCACTTCTTCTTTGGGGCGCGCCCAGTTTTCAGTCGAAAAGGCATAAATTGTCAGATATTGAATGCCAAAGTAGACACAATCCCGGATCACCCGCCGCAAGTTTTCAGTTCCAGCCTGGTGACCTTCAAAACGGCTTAAACCGCGGGCTTCCGCCCACCGGCCGTTGCCGTCCATGATGATCGCAACATGCGCGGGGATTTTCAGAGATGGTTCAGCCATAACTGAATGGAAGGTTCAGACTTCCATGATCTCCTTTTGTTTTTTATCGCCGATGCGTTCCACTTCCTCGTCGACCATGCGTTCGGTAAGCTTTTGCAGCTCTTCCTCGGCGGTTTTCAGGTCATCTTCGGAGATCATTTTCTCTTTTTCGTAATCTTTCAGGTCCTTGATGATATCCCGGCGGATGTTCCGCATGGAGATGCGGCATTCTTCCAGGCGGGCATGAACAACTTTTACCAAATCCCTGCGGCGTTCCTCGGTTAATGGTGGAAGAGAGAGACGGATGACTTTGCCATCGTTGTTGGGAGTCAGACCAAGATCGGAAGCCAGGATGGCCTTTTCGATCGTTTTCAGTGAGGAAGGATCAAAAGGCCGGATCAGCAGAACCCGGGCTTCAGGAACAGAAATGGATGCAAGCTGCATCAAAGGGGTATTCGTGCCGTAATACTCAATCTGAAGTCTTTCAATCAGAGCGGGGGTTGCCCGGCCGGTGCGGATGCCTGCAAGGTCTTCTTCCAGGGATTGAATGGCTCCCTTCATGCGCATCTCTGCTTCTTTGATGGTCTCTTTAATCATGGAATCCTCCGATGGAAATGGGAGTATTGGAATGGGGTAATTTGGATGCTTACGAGAAATTAAGGATACCTTAATTCTGCAAAAAAAGCTATACCGGCTGGGGCTGGCGCGAACCTTGCATGATTCAACAAGTAAACTCGGTCTTGACAAAAAGGAACGCTTGTTCTATAATAACTATAGAACATAATATCTATCATTGAAGAAGAGAACGAATGCTTTTGTCAGATTCGAGGACGTTATGGAGATGCAGATGAGCACAGGAATGTTATGGTTTGATAATGATCCCAAACTTGACCTGCCCGCGAAGATCAAACGGGCGACGGAATATTATCAGAAGAAATATGGTCAAAAACCGGATTTGTGCTTCGTCAATCCTTCAGCGGTGTCGGACCGGGCTCCAAAAGGAACAGGGGTTGAAGTGCAAACCAACCAGATGATCCTGCCCAATCACTTCTGGCTGGGGATGAAGCTGTCACCTCAGGGATAATTTTTGGGATTCTCAAACGACCCCATGGACCAGTCCATGGGGTCGTTTCTTTTGCTGTGACGAAAGGTTTTTCCTGCTGGGTGGATTGTGTACAAGGATTCTCTTCAAGCAAACAGCACGTTCTTTCCTCGAAACCCAACGTGCAATCAATGTAGGGACGCACAGCTGTGCGCTCCTACACGATTGTCAATGATCGATTACCAAGCGAATCCTCAAAACCCAATTGATGCTCAATTGTATTTCAGCCAGGTTTCCCTGGTACAGGTCAACCCTGTGGAGAGAAAACTTTAAAGTTTCTTCTCATTGTCTACAGCTGGTTTGAACAGATGCTTTATCCAGTTCAATGTTTTGCGAAGGTGGGGAAAGGGTCGTTGTGAAAAAGTCCTCATGAAGTTCATCGCAGCCGCATCCAGGCTGACCGGGCGGTTGATCTCCTGCGTCAGGTAGTAACGGTGTTCAATAATCCACAGGTACAGGTCCATTTCGGTGCGGTGGGGAAATTCCTTAAGAATCCGCCGTTTGCGGATAATGTTTACCAAAGGACGGTACACATCCCGGTACCAGCCGACCACTGCTTCCTCATCAGAAATGGGGCGATCTTTTTTCATGCCCATAAAATAGCGGTGCACTTTGATGTGTTCAAGCACCTTCTCATATTGACCGGGAACTGAGAATTGATAATTCTCGCCCGGATAAAGCTCATCCAGCCTCGTGGATTCGAGAAATTCAGCGTACTCCTGCATTGTGATCAACTTGTGGAGGTCAGTGTGTTCATCCAGGTTGCCGGGAATATCGATTTCGATCACGTACGCATCCATATATACCTGACCGCGTTCACGGGCGACCGAAACCCGGTGATTGCCATCTTTGACAAAGTACACGTCGCCCACCTTGTACACGTCGATGGGCGGCAGGATCACATCTTGGAAATAAGCCCGGTCGATGCTTTCCCAGCGTTCGCGTGTATGAGTCTGGCGCGGCAGGAAGGCGCGGTCGAAATCGTTGAAGCGGCTTTCTGATCCGATGATCCTCGAGGTCTCGATTTGCAGCAAACCGCGATAGTGCTGACCGCGCATCGGAATGCGTTTGCGCACTTCATCGAAGGGCAGCAGTTCATTGTTGGATCGCCTCAGCCAACTGAGGATGGAATTCCAAAATCCCTTCCAATAAGCCTTGGAAAAGTCTTCCTTGGATTGGTGGGTGAAACTTGCAGTTGGGATGGATTCGGGGAATGGCATAAAAACCTCTATTTCTGCCAGGAACGTCTTATTGGGGTATCAATTTCCAATTCGCGATAGCCGTACACATTGATGACCTGGGTATCGCCGACCTGGGTTTTGGTGATTGTATCATTTCGATAAATGTGGATGTGTCCATGAAGGAAATATGCGGGCTGAAAAACATCGATCAGCCAGCGGAATGCCTTGATGCCCTGGTGGGGACGATCGGTCTGGTCGTGGATGTGCCAGGGCGGGGCGTGCGAGATGAATATGTCGAGGAAGCGGCCAAAGCGGATCTTGTTGAGAAGCAACCCGGGAACCAGGCGGAACACCATGTACCAGTATTCCTCCTGGCTGTACTGGTGCGGTCCACGGTTGTATTGCAGACTGCCTTCAAGACCTGCCAAAAGAAGACCGGTATCGTCTTCCAGCACCCGGCGGTGCAAATTCACGGCACCCCACGGGCTTGTGCGGATGCCGGCGGTGGTGTACTCCGTTTTACTGGCATGGTTCCCGCGCACAAAGTACATGGGCACATTCAGCATGCTGACCAGGAATTCAAGGTAATAGTACGGCAGGTCTCCGCAACTGAGGATCAGGTCGATGTTTTGAAAACGGTCCACGACCATTGGGCTGTAAATGAACCCAATTTCGATATCGCTCAAGCCCAAAAGATGAAGCGTTCCACCCATTTTTCCCTGGTCAATCTTGCCTAAGCGCCACGGCTGTTGCAGCAGCAAGGCTCCGTGTGTGGGTAATGGAAATGGACCAATCGATTAAGTGAAGAGATTCTGCCACCTGGGCTGCAGCTCCTGTCAGTTGCAGCACCGGCTGACCGGAGGCATCATCCAATACGACAATCTCGCGCCATCCAACTTGCCCGATGCCGCTGCCCAATGCCTTGGCCACTGCTTCCTTGGCGGCAAACTTGCCGGCCAGCCGTTCATCCGACCCCTCACACTGGAGCTGTTCTTCCTGCGTGAACACCCGCTGAATGAAGCGCTCGCGGATGGCTGGATCAATTTCTGCAAAGCGGCTGATTTCGATCAGATCCAACCCGTTGACCAAACGCGGTGTCATGGCTGACCTTTTTGAGGACCAACCCCCGCACTGACGATGACCAGCTTTTCCGGATCGATATATGCCCGCGCAGTTTCCAGAATTTCGGCAGGGGTAATTTGCCTGACCTTTTCAGGGTATTTCTGGAGGTAATCAAGTCCCAGGTTGAAGCGTTCAAGGTTGAGGATGGAATTGGCTACCCCGGCGTTGGATTCAAGGCTGAGCGGCAGGCGACCGATGAAATTCGCCTGGCTGTCTTCAATTTCATTTTGGCTGACCGGCTCAGTGGTAAAGCGCTTCAATTCCTGCAGGATGAGCTGGATGGCTTTTTCCAGGTTTTCTGGGTTTACCCCGGCCGCCACTTCCCAGCTTCCGCTTTCGATCCAGGAATTCAAACTGGTGTAGGCATCATACGCCAGTCCGGCTTTTTCGCGCACCGAATCGCCAATACGACCCATCATGCCGAATTGACCGAGAATATTGTTGCCCAGTGTGGCTGTCAGGTATTCGGGTGCATTGCGGCGGGGGCCCAGGGTACCCATCACCAGGTTGGTCTGGCTCTTCCCGGCAATCGCCACATGTTCGCGGAATGTTGCCTTGAGCGGTTGGATTTTGGGAAGGCTGGGGGCTGCTTCAACCAAAGGATTCTTCCATGCGCCTAATTCTTTTTCCACCAGGTCGAATACACTCTCTGCGGTTACGGCACCGACGACCACGATGACCAGGCTTTCCGGTCCGAAATGCGTGCGGTGAAACTCAACCAAATCATCGCGCTGGATTCGATTGATTGTTTCAATAAATCCGTCCTCTGGCCGGGCGTAGGGATGATCGCCAAAGAGTAGCCGGTCAAACGTTAGGGCAGCCATTTCGTTGGTGTCCTGTGCCCGAACAGTGAGACCGCTGATGATTTGCGCCCGCAGACGGTTGAGATAAATCTCGGGGAAGGTGGGATGCATCAGGCATTCCGCCAGCATTGAAACCAGCAGCGGGAGATCTTCTGCAAGTGCTTTGCCGCCAAAGTTGGTGTTATGCACACTGGCTGCAAACCCCAGGCTTGCGCCGGCGGATTCCAACCGGTCGTAAATGGTTTGAAAATCCATGGTCTGCGTTCCGCGCATCAAAGCCAGGCTGGTGAAGTATGCCAAACCAAGCTTTTCAGCGGGGTCAAAGAGACTTCCTGCTCCGAACAGCCCTGAAACCACCACCGATGGGCTTTGGAAATTCTCTCTTGTGAGGATGGTAATGCCATTGGCAAGTACCTTGCGGTGGATATCGTGCGGACCAGGCAGAGAGTTGATGTTAATGTCAAAAAGAAGGTTCATGATTGCGGTCCTTCCGGTATATAGGTTCCCACCACACGGCTGGAGCGGGATAGGTACTTTTGGGCTGCCTTGAGGACCTGTTCGGGGGTGACAGCCTGCAGCCTTTGAACGTATTCGCTGAACCAGCGGTAAGAATCAAACATCTCTGTATAACCCAGCCAGAATCCCTGGTTGGTGATATTCTCGCTCCCATAGGCAAATAATGCCCTGGCTTGCTTCACGGCACGGTCGATTTCTTCCTGGGTGACCAGTGTTTCCTGCAGCCGTGACGTTTCCTCATCAATGCGAGCGATGATCGCTGAAGGCTCGACCTCAGGCCGGGCGGTTACCGTGATGGAATACAAATACGGGTCTTTGGTTGCCTGAATGCCGCCGTTGACAGAGACGGCCAGTTCCTTTTCAACCAGGGTGCGGTAGAGCCGGCTGGTCTTGTTGGAGATCCCTCCTCCGCCGAACATGTTCAGACTGGATGGACCGGTGAAGAGACTATCGAGCACGGATACTGCAAAGAAATCGGGGTCGGATGCAGCAGGCGCGCGGTAGGACAGATTAAGGTAGGTGGTCTCGCCCGGTCCGCGGACTTCGATTCGTTTTTCACCATTCAAAGGGGCTTCCAGGGGAATTTCAAGCGCCGCAACGGGAGTACCCGGGAGTTTTCCGTAGATATCACCGATCCGGTCAAGCATTGCGCGGGTTTCAAAGTCGCCGGCGATAGCCAGTACTGCATTCGCCGGGTTGTAGTACTTACGGTAGTGCTGGTATAGGTCATCCCGCTGGATGGCATGAAGATCTGCAATGCTGCCAATTACCTCGTTCCGGTAGGGGTGGGTGTTGAACGAAGCAGCTTCCACCGCTTCATCCAGGCGGAAGAGAGGTTCGTTTTCATTGCCTTCGCGTTCTGAAATGACCACTGTCCGTTCTGATGCCACCTCGGCTGGGTCATACCGGCTGTTGACCATGCGGTCAGACTCAAGCTTCAATGCAAGATCGATCTTGGCTGCCGGCATGGTTTCAAAGAATGTTGTCCAATCCATATAGGTAAATGCGTTCCAAATACCGCCATCCCGCGAAATTGCCCGGTCAAGTACCCCGGCGGGGAAAAGGGGTGTTCCCTTGAACTGCATATGCTCCACCCAATGAGAGATGCCCGTCTTCCCGCTGGTTTCATAACGCGAACCTACACGATACCAAACCCAGTGGCTGACGATGGGAGCCGTATGAATCTCCATCAGGTGAACTTTCATTCCGTTATCTAAAATGACCTCAGTCATTTGTTCCATCATTGAACCTCGCTCATTGTCATGCTGAGTTCTTTTACTTTTAGTAACTATAGCACAAGCCATATTGTCGGGGTAGTCAAAGGGTTATAATATTACTCAATATAGAATGATTCAAGAAGCCGATTATTCCACCCGCGGAGGGAAATCATGGCAGCTGAACCTGGTCACTGGAGCGTAGCGGTCGTCGGAGCTGGTCCAGCAGGGCTGTTTGCCGCCCGGGAGTTGTGCAACCACGGTGTGGATGTGACGCTGTTCAACCGCGACATCAAGCCAGGGGGACTGGCGGAATATGGAATCTATCCCGATAAACTAAAAATGAAAGACGGGCTCCGCGCGCAGATCAAACAAATTTTGAATTGCGGGAACATCCACTATTACGGCAATGTAACGGTTGGAGAAAACCAGCCCTTAACCCTCGAGAAGCTAAAGGAATGGGGATTTTCTGCCATAGTGGTCACGATTGGGGCACAGGGAACCAAATGGCTTGGACTGCCCGGTGAAAGGATCCCGGGAGTGTATCACGCCAAGGAGGTGGTCTACTATTACAACCACCTGCCGCCGTTCAGCCAGTCGCCGATCAAGATAGGCAAAAAGGTTGCCATCATCGGGGTGGGGAATGTGATGGCGGATGTATCGCATTATCTTATTCACATGCGCAAGGTGGACGAAGTGTATGCCATTGCCCGCAGGGGTCCGGCGGAGACCAAATTTGACCGCAAGGAGATGGAATCTTTCAGCTCCAACCTTGATTTGGGCGATTTTGAGGCTGAAATGAAGCGGGTGGCGCCAGTCATGTTATCCCTTGGGCAGGATCCTTCAGTTCCCCGTCAAATGATCGCCGATGCTGTGGGAAAAGGGCTGCCCAAAGACTCTGATACGAAGTTTCGCTTTCGATTCTTGCTTTCCCCGGTGAGGATCCACGGCAGCAATGCCAGCGGTGTGGAAGGGCTGGAGCTTGAGGAAAACACCCTGGTGATGGACAAGGACCAGGTCAAAGCCAGGGGATTGGGCAGGTATTTTGTGCTCGACGTGGATACGGTGATCTTCGCCATTGGCGATCGTGTGGACGACCATCTTGGTTTGCCGACCACCGGTTCGGAATACGCAAAGTCCGACCACCCGGCCTTTCCAGTGGAGAGCACATCCTATGAGGTGATGGACCCGGCCACACATGAGAACCTTCCGGGAATGTTTGTCGGCGGCTGGTCTCGGAATGCCAGCAGCGGAGTGGTGGGAATTGCCAGGCGGGACGGCGTTCAATGTGCGGCGGCTGTGATGCAGTATTTGACCAATGGGGCTGCACCTTCTGACATCGAAGCGGAAACTGTGAAGAGTAAGCTTATAGAATTGGGATATGAACCGGTGGAAAAACCGATGCTCGAACCCCTTTTACGAGCAGAAGAAACCCAGGCGCAGCGCCTGGGGATTCCTGACTTCAAATTTGATTCAAACGAGGAAATGCTCGCCGCGATCCACGAAGAATCGGCAACGCAGTCTTAATGTTTCTTGCGTGTGTTAAGCTGGTTCCGCTTAAAGGGCATCATCATAATGAAGCCAATGGCGATGATCGCCAGGCTTACTTCCATGCCGCGTGCCTGCCAGACGCCAAAATACGGCACCCCCGGCAGCGGGTGAGATCCTATTCCAAATACATCTGCCAACCCCGAAAACAGGGCAAATACGTATCCAGAAGCGACCAGCCGCATGCCGATATCGGCTGAGATGCTGACTTCTTCACCGCACCACAAGCGCTTGACAGTGTAGTACCCCCCCAGGCACATAACAGCAATGCCGATCAGCATGACTGCAATTTGAATGAAACCCACCACCGGGCTGCGGTCCAAACCAAACAGTGATGGACGGGCTCCGATGAGGAAAAAGATGAATCCTCCCAGTGTGACGACCAACCCAAATCTTACGCTGCGGAACGTAAGCGGCAGGCGTTTCTTTTCCCCGTTTTCAAGAGTATTCTTATTGACAGCGGAAGTGTCTTGATCGTTCATCCTGGAAGTGAGCGCTCCAATAGATTGAACCAATTCTGATGAAAGATGTTTTCAACATCCTGCCCGGTATACCCTCGTTCTTTGAGGGCGGGGGCGAGTTTCTGAAAATCAGCGATCGTATCGATCTCCAGCGGAATCCTGGGGAAGCCAAACCCGCCGTCAAAGTCAGATCCAATGGCAACGTGCTTTGAATCCCCGGCCAGTTGACAGACGTGGTCGATATGCCTGATCACATTATCAAGGGTCACGGATTCACGCGGTAGGTTTGAATTCCATTCAGATACTAGAAACTTATTATACGGCAAAACGCCCATTACACCATCGCGATCCAGCAGGCGGCGGAGTGTGGCATCGGTGAAATGGCGTTCACCTCCCTGACCGCCGTTAACCGCGCGGCAGTTACCGTGACCGGCCATCACCGGGCCCTCGTATAAATCTAGGCTTGTCAGGGATGCCCTCTCAGTCATGTGGCTGATATCGAGAATCATGTTAAGCGAAGCCATAATTTCCAGCAGGTGGCGGGCTTCATGATCAAACGGGCGGTCTTCGTTGGTACCTCCCATGTAGCGGATGCCCGACCAGACCGGTCCCACCATGCGCAGACCTTCCGCGTAGTACTCTTCAAGTTCGCGCGGGTCGCCAAGCGCTTCTGCGCCTTCGAGGAGAAGGATCAATCCCACGGGGTGATCTCCCGGCAGGTCTTGCTGCCAGGGTTCAAGCACCCGCGCAAGGTCAACCTGATTCTTCACAAGCTGGTACTTTTCACCGTCTTCGGTGAGCGAATGGTAGTAATCGAGCTGTACGCGGAAAAGGGGGCGTGCTTCCTTGGGGTTGGAGTAAGTGTGGATCTCATAATCGCCTCCGTTGTATTTGCGGGGCGCGAAGAAAAGTGTGGCAAAGATCAGTGCAATCTTGCCGCGCTGATAATCCTGCCAGCCCAGGGTGGCTTCTCCGTTGTTCCACGCTGGAATGTTGGTGCCGGCTTCCATCCGGCGAATTTCATGAGCTGAAAGCCGGAAATCTCTGCCGAGGGTGAATGCGTTGTATGCGATATCCTGGTGGGCGTCAATAATGTAAGTCATGGTGATTGAATAAAAGAAAGCGCACCTTTGACGGTGCGCTTTGTCTGAACTTGATCTTCGCAGGCTTCGGAGGCACCGTTAGAGGGACCTTCCTAATCCTTCTTCTCTTCCTTCTCTTCAGTTTTGGGAGTTCTGGACTTCTTTGGCTTGGGTTCTTCAGCCGGAGTCTCTTCCGAACCGGTTTCCAGTTCGGTTTCGTTGAATTCAGCTTCCAGGCTCTGCCAGTCCATATCGGCATAGGCCATCGAATCGACGCGGCGGACGCTCAGCCCGATGCGGTGATTCGCGGGATCGATTTTGATGATGCGCAGGGTGACGGTGTCGCCTTCCTTGAGCACTTCCTTGGGATGTTCGATGCGTTTTTCGCTGATCTCAGAAATGTGGATCAGACCTTCAACGTCATCGGTCAGGCGGGCGAAAGCTCCAAACTTGGTCAGGCGGGTGATGGTGCCTTCTACAAGCTGACCCACCTGGAATTTGGCAGCCTTCTGATCCCACGGGTCAGCCTGAAGCTGGCGAATGGAAAGGCCGATGCGTTTCTTTTCACGGTCGATGGAAATGACCTTGACCTGGACTTCCTGGCCGACCTTGAGCACTTCGCTGGGGTGGGTGATGCGATCCCAGGAGATCTCAGAGAGGTGGACAAGACCGTCGGCGCCGTTGATGTTGACGAATACGCCGAAATCAGCCAGGCTGGTGACGCGGCCGGTGCGGACTTCGCCTTCCTTGAGCTCATCGATCACGCGTTCCTTCACAGATTCGCGGGTCTCGGTGCTGGCCTGGCGTTCGGAGAGGATCAGGCGGCGGCGTTCGCGGTCGACTTCGATGACCACAACGTCGATTTCCTGCCCGATCATACGGCTCCAACGCTGTTCTGGAGTGTCACCGGTCATGCCGGCGCGGCGGGTAAGGCTGATCTGTGACGCGGGAACGAAACCGCGCAGACCGCCCACGGGAACGATCAAACCGCCCTTGTTGTAGCCGATCACTGAACTGTGATAGGCTTCCTTGCTCGAAAGCATGCTCTCCACGATCTGCCAACTCTGTTCTTCGCGGGCGCGGGTGTAGGAGAGGATGAGGTTTCCGTTTTGGTCTTCCGGGTTGATCACGTATACCGGGATTTCCTGGCCAATCTTGAGGTTGGCAAGCTCTTCCGGCGGAATAAGCTCATACTCTTTACCGGCAATCACACCTTCCGACTTGGTGCCAACACTGACAAGAATCTGACCGGGGGTCATGCTGGCAATCACGCCAGTGCGAATCTCACCCTGCTGGGGAAAATCGATTCCCAAGCCTTCGCCGGCCAGCAGATCAGCCATATTGTCTTTATCAATCTGATTATTCTCGAGGTTAGCCCCAGACTCGAGTTGGGCGTCGTTATTGTCCATGCGATTTGTGCACTCCGATGGATAAGATATAGCCCATTATAAAGGTGAATTAAACACTTGGCAAGCAAAGCAAATTGCCATGGGCTTTAGTACTTGATTATACCGCAATAAATTCTGCAATAGTCAAGCCTACCAGGGAAAATGGTAGGCTCTTTTCATATTACCCAAGTCTTTTGGTGCAAATTAATGCCGTTTGCGCTTCTTCTTCTGCGAGATTTCCGCCTGTGCCGGCGCTGCTTTTTGAGGAGCGGTTTCAACCGCTGCTGCACGCTGCTCCTGGTTCTGTTGACCCGGCCTGCGCGGCTGATAACGGAAGATGCGGCTGATCACTCCGATGCGGATATCGGAGAGCAGCTCTTTGAACATTTCTGAGCCCCTTCCCTTGTACTGCACCAGGGGATCGCGTTGGGCGAAGGCTTCCAGTCCAACGGAGACACGCAGAGATTCCATCTTGGTCAGATGATCCACCCACAGGTCGGAGATGACCGAAACCAGGGTGTGGCGGTTGATCTCGTTCTGGGTGCGGCTGCCCATGATCTCGGATAGCTTCAGCCTTTCCTCGTCCGAGAGCTCGTCGCCGGTTTTCGTGAGCAACGCAGAAGCGTCTTCTTCGGGCAAGTCGGCAATGAAGCGGTCACGCGAAGGAGCTTCGATCTGGCTGACGGGAACGTTGGCAATACGGAATCGTTCGAATTCCACGATGCCCCATACCTGTTCCAATTTTTGAAGCGTGTCATTCAAGTGGTCGAGGATTTCTTCCGTAAGCGCCTGGGAGGATAGATTCTCGATGAGGGTGGCGGCAAAGTAGATGTAATTGATGAGTAGGATGCGGCGGAAACCTTTCTGGTGCGTGCGGGCGTCGATGGCGATGCGTGTGCCATAGCTCATCTCCAGCAGCAGGTCGCACAGGCGATCATCCTCGATGCTTTCAAGCGGAGTGCGGTTGAGATAGGTTTCAATATTCTGCGCAATCGGACCCTGGGGGGAGGTAAGACTGTCTTCGCGCTTCTGCAGCACCGTATTGACCGCCTGCATGATGCCGTCGCCGATTTCGTCCCAATCCAGGTCGATCAACTGCTGGGGACGCAGGTTCAGACTTTCATCCAACCGGCGCTCGATGGAGCCAATCAGACGGCTCACCGCAAGCAGGTTCAAGGTGCTGCTGATCTGTTTGACGAGCGCCTCGCGGACGTCAGAATCACCTTCCGGCAGGCGTTTGAGCTGATCTGAGTTCAACCGCAGCGGTGTACGAGTCTCATTGCTGATCTGCTCCAGCAATTGCTGCGGACGCATGACCTGCTGGTTTTCCTCATCCGTCTCGCCCGCGCTTTCCAGATAACGGTCGAGGGTGTCGACCCGCTCAGACAGGATCTCATTCACCGAATCCATGGTCTTGGCGATCAGGGTGTGAGTGCTGGAGGATATGTGCTCATTCTCAAGCTTGAGCGCCTCTCCTGCTATTGTCAACAAAACCTCAGTCAGATCATAACGATCATAAGGTTTGCTTCCGTAGCGCCTTCTGACCTCGTCCATCACCTGCTTCACCGTAAAGGAAGGAGTGCGTACACCTTCCTGTTCGAAGATGCTGGTGGGCTGCACTTCTTCGAGGAATGCCAGAAGCTTCCAGGTACCTTCTTCTTCCTTCGAAGTCCGGCTGACCCGTTCCTGAAGTTCGGTATGCAGGATTTCGTCGATATCCTCGCTGAGGTCTTCCTTTTCAAAAGCCCGGTCTCGCTCGCTGTAGATGCGCTTGCGTTGTGAATTGAGGACATCGTCATATTCCAGCAGATGCTTGCGGACGTCAAAGTTGTTCCCTTCCACCCGCTCCTGTGCCTGTTCAACCATGCGGCCCAGCAGGTTGCTTTCAATGGGCAGGCTGGGATCGACCTTCAGGCGTCCCATCAACGCTTCCATCGAAGGCCCTCCGAACAGGCGCATCAGTTCGTCTTCAAGCGAGAGATAGAAGCGGGAGGATCCCGGATCACCCTGGCGGGCGGCGCGCCCGCGCAACTGATTATCGATGCGCCGCGCTTCGTGGCGTTCCGAGCCAACGACGTGCAAACCGCCCAGGGCGCGTACCTTCTTCATGTCATCCAAATAATCCAGGAAGGTCTTGACCGACTCCTCGTAAATCCCATAATCCTCGGGGGTGAGTTTGAGCAGTTCCTCCCGGCGCTGATCGTTGTTCAGGTCGAAGGGGTCTTTGACTCCGGCGCGCTCGAGCACGTGAATTACATCGGCAAGCACTTCCTCGCTCAACTCGCCGCCGAGCTTGATATCGACGCCGCGGCCTGCCATGTTGGTGGCAATGGTCACCGCTCCAAAAGAGCCTGCCCTGGCGATGATCTGGCTTTCTTCATCATGTTTGCGGGCGTTCAATACCTGGTGGGGGATGCCGCCCTGGAACACGCTTATCAGGCGGTCTTTGTTTTCTGGCGAAACATCGAAGACCGAGAGCACCAGGCGCGTGTTTTCCTCATCCTCCAGGTTAATGGAGCTGAGACCCGCCTGCCGGGCAGCCTGGCGCAGCTCGGAAGTATTCAGATCGTCGAGCGGTTTGTTGAGGAATTGCAGCTCGGCAATTTCGAGTTCTGGCGATTTGTTATGCTTTTCGATCCAAGCCTGCCGAATGAGCAGTGCCTGTCCGAGCCGGCGCAGGGGTTCAGCAGCCAGCCGCTGTGAAAGGCGTTCGGAGTGCTCCACCGACGTGGTACCCACCAGTTGCGGTCGTCCGATGGCGTAGGTGTGAATGATCTCGGTGGTGATGGCGCGCAGTTTGCCTTCCTCGGTGCGGTATACCAGATCGGGGTAATCCTGCCGCCGCCAGTACGCTGGTTTCTGGCTGGCATCCGATTTGAGGGTGTAATACTCAACCGGATAGTTGTCTTTGTCTTTTGTTGACACCACTTTAAGTTCGGAGTCTGCTTTTTGCGAAGAGTATTCCAGGTTCATGGGAACAGGCTGAACTTCCAGCTTGTAGATTTTGCCGAATTCCTCCGCCTCGGTAAGAGCAGTACCGGTCATGCCGGCGAGTTTTTCATACATGCGGAAATAGTTCTGGATGGTGATGGTGGCGTAGGTGACGTTTTCCGGCTCGATCTTCACGCCTTCCTTGGCTTCAATTGCCTGGTGCAGACCTTCGGACCAGCGGCGTCCGGGCATTAAACGCCCGGTGAATTCATCCACGATCACCACCTTGCCGCCTTGCACGATGTAGTCCTTGTTTCGGCGGTAGAGATGCTGTGCGCGCAGCGCCTGCTCGATGTAACCGAGAATGCGCGCCTGTTCAGGGGTGATTTCCTCGGGGTCGTTGGGATTGCGCAACGGTGTGTTGAGGATCTCTTCAATGTGAGCTTCACCGATCTCCGTCAGCGAGACCTGCTTGTCCTTTTCGTTGATCTCGTAATCCTCAGCGTTCAACTGGCGGATGACCTGCGCCATCTGGGTGTATTCTTCAACGTTCTCCGAAGCGGGACCGGAGATGATGAGCGGTGTGCGGGCTTCGTCGATGAGGATGTTGTCCACTTCATCGACGATGGCATAATAATGCCCGCGCTGCACCCGTTCGGCGATGGACATGGTGAGGTTGTCGCGCAGATAGTCGAACCCAAATTCCGAGTTGGTCCCGTAGGTGATATCAGCGGCATAAGCCTCGCCGCGCAGCACCAGGTCTAGCTGGTGCAGGTCTTCGCGGGCGTTTTCTTTCGTCAGATCCACCCGGAAAGCCATGCGCCCGTTTTCGGTACGGGTGGCCATTTGCAGCACACCCACCGATAGTCCCAGAGCCTGGTAAACCGGCGCCATCCAACGAGCGTCGCGGCGGGCGAGGTAATCATTCACCGTCACCAGGTGCACGCCGCGTCCGGTCAGCGCATTGAGATAAAGAGGAAGGGTGGCAACCAGGGTTTTACCTTCACCGGTGCGCATTTCTGCGATTTTCCCCTGGTGAAGCACAATTCCGCCCACCATCTGAATGTCGTAATGCCGCAACCCGATGGTGCGTTTGCTGGCTTCGCGAACCGCCGCAAAGGCTTCGGGGAGCAGATCGTCGAGGGTTTCACCATCCGTGAAACGTTGTTTGAACTCTACAGTCTTTTCCTGTAAAGCCCCGTCGCTGAGCGCTTCATAAGGCTGCTCATATTCATTGATCTCGTCCGCAATGCTGGACATTCTTTCAAGTTCTCGTTTATTGACATCACCGCCAAACACGCGGGCTAATTTCTGCAATACCATGGTCACCTCTTCAGGGCGGAAGTCCTCAGCCTAACAAAAAATTATAGCATATCGAATTTGTGTATTCTTCTTTATAACATGCCTGCATTAACAATTCATTGGTATTCGCAGCCGGAAGGATTCAGAATCAAAAAGCTGGAGCATGGTATCGCTCCAGCTTTTTGTAATCATCTTGAACCGCTTAGATATGGATTGATCTTCCCAGAGCACCTTCGGCGGCTTCGAGGATCGCCTCGCTGAGCGTAGGATGGACGTGAATGTTGTCCGCCACCTCTTCGATGGTCAGTTCGTTTTTCTGCGCCAGGGTTAACTCGGGCAGCAGTTCCGAGACTTCGGGGCCGATCATATGAGCGCCGAGGATCTCACCATATTTGCTGTCGGTAAGGATCTTCACGAACCCGGCGGTCTCTCCCATACCCAACGCCTTGCCATTCGGTTGGAAGGGGAATTTTCCGACCTTGATCTCCAACCCCTTTTCTTTTGCCTGCGCTTCGGTGTAGCCGAAGGATGCCACCTGCGGCTGGCAGAAGGTGGCCCGGGGTACCATGTTGTAATCGATGGGTTGGACCTCTTTACCGGCGATGGCTTCAGCACACAGGATGCCCTGTTTGGATGCCACGTGTGCCAGCAGGAACTTGCCGGTGACGTCGCCGATGGCATAGATGCCGGGTACGTTGGTCGCCATGCGGTGATCGATCTCGATGAATTTGCGTTCAGTCAATTTGACGCCGGCTTCTTCGAGGCCGAGGTTCTCAATGTTGGGTTTGAAACCCGTAGCCAGCAGCGCCTGTTCCGCTTCGAAGGTTTGCTCGCCGTCCTTGCCGGAAATGGTGACCGACACCCCTGAAGCCGCGGGTTTGACCGACATGACTTTGGATTCCGTAAACACCTTCATTCCACGGCGGGTGAACTGGCGGGTCAACTCCTGGCTGATCTCTTCGTCCTCAAGCGGTGCGATACGCGGCAGCATTTCGACCAGGGTGACCTCTGTACCGTATGAGTTCCAAATCGTAGCGAATTCCAACCCAATGGCACCTGCGCCAATGATCACCACCGATTTTGGCAGTTTCTCCTGCAGGATGGCTTCCTTATAAGTGACGACTTTTTCACCGTCCACGGTGATACCCGGGATCATGGCCGGGTGGCTGCCGGTGGCGAGGATGAAATTGTCTGCGCTCAGTTCCTGCGTCTTGCCGTCCGCGGCTGTGATCATCACCGTCTTCTTCGCAGTCAGACGGGCTTCGCCCATGATCACCTGGATGTTGTTCTTCTTCATCAGGAAACCAACACCTTTGGTCAGGCGGTCGGAAACCTGCCGGCTGCGCTTAACTGCTGCGCTGTAATCGAGGGACAGATTCTCCAGGCTGAAGCCAAATTCCTTGCCTCTTTCCCGCAGGGTGTGAGCTACCTCTGCGTTTTTCAACAATGCTTTTGAGGGGATACAGCCAACGTTCAAACATACCCCGCCCAGCCATTGTTTATCGACAATGGCGGTTTTGAATCCCAATTGCGAAGCACGGATGGCGGCAACATAACCGCCGGGGCCGGCACCGATCACCAAAACTTGAAAATCACTCATGCCATCCTCAGTTCTCTTGAAATGTGACAATAGTTGTATGAATTATACACGGGTCACGTTCTGGTTTCAAATCTGCAGCTTTACTGGAGGTCACGGCTAATCCATCTCGTCCTTCCGAAATGAATCTATCCTGGATGTGAACGCGTTGTATTTGAGAATATACCAGAGTGCCATTAAGCCATCCTGAATGCCTATCTTTTTCCCCTCGGCATAGGTCCGCCCGTTGTAGGAAATGGAAACCTCAGCAATACGGTATTCCATCTTGACCAGTTTGGCGGTGACTTCAATTTCGAAACCGAAACGGGCTGAGGTGATGACCATGGCGCGGATGATCTCCCCGCGAAAAGCCTTGTAGCAGGTTTCAACGTCCGATAATCTCAACCCGGTAAAGAGGTTGGAGAGAAATGTCAAAAGGCGGTTTGCCATGTAAGCGCGGCGGTAGAAAGCCCGCGGCGCATCGGGGTTTTGAAAACGCGAGCCGTAGACCACATCTGCAGTGTCCTGCTGAATGGGTTCGACCACGCGGTTGATATCCGCCGGATCATATTCCAGGTCGGCATCCTGGACGATCACAATACCGCCCTGAGACCTCCTGAAACCTTCCGATAATGCAGCAGTTTTGCCGCAATTGCAGGGAAGCTGGAAATATCGAACCGCCGGATGACTGGAAGCGTACTCTCTGCAAATTTCAGCGGTTTGATCGGTGGAAGCGTCATCGATGACCAGAATTTCACCCAGGTTTTCCACCCTGCTGTTGAGAGAATCAAGTACCTGTAAAATGGTGGCTTCTTCATTGAATACAGGCACAATGACGGATATCTGGTGCATCAAAGGTTACTCCTGATTTCGGTGGACCACGGCATCGGTCATGCGCACGATGCGCGACATGACCTCAACGTCATGAACGCGGACGATATCCGCTCCGCGGGCGATGCCCAGCACCACCATGGCAGCCGTGCCTTCGATGCGCTCCTGCGGGGGCAGGTCCAGGGTGTAGCCGATAAAGGATTTACGAGAGGGACCGAAGAGCAGGGGGTAGCCCATGGCTTTGATCTCGCCCAGGCGGTCGACCAGCTCAAGATTTTGTTCCACGGTCTTGCCAAACCCGATTCCCGGATCGAGGATGATGTGGCGGTCCGTAACGCCTGCGGTATGTGCCAGGGCAATGCACTGGCGCAGTTCATCCTGTATGTCGTGAATGAGATTCTTATATTGCACGCCAATGTAATGACCACCGAGGCGTTCCTGCAATTCGGAAGTAGCGGGTTTGAGGCGGTTATGCATGATGATCACCGGAGCGCCTGAAGATGCCGCCAGAGGCGCCATTTCGGGGTCAGCCCGCAGCCCCCAGATGTCATTGATCCAGTTGGCGCCTGCGTGCAGCGCAGCCCGGGCGACACTGGCTTTATAGGTGTCCACCGAGATCAGGGCGTTCAATCCGCTCGAAGCCACCGCTTCGATTACCGGAATGATCCGGTCCATTTCTTCGCCGGCACTGACAATCTGCGCACCCGGGCGGGTGGATTCGCCCCCGATATCCAGGATCTCCGCACCGTGTTCAACGAAATACTCAGCCTGCTCCAGAGCAGCCCGGATGGTATCCTGCCGCGCCAGCAATCCATCGCCCGAAAAACTGTCGGGTGTAACGTTGATGATGCCCATGACGTAGGTCTTGCGTCCAAATTCAAGGAAGGGATTGAGGATCATACTGCACCTTCATAGAGCTTCACGCCTGATGTGCCGGAAGCTGCGAGAAGGTCGCGGATGGTCTTCTGGCTGCCCGGCAGGAGGAGATCTGGTGCAAGCTCTGACAGTGGAACCAGCACGAACGCCCGTTCGGCGATGCGCGGATGCGGGATGGTAAGGTCGGGGGTATCCAATACGAGGTCTCCCAGGATCAGGATATCCAGATCGATTGTGCGGGGGCCGTAACGGTATGTTTTGCGGCGTCCGAGTTCCTGCTCGATCTGCTTGAGAAATCTCAGCAGATCGGCTGCAGTCATCGAAGTCTTCCCTTCAACCACCTGGTTGAGGAATCTGGGCTGGTCGGTCACGCCCCAGGGATCCGTTTCGTAGATGCTGGAAGTTTTGATCACCTCCACTTTATCCGCCAAAAGCAGGCGGGCTCGGGCAAGATTCTTCGGACGGTCGCCCAGATTGGAGCCAAGAGCGATAAAACAGGTTTGCTCAGCCATTGCGCGCGGCGTTGATCATATCCGCCAGTAAACCGTAGGCGGTGGTTTCCGGTCCAGGGTTGCTTTCGAGGATGCCGAGCCCTGGCAGCACATCCGTCTCAAACTGGACGAATGAACTGGTACCGTTGATGCTGTACAGCGGTGAAGCGGGTTTGACCTTCTCGGGCGCCACCCGTGCTGTTACGCCGCCGTCCGTCCGCCTGGCGATGCAGACGAGCTTCCAGCGTTCGCCGGCTGTTTTTGCTTCAGCCATCATGGCTGGAGTAATGCCGCGAATGCCGGTGCGGTCCACCTGTTCGGGGGTGAGGGGAATGCCCATGAGCACTGTGGAGAGCGCAGCCACCTTGATGGCGGCGTCCCAGCCGTCGATATCGGCGCTGGGGTCGGTTTCGGTGATGCCGATTGATTTTCCGTATGCCACGGCATCCTCAAATGTCCTGCCCTGCTCCATCATTTCCAGCAGCAGATTGGTGCATGAATTCAAGATGCCGTTGAACCCGCGCAATTCCACCGCAGGGAGGGGTCCGCGAAAGAGCGAGAAGATGGGTGCGCCGTCCATGACTGCAGATTCGAAGAGAAATCGGCGGTTGTGCCGGGCTGCCAGTCGGGTCAGTTCTGTGTAACCGTAAACTACAGGTCCTTTGTTGGCGGTGACGGCGTGCATGCCTCTCTCAAGTGCTGCCTTCAAGTGATCAAGTGCAGGCTGACCTGAGTGGTGGTTGACTGGTGAGTTTTCGAATACGAAGTCTGCTGGGGTGGTCTGGATCATTTCCAGGACTGAGGAGGGTGCAGAGCGGGTGGAAAGAGCGGAGATGGATCGGCCTTGCTCGAGGAGGGCGATCGCTTGTTGCCAGTCCACACCTGCGGGGTTGACTGCGATGCCGTGGCTGCCGGTGGCAATACCCACAATTCTGGTGGCGATATCAAACTCGCTGTGAAGGAGCGTCCGTTTTTGATCCAGCAGTCTGGCGAATGCCCTGCCCACATTGCCGAAGCCGACCAGTAGAAGCCGCATTTCATGCATGGTTATTTCTCCTGAAATTCATTTTATCATTTACAGAGAGGGGGAAGCAACCGGAGGCTTTCTACAACGGAGGGTAGGGGAAGGCACGGCGGTCTGCGGGCGGGAGGGGGAAAAACGGCAATGCGAGCACTGACTCAATTCTCTTCAGGAGCGCCTGGATCTCAGGAATGGAAAGATACGGGTGCAGGCGGTTGAAAAGATCGCCTCCGCGACCGAGCAAGGGGGTGGCGTGCTTCAAGTCTTGCAGCAGGGACTCAGGTATGGGTTCTCCTGCAAAATCCCAGATCACCGTTCGCAGCTTGTCTTCGCGGTTGAAGCACAGACCGTGATCGATCAGCCACAGATGATTGTGTTCATCGAAGATCAAATGGCTGCCCTTGCGGTCCGCATTGTTGACGATCACGTCAAAAAGCACCGCGGGTTTGAGCTGCTCAATTTCTGCTTCGCCAAGCGAAAAGTAGTGCCTTTCAGGGTCGTGTTCGATGTAAACCTGAAGTGATCCCGCACCCAGGGTTGCATCCCGGCGGAAGACCGTGGGCGGAACAAGCTGCCAGCCCAGCCATTCGCTCAGCACAAAAGCAGCAGTTTCCCGCTTTGCCAGGGTGCGGTTGGGAAAGTCCCACAGCGGGTTCTCGCCGCGGACCGGTTTGTATACTGCCTGGATTTCCTTACCTTCAAGGATCAGATTTGCCAGGAAGGTATAGTTGCTTCCATGCACGAAATGGCCCGCGATCTGCATTTCTCCGCGGGTCAGAATATCCAGTATGGAGTCTGAATAAGGCTCGTGCCCGGTTTCGTCCATTAATGGGAGTGACCGTTCTTCTTGGGGCAGAGGTGTCCGGCGGGGTCCATGGGTTGACCGCACAGCGGGCATAGCTCCCTGCCGCGGCTGGCTACTTCGGCTCCCCAGTTTCCCAGGTCTGCGAGCTGCTTGCGGGTGCACCATAAACGGATCTCGCTCACATCTTCGATCAACTGGTCGGGCCCCAGGATTTCATGAACCACCACGATGGCGCGGTCGCTTTCTGCATCATAACCCAGCCCGAGGCTCCCCACCCGGAACAACGGCTCCACCGGCGGCTGAATGTGCATATTTTCTTCCAAATATTCAGCAATCACTGGCTGGAGATCTGGAAAATCCTGCTTCAGCTCGGCGAAGAATTCTGCCACTCCGACTGACAGTGACTGGATTTGAAGTTTTTCGATCAGGAACGAAATCGTTTGTGATTCAGAAATCGCCTGGAGAAAGAACACCCTTTCGCCAGGCTTGCCAATGGCGTCAACTGTAACATGCACCACCGGGTTTACGTCCATATCAATTCTTGACATGTGATGCTCCTGTCATGAAGGGGAGGATGGGTTTTTATTTGGAAATGAGTCAGTCTTCTCCATGGAGAGAGCCGTCATCCTGCCATACAGCCTGACGGACGGAATGTTTTTCCCCAAGGAGCTGATGGATCATACCGGAGAATTCTGACGGATCACCAGAGGTGTAAAACAACGGTTCGATGTTGGAGATGCTCTCGGCCATCAGGTGATGCGATTCGAGCATGCGCCGGGTCTGACGCGCCACAGCAGGAGCCGGGTCGATGACCCGGACGGCAGGTCCGGTGATCTGCTGGATGAGCGGGATGACGAACGGATAGTGGGTGCAGCCCATCACAACCGTATCGATGCCTTTTTCAAGCATGGGGTTCAGCGCCCTTTCGAGGATGGCGCGCGTCTCTGCGCCGTCGAGGTTGCCCTTCTCAATCTGCGAGACCAGACCGGGGCAGGGATCCTGAAGTACGGTGACCCCATGCGCAAAGCGCTCGACCACTGAAGCATACAAAGCTCCTTGAAAGGTGGCCACGGTCGCCAGCACACCCACCACACCCGTGTGGGTTTGCTCCGCGGCGGGTTTGACGGCCGGCTCCATGCCCACAAATGGGATTTGAGGAAATTCATCCCGCAGACTGTGCAGCGCCGCAGCAGAGGCAGTGTTACAGGCAACCACGATCAGCCCAGCTCCTTGTCTTAATAGGAATTCTGCCACCGACCGCGAGAATTGGCGCACCTCCTCCAATGATCTTGCTCCGTAAGGCACATGCGCCTGGTCGCCGATATAGATCACAGGTTGGGCAGGCAGCAGTTTGCGTATCTCCCGCAGGACCGAAAGACCCCCGACGCCTGAATCGAAAACGCCAATGGGTTGAACACTCATGCCTTAATTTTACACCCCGGCAGCGGCGATGAATGCTTTGAACAGGTTGTTGTGTCCCGTCAAGGCTTGAAGATTTTCCGGATGCCACTGAACCCCCAACGCAAAGCGTGAACCGGGCATTTCCAGGGCCTCGATCAGTCCATCAGGCGCATGGGCTGCGACCCGCCAACCGGCAGCCGGTTCCAGTACCGCCTGATGATGCCGGCTGTTGACACTGACGCGCTCAGACTGGTAAATACCCGCAAGTCGGCTGTCTGGTTCAAGAGCGACCTCGTGGGCAATGAGATCGCGGGGGTATTCGTTGGAGGGATAGCTATGGCGGATGGTTGTGGTGAATTGTGAGCCGATATCCGTGATCAGCATACCGCCAAGGGCGACATTGATCACCTGCACGCCGCGGCAGATGCCAAGCAGAGGCAGGTCAAGCTTCAGCACCTTGTCCATCAATGCCAGTTCGAGGACATCGCGCTCTTTCACCACGGACTCCACCCGCATGCGTTCATCGCCGTGATACAGACTGGTCTGAACATCTCCGCCGCCTGAAAGGATCAAGCCGTCCAGCCGGGAGAGCAGGCTGTCCAAATCATCCAGCGGCTGCCCGAGTCCGATGATCCAGGGTTCTCCGCCTGCGGCTTTCACTGCATCAAAGTAAGGCTGGTAAGAACTGCCGGGGTTGGGGTGAATGCCATTCTGGCTGCTGGTGATGCCGATCAAGGGAACGCTCATGAAATCCTCCCATCAGGTAGATTTAAAGAAACAAGGGCGCAACCGATTGCAGGTTGCACCCTGAAAGGCAAATAAGGCAGGCTAGTTGAATTTCTGCTTGAGGCGTGCGCTCTTGCCGGAGCGTTCGCGCAGGAAATACAGGCGGGAGCGGCGAACTTTGGCGCTACGCTCGACCACCACTTTGTCGATCCGCGGGCTGCGAGTGAGGAAGGTGCGCTCCACGCCGATGCCATTGGCTGCCACGCGGCGAACGGTGAAGGAAGAATCGTTTCCACGGTTATGAGTATAAAGCACAACACCCTTGAACTCCTGGATACGTTCGCGGTTGCCTTCCTTGATTTTGACATGCACACTGACAGTATCACCAGAATGCAGAGCCGGAATGTTTTCGTTTACCGGGGCTTCGAATGCTTTCAGTAAGTCGCTCATTTTTAACACCTTGCTTTCGATTTAAATCATGATTCCAAACCCTTGTGGGGCGAACGGGGATTATAACATGATCTTTGCGGATCATCAAGAAAGCGATTCAAAGAGCCAGGGTAATTTCTGAATTAACCCCTATAATAGGAATTAACCTTCATCAACAATCAAAGATCTCAAAAGGTCTCTCCCGGCGAACTGTATTTTACCATTCCTCATTAATATTCATTCGTCATGCCTCGAAATTGGTGACCTGTATGGACAAACGAACCCTTTCAATTGGCAAGATTCGCGGACTGCAGCGGGTGAGCACACCCAACAAATCCATCGCACTGCTGGCAGTCGATCACCGCAACAACCTGCGCTCGCTGCTCAAACCGGATTCGCCCGGTTCGGTGTCGGATGCCGAAATGGTGGGAATCAAAAAGCAGGTGGTGGCTGAACTGGGTCTCTATGGCAGCGGCGTGCTGCTCGACCCGGTCTATGGAGCGGCGCAATGTATCAGTTCAGGTGCGCTGCCCACCAACCGCGGATTGGTGGTGGCTTTGGAACAAACAGGCTACACAGGGGGACCTTACAACCGGCTCAGCCAGCGCCTGCCGGGTTGGTCCGTGGAGAAGATCCGCCGCATGGGCGCAGACGCGGTGAAATTGCTGGTGTATTATCACCCGCAGTCGTCTACCGCACCCGAGATCGAGGAGTTGGTTGCCGGGGTGGCACAGGAATGCAAAGATCAAGATCTGCCGCTTTTCCTGGAATCCCTCTCGTATTCACTCGATCCCTACGCACCCAAACTGACTTCTGCGGAGCGGTCTGAGGTGGTCATCGAATCCCTCAGACGTCTTTCCCCCATGGGTGCAGATGTTTTCGAGGCTGAATTCCCAGTTGACCTGAACGCAGGCAACGACGAGATCCTCGCGAAAGCCTGCGAGGATTTGACTTCCGCTTCAGCCATACCCTGGGTGCTGATCTCCAGTTCGACCCATTATTATGATTACATGCGTGAGGTGAACATAGCCTGCCGCAGCGGTGCCAGCGGGGTGGCGGTGGGACGTGCCATCTGGCAGGAGGCGGTTCCATTGAGCGTCGACAAGCGGCGGGAATTTCTCCAGCAAGTCACCCGTCCGCGCATGGAAAGATTGACCGCGTTGTGCAATGCCATGGCACAACCCTGGTCGGATTGTTATTCACTGACAGAACCTTCCACAGATTGGTACCAGAAATATTGAGCGGTGCAGTTTATGGAATGCGTACGGGCGGGATACATCCCGCCCGCCGTTGAATCCTAAAGCGCTCATGGATTTCTAACCCGGGCGCCAATTTATGGTGCCCGTCGTTGAATCCTAAAGCCACGTAGTTTTCATCAACTGACTGGAATTTACTTCACTTTCAATTCCACTGCGTCCAAAGCCCGATACAAGTGAAGCCCCGACATATCTTCTTCAAATAACGAAACACGGATTACCGAACCCGGAGCGATCCCCTGAAGATCGATGGTCCGCTCAAAGGTGGCGGGTGCGCCCACATCCGCGGCGTTCACTAGGAATGAACCGGCTGCCAGTTGGTTGCCTGAGGTATCTGTGATGAAATACCCCAATGTGTTTTCAAAAGGAGCCGCAGGCATGCTGCCCTTCACTTCAACATTGCTGCCGACCTCGGAGCCGGTAACCGGGCTTTCGATGTTGATACTTTGCTCGCTGCCAGGCTGCACCGAAGAGGTCATTCGGGTGAGCCATAATGTGCCGCCGGAGACCGCGTAAGTCAGCGAGGTCTCAAGGGTGGGCGTCGTCATGGGATCGTTGGGGACATGTATTTTGGCTGCCAGAATGATCTTTCCATCCTTGATTGCCAGGCTTTCAATCGCAGGGCGATCGTCTATGGATGCGAAATTTTTCACCTGCACCAGGTTGCCGCTTTGATCCAGGACAGCGCCAATCGAAATGAAAACCCCGCTGCCGCCGCCATTTTCTGCCAGCAGGATCGCAGCATCCTGGGTGCCGTCTCCATTCAGATCGCCAAAGGCCACCTGTGGAAGCATATTGACGATTAACGGATCGTTTACCGTTCCGCTGTCATACTTGCCATCCACCAGTGTGACTGTTTTTTGGTAAAAGGGCACGAAATAGGTGCCATTCTTAAGTGAATCAAGGGTGAGGATGGGGGATTCAGATGTGGGTGTTGCGATGGTCAGGGTGGGGAGCTGCGGAGAGGAGGTCTGACCGGCAGAGGGGACAACGGTTGTCTGCGGAGACTGACTGCAGCTTGCCAGAATTACTGACATCAGGATCAATACACAGAGTGAAGATTTTCGCATGGAACCTCCGTGAACCTTCAACGACAGTATTGAAAATTCAGCTTTATTATATCAACAGCCAAATGAAACATGATCTGTCCGGCGCTCTGGGCGGCGGGGGTCAATTGAGACCGATACAATAGGTACGGTGGGCGAAAAGCCAATTTGGGGCCAGATGGCTGTGACCATCCTGCCCTGTTAATAACTGAAAAGGGAGAGGATTTCTCCCCTCCCTTTTCTTCTTCAACATTACCTGGGGAGTTTACCGGGTAAATTTCTTTGGGTCATTCACGCTGCTGGGGGCAGTGGTCGAAAGGATGGCGTTTGTGGTCTGTGAGAAGTTGTACACTTCATAGCCGTGGATGGTGATGGCCAATCCAGCATTCCGCAGATCATAGATATCTGTGTTGCTCACCGGATCATGCGTCCAGGTCAGTAGTTGGCTCCAGCCGTTCGTGCCCTTCAAACCGTAGTCCAGGTGAATGGTCACATAAACCAGGCCGGTGGCAGGAACATTGCCGCTGATGGTGACGGTGGTGGCTTGCCCCATGGCCTTTAAGGTGTAATCATCGGCGGTGATGATCTGTTTGCCTGCCTTGGAAGTCGGTGTCAGCGCCTGGGTGGTGATGGTGAACCCGCTCAAACTGGGGGTGGGCATGAAGCAGCCGGCAGCCGTTACCCCAGTGCCGTCATGCACCTGGATGGGATTGGCTGCCCCTTCCTGGGTCATGAACGGGTAGGGGATGCTGATGGTCATGGTGAAGGGTTCGCCCGGCGTACCGAAGTAGAAGGCGTTGTAGTAGAACTGCCCGGGGTTGGTGGCATTCAAGGTGTACTGGCTGGACCGCCGCATGTTGGTGAATCCCAGCCTGAACTGGTTGTTCACCAGCGGGCAGTATTCCGTATCGGTGAGGATGGACGGCTGGCAGACAGTAATCGTCTGGCTGGCGGTCTGGTTGGTCTCGACGATGGTGGCGGTGTTGTCATAGGACACACAATTGACCTCAGGGATGGGAACTGTGTGCGAGTAGGTGAAGGTTACAACTGTGTATGGCGTTGTGTCGACCGCGGTGGCGGTTCCAAGCGTCACCAAATTCCCTTCGAAGTTATCGGTGATGGTAACAGTCTTATTCACCTCGGTGGGACTAGAGAAGCTGATTGGTGCAGTGCCGTTGGCAGAACCGTTCGGAGTATGGTAGGTTGCTGCAACCCAGGTAGCGGTTCCCGTATTGGTGCCCGTGTAAAGCGGCTTGGAGGTAAACGTACAGGTGTAATTACGGGTGACCGAGCCGCTGGCGGGGATGGAGACGCCCGCGCCGTTGGTGACTGCACAATCTGCGTCTCCGCCGATGTTCACAGAATCGGTGATGTCGGCGGTGATGGCTTCCCAATCATTCGGGTTGGAGACGGTGATGGTTCCGGTGATCATCCAGTCGCTGTCCACAAAGCCGAGTTGCGTGACCGTCACCGTGTAGTCAAAGGTTGCCTGCCCGGCGACCTGGGCAATGAGGTTGCGCTCCACGCCCTTGGCAATTTGCCAGGTGTAAGTGCGGGTGAAGGTCGGAGTTGCCGTCTTGGTTACGGTCAAATCCAGTCCCACACAGACGGTGACAGTCTTGCTGTCGGATTGTGCTGTTTCGGTGATCGTGGCAGTGTTGTCATAATTGGTGCAGGTCCCGCCAATCCCCGCAAAGTCGTGGCTGTAGTTAAAGGTCTGCGAGGCATAGGGGGTACCGTCAGTTGCTGTTACAGATCCCAACGCTCCGCCGAGGGTATCGGTGACATTAACTGTTTTGTTCGTGGTGCCCGAGATCGTCATGGTGAAGCCGTGGCTGCCGTTCGCCGAGCCGCTTGGGGTGTGCGCAGCAGCGGCATCCCAGGAGGCTGTAGCTGTGTTGGTGCCCGTGTAGCTGGAGGGGGCAGAAGCGTAGGAGCAGGAGTAGGACACGTCCAGTGTGCCGCTGGCTGGAACGTTGTAGGGTCCCGGAACCACTGAGCACGTGCCGCCGTTATCCACGGCATCGGTCAGATCCGTCAGCGTGATGGCTTCCCAATCGTTTGGGTTGCCAAGTGTGATGGTGCCTTCCAACACCCATGCGCTGTCAGTGAAACCAGTTTGATTGACCGTTACCGAGTAGTTGAATGTAGCCAGGCCGCCAGAGGCGATATTGATTGTGGTCTGATCCACATTCTTGTTGATCTCCCACAAGTAGGAGCGGTGGAAGGTGCCTGTTGCAGTCTTCGCAACGGTCAGGTCCAATCCCACGCATACTGTAACCGTCTTGCTGTCATTCTGCCCTGTCTCGGTGATGGTGGCGGTGTTGTCATAGTCGGTACAGGTGCCGCCCACGCCGCTGAAGTCGTGAGAATAGGTAAATTGAGCTGTGGCATACGGTGTGCCGTCATTGGCAGTGACCGTGCCCAGCGCGCCGCCCAGGGTATCGGTCACGTTGATGGTCTTGTTGGTGGCACCCAGTTGTGCAAGAGTAAAGCCATGCGAGCCCTGTGCGCTGTTGTTGGGTGTGAAGTAGGTGGCCTTGTTCCAGCCAGCAGTGGCTGTGTTTGTGCCGGTAAGGCTGGACGGTGCAGAAGCAAACGAGCAGGAGTAAGTCACGCCCAGCGAACCGCTCTTCGGTATCACATAGGGTCCCGCGGCGACCGTACAGGTGCCGCCGTTGTCCACTGCATCCGCCAGGCTGGAGAGTGTGACATCTTCCCAGTCATTTGGGTTATGGATGGTAATGGTACCGGAAAGTGTCCAACCGCTGTCGGTGAATCCAGTCTGGTTCACATCCACGGTGTAATTGAAGGTGGCTGTGCCGCCATTGGCGATGTTGACTGTGGTCTCATCAACACCCTTGCTGATCTCCCACAGGTAGGTGCGGTTGAACGTGCCGGCGGCCGTCTTTTCCACGGTCAGATCCAAACCCACACAGACGGTGACAGACTTGTCAGCATGCTGCCCGGTCTCGGTGATCGTGGCGGTGTTGTCGTAATCAGTACAGGTGCCGCCCACCCCGCTAAAACCGTGTGAATAGGTGAAGGTGGCGGTGGCATAAGGCGTTCCATCTGTGCCCGTTACCGAACCCAGAGATCCGCCCAACGTATCAGTCACATTGACTGTCTTGTTGGTCGAACCAAGTTGGGTGAGCGTGAAACCGTGTGTGCCCTGGGCAGCCCCGGTGGGGGTATGAGCTGCAGCAGCATCCCAGGTGATGCTGGCGGTATTGGTTCCGCTGTAGCTCGAAGGAGCGCTGGCAAAACTGCAGGTATAGTTCACATCCAGGTGTCCGCTCATGGGTATGACATACGGACCCGGGTCAACCGTACAGGAGCCTCCGTTGTCCACCGTATCGCCCAGCGTGGCAAGCGTGATATCCTCCCAATCATTGGGATTGGTGATGGTAATCACACCCGCCAGCGTCCAGCCGCTGTCAGCGAAACCGGTCTGGTTGACATTGACCGTGTAGTTGAAGGTGGCCGTCCCGCCGGAAGCGATGTTGATGGTATTGGCATCCACATCCTTCAGGATCTCCCAGTTGTAGGTGCGGTTGAAGGTGCCTGCAGCGGTCTTGGCTGCCGTAAGATCCAACCCAACGCACACTTCTACCGAAGCATTGGAGTACTGATTGGTCTCGCTGATCTTGGCAGTATTGGGATAGCTGGTGCAGGTACCCGCGACACCAGATTTAATGAGTGAGTATGTAAAGGTATGCGCGCCGTCTGCCCAGTTCCATGTTCCCAGGGTAATCCAGTTGCCGGGGTCGGTCTTATCATCGACCACCGTGATGACCTTGTTCACCTCTGTGGGAGCGACGGTCGCGAAATCCACACCGGCAGAACCGGTGGCAGAGTCATTGACTGTGTTAAACGTCGTGGCATCCCAGGCGGCGGTGGCAGTGTTGGTGCCTGCTGCCGGGCTGGGAGCGGCGGCAAAAGTGCAGGTGTAGTTACGCTGCGCAGTACTGTTGGCCGGAACGGTGACATTGGTACCGCTGGTAACAGTACAAGAACCGCCATTATCGATGGCATCGGTGATGGTAACCCCGGTGACGTCAAAGCTGTTGGGGTTGCTCACCGTGATCGTACCGCTGACTGCCCAGGCGCTGTCAACAAACCCATCCGGGGTGACGAGCACCGAGTAATTGAAGGTCGCAGTACCGCCGGAAGCGATATCCACGTGGGTCTGATCCACATCCTTGTTGATCAGCCAGTGGTAGGTCCGGGTGAACGAAGCAGTGGCGGTCTTGCTGACTGTCAGATCCTGGTTGTACACACGCAGGTTGGTGAAATCGCAGGTCACCGTTTCACCCGCCTGCAAGCTGATGGCACTGACCGGGCTGCCGTCGTCACAGGTGGCGCTTTGCAGTTGATAGGTCCAGGGAGGGGTCAACTCGGAGACGCTGTAGGTCCCTGGAACCAACGCTCCGCTGTCATGGGTTTGACCGTCTGAGAGGAAGAAGTTGGAAGTGCTCCAGCTCGGGTCAAACTCGAAGGATTGCAGCCCTCCGCTGGGGCTGGTGAACTTGCGAACGATGATGTGCCCCGCTTTGGTGTTGGTGAAGGTACATGTGACCGTTTCATTAGATGCCAGGTTGATGCTCGCGGTGCGGGTGCCGAGATTTACCGTCGAGTTCGTGGTTGGATCCACGCAGACAATGTTGGTCAGGTTCCAGCCCGCGGGGTTCGCCCCTTCGGTTGCCGTCCAGGTGCCGGGCGGGACGCTGAAGGATTGCATGTTGGGCAGGGCGGGATCGGAGTCGTCATCCAGGCTGAAGGTATTGGTGATGGTGCCGTTGGTCAGGGTGAAACCGAAGTCCTGGGCGTCGTTGGGAACAGCATCCTTCACGATCACAATGGTGCCGTTCAATACAAGCGCCCCGGCCTGCATCTGATTATCGCGGCTGCCGGCGGAAGCGCCGTCCACCAATGCCAGGCTCACATGGTAGGGAGAGCCCGGAATGCTTCCCGCGCCTGTGCCGACGCCCCAATTTAGCTGTTCTGCCACATGCGCGCCGAACCAAAGAGCAATACCGCAGGTGGTGACGCCCTTGTTATCCGTGGTGCACATGTCACCCGAAGAAGCCACAGTAAAGGTGACCGTGATGCGGGTATCACTGTCTCCGGCGTAACTTCCGCTGACAACAACCGGAGTGGTGGCGCTATTGAGGGTGCCGCCGCGCATAACAAAATTCCGTGTTCCTAAATCATAAGGTACAGTCGGATCGTCCGGGATGGGCAATGATGTTTCCCCTGCGGTGGTGCAGCCTGGGATATCCTGGCAACGGTCGGCAATGGTGATCCAATTTTCAGACCAATCCCAGGTAGTCAGGAAGTCATAGGCGTGTTTGCCGCTCTTCGTGGTGCCATAATCGAAAGAAACGGTATGCGATGACCCGGGCACAAATCCGTCCAACCAGAGGCGTTGAACCGTGGCATCCCCTTCCTTGTAAAGGGAGTTGGATTGCTGAAGGTTGCCATTCACCCAGCGGCAGCCTGTATCGCCCGAGGTGTAACCGGTGCCCGTATCGTTGGCACATTGGTCGTAGGTGCCCACTGACATATCGGTGAAGGTCGTCGTGGCTGTTCCCGATGTAGGACCGGTGGCGGTGACTGTGTAATTGGCGATGAACCACCCGGGCAGTTGGAACGGATAGGTGAAACTGCCGTTGGCATCTGCCACCGGATCGGGGTTGGAATTCAAGCTCCATGAGTTACCGATATCATCATTGACAAAAATATGTACCGATTCTCCAATTGCCCAATTGGTGCCGGTGAGGGTGACCGTGGCGCCAGGCGGATAATCGGCCAGATCGCTGGCGATGGCAGGCGAAGTTTGAGCCATCACCCCCTTTGTCTGCGGCATGACCATGCTGATAGTCATGAAGAACAAGACCATCAACGGAACAATCCATTTCTTTTTCATCGCAGCTCCTCTCAAATTGCCACATGCCTATTGGTTAACAAATACGCGAAACCTCCAGTGGTGGCCGGTTTCGCTATTTGCTCCCCAAAGATCCCCTTTGTGTAAGTATCTGGCTGGTTGTAAGGCTCAGCGACCAATAATCATCTTTGGTTCATCGCATCCACTTGATTGGACGAATATGAAATTGTTGGACCTCCAAAATGGTACGATTTCCTCCTCATTTTCCATTCTTCGGCGGCCGATGCAGGCTGTAAAGAGGTTGAGATGATGAAATGCCGCTGCAACCATCTGATGCGGCGTCTTGAAAAATATTCCCAATTTACTCCAATTTCATTTTACAAACAAGAATCCCTTTCAGACCTGACAAATTGCTGTCAGATTCACGATTCAGAAGAAAGCTCACCGGACGTTCACTCACCGGGAGCGCGGTACTCAAAGCGGTATCCCATGCCCCAAATGGTATGCAGGTAGATCGGTTGTTTGGGATCCTCACCAAGTTCGCGCCGTAAACGTGCAATGCCAATTTCCACCAGGTTGGCGCTCTCATTGGGCGTGGTATACCCCCAAACATCCTGCATCAACTGGGGTTTGGTCACCACCTGAGATTGGTGAGCCAGGAGATAAGCGAGCAAAGCAAAACCCATGGGGCTGATACTGATTTGTCGCCCGTTCTTCCACACGCGGTGCTCTTGAATATCAAGGACGATTTCGCCACAGCTGAGCTTCTCTCCGGAACGAATGGAGTGTTGCTGCTTCAAGCGCAGCATCAACACCTGAAGGCGCAGCATCAGTTCATCCGCTCGAAGGGGGGACATCACAAAGTCATTCGTTCCGGAATCCATCAACTCCGCAAGCTCATGATCCTGTCCTGCCCGGATGATGACCAGCGCGGGAAGGTTGGAGGTCTTCCTGATCTCCTGGCAGATCTCGAGAATCCGAGTCGTTCCGCTGGTCGCATCAAGAAGGACTGCTGAAATATCAGGATTTGCAAGGCACGGGGTGACCTGCGCGCTGGTTTGACAGAACAGGCAATCAATTTCGATCGCGCTCAGGATATTGGTCACTGCACTGCGGGTGTGGATATCATCCATCACACAGAGAACCGTCTTCATGATCGCTCACCTATCTGACCAGGTGTGATTTTCCCGCTGATGAAGCCGCAATATTATCTTATTTTCATTTTAGCTGAATTCGACCTGAATTATGCATTGAGTTCCTATGATGACAGCCCATCCAGAATTGAAAAACCGCAGCCAATAAGGCTGCGGTAAATTTGCTTTGGGGTTGACCTAGTGATGCTTGGCTTTCTCGTACGCCTCGGCATCCGCCTTGGTTTTGTTGATTGTGCCGTCCGGATGATTGGGCGGTGTGTAGATGGTGTAAAGCCTCAAGGGTTCCGTCTTTGAATGGTTGATCACATTGTGGAAAGTGCCTGCCGGGATCACGGCAGCGCCGCCAGCTTTGACGATGTGTTCTTCTTTTTCATTGACGACGAATTTGGCTTCACCGGTTTCAACCCGGAAGAACTGATCCACGTTTGGATGGACCTCGTCGCCAATTTCCTCACCGACTTTCAGGCTCATCAAAACCAATTGAAGATGCTCGCCGGTAAAGAGTACTTTGCGGAAGAATTCGTTTTTCTCGGTCTCTTTTTCAAGTTCGTTGAAGAATGCTTTCATGATTCTGTCCTCCTTTTCCATTCTTTTCAAATTCAATTCATTCACATGTTTATTATAGAAGGTGAATATTAATTTATCGTCTGATTTGTCTCTGCACCAAGCATTGAATAAGACAAAGATTATCTATATAATCTAAATGTTTCTATTGAAACCGGTGTTGTCTGAAATCTGGAGCAGAACATGGAGAAATCAAATAAAAGCGCGAATGCAAAAGAAATCACCCTGGGGATCCTGGATGAGGTATTTGGCAGCGCATTGAATGGACGGATTCGAGTCGAACTATGGGATGGAACACTTTGGCCGGAAGCAGGTGATGCAGATGTGAGGCTGATACTCAAACACCCTGGAGCATTGCGGGCAATGCTGCTGCCGGGTACCGAGGTGGGCATGGGTGAAGCTTACCTGTATGATGATATTGATTTCGTTGGCAAGGTGGAGGCGATATTTCCACTGGCAGATGCTCTGAATGATGGGGCGAAAAGGCTGACCCAAAAACTCAACCTGGCAGCCAGGCTCAGACAGCTCCCGCAATCTCCCAACCGTCCTACACTTGAGCGCGGCCCTGCTCATCTTCATGGCAGCCGCCATTCGGTCAGCCGCGATCAGAAAGCCGTCACTTACCACTACGACGTATCGAACGATTTCTACAAATTGTTCCTGGACTCGAACATGGTCTATTCCTGTGCCTATTTTCATGACACATCTGATTCGCTTGACAAAGCGCAGGAGCAAAAACTCGATCTGATCTGCCGCAAACTGGGGCTAAAACCGGGACAACGTCTGCTGGATCTGGGCTGCGGTTGGGGCGGATTGGTCATTTGGGCAGCCCGGCATTATGGGGTTGAAGCCACCGGGATCACCCTGAGCAAGCCCCAGGCAGATTACGCCAATCAAAAAATCGCTGAACTTGGACTGTCGCAGCATTGCCGTGTGCAGGTGATCGACTACCGCATGGTACCAGAGGATCAACCCTTTGATGCGCTGGTGAGCGTGGGTATGTTTGAGCATGTGGGAGACGCCAAACTGGAGGAGTATTTCTCCAAAGCCAACCGCCTGCTGAAACCTCGCGGAGTTTTCCTCAATCATGGCATTTCCTCCACCCGGCTGAACCAGGTGAACGACCCCGAGAGTTTTTCGGGTGCTTATGTTTTTCCAGACGGGGAACTGGTGCAAATTTCGACCACCATCCGCAAGGCTGAAATGACCGGGTTTGAAACCCGCCATGTTGAAAGCCTGCGCGAGCATTACATTCTGACATTGCGCAAATGGGTGGAAAACCTGGAAAAGAATCACGAGCAGGCGTTGAAATTTGTGGATGAAGCCACCTACCGCGTGTGGCGGTTGTACATGTCGGGTTCGATCCACGGCTTCAAGGTCCGCCAACAGAATCTTTACCAGACACTCCTTGTCAAGCCCGATGGGGAAGGTCAAAGCGGGCAGCCGTTGACGCGTGAAGCCTGGTACCGCGATTAACCCTGACCGGAATCGTGACCGGGCGTTGACTATATAGTACCCCCTATTGACTTTACCAAATAAAAAGTCTATACTGTTGTTACTAACACGTGTTACTTGTGGAGTCCGATTTGCCTGCCAAGCGTGCAACCAGTTTCGATGTGGCAAGAGAAGCCGGGGTTTCACGAACGACAGTCTCCCTGGTTTTGAATAATGTCACCAATATCAGCATCAACGATGCCACACGGCAGCGCGTGGTTGAAGTGGCCAAAAAGCTGAATTACCACCCTGATGCTTCGGGGCGAAAACTGGTCACAGGCAAGTCCTCAACGGTGGGGTTGGTGCTTCAGCAAAGTGCAGACCAGATCTTCTCGGATGCCTTTCTGCTTCAGGTGATGCTGGGAATCGAGCAATCTGTCAGCCAATGCGGCTTTCATGTGTTGCTCAAACCCAACGACCCCATGCATCCCCAGGCGTACGCGCAGTTGGTCAGTGAGAACCTGGTGGACGGCATCATCCTTTCCGGGCCTCGCCAGGATGATGAAGAGATCCGGAAATTCTACCGGGAGGGATTCCCGATTGTTTTGATGGGACAGTTGAACGACTGTTCATTGCCGTTTGTCGACGTGAATGCTGTTGAAGGTGCGGCTACGGCAACCCGTCATCTGATCCAGCTCGGTCACCGCAGAATTGCCTTTATCACCAACGCATCATTGAAATACACCTCAGCGCAGCAAAGGCGGCAGGGCTATTTGAATGCCCTGGCAGAAGCAGGAATACCAACTGATGAATCGCTGATCAGACAAGGTGCCTATACATCTGAAAGCGGTTATCAGGCGATGCAGCAGATCCTTCAGCTTGCCGAATTGCCGACGGCAGTTTTTGTCGCCAGCGACGTTGTAGCCATCGGCGCAATGCAGGCAATTCGACACGCCGGACGACGTATTCCCGAAGATATTGCTGTGGTGGGTTTTGACGATATCCCCATGGCCGGGTATTTTGATCCCCCCCTGAGCACCATCCGTCTGCCCGCTTTTAGAATCGGATGGACGGCAGGTGAGCAGCTTGTGAGATTGATGCTCAATAAACCCCTTGAGCAGTCTGGAATCTTGCTTGGCATTGAACTGGTGGCCCGCGAGTCCACCCTGGGGCGAAAACCCAAAGAGTTGTAATTAGGCTGGTTATCTTCTATGATGAAGGAGGTGATGCGAAGAAGATTCATATGGCAAGTCCGTCAATCATCAGGTAAGTAGTAGTTAGGAGGATAAGAAATGTCTAAGTTAATGAAACCGATCGTAGCGCTGGTTTTGCTCGCCATGCTGGCGGCTGCCTGTGCTACTCCCACCGCAGCACCTACTGAAGCTCCCACAGTGGCACCCACCGAAGCAACCACGGTTGCTCCCACCGAAGCACCCACCGCAGCAACCCCTGCAATTTGCGGCGATGCCAAGGCTGGTGATACCCTGACCGTGATGTACCAATGGACAGGAGCCGAAGAAGAAAGCATCAACAAAATCTTCAAACCGTTTGTCGATGCCTGCGGTGTCAAGATCGTTGCTGAATCAACACGCGATGCTGGCGTTTTGGATACCCGCGTGAAGAGCACCCCCCCGGATATTCTTTTCTGGCCGACCACTGCTCCGCTCACGCTCTATCCTGACAAACTCAAAGATCTATCCACACTTGGTGCCAACACCGCCAATTACGCTCAGTACTGGCTTGACATGGGAACAGCGAATAGCCACCTGTTAGCAATTCCGGCGAAAGTGGATATCAAATCCATCGTCTGGTACAGCCCGGCACGATTTACTGCACTTGGCTACACCGTCCCGACGACCTTCGATGAACTGAACACTCTGGTTGAAAAAATGGTCAAGGACGGGAATGTACCCTGGAGCATGGGATTTGAAAACGGTGCAGCCACCGGCTGGACCGGCTCAGATTTCATCCAGGATCTTCTGCTCACCCAGCAGGGTCCGCAATATGTGCTCGATATCATCTCCGGCAAGGTTGCCTACAATGATGCCGGTGTGATGACTGCCTATGAAACCTACAAGAAATGGGCTGCTGATCCCAAGTACACCGTCGGCGGCGCTCAGGGCACTTTGAACACTGCTTTCCTCGAAGCCATCTATAAGGTGTTCCAGGAAAAACCCGAAGCCATGATGGTGAAGCAATCCGGTTTTGCCGGTGGTGAGATTGTTAAACAATTCCCCAACCTGAAATACGGCACGGACTATGACTTCTTCGCCTTCCCCGGCATCAAAGGCATGCAGGGCGGCGCTGACTACATGATGGCGTTCTCTGACTCTGCAGCAGCCAAAGCCATGATTGCCTACCTGACCGGTGCCGACGGCGCCAAAGCCTGGGCACAGACCGGCTTCGATCTGTCACCGAACAAACTCGCTTTGGGTCAATACACCGATACTCAACTGATCAAGAAATCTGAAGCTCTCGACAAGGCTACCGGATTCACTCCCGATCTTGGCGATACCATCCCGGCTCCGTTTGGTGAAACCGAGTGGAAAGCCATCATCCAGGTGGTGCAGGGCGGCGATATCAAAGCCGCGCTGGATTCTGTAGCTGCAGCACAGAAACAAGCGCTAGGTAAATAATCGATTTTGGTTGCAGGTTGGAGCGCACGGTCGTGCGCTCCAACTCTTAATTCTGGGAGGGATGAATGGCTGCGACTCCATCGATCATGAAACAGGGAAAGTGGACGCCCTGGCTCTATTTGCTGCCAGCGCTTTTGATCATGGCTGTGTTCATCGTGTTTCCTACTTTAAACACAATCGTCTTGAGTTTTATGGATCGCACCAGCACCCAGTCGGCATCAGTAGATTGTGTGCAAGGTCAAGCCTGCTGGGGGGTATTCGAAAACTACCGCTATGCACTGACCAATCCAGAAATGACTCAGGCGCTTTCAAATAACGCCTTATGGCTGGTCCTGATGGTGCCAGGAACCGTGGCAGCGGGTCTGTTGTTTGCGTTGCTGGCAGAACGCGTACGCTACGAAAAAATTGCCAAATCTATCATCTTCATGCCGATGGCGATTTCCTTCATCGGTGCGGGTGTCGTTTGGCAATTCATGTACAAGATTGAATCCGGCGGCGGACCTCAAACAGGTTTGCTGAACGCCATCATCGTTGCCCTGGGGGGCAAACCCGTGGCGTTTATGAGCACTTATCCCATCAACGATTTCATGTTGATGATCGTGGGAGTCTGGCTTTGGGCCGGGTTCTGTATGACCATTCTTTCTGCAGCGATCAAAGGGCTGCCTGGTGAGGTAATCGAAGCCGCCCATGTGGACGGCGCCAACGGCTGGCAGACGTTTTGGAAAGTCATGGTGCCGTTGATCATGCCCACAGTAGTTGTGGTGACCACCACCATGATCATTAACGTGCTGAAGATCTTTGATATCGTGTTTGTGATGACGGGTGGTAATTACGGCACCGAAGTGATCGCCAACCGCATGTTCAAGTTGATCGTCACCGATACGGGCCGTTCGATGGCAATTGCCGTGGTATTGATCGCATTGATGATACCCATCATGATCACCAATATCCGACGTTTCAATAAACAGGAGGAGCAGCGATGAATCCCTTCCGCTTCCTGAATCGCATCTTCCGCTCTCTTCCCGTAAACCTGGCGTTGATCTTCATGTGCCTGATCTGGATCATACCCACCTTGGGGCTATTTGTCAGTTCCTTCCGCGACAAAGAATCAGTACGCACCACGGGCTGGTGGACTGTGCTTGCACCAAGAGCCGTTGTGGGGCAGGCTGACTACACCACGTATTGCGCTTCGTGTCACGGTCCCAAAGGCAATGCGCTGGCAGGCATTGATCTTTCCGATCCGGCAGTGGTTTCCCAGTACACCCGCGACTATCAACTGCTGGCAATGCTCAAACAGCCGGTCAATGGCGAAGCCCATTTGAAAAACCCCGTGCTCCCTGAGAATGCCAATGACAGCCTCGCCATCCTTGGAAATGTGCTCAAGTACATGCAAAGCTTGTCTGCCAAGGCAAACCGTGGACTGGGTCTGACCCTCAGCAATTACGCAGATGCTTTGGTGGGTTACAAGGGCACCAATACCTACCTGGGCGATTGTGCCGCGGGTGGCGCTGCAGCCTCGATCAAATTCAAGTGCAACAGTTCTGATTTGCTCAACCCCGAAGGCATGGGAGCTGCCCTGGTCAACTCCATTCTGGTAACGGTTCCAGCGACGCTGCTGGTGATTGCCATTGCAGCATTCGCAGCCTACGCTTTTGCTTGGATGGATTTCAGGGGGCGTCAATGGATGTTCGCGCTCCTGGTGGGATTGCAGATAGTCCCCCTGCAAATGACCCTGGTGCCAATTTCACGGCTCTATGCTTCCATCGGTTTGCAGAGCACCTTCCTGGGGATCTGGTTGTTCCACACCGGGTTTGGCCTGCCTTATGCCATATATCTCCTGCGTAACTTTATCGGCTCTCTGCCCCGGGAGATTTTTGAGTCTGCCTACCTGGATGGGGCAAATCACTGGACCGCTTTCCGTCAACTGGCACTCCCGCTGGCGATGCCGGCGATCGCTTCCCTGGGTATTTTCCAGTTTCTGTGGGTATGGAATGATTTCCTGGTAGCCAAGATCTTCCTTTCCTCCCACCCGGTGCTGACTGTGCAGATCACAAATCTGATTGACCCCCGCGGCTCGAACTGGCATATTCTCACCGGAGCTGCTTTCCTGTCATTCCTCATTCCGATGTTCGTTTTCTTCGCATTCCAAAAGTATTTCGTCCGGGGTATGCTTGCCGGATCAGTGAAAGGATAATCTAGCTTTATGAACGACCAATATTGGTATCAGCACGCAATCTTTTACGAGGTTTCGGTTCAATCATTTTACGATTCCAACGGGGATGGAATTGGAGACCTCGCCGGGTTGACTGAAAAGTTGGACTACGTCAAAGCTCTGGGTGTGGACTGCCTGTGGTTGATCCCATTTTTTGAGTCGCCCATGCGCGACGGCGGATATGATATTTCCGACTATCGCAAAGTAAACCCGGCTTTCGGTTCAATAGAAGATTTCAAAAATCTGGTGGCTGAAGCGCATAAAAGAAACCTGAGGGTGGTCATCGACCTGGTCATGAATCACACCTCCGATCAGCACCCCTGGTTCCAGGCTGCCCGCAAGGATCGCAATTCACCCTACCACGCCTATTACGTATGGAGTGACAGCGATCAGGTGTACCGTGATGCGCGCATCATATTCCTGGATTCGGAAAAATCAAACTGGGCATGGAACGAAGAGACGCATGAATACTACTGGCACCGGTTCTACACGCATCAGCCCGATTTGAACTACGACAACCCGGCTGTGCTGCAGGAAATGCTGGGGATTGTGGATTTCTGGTTGGCGCTGGGAATCGACGGGTTCAGGGTGGATGCCGTTCCATACCTCATCGAGCGAGAGGGCACCAACTGCGAAAATTTGCCTGAAACACACTCGATCTTGAAAAAGCTGCGTGCTTTTGTGGATGAGAATTTTCCAGGCAGAGTGCTTTTGTGTGAAGCCAACCAGTGGCCCAGAGATGTGGTGAAATACCTGGGGAACGGCGATGAATTCCAGATGGCATTCAACTTTCCGCTGATGCCGCGCATCTTCATGGCACTCAAAAAGGTGGATTCTTCTCCGATCCGATGGGCAATGGAGCAAATGCCTGCCATCCCGGCGATCTGTCAGTGGGGAACTTTTCTACGCAACCATGACGAGTTGACCCTGGAAATGGTGACCGAGGAAGAACGTCAGTTCATGTGGGCAGAGTATGCCCATGATCACCGGCAACGCCTGAATCTTGGCATCCGGCGGCGTCTGGCTCCCCTTCTGGACAACGACCAGGAACGAATCGAACTTGCCTTCTCGCTGCTTTTCTCCCTACCCGGCACGCCATTTCTTTATTACGGCGATGAACTCGGCATGGGCGATAATATAGAGCTGTTCGACCGCAACGGTTTACGCACCCCCATGCAATGGGACGGCGGGATCAATGCCGGTTTTTCGACTGCCAGAAAGACAGTTGAGCCGGTCATCGATTCGCTGGATTTTCCTGTATTGAAGGTTAATGCAGCCACGGCGGAGGCAGATTCCCATTCGCTGTGGCACACGATCCGCAAGATGATCGACTTGCGCCGCGCGAACCCGGAGCTTGGCTCGCCCGAATTCGACTGGGTGGAGTGCAATGATCCCCGCGCTGCGGTGTTCGTGCGAGACGCGGACGGTCAGGGGGTCATCGCTGTGCATAATCTAAGCCGCGATTCTTTGCACATAAAGTTCGCTGTGAGTGCCGATGAGGTCAAATCGGTGAAGGATCTCTTCACCGGCCGAAGCTTTGAGGTGGAAGCAGGCGCGTTGACGATTGATCTGCTGTCTTCGCAATTCCTGTGGTTGAAATACAGTCTGAAATGAGCTTCGAGATTTTCAAAAAAGAGCCGGTCATCGACCGGCTCTTTTGTCATGGCTTTAAGAACGCGGGATCGAAGTACTTTTCGATTAGCGGGGAAAGATCCACCGTGGTATGCTGCCGCAGGATCTCGAAGAAATCGCTGGAAGTCGCACGTTGATAGGCAAACCTGTCGGCATAATCACGCAGGAAGCCAAAGAAGGCTTCGTCACCGACTAAATTTCGCAATTCCTCGAAGAACAGGGCGCCGTTGAGGTATACCGCGCTGCGATAACGCTCATAGGTGACATAATCCCTCACCGGTTTATTGATGAAACCGCCGGGTGAGAATGTGCCGATGCGCCCGTCGCGCCACCAGTTCATGGACAACGGATAGAAATTTGAATAATAAAGACTTTCGCAGTAAGTGGCCAACGCTTCATCCAGCCAGGGTTCCAACGCCTGATCATCTCCAACCTTGCCAAACCACCACTGGTGAGCCGTCTCATGCACCGCTATCGCGGTCAAATAACTGGATTCGGTACCATCCCAGATATTGTAGAAACCATAGCTTAAAAAGTACAACCCGTCATATTCCATACCATCCAAGAAAGCGGCTTCCACAACGCTCAACGAAGGACGGTCATAGGACCCAAACAAATTAGAGTAGAGCTCCAACGCTTTGACGGTGTCGTGCAGGGCAGCTTCTCCGGCAGCCTGATCCCAGGGGAAGCTGTAGGATGTGATAGTGGTGTTTCCAACCACCTGGCTTTCCACTACGTAGATCTCGGAGGCTGAGAAAGCAAATGTCCTTGCGTTATTCAGCGTGTATTGGAATGTATCGCCATTGGTTTCAGCAGGTGCACTGGCGGCGACTTTCAAATCGGCCGGAGGATTGACCAGCTTAAGATCGATGGAGTAATCAGCAGCGTCGTAAACCTCGTGCTCACCGTAATAATACCGGTCATGAACCAGCCAACCGGTTCCTGCGTCGTAGGCGGCCAGGTAGGGATACCACGAAACAAGGTTCGTCTGGTGATCGCTATAGCCGAAAGGAGTGGGTGCATCCACGCCGCTCTCGGGCTGGATTGGAGGCAGGTCGAGGTGGTAATCAAGTACCAAAGTGAGGCGTTCACCCGGGGCGAGGGGGGTTCCCAGGGGGAGGGTGAGTTTGTGTTCCACCAGGGTGTATCCATCAGCGGGAAGGGGCGAACCGTTGTCTACCGAGATTGAGTTGAGGGTAAACACGCCCGGTAGGTGATTGGGTTCCACCACCAGTACCAGCGACGTGAGAGTATCCGGCCAGCGGTTGAATATGTTGATTTGTTCTTGTACGTCCACAATGCTATTCGTGTAGTCGAACACAACATTCATTTGATAATGAGTCAGGGGCACGGGTGTCTGGGTCGGCGTGGGAGTGACCGTAGGCTCCAATGTACTGGTGGGCGGCAGAGGGGTGTTGCTGGGGACTTGGGTTTGTGTCGCTGGAATGATTTCAGCGGTCGGGTCAGCGGCGATTGCATTTTGAGGCGAAAACCAACAACTGGACGCAAATACCACCAATAGGATGGATGAAAGGATCAATGCAAGTTGTGTTGATGGCAATGGTTTGGTCATCAGGTGAATTCTCCAATAGACATAGAGACTATTATACGGCAGGAAAAGTTCCGTAATCGAAGCAGCACAACTAGTTCCTGGGGGATGGGTCTGCTTAACGGTTAAGACACCATGTACAAATTTCAGGCTGGCGGGAAACCGCCAGCCTGTTTGTTATATGAACTTGGAGATGCCGGCAAACTAAGGCATATCCACCCGAACGATGGTGGGATTCGGCATTCCCGCCGCACCGCCGTAGGCGATGCTGCCCAGGTACTTGGTTGCAGCAGCCAGACCGCTGAAGGTGAGATCGATGGTGCCGGTTTTAGCCAATTCCGCGGTGGTCGGAGCGGTGACCACCATGTTGCCGGCGTCCGCGCTATCCAACACCCAGGTGAACAGGGTGAAGGTCGACGGGTTGGCTGTGGCATAACCATCCACCAGGACGATGTAGGTTGCCGCGGTGGGATTAACCAGATTCACCTCTTCAGTGGAGGTGCCGCTGCCGCTGGAGCCAACAACGTTTGCTGGTGAGACACTTCCCTTGTACACAACCAGGTCTAAGTCGCTGCCAGGGGTGGTGTTGGCGTCGAACAGAGAGAAGCGGGCATAAGTGGCACCGGAAGGTACAACAACCTCGTAGGTCAACTGCTGCCCGGTGTTGATCGAGCCGGCGAAGGTTGTAGCGGGAATCAATCCGCGGGCGGTGGCGGTGAAGGGACCGTCATACCCGAACACGACGTCGTAGCTGATGGGTCCGCCGGTGTCATACACCGAGGTCGGTGCAGCCAAGGCGACGGGTTTGATCACGATCGGGATGCGCACGTCATGGGTTCCATCACTCCAGTACAGGTAGCCGCCAGTGTATGTGTTCAGCGGAGCATCCTCGTTGGTGAATTTCACCGTGAAGGAGGCGCTTTGTCCAGGAGTCAGGGTCAGTGTCGAGGGCGATACTTCAACACCAAAGCCGGCAATATCCACAGAGGATTCATAGGTTGCCGTTGTTGTTCCGACGTTGGTCACCCTGCGGATGACTGTTTGTTCTCCAGCGAGCGCGCCGATGGCGATGGAAGCCACGTTCAGGTCGCTTGGATCAAGCGAATAGCCCATACCCTGCAATGCATTGCAGGTGGCAGCTGCGATGCCATTGGTGGTGCCGCACAGGAATGCCAGCCAATTGTTCCAACCAGCGTTGTACACCAGACCGGGATCCACGGCTTTGTTGGGATCGATGTGTCCGGCACCCTGGCGGAAGATTACCAGTGGATGGGTATTCGGACCATCCAGGATATCGTAGGCAGAGGTCATCAATGCTGACTTGATCATCATGGGCGTCCAGGTGGGATGCGCCTGTTTGAGCAGGGCAGCCACACCGGCCACATGCGGGGCTGACATGGAGGTGCCGCTGTACAGGTTGAAGTCCAGGCCGCCATTGCCCACCGGGGAAACCGCAGCCAGGATATCCTGTCCGGGAGCAATCACATCCGGTTTGAGCAGATCACCATTTCCGGCGATCAATGGACCGCGGGAGGAGAAGGAGGCGGTATAGGGTGCAGGTGTTGAATAATCCGCTTCAGCTTTGAAGATTGTGGCGGTAGCGCCTGCAGTGGCTGCATAGGTATGAACCGCAGTGTAGTCAGTATTCTGCAGGTGCACGGTGGGCACGGAATGGAAATCGGCATTGAGCGAGGCCGAAGTAGGATTGATCAGGATCATACCCACGCCGCCGGCTTCCTTGACCGCCAGGCTCTTGTTTACCCGGGCAGTCACGCCGCGGTCGCAGACCACGATCTTGCCCGCCACTTTGGCAGGATCAAGCACGTTTCCGCCGTCGAGAGAGCTGTAGCATAGTCTCACTTGCGTTGGATCTGCCCCAGCCAGCCCGGCATCCGTTGAGCTGATCAATGGAGCCGTGACTTCCGCCGTGCTTGTCGATGAACCGTAGTATGTGCTTCCATCACCCAGGGTGACGGTGCCAATCATGCTTCGGTTGTGTGTGCCGGCTGCCACAGTGGTCACCCACGGTCCGGGGTGTGCTACGGTGGAAGTGGTGGGACCGCTATTGCCAGCAGAGCAGGACACGAAAATCCCGGCACGGGCGGCATAGAGGAACGATACCATCACGGGATCGAGGAAGTTGGTGAGTGAGCCGCTGATGGAGTAGTTGATCACATCCACGCCATCCTTCACCGCCTGATCGATGGCAGCCACCAGGTCTGAGGTGTAGCCGCTGGCTGTTGAAGCATCCTGTGTTGACCACAGCGCCTTGTACATGGCAATGCGGGCGCGGGGAGCCATACCGTTGACTGTACCGAACGCCGCAGCAGGTCCGGTGACGGGTACTGCGTGATTCCCGCCAGCGGTGGAAGAGGTGTGGGAGCCGTGACCGTTATAGTCACGCACTGAATTGAATTCCCATGGGCGTTGTGCGTCAATGCCCTTGTTGCCGCCCCAGGCGGCGTTAAAGTACTGGGCACCGATGAGCTTCTGGTTGCACATCGAAGCGTTGAATGCTTCGCCCGGCACGCATTTGCCATGCCACCCCGGGATCTGCTGGAAGATCAATTTTCCTTCAGAATCGCGGTCGGTGAAGCTCAGGCTTTCCGGCCAGATACCGGAATCAATCAAACCGATGATGATGCCTTCACCGGCATTTGCCGGACCGCCCAACTGATCCCACAATCCGCCTTCAGCATCCAGCCCAAGAAATGTGGGTGTGGAGGAGGTATCCATGGTCTGAAGCTGGTCGGGAGTGACAACTTGAACACCCTCAAGGGCTGCCATTTTCCTGGCCTGTCCAGGGCTCATTTTGGCAGAAAAACCGTTGAAACTGATGGTGTAGTCGTAAATCTTTTGTCCGCCTGCTTTCTTGAGTGCTTTGTCATGTTGACCCACCAGGTAGGTTGAGTAATTGATCACACCGGTGCTGAGGGGATCGATCTTCGAGCCTTCCTGGGGTGCAGTGGCAGCCAGGCCAGCGGTTCCGCCTTCATACGCAACCACTGGTTCGTCGATCATTTGGACAATGTAGACGCCGTTTGAGCTCGCGTCAACCTGTTTGACTTTTGGCAGCGGGGCTGCCTGAGCGGTCGTCGGGCTGATCGCAGTTACAGCCAACATCATGACGACAAGAATGGACAACAACAACAAAGATATCCGTTTCATCTTCACTCCTTATCTAGACTAATGACAGCTTACCGTTCTTGAATTGACTCTGATTCAGCAGAGAATCCCTTATTGTCTCGATGAAAATGGTGCATCTCTTGATTCTTCGATCATGTTCGTACGATGAAAATGATGCCGTTGCCAACTGATAAAAGGTATTCCTTCCTCCTTTCTTTAAAATAGAACCAGGCAGCCGAATAGGTTCCTTCGGCAGCCTGGCAATCTGCAGGGCAGCATGAATTGGCGGTGATGACAGACCCATGGCATTGCGCCCCCGCCTCACGGTGGGTTTGCCATTTCGGGAATACTACTGGATTGATCGGAGAGCGAGCCTTAACCTTGAACGAATGACTGACCCGAACGCTCTCCTCCCCAAATGCGTTTGAGACAATATTCATTATATGAGAAATAGATTAAAAAGAGTAGCCCCAAATTGCAAGTTTGACAGTAATTATGTTATTCAGACGAATATTTACATAAAATTTATGACGACTGTCTATTTATCAGCCAGCGTCTGAAAAGTTAACAACACGAAGCAGGTATCGTAATGGATACCTGCTTCGTGTTGCTCTTTTTATCTTGAAGTTTAGCTTACCAACGCCCTTCGATATAATTCTCCAAAGATTGGATCTTGGAATCTCTTTCTGAGATGATTTCCTTTACCACATCGCCAATCGAAATGATCCCTGCAACGCGTCCGTCCTCCAACGCCGGTAGGTGGCGGATTCGTTCATGGGTCATCAACCTCATGCATTCTTCAATGGATGTATCGGGGGTAACTGTTACAACATTACGGGTCATATATTCGAGGACGGTGGTATTCAATGCGCAACGTTCTTCACGGGCTACAGCGCGGGCAAAATCACGCTCAGAAACAATTCCCTGTATTTTTCCGTCTTCCAATACAAGTAATGCGCCGACCTTTTTTTCAGCCATGATCTTCAGCGTTTCCAGCATGTCTGAATTAGGCGTGACAAACCAAACCTGGTTCCCTTTTGTTCTGAGAAGATCGCGGACGGTCGTCATTTCATGACTCCTTTGTTGAATTCGAATCACTACCTGGACAGGGATCTTCGGATCAATGAAAGTAAAAATGGTTGACGCGGTTGCGGTGTTTTCTAGAGTGCTTCAGATGCTTGTTTCATTATACAGTTATGTTCTGGACGCCTTCAATGGATATCCAAAAGGGGTTGGTTAGTGTTGATGCACCAATTGAAGGTCGCTTTCCAGAGTGCCTGCCTGGTATGCCTGTACTGCCAGGTCAATATCCTGGTAATGGGTCAGTACCACCCGCAGTCCGGTTGATTCAGCACGCTGGAACACCGGTTCACCCATCCCGCCGCTGATCAATACCTGGCAATCGGAAATCGAATCGATCATCTTTTGACCGGGATGAATTCCGTCTGATGGCATTTGACCGTGTTCGTGGATTGCTTTTTCCCGGATTTCTGCTGACTTAACCACCCCGTCCTCCAGGGTAAGTATTTTAAAGTAGCGCGCCTGCCCGAAATGCTGATGGATGGTCACCCCATCATCAGTGACAATTGCAAGTTTGGTTATCATCCTTTTTCTCCTCTACAACTATTCAGCCACAGGCAGAGATTCAAGGAACTGATCTACAACCGAGCGTAGAACATTTTCCGGGAGTGCCCCCACCTGGCGGTGAATGACTTTGCCATTCGCGATAAAGAGCATGGTTGGAATTCCTTGAACTCCGTACTTCTGCGCCCACTGGTAGTCCTCATCTGTGTTCACTTTGGCTACCACAAGTTTTCCTTCTTTTTCTGCAGCAATCTTGTCGAGCGTGGGTGCCACCATGCGGCATGGAACGCACCAGGGCGCCCAAAAATCAACGATCACCGGTATGGAGGATTTCAACACCACTTTTTCAAATGCATCATCTTTCACATGAATGGGTTCCTTCATTATTCGCTTACTCCTTTTTCTTTGGTTATTTTGAGATGCAGCGATGGAGAAAAGGTGACATGCAGGTTGATAAACCGGGAATGTTCATCCAATTACTAATCTTTCATATACGTGTTTCTGACAGAATGATCCGTATAATATTGACATATCAGGTATTAATAGGCGAATAAGGAGCGTGATCTATGTTGTTCAAAGACAAGGTCGTGATCGTCACTGGCGCCGCGATGGGAATTGGCAAAGCTATTGCCACTGCATTTGCCAACGAGGGTGCCTCACTTGTACTGGGAGATATAGCGGCTGACAAGCTTTCTGCTACCACTGAAGAACTCAAGGCAAAAGGGACGAAAGTGATCAGCCTGGCGGGCGACATATCCAAGGTGGATGAAGCCAATACGCTGGTGGATCTGGCGAAAAAGACCTATGGGCGTGTGGATGTGGTGGTGAACAATGCCGGGATCATGGATCGTTTCATGCCAGTAGGCGAAGTCACTGATGACGTTTGGAACAGGGTGCTTGGGGTGAACCTTTTCGGTCAAATGTACACCATGCGGCGGGCGATACCTTTAATGGTAGAGCAGGGCGGAGGGGTGATTGTGAATATTACCTCGGCTGCCGGATTGGGCGGTGGATTTGCCGGGGTAGCTTATACCGCTTCAAAGCACGGTGTGGTGGGGTTGGTCAAGAACACTGCCTGGATGTATGCCTCCAAAGGCATCCGTGTTGTTGGTATTGCTCCAGGGGGCGTGAACTCTGGGATTTCACTGGGAGGAGAGCCCTCCGGATTTGGATATTCACAGCTCGGCAAGAGCCTGGCGACCATGCCGCGGGCAGGAGAGGTGAACGAACTGGCAGATGTGGTGGTGTTTGTCGCTTCCGAGAAAGCCAGCTTCTTAAATGGGGCAATCATTCCAGTGGATGGAGGCTGGTTGGCAGGCGGGTAAATCGCAGGGTTGGTTCAGAAAGAGGATTAATCAAAAACCCCCGAGACATGAATTGTCCGGGGGTTTTGTATGCTTTCAACTTGATTTCTTGCGGAAGAGGATCAATTTACGAGCCTCAATCCAAAACGTACCGATGAATGCGGCGCCTAGGATCATCAGCCACTGGCTGCCGTTAAGCGCGGTGATGCGCATTACCTGGTGTGCGCCTGGTATCACACTGATGGCGCCGAGGAAGACCGCCACGACTCCTCCCCAGATCAACATCAGGCGGTTGCTGCCCAGTCCCATCTGGAAGACGGGTTGATGCTCTGAACGCATATTGAAGGCGAGCAGCACATGTCCCACCAGCCATGAGAAGAAAGCCACAGTCTGAGAGGTCGCCAGGTCATGGGTGCTGTTCCAGGTAACAAGGTAAAGCGCTGTCACAGCAGCAAACAAACCAATCGACGAAGTAACCAGGCTGGTGATCATGGCCTTGTCCATGAATTTCGCCTTGGGATCCCTGGGCTTTTGATCCAGCAGGTCTGATTCCGGCTTTTCGATGGAGAAAGCTGCCGCTGCCATCAGATCCATGAAGAGCTCCATCAAGATGATCTGAACAGGAGCAAAGGGCACCGGGATCAGCAATAAGGTGGGCACCAGGTTGATCATCACCAATGCCAGCTTGCAGCTCAGGTAATAGCGCACACCTTTTTTGAGGTTCTCGAAGATGAGCCGCCCTTCCTGCACCGCGTTGACAATGGTGGTGAAGTTGTCATCCGCCAACACCAGGTCGCCTGCCTCGCGTGCCACATCGGTGCCGGTTTCTCCCATCGCCACCCCGATATCTGCCGCAGAAAGCGCCGGGGCGTCGTTGATGCCGTCGCCAGTCACTGCCACCCGCTCACCGTTTGCCTGAAGCGCCTGCACGATGCGCAATTTGTGCTCGGGGCTGGTACGGGCATAGATCGAAACCGTTTTGACGACCTGCCGAAGCTCCTCTTCCGTAACTCTATCCAGATCGGGACCGGTGATCACCACGGTCCCGCCGTTGAGTCCAACCTGCTTTGCGATTGCCAGGGCGGTGAGCGGATGATCGCCCGTGATCAAAATGGTGCGGATGCCCGCCCGCTGACAAACCAGGATGGCATCCCGTGCTTCCTTGCGCGGAGGATCCGCCAACGCGATCAACCCCACATAGGTCAGGTCAGATTCAGCTTCATCCAGTGTGGGAGAGGAGTTGTCCAGTGACCGTTCAGCCAGCGCAATAACTCGCAAACCTTCCGCAGCCATTCGGGTGACTTCTGCAGTGATCTCCTGCCGGTCTTTCTCTGTCATGGATCGGAGAGCGCCGTCCATGGTGATTCGCGCGCACTGTGCCAGGATCGATTCAGGTGCACCTTTTGCCGCAGAAAAGGTATGTTCATCTTTTGTATAAACCGTCGACATCCGCTTGCGTTCGTTGTCGAAAGTGAATTCAGTCAAGATTGTGTTCGAGTAGCGAAAGGCGATCGGGTCAATCCCTTTTTGGGCTGCTGCCCGGAATATGGCAGCATCAACAGGGTCGCCCTTGAAATCGCCGCCGCCGGCAACAGCATCATTGGCAAGAACGCCAAGCTCAAGCAGGCGGTCAGCAGCGGGTGCAGGCTCCAACCGGGCAATTTCCATGCGGTTCTCGGTGAGGGTGCCGGTCTTGTCTGTGGCGATCACGGTGACTGCCCCCAGGGATTCAACGCCGCTCAAGCGTTTGGCAATGGCATGCTTCTTCGATAATCTGAAGGCGCCCAGGGAAAGTACCATGGTGATGATGATGGGCAATTCTTCGGGAATGGTGGCAAAAGCCAGTGACAATCCGGTGAGCAGCATTTGCTTCGATTCCTGATGGGCAACCAGGATCCCCACCAGGGGGACCAGCACGCTGAAACCCAATGCAAACCAGACCAGCGTTTTACTTAATTCGCTCATCAGTTTCTGCAGAGAGGTGGGCGGTTCTTTCACCTGGCGTGCCAATCCGGCGATGCGCCCGATCTCGGTGTCCATTCCGGTTGCGACCACCAGAGCAGACCCCTTCCCACGGGTGACAAGCGTGGACGAAAAAACCATGTTGCTGCGTTCAGCCAGTGGAGTCTCTTCAGGCAACAATTCCCTGGCATTCTTATCCGCCGTAAGGCTCTCGCCAGTGAGGGCGGATTCATCCACTGCCAGCCCGTACGCCTCCACCAGGCGGGCGTCCGCCGGCACGCGATGACCTGCCTGCAGCAGTACCAGATCACCGGGCACCAACTGCTCAACCGGCAATTCGAGGTATTTTCCTCCGCGCATAACGGAAGTGCTGGGTTCGGCCAGCTTTCTCAGTGAAGCAATGGCTTTCTTAGAATTAACCTCGTTGACCACTTCCACCGTGTTCAAAGTGAAGATGATGGCAAAGATCGTGATCGCGTCTGAAAGTTCTCCCCAGATGGTGTAAAGTACTCCGGTGACGAGCAGCATCAACACCATGGGCTCGCTCAATTCCTCGAAGAATTCCTTCCAGAACGAAACCTTTTTGTCAGCGGTGAGTGAATTGACACCGTACTGAGTAATGCGTTCGGCGGCAGCAGCATTGTCCAGACCGCTGGATGGATCGGATTGCAGCAGGTCCGCTGCCTGATGCGGGTCAAGGTTTGACCAATGCGGTCTGTATTGAGAGAGCTGCATCTGCTATTTCTCCGCCGATTTCTGCTGTCCGAATTCTTTGGGCATCCAAAACGCCATCAATAGGGCAGCGATCAACGCCAGAGAACCGCCAAACAGGAAGGGCGCCGAGGGACCCAATCCGCCCCAGTTGCCAATACCCTGCCAGAGAACCCCGGCGATAAAGGATGCCGGGAAAGCGAGCAATCCGATGATCGCGTTATAGGTTCCATATGCCGTTCCGCGCAGATTCTCGGGAACCAGGTCGGCGACCATGGCATTTGTCGTGCCAAACGCCAGGCCGAAGTACAGTCCGTATGCCACATAAAGCAGCCAGACCTGCCAGGCAGATTGCGCAGCCGCGAAACCAAAGTAGATCGCAGCATAAACCAGCCAACCTCCAACAATCAGCTTTCTGCGTCCAATGCGGTCGGAAAGCGAACCGGCGGGCGTTGCCACCAGGGCAATCACCAGGTTGTAGATTGCCAGCATGATCAGAATTCCAATCACCGATACGCCCAGGTTTTGAGCGCGCAGCACGAGAAAAGAGTCTGCTGAATTTCCCAGGGTGAAGACACTCACGATCACAAGGAAGATGCTGAAAGGTTTGCCCATGCCGCGAAGTGAAAACCTGGGAGCTTCCCGCTGGCTCTTGATCTCAACATCCCTCGCGCCTACGATCAGCGAAAGCACGGCCAGGAAGGCGGGAACCAGGCTGATGAGGACGATGGTTTGAAAGGTTGGCTTGGTGAGATCCAGGCTGTTCTTCTGCATCAGCCACACCGCCAACGCTGCGATGAGGATTCCGAAAACGGCGCCGGCTTTGTCCATGGCGCGGTTGAAACCAAAAGCCAAACCGCGGGTTTTGGGTGTGACCGAATCTGCGACCAGCGCATCGCGCGGTGCAGTGCGGATGCCCTTGCCCACGCGGTCAGCCCAGCGCACGCCGCCGATCAATTCCCAACTGCTGGCAATGTAGAAAAAGGGCTTGGAGAGGGCGGATAATGCGTAACCAGCCACAGCCAGCCATTTGCGTTCGCCGATCTTGTCTGAGATCCAGCCGGAGAACAGCTTGAGAATGCTGGCGATGGCTTCAGCGATGCCATCGATCAAACCGATGATGCTCGTTTGCACCCCCAGCACGTTGGAAAGGAAGAGCGGCACGATATTAAGCACCATTTCACTGGAAATATCCATGAAGAAACTGGTAAATCCAACTGCCCAAACATTACGTGGAAGGTCCTTGATCTTTGCCCGCCCGTTGGTTTCTTTGTTGACTTCAATGTTTTCTGACATGATTTCCTCGAAAAATGTAAAGACTCAATACGAATAATTCAAATCCCCGGAATCCGTGATTTGGGTAAACCCCTAAAGATCATTTGCCTTGCCCGGGTCGAAGCTCATTTTGCGGTCGTGATCATCATCCTCATTGGCGATCAACTGGTCTGCAAAACCGGCGAACTTCTGGCGGCTCTTTTCCAGCCACTCTGCAGCTTCGGCAGCCTGATCTCCGCCCAGGAAGTCACGTTTTTGGATCTTCTCAAACCACGTTTCCAGCTTGACCAGGTCCTGCTCATTTTCTTCGTACTCGGCAAAGCTGAAATTGGAGCGGTCGACTTCCTTCTGTAGTTCACTGAGGAAATCAGCGCATTGCTCCTTGAATTCCGCATATTCTTCAGCCCTGTCCTCACGAAAACGGTTGAGAATATCCTTTTCCTCGGTTTCGGAAACGGGAAGCACCTTGAAGGTCTGGCTCGATGCGCCTTGTTTCTGGATCAGTTCGCTTAGTTCCTGGAGAAAGCGGGATTGACCGGCCTCATCAGGCAGCATCCAGACGCCATTTTGCAAACCCAACGCCCCCCGGGCGCGCATTTTGCGCCACACGGTCACTCGCAGGCTGGAGGGGTTGGTGGGAAGTTGTGAAAGAAAGAGCAGCCAGTTCATAAAACCCTCCTTTGTAACGTTCGTTGCATCATTATACAGCCTTCTTTAAAAAATGCAACGTTTGTTACAATTCTCTTAACGAATGAAAAGGTGACTCCCTGTAGATCGAATTCTTTATTAGTGTGAACGGTTTTTGCGAAGCAAAACACCTCACCGTTAACTAATTCCCCCTTCCCGGGTTGGGTAGAGGGATGAGCTATATCCAGGGTAGAAAAACGAAGATTCTCACCTGCACTTCACCGAACGCAGTGCGGTGCAAGTATCGCTGCGCTCAGAATGACAGGCCACGACGATTCTCACCCCCACTCATGGCGAAATGCATCGTCTGGGCAAGCAGAATACCGTGCGGTGCAAATGTCGCCTGCTCGGAATAACATTTCGGAGGAATTTACACAGCGTTCCCGGGTTTGGCGTTAATACCCTTGTTATCAGGTGAGTGATTTTTGCGAAGCAAAAATCACTCACCGTTAATTAATTCCCCCTTCCCGGGTTGGGAAGGGGGCAGGGGGATGGGCGTGGCAAAGGTAATCAATGATCCTATTCGAATGAAGCCGGGTCATACGATCTTGGGTTGCCAATACTTATGACATTTGAGAGTGATTACTCAAAAATCGATTCGTGTGGATGGGCTTCGTCAGCTTTAGCCAAAGCATAGGACAGCGCCGCACCGACTGCAAACAACGCCGCGCACAGCGCGATGGTCCATCCCGTCACACCGCTGGGGATGATGGCAGCCGTCGAGCCGATGACGATGCCGATGATAAAGTGATACATACCGGCATAATACTTTTTGAAAAGCCAGGAAAATACCTTGGCGAGGGTGAGGATACAGATCACCAGGCCCAGCGCGATGGGAATGATCACTCCAAAATTAAGATCCTTGATTCCCGCTGCCATGGGTTGGTAGAGTCCCAGGTAGATTAGAAAATTCGAAGGGCTCAAACCTGGAACGACCAGCCCGAGGCCGGTCAGCGCGCCGCTGGCAAGCCAGATCCAGAAATTGGGTGTGATGGCGACGTTGCCGATGGATGCCATCCAACGCATGAGGAAGAAGGTTCCCACGGAGATCACAGCCAGCAGCACCCAATGCCAGGTTTTGCGGCCTTCCTTGCCCGAGGTTTTGTATAGAGAGGGAAAAGTTCCGGCGATGAAACCGATGAACAGCCAGATGAAGGGAGCCGCGAAGTGTGTGAACGCGTAATCCACCACGGCGGAAAATGCGAAGACACCGAGTACACCGCCGACGGCTACCGGCAGAAAGAAACGGACGTTCTCCATAAACTTGTGCCGGATATTTGCCAGGAATCGCACCAGCGGTTCATAGATTCCGAAGACCACTGCCAGCACGCCGCCGGATAGACCCGGTAATATGGCACCGATCCCTACGAGCATCCCTTTGAACAAACGGATGAACCAGTCGAGCACAGCTCCGCCATTGGCAGATTTGGTAGCTTTTTCAATTGCTTCTACAGCCGGATTTGCGGATCCGTCTGAGTTTTTCTCAATTTCGCCCATGCAAAGTTCCTTCCCGAATTCGGGGTTAATAATCTCGTTAACCGATTCCCCACCACGTAGTTCGATTTTACTTTGTAAGCCGCTCTTTGAGAAGATGATAGTCTCCCATGATTGTTTTACCCGGCATCGAGTGCTATGATCAAATTGAACACACGCAATGCATCGTTATATCACTCACTGGCGCCGGTGGGTGCCCCTTCACCCTGATACTCAATCATTGAAGCACCACTTCCCTGGATATCATCGATTCCATTCCTTCGTGTTTGCCACGAGTAGAGGTTTCATGACCGCAACAGTCCCAGCCACATTGACCAGCCCCGAAAAAGCAACGGGATTGACGATTTTCGTGAGTGCAGCGAATAAGATCGGTCCACGGATTGTTCGATTCCGGCCGTTGATGAAGGCTGTGATGGCGTTGGTGGACCGGTGGTTTCTCCGGGAGAATAAAAAGCGGCATATTCGCGACAGAGTCACCCCGCCCGGCGTGATTGACGATGAAACCGCCATGAGCCTGGCGATCGTAAACACCTTCAGAAGGCTGCTGACGGAACGCCAACTTTCCCCGTCCACCTTTCAAATGGCATCATCAATCCTGGCAAAGGACCTCTTCGTGATGAAGAGCCATCTCGTAGAAAGGTCGGTGGAATTTCGGGCAAAATTCGGTTTCGATATCCCCTCTTTTCTCCTGATCAGCCCCACCAAAGCATGCAATCTTCGCTGCATCGGTTGCTATGCAGACGCCGACGAGCAGGTAAGGTCATTGGATTGGGACGTGGTGGACAGGTTGGTGGGTGAGATGCGAACTCTGTGGGGAGCGCAATTTCTGGTGATCAGCGGCGGTGAGCCATTGGCTTACCGGTCACAGGGCAAGACGATCCTGGATCTTGCAGCCATGCACCGGGATGTTTATTTCATGTTCTATACCAACGGCACCCTTATCACCCGAGAGCTGGCTCAGCAAATGTCAGAGCTGGGTAACTTAATCCCGATGATCTCATTGGAAGGGTGGCGCGAACGAACAGATGCCAGGCGCGGGGCTGGCGTATTCGATAAAGCCATGGCAGCGATGGACGCCCTCTATGATTCCGGGGTGATCTACGGCGCCTCGCTTACCGCCATGCACAATAATGCTGAGGAAATCCTCTCGGATGAATTCGTGGACTTTCTCTTCATCCAAAAACACATCTCCATTGCCTGGTTATTCGAGTATCTACCCATTGGCAGGGCGTATACCCTCGAGTACATGGTCACGCCGCAGCAGCGATTGTGGATGTGGCAGCAATCCTGGAAATTTGTACGCAGCAAGCGATATTTCATGGCGGATTTTTGGAACCACGGCACGGCAGTGGACGGCTGCCTTTCTGCAGGCGGTCACGGCCGGGGCGGGTATCTCTATATCGAGTGGAATGGCAATGTTACCCCCTGCGTCTTTGTGCCCTATTCGCCGGTAAATATCAAGGATGTGTACGCCCGTGGAGGGAATTTGAACGACATCTTTTGCGAACCCTTCTTCGCTGATCTGCGCCGCTGGCAGATGCAAATCAAAAAAGACACCGGGGGCAGCAACCTGCTTAATCCCTGCCCCATTCGCGATCACAATGCCGATCTCCGCCAACTCATCCGCAAACATGAAGCCGAACCCATTGACCCGAATTCCGCCGCGGCCCTTCAGGATGCCCACTATTCCGAGGGAATGGACCGCTACGATGCGGAATACCAAAAGATTGTCGACCGCCTTTGGGAAACTGCTTATTTAAGACCTTCCTCTCCCCAAAGCGCTGAAGTGATCGACCTGGTGGAAGCGGAGCTAGTAAAGGGTGACTCCAAGGATCGATGAAGAAGGAAGTTTTTGCGATTGCTTTTCAAAGAAAACGACAATTTAAGAACAAAATGACACTTGTATTCACTTGAAATTTAATCATTTCGTGTACAATATAGATGCACGTGCGAAGCCTGCCCCCCTCAGGTTTCGTGCGTGCACTTTTTTTGAGATTGAATTCGGGGGTTTTGATCGATCGGCTTGCAGTATAAGTTTATCCGCGATTGGGACCTGCATGGCGGTTTTTGCGGAATAGGTTAAGAGTCAACGAAGCCGCCAGTTTGATGACCATTAAGGCGTAAAAGAACCAATTGAACAGAAAGAAATAATCTTGTGCCAACTGCTTTTTGTAATACCTGAAGTAGGATTGATGCCAGACGAATATCTGGCGGAAGGGTTGGGCACCCGCGCCGCCTTTGCCCCCAAAATGAACGATCTGCGCTGCCGGTAAATAGGTGACGAACCACCCTGCTTTACGTGCTGATACGCAGTAATCGGTGTCTTCCTGGTAGGCGAAAAATCGTTCGTCCAGCATGCCAATTTGATCGATAACTTCGCGGCGGATGAGCATACAGGAGCCCGAAATTGCGGGCACGTTATTTGTGGCATCTTCGTCCAAAAAGCCCTGCAAATAACCTGATAACTTCGGACTATGGGGGAACAATCGCGAAAGGCCGGAAAAATAGCAGAACACCTCCCAGGGGCGGGCTTCACCGCGCTTGCAATGCGCCTGAAAGCTGCCGTCCGCGTTGAGCACCTTGGGACCGATGATGCCGGTCTTGGGGTGGTCCGACAGATAATTCATCAATAAATCCAGCGATCCCTGCTTGACCAGGGTGTCAGGGTTGAGAAGAAGAACATACCGGCTGCGGGTTGTTTGGATGGCCTGGTTGTTCGCCTTTGCGAACCCCAGGTTTTTTGAATTCCAGATCGTTTTGACCTCGGGAAAATCCTGTTCCAGCATTTGACGTGTACCGTCTGAGGAACCGTTATCGACGTAGATGACCTGGTAGGTCACCAAGGGCGCATTTTCGCGGATGGAATTCAGGCAATCTCGCAGCACCTCCCCGGCGTCAATGGCGACGATGCAGATCGAAAGATCAGGTGTTGAAGAGGCTTGTGTCATCGTCCCGCCAGTTTGGTGAAGGGTGAAAATGGCTTCCAATCCATCGCCTTGATCAATGACCAGACGGATGCGCTGCGTTTTTGCTGAATTTCTTTTCTCACCTTCATGATCTCCCCAAGCGCTGCCACGGCATCGCGTTTTGCCCGCCAGGCAATTTTCCCCTGGCGTCGAAGTACCGAAACGCAGAGCTGCAGCAGGTTGGCCAGAATGTGACCCGGCAGCAGGAGCCAGATCAAAGGTGAGGGCATATCCTTCACAAAAGTCCATACCAGGTTGCGTTGCCCGTGATAGACAGCCAGGTCGGAACGCACTTTTGTGCTGCCAGAGCCCACGTGGTACACCACCGCCTTGGGCAGGTAGACGCAGGGTACGCCGATCAATCTCAACCTGAAGCCCAGATCGATATCCTCAACATAAGCAAGATACCGCTCGTCAAATCCATTTACCGCTTCATAGGCTGATCTTGGATACGCTGCAGCAGCCCCACAGGCACTGAATACCTCACGTGGGCAGGTTGAACCCTTCGAAAGCTCCCTGCCGTAAGATCTTCGCCAGACCAACCCGCTGGCGTGATAGTTGTCCCCTTCACCGTCCAGCCTGTCAGGTTCGTTAGCCATGATCTGCTTTGAGGCGAAGGACCCCCCCGGGTGGGCAATGGCACCTTCATGGATTACAGTCAGCCAATTTGGCTGAGGAAAGGCATCCGAATTGAGCAGCACAAGGTATTGTCCGGAGGCATGACCGGCAGCCAGGTTATTGCCTGCTGCAAATCCAAGGTTCCGGCTTTCACGCAGGAAACGGATTGGCAACCCTGGGAAATCCTTCAAGACATCATCCGGTAAGGGTTCCGGGCTGCCATTGTCCAGGAGGATGATTTCGAAATCCTTGAAATCCTGGTTCTGCAGGGCTTGCAGGCAATCATGCAAATATCGCTGGCTGTTCCAGTATAAGATCAGCACGGAGAAGAAGGGGGACGAGTCTTTGTTGGCAGATTTTGGCTCAAGCGGCATTTGATGTTTTAACACTTTGGTTTGGCAGGATCGAAGATGTGCTGTAATTATAATGGAAAGCGGTTTTACCTGAACCGGTCTGATTCCTTCTGCGGGAAATGTGCAGGACTACCTGGTGAGAGTCTCGCCCGAACCCGCATGATATAATTTGAAGACCTGTAAATTTCATTTGCAGTGGGGATCATTTGAAGGTTACAACCGGGATTTTATGAAGCTCCATCTATGACTCCTGTTCTCTTCTCCAATTCCCTTGTCATTTTTCTGGTTACGCTTGGTTTGACCGGCGTTGTCGCTCCTCTTGCAATCCTCCTGTCCAAGAAAATTCATCTTGTGGATGTTCCCGGCTCGCTGCCTCATCACACCCACGCGCGTACCACCCCGTTGAGCGGAGGTTTGATCCTTGCGGTAACGTTTGTGATTGCAGCAACGATCTTCAACCTTTGGAAGATCCCCGGAGTGCTCACTGTCTTTCTGGCATCGATGATCATTTTCGCCTTTGGCATTTGGGACGATCTGAAAGGTCTGAATGCGCCTCTCAAGTTCCTGGGGCAGATCGCGGCGACCACGGTGCTGGTGGTCAGCGGCATACGCGTCCAATTCCTTGAATCGCCGCAGATCTACCTGGGCGGTCCGCTCGCCCTGTATACAGCGCTCGATGTTCTGATCACCTATTTATGGGTGGTGGGCATCACCAATGCGTTCAACCTGATCGACAGCATGGATGGGATCGCTGTGGGACTGGCTCTGTCTGGCTTGATCTCCTATGCCATAGGCACTGCCATGTCTGAGCAGACAAATCTGATGATGGTCTGCATGGTGCTGGTGGGGATCACGGGTGTTTTGTTTGCCATTAACTCTGCACCTGCGAGGACTTTCCTGGGCGATTCGGGGGCGCAAACCCTTGGATTTGTGCTTTCGGTGATCAGTATTGTGTTTTCGCCTAAAGATCAATACCAGGCTTCAAGCTGGTTCCTGCCCATCCTGATCGTGGGTGTGCCCATTTTCGATACCTTCCTGGTGATCTATGCGCGGTTGAAGACGCGAAAACCGGTGTTTAACGCCAGCCTGGATCACCTCTATCACCGGCTCACCAGGGTGGGCTTTTCCACCAACCGGACGGTGATCGTCATCAACGGTGCTGCGATTTTGTTGGATTGCGTGGCATTCATCGCACTGACTCAGACGCCCGTAATCGCCAATATTCTTTTTGGACTGTGTCTGATCGCAGGCGCAGCCGGGATCATTCTTTTGGGCAGCGACGCAGCGGTGAAAAGGGGAAATCAGTGGATGAAGAAGCATATCCAGGGACAGGAAACGAATGACAGAATCTGAATTGGATTATCAACCATCCTTCGCCTCCCGCCGGGCAGCGAAACAATGGTGGATCATCGCAGGATGTATTTTCCTCGGAGCGCTAATCGGATACGGGGTGAGCTTTCTCTTCCCGGCAGTGTACGAAGCCAACTTTAAAGTAACCTCCAATGTCCGCTTGACAGGCGACCCCAATATCTCTGAATTCATGGTGGACAACGCGCTGCTGCATGTGGGTGAATTGGTGTACCAGCAGCCTTTGATGGAACAGGTAATCAGCGCGGAGAAGGCTCAAGGGATCAACCTGACTGTTCCGGAACTTAGGCAAATTTCCACGGTTGAGCGGCAGATTACGACCACCATCCTTAAGGTGCGTTGGACGGACGCCGCAACTGCTGCGCAGATTGCAAACACCTGGGGCAAGCTGTTTTATGCTTCGCTGGTGGAAGGCGCCCGTCAGGCGGTGATTGCTGAGGAATTGACTCAATCGCAAAAACTTCTTCAGGACTGCCTGGCTGGAATTCAAACCCCCAGTCCGGATGCAGTCAAATGTTCCCTGAGCAAGGATGCCCTGCAGCAGGAGATTGCCCAAAATGCAGATAAGATCGCTGCAGCGGAAACCGCCAGCCTGGGCTTGTACCGTGAACTGAGAGTCAATTCGTACGAAGAGGCTGGAATTCCGGCATCGCCGGTGCGTCAGGAACGCGGGTGGCTGATCAGTGCCGGGGCAGGTATCGGATTCGTTGCCGGTTTATTCCTGACCGAGATCTTCCTTTCCCCCTCCCGCAAGCACAAACCCCAATGAAACGACTCTTCCGTTTTGCCGCCCGATGGTCATGGGACGCGCTCGTGTTTTTCCTGCCGGTGACGAGCCTGCCACTTCTATCAAAGGTGATGGGCGGAACAGACGTTGCACCGCTTTCTGCAGCTTTCCTGGCCATTCTGGTGTTGATCTGGCTCATTCCGCATATCATTCACAGCAGGGGTGTGCCGACCCACTCCATCCCCTTGATTGTTTTTGTTCTTCTGGCGATTGTTTCCTCATTGTTGGCGTTTTTTCTGCCTGTGCCTTCTTTCAAGAGCGAAGGATTATGGAAGAATGAGCTGACCAATTTCATCTCCCTTGGAATCGGGGTTTGCTTCTTCCTGGTCGCTTCGCTCTGGATCTCTGATGAGGAAAAACTGGCCAGATTCTTTCGGATCGTCAATATCAGCGGGGCTCTGGCGCTGCTTTACTCTCTTATTCAAGTGGTGTTCATTTTCATTCTTAAGCAAACACCGCCGGCACTCGCCAATTTCCAGGACATGATCTCTTCCAGCCGCACCCTTTTTGTGGGACGGATCAATGGGCTGACTTTCGAGCCTTCCTGGCTGGCTCACCAGTTGAATATGTTCTACATTCCCATCTGGCTGGGGTTGAGCGTCAAGAAGATCTCTTTCCATAAATTCCGCCTTGCCAGGGTCAGCCTCGAAAATATCCTGCTGGCAGTCAGCCTGGGGGTGCTCTTCCTTTCAAAATCGCGCATCGGATGGCTGGCATTCCTGGCTTACAGTGCGTACCTCATCCTGCGGCTTATGGATCATTTTCGAAACAGCATCTCGCTGAAGATCACCCAAAAAGCCGGCAAAAACCGGTCAGCCAGGATTTGGGGAACGTTGTTCAACATTGGATTCTGGTTTGTGTTAATCCTCGTCTTGCAGGGGATTTTGATCCTGGCAGGTTGGGTGCTGACCAAGGTGGATCCCCGCATGGTCCAGCTTTTTGACCTGAAGGCGATCAGCGAACTTGGCCTTTTGGGTTGGTCAAGCCGCCTGGTATTTGCAGAACGGATTGTGTACTGGATCGCCGGATTCCAGGTTTTCGTACAGTATCCGCTCTTCGGGGTTGGGCTGGGGAACAGCGGTTATTTCATCCCGCAGACCATCGGAGCGTTTGGTTATTCGCTCACCGAAATCCTGCGGATCTTTGTCAGCAATGCTTTCCTTCCGAACCCCAAGAATCTCTGGGTGCGCATCCTTGCTGAAACGGGCATCGCTGGATTTTCGGTCTTCGTCTCCTGGTTGTGGGTGGAATGGAAAACCGCGCGCTCGAATGAAAAGATGCGCTCCCCATTGGCACAGGCAGTGGGGTTGATGGGTCAGATCGTGGTCATTGGATTGATCGTGGAAGGATTCAGCCTGGATACCTTTGCGCTGCCCTATTATTGGATGACACTCGGCTTGGTGGTGGCTGTTTTTCGATTCTATTCACTGAAGGTACCGGCAGAAGTTGGAAATCACGAGCAGGCGGATTCATTGGGGGAAACCAACCATGCACCTCAGGGTTCTATCTAGTATGATGGACAGAAATTTGGAAGTGGATACAGCAAAAGTCAGAACCAGAAAGGTAAAGGGTGAAACATGTTATTTGTAGACAACCTGAATGAACATGACGCCTCAGTAAATTTGGCGCTGGAAGAATTCATGCAGCAGAAATCTGATCTTCACGAGGATTTGGTGCTCTTCTACATCAATGCACCCTCCATCATCATTGGGAGACATCAAAACACACTGGAAGAGATCAACCGCAAGTACGTTGAAGACCATCACATCCGCGTCGTCCGCAGACTTTCTGGCGGAGGAGCAGTGTATCACGACCTGGGAAACCTGAATTTCAGTTTCATTACCGATTACCAGCCGGAACATTTTCAGAATTTCAAGAGGTTCACCGAACCGGTGGTGCGGGCGCTTCAAAAGCTGGGCGTTCCGGCAGAATTGACCGGACGGAATGATATTCAGATCGATGAACGCAAGGTTTCGGGGAATGCACAGTACATTTCGCGCGGCCGATTGGTCAGCCACGGTACTTTGTTGTTCAACAGCGACCTTTCGCATGTCTCTGAGGCGCTGAATGTCCATGAGGCCAAGATCGCCTCCAAGGGCATCAAGTCGGTGCGCAGCCGGGTGGCCAACATCAGCGAATTTCTGAAGGAGCCGATGGATATCGAAACATTCAAACAGCATATCCTTCATACCTACTTTGAAGGTGAGGCTGAGATTCAGCGGTATCCTTTGAGTGAAGCAGACTGGGTGGCCGTGCGCAAGTTGGCAGAGGAACGCTATCGAAGTTGGGATTGGACTTACGGCCGGTCGCCTGATTTCAACGTGGAGAAACGTCAGCGTTTTACCGGCGGCGAAATCGATGCCCGACTGGACGTAAAAAAGGGAGTCATCCAGTGCATCAAGTTTTACGGCGATTTTTTCTCTGAACTCGATCCTGCAGACGTGGAAAAAAAGTTGGTGGGCATGCAATATTCGCCTGATTCCATCCGCAGCGCGTTGCAGAATATTGAGATCGGGCGGTACTTGCCGGGGCAGGATGTTGATTCATTGACCGAATTTCTCAGCTAAATTCGTGATTGCGAAAAGGACAGGCATATGAATCAGCCTGTCCTTTTTTTGTTGTACAGGATATCAAATGCCGGGTTTCTCCAGGGCGGGTAATTCGTTTTTGTACCACTTCCTTTGCAGCCAGAATGCCACATTGACCAGCCCGATCATCACCGGCACCTCCACCAGCGGACCGATCACCGCTGCGAAGGCCTGCCCTGAATTGATGCCAAATACCGCCACGGAGACTGCAATGGCAAGTTCGAAGTTGTTTGAAGCTGCCGTGAATGACAGGGTGGTGGTTTGTTTGTAATTTGCGCCAACGGCTTTTCCGAGCCCAAAACTCACCAGGAACATGACCACGAAGTAAATAAGCAATGGGACGGCAATCCGGACCACGTCCAGGGGGATCGAAACGATCAGGTTGCCCTTGAGCGAGAACATGACCAGAATCGTAAATAGCAGCGCGATCAGGGTAAGCGGACTGATGCGGGGAATAAAGGATTTATAGTACCAATCCTTGCCCTTGATGCGGGTGAGCACTCGATTGGTAATAAACCCTGCAATGAAAGGGATGCCCAGGTAAATGAACACCGATTTGGCGATTTCGCCGATGGTGATATGCACTGCCGATCCCTGCAATCCGAACCAGGTGGGGATGAGGGTGATGAATACATAGGCATACACGCTGTAGAAAAGCACCTGGAATATGCTGTTGAAGGCGACCAGTCCCGCAGCATAATCGGTGTCGCCTTTGGCAAGTTCATTCCAGACAATAACCATGGCGATGCAGCGTGCCAACCCGATCATGATCAACCCCGCCATGTATTCGGGGTAGGCGCGCAGGAAGATCACCGCCAGGGCAAACATGAGCACAGGACCGATAATCCAGTTTTGAATGAGTGATAATCCAAGCACCTTCCAGTTGCGAAAGACCTTACCCAGTTCGTCGTAATGCACTTTCGCCAGGGGCGGATACATCATCAGGATCAATCCGATGGCGATTGGAACGTTGGTGGTTCCTACGGAAACGGAAGAATTGAAGGCAGCGATGGCCTTTGGGAAAAAGTATCCCAGCCCCACGCCGACAGCCATGGCAAGAAAGATCCATAGTGTCAAGAACCGGTCAAGAAACGAAAGACGCCTGGTGATGCCTGGATTTTCCATGATGATCAACCTCTTTTAGTGCTGGATGGTTTACTTTTGCGGCAGGTCTGCTCCGGGCTCAACCCGGGATTGCATTGGGGGCAGCAGCATCCTGCAATGGGGCGGATGGAGAGCCTTTCGAGTTCTGAGAGGTCTGCCCCGGCTAAAGGTGCAATCTGGCGTACCAGATTCACCCATTCAAATTGAGTTAATTGATAAAAGATATTTCTTCCAACCCTGTGGGTGCTGACAATGCCTGCTTTGCGCAGGATCATCAAATGCTGTGAAATACTTGCCTGCCGCATGCCAAGCGCAGCTTCCAGGTGGCAGACACAGGCTTCCTGGGCGGAGATGACTGTCAGGATCCTGATCCTGGCCGGCTGGCCGATAAGGTTCAAATAGGCTGAGATCATTTCAATGGAACTTTCGGATACATTCGCGGACATGAATATATTATAAGGATTCTCGGCAGTTCCCCCAAGGAAATTCATCACGAACTGATATGGATTTCATCCTTTCAAGACCTGAAGGACATTTGAACCCGATTTGTGCTTTAATGATCTTGGAAAGATCAATATTTAGGGGTAAAGGATGCCAAATGGACGCTAATTACTCTCTTGGAATCATTGGCCTGGGTGTGATGGGTCGCAGTCTGGCGCTCAACTTTGAGAGGAATGGATTTCCCGTGATTGGATATGACATTTCCCCCCACCTGCCGGCAGACTTTACTGTGCAGACTGCAAAATCTCTGCAGGAATTGACCGCTGCGCTTAAACCGCCTCGTATCATCTTGATGATGGTTCCTGCCGGTGATCCGGTGGATACGGCGATCTTTTCTCTAAAGCCTTTCCTGCAGCCCGGGGACATTGTCATTGACGGCGGCAACTCCTTCTTTGAAGACACAGAAAAACGTGTCAAGAACCTGGCGCAGAGCGGAGTGAACTTCGTAGGGATGGGCGTTTCGGGGGGTGAAAGCGGCGCGCTGTGGGGTCCAAGCCTGATGCCCGGAGGCGCAGAGTCGGTGTGGGAGCATCTTCGTCCCATGCTGCGGGCTATTGCAGCCAAAGCCAATGATGGAGAGCCCTGTGTCGCCTGGATGGGAAGCGGCGGGGCGGGGCATTACGTCAAGATGGTTCATAACGGCATCGAATACGGCGACATGCAATTGATCGCCGAGGTGTATGACCTGCTCCACCGCGGAGCCGGGTTTTCAAATGACGAACTGGCGGTGGTTTTCGACAGATGGGATCAAGGAGAACTGAAGTCCTACCTGGTGGAGATCACTGCACGGATTCTCAAGGTGAAAGAGGAGAAGACCGGCAGACCGCTGGTTGATCTGATCCTGGATGAGGCAGCACAAAAGGGGACCGGGAAGTGGGCGACCCAAAATTCGTTTGATGTCGGCACAGCGATCCCCACGATCAATGCAGCGGTGGAAAGCAGGTTGATCTCGGCCATCAAGCCTGAGCGGGTGGAAGCCTCAAAGGTGTTTGGCCGGGCAGCGAAATTTGCCGGCGATAGGCAGCGATTGGTGGACCAGGCAGCCAGAGCGCTGTACATCAGCAAGGTGATTTCCTATGCCCAGGGATTCTCCCTGTTGCGGTCTGCGTCCAAAGAATACGGCTGGAACCTGGATCTCGCATCAATTGCCCGTATCTGGCGTGCAGGGTGCATTATTCGGGCAGAGCTGCTGGATGACATTGCGGCAGCTTTCAACCGTACTCCCGATCTTGCCAACCTGGTGCTGGACGAGGTGTTTGCCCATGAGATTCTGGAACGGCAGGACGCGTGGCGCGAGATTTTACGGTCGGCGGTGGAAATTGGCATACCGATGCCCGCGGTCAGCGCGTCACTGGCATATTTCGACGCCTACCGCTCTGCCCAACTTCCGGCCAATTTGATCCAGGCGCAGCGTGATTATTTTGGCGCCCATACCTATCACCGGGTGGATGAGGAAGGCACCTTCCACACCGAGTGGGAATCCGGAAAGTAGGTCAAAAACTTCGGTTGCTACAGGAACAAATCGTAATTTACAGACCGTAGGGTCACAGCGCGCTGTGCCCCCACTTCATAGCCCAGGTGGAATTAATTTACCCGACTGAAATCGATGAAACCTTTGTCCACATCCACCGAATCCAGGCGGACGCGGATACGATTGCCGACATCCACTCCCTGGAATCCCTGGACCAGTTTTCCTTCCACCGGGTAAGTGAGCAGCCGTACCCACGTGCCTTTATCTGCCGCACCTGTGACGAACGCATCAAATTTCTCGCCAATATGCGATTCCAGCAGAAGTGCTGCTGCTGATTTTCCCACCTGGCGCTCCACCTTGTTGGCAGCATCTTCCTGATCAGTGCAGTGCATGGCAAGCTGGGTCAATTCGTCAAAAGTATAGGGGACGGGTTTCGACTGCAGCGCAGCCTTTAGCAGACGCTGGGTGATGAGATCGGGAAAGCGGCGGTTGGGCGCAGTGGAATGTCCGTAGTCTTTGACCGCCAATCCAAAGTGCCCCGGCAGGTGACCTTCCGGCAGTTCGGCAGAATACTCACCGGCTCCCAGCAGCTTGATGATGGTCAGGGACAGATCCGGAAAGCGCTGCGGATCAGCAGCTTTTTGCTTGACGAGGAAATTCTCAAGAGATTTTGAATCCGGGTCACCCGGCAGGGTGGTGCCGTGTTCCTGGACGATCTCGACAATACGCTCCCAGCGTTTGGGGGTGCGCACCACCCGCCGCAAGGAGGGGAATTTGTGCTCAGAAAGGAAACGCGCAGTCACACCGTTTGCGGCGATCATGAAATTCTCGATCAGATCCTTTGCGCGGTTCTTCTCCTCTACCTCCAGCGCGGTGATCTGATCACCGTCAAATACCGGGCGGCTTTCGAGGGTTTGAAGGGTGAGCGCTCCGCGGCTTTCACGATAATCCTTGATTTGCTGGGCAACGCGGTCCTGCAGGCGAAGATTGGCATCCAACCCGGGCACGACTGAAATCGCTGCCGGCATGGGACCGCTGCCGTCCAGCCAGGCAGCCACGCTGTTATAAGCCAGCTTGGCTTTATTCCGCACCCAGGCGCGGTAAACCGTGGATGAGGTGAGAGAACCGTCCGGTGCGATGATCATTTCCACCACAATTGAAATCCGGTCCGCGGAAAAATTCAGCGAAGTCAAGTCGGTGGAGAGTTTTTCAGGCAGCATGGGGAAAATCTCAGCCGCGGTGTAAACCGAAGTGGTATTTTTCTGGGCATGATCGTTAATCGCGGATCCGGTATGCACCAGGGCATCCACATCAGCAATAGCGACCATGATCTTTTCACTGTTTCCCGGCAGATCTTCCCCCACGGTCAGTTGATCCAGATCCAGGGAATCGTCGTTATCGATCGAACACCAGAGCAAACTACGCAGGTCGCGAATCCCTCCCGAGATTTGCGGAGCCGATGATTGGGCTGGATTTGAGAGACGATCCAGTTCAGCCAGTGCGGCGGAAGAAAAATCTGGCTCCAGACCGCGTTCGATCATTACCCGGTGGGCAATGGCCTGCAAAATGGCAACATGGTTGTGATCCATAATATTGACTGCTCTCCTTGTCTTTTTGACCTTTCCTGCAGGACAGATCGTGATCAGTAATTATGCACACTCATTGTATCCCTCTGGTCAATGAAATGAAATCAACCCAGTAGATAAACAGTCACTGCTACTCATATCTAAATCTAAGATTGGCAACTGTATAATCTGTTTTATGTTGCGGCGAAGATATTTCCGTATTCTCTGGTTTTTTGGCAATATTTTGCTGGGTGAAATCTTCTGGGACATCATCCTCCCACGTCTTGGACTGCGCAAGCTCTCCATGTCCAGACGCCCAAAAAGAGAGCGCCTAACTGCCATCCGGTTCCGGCGGTTGGCGGTGCAGATGGGCGGGGTAATGATCAAGGTGGGGCAGTTCCTTTCAGCCCGTTTGGATGTTCTCCCCCATGAGATCACCGACGAATTATCAGGGCTGCAGGATGAGGTTGCCGCGGCACCTTTCGAACCCATCCGTGAGATCATCGAACAGGAACTGGGTGCTCCGATTGCGGAGAAGTTTGCATCATTCAACGAAACACCCATTGCCGCTGCTTCCATCGGTCAGGTGTATGCCGCTCAATTGTGCAGCACCTCTGAGGATGGCAGCCCCTGTCCCACAGTGGTGGTGAAGGTGCAGCGTCCCCATATCGACGAGATCGTGGAGACAGATCTATCCGCAATACGAATCGTCGGCAGGTGGGTGGAGAAGTACCGTCCCATCCGCAAGCACGTCAACGTACCCCGCCTTTTGGAAGAATTCAGCCGGTCGCTTTACGAAGAGATCGATTATCTGCACGAGGGTCACAATGCCGAGAAGTTTGCGGAAAACTTCAAAGAGGATCCGAATGTGCGTGTCCCGCATGTGGTCTGGAGCCACACCACGCGCCGTGTTTTGATCCTGGAAGATGTCGGCGGTATCAAGATCACCGATTATGCCGCCATTGAAGCCGCAGGAATCAACCGGGCTGAAGTGGCAAAACGCCTGCTGGATACTTATCTCAAGCAGGTCTTTGAGGACGCCTTTTTCCATGCCGACCCGCATCCCGGGAACCTGTTCATCCAGGTGGAACGCAGCGAAGCAGAGGAAAAACCCTGGAAGCTGGTGTTCGTTGATTTCGGCATGACAGGAACGCTGCCGGAAACCACATTTAAGGGCGTGCGCGAAATGTTGATCGGCGTGGGTACCCGGGATGCTCACAGGTTGATCCAATCCTACCAAACATTGGATATGCTTTTACCGGGTGTGGATATCGAACAATTGGAGCGGGCCAGCCAGCATGTGTTTGAGCGGTTTTGGGGCAAGGCGACCACCGAAATGGTGGAACTGCATCCCGAAGAGGCACAGGAATTTCTGGACGAGTTCGGCGACCTCATTTATGAAATGCCTTTCCAGATACCTGAGAACCTGATCCTGCTCGGGCGCTGCGTCAGCATCCTCTCGGGGATGTGCAGCGGGCTGGATCCAAATTTCAACGTCTGGTCGAGCCTGGCGCCTTACGCTGAAAAGCTGCTCGAAGCTGAAGGGGGCGGCAAGTGGCAAACCGTGCTGGACGAAGCAGGGAAGTGGGTGCAAAAACTGATTGCCCTGCCTGCCCGGGCAGATGCTTTGATGACCCGCATGGAGCAGGGCAGATTGGAAGTCCGCGTTCCGGCGGTCAGCCATGAATTGCAAAGGTTGCAAAGATCGCAAAAACGCACGACCCTGGCAGTAATTTTCGCGGCATTTCTCCTTGGCGGAATACAACTCTATCTGGGAGGACAGATGGTACCGGCAGCGGCTTTCGCTGGGGTGGCACTTTTGATCTTGATTTGGATCTTGCTCACAAGATGATATTGAACTTCAGGTAAATAGAAAGAGGCATGGGATACCCATGCCTCTGCTTTCTGTTGCCTGTTTGGTTTACTTTGACTTATTTTCTGTGTGCTCGATGGCTGCATCCAGCAGGCTGCGCAATCCGAGGAGAAATTCCTTGCGGGCTGCGCGTTGATTCTCGCGTAACCCTTCAGGAATCATGGATTCCATCACTTTGTGCATGTTCTCGTGCGCTGCGTGCATGTGCTCCCTGGCTTCATCCACTTTCGTTTTGGGTTTTTGTTCATCCATAACAACCTCCTGTCAGCATCCACCCGGCAAATTAATGCGGGGTGTGCTTCCTTCATGATTATAGTAACTTTCCATTTCCAACGTCAAGGGGCGGCCACATACCGAGATGTGTCTTCTTCAAGTGCGCCATGGCGCTCATCGAATTGCTGTGGCGATATTGGCGAACATTGGAAAGGTCAACACACCATCCTTCGTTTGCTGCTCGAGGAATCCAGAAAGTTCGTTTTGTACCTCCTGGGACAATTCCGTGTTTTCCGAGTCGTTAATCCGGGCAAATGCCGGGATTACTGCTGCGGATGATTTGATGACCATCTCCACAAAGTGCTCTGGCTCGGCAAAGTGAACCTCCTGACGCACATCATCATTTCTTAACCCGCGGAAACCAGCGGTGATCAACATGCCTTCCAGTTCTTCTGGTTCTCCAAAATCAAATGGGGCGGTTAGATCGGTGATGGGAACATTGAACCGCGATGCCAATACCTCAAAGACGTGTTGATAAAAGACGTTGCATTCGGGCGACATGAACACTTCCAATGCCACCCTGCCGCCTGGCTTGAGCACCCGGTACATTTCCTGTAATGCCTTGAGCTGGTTCTTGAAGAATTGCAGCCCCTGCTGGCAGGTGACAAGGTCAAAACTCTGATCTGGAAATGGAATATTTTCTGCCTGACCTTCCTGCCATTCTATTTCACTGCAATGGTCGGAGAACTGCTGACAGGCTACCGCCAGCATCATGGGGTTGATGTCCAAGCCTGTGACGTCACCCTCCCCTCCAACCAGCGGTACCATTTGGCGAGCCACCACTCCAGTTCCGCACGCAACGTCGAGAACCCGCTCTCCCGGTTTGGGACCGGCCCGTTGAAGAAGCAGGGGAGTCCAGTACTTGAAAACTCCTTTTACAAGGAATTGTTCGTAAAACACGGCGGCTTTATAGCCTGCGGTGGTTGTGACTTCCATTTCCATTTCCACCTCCATCACCAATAATGTACATTTCTATATATGATATAAACGCTCTGATTAAAGCATCGTTAATCGTTTATGAGACCATATCCTGTCGGGAGGCTGGAATAAGAAAACAAAAGAGGAGCTGTGTTTCTCAGCTCCTCTTCAAATTGATCACAGAAATCACTCGTTCAAATGAAGATTCAATCCTTCAATTTTGCCAGGCGGGCGGTCTGTGCCGACAACTCACGAATCGAGAGCCGTTCCTTACCCTTGATGTAGGTTTCCATCAGGTCGCCGATGGGATCTGCCCAGGCAGGCGGCACATCCCGGATGACACCCAGGATATTACCCACGAGACCGCCGTTGCAGTCCACGTCAAGGCCGGCTTTGGCCAGCAGCGCCATGGTTTCGGTAAAATCACCCTGGCCGTACCACAGGGCGAGCATGTCGGCGGCAATGTTGGGATAGGCGTGGATCCAGTTGTAGCGTTCAAAATGTTTGTCCAGCTTTGCCCAGGCAGATTCGGGGTCAGACTCAGCCTTGAGCATGCTGAAAGTGTATTGGAGCACAGAAGCGTATTCGCTCCTCGCAGGGATGTATCGTGTACCTTCTTCAAGGATCTTGCGGGGGTCGTCCATCACAAAAGCCAGCGAGGTGAGGACGGCTGCGTAGATCTCGCCGTAAACTCCATTGCGGGCGTGTGAGATCACTGCGTCAATGTGCGCCAGGCGGGCGGCTTCCATGGGATCTCCGGGTGCCAGCATGCCGCAGACCATGCCGCGCATCTGGGCGCCAATCCAGTCGCAATAGGGGTTGAGGAATTCGCCAGATTCGGGCGGGTAGATGCCCAGGTTCAGGTTGCGCAGGGCAGTGCCTTCCGCTGAAACGCCGTACGGCAGTTTCTTCACCCATTCATCCGCCAACGCTTCTGATGTGATGCCGCGTCCCATTTTCTCGAAGACATCCAGGAGCAGCAGTTCATAGACCGAGTCGTCATTGGTCGTCTCGGGCTGCGTGACATAACCACGAACTTCACCGTAGACTTTTTCGATGTTCTTCCCGAGGTAACCTTCAATGGCTGTGCCGAAAGACGCACCCGCAAGCTGCCCGATCCAACCCTGCAGGATGCGCTGATCGAAGTCATCCTTCCATCCGGAAAGAGGTTTGTAACCCGGGGCGGCGGGCATGGCTGCCTTCACATCTTCCCAGGCAGAGGGGTGTTCGAAATTGAAATACGGGTGGCCTGGAATACGGGGTGCTTCCCGCAGGGCTTTCATAATACGCGCGCTGACCACCCGTAGATCAGCCATGTTATTTTCCGCTTCAAGAGCGCGGCCTGTGGGGATGAGTTCTTCTGCGGCGCTAACATCGTACCCCTGGTTACCCCAATCCTGCACCATGCTTTGAAAGAAAACATCTGGAGCCAGCGATCCGGGAACGGCAACATTCCAGTTCCAGCGTAGAAGCTCATCGCCGTGCGGAAATTCCATGTCGCTCGTCCAGTGCGAAGCTTCATTACGCCGGTCAACAGGAATGGACGCTTCCCGCATCTCCCTATCCATTTGCCAGGCTGGTTTTGTCATTTTTAACTCCTATGATTAAGCGATCTGTTTCTTCTTGGTACGAACTGAATACACAAATAAAGCGACCAGGGTGGCAACGTAAGGCACCATGGACGTGAATTGGGAAGGCAGTGTTTTTTGCAGATACAGACCCAATCCATCGGTAAAGCCGAAGAGCAGTGAAATGAGAGTTAAACCGGCAGGATTGCCTGAGACGAGGATCACTGCTGCCAGTGAGATCCAGCCGCGCCCAGCAGACATGCCTTCAGAGAACAGGGTCACATACCCCAGCGATAAATAAGCGCCTGCCAGACCGCACAGCACCCCGCATAGAAGGAGAGATGCAATGCGGATGCGGTTGGCGGACACGCCGCTGGTATCCAGGCAGGTGCGGTTGTAACCGGCAGCTCGCAGGCGAAGCCCAAAGCGGGTTTTGAACACCAGATAGGCAGTCAGCAGAACCACCACAATCGTCAGGTACACAATCAGGTTGTGACCGCTCAAAATGTCCCCAATGACCGGAATATTCTTGATCAGTGGAATATCGAGGTTGGGAATCGGTACGATTTCGGGGCTGGAAAACGCGCCTTTGACCTTGAAAATCTGGCGCAGCATGTAGGTGGTCGCGCCTGCCGAAAAGAGATTCAACCCAATGCCGGTGATAAATTCATCCATCTTCAACACCACTGCAAAGAGGATGAAGATCAGAGCCATGAGAATGGCGCCGAGGATGGCAAAAAGGATGCCCACCGGCCAGGAATGGAAGTAATACGATCCCAGCATGCCGAAGAACGCCCCTCCGAGCATCATTCCCTCCATGGCGATGTTGAAAATTCCGGCGTAGAAGGTGAGCGCACCGCCCAGGGCTGCCAGCAGGATGGGTGTAGCTGATGAGATCATGCCGTTGATCAACCCAATCACAATGTTCATACGGTAATCTCCTTCATCTTGCGCCTCGCTTCCAGTTTGGCGAAGAGACTTTCAAAGTATCCTCGTCCTGCCACCACGATCAACACGATAACCGCCTGAAGCACCTCGATCAATTCCTTGGGCACGGCGGTGATCAGCTCCATCCCCACTGAGCCGGTTTGAAGGATACTAAAGAAGAATCCAAAGATCAGGGTGAGAAGGATATCTGAATTCGCCACCATGGCGATCATTACGCCGTCCCAGGCGTAATTTGCGCCGATATCCTTGATAAAGCGGTGCGGTCCTGCCATCACCACCAGCCCGCCAGCCAGACCCGCCAGCGCGCCGGTGAGCAGCATGACCACAATATAGTTCTTGTTGACATTTACTCCCCCCAGGCGGCTGAAGAGACTGTTCTGACCGGAGAGACGCCACTCATACCCGGCGGTGGATCGATTCATAATGAACCAGACAACCACAAATGCCAGAATCATCACGATCACGCTGGAATTGAGGTTGCCCCAGACGGGCATCCAGCCGCTCTGCGCGATCAGCGGGGTCTGAGGAAAATTGCTGTTTTTTTCAAAAAAAGGATAGTTGATCGCCCAATAGGTAAAGAAATCAGCGATCATGTTCAGCATGAGTGTGGTGATGAACTCGCTCATGTTGAACCAGTATTTCAGCATGGCTGCCACGCCTGACCAAAGCGCTCCGCCCAGCATTGCCAGAATCAGGAGAAAGGGGACCATCAGGAGAGGGGGAAGGTTGACATACAGGCCGCCAATGGTTGCCAGGAGTGCGCCCATCAACAATTGACCCGGCTGCCCCAGGTTTACCGGACCGGAGGCGAAAGCCACCGAGGCTGACAACCCGGTCAAGATCAACGGTACAGACTTGCTCAGGGTATAGGTGATCTTTCCGGGGGCGAGTGAATACGCAAAGAGCTGATAGTAGGTATCGAGAGGGTTGTACCCCTGTACCAGCATCACCACTGCACCGAGCAGGAATGCCAGCAGCACCCCCACGATATTGACGAGGAATTTACGCTTCATAAGCTGCGCCTTCCAACATGAGATATCCCACTTCGGTGATATTGGTGTTCCTGGTTTCGAGGTCTGCCACCACTTTGCCGCGGTGCATCACCACCATGCGATCGGTAAGCCTGAAGAGTTCCTCGAGGTCTGCAGAGATCAACAACATGCCCCGCATTTTTTCGCGCATGTTCATTATTTGCTGGTGCACATATTCGATCGATCCCACATCCAATCCGCGTGTCGGTTGGTCCAACAGGATGAAGGGTGCTTCCAGTAGTAATTCGCGTCCGAGGATGACTTTTTGCTGGTTTCCTCCCGAGAGAGACTTGAACGGATTCTCACCAGAAGTCATTTGTACATCAAAGCGGTCGCGGACTTCGTTGGAGAAAGCCTCTATCTGACGAAGGTCAAGCATGCGCCCCTTCCAGCGGGTGAATCGGGGGTTGAGTTTGTAGTGGGTCATAATCACGTTTTCTGTGATCCGCGCATTGATACTGGCACCCATATTTGCCCGGTCTTGAGAAACAAAGGCGATCCGCTTTCGCCTTTCAAGAATGGTACTTCGGGTAATATTCATCCCCTGGGCTTCGATTCTGCCGCTGGTGGGTTCGATCAATCCCATGATCGTATTGACCAGTTCGAGCTGACCATTGCCTTCCACACCGGCAATGCCGACAATTTCGCCGGCATGTACCTGGAGATTAATGTCTTTTAAACGCTGCCGTTTATCGGCATCGATATAATTCAAATCCTTGATCTCAAATAATACACTGCCAGCCTTTTGAACCTTTAGCAGGGCTTCAAAAATGACTTCACGCCCCACCATCATTTGCGCCAGTCCTGATTTCGTAGCTGCGCTGGTGTCGATGGTGCCGATCTTTTTTCCTTTGCGAAGAACGGTGATACGGTCAGAAAGCTCGACCACTTCATCCAGGTGGTGAGAGATGAAAAGGATCGTATGCCCGTTATCTCTCAGCCGTTTGAGCTCGCTGAAAAGTTGCGGTATTTCCTGCGGGGTGAGCACGGAGGTGGGCTCATCCATGATCAGAACAGAAACATTGCGGAATAAGAGTTTCAGAATTTCCACTTTTTGCCTGGCAGCAATGGAGATGTTTTCCACTTTGGCATCCGCATCCAGGTTGAAGTGAAATTCTGCGATCTTTTCCTTCACCAGCTGCCTGGATTTTTTGGTATCCAGCCGGTCAAACGCCAGAACTGGCTCAGAACCCAGGACCACGTTTTCCCAAACTGTGTATTGCGGCACCAGCATAATTTCCTGATGCACCATACCAATTCCTGCCTTGATGGCTTCACCGGTGCCGCTGAATTTGACTTTTGCCCCCCCATAGAGGATCTCGCCCGAGTCAGCGGGCTGCATCCCGTAAAGCGCTTTCATCAGGGTGGATTTTCCGGCTCCGTTTTCACCCACGATGGCATGAATCTCGCCTTTGCGGAAATCCACGCTGACATCATCCAACGCCACCAGCGAAGGCGGGAAGACTTTGACAATGTGGTTCATTTCAATGATATTTTCCACCTGGTAAAACCTTTCCTAAATTTGACTCCGGGAGAGGCATAAAGACTCCTCCCCCGGAGCGGCCAGGGATGGGGATGAATTCTAAGGTTGGTAGATCTCGACCTTCAGTTTGCCGTCGATGATCTGTTGGCGCAACTCACTCACCTTGTCGATGATGGTCTGCGGAAGGATGCCGCCATTGCCATCGAAAACCACGTCCACGGTCTTGCTGGCCAGACCGTATTTCAGAACCTCTCCGGGTTTGTAAGTACCGTCTTTGATGGTCGCGAAGACGTTCTGGATGGCCTGACCCACATCCTTGATGTCGGATGCCACCACAGCACCGGGCACCAGGGCGTTCTGGTTGGTGTCCACACCGATGGCGTAGAGACCGCGCTCACCGGCTGCCTGGAGTACACCCATACCGGCAGCAGCAGCGATCTGGAAAACAACATCAGCGCCTGAATCGTAGAGCTGCAGAGCAGCCTGCTTGCCCTTGGCAGTATCCTCCCAGTCGCCCAGGTACTTGCGGTCCACCTGGATGGCAGGATCGATGTAATGCGCGCCGTTTTCATAAGCAAACATGAACGCGTCAATCACGGGATCCTGATCGCCGCCTACCTGACCGATGATCTTCTCTGGATTGATGTTCTTGACGCTGGTATCGGTGGTAAGCATGCCGGCTACGACACCCGACAGGAATGCGCTTTCCTCTTCGATGAAGTCAACGGATGTGATGGTGTTCTTTGAGTTCTGAACGACCGTATCGATATTGACGAAGATCTTGTCGGGGTATTTATCGGCATAGGTCTTGAGCAGGTCTTCGTAGCCGTAGGAGATCACAAAGATCACATCGGCATAACCCACTGCAGCTTCCAGGCTGGGTTCATATTGCGCTGAATCAAAGCCATTCTCGATGGTGCGTATCTCAACGCCGTATTTGGCTTTGATCGCTTCCATGCCTTTTTGACCCGAATCGTAGAAGGCATTATCGCCCAGCGATCCATTAATCAGGTAGACCACTTTTTGCGAAGCAGGTGTGGATGATTTGGGAGCGCATCCGGCAACGGCTACGGCAATGATGGTCAATACGGTAAGCAAAATCACGAACTTTTTCATGTCATTCTCCTCTTTTCCTTATTTGAATAATCCTGATGGCACACAGATTATGATAATTCAGTCTCACCTCCCGTATTTTCCTGTTGGAGTGAAATCACCTGTTGGTTATTGTGCTGGCGGATGAATTTCTCCACCTCTTCCCTGCGGGGGATCGATGTCTGTGCGCCCAGGCGTGTTACCGAGAGCGCCGATGCAGCGGTGGCATATAAAAGCGCTGATTCCGGATCATGGGACGAAAGGAATGAAGCGGCAAATGCACCGATAAAAGTATCGCCAGCAGCAGTTGAATCAACTGCGTCAACCTCAAAAGCCGGTTGAAAGAGGGCACTCTCGGCATCCAGAAGAACCGCACCGAGCGCCCCCAGGGTGATGATCACGCTGCCTGCACCCCTGAGACGCAAAAACAGCGCAGCTTTTAACGCTGACTCAACGGAATTCACCTCAAGGTGTGTGAGCGCGGTTGCTTCCAGGTCATTTAAGACCAGGAAATTCACCAGGTGCAGCAGACCCGCATCGAACGCGTAAAAGGGTGCGGGGTTGAGCAGAGTGGCAATATTTTGACTGTGCGCTTTTTGCAAGGTGAAGTGGATCGTTTCCAGCGGGATTTCGTGCTGCAGCAGGATCAAGTCAGACTTCTGGATAGCGGACCATTCCTTCTCGATGATGGCAGGCGTCACTTCTCCATTGGCACCTGCCACGATGATGATGCGGTTTTGACCGCCATCCTCCACCAGGATGGTGGCTGTTCCCGTGGATATTCCCGCAAGGCTCTCGACTCCTGAGACGTCCACGCGGGCGCAGGTGAGTGAATCCTGCAACTCCTTGCCAAACGCATCCCTGCCAACGCAACCCACCATGAATGTCTGCGCTCCTGCTCTTGCTGCTGCCACCGCCTGGTTGGCGCCTTTACCGCCGGGAATGGTATGGAACTCAGTTCCCGCAAGCGTTTCTCCAGCCCGGGGAATTCTGGGAGTACGGACCACCAGATCCATATTCATGCTGCCGATTACCGTTATGATGCCCATAAAGTCAGATCCTTCGTCCTGCAGATGCCCGTTTGACCAAAGCTGCTTGAAGAATGATGCGTTGCTTCCCGTCGGAACTTTTGTCTGTCATGCGCTGCACCAGCAAATTGGTGGTCCAGCGGGCAATTTCATCAAAAGGCTGGGCCACAGTGGTCAATGCAGGGAGAATGGCAGAGGAAAGCTCGATATCGTCGAAACCCACCACCGAAATATCTTTTGGAATCTCAAGCCCGGCTTTGCGGATGGCGCTCATGGCGCCAAAAGCCATCATGTCATTAAAGACGAAGACGGCATCCGGACGGGGGTAGCGTTTGAGAAGCTGGTCCATTGCCAGTTCACCGCCGTGAAATTGAAAATCACCCGCGGTGATGTACTCGGGCTTGACATCCAGGTGAAATTCCCTCATCGCACGCTGGAATCCTTCAATACGCTGCATGCTTGGCGAAAGATCGTGCGGACCTGTGATGCAGGCAATCCGGCGGTGTCCCAGTTCGAGTAAATAACGGGTGGCGTCATATCCCCCACGCTCGTTATCCACCAGCACCACGTCTGCGAACTCCAACGGAACATCACGATCAGCCACCACCACCGGCACCTGGTACTCCCTGAGCTTTGCCAGGTCCTTTTCTTCACCGCCTGAGGAAATGAAGATCACCCCATCGACGCGCTTTGCAAGCAGAGTGTTGATATAACTGGATTGTTTTTGGGGGTTGTTGTCGCTGTTGCCAAGAATGACGCTGTAACCCTGTTGAAAACCGTAATCCTCGATCTTGCGCGCCACTTCAGCAAAGAACAAGTTGGCTGCATCAGGCACGATCAATCCGATGGTCTTGGATTCACCCTTCCGTAAACTACGCGCCAGAAAGTTGGGTTGATACCCCAAAGCAGACATGCTCTGAAGCACCCGTTCGCGGGTTTCAGGATCAACAAAACGCGTGTTGTTCACCACGTGAGAGACAGTAGTGGTGGAGACACCGGCTGCCAGGGCGATATCTTTGATGGTTGTCCTGCTCATGGGACGGGGGGAAACCTTTCCACGCAAACGATTGCGCAACGGTTTGCTCTAGCATAGCAAATTCCATTCCATGTGTCAATCAGGAAAATTGTCATCTTTTTAAAGGTCATTCATTTGCCGTATTTTTTCCCCCCCGCTTCGTCGCCTGCTGCAACCAATCCTATTGAAACGGGCGGATTCAAGCCAGTATAATGAAAGAAATTAACCTGTATCAAGTACGGACGGTCATGACAGAAAAGGTCCCCCAATCGCTGGATGGTATTTCGAAGACACTGCTGATGACGCTGTACGCCCGCGCCCTCGAATCCCAGCGGCATAACGGCATGCTGCACGATGAAAAGGCGGTGGAAATGGTCAACCGCCTGGATTGTGATTTTTCCAGGCTGGTCATGCAGCGCCATGATCAGATTGCGGTGATCATGCGGATGCGGAAATTTGACAGCCATGCCCGAAATTTCATGACCCGAAATCCCGGAGCCGTGGTGGTGCATATTGGCTGCGGTCTGGACACCCGCTTTGAGCGGGTCGATAATCATGTCGTCGAATGGTTCGATCTGGACCTGCCGGAAGTTGTCGAACTGCGCCAGAAGCTTCTGCACAGCCACAACAGCCGGTATCACTTGCTTGCAGCTTCGGTTCATGAAGACGCCTGGATGGATGTGGTTGAGAGGGTCAAACCGCGGCCTGTCATGTTCATGGCGGAAGGCGTCCTGCCTTACTTTACTGAAGAGCAGGTGAAATCCCTGGTTCTCAAGATTTTTGACCGCTTCGCAGGTGCAGAATTGGTATGCGATGCCCACGCCCCATTTGTGATTTGGGCAGACAATTTGCAGTTGCTGGTATCTGGAGTGAAAGCCAGGCTGCATTGGGGCTTGAAGCAGGCCAGCGATCTGGAAAAGTGGGCAGACGGTATCCGGCTGCTGGACGAATGGAATTATTACGAAGATCGGGAGCCCGGTCTAAGGTTCTTTCAGTGGGCGGGCAAGATACCGGCGATCGCCAGATCATCGGGGATCTACCATTACCGGTTGGGCACCTCTTTCGATTAACCCAGCTTTCCTGCGCTATATCCTGAATAACCCCTTTGGCCGTCGTTTCTTTTTACAAAAATACTGGAAAGGACCTCTAATTGAAGTCCTTTCCTGTTGGAAGAGAGAATCTGCAGTTTCCCAGAAAACCCCGGGCGCCTTACCCTGAAGTGATGGCATCTTCCGGGATTTTTACATCTGCAGATTGAACCAGTTTGTTGATCTCAGGGTCATTCACTGTTTCGTTGCGGACGTACTTCTTTTCCCAAAGACCATCGACGATATGCTGCCAGTGCGCATCATAGGCATCCATTCCTTTGGCGTAGTTGGCGTCTTGCAGGGCTTCAGCCGCATTGTGATCGGTCGGCTCCACCTCATGTTTTCGAATAAATTGACGCAGCACGGCATTGTGATCGCGCATGGGGCAGGGGTTGAGCAGGTTTTTGCCGTTTGTCTGAGCTTTGATCTGGGTCTGCCAGTTGCGGATATCAGCGAAGAAAGGTTCATCGTAAAGATCCATCAATGTGCCGCCGCGACCATAAATTTCTTTGATGTTCACCGGGGAGTACGGCACGAAAACGCACGGCGAAAAATTACCGTTCCAATCGAGATACATATACCCGCCATTTCCATGACCGCCGGCTGACAGGCAGCCATCCACCACGGTGCCGTGGTTCCAGAAATCGGCGAGGAAAATGCGCCTATCGCGCACGTGGTGCCAGGTTTGTTTCCACATCTTGAGACGTTGCTCCGGAGAGGGCATCAGGTCGAGGGTGAAAGAACGCCCGATGGGCATGTACTGGAAGATCCATCCCATGGCGGCGTGTTTCTTTTCCACAAGAAAGTCTATGAAGTCATCTGAAAGGATCTCTTCAGCGTTTTGACTTGTGGCGGTGAGCGATACGCCGTACAGCACGCCGGTAATATAAAGCCGGTCCATCGAAGCCATGACCTTTTCAAAAACGCCTGCACCGCGCCGCGCATCGGTGCGTTCTTGCCAACCTTCTAACGAAATCATGGGAATCAGGTTTCCCAAGTCAGCCATGCGCTGGGCAACTTCATCTGTAATGAGTAGGCTGTTGGTGTAGAACATGAAATATTCATCCGGGTGGGCTTCAGCCAGGTCGAGCAGGGTTTTGCCCTGGGAACGGTACGCAAGGGGTTCCCCGCCGCTGACCACGATGAACTGAACCCCCCAAAGGCTGCGAGCTTCTCCAACGACCCGATCGACGATATCCCATTCCAGCGTTTGTACCTGGGCATCCGAATCAGCGTAACATCCGGTGCAGCGCAGGTTGCAGGCTTTTGAGGGGCTGATCACCAGGAAGGAAGGCTGGGCGATGCCATGATCTTCGATGAATTTCCTGGCTTTTTCGTTGCGTTCAGACTTTTCCACGAGCAAATCCTTACCCAGCACCCGGGCGGCTTTTTCATAAGTCGCATCTGAAAGCTTGCGGTCCATCAATATCCGGCTGACCGAATGGAGAAGTGCAAGCGACATGTCGGTCTGATCATCCGTGATACCCGGCAAGGAGGCGGGGTTGTTCTTCTTGCGCTCCTTCCCATCCTTGATCAAGTAATTTTCACCCATCGCCAACGCCATTTTGACGAGAGGACGGTTCTGAATGATTTTTGGCCCGTATTGGATCAGGCTGTTCATTAACAGATTCAAATCCTCTTTGTTTTTTGCTCCGCTACTTGTTTTCATGTTCCCTCCTTGAAAGCGCTTTATCCTAAGCGGCAGATTGAGTAATTTCGATAAGCATAGTCCCCCTACCCCTTGTTTGCTTCATGCGTAAGTATCATTTGGGTGTAATTTGACTGGCTTCGAGATCATCCTCCCTGGGGGTTTGCTTCTTCATCCAGAGGTAAGCTTTCTTCATGGTACTGGGGCGAAGCTGCGGCTTGGATGTCTGGTTTTCAGTTGCCTGCCAGAGTCGTTCCGCGATGACCAATGCTGATTCAGGATGCCCGAGGTGTTTCGAATGGTCACCACATTGCTTCAATCTACTCTGGTCACAGGAGAGCCATTCGTCGATCAAAAGGGCGAATTCTTCGGGTGTGACTGCTCGAATTCCTGCGTTGTTCTCCAAAACGTAAGCGACATTACCTTCTTCCTGCCCGGGTAGATAATCGATCAATATAATGGGCAGTCCAGCCGCCAGACCTTCTGATAGGATCAACCCGCCTGCTTTGGTTATTAACACATCCGCGCAGAGCTCCCAATCGGGCATGTTTTGGACGAAATTTTCCGCATGGAGGGGGAAATTCCAATTACGTTGGGTCACTTCCTCGTATAATTCATTGTTACCGCCTGCGATGATCACCACCTGGAAGGGATGTTCGATCTGTTGTAATACCTCAAGGTATGCAGGAACCCCGGCCACCCTTTTGCTTCCGACCAGCAATAAAGTGGGGAGGAAAGGGTCCAACCCGTTGGCTTTGCGAAGTTCAGACTTTTCGGAAACGGGCAAAGCAAGAGCAGGATCCACCGGGATACCTGTGATTGTCACATTTTCGGGGGGAATACCGTTATCAACTGCTTTGGTTTTTACGCATTCGGAAGCTACAAAGAAATGGTCCGGGCTCGCGTTGAACCACATGGAATGAACATCCGCCAGATCGGTGACCACGGTATAAAAAGGGATCCTCAGGTTCAGCGCTTTACGCACCAGTCCCACCGGTCCGCTGAACAACTGATTGGTGCTTAAGATACCATCCGGCTGAAGCGAATGGATCAATTCATTGATTTGCGGTGCCAATGCCAGGCTGAGGGTAGTCTCCACAAGCGAGCTCGCAGATCGCGAATCGCTGATTTCATAGGAAAATCGGTACAGGTCGGGATGCTCTATGACATTACGGTCGTAATTCAGTTCCGTGCTCTTGAGAAGAAAAGGGGAATCTTGATCAAGGATGGGATTGACGATGTAGGTTCTGACATCGTGTGGGTGCAAAACCTCCAACGCTTTTTCGACCGAATTTGCTGCGCTGCGGTGACCGAACCCTGAGTCACCGGTAAGAATGAGAATAACTGGTTTGTGGTGCATAGTTGATCGCAGGTTCTTCCTTTGTATTTGATTTGCGCTCCAACTGGAGCAGCAGTTTGCGAACGCGCGGGCGGTTATATCGCTGCATGACAATGGGAACAAGATTGTTCAGGATGGCATAAGCAAGGTTCACCCAGGCGCCGGCTGTTGAGTTCCACAGGAAGAAGAAAAAACCTGGAAGGATCATCATCCAGTGGCAGAACTCCGCACGGCAGCTTTCTTTGAGCCACAACCTGACATTCTGCACTGAATACGACACCATGTTCTTAATCTCGTAGGCTCCCTTGTACAGTGCCGCACCGCTGGGAATGAACTTCTTCCAATCCTTCACCCGAAAGATCTGCTGGTAAACCTCGCCGCCTTTTTCCCATGGTTTAGTCTGATACCACTTTCTGTCTGGATTGAATTTATCCACATGGATTTTGGATGTTGTATAGCCAATCGATAAGTGGAAGATGACCCAGGCGAGGATATCAACAACAAGGGTTTCGAACGAGTCAAGAAAAAGGATTCTCATCAACCATCACCAACCTTTCTTCAGGATCCAATTCAGGGGAACCGGATCAACAGACTTAACCAAACATGCCTGAGGCGCATGGGTTCAGGATAGCTTTGAATCAGTCAATTGTCTTGATTCGAAAGTATTAACTTGGTGTTACTTGCAGAATTTGCCGGCTGGCAGCCTAACGGATCAGTCCCCTGGTTTGAGCGACCCGAAAAGCCTGGGTGCGGGTGGACACTCCCAGCTTCATGAAAATATTATTCAAATGCCTCTTGACTGTGTTGATTGAGATATGCAGATCCAGCGCAATTTCAGCGTTTGACCGGCCTCTGGATAACAGTTGCAGCACTTCGCGCTCGCGCGCAGTGAACAATTTGATCATGTTGTTGTCGACTGCGGCGGGAGATGATGCACCGGGTTCGCTTACAGGCAGGTCCGGCTCTCCTGCAGTCAATCGAAAGAGTAAATCTGAGACGAAGCTGCGGCTGGGGAGATCTTCGTGGGGTTTGCTCGATTTCAAATACGCCATGTAATGGATGAGCAGCCTGGACATGAAAATTCCCTCGTCCAAAAAAACCTGACGGTACCCTTCAGGCTCGGCAATCCTGAGCGCTGCACCCAGGTGATCCAACATTTCCTGCGATTGATCCATTTCGTGGTAGGCGAGGGCAAGCAGGACATTCGCCTCGATTTGATGCTCCACCAGCCCGGCTTTGTCCAGTGGGTCGAGAAGGACCTCCAAATCCCTGGTCGCCAGCTTGATCTGTTCGATATCACCAATGAGCCTGCCTTGAACCAGGTTGTACCTGGATGTCAACAGGATGATGTTATCCTGCAGCGATGGAGGAACACCATTCAAATTTGATAGTCCGATTTTCGGATCAAAGCGAAAAACCTGAGCCCATTTTTGGGCAACAGTGGATTGATTTTGCAACAGTTCACTCCTGGCATCTGAAATCGCCAACAGCAAATCATCCAGCGGTGATTGGCTGTGCATAGAAAACCCGCGGGCTAGGGTGAGTTCTTTTTTGGCTTGCGAAAGATCACCCCTGGCTTGATACAGGCTGGATAACCGCAGGTGAGTGTCAAATTCGTTGATCAACACTCTTTTTTCGAGAGCTGGTTCAATGGCTTTGCGCAGATAGAGCTCCGCCTGGTCCAGTTCATTGCGTGCAAGGAAGATGCTGCCCATATCCTTGTAGATCACACCTTCGAATGCCGAGATGGGCACGCTGGCTGAGGAAAGGAACTGGATGGATTGGCTGAAGACCGTCAGCGCCCGGTTGAGCTGCCCGGTATCCTCGAGAATTTCACCCAGATTGATGCGGGCGATCATCATCGCCAGCCAGTTGCCAGAGTTTCTGCTCTCGCGGATGGCATTTTCGAGTACTTCGATGGCACGGTTCGGTTCCCCATTTAAGGAAAGGGCCAGTCCCTGGTTGACCAGGGCGAAACTATGCGCGAAGTCATTTTCGGGGGGGAGCAGTTGGAGAGCTTGCGCCGATCTCTCGAGCGCCTCGTTCATGTTGCCGCGGAAAGCTGCCAGCATGGATTGTCCGGCAGTGATCATTCCATGGATGAAATCGCGCTTTTGATCCGATCCACCTTCCGTAGTGGTATTTTCTGCCAGGCGGCTGGCTTTTCTCAGCCAGTATTCCCCCGATTCCAGGTCGAATGAGAGCATGCAGCCCCATGCCTGGATCATGCTCAACCAGGCGCTGGCGGCAAGCAAATTTTCGTCCACCTGACTTACCCTGGCTACGATATCCAGAAAGCGGTCGTTTCTAATGGCGTCAAGGGAGTACTTTTCGAGAAGCGAAATGAACCGTTGATCATCTTTGGCAGAGGCGGCGTAATTTAGGGCTGCATCCGGCATAAGGTTTTGATCACACCATTCACTGGCGCGCAGATACAATCCTCTCACCTGGTCGGGGTACCGCTCGGCAAGCAAGTGACGCAGGGCATTGGCAAACAGAGCGTGATACCGGAACCAGTGTTCGCTTGAATCGAGGGAGGTGAGGAACAGGTTGGCATGATAGAGCTCATGCAGAATGGTCCGACTTTCACCCACCTTTGAAAATGGCTCAAGGATATGGTCACACAGCGGGCCGTAAAGGTTTTGAAGGATGGAGGTCCGCAGAAGGAATTCCTGGGTGGGGAGCGGCAGTTGGTTGATCACCTCATCCACGATATATTCCAGGGTCAGATCGGCGCTGCCGGAGAGAGAGATGCCGGGTTGGTCGATCAGAGAAGATTTACCGAGAGAAAGCGAGACGAGTTCCAGCCCGGTGATCCAGCCTTCGGTCTTCTCGAAAAGATCCTTCACCTTTTCCGGAGGAAGGTTCAGATTGCGCTTGATGTTGAGGAATTGATCGGTTTCTTCCAACGAAAAAGCGAGTTCTGGGGTGTGAATTTCAAGCATGGATTGCTTTGCCCTGAATCGTGCAAGCGGAAAAGGCGGATCAGCGCGTGTGATGAGAATCAGGCGAAGGTGAGGAGGAAAGTGATCGAGAAAATAGGTGAACGCCTCATGAAATCGGGGATTATCGATGACCTGATACTCATCGATCACCAGCGAGACATCCGATGCGGCATTCGCCCGTTGATTGATAAGCGCTGTGAGAATCGAGTTCAGATGCTCGCTGGCATCTCCCCTGGGTGGGAGTTCCTCATCAAGATCGCCAATAGTGATGTGGATATTTTCGAGCATCGCTCGAAGGTAACGGTTGAGGATAAAAAGGTTGTTATCCAGTGAATCGAGGGTCAACCAGGCTACCGGAGATTGAGTCTGGGCTGCCCAATCTGCAACCAGAAGTGTCTTTCCGTATCCAGGAGGAGCTGAAATTAGCATAAAGCCCTCGTCGATTCCTTTCTCAATCATGTCGACAAGGGCGGTCCGCCGAACGAAACTCTTGCGAACCACGGGCGGCATCAATTTGGTTTGGAGTATTGGAATGTCGGGTAAGTGCTTCAAGGAAGGTCCCCTTCTGTGAATCCAGCGCCAGAGGCAACAATACTTTATTTAAGGATTAAATAGGTATTGTAACATGTGTTGCAGCCCGGGGTGATTTGATGGTACCAACCTGACTTCACCGATCGGGCAAGATGCTTATTGAATATTACCCCGTGGCGTGCTACAATCCAATAAATTGGACAAGAATTGTCCATTTATTGTTTTTACTGGTAGAAGTGAGAGACTCGTATGAACGCACATCGTGAGGTTCGTTGGCCGCTTTTGGCTTATATCGGGATCGTGCTCTTTGCCGGTTTCAACCCCATCGGAATTCACTACGCAGTCCTTGAATTGCCTCCCTTTTGGGGGGCGTTTTTGCGTTTTGGGCCTGCAGCATTGATACTCTTTGCCATTGTATTGATCCGCAGGCTGCCCTTGCCGCGAGGACGGGCGTTATGGGGAGCCGTTCTTTTCGGAGCGTTGAATACCGGTCTCAGTTTCGTTTTCCTTTACTACGGCTTGAAAAAGGTGCAGCCAGGGATGGCGACGGTATTGCTGGCATTGGTACCATTGTTCACCCTGCTTTTTGCGATCCTTCACCGCCAGGAAACTTTTCGCTGGAGGACTCTACTGGGAGCAGTCATATCTCTCGGCGGCATACTGATCGTCTTCCAGGAGCAATTGCATGCCCACATACCTCTAGTTTCCATGTTGGCTGTGATCCTTGGTTCAGCGTGCCTGGCGGAAGCGGCAGTTATCGCGCGTAAGTTCCCGAAAAATCATCCGGTGACAACCAGCGCGATCGGCATGGCAGTAGGCGCAGCCATCCAACTTGCGGTCTCCCTTGTTTTCAATGAAAAATGGATCCTGCCCACAAAGCCGGTCACCTGGGCAGCATTGGCTTACCTCATCCTGATTGGCGCATGCGTGGTTTTCATCCTGGTGCTTTATACGCTGAAACATTGGCCGGCATCCACCGTTTCGTATCAATTTGTGCTCATACCGTTCGTAACGGTAACGGCCTCTACTTTTCTGGCGCAGGAGGCAATCAATCCCATTCTGTTGGTGGGTGCACTATTTGTGATCACAGGTGTCTTCATAGGCGTGATTTACACCCCCAGGAAACGCCCCGTCGAAGTGGAAGCCTGCGCTGCCTGTGATTAATTGAAGTCCTGCTGGTTATAGAAAAAGCCTGATGGATTCCATCAGGCTATTTGTTGATAGTGGGAGTTTTAGCGGTCGTTAATCCTACATCGAGAAGCCGTACGCTGCGGCTCCCAGTAATGCGGCTTTCGGATTCAAGATTACATGCACTGGGAAGGCTGTCAGCACGCTGCGGAAACGCCCCTTGGAACGGAAAGCTTCAAGGAACGCGGGTTGTTGAAGTTCTTTGAGGATCCGCGGAGGGATACCTCCACCCAGGTAGACACCGCCGGCCGAGAGCACTTTGAGCGCCAGGTTGCCTGCTTCAGCGCCCAGGATGGCGACGAATAGTTCGACGGTCGCAGCAGCCAACGCCGACGGATTTTGAAGATCGTGGGCGGCAGTAAAGATGACCGGGGTGGGGTCCGGGCTTGAATCAAGCTGCTCTTTCAACCATTGCGGTTCGGGAGCAGCTTTGATCGATTTGAGATATTCGTAAAGCAGGGGAACACCCAGAGCGCCGGAACACACCCTTTCGAAGCTGATATGTTCGTACCCCCTGGTTTTGATGAATTGCCACAGTCCCATTTGAAGGTCATTTTCCGGGGCAAAAGAGGCATGGCTGCCTTCAGAGGCATGGGCAATATAGCGATCGCATTCGTAGGTGAGAAAGCCTTCACCGAGACCGGTTCCGGGCGCTATAACGGCAATATTCGCACCAGCAATGGGCACGCCCTCGTTCAGGGTGAAGATATCTTCGGGTTTTAAAATGGGAATGGCATAGGCCACCGATTCGAGGTCATTCAGCAGGGCAACCGCAGACAAATTGAAAACCGATTGGATCTTTGCTGCGTCGATCACCCAGGGAAGATTGGTGATCTGGGCTTTGCCATTGAGAACTGGACCTGCCACTCCGAAACAGGCGCGGGTAAATGAATGCCCCGTTTGTGCAATGTATTCGCGAATGATCTCTTCAAGCGACTCGTGTTTTGAGCTGGGAAAGGAATGTTCCGCAAGCGGGCTGGAAAGCCCAGACTCTGAGGAGTAAACAGAGAGAATGGTTTTTGTGCCGCCAATGTCACCTGCGAGAATGTTCATGCCTAATCCCAATGCCAAAAAAGCTCGTTTACTAGTATATCATCAATTGATAAGGCTAATTTTTAGGCAAGGGATCCCGCTGTTGAGGGTATGGTTGCTGGGGGTTTTGTCCGCATTTGCCAGTAATTAATCTGCTTGCCCTTTAAGGATTGGATGTAATATAAATCCATCCCACACGTGACCTGGAGAAACCAGCATGGCAGATTATGACCTGAGATCTCTCAAGCTTCCAAAGTTATACGGAACCGCGCTCTCCCTTTTCACTGATGCCGTGAGCAATCCGATCACCCGCCCCCTTTTAATTGATAGTCTGCTTGGCAACGGAGGAATTCCGACACTGCGCAATAGGCGATTTGAAGAGGAACCCACCTTTTTCCCCCTGGAAATTCCAGCAGTGCATGCCGCGGGAGTTGATGAAATGCCCATGGTCCTGCCTGAGATCGCACGCACACCGCGCGAACAAATGCCCTTCACAACCATACGCGATTTTGCACTGGCATACCAGCAAGACCGCCTGTCTCCATCGGATGTGGCTGAGAACGTGATTCATGCGATTGAGCAGAGCAGGCAGACCTCTCCCGCGATGAATGCCTTCATTGCCAGCGACCCGGATGATATTCGCAGGCAGGCGCAGATTTCCACGGAAAATATCAGAAAGGGTCAGAAGCGCAGCTTGCTGGAGGGGGTTCCGGTGGCGGTCAAGGACGAGATTGACATGCTCCCCTATCCGACCACCGTGGGGACGACGTTCCTGGGTGCACAGAAAACTAAAAAAGATTCCCGGGTGGTCGCCCGTCTGCGGGATTCAGGGGCGATGCTGGTGGGGAAGACGAATATGCACGAGATCGGTATCTCAGCCACTGGAGAAAACACACATCACGGACGCATCGCCAACCCCTATGATCTGCGGCGTGATACCGGCGGATCTTCCAACGGTTCTGGTGCTGCCGTGGCTGCCGGGATGGTGCCCGCAGCCATCGGTGCGGATGGCGGTGGTTCAATCCGCATACCTGCCAGTTTATGCGGAGTGGTCGGATTGAAACCCACTTTTGGGCGGGTGAGCGAGGCTGGCGCAGCTCCCTTATGCTGGAGCGTTGCCCATATTGGACCCCTGGCTGCTTCAGTGGAGGATACTGTTCTCATCTACCAGGTCATCGCCGGTCCCGACCCGGACGAACCGCTTTCCTTGCAGCAACCTCCGCTGACAGTTGATGGCTGGAACACGCCTGATCTCAAAGGTGTGCGCCTGGGAGTGTATGAAGATTGGTTCCGCCATGCCTCACCCGAGGTTGTAAAGAAGAATGAAGCCATGCTGGCTGAATTCGAAAAAGCCGGCGCCAGGGTGGTGAATATCACCATCCCGGAACTGAATTCAATGCGCGTGGCGCATGCTGTGACCATTCTGAGCGAAATGGCTGCCAGTATGCAGAATTACCAGGATCATTGGTTGGAATTTTCCCCCAGCACACGGCTCAGCCTGGTGATCGGTCAGGTAATGAGCGCGCATGATTACATGCAGGCTCAAAGGATGCGCACCCGCGCCCTTCAGATCTTTGCCAAAGTTCTTGATGAGGTGGATGTCATTCTCACTCCCACGACCGCACTATCAGCGCCTATTGTTCCCGCGGAAGCATACTCCAAAGGCTGGTCTGACCTGGGGACGGACACAGAGATGATGCGGTACGTGTTCCCCGGCAATCTTACCGGACTGCCAGCGATCTCATTCCCGGTGGGGTATGATTCCAACGGCATGCCTGTGGGTATGCAAGCCATGGGGCGCGCGTGGGAGGAGCATTTGCTGCTGAGGGTGGCGTACAATGCCGAACTGCGCGTTACGCGAAAACTCCCAGGTGTATACATGGGGTATCGTTTATAGCCTAAACACCAGAAACGGACAGCATTTTCCTGAACTATACAGGTAGAACGAAATTTAAAGGACCGCTTAGCAGCTTGCTGAGCGGTCCTCGTTTTCTTAATCCGCTTTTCGATCGGATTAGCTAGTCTTTTCCCTGCTGACCAGGATTGGCGTGCTCCTCACCAAATTTGGCAGTCTTGTCATCCTTCGTTTCTTTCAGTTCGGCATTGAATTCTTCGACCGAAGAAGACATTGGATCTCCGTAATCTTCAGGATACTCGATGAAGAGGCCGCGGTACCATTTTTGGATCCGTTTGAAAATATTATTGCTTTTTGTCATGTTCTTTTTCCTCCATACAACCTTTTATCCCCAATTCCTTTGAGAGTTTGTACGCTGCTTCCATTGTTTCAATGACAGGTTCCGGGTACTTGAGCGCATTGATCAATGGGGTAAATCTACCCTGAATATCCTTTGTTTGAATGGAGTGCAAGATATGGAGGGCGCTTTGACGTAAATTCACATTATTGACCCTTTTCTGATCCATCAGGGCTTTCAGGATTTCGGGGATTGCGTCCTGGCCGAGCTTGATGAGCAGATTGGAGGCTTCCCAGCGGACGCCCAAATCGTCGCTCTGTAAGGCATTGACAAGACTTTTCAACTCAAAGCACTCATCCAAGCTTTCCAGGTATTGTTTGGCTTGACAGCGGACCTCCGCATCTGCAGCCAGGTCCTCCTGGGTGTGAATCGCTTCAGCAACATTCTTGAAAACCATGTTTCAATCCTTAAAGACCTTGCTCATAAATCGGAGTCGATGGTCTTTCTCCATTAAGAATAGACAGGCAACATAAAATTTGCATTATCGAATCAGAATATTAATAATTTATTATTTTCCACAAGTTTCATTTTAATTTCGATTGGGCATTCACAGGATGAAGGGAATTATCAGGAGCCTTGGAGTTGCCGGGCATTGCTGCATGGGTCAGGCATTGACCTACTCCCGCTCATAAATTTGTTATTTGTTATTGCTACAATAAAGGTAGTATTTGTGTCGATATGAGGAATTGTCCGGGAAATCCCCGCTTTCGTAATCGCCTGGTTTCCTGCGCAGAAAACGGGATGGCTTACTGAAAGGGCAATATTCAGAAAATGACACTCAAACAGACATCTAAAACCGGGCCATCAATTTCCTGGACGAAGTGGATTGAACCCTGGTATCTGACCTATGCACTGCAGGGAGCAGTGATTGCCGGACTGATACCCATCCTGATGCCTATTTTGGTTGGCCGCACCGAAAGTGCTGCCAGCATTGGGTTGGTGATGGCAGCCTTCAGCCTGGGTGGATTGACCGCGCCTGTTTGGGGAAGCTTGGCTGACCGGTACCGGATCCACCGATGGCTGTCGATCGGAGGGCTGCTCTTGACGACCGCCGGTCTTGTCGCCTTTGCCTTTGCGAAAAGCTCGGCGTTGTGGGTTGGATTGGCTCTTCTGGCTGGACTCGGGGCGGCGGGAACAGCCACGATCGCAAACCTCTTTGTCGTCGAAGCGCATCCCAAATCTGAATGGGATGAACGCATCGGATGGCTTCAGACTTACTATGGGTTCGGTCAGGTTGGGGGGTTGTTGCTTGCTGGTTTTTTGAGCCTGATCAACATGCAGGTTGGGCTGCTCTTTTCGGCTGGCTTGAGCATCTCTGCTGCAATTATTGGATTTTTCACCTTGAAGACACCCCAAAACCCGCTGCCGAAGAAAGCGGTGCTGCATCAGCCTGTCCGCCATGGAGAATGGGCAATGATCTCACCGCAGCGATTGTTCCACCACCTCAATCCAAGCGCGGTCAAAAATCTGGCCGCTGCATTGCGTTCTCCTTACGGCATCTTTCTTGCGGTTTGGTTTCTTTCCATCGGGGGATCAGCAGGATTTTTCTCCCAGTATCCCGTCCTGATGCAGAAGGTTTACAGCGTTCCTACTCATCTTTCATCGCTGGCTTATGCCATTATCGCAGGATTGGCGTTGACCCTCTACTCACCGGCAGGCCGCTGGACAGATCGCAGCGGCGCCAGGCGGGTGTTTCAAACCGCAACGGCCATTCGATTTCTGGCTTATGCAGGTCTGGCAATACTGGCGTTCATCCAGACTGGCACTCAGAACTGGCTGGCGATCCTGGCTTTTGCTTTTGTGGTTTGGGCCTGGTCGGTCATCAGTGTCAGCGGTACTGCTCTGGCAGCACAACTTTCACGCTTTGGCGAAGGCGAAGCGCTGGGCATCTTTAATGCCGTGAACGCATTGGCGGGAGTGGCCGGTGCATTCCTGGGAGGTTGGATTGCCGGGCAATGGGGTTACGGCGCCATCATCGGCATGGCGGCAGCCGGTATCATCATTGGGTTGGCCTTAAGCCTGAAGCTGCCTTCAACAAAGGTTTTGGAAAAAGATTGAATTCATCAGGAAAAGGATTGAATTCATCATGAGCGGATGTTCAGAAGGTACAAAGGAGAGTGATTCAATGAAGGCAATAGCGAGCATCATCAATACAACGACTTTACATCTGGTCGATCGGTCAGAGCCTATGATCGCGTCGCCCGATGAAGTGAAGCTTCGGGTCCTGCAAGTCGGCATTTGCGGTACTGACCGAGAGGAAGCCGCTGGCGGACGGGCGATGGCGCCAACCGGCTCTAATGAGCTGGTGATTGGGCACGAAATGATTGGGCAGGTCGTCGAGACAGGAAAAGCGGTGACCCGTGTAAAACCGGGCGATTATGCCATTTTCACGGTACGCCGCGGATGCGGAAAATGCCTCCCCTGCGCCATGAACCGCTCAGACATGTGCCTGACAGGTGAATATCGCGAACGCGGGATTTGGGGGCTCGACGGCTACCAGGCAGAATACGTTGTAGATAAGGAGCAGTATGTCATTCACGTTCCTGATGAATTGAAGGAAGTGGGGGTACTTTGCGAACCTCTCTCGGTGGCAGAAAAAGCCATTGATGCAGCAGTCCGCCTTCAGCTTTCACGCCTGCCGGATGCTCCTTCTTCGCCTGACTGGTTGTTTGGACGCCGCTGCCTGGTGACCGGACTGGGACCAATTGGTTTGCTTGCGTCCATGATCCTGCGACTGAAAGGTGCTGAAGTTTATGGACTCGACATCGTGGATGAAAATACCGCGCGTCCCCAATGGCTTAAGGTGATTGGAGGAAGATATGTGGATGGACGCAAGGTCCCAGCCAACAAGGTGGATGACGAGTTGGGACCGATGGAATTGATCTTTGAATCCACCGGTGTGGCTTCGCTGGAATTCAACCTCCTGGATGCCCTGGCGCCAAATGGTGTTTATGTGCTTACAGGCATTCCGGGTGGAGAACGACCCCTGCAGATTCCAGGGGCGGAATTGATCCGCCAACTCGTGCTGGATAACCAGGTCATGCTGGGCAGTGTGAATGCTTCCCGCGACCATTTTCAGATGGCGATTGATGATTTGTCGCATGCCCGCCTGCTCTGGGGCGATCACATCACAAAATTGATCACTGGGCGGCATGCCTACAATGATTTTGATACGGTGCTGCACCAGCACACCCCTGACGAGATCAAGGCGGTGATCGATTGGACGCAAAAGCAATAAAAGGAGATGCACGATGACAAATATTTCAATAGCGCCAGGCTGGCCTGGGATTCCCCCAAACTGGACTTCCAGTGCCAAGAGCGGTGTTGGAACCGCGCTTCACCGCTTCAGCCGTGTATGGTTTACCCTCAGTCATGGGATCTTTGATGAAATTTATTACCCGCGCCTGGATGAAGCCTGTACACGTGATATGGGTTTTGTCGTGACGGACGGAGTTGATTTCTTCTCGGAAGAAAAGCGTCATGCGCAGCATCAAGTGAGCCCGTTGGAAAAAGGCATTCCAGCTTTCCAGGTCATCAATACCTGCAATGAAGGGCGTTACCGCATTCAGAAAGAGATACTTGCAGATCCAACCCGCGACGTGGTGCTCCAGCATACACAGTTTTCTGCTCTTAAAGGGTCGCTTAAGGATTACCACATCTACGTACTTCTTGCTCCGCATATTGGCAATCGCGGCTATGAGAACACTGCCTGGGTGGGTGATTACAAGGGCATCCCGATGCTCTTTGCCGAACGTGACGGTATTGCGCTGGCGTTGGCGTGTTCAGCACCCTGGTTGAAGATGTCTGCGGGGTTTGTGGGTTCTTCAGACGGATGGCAGGACTTGAATCAACACAAGATGATGACCTGGTCTTATGACCGCGCTGAGAACGGAAATGTATCGCTGACGGGAGAAATTGATCTTTCTGCGTCAGATGGCACCTTCACCCTGGTTTTGGGCTTTGGCAGTAGTCCAGCGGAAGCGGGACTGCGCGCCAGGGCAAGCCTTTCAGACGGCTTTGAGGCTGCGAAACTCCTGTATATCCGCGAATGGCAGGAATGGCTGAAGTCAATGAAATCATTGGATGAAGAAGGCAGTGATCCGACAGGCAAGGAATTGCTCAAGGTCAGCGCCTCGGTATTGCGTATGCACGAATCTAAACGGATTCCTGGCGGTCTGATCGCCAGTCTTTCCATTCCCTGGGGATTTGACAAAGGCGATGATGACATGGGCGGTTATCACCTGGCTTGGCCGCGCGACCTGGCAGAATCGGCGGGAGGGTTACTGGCGGCAGGAGCGCATGCCGACGTACGGCGGGTTTTGTACTACTTGCAGTCCACCCAGGAAGCAGATGGGCACTGGCCGCAAAATATGTGGCTCGATGGACGCCCTTATTGGGGCGGAATCCAAATGGATGAGACCGCTTTCACCTTGCTGCTGGTGGATTTGGCTCGCCGCGAAAAAGCTCTGCTTCCGAATGATCTGAATCGGATGTGGCCGATGGTGAAAAACGCAGCCGGATTCCTGGCACGCAACGGTCCGGTTACGCAGCAGGACCGCTGGGAAGAAGATCCAGGCTATTCACCCTTTACACTCGCGGTCGAAATTGCCGGATTACTGGCAGCTGCCGATCTGGCGGAGTTGAATCAACATCCGGAAATGGCCGCCTATCTGCGTGAAACCGCCGATGCCTGGAATGCCGGGATCGAACGCTGGATCTATGCAACGAATACAGAACTGGCGGAACAGAACGGTGTTGAAGGTTACTACGTGCGTGTGGCTCCGGCAGAAATCTCTGATGCATCCTCTCCCGCAGGTGGTTTTGTAACCATCAAGAACCGGCCTCCTGGTCAAAGCTCCACGCCGGCGGTGCATATGGTCAGCCCCGATGCCCTCGCCCTGGTGCGATTTGGACTCAGGGCGGCAGATGATCCGCGCATCGTTAACACGGTGAAAGTCATCGATGCCCTCCTCAAAGTGGAGACCCCGTCTGGCACAACCTGGCACCGCTACAATGGTGATGGCTACGGAGAACACGAGGATGGCGCCCCATTTGACGGTACGGGAATCGGACGAGCCTGGCCACTGTTGACAGGGGAGCGTGCCCATTACGAGCTAGCTGCCCACCACGAGAAGGAAGCTTTGCGCTTGCTGCACGCCATGGAAGGTTTTTCCAATGAGGTCGGGCTGCTCCCAGAACAGGTATGGGACACGAAGGATATCCCCGACCGGGAATTATTCTTCGGAAAGCCATCGGGATCTGCCATGCCGCTGGTATGGGCGCACGCTGAGTATGTGAAGCTGCGCCGATCACTGCAGGACCATCGTGTTTTTGATATGCCGCCTCAAACGGTTCAGCGTTACATTGTGGAAAAAACTGGTTCAAAGATTTCACCCTGGAGCTTCAACCAAAAATGCAGATTGATCTCTACTGGTCAGATACTAAGGATAGATCTGCCTTCTCCGGCTGTGGTCCACTGGAGTTTTGACGGTTGGCAGACCACGACGGATCTCAAGACAAAGGATACCGGACTCGGAATTCATTCAGTCGATCTGCCATCTGACAGGCTGAAACCAGACACAATGTTGACCTTTACCTTTTTCTGGACGGATGAAGACCGCTGGGAAGGTATAAATTATGAAGTGAAGATCACAGCCGATGCGTGAAGGAAGCGACTGAGTAAAGCACTGACCCATCAATGTCGTTTTATAACAATGGCGGATTCGGGGTGAATCCGCCATTGGCGTGAGCGCTCTCAACCTGGGCTTAGCCTTCAACAATCTGTTCGCATCTTTCTCAAGGGGCTGCCGGTTGGATTCTGTTTGCTCAAATTCCGCCAAAACGTTCATCCACAAGAACTGCGCAACAAGCCATTGTTTGCCTGGAGAAGTATTGGTGATGATTTTCGCTTGAACTGCCCAATTATTCTCCCAGCCAAACCTCTACTTCACGTCCCGCGACGCCTGGGTGGAAAGGCACCAGATTTTCGGCCATTTCCTTACCGTCAGCAACAACTCGTTTCACCCCCTTGCAGACGTGATCGGGGTTATGGATGGTAATGTGCCATGTTTGTCCTCTGAAGCGCCGGGTGACCGAAAAGCCATCCCATGCGGAAGGGATGCAGGGATCGATCCGCAGTCCTTCGATTTCGGGACGGATGCCCAGGATGAACTGGGTGGCGCTGAAATAGCTCCAGCTCGCGGCGCCGGTGAGCCAGGATGTACGGGTGTTTCCAGCACGCGGCGAGAACTTCGAATAAGTCGTCTGGGCGTGAACGTAAGGTTCGCTCTGACGAATTTCCGCCCGGTCGTTGTAAGCTGAGGGTAGGGTGGCGCGGTAATACTCATAGGCGCGGTCGCCGTCGCCGTGCAGGCATTCAGCAATCACTCCCCAACCCTGGGTGTGATTGAAGATGCCGGAGTTTTCCTTGATACCCGGATTGTAGACCACTGCCCGCATGACCTCGATGGAGGTTTTGTGGAAGGGCGGCTCTGCCAGCATCAATCCAAACGGGGTGTGCAGATGGGCATGGACAGCTTCCAGGCAATGATCCGTCTGCGCGGGTGTGGCTGCCCCGCTGATCACCGACCAAACCTGGGTGTTCAGGTAGATCTGCCCTTCCTCCTGCTGGTGCGAGCCGTAGCGTACGCCTTTCTCATCGATCGCCCAGAGGAACCAATTTCCATCCCAGCCGTGCGCCTGGATCGCCCGATCCAGGGTTTCCCGCTCGACAAGCGCCCAGGCGGCTTCGCTCTCTTCGCCCCTTTCAGCAGCGATTTCGGCGTAAATGGTCAGTCCAAGGCGCAGTTGAAAGGCGACGAACAGGCTCTCCCCTGTGTACCCCAGGCGCAGACAATCGTTCCAGTCTGCTGAAAGACCGCACGGCAGTCCGTGGCTGCCCATTCTTTCAAGGTTGAATTCCAACGCCCGCCGCAGGTGACCCATCACTGTTGCTTCTCCCTTATCGGCGAAAGGCAGGATCCGGTCGTAGAATTCCGAATCGCCGGTTTCATTCACGTAAGCTGGAATGGCATTGAAGAACCACAGGCAGTCATCGGAGCGGTACTCTTCAGGTTGGGGCGGCAGTTCTTGCCCGGCATGGTGTTCAAAGGGTCTGATAACCGGCATCGCCCCGCCGGTGGAAACCTGCCCGCTGAGCATCAACTCCAATCTCTTTCGAGATTCCCCAGGGATGGCGGAAACCACACCCAGAACATCCTGGACAGAATCACGGAATCCCAGCCCGTCGCGTTCACCGTTGTACACCAGGCTGGCAGACCGCGACCAGGCAAAGGTGATCAGGCAGTTGTAAAGCCCCCAAACGTTGATGAAATGATTGAAATCCTCGTCCGGTGTTTCGACCCTGAAGCTTTCGAGCTGGCTGTGCCAGTGGTCCTTCAGCCTGAAAAGCTCCTGGTCTGCCCGAGCCAGGGAACCGAATTCATGGAGAGTCTCTCTTCCGGTGGTTTTGGCTTCGCCGATCCCCAGGAGCACCAACAGTTCGCGGGATTCACCGGGTTCCAGTTCGATGGAGGTCTGAAGGCTGCCGCAGGCATTATCTCCAAAGGCATTGCTGTTGGAGCAGATGCCTTGCTCAATCGCGGCAGGATGTGCATAGGATCCGTAGGTACCGAGGAAGGTACCTCGGTCGGAGTCGTATCCGGTCACAGGTGCGCCCACCAGGGTCATCCAGGCGCGGCTTGCCAGGTCGTGCTGGTAAATTCCGCCAGGCTGCCCACTCAGGTTATCCTGGCTGGCAATCCTGAGGAGATTGCCGTCGAGCATCTCGCCGCGGATGATGAACATGGAGTACTGCAGGTTCACGAGATCCTGATGGGTATCCCACTGGTTGGTAAATTCGCAGTAGGTGAAAACAGAAATCCTGCGGCGGCGGCTGCCCTGGTTGGTCAGCTTCAATTTCCAGTACTCAAAGTTCTGACCGAGGGGAACAAAATAGGTGGCTTCGCTGGCAATATCAGAATATTGCGATTCGATGGCTGTGTACGCCGTCCCATGCCGGCAGATGGACTCGAACTGGTCCAGCGGCTTGCCAACCGGCTGCCAGGATGCCGACCAGTAATCGCCGCTCTCCTCATCGCGCAGATAAAAATATCTTCCCGGCTGATCCAAGGGCACGGCATTGAACCGCAGACGCAGGAACCTGCCGCGGGCAGCAGACTGGTAGAAGCTGTAACCTCCGGCGTTGTTGGTGATGATTGCGCCGTACTTCGTGGAACCCAGGTAGTTGCTCCAGGATTGCGGCGTATCGGGGCGGGTGATCACATATTCCCTGGCGGTAGCGTCAAAGTAGCCGAATTGCATTTCGCGCCTCTTTAGCCTGCCTCAAGCCCATTGTCTCGTACCACCTGCGCGTACCATCTGGCACTGTCTTTGACGGTACGCTTGAGCGTGGTGTAATCCACGTAGATCAAGCCGAATCTCTGCGCATAGCCGAATGACCATTCAAAGTTATCCAGCAGCGACCAGCAGTAGTATCCGCTGAGGGGCACGCCTGCCTGGATGGCTCTGTTTGCGGCTGTAAGGTGCGAGCGTAGATAGTCGATACGCCGGATATCGCGCACCCTGCCGGTTTCATCCGGACCATCGAAAAACGCCGCGCCGTTCTCGGTGATGATGATCTCTGCAGGTTTGTAGTCAAAATACACCCGGCACAAGGTTTCGTAAAGACCATCTGGATAGACTTCCCATCCGATGTCCGTTTTCGCGCTTTTCTTGCCGAATTGCGAGTTGAGCAACGCGGCAGCCTTGTCTTGCTTGACGCCTTTATGGACCACTGTGCGGGAGTAATAATTCAAGCCAAGAAAATCGGTGGGCACGGCAATCTTTTCCATGTCTCCTGATTGGATGAATTCCGGCTCCAGGGATGAAATCACTCCGGAGTCGAAGTAATCCAACAGCATGTCGGCGGGGTAGTAACGGCCGTAAAGCGGATCGAGGAACCAGCGGTTCAGTTCGCCGTCGCCATGCCGGGCAGCTTTCAGGTCCGCTGCGGATTGGGTCAACGGGTGGAAGGGACCTTCATTCAGAACGATACCCACTCGAGCCCCGGCACATTCCTGTCTGAGCGCAGGAATCGCCATTCCATGCGCCAGCAGAAGGTGGTGCGCCGCTATCAATGCTGACCGGGTGTCGCGCATGCCTGGCGCGTGAATACCGTACTTGTAGCTCAAAAAACTGGCGCAATACGGCTCATTGATGGTCACCCATTCTATCACGCGGTCGCCAAAAGCGCGGGCAGCCACGCCCGAAAATTCGGCAAAGGCGGCAGCAGAATCACGCGTTAGCCAGCCTCCCGGAAGTGCGGCGGGCAAATCCCAGTGGTACAGGGTGACCAGGGGATGAATCCCCGCTTCCAGCAGTCCATCGATCAGGCGGCTGTAGAAATCGATGCCAGCCTGGTTTACCTTTCCCTTACCGTCGGGCAGGATGCGCGGCCAGGCGAGGGAAAAGCGGTAAGCCTGGTAACCCAGGTCTTTCATGAGTTGAATATCTTCACGCCAGCGGTGATAGTGATCGTCCGCCGTGTCGCCTGTGTCGCCATTGTCGACCTTGCCGGGTATGTCGGAAAAGACATCCCAGATGGATGCTTTGCGGCCGTCCTCGCTGGCAGCACCTTCAATCTGATATGCCGCAGTTGCAGTTCCCCAAACAAAACCCTTGGGAAAGTTTACGAATTCACTCATTCTTTATCCCTCGTTGATTTGAATTCTGCCGCGATTCGCTGGTTTTCCTCCCCCCTTTGCGCTCCTGATCTGCTGTTCACCAGGAGCGCCTGTAAGGAGAGAAACAAATCAATTTCCGCATTCCAACCATTGGATGGGCTCGCTGCCGGCTTCACCCAGGCCAAAGCCGTAGGGGAAAAGCGGCGCATCGCATCCGGTTGTTTGCTTCACATTATTGATGTTCACTGGCAATTGATCATTGCTGCGCGGCCAGGTATAAGGAAGTTTACCTGTAAACGGAGCCGCGCCAAAGAGCACATCTGCCACACCTTCCCCCTCCGTACCGGGCAGCCAGGCTGCCACCCAGGCGTCTGCCAACGGGTATTGATCTGTGATGATCAATGGGCGTCCGGAAAGGATGACCACGATCAACTTCTTGCTGTGGTTACGCAGGTTGGTGATGGTCTGAATATCTTCCGCTGAGAGCGAGAGATCTGCACGGTCCCCCACGCCTTCGGCATAAGGCTGCTCGCCCACCACAGCAATGCCGATCTCTGCCGTGCTGTTGAAATCACCTGTGGGGTTGTAATCCACCTTTGAACCGCCGGATACGGCATCCTGAATACCCTTAAGGAGGGTCGTCCCGGGTTGGATGCTGCCCATCTTGCCCTGCCATTCGATGGTCCAACCGCCGCACTGCATGCCGATATCATTGGCGCTTGCGCCGGCTACATAAATCGAGGTCACTGTACTGGAAATGGGCAGCGCATAGTTCTCATTCTTGAGCAGTACCATTGACTCGCGCACCGCCTGGCGTGCCAGATCGCGATGCTCCTGCGAGCCGACGGTCGAGATCAGCGCGGGATCGGAAAATGGACGTTCAAACAATCCGAGCCCGGCCTTGACGAGCAGGATGCGCCTGGCAGCATCATCGATGCGATCGACAGTGATATCACCGTTCTTGACCGCCTTTTTCATCGTATCGATGAAGCGGACATACTCTGTCGGCACCATGACCATGTCGATGCCGGCGTTGATCGAAGCCACCACTGCCTTGTAATAGTCCCTGTCTACCTGGTCAACTCCGCCGTAATCGGAGACCACAAAACCCGTAAAGCCCAGTTCGCCTTTCAACACATCATTGATCCAGTACTCCTGGGCGTGCATCTTGAGCCCGTTCAAGCTGCTGAACGAGACCATCACTGCTTTGGCTCCGTTTTCCACAGCAGCCTGGTACGGCGGGAGGAAGAGCTTTCGCATGGCAGCTTCGTCCATGCGCGTGTCGCCCTGGTCCAGCAAATAAGGCTGGATGATGTTCTGGGTGGAACTGCCAAATGTGGTGCCGCCATCTCCAAGGAAATGCTTGGGTGTGGCAAGCACATCGATCTCCTGGTACGCTGCGAGCGTTTCATCCGCCGGTAACTGCTGCGAACCTTTGATGAAGGCGTCAGCGAGTTCACTCACCAGAGCCTGCTCTTCGCTGTAGCTTTCATAGGTTCTGCCCCAGCGGATATCCTGTGGTACGGCAACGACGGGAGAAAAGTTCCAGGAAATCCCTGTTGCGCGCATTTCTTCACTGGTTGCCCGGGCGATCTTTTCCACCAGGGCTGGATCACGGGTTGCGCCCAATCCAATCTGCTGGGGAAAGACGGTCGCTCCGTACAATGAAGCGTGACCATGGTTGGCATCCACGCCGTAAATGATGGGAATACCCAGGCGTGAAGTGAGGGCTTCCTTCTGAAAACCATCGGTCATGGCAGCCCAATTGGCAGCAGTATTGGGGGTGGGGTAACCTCCCCCGCCGCTGAAGACCGAACCGATGAAGTATTTCTGGATATCCCCGGTTTTGACGCTGCTGTTCAACACCTGGGTCATTTGACCGATTTTCTCTTCCAGCGTCATTTTGGAAAGCAGCGAGTCGACAAAGGTCTCCGCTGAGGGTGGCGCCGTTGACGTGGGGTTGATTGCGGCACTGGAAGATGTATCAGATAACGGTGCAGTTAACGGATTGCAGGCAGCCATTCCAAAGGCGAGTGCCAGCAGCATCAAATACAATCTGTAAAGTCGGGATTGTTTCATCCGATGATCACCCTGACATCAACCTTTGAGGTTTGTTTCCCCGGAGGTGGAATGAGCGGCTCGGTGACTGGGGTTCCGTCTACAAAGATCTGCACATTGTTGCCCGGTCCGCAGCGCTGGACGTCGAATTCATACTTCACCCCGCGGAAGAAACGTTCTGCCTTGAATCCGGTCCACTCCTGGGGAATAACGGGCTCGATGCGCAGCCCATCGTAATCAGGGCGGATTCCCAGGATCCATTGGGTGATGGCAACATAATTCCAGGCAGCAGCGCCGGTGAGCCAGGAATTCTTTGCCTCGCCGGGTTTGAAAGCCTCTTTTCCGGCGATCATTTGCGCATAGACATAAGGTTCGCAGCGGTGGAGGTCGCTGAGTTCTTCGCGCCGCGAGGGATTGATACGCGAATAATAGTCAAAGGCGCGGTCGCCGCGTCCAACACGGGTTTCAGCGATCATGATCCAGGGGTTGGTGTGGCAGAAAACCGACCCGTTCTCCTTGTATCCCGGCGGGTAGGAGGAGATTTCCCCGAGGTTGAGCAAGTATTGGCTGTACGCCGGAGAAAGCAGCATGATGCCGTGGCCGGTTGCCAGGCGTTCGTTGACTGCATCCAGCGCTTTCTGTGCCATGCCGTTTTGCAGACCGATGCCTGCCATGACACACATGCCCTGGGGCTCGACGTAAATCTTCCCTTCATTGCATTGATTGGAACCGACCGGATCTCCGTTATTATCGTAAGCACGGCGGAACCATTCACCGTCCCAGCCGCAGGCGTCAATGGTTGAAGCCATGTTCGAGCGAGCAGCATGGTAGTCTTCTGCCTCGGTTGTTCTTCCCATGCGGCAGGCAATGGATTCCATTTCCCCGGCTGCAATGATGAACAATCCGGCGATGAAGACGCTTTCGGCAATCTTTCCATCCTTGCCTGTGACGGTTTGAAAGGATTGACCGGGGGTGTCAGAGTAACAATTCAAGTTCAAACAGTCGTTCCAATCGGCGCGCCCGATGAGCGGCAGACCGTGGGGTCCGAGCCGTTCGAGGGTATAGCGGATGGAGCGCTGCAAATGCACGTACAGGGGAGCTTCGCTGCCGGGTTTCTGGTCAAAAGGCACCGGCTCTGCCAGGATGGACCAGTCGTTGGTTTCCTTGAGGTATGCCGCGGAAGCCAATACCAGCCACAGCGGGTCATCGTTGAAATTGCCGCCGATCTCGGCATTACCCTGTTTGGTCATGGGTTGGTACTGGTGGTACGCCTCGCCGGAGGGCATCTGCGTGGATGCCAGGTCCAAAATCCGCTGGCGGGAGCGCGCCGGATCAAGGTGCATGAACCCAAGCATGTCCTGGTTGGAATCGCGGAATCCGATACCGCGTCCAATACCGGATTCGAAGTAAGAGGTGGAGCGCGAAAAATTGAAGGTCACCATCATCTGGTAGGCGTTCCAGATGTTCACCATGCGGTTGGTATGAACATCGGGCGTCTGCACCTGGAACCGGCCGAGCCTTTCGCGCCAGAATTCTTGTAGTTCTCTGAACGCGCGTTCAACCTCAGAGGGCTGCAAATACCTCTGGATGACCGGCAGCACCGTTTGCTTGTTGATGGTTTGCGAACCGGGAGGGTCAAATTTGGCGTCTTCCGGGTTTTCGTGATACCCCAGGAGAAAAACCACTTTGCGGGTTTCATGCGAGTTAAGAAGCAGCCTGACATGGTGCGATCCGATGGGCTGCCAGCCGTGGGCAATGGAATTGGCAGAAACACCCTTCTCGACCGCAGAAGGAGATTCCCAGCCGCGGTAGGCACCCAGAAAGTCTTCACGCTGGGTGTCAAAACCCACCAGCGGTTCAGAGCATGCGAAATACGCAAAGTGATTGCGCCGCTCGCGGTACTCCGATTTGTGATAGATCACCCCGTCTTCCGCTTCCACTTCGCCGATGGAGTAGTTGCGTTGAAAGTTGGTGGCGTCATCCTGGGCGTCCCACAGGCAGAATTCAACTGCGGAGAAAATGGACAGGTCCGCTGGTGTTGAGCGCTTGTTGGTCAAGGTCAGTTCCCAGATCTCCAGATCGGTTTCCAGCGGGATGAAATACTTGATCTCCGCCTGGATGCTGTTCTTCACCGAGGCGATCCGCGTATAGCCCAATCCATGGCGGCACTCATAGGCGTCGAGCTTGGAGCGCGTCGGCTGCCAGGTGGGCGACCAGAAATCTGCTTCGGAGCTGGCGTTATCCCGCAAATAGATGTACCTGCCGCCAGTATCAAGGGGGGCGTTGTTGTAGCGGTAGCGTGTCAAGCGGCGAAGCCGCGCATCCTTGAAGAAGGAAAACCCGCCGGCGGTGTTGGAAATGATACCGAAATAGTCCTTCGTGCCCAGGTAATTGATCCACGGGAGGGGGGTGTCCGGCCGGGTGATCACGTATTCAAGGGCTTCGTCGTCGAAATGTCCGAATTTCATAAAACCTCATTAATCGGCAGCAGGGATAAGAACCAGCGAAACGGATAACTCAGGAAGGGAAAGGGACGATGAACCGGAAATTGGCAATGAGGGCATCTCTGCAGCCTGGTGATCGGCATCCAGCAAGCGCAAACTGGCAGAGCCTTTGGGTGTGAAATTGCGTAGATCCATCTTGACTTGCCGGGGGTTGCTGCTGCGGTTGATCAGGATCACGGTCAGCGATCCGTCCGTCTTCCTTGCGGCATAAGCGCTGATGTTTTCAATGCCGGAAGAGGAGAAGAGTAGTTGATTCCCAAACTCACCATAAATCAGATACACATAATATGCAGGGCGGGGTTCCTGCGAGCCGAGCAGCGCCCATCCGCCGCTTCCATCAACGGCAAATTGATTGACGATGGCTACATGCTGTTCGATCATGCGCCCCAGTGAGTCAGCCCACCAGATGGCATTCAGCAGGGTATCGGGGGTGGTCTCTTCCCTCGAACGGTTGGACCAGTTGGAGTTGACCTCGGTGACCGCGATGGGAATGTCTCTTCCCGTGGTTGCCTGGATCAACTGCCGCAGATTGGGAATGATGCAATCCCATTCCTGGCTGCTCTTGAGGAGTTCATTGATGAAGGGATCGAAATTGCCGAAGGGATAGCGGTGAAATGAGACGATATCCACCAGGTCGCCGTTGGCAACCAGGAATTCCTTCATCCAATCCTTGGAGTGGATGTCCAAAATCGCGTCGCCCTTGAGACCGGTGTACTGGTGCGTTTCGGGTCCGAGCAGCAGTATGGTGGGATCGACTGCTTTCATGGCAAGCGCGAATTCGCGCCATTGGGCGTTGAAAGCCGCAGAATCGTAATGTGCAATGTTCCGCTGGCTCAAATACAGGGAGGGTTCGTTTCCGATCGACCAGTATTTGATGCCGTAGCCTTTTGTGATATTGGCGTACTGAACGACTTTGGCGGCGGATTCGGGGGTGGCGTTGACCAACTTGACCTGTACCATCGGCTCGGCGTCCGTTTCACGGCACAGGCGGATGAACTCGTCCAGGTCAGTTTGCGAAAATGAGTTCTCGTCCACATAGCTTCCGCCGGGATAGCGGAAGATCGTCAGACGCGCTTCCTTGATGCGCCCGACATCTGCTTTGGTGATGCTTTGCCAGGGTCCGACGTTGGATCCGTACACCAGGGGGCTGATCTCGCCCAGCGATTGGGCTGCATCCACGACGATCACGTCATGTTCGGGAGTCGGGGAGGGCGTGAAGGTGGGCAGCGGGGTTGAGGTATTGGTCCGTGTGGCTGCCTGGGTGGTGGTGGAGACCATCGGAGATTGAACCATTGTGTTTGAGGGGGATGAAAGGGCGACTGTGGGAGTAATTCCTCCTGCGCAGCCGGCAAGAATCAACGCAGCGCATGATACGGCAAGCGCTGGTCCAGGAAGCCGGCGGGGTGCAGGAGATGGGGTACGCATCAGGATTTCACAGCACCCTGCGTTAGACCGCTGATGAATTGCTTCTGCAGGGCAAAGAACATAATGGTAATGGGGATGGTCACCACCACAGAGGCGGCAGCCATGTAGTCGTAGCGCAGTTGGGTTCCGGCGGCGCCCTGGATAAAGGCGCGAATTCCCACCGGCACGGTCTTGACGCCCAGGGTATAGCCGAAGAACAATTCGTTCCAGGCGGTCATGAAAATGTAGATCGCTGTGGAAACGATTCCCGGCATGGCCAGGGGCAGGGAAATTTTGAAGAAAGCCCCGAAACGCGTCGTCCCGTCCACCATGGCCTGTTCTTCCAGGTCAACCGGGATGGAGGCAAAAAAGCCGCGCAGGATCCAGATGGAAATGGGCGTGTAAAAGCCGATGTAAAGCACAATGGCACCCAGATTGTTGCCCACCAGGGGAATGCCGAGATTGTTCTTGATCCACAGGAAGGTTAGATACAGGGGGATGAAGAAGAGGGTGCCCGGAATGAGCTGTGTACCGCTGACCGCAAGGCTGTAGGCATCCGCGCCGGGAAAGCGGAAACGCGCCAGGGCATACCCGGCCATTGCGGCAATCAGGGTGGCGATCGCTGTTGTGGAACCGACCACGATCATACTATTCAGAAAGAGGGGTCCGAATTTGAATGCTGCCCACATCTTGGTGTAATTTTCTGGATGCCACACCTGCGGAATCAGCGGAGCTGTGGAACTGACGATGTCGGTGCGGGAACGGAAGGAGTTCAAAAGCATGAACAGAATGGGGATCATGATGATGGAAATGAGCACCCAGGTCAGGATGGTCAGCAAGGTGTTCACAATCCGGTTACGGGTTTTTCGGGAAGAAAAGTAGGATTTCTTTTGTATGTTTTCCATGTCATCACCGGATTAGTCTGAAATTAATGATTTGCGGAACAAGGTGTACCAGACACCGACAAAGATCAAAGCCGCGATCATCACCAGAACAGATGCCGCAGCGCCATATCCATAGAGTTGATTGTTGAAGGTTTGCCGCACAATGGCAATCGTCAGCAGATTGTTGAAAGATCCAAGATTGTCGCTTGAGAATAGCGAAACCGCGATGTTGTACGGGCCAAACCCGAAAAAGGTGAATATCACACCAAACATGGTGGTGGTGAAGATGACAGGTTTCAGGTAATTGTAGGTGATGCTTTTGAACTTTTGCCAGGCATTAGCGCCGTCAATGGATGCTGCTTCGTAAAGATCCACGGGAACGATTTGCAGAGCAGAGAGAAGCATGATTGTCTGGAACGGCAGACCGTTCCAGATGGCGGGAATGATCAATGCTGTACGGGTGTTCGGTCCGATCAACCAACTGATCGGTTTGTCCACCAGGTGAAGCCAGCTAAAGAGGATGCGGTTGGCCAGGCCGCCCTGCTGCAGCCAGATGAATTGAAAGATGATGCCCACGGCAAACGTGGGAACAACCCAGGGAAGGAGGACGAGCGTGCGGGCAATGCCGCGGCCCCTGAATTCGCGGTTGAGGAGCAAAGCCAGGATCAGGCTGATGAGAAGGGTGCCGCCCTGTGTCCAGATGGTGAACCAGATTGAGTTGTTTAAAGCCTGCCCCAGGCCCTTGATCAGCGAATCGCCAGTACCGGAGGTGATACCCACAATGATGTTGCGGTAATGTTCAAGTCCAATGAATGGAGCACGCAAGTATTGCAGGAGAGTGCGGGTATTGAGATCCAGGAATGACATATAGATTGCCTGGATGGTGGGAATGATGTGCACCAGAAGCATGAAAATGACTGCGGGTGCGATGAAGACATAGGCAATCCGATAGTGATGCAGTTTTCTGCCAAATGTGTTTTTGGGAGTGGTTTTGATTGCCAGGTCTGTCATAAGGCCTCCAGGTGATCAGGATGAAAAGGCGGGGGATTTCCCCCGCCTTTTCTGCTTTACAAATCTTACTTGCTCAACAGGGTGTCGACGGTTGCGGCTGCTTCATCCAGGGTCTTCTTTACCTGGTCGGTGGTGATGGGTTTGCCAACACCATTGGCAGCTACGGTCTCCCACAATGCCTGGAAAGCGGGATTGATGGTGTTCTCCACCTGTCCCCATGCCGGGATGGCAGGAGCGGATTTTCCCTGCAGAGCGGCTTTGATGAAGACGCTGAACAGAGGATCGTTGGTGAAGGTGGGATCATTTTGGCCTTCGGTGGTGGCGGGAAGCATACCGATGGCATTGGCGTAGCGGATCTGCGATTCCTTGCTGGTGAGGAATTTCACCAGTTCAAAGGCGGCTTCGGGGTACTTGCAGGTTTTCATGATGCCGAGGTTGGAACCACCCACGAAGGTGTATTGTCCGCCAGGTCCGGTGGGGATGGGGGCAAACGCAAGGTTCTTGGCAGATTCATCGGGCCAGCCGGAAACAGCCTGGTTGCGGGCATTGCTGATGATCCAGGGACCGGTCATGTAGGAGAATGCTGCAGCTTCAGCGCCAAAGCGGCCGTCGGTCTGGGCGGAGTTGAGTTCCAGGGTATCGGCTGAGGTGAGACCCTTGCCGTAGAGACCGTAGTACTCAGCCACGCCGGCAATCGCCGCATCGGTGTTGAAAGCAGCTTTCTTGCCGTCAGCGGTCAGAATATCGCCGCCGTAGTTCCACATCCACATGGAGGCATTCTGCCAGACGTTCCAGTCATTGCGGCCGGTGTTGATGAAGGGTGCAATTTCGACCCCCGAACCGTTCATGATTTTGGCATCCTTGACCTTCTGCAGGGTGGCTTCGAATGAAGCAACATCTTTGAAGGCGTCTTCGGGTTTCACACCGATCTTTTCGAGGACGTCAGTGCGGTAGGCAATGGCGCGAACATCAGCAAACCAGGGGATGGCATCCACGTTGCCTTCCACCACAGCGGTGGACCAGGAAGCGGGAACAAAGTTGGCTTCGCCGCCCAATGCAGCAACCTGATCAGAGGTGTATTGGACCATTCCACCCATGGTGCCAAAGGTGGGAACCCAGGTTGTACCAAGCTGGGTCACGCAGGGGCCTTCGCCGCCCTGAACCGCCGTCTGGATACGGGAATAGGCATCGCCCCAGCCGACAACTTCGGTGGTGACTTTGATGCCGGGATTCTTGGTCATGAAATCGGCCAACTCGGCATCAATGGCAGCCTGCGGATCGGCGCCGTTCGGCATGATCCACAGAACAAGTTCGCCGGTGATTGGAGCCACGGTGGGTGCTTCAGTGGTGGCGGGTGCGGCGGTCGGGGCTTCAGTGGTCGGAGCTTCAGTCGGCGCCGGGGTTGCGGTTGGGGTTGCGCAGGCAACCAAAACAAACGCCGCAATCAGCATAATGGAACAAACAGTCAAAATTCTTTTCATGTCTTCCTTTTCTCCTTTTTGATAGTAGACAAATTTTCTTTGTAATACAAGCGAATTCGGTAAAGACCACCTCCTCTTGTGCGCTTTGAGAGCGCTCCCAAGGAAAAGCAAAAAAAATCCCCGGGTAAATTTACCTTCTGGGTTTATTCGCTCCGCATGATTCGCGGATGATGAGTTCTGTATCCAGAATAATATGACGGGCTGGTGTGCACCCATTGGTGATCACATCCTGCAATAATTCCACCGCCTGCACTCCGAACCTGGTGATTGGCTGGTGCACGGTTGTCAGCTTGACCTGGGTTGTAGCTGCGAGCGGAATATCATCAAAGCCCACCATGGCCACATCGCCAGGAACGCGTAATCCGGCATCGAAAATTGCCCGCATCGCTCCGGAAGCCATGATATCGGATGCGGCAAAAACCGCATCAGGATGTTGGGGGAGCAGTTGCTGCATCGCAAAATAGCCGCTATTTTCTGAGAATTCTCCCTTGGCGATCAGGTTTTCATCAATCATCCGACCGGATAGGGTCAAAGCCTGTTTGTAACCTTCAAGCCGGTCTTCGGTCACTGAGCTTCCCGGTGTGCCGGTGATGGTGGCAATACGTTTGTACCCGAGCTTGATGAGATGTTCGGTCGCCTTTTTCGCTGCCCTGACGTTGTCCACATCGATATAATTGACCCCTTCCGAAGTGAATGGACGTCCGATGATCACAGTAGGCAGGCTGGATTTGATCAGTTCTTCTGTCAATTTGTCATCCATCTGTCCCGACTGCACCAGGACGCCGTCCAGCAATCCCCGCCGCGAGATGCGCGGATAAATCTTTTCCTCATCCTCTTTGCTTCCCACAATGAATAGTGAGAGGGTGAGGTCGTTGTTGTTGCATCCGAAGGCGATGCCCTGGGTGAGGTGGGGGAAAAAGGGGTCGGTGAAGAAGGAACTGACACTGCGCGGCAGGACCAGACCGATCAGGTTGGAGCGCTGTGATGCCAGCGAGCGGGCTGCGATGTTCGGCTGGTAACCAGTTGTCTGGATGACCTTCAGTACGCGTTTACGGACGTCGATACTGACGTTGGGCGAGTCGTTTACCACACGCGATACTGTGGATCGTGATACGCCAGCTCTTTTCGCGATGTCTTCCAGGGTCAATTCGGTCATTCCCGCACGCCTTGAAGAATGGTATTGTTTCGGATATTTGGGAGCGCTCCCAAGAGCAAATTCATTATACGGATATGCCTTGGGATTGTCAATAAGGAAAAAAGTCTTCCAGATTATTCCGTTTACTAATCCGGTACCTGTCTCTTGTTGTGAGAAGTACAGACGTGAAGATTATCCAGTCACTGGGATCCTCAAAGATTTATTGACCTGCGGTAAGCATCCAATGCACGCTGACGTGCCAGTGCATGATCGATGATCGGTCCGGGGTAGTCTTTGCCGATGATGCACCTTGATGATTGTTGGACGTCAGGGGGCATAAGCCATGGTGTGTGAATGTATCTATCGGGCACATTAGCCAACTCCGGGATCCAATCGCGCACATAATTCCCGAGCGGATCATATTTCTGTCCCTGAAGAACAGGGTTGAAGACCCGGAAATATGGCGCGGCATCAGTGCCAGTACCTGCACTCCATTGCCAGCCGCCATTATTCGATGCCGGATCGCCATCCAGCAAATGCTGCATGAAGTATTGCTCACCTTCTTGCCAGCTAATGAGCAGGTCTTTGGTTAAGAAAGATGCGGTGATCATTCTCGCACGGTTATGCATCCAACCGGTTGCGTTGAGCTGGCGCATTCCGGCGTCCACAATGGGATAACCGGTGCGGCCTTCCTTCCAGGCTGTGAATCCTCCAGCGTCCTGAAGCCATGAAATCCTGCGGAAATCTGGTCGAAAAGCGTTTTCGCGTACAAACGGAAAATTAAAGAGGATTGCGGCATAGAAATCACGCCATATCAATTCATTCAGCCAGGCTTCCACACCCTGCCGTTGAGTGCTGTTCCCAGCCTGTGCCTCTGCCTGGTAGGCAGCAGCAGCCGCCTGGCGGGCAGAGATCATTCCAAAACGCAAATAGGGCGAGAGGGTGGAAGTGCCTTCCAGGTCCATTCTGTTTCGCTCGGCAGCGTAGTGGAAAATTTTCTCATTCGTAAACGTCTTGAGGCGCCGCTGACCTTCCGACTCGCCCGCGGTAAATTGGGTTATCGGCAGGCTCTGCGGTGAAGTGGGAATGTCCAGGCTGGTGAGCGCTGGAACCTCAGGCAACTGGTGCGGGGATTCCAATGGGTTGCCCGGGAAGGATTGGTTCCGCCACATTCTGCTGAAAGGCGTGAAAACAGTATAGGGTGTCCCATCTTGTTTACATAGACTGCTCACTGGTTGAACCGTAACACCGGGGAGGAGAACCAGGGGCAACTCGCGGTCGATTTCCTTATCGCGCCGTCTGGCGTAAGGAGAAATATCTTCTTCGGCAAATACAGCCTCAGCGCCCGATTCTGTCAACAGGACCCGCAGTTCGTTTTTCGGCATTCCCTTGCGCAGGATCAATTGGCTGCCGCGTTGGCGGAGACTGGTGTCGAGTTCGCGCAAGCCTTCATAGAGGAATGCCAGACGCGGGGCACCTGAATTGAGTGAATTCTGCAGGATCGGATCCAGAATGAATAGGGGAATTACCTTTTCAGCCTGATGCAAAGCTTCGGAAAGCGCCTGGTTATCACTGAGCCTCAAGTCCCGACGAATCCACCAGATTGCAGTCTTCATACTTGGCACCAATTTCATCCTACAGACAAAAGGGACTGGTCAGTGTTGGGCAGCTTGATTTTGCAGGGATGCGCGTTTGCGCCGGTATTCGATGATCGGCAAGTCACCCTGGATCAGAATTTCTCCGATCTTCAACCCGCTTACCCTGGGTCGCTGTGTCAAAACCACCCGCCGGTCTTCATGCGCGATATAAACATTGAGCGGCATTGCCATGTGTGCGAATATTTGCCCAAGCAGGGGAAGCCTATTAAACTTCTGGTAAAACCGAAGATAAAGGATGGTGTTCTCATCATCCACCGGGACAAATGCAATCACAATGCGAACATCTTCTGAAATGTAATTCTGCCAGAGGTTGGGGAAGATGAATTCCAGGTGAACGCTGGACGCTGCCCTGGGGGTAAGTTCAGTGGATTTTCTGGGCGGGGTTCCATCATCCACCCGGTTATAGACGTAAGTGTAGAGCATCTTTTCGCCCTTCCATTCCACCACCGGTCCATCCACCAATGCCCGGTTCCCGCGGCCGATCGTCCTGCGGTGGATGAATGGCAGATGAACCACATCCAGTTGGTTTTCGATGGCGCGGGAGTAGTGTGTTTTCCACGGGTCGTGCGTTGAGCTGGTGAAAAAAGCGCCATCCAAATTGTCGAAGAATTCTGGAACGGACAGGTCCTCAGGTGCTGCCGTGCCCCACCAGATCCAAATGAATCCCTGTGCTTCGTAAGTAGGATAGGTGCAAAGGTGCATGGCCTGAGGGATGACCCCGTTACGTCCATTAGCGGGAATGAGTTTGCAAATACCGGTTGAGTCAAACTCAAAACCGTGAAAAGGGCATTGTATATGGTTGTTGACAGTCTTTCCGGCACTGAGTGCTACCCCTCGATGTGGACAGCGATCCGTCGCAGCATTGACCTTGCCAGCCTGGTCCCTCCAAAATACCATCTTTTCACCCAGGCGTGAGACGCCAACCGGGCGGGTTCCAACTTCTTTGGATTCCAAGACGACATACCATTGGTTCCGGATCATGTGATTTTCTCCGTGGGCGAGTATGGATTCTGGGTAAAAAAGTGTTCTGATACTCTTTGGGATATCCGTCGAATTCACCTGAGCGGATCACAGGCGAACATACCAGCATAATCTATGCGCAAAGGCATTTGCAAGCATCCCGCAAAAGATTTCTGACTTGATTGTAATACTGCTGTCCAGATTACGAAATCCATCCAGAGGGATAATTCAATTTGTTCACTTCTGCATAAAGAGTGTTTTTGAGACTTGAAAGATTCATCACTCTATGTACGAATAAGCAAGAAAAACAAGGTTACTTCGATACAGTGGGTTGTTGGCAGCAACTCGCAGCCAATTGATCACCCGGCGGCAAGGGCTAATCCGAATAAGTATCCAGCCAGGGTGCTGAATACAACCACAAGAGATACATAAGTAAAGGTCTTCTTTCTGCCCATCACTCCATTCAAGACAAGGATGGATTGGAGTGAAAGTTCAGGGTCTGACAACAGATAGGCCAGCAGTGGGCCTCTTGCCATGCCCAGATCGAGGAATATTTTGGCGATCGGAACCTCCACCAGGGTGGGAAAGTACATGAATACTCCGAATATGACTCCCACCAGATTTGCCCAGATTGTATTCTGCCCTGCAATCGTGCGCACCCATGTTTCAGGGATAATCTCCTTGATAATCCCGGCAGCAAAAACGCCAACGATCAACAAGGGGAAGATTTGTTTGACGAATTTCCAGGTTTCCCAAATCCAACCGGCAAGTTCATCTTTGGTGAACGAACGACTTACGACAACCGCGATGCTGATGAGCAGGATGATTTCACCTATCAGGCGGCCGTTGATCCCAATGACCAGCGATCCCACGGTTTCTTTGGGGGCAGCGATCAGAAGGGTAAGCCCTATAAAGGCGAAGGCTGCGTAAGTCCAGCCGCTAAAACCGTCGAAGATTTTTTCAAAACCTTTCCAGGCTGTGATGCCAATGACCACAAGCATCAGAATGAGAATGGCTCCCTGAATGGTTAAGTTCATCGTGGACAGGAAGACACCCAAGCTATTTGCCCAATCAAAGGGGAGTTCAATGCTGGCGTACGCTTTGGTTAGCAGGTCAACCTGCAATGTTCCCACAATCAACACACCCACCAATAACAGGAACAACACCCATACCGCTGGTTTTACTTTTGCAGATTGGTCAAATATCCCGTTGGCAGCCAGTTCGGCTTCTCGATCACTTTCCTCTTTGCGGAAGATCCATGCCATGAGAAGACCAATGACAATGCCAAAAGCAATGGAAAGGACGAGCCGTGCAATCGCAATATCCATCCCAATAGTGGCGCCCGTATAAGTAATTGCCAGGATATTGATTGCTGGTCCAACAAACAGGAAGGTAATGGCAGGCCCCAGTCCGGCACCGCGCTTCCAGATGCCTGCAAAGAGCGGCAGGATGGTGCAGGAGCATACCGCCAGGATGAAACCACCCAACGCAGAAGCCGGGTAGCTGATCCACTTGGGGGCTTTGGGTCCCAGGTAGCGGGTGATTGATTCCTTGGGGATCATTGAACTCATGAACCCGGCGATAACAAATGCAGGAACCAGACATAACAGGACATGAGCGGCGAGATATTCCAATAAGCTGGTCCAGCCAGACCAGAGCAATGTGCCAAGGGTATTCAATACAGAGTCCATCAGACCTTCCTCGAAAGGGGATCACATACAGGCATTTGAATGTTCTTGAACAAAAAGAAAGGGCAGATGGAACTGCCCCAAATCATCGATTACGTTTTGAGCCAGCCGGCGATTTCCGTTTCACTGGGGATGCGGCCTGATGAAACCACCCTGCCATTCACCACCAACCCTGGCGTTGAAAGAATGGGCCACTTCATAATCTCTTTCATGTCGGTTACTTTTTCAAATTCAGCTTCCACCCCCAGGTCACCCGCCACTTTCCGGGTGACGGCTTCCAGCCGCTTGCAGTTGGCACAGCCTGATCCCAGTATTTTGATGTTCAGCATGGTATCTCCCTTCTACTCAAAAAAGTAAGATTTCGTTCAAAAAAAGAACAGCTTAATCGCTGTTACTTTTAGAAGCGCAATGAGGGCAATTACAGGCAACCAACGGCGCGCTGGATGAGTATATCTTCTGACCTGTGAACTCTTGTACGGCATCCAATACGGCAAATATCTGCGGGTTCACCACCCGGTAATAAATGTTCCATCCGTCACGCCTGTCCTGAATAAGACCCGCTTCTCTCAGAACTGCCAGTTGTTGTGAAATGTAAGACTGCCGAAAGCCCAAATAAGCTTCCATGTGGCAGACACAATGCTCGCCATCCCGAAGGATATTCAAGATCGCCACCCTCGCCGGATGGGTCAGGGTTTTGAACACCTGCGTTTGCAGATCAATTGAGGTAAGATCCATTTTTCTCTTTACAATAATATTCAAACTGATGAATGTGATTATAATCCTGGGGTGGAGGCTGTCAAGAGGAAGATTGTACCCAGGCATGATGCTGGGGTTCAATTCAATTTGACACACTCAAAAGGTGACAGGAAATCCCTGTCACCTTTTGAGTGAGACGTACATACCGTATCAATAAGAGTGAGATTTGGCTGCCAATATAGGCAGGTGTTGCTTTTATTGGTTACTGCATTCCGCTATCGTTTTCTCGAAAACAGCGTAGAGGTCGTATCCCAAAAATGAGGAATAATTAGGCCGTCTCATTCACTACCGGTTGATAATCCTTCTTGTAAACATCGTAGTTCAGCAGATTCTCGCTCTTTGCCACCAGCATGGAAGTGAATGTGTCAGCGTCAACATTGGTGATCGTGCGCAGCATTCCAACAAACCATTCCACACCCGCAAACAATGCAATCGCCTCCAGCGGCAGTCCCATCTGCGGAATCACGATAGAGAGCGAAACTAGACCTGCGCCGGGCACGACCGCGTTTGCCATTGAGGCAAAACCAGCCAAAATGACGATGTAGAGCAGGTTGCTGAAGTCAAATTGGACGCCATAAAGCTGGGCCACCGTCAAAATGGTGATGGCGATATGCATTGCTGCGCCATTGCTGTTCAGGCTCACGCCCAGCGGCAGTGTAATTTTGTTTACAGCTTTTGTTACGCCCAGTTTCTTCTCGGCATCTTCCATTTCAATCGGCAAGGTAACCGCTGACGAGGTTGTTGCCAATGCTACCAGCGACATACGTGTGACCCCATTTACGATGTCTATGATTTTGACATGCGTGTACAGTGAAACAGTTACTACCCATATCGTCAGGAAGATCACAGTCGCGAGCGCAAACACGCCGAGATAATTGGCAAGCGGGATGATCACCTCAATGCCAAATTTCCCGATGGATGATGCAACCAGACAGAAAACGCCAATCGGGGCGGTTTTCATGACCATGTTGATGATGCGCATGATGATTTTGTTGAATTCAACAACGATTTGATAAAGCTGTGAATTCCCGTCTTTATTAACAAGGCTCAAGCCGAAACCAAAGAAAATTGCAAATACGATTGCCTGGACGATCACGCCATTCGACATCGCTTGAATGATATTGGTCGGAAAGAACCCAAGCAAAGTATCTGCCAATGAATTCGATTGTGCCTGTGCTGCCTGGGTACCGGCTTCGATGTTTGATAATGACACGCCGAATCCGGGTTTGAAGATCAAAGCCATGACCACGCCGAAAACGGATGCCAGGAGAGTTGAGACGGCGAAAATCACAACCGTCTTGACCCCGATTTTGCCAGTTTCGGCCGGCTTGATGCCTCCGACTGCTTCGATGATTTGTCCGGTCACCAGAAGAATGATGGACATCTGGATAAGCCTTAAGAAAAGCTGACCCAGCATTTCAACCAATGGGAAATTTCTACCTGCGATTAATCCAAACGCTACGCCAAGAACCATGGATAGCGTGATGATTGCGGTCATGCTAACCTTGAATTTCTTTTTCATCATCGAGTCTCCTCCTGGAGATTTGCTCAATTATCCAATGAAATGGGTGCGTGGTTTGATGAACGATAAATGACTTCAAACACTTACACGGTTTTTATGTTTATTGGTACCTCTCTCTGTTTGCAGAGAGAGGTACCTCGAACTGCTAGGTAAATCTTGCTGGTTGACCAGGCTCTCGTTACCACCTGTCTGGATAAATTCGTTATCCCTGTTCGCTTGCTGCCAACTCAACCAGTTCTTCGTCTGACAGGGTGCGTGAGCGCTCAATTTTCTTGAGATCGATCACATTTTCACTCTTGGCTACGATCATGGCGGCCAATGCATCGCCGTCCACATTCAGGATGGTGCGCAGCATGCCAACGAAGATTTCAACCCCGGCAAAGAGAGCAATGGATTCGAGCGGGAGGCCCATCTGGGGAACTACAATCGTCAACGATACGATACCAGCCCCGGGGACCACGGCGTTTGCGACCGAAGCGAGGGTGCAAAGCACAACCATGAAGAGAATATTACTACCGGAGAACGGAATAGCGTACATCTGCGAAATCGTGATCAGCGTAATGACCATGTGAATGGCAGCGCCATTGCTGTTCAAGGTCACGCCCAGAGGCATCATGATGCGGCTGACTTTCTTGCCAACACCCAGGCGGTTTTCCACATCCTGCATGGCCGTCGGAAGAGTTACAGCGGAGGATCCAGTGGCTACAGCCATCATGGACATGCGGCCAATACCGCGAAGTACATCAACAATCCGTACTTTTGTGGTCAGTGAGACGATCAGAATGTAGATTGCCAGGAAGGTGAAGTCAATGACCGCGAAGACACCCAGGTACTTGGCCAGCGGGATGACCACTTTGATACCGTAGGAAGCGATGGAGGAGGCGATCAGGGCAAACACACCGATGGGGGCGGTTTTCATGATCATGGTGACGATCCGAAGAATGACGGCGTTGAACTCTTTGACCAGGTCGTAGAGCTTCATGCCGCCTTCTTTGGAGCTCAGGAAGCTGAGGGCAATTCCAAAGAACAATGCAAAGATGATGGCTTGCATGGTATTGCCATCAGCCATGGATTTGATCGCATTGGTTGGGACGAAGTTCAGCAAAGTGTCCCAGATGGTGACTTTTGTTGCTTCCACGGTTGTGGTGGTTTGAATGGCAGCCATATCCACACCGGTGCCAGGTTTCAACACGTAACCGAAGAGCACTGCCCAGGCTGCAGCAAGGAGAGAACTGCCGAAGAAGATAAGCAGGGTTTTATACCCAATCTTCCCGAGTTCGTTCATTTTCAGACCGCCAATGGCTTGAATGATCTGACCCATCACGAGCAAAATAATGGACATCTGAATGAGCCGAAGGAAGATCTGTCCAACGGTTTTCAAAACGCTGGTGATCGTTGGGTCGGCGGGAACCAACAGACCGTAAAGTGCGCCAAGCACCACGCCGATCATGATCCAGGTGGTCATTCCCAATTTCTTCTTGGTTTTCTGCTGTGAAACTGACATCTTTATCCTCCGTTAATTGATTGTGAAAAACATTGAGATTGAATTGCTTTCCAAATGAAGGAGTTTTCTGTTTCCCCTTCAATTTTGCTAATGCCGAGGCTCATACCCAGTAAAGTGTCATACCCTGATGTATGGCCGATTGCTTTGATCGTTTCCACTGTCGACTGTAGACTGATAAGGTCCTCCCCGGCCGCTGCGTTCCCAAAGGCAACGAAATATTCGCTTATGTAGCCGTTGAAAAGGTTTTTCAAATAAGCCACGCTGATGGCGGTCGTTTTCTGCGAGATAAAATCAATCAATGATGGTGTCAAGACCAAATCATGCGAAAAGAGTTTTAGCATAAAGAAGAATCCCGTGAGGATATCATCTCCGCTGGGTGTCAGCCCCATCCCTCTTCCGACAAAATACTGTGATGCCTTTACAAACGACTTGGAATTGGGCTGTTCTTTGAGAAGGCTTGCAAGGTTATTCTGATCTTGTTCGGTGAAGCGTAAACCGAGGTTCAGCGCAAACCCTGATTGTGAAAGAACCTGATGAATCAGAGACAGGCGATTTGGAGCGGCTTCAATCGGCCGCAGGACGGTGTCCAAGGTGCTGAACCTTGCAGTCTCGAACTCGAAGATCGTACCTGCCCTGGAGTAAATCACAATTTTGGCGTCTCTTGCTTTCACCAAATCACCAACCGATATTGTGGAAAGAATTGCTTTGATGTTACTTTCGGGGACGTTAACCCCAAAACTTGATAATTGATTCCCCTTACGATTAACATTGACCAAATCCTCTTCGAATTTGATGTTAAAACTCTGTTCGAAAAGGCTGTGAATGGCCCCGTTTTGCGAACGGGAGAGGATCTGGGGCAATGAGGAACTCATTACCCCAGATGAAATGCTAATCGTCATTCAGTTTCGATTCCCAATTTCTTCGCATACGCAAGAATGGCTTTTTCGAAGCAGGCCAAAGGAGCACGAGCGGTACCAGCTCCTACCTGGCCTACGCCTGCCTGCTTGTGGGCAATGCCGGTGTTGATCATGGGCGTGATACCCGTGGCGACTACTTTGGCAGCATCAATTCCCAGCGGGGCACCCTTGAAATTCCAATTCGGAACGCTCCAGTTCGCATTGTTCGACAGGCACACCCGGTTCATTTCTTCAGTGATCTTGAGTGCATCATCATAACCGCCGCCTGAACCTACAAAGCGGGTGACTGCAGGTGCAGCCACTGTTACCATGGCGCCGACGCCCACCGTTTCTGTGATGGCGCTATCGCCGATATCGGGATTGGCATCCTTTTCGGTATAGCCGGTAAAGTACAGGCCGTGAGGCATTTCAACAGGAGCCGTGAACCACTCGTCGCCCATGCCTGCGATGCGAATGCCGAAATCCTTACCATTACGAGTCATGGTGGTGACAACAGTTCCTTGCTGAACTTTCCGGGCATAATCGACTATTGATTTTCCAACCGCCATCATCACATTCAAGAAGAATTGGTCAGTGTTTGCCAGGAAGCGGAACACATCCTGTTTGTCCTTCCGATCCATCTCGACAGCGTCGATCAAGGGAACCAATTCCTTGAGCAGCACCAGTGAGGCGCCGATATTTCGTTGGTGGAATTCATCACCCATGGTGATGGCTTTCGAAATCACCACGTTAAGATTGATGCCGTCAGGGGTGCTCTTTACTGCCCTGGCGATAGTTGGACCCAGCACGTCTGCCATCCAATGCAGGCGGTTGACAACTTCGTCATTGTAGGCCCCAAAGCGCAGCACCTTGCCAATGCCTTCGTTCATGGTGCAGTAGGCAACCGTTCCGTCCGCCTTGTTCTTGACGACCAGAACTGCCATGTTACCTGAGGTAATACCGCCCATCGGTCCAACCGCGTTGACATGGTGGCAGGGGACAAAATTGATTTCGCCAGCCTCAAGCATCTTCCGTGCGCCGGCTTCATTCTCCGCCCAACCCTCAAACAAGATCGCGCCTACGCAAGACCCCTGCATTGGTCCGGTCATTTCGGAATACTTGATCGGGGGTCCGGCATGAAGGAGGGTTCGGGAGTTGAGAACCGGAATGACGGATTTTGCAGGGACGACATCCACGAGGAATGGCTGTGATTCTCTCATTCGCTCAATCACCTGCTGATTGCCCTGCTGAACCGCTTCAATTTTGGCGATCTTGTTCAGGATGTGGATCAATTTCTTATTGCCGCCAGCGATCGGACGCCAGTTGTACTGCGTGGATTGACCGCCGAACTTGCGGATGGATTCATTGAACGATTCAAGACCGATATTGATCACGCGCGGTTTGGAATTCAAAAGATCCATCACCTTTGCTTGAGGTTGGGGCAAGGCCACTTTTTGGAAAGCCTGGCTGACTACGCTTTTCTCGACTTCGTGGAAGGTTTTGCCTTTGAGTTGAAGCGCCAGACGAACTGCCTTGGCGTTGCTGCTTTCAACCAAAACGCCGGCTGATTTGAGGGTGGCAAGTGATTGGTCGTAATTCTGAGGATCCTGCCGGGTGCCGCAGACGGTGGCCACGAAATAAAGCTTGCGACCTTCGGCATTGGCTTTTGCCAGGGTTTCCTTGATTGCCGGAGCCAGCGCTCCAGCCATGTCTGAATTTGAACCATAGCCGAGCACGACGTCCAGTAAAATCACGCCTGTATTTTTATCTGCGCCAAACTTCTTGATCGCTTCAATGCGGGTCTGGGGATCGATCATCGGGTGCGGGCGGCCCTGGGTGTATTTGTCATCCCCGTAGTCGATTACCTGGTAACCTTGCTCATCAAGCAGGTACCCTTCCTTATGGATCAGTTTTCCGAGACCCAGGGATTCGGTGATAAGCATGGCTGCTTCGGTGCCCAGTGTGCCGCCTGAATACAGACCTTTCACTGTGGCGTTCTGGGGAAGCGTCTCTGACACGGTATTATCCAGGGCTTCGAGGTAATTCTTCTTTACCGGGGCGCCATTCGCCAGATCGACTGCGATCCGTGCGGTCTCCTCCAGGGTGTGTGCCAGGTAAACATTGTTCAGGTGATGATCAGGAACTTCACCAAGGAAGATCGCCACAACAGGTTTGGACAGGTTTTGCAGCAGATTGACAATTTCATCCCGCACCGACTTGGCGGGTGGTTTGGAGATCAACACCAGCACGTCCGCCGGAGAATAGTTTTCCAGTGCGACCAGGGCGTCTTTGACTGTGGTTGCCTGGACAGCATCGCTCAAATCACGGCCGCCGGTGCCGATCGCGTGCACGACACCTCCACCCATGCGGTCGATCAATGTGGATACTTCCTGAATGCCTGTTCCTGAAGCACCAACGATGCCGATGTTCCCGGTGCGGACGACATTGGTAAACGCAAATGGGATCCCTGAGAGAATGCCCGTACCGCAATCAGGACCCATCATCAATAAACCTTTTTCATGGGCAATTTTCTTCAGGCGGACTTCATCTTCCAGAGAAACATTGTCTGTAAAGGAGAAAATGTTCAAATTCTTGTCCAGGGCCTGTTCAATAACATCTGCCGCATATTCTCCAGGAATCGAGAAGAGTGCAACGTTGGCGTCTGGCTGCAATTCAAGTGCTTCCTCCAGACTGTTGGCTTCGACGCTTTTGTTCTGTTCTTTTTTCACTGAGAGGTCGGATAAAAACTGATCGATTTTGGTTAGCACGGTTGGTACAACAGCTTCTTCTTCCGTTTCCAAAACGATGACCATGTCTGAGGGTGACGCCGAGTTCCCTTCGTCGGTTAATAGTCCAGTGTTCTTTAGGATATCTTTGTTGGCGTCGGTTCCCATCATGATCGAGCTTTGTTTGATGCCCTCAACAAGGTTGATCTCATTTGTGAGGAGCATGAGGTTAATTGAATCCTGGTAATTGTTCTTTTTGATTATCGTCTTCAGCATGACTCTATTCCCTTTCCTTTTTGATATTCTGGTCACGGGGGCATTCCTCCCGTGACGATTCAGCTTTTACCATCTTATGAAACCCAAAGAAGCCGGGTTATAAATTCTTGATGTTGGTCTTTACGTATTTCGGCTATGCTACAATGAGGATATCAGGGTTGTTTTCTTCCGTCATTTGCAAAAAAGGAAATATTTCGGGTTAATTTTTATCCATAAGAGATAAAGAGGGTAAAGGTGACGTCTTGAAAATGAATGATCTGATCCACTGCAAAAGTCTTGTAAAAGCCGAAGTAATCGTACAGCCCACCGACCTCGAGGCTCCGGTAACAGGGATCAATATTTTGGAAGCGACGGATATTGAAAGATGGGCCAAACCGGGAATGGTTATCCTATCCAGCTATTTTGCGCTTCAGTCACATAGCCAAGTAGAAATGCAGGAGTTTTTTGACAAGCTGAAGCAGTTTGCTGTTGCGTGCTTAATCATCAAGGTAGACCGTCTGGTAAAGGAAATTCCAGATCAATTCAAGGATTTCTGTAAATCCTACGAAATTCCTCTCATCCGAATTGGGGGCGAGACGAAATACGAGGACATCATCGTTGAGGTGCTCACGTTTATTTTAGGAAACAGGGAGCAGCGGTTGGCTTTGTATTACAGGGTTAGCAAGATCAGTTCAGAAATGACTTTGGAGATGCTCAGTATTCACGAGATTCTTGAGCGATTCAAGACATTCCTGAGATTTGACCTGACGCTGCTGAGAAAAGACAGACGTTCAACCATTACCACCAACAGGAATTACCAGAATCTTGTCCTGGGTGAAGAATTAGAGTTTTTCCATTCGGAATATATGACTTTCGGATACAAATACTACCAATACCTGCCTGGGCATTCTTCACCGAATCAGCCTTCCAGTGTGGTGTTGGTTGAATTTTCTTCAAGTGAAGATTCCTGTGAAACCCTGGCGATCCACGAGACGCAGAAACACAAAGTAGATGAAAACGATATTGTGGTTATTGAGAATCTCATCCGCTGCCTGCAACTAAACCTGCTGCGTGAATTTTCGGGCAAACAGAAAATGTTGTTGAACAAAAACACACTTGTCAATGACTTGCTTCGCGGAATGATCACCGACCCGGCGGAATTTGAAGCGGTGTGTGCCAACCTGAATATTCACCCGAATGGATTCTGCCAGGTTTTGACATTAACTTTCTCAACCAACAACAAGGATGACCAGATTTCCCTTTATGATGTAAAGAATCAATTGCGGCTGGAACTCAAGCGATTCAGAGATCAAATGGTGTACTATGTTACTCCCCGGTACGACCAGTATATCCTGTCGAATCCGAAAGACCAGCAGGTTTCATTTGATACCAATAAAATCAAAAATATACTCGACAGGAAGATTGCAGGTGAAAAATTTGCCGGAATGATCCATTATTTTGGGGGAGTCAGCGACTTTTTTCCTGTGAAAGAGATTGCGTCTGCAGGATCACAATCGATGGCTGTGGCTGATTTTCTTTCTCAGAACAACGCCAATGACACTGTAAGAGAATATCGAAATCTCGGACTGTTCAAACTCTTCCTGGGAAAGGATGCTGCCCGGATCAATGAAATCGTACCCGAAGAATTGGTCCGCATTCAGATGGAGTCTCCGGAATTGTTCAGCACATTGGCTGCCTATTTGAAAAACAACCGGAATTTCACATCGACGGCAGATCAATTATTCCTGCATCCGAAAACGGTAAAATATCGAATTAACAAGATCGTCAATGACTACCACCTGGATTTGAACAATATGTATTTCGTAACCCTGATCCAGGCTGCAATAGAGGTCATGGAATTCCAGGGAGCCCTTGGTTTCGAATGAGATGACGCCGGAAGAACGACATTCGCCATTCAAAGCGCACCAGCCCAATCGAGGCAATGGACAGGAAAAAAGCCTTGCCGTCATTAAGGTTTCAAAATGCCGATGGTCACAAAATACCAATTCTCGTCTTGCTGACCGAAAAAGTTGATGTGGTCTTCCCAGGCCTGGGGGTTGAGAGCTGCCGCGCTGCAGCAGCCGTAATGGGGCACACTATCATAAAGGTCTAAAAGCGTTTCCTCGCTGTTGTAAGAGAAACCAAGCTTTCCTTCGCGTTTGAACAAGAAGAAAGGTTTTCCCGCAATCGTCTGGAAGGAAAACGCCTCGTCATAATTCTTTTGTGTGTTAAGCCGCGTGCCGTCAACAGTGATTTGCCCGGCATCTTCTATTTCTGTCTCCGTTCCGGAATTATGAATGCTGACGTGCACCGTTTCCAGCACCCAATGATGATCGTAAACCCAGAGCCCTTCCAGGGTGTTGATCGAGGAAGGGTCCCCGGTATCAGTGTAGTAGATCTCTTTGCCATTCTGCGTGAGTTTCACCCAACCCACTTTACCGTCTGTACTGAACCCCTGGCAGGCGACCAGGTGAGAGCCATCCAGGTTATTTTGCATGCAATAGTGCTGCGTATCATCAAAGAATGATCGATCTGGAAAGCGGACATCTCCAAGAGAAAAGTCTTCGCTGCCGAATTTTCGTCCCTGGACGGAGGAAAACATAAGCGGCTCGATGTACGGTGGTTCCTTCATTTGATAGGTGACAATCGTAAGTTGTCCCACCTTCTGGATGGGGATCAGGGTAGGTGTGGGGGAATTGATATAGGGGGTTGAGGCGGGTTCGGAAGTAGCCGTAGAGGGATGAGTTGCGGTGATCGTCTGAGACGGTTCTGGAGTCACAGTCAGGGTTTGGGTAGGTAAGGCGGCTGGCAGCGTGCACCCTGCCAAGAAGCTAAGAGAGATTATCCAGGCGATGCAATGATTTCTGACCGTTGAAAAGTTCATGCAAGGACTTTCTGCTCAATTTTATGCCTATCGAGGATTATTTTTGTGGTAGAGAACGCCCTTGAAGAGAACGGCCAGAGAGTCCGCATTTTGCCAAAATGCAGTTCTTTGCTCAATCCAGATCGATCAGTTCATAATTGCGCGATCCGAGACCGATTGCATCCGCGTGATCCAGCGCGTGAATCCCGTTGCGCGATTCCATGCGTGCGATCAAATCCTTCCCGTCGGGCGCAGCATATACCAGGTCCACGCAAGCCTTATCCAGCGCAACCGGGTCGAGCGATGCCAGAATACCGATATCGTTCATGGTCGGAGCAGCAGGATTGCCGTCGCAATCACAGTCCACGGACAATTTGTTCATCACATTGATGTAGAGGATATTCGCCCCCAGGTGTTCTGCGACCCCTTTGGCAGCCTCAGCCATGGATTCGAGGAAATCATCCTTGGGGGTATTGATGCCGTATCCCGTGGTTTCCTTGCCGGCGCTGTGAATGAGGCTCTTTCCCATGGATGAAGCGATGCCGATGGACATGTTTTTGATCACCCCACCGAATCCTGCCATGGCGTGCCCCTTGAAATGGGCCAGGTTGACCACAAAATCATAATTCGCGAAATGAGAACCCACCACATCCTTCTGGAGGTGTTTGCCGCCAGTGATTGGCAGGTCCATCGTGCCATCTGCATCCATAATATCAATGGGGGCGATCGCTTCAAAGCCGTGATCTTTCATCACCTGTTCGTGTGAAGCGGTGGCTGCCCGCCGGCCGCCGTAAGCGGTATTGCATTCCACAATTGTGCCGTTGACTTCTTGCACCAACGGCTTGATCAGGTCTGGGGAGAGGTAATTGTGCCCGCCTGGCTCGCCGCTGGAGATTTTCACCGCAACACTGCCGGTTGCGGGCCGCTGCAACGCTTTGTAGGCTTTCATCAACCCAACCGAACTGATGTCACTGGTCATGTAAACCCTGGCCAGGTGGACAGCTTCCAATGTGGGGGTTTGGGTGCTCTCTGCGGTTGCAGTCGCTGTAGGCGAGGGGACCGGGGTGGTAGTGTATGTTGGAGTTGCTGTTGGTAATGGGATGGGGGCCGGCTTGATGATTCTCTGGCAGGCTGCCAGAGAGGCTGCTGTAGCAATTGCCATCCATCTCATGGCTTCACGGCGGGTGATCTTTCTGTTCATGAATGACTCCTGGGTAGAGTCGCCTCGTGCCAATGATGCCCGAAGGATTAGCTTCATTCACGATGCGGCGCTTAGAGAAGGAGGAATCGGAACTTACAGTTGTCAATGATTCTACTTCAAATCAACCCTTTTGTTTCCTATCAATAAAAAAGGGCTCTCTTTCGAGAGGCCTTTTTTTGTAAAAAGATATCAGATTGATCTTCCCGAACCATCGCAAAGGAGTAGTTCTTCGCTTTACTTTATGACTTCCGGGCGAGTCTTCAACAGGGCAAACGGAATCCGCCTGGATAAGGCAGTTACAATCCCTGCCACGAGCAAGCCCGAGCCGATGATCGAGAGGGTGGCGTGCCATACATCGGCATAGTTGATGCCGCCGATAGTGTGCGTGGGTGCCATCATAAACTGGATGGTGAGCGCAAGCAGACCTACTGCACCCATGGCGATCGAAGCCGCATCCTTGCCCGAACCCTGGTCACCGGCAGGTTTCTCATAGTTCACCGCGCGCCAGATGCCGGGAATGCGGAAGATCAGGAAGACAATCAGGGTCAGGACATTGGTGTACAGCACGCCATCCACTGGCATGGAGCTGCCGCGCAGCGCACGGGAGGCAAACAGGTGAAAGGCGTTGATGACCGTCCCTATGACCAGTGCGATGATGGCTGAGCGGTAGGCTGATTTGGTGCCGCGTACGAGCTGGACTACGGCGCGGATACCCAGCACACCTGCCGCGGTACCGATCAAAACGAATAATACCCACAACCATTGGTAAGGCGCGATGCCGGAAAAACTTCCCCCGAATCCGGTTGGGTTAAGGGTGACGCAGGATGTGCCGATTCCGCCCATGAGCGTGAAAGCGGCTGTCAGGGACATCAGAACAATCCCTACGATACGTAATACTTTTGCCCACCATGAATTTCTCATTTCCCTCTCCTTTTGGAATATTTACAAGCCCAGTATTGGGCGCATTAAAATGATCGGGTCAAGCAAGCGCATTTCCTGCAGCAAAGGCTGCGGTCGTCAACAAGAGCAGTCCAGGTAAGATCCGCAGGATGGTTTTCTGAGAGAGCAAAGGTCTGCCTGTCTTCAGCATCGTCAGCAGTATCCCTTCCACTCCAATTAACGCTCCGCCCAGGCTGATTAACAGGAAACCCGCCATGGCAGCTCCTGAGATGACCAGGAAAATGGGCAGCCCGAAGATTGTCAATCCGGCTATCCCATGCACGAACATCAAAACAATCACCGGCAGTCTGTTGGGTAAAGGTTTCACCCGGGTCGCCAGGACCGCCAGAAATCCCAGGATGGTGAAAATTAAATAAGCAATTCTGACCTGCGGGAGATGCTGCCAGACCAAACCCGCAGCCAGGCTGAGGGGAATGATGGTCGAAATGATCACCACCGCAGGCGAGTTCAAAACCTCAAACCCGAGGATGATCAACAGCAGCCCTGCCACCAGCAATACGCCAAAAGCAGCCGAATAAGCGATTTCCGGTACCAGGCTGAGACCATCTATTCCAACCACGATCTCATATGCAGCGATGAGTCCCGCTCCGAGCAGCAGAATCCGATCCAAAATGGTCATCTTCATTAGGCTCAACTCCTGCTGACCTCAGGACGGATCGATCTGGCAAAGTGCTTGAAATAATGGAAACTGGAGGAAAACAGCCCTCCGCCGATGCCCATATACAGGATCGCCAGCATGGATTTGGGCAGCGGTGAGTACAGGCGCAGGTAAATGCCCAGGGCAATCATGAATGCCACCAGCGGGTAGCTTGTCCACGCCTGGAATGCAAACAGGCATACTTTTTCTGAATCGAACCCATTGATCCGGTGTATGTTCTTCCTGGCGAGTTTTGAAAAGCCGAAGTAGTAGATCGCACCTGCAAGAATGAGACCAGCCAGGACCAGCGCCAGCAAAGTGGAAATGCCCACCGGTTTCAACCATCGCGAAGCAAACCCGATCAACATGAGTCCCACGCCAAACCACAAAATGCCTGCAGTGAAATGCAGCCATTTCTTACGAACGTCAAATGAAATCAATTTCAGCAGCCTTTTTTTCATATTTGTCATAAAGCCATCAGGATCATTGAAGAAAGCATATAAAGGGAAGCATACTTGAACAGACCAAAATTCATCCGTTCGGAAGGACGCAGCACCATCGAAAATGCCAGTACGAGTAACCCCATGGAGAGCACTCCGAGCAGCCGCAGGTATCCCCAGGTGAGGCCAATGCCCCAGGCGGCAGCGCCCATTGCCAGCGCAGCCAGCAGGCTAGACAGGGCAATGGTCTTGCGGGTGAAGGCAAATCCATAAGCCGAGGGGAAGGTGGGAATACCGGCTGCCTGGTAATCCTCGTGATAGCGCATGCTGAAGGTCATGATGTGGGTCGGAATCCAGAACAGGATGCCGAGTGTGAGCACGATGCCCACCCAGTCGATACCGCCGACGCCGAGAACGCGCCCGGCAAGAATGGGCATGCCGCCTGAAATACCGCCCCATACGATGCTCCAGCTCGTTCTGCGCTTCAACCAGACCGTGTAGATGAGCACGTCGAAGAACAATCCGGCAAAGATGACCAGGCCAAAGAGGGCGTCCATTGCAAGAGCCAACCCTACACCCAGAATGGATAAGGTCAGTCCCACCACAAGCACTTCTTTTGGATCAACCTTGCCTGAAGGCAGGGGGCGTTTTTGCGTGCGTAACATTTTCGCATCAATATCCCGGTCCCACCACATGTTGAGAACGGTGCTGCCCGAGATGGACAGAAACAGGCTGGTCAGCAACCCGATCATGGTGGGGACATTGAATACCGGACACCTGATGGTCATGTATCCTGCCATACCGGTTGCAACCAGCAGTCCGGTTTGCAGGCTTTTGATCAGCTTCCAGTAGATGTTTATCTTTGCGAAGAGTTTGCTCATTGGTTGCTCCAGGAGATCGGAACTGGGGGCAGATGAAAATTCATCCGCCCCCTCATTCCGTTATTTGCTGTCACGGGCACAGCGGAAACCCACACCCGGGCTGACATAGGTGGGCGTGGCATTGTTGCGTACCCAGATACGCAAATCCATATCATAGGTGTCTTTTGAACCTCCGCGCATGAAGCGCAGATGCATTCCTTCGTACACATTTCCGGTCCACTGCCAAACATTTCCTGCCATGTCGTAGAGCCCATACGGTGACGAGGAATCCAGCGTCTGGTAATCGCCGTAATTTTGCCCGTTGAAGAAACCGACGGGGGTTGTGCGTGAGCCAAAGGTGCTCATATTCTCGTAGGGGTCGCGGCTGGCATAGTAATTGGCATTGTTCCTTTGAATTTCCTCACCCCAGGGGAAGGGACGCGTGTCTGATCCGCGGGCAGCCTTCTCCCATTCCAACTCTGTGGGCAGGCGGCCGCCGGAATATTCACAGTATCCGCGCGCGCCGAACCAGGAAACCATGGTCATGGGGTGGGTTTCGTAACCCACCTGGGCAGTGAAACTGGTTCCGTCAAACTTGATGCGCTGTGAAGGATCGTCCAGCGGGATATACGTCCAGTCTCCAGCAGCAATCTTTTCCTCATGCTTGACGCCGTGAAAGACATCGCCAGGGTAGTAGCCGACGATCTTCGAGCCGTCAATCTTGACCGAACCATCCTGCAGCGCTTTGTTCAGGAAATCAGCATACTGAGAGGTAGTCACATCGGTGACCATGATCTCGTATGCATCCGTGGTTTGGGGGTCATTGAACTGACCAGAGTAGAACTCGCCGGCAGGAATGGTGACCCAGGATTCCGGGTCGACGCCCGTGTTTACCTCAGGCATGGGCGCGTTCAGATCCACCGGTGCACAAGCTGCCAGCAACATCACCAGGAGGATGAGGATTGGGGTTGCGTGCTTCATTCGGCCACCTCCCGTGCAAGTTCATGCATCTGCTCTTCAGACCATCTGCCTTTCTTTTTGAAGAGATCGGTCAAACGCCAGACCATCACCACTGCCAGGAGCACCAGCATGGATCCCAGGCCGATATCAACTGCGTACATCAAAGCATTCACCAGCGGCTGTTGGACTGCTTCTGAAACAAATAAACGCTTCATTTCAAAGACGGTAACCCCGGCAAGAGCAACATCGGATAGGAAGATCAACGCCCACCCATAGATTTGACGGACCTTTCCTTTCAGACCGATCATGTCGCCGTAATAGAACAGGATGATGGTGGCGATAATGGCAGATAACGCGTGCCAGTGACCGGTCAATTCGATACGCTCTTCGCGCGCGGGCCAGACCCGAAAGATTTCATCCAGGCGCACTGCCATGAAAATACCTATGCCGCTGGTGGTGAAATTCATGAAGAGCATCTGCCAGGTGGGACCGAATTTGAGGGGGTCGCGCACCAGGGCGCCGAGTTTCTGGAAGAAACCGGGTTTCTTCAGATGTGAAGTACCGTCGCGCATCATTTTGCCCCAGCTCCAGATCAGCAGCAGCAGGGCGGCCAGCATGGAAGGTGTTGCTCCCACGTAGATGATCATATGGGCGATGGGTTCAAGAGGAGTGGCAACACCCCACACGCCAAAATTCAGCACGACCGTCCCCAGGATCATCAAGGGCATGGCAATTTTGTGCAATATGCCTTTGAAATTGAGCCAGCGTCCGATGATCAGCGTGATCATGATGGCAATCAGCGCCAGCATGATGTGCAGGTGTCCGATGACGGCGTACTGCATGGTGGTCTTTTCCGGAAGGCGGATGACGTTCTCAGCCAGGAATGTTTCAAAACCGTTCCCGAAAAAAGATCCGGGTACTGCGCCGAAAAGGGATGAGATCACCGTGGTGAGCGCTGTGGCAAAGAAGGCTACGCGTTCGATATCGGTACCCTTCCTGGTCCGCGCGTAGGCGGGGTCAGGTTGAACATACTCTTTCTGCCACGGCCACAGGGCAATGACGAGCAATACACCGGCCATGAAGATGAATGCCAGCCCGGTGATATAGAGACCGTGAAAAGCCCAGTTATGTCCCCAATACGCGAAAACCAGGCCAAAGATCATCGTGGTCAGATATCCAACCGTGATGAGCACCCGCACTGCTGTTTTATAGAATTCTTTCATCTTCAGCAAGCCAGTGATCATGTAGGTTTCAATCGCGATCACTGCCATTGCGATTGAATGATAGAGGATGATGATACGGCCTTCACGTTCAGCCTGGACCATATCCATCTTGAAAATTCGGACGACAAAATCTCTCACTCCCATATCGGCCATGGGACCCGAGAGCATCCCAAATAGGGCAGCCACGACCGCGATCATGGCGATTGCCACAAGGATCAGCCCTTTGGTAGATTTGAACAAATAATTTAACCGATCTTTAATAAATTGCATGCCTCTCTCCGAATCAAAAAGATGAAAAAATTGTCTTGTGTTCACATCAGAGTCGCTGCCATTTTTCTCCAAAGGGTGTGGGTTCAACCACTGGCAGCGGCTCCGAGGTCTGATCAGGCTGGTTTCGCGCCTTTGATGTCCTTGACGAAACCCCACGTGAAGGCCAGTGTCATCAACAGGAGAAGCGGGGTGAGGATACGCTTGACGAATTCTGTACTGAAGAAGAGCAATTGTGAGCCATTTGCCAGGAATGCAAGTGCGATGCCGCCCAAGCCAATGAGTACTCCGCCTATACCGACCCACCAGAAACCCTTTGGTGCTTTTGCCGCCAGGAAAGGCCCCAGGAAGATCACCAACCCAGCAATGCTGTGGAACAACGGAACGGAGATCTTGCGTCCCAGGTCAACCTTCGCGATGCTGAAAACGGCAATCGCCAGGAAGCCCGCCAATGCAAACCACTTGTAGGCTTTCTTCCATTTGGGAAAATACTGTTCCATGATCCCCATGGAGATCCCAAGGGGATTCAGGGAAGCGACCGTCAACACGTAAGGTGACGACAGGATCCCCATCCCCTTGAAGATGAGCAGCAAACCTGAAACGAGGAGCACTAAAATGCCCATTGCGTAATACAGGTCATATAGGGCTCTGCCTACTTTCCAGCGCGCGTAGAAGCGCCAGAGCAGGTAGATGCAAACCAACCCAGTCAACAATAGAAATAGGTTGTTTAGCGTGAAAAGGTCCATCGTATTCTCCTTTTACGTTGGGAATTCGCCTATGCATTTTTTTTGTATTTCGCTTTGGCTTATGTTAATCATACGAAATTGGCCTCTTCAATACAACACCCAGCTTGATCTACCTGCCCCCAAACCTTGATCTATCTGCACACAAACCTTGATCTATGAAGCGATCCAGCTTTCGATCATCTTCCGCGAACCGGGAAGGATTAGAAAGATCACCAAACCGGTGCTGATCAGAGGGGCGGGCAGGAACAGTGAAAAACGATGGACTTCGTACAGGGCGTTGTGAATGCCCAGGGGGTATCCAGCGAACATGGACATGACACCGGCAAAGATGCCCACCGCGATGGTCCAGGTTTTCTTCTTCAGCAACCCGAAGATGAAGATTGCCCAGGCTGCGGCTCCCCACCAACTTACCTCCTGCGTCATTACGTACATGCCATTCCAGAAGGGATCGCCATGCGAGGTGGTGTACTTGGAGATTGGAGCGACGCCGTCCATAAAGGTCAGCACATAAGCAAGACCGGCGACGAATGCCAGAAGAATGATCTTTCCCTTAACCCCGCGGATGAGCAGCATCCCAAGCCACAGAACGGCGGCGATGACAAAAACGATCAATGTAGGCGACGAAAGATGGCTATCCATGGCTGGTACCGCGGGGAAGAATCCAACCAGCAACTGGATGGTTGAGGCAACAACACCCCAGAACCAAGCCCATTTGGCTTTGGTGCAGAATCCATACAGAACGGTTGCCCAGATTGCACCGGCAGCAATTCCGAACCAACCGAGCACTGCATAAGTAATGGTGACGGAGGTTGCCTCGTCAAAGCGGCCGGCAGCCCGTTTGGCTTCGATCACCAGGTTGTATTGGTCTGCCATCAGGTAGATTGTGAATATCCCCGCCAGAATTCCAAGGATTGCCAGAACAATTCCGAGCTTTGCGTTATTTTTCATTGATCTTCTCCTCTTCTCTCTTTTCGATTTTTTGATGGCGATGCATTCGGTTGGCATGCAGCGTATTTCCAGGTAATTCAGAAAAGCTATTGGTGGGCGGCAATTCGTCTCTGAATGACGGTGGATCTCCTTGGGTTTGATCGGTAACCAGTAGAGGAAGGAATTGCCCGGCATCAACCCTTTTCACCGGAAGTTTCAATGGAAAGCGAGTTCTCTTTTACATCGGTTCTTTCCGGAGACGTTATCCGTTTCTTGCGCTGTCCTTTGGCAATGTAAGGTGCGAGGTAGAGATACGCCCCGGTTATTGCCATGATCAGCATCAAAATGGAAGGGATCTTTTCCAATTTCGCCCAGGCTGCCAGCAGGTCAGGGCTGCCAATCAATTTGATGACGGCAGCGATGGGGATGAGTAATGCGGTGGGTATGGCGATCCAGCGGTGAAATTTCCGCAGCCATTTGTTCAATTGCTTTGTCATTCTCCTGTTCACCTTTCATCTTTAATCTCAAGATTGATCACGCGTGACGGGTTCGGCGCACCGGGCGCCTCAATGCGGTTGACCACGCCCCGAATACCCTTCACATTCCGTGCGATTTCTTCTGCAGAATTTCGAATCATGAGGGAGTCAACTGTTCCTGCAAGGTGCGCGATGCCATTCATTACTCCCACCCGCAGATCCACTGACTTGGTCCGTTTATCAGCGGCAAAGAAAGCAAGAATGCTTTCACGCATTTTCTTGTCTGAATTGACGATATTCTTAGGCAGCATGGCTCCACTCATGAATGAAGGGAATTTCCTTTGAAAGTGTAAGGATGTGAATGAGTTTTGGGTACGACTTTTATCTTGCGTAGCCGTGTTTATTCGGGTTGGCGCTTGGTGTTCAGCTGACCGCGATCTTTAGCCGTTCTTGCCTGGATCATCATCAATCCCAGAATGGCCGCCCAAACGATCAATCGGATGGTCATCGCCTGGATGCTATCCGGAGCTACGACGCCGCGATAGGCTGTAAGCAGTATTAGCATCACAATGGCGTGTAGCGAAAATGTCCCCACGGCAGCAGGCAGGGCAAACCGGCTGCCTGTAATAACCAGGAAGGAAGTAATAAAGACGGTCAGAATGCCGATCGTGTAATTGTAGACTGGCACCCAGTTGATCACATAATATCCAGGGTCGTTGCCCAACAAAACCTTCCCCCCCGCAAATACAGCCATAGCTCCAATAGCGAATGCCAGGATCGCGGCAATTTTAGTCATTACGTTCTTCACTGCACTTCTCCCTGGTGGAGTGAAAGAATTCCACCGATCTGAGGATAACCAGCGGCCTTTGAAAGTTGAACGACTTAAGTCGTGCAAGCGCAGGTTCTCTCAAATCAATGGAATTGCGTATCAGATCTCGGAAGAGAGCGGGAAAGACTGGCTGATCTAGATTTACCAGTAACTTCTGGTATAGCAACAGGCCTGGCTTAAGCCAGAAACAAATCAGGAAAGCACTTTCTTGAGTTTTTGTGCCAGGAGAAACGAACAAATCTAATTACAAGACGGGGCTGGCCATCATTACTGGTTCGCTCGTTCTGCGAGACCCTTGGGGTCAAGCAGGAGTATGTCCTTTTTTTCCACCTTTAGAAGACCTTCTGATTCCAGCGTCTTCAGCGACCTGCTGAGAACATCGCGCACCGTGCCCAAACGGACCGCCATTTCATCGAAGGTGGTCCAATCACGCCGTTGAACGATCAAAACGCCGCCGCTGGGTTCAGCATGCTGCAGCAATGTTCCAGCCAACCTTGCCTCGACGCTCTTCAGCGACAGGTCCTCCACCAGCCGGATATAGTGCAAGACGCGTTCACTTAATCTACGGATGACAGCAAGTGCCATCTCCGGGTATCGGGTAACGACCCGGGTAAAGGTTTCACTGGGAATGAGCAGTACATCTACGGGTTCCAACGCTGTGGCAGTACCTGGGTAGACCTTGTTGGTGAAAGCGGCAATATCTCCAAAAATCTCCACCGGACGGAGAAAGAGCAGGCCCTGTTCGCGTCCTTCAGCGGTCATGCGCGTGCCTTTTACCCATCCGCGTTCCAGAACGTAAATGTATTCTGCGGGCTCACCTTCCAGGTAAATCACCTGACCCGCATCGAAATGGCGGGGGATGATTGTGCTTAAAATGATCTTCTGTTCCTCTAAAGGTACCTGGGAAAAGAGAGGAATTTGAGCCAGTGTTTTCTTGTATCTTTCACGCAGATCCATTGGATGGGAGGGTCGATCAGTCATGAGGTACCTCTTCTCCATCATTGTACAGGCAATTAGAAAAGGACGGCGCTGAATCACCGTCCTCTCCAGAATCGTTACCGGTTTTGATGAGTGAAGAAAATTACCCGTTGGAGCGTAAACCGCGAGGTAATTCTCCGTTGATCAAAGCTTCGAAAATTTTCTCAGGATCTCGACCGCGCTTTGACCTTCCAGCGAAGGCAGCACGAGTTCAGCTTCACCCACGCGCTCAATGGGTCCCAACCCCAGCGCTTTCATTCCAGCTGCGTGGGCTGCTTCGATGCCGGCGGCAGCATCTTCCACCACCAGGCAATCCCGGGGATCCAGCGCGTATTTGTCAGCCCCCAACAGAAACAGGTCGGGGTAGGGCTTGGATCGTGCCGGCGCATTGCCATCCACCAACCCGTCGACCAGGGGGTCGAGCTGCAGTCGATCAATTACCAGCGGAGCGTTCTTGCTGGAAGAAACGATCACCCGTTTAATTCCCAGACCGCCCAGTTCTTCAAGGATCTCCTTTGCGCCTGGAAGCAGGTCGCCTGGTGTCATTTGCTGCACCAGCTCCAGGTAGTAGCGGTTCTTGCGGTCCATCATTTCTTCAGCCTGAGCGTTGCTCACTGCACGCCCCTTCAGCAGTAAATCCAGCGATCCGCGCCGCGAAACCCCGCGCAGCGCTTCGTTATCCCTCCGGGTGAAAGTTATACCTTCCTCTTTTGCCAGCCGCTGCCAGGCGCGGAAATGAAATTCCGAGGTGTCTGTCAGCACACCGTCAAGGTCAAACAAGAAAGCTTTGAACATGCTCATCCTTCCCAACTTCCAGGAATATCGATGCTCACCTCTTCGCCGCGCCAGTCGAATTTGAAAGCCAGGCGTTTCCAATGAGCAGGCAGGTTGGGAGTAATTGTCCAGCCGTCATCCTGAACCTGCAAACCGGCAAAACCGAACACCACCGCCTGCCACAATCCCCCTGCTGATGCGCCGTGGATGCCGTCTCCGGCGTTGCCTCGCACATCTTCCAGGTCAGCCCGGGCGGCGCGGATGAAGTTTTCATATGCGTGCTCCTGGCTTCCCAGGCATGTTGCCATGATTGCCTGGATGGAAGGTCCCAGCGAAGATCCAAATGTCAGGTCGGTACGCGGAGTGTAGTATTCGAAGTTGACCAGTTTGGTCGCATGGTCGAACTCCTCCGGCAGCAAATACATCAGCATCATCACATCCGGCTGCTTGAGCACCTGTGTGGCATTGATCCCTTCGATGCCCAGGAGGCTTTGCACCGATTCGGTGCGCGGTTCCATGGATGACAGATCGACATCCTTGCGCTTGAAATATCCGTCGAATTGCTCAACCAATCCGCTTTTACTGTCGATTGGGCAATAAATCTGATCTGCGACAATTTTCCAGTGTTTCAAAATCTCATCTGTGATTTGCAGACTGTTGAGCAAGTCTTTTGCACGCGAAGGATTCTTTTCTCTAAGCCATGCTGCCAGGCTGATGGCTTTACGTAAATGCCAGCGCGCGAAGTAATTGGTGAAGGCATTGTTATCCACATGTTCATGGTATTCATCCGGACCGATGACGTCATTCAGCAAGTACTGTCCGCGGTCAACATTCCACTCCAACCGGCTGGCCCAGAAGCGGGCGGTATCCAGAATAACCTCAGCCCCGCGTTGGATCAAGAATTCGTCATCATGGCTGGCTTGCCAATACTGCCAGACGGCGAAAGCGATATCCGATGAGATGTGGATCTCGATATCCCCGGTCCAGATGCGGATCAGGCTGGTGCGGTCTTTCATGTTGGGCACCCAGGTGGGAGTCACTTCGCGGCCGTCGCCGGCGCTTTCCCAGGGATACTGAGCACCCTGGTAGCCGTTCGAGGCTGCTTTTTCACGCGCACCTTCCAGATTATGATAGCGGTAAGAAAGCAGGTTGCGCGCGATTTCCGGGCGGGTGTAGGTGAAGAAAGGCAGCATAAAGATTTCTGTATCCCAGAAGGCATGCCCGCGGTAGCCGTAACCGCTCAATGTTTTGGCGCCTATATTGACGCGTTCATCGTTGCGCGGGGCGGCAATCAACAGATGGTAGAGGCTGAATCGGATGGCAAGCTGTGCTTCATCATCCCCTTCGATGATCACGTCGCAGCGCCGCCATTCCTCCGCCCAGCGGGAAACATGCGCTTGCCAAAGGGAAGCCCAAGCCGGATCGGCTACGCTCTTTAGCAAAATGCGTGAGGCAGATAGCGGACTTTGCGCATCACGGCTTGTAAAGATTGCGACGATCTTTTCCATAAGGAAGGTCTGTCCGGATTCAACATGAGAACGCAGCGCCAATGTGGGGTGACCGCTCACATCCCAGGCGGACCGCTCCACCTTCCCGGTTGTCGATGCAGTAATGCGTGCAGCAATCCCTGCGGTGATTCCGGTAGCCCGGGTTCGTGCTTCCAACCACAAAGAGTCCTGATCAAACCCCTGAGAGATTCTTTCCCAGTGTTTGAAACTTAGATTATCCGCCCCGGCGTCCAATCCGCTGCGCAGCTCGACGTTCCCGGAATAATCCTCTGGAGTGATGTGTACCCGCAGGCAAGCGAGATGGGTATTGTCCATGCTGGCAAAGCGCTCAAAAAGCAGGCGGGTGGTGCGCCCCTGGGGGCTGCACCATCGAATCGAGCGCGTTAACAATCCGTTCTGCAGATCAAGGCGGCGCTCAAAAGAAAGCAATTTACCTTCCGCCAGGTTGAAACGCTCACCAGCCAGCAGGATTTCCAGCTCCAACCAGTCAGGGAAATTCGCCAATTCGGTGAATACCACCGGCACATCGTCGAACACGCCGTGAACAAAAGTGGTGCGCTCCTCGTCAGGGTAGAACTCTTCAAAGGTTCCGCGAGTGCCGAGGTACCCGTTGCCCTGGGTAAACACAGTTTCGTTGTGCCGGAGCCTTGCCGGGTTGAATTCGTTTTCAGAAATCGTCCAAAGGTCAGCCATGATTTCACCTGTATGTTGTTGTTTTCTTCTGATCAACCAAACCTGGCAAATTCCAGGAGTTCATCTAGCTCAATGGTTGCCAGTCCAATCACGTGGTCGGCGCCGCCGTAATAAACATGGACCAGACCATTAACCACCGGATTGGCGCATGAAAAGACCACGTTTGGCACGTCCCCGCGGATTTCCCACAATTCACGCGGCTCGAGAATGCATTCATTCGGCCGGTGAATGACGACCGAAGGATCTTCCAGATCCAGCAGGCAAGCCCCCAGGCGATATGTGTGCGATGGATCGTATGCATGATAGATGACCAGCCAACCGTACTCCGTCTCAATCGGCACGCCTCCTCCACCCACCCTGAAGGAATCCCAGCCATTTTCAGGACGCGGTGCAAAGATCGGACGCATCGATTCCTCCGGCCAATGAATCAGGTCGGGTGATTCTGCCAGCCAGACCTGGGGTGCTCTGCGGTGAAATGCCATGTACTTGCCGTTGATGCGGCGGGGGAAAAGGACATGGTCCTTGTTGTCTTCGCCGGTTACCAATGGACCCAGGCGCTCCCAAGTGATCAGATTTTCGCTGCGGGCAATCATGGGCAACACGCCTCCGCCCAGATGGGTGGGTTCACCTTTGCCAAGGTAGGTTGACCCATACGCGGTGTATGCCATGTAGAAACGGCCTTCAATTTCGGTCACCCGCGGGTCTTCAATGCCCCGGGAATCTTTTTCGTCTTGGGGTACCAGAACTGGTTGCCTCATCCGGTTCCAATGAATGCCGTCGGAACTGACTGCGTAGCCAATCCGGCTCACCCAGTCCAGACCCTGGGCGCGGTAATGCATGTGAAACAATCCGTTATGATGGATTACAGCCGGGTTGAATACATTGTAGGTTTCCCAATCCGAAGCCGGATCTGGAAGCATAATGGGGTTGGCAGTATTTCTCATTAATTGCATTGATCTCTCCAAACATACCAAATAAGATATTTTCCTCTGCGCGAGGGTATTTCGCTGCTGGATCATTCAACCGTTAAGCTCGCCTGCCTGACGGATGAGCTCCAACCTGTTTAGTACCGCACGGTTGCCTGCGCTTGCCAGGAATACCGTACCCAGCATTGCGCTCAAAAGAAAAGCAATTGTGCCTGCAGTCAGGATCAGTGCCAAAAGGACCCACAAAAACAGGGAAAAACCCATGTTCTTTCCAATCAGCACCACACTGTTGCGGAGTGCCTGGCGCACACTCATCTTTTCCTGTTCAAATAAAAAGGGCAGCGCAAAGAGCTGTAAAGCCAGCCATAGAACCAGCAGGGCTACGTACAGGCCTTGAATCACCGGTTCCCAGGCTCCCAATTGCATTTTCCCTGTCAGGGCAATATTGGCAACCAGAAAAGCGACTACCACGATGTTGATTGCTCCCCAACGCCATGCCGGCCCCCAGTAGGATCGAAATGCCTGCCACAAATCTGTAAGATCAGCTTGCTCGCCGTGAGCAAGACGGTTACCATAATGAACGATTGCCAGGGTTGCGGGCGGGCCGGGGATGATCAGCACATTGGCGATCAGCCAAAAAAGATTGCTAGCCAACATGGTCCACAGGTCAGCCCACAGGTCGCGAAATGATTCGCCTACGATCTTGAGCACTGCCTTCATGATCCAGCCTGCCGTTCAACCCTTGATCCCGGTATACGCAACACCTTCGATGTAATACTTGCTGAAGAGGAAGAAGAGAATCAACACGGGGATGGCGTTGAACATCGCACCCACCAGGGTCAGGTTCCATTGTGATTTGTACTGCTGCTGGAAAATGCTCAGGGCAACGTTAAGCACGTACTTGTTGGGTGAATTCAGATACAACAGCGGCTGCAGAAAGGCGTTCCACATGCCCTGAAATTGCAGGATCAAAACTGTCAGGATCGCAGGCCGCGCCAGGGGCATGATCACCTGGCTGAATATTTGAATATGAGTTGCGCCGTCGATAATGGCTGCTTCCTCAAGATCCCTTGGAATCGACCGAAAGTACTGGGTCAGTGTGAAGATGGCACCAGCACCGACCAGACCAGGCAGGATCAGTGACCAAAAGGTATCGATCAAGCGCAATTTGGTCATTAACACATACGCAGGAATAAGGGTGACAGCTCCTGGAATCATCATCGTGCCCAGCATGAAGTTGAAAATGGCATTTTGACCGGCGAATTTTAACCGGGCGAAGGCATATGCAGCCATCGAACCAAAGATGACCTGTGATACTGCCACCATGACCGCCAGGAAGGCAGTGTTGAACAACCAGCGCGGAAAGGTGCCGCCCTGACCAATATCGGTGTTCCACACGCGGCTCCAGTTATCCCAATGCCAGACCGCAGGCAGCCACTTGGGTGGAAATGCGGTGATTTCCAGGTCTGTTTTGAATGTGCCCAGGGTCGCCAGGATGAATGGAGAGATCATCACGATCCCAATTGCGATCAGTAATAGATACCTGAAGAAGCTTTTTACGAACTTTAAATAATACTCACTGGAATGGTAGCTGCGGTTGATTCGGGACATTTCTTGATTAACTTCAACCATGGCGCACCTCCTAGTACTGTTCCGTGCCGTGTTCGATCACCCGGCGCTGAATGAACGTGAAGATGAAAATGATCACTGCCAGAATGAACGCCAGGGCGGTGGCATATCCCATGTTGATGGGACCATTCCTACCCAACGCTTCGGTAAAGATCAAATAAACCGGGGTCAGTGAAGTTTTCAGAGGACCACCGCTGGTTGCCAGATACACCTGGTCGAATACTTGAAGTGTGCCAATGGTACCAAGCACCACAACGAGCAACGTGATCGGTTTGAGCATGGGCAAGGTGATTTTTCGGAATACCTGCCAGTTGGAAGCGCCATCGATCCGGGCAGCTTCATACAGCGTTGGGTTGATGTCCTGCAGCGCAGCGAGAAACATGATCATGAAGGTGGGGACGGTGGTGAAAATATTCTGGAACATGATTGCCATCCAGGCGATGCTCGGACCGCGGAAATACCATTGAGTCGATGGGATGGTTCCGCCAAATGCCTCAACAATCAACTGGATCAATCCCCGCGGATCACCCAGCCAGTTGAGGCCTTGAAAATTAACACCGAACCAGCCCAGAATTGTCTCGATAAAGAAATTTGCATACCCGGCTTTCAAATAAAACCACACAAAGATCAGGGTGATGACCACGGAGGAGGTGACACTGGGGGCGTAAAAAACCGTGCGGAAGAATTGCTTCATACGCATGGGGGCATTCAACAATTGCGCCAGTAAGATTGCCAGACTGGTTTGAATGGGAACCACCAGCAGCGAATACCACAGAACATTGTAAAGAGACTGTAGAAAATCACGCTGTGTTGAATCGGTGAAGCCCTTGAACGCTTGCGCGTAATTTGCGAGACCCACCCATATGGGTCGTGTGAAGATGTCATATTTGTTGAAGGAAATGTAAAGGGCAAAAAGAATGACGCCGATGGTAAAAGTGAGCGTAACCAGCAAATAAGGAGCCAGAAACGCGTATCCCGTAAACATCTCAGAGCGGCGCCTGGCATTGGGCCAGGCCTTGTGAACCTCGCGGGCAAAGAAAAATGCGACAATCGCTGCCAGAACCCCCACGCCAATCATAAACGGAACGGCGGTTGCGCGAACTTCAGTCAGGTAAGTCTGCAACGTAGCCATGACGCGCGGACCACCCATGGTGGGTGCGTTGAGCAGGGCAATGAAAAGCAAAACAACCACGATTCCGACAAATACCAAAATGGAGATGAGAACCCCGTTTGAACGGGTCGGGTCCCTCGGTTTTGTCTGCATACAGCACCTCGTTTTCCAGGAGTGCCCTTGTATCTGGTTCCCGGGTTCCCCTGCCGGTCAGGCGGGGGAACCCGGAGTGTGCAGGTTTCACTTCACAAGCAGTGAGTCAAAGGAAACCTTGTCTTTCAAATTTACTTGGTGCTGAGTGCCGTTTGAGCCTCAGACTGAGCCTGGGCAAACGCCTGGTCTACGGTCTGATCGCCAAGGAAGATCCGGTCCAATGCCTGTGAAACCGCATCGTTGACCTTGCCGGTGAAAGGACCCCAGTAAGCAACGCGGGTGTCGGGCAGCAAACCTCCCTGGGCAATGGCTTTGTCGTTGGCATCGACGATCAGGTCAGCCTGGTCGGGGTGGGTGCTGTAGGCAAAGCCGGTCTTTACGATCTCAGCCTGGTTGGTACGGCCGGTGGCATAGAACAGGAATGCGGCGGCAGCTTTGGGGTATTTTGTGGCAGCATTGATGCCGATACCATTGGTGAAGATCACATCAGCCCGGGTCTTGGGGCCATTCGGAATTTCAACAGCCTTCCATTGCACATCGGGGTAGGTGGTCTTCATGAAGTTAACCATCCAGCCGCCTTCGGTCGTCATGGCAACCAGTTTCTTGCCGATAGCTTCACCGCACCAGCCGGCGCTAACATCAGCCGGACGGACAAGGCTCTTTTCCTTGAACATGTCGCTGACCAGAGTCGCCATGGTCTTCACTTCGGGGGTGTCAAGGGTTGCAGTCTTGTTATCCGCACTGGCGAATGCTCCACCATTGGAGAACGCAAACGGTGCGAAACGAGCCCAGTCAGCACCCATGCAGAAGCCGCCAAATTTACCCTTGGCAGCGATTGCCTTGGCAGCAGTGCGTAGGTCATCCCAGGTCCAGTTAGCGGTCGGTTCAGCAATGCCGGCGTCTGTGAAAGCTTCAGGCAGGTAGATCAAGCCCAGCGTGCCCCAGTCTTTGGGCAGGGCGTAGGTCTTGTTGTCCAGGGTGAAGATGGTCAGCAGGGCAGGAATGAAGTCGTCGCGCTTGACACTTGCCTGCGCCATCAAATCATCCAGGGGCATGATCTGACCGGAAGGCGCAAATGCCGTCATCAGTTGGTCGTCAACATAGAACACATCCGGAGCCGTTCCACCAGCCATCTGTGCTTTTAGCTTGGTCTGGAAATCGGTGGGAATGGGGGTGTAGTTTACTGTGACATCGGGGCAGACCGTCTTGAAGCGGTCGATGGTATCCTTGTAAACCTTCTGTTCGGACTCATCGCCCCAACCAGAGAAAGTGATCACAGCCCCTGGTTCAGTCTGCAGCGGGCAAAGGCTCGCAGCGGTCGGTGCCTCGGTGGGGGCAGCGGTGGGTGCTTCAGTTGGAGCCGCAGTCGGAGCTTCTGTCGGCGTTGGTGTCGCTTTCGGCGCACAAGCTGCTGCCAGCATGGCGATGGCAATCAATGCAGTCAGCACAAAATATGTCTTTTTCATTGTTCTTCTCCTTACTTGCTTTACTTGATCGTACCTTACTTTATGGCATACTTAACCACGTGCGGAGATCTTCTCCAGCACACTGGGGTCACCCGCATCTCTTGCCGGAGAAGGTGACTCCCTTTTTATACAAGGAGCATGGAATGCGATATGTTTTGATTTCCCTAAGTTCCTCCTTTCCATGGGGAGGGTTGACCTGCTTCATATCCGACTGTAGATTCACGGAGGACCAGTTGCGGTGGTACCAGTTCACACATCGGGTCCGGGTATTTGCCAGTTTCCAGGGATGTGATCAACCTTTCCATTAAGTTCGTCCCAATGGTTGAGATTGGCTGGCGAAGGCTTGTCAGCGGTGGATTGAGGTAACGCGCTGTTGGAGAATCGTCAAAGCCGATCACGCCGATATCCTTGCCGGGCTGCTTTCCGGATTGCTGGATGGCAGCCATTGCACCAATCGCCATCAAGTCATTCATGGCGATAACCGCAGTTGGACGGATTGCCTCATCGAGAGCAAGCAAATTCATCATACTGCGATAGCCAACATCATAAGTGCCTTCCCCGCGTTCCACCCATTCACTGGGTACTTGAATTCCTGCCTCAAGCATCGCCGCATAATAGCCGTCCATGCGGTTGTTGCCTACACGTGAATCTGACGGCCAGGCAAGGGCAGCAATCTTTCGGTGACCCAACGTCATCAGGTGATCCACAGCCATATGCAGACCCAGCCCCCCGTCCACATCGATATACGGAAAACCGCACGGGTCATCCAGGTGTCCGAAACCGACGAAGGGAAAATCGCGTTCAATCAGGCAATTGACACAGGGGTCGTTATAGTTGATGATTGAGAGCACGAATGCATCCACTCTTCCGGCGTCGATCATTTCCCGGTATATGGTGAGTTGTTTTTGAACCTCGATATGGTGCGGAAAGCACAGCAGATAATAGCCGTACTTTTCTGCCGTGCGGAACATGCTTTGCAGGAATTCATCCAGAATGGGATTGGTCTGATCAGGGGGAGAGGGCTCCCAGGAATAGCCAATGGTCTTGCTGCGCTGCGAGCGCAGACTCTGGGCTGTATAACTGGGCGTATATTGCAGATCGCGAACGGCATCCCAAATGCGCTGTTCAGTCTCCTCGGACACACGCACCTTCTTCGTGATCACCTTGGAAACCGTCTGAAAACTAACTGAGGCGCGGGCTGCAACTTCTTTGAGTGTTACCCTTTTCGGCATGATCAACCCCGGGGAGTTAATGCGAACGTTCGCATTTACTTTACAACTTTCACAACCGTTTGTCAAGCATGACATCTTTTGAAAAGTGAGGAGCTGTTTATAGATGATGGGAAGAGATCAGCGGCGATTTTGAAGATTTTCCCCGCTTTAACCCTATATCTCCAAACCAGTCGCGTTTCCATTCGTTGCGCTTGCTGTAGCCAATGCAGCAAACGCTGCTTGAATCTCGAAGCCAAGCGCCGGAAAATGAGACTGCAAAGTTCGAGTGGTATTCAAGCATGGCTGATTTTCGTAATATGCGATTGTCAATTCGAAAAATTATGAGAAAGCTTTCATTGTACACTTTGAAATCGCTGTGCAGAAAAAGGCGGAACGCCCACATGGGGCGTTCCGCCTGGAAATTGAACTGCCTTTTATGCCTTTAAAAGCCGCATACCGTTGATGATTACCACCAGTACTGAAATCTGATGCACCAGCATTCCACCGGCCATGTGAACCTGGCCCAAAAGTACACCTGCCAGGAGCGCACTGACCGTCAGCAGCGCAATGACCACATTCTGGCGGATGTTGCGCAGCGTTGACTTTGACAGTGCAATAGCCTGCGAGATTTTCATCAAGTCATCGGCCATCAGGGCAATGTCAGCAGTTTCGATAGCTATGCCCGTACCGGCTGTGCCCATGGCGATGCCGATGTCGGCAGCTGCCAGCGCCGGAGCGTCGTTGATGCCATCGCCAGTCATGGCGACCACATTGCCTTCTTGCTTCAGCTTGCGGATGATGCTCAGTTTATCTTCCGGCAGCAGGTCTGCATACACTTCATGAATACCGGCCTGGCTGGCGATTGCCTCAGCAGTACGCCGGTCATCACCGGTCAGCATCAACACACGCTTCACGCCGCTGCGTTCGAGTTCACGAACCATGTCGGCTGCGTTGTCGCGCAGCGAGTCGGCAATGCCCAGGATGCCGATGGCTGTCTGGTCCAGCGCCACCAGTACGGCCGTCTTGCCTCCAGCTTTCAAAGCAGATAACCGGCTTTGCGCATCAGGCGTAACTTCAACGCCCAGGCTGTCCATCAGGTCAAGCGTGCCAACAGCGATGCGACTGCCCAGGTATTCGGCGGTCACGCCGCGGCCCGTCAGCATTTGAAAGTTTTGAGGATCAGGCAGTGTCTCATAGCGCGAAGCTTCAGCCAATATCGGGCGGGCGAGCGGGTGCTCGGAGAGCGTCTCAGCAATGCCTGCCCAGCGCAGCACGAATTGCTGCTCCGAGTTCCACCTGCCGCTGCGGCGGTTTTCATCTTCTGCTGCGCCTTCAACCACGGGCTGCGGTTGCAGCACTTCGATATCGATCAAGCGGGGTTTGCCTTCCGTGAGCGTTCCGGTTTTGTCGAGAGCCACAACGCTGATTTTGCCTGCGTTTTCCAGGTACTCACCGCCTTTGATGAGAATGCCCTTTTTGGCAGCCCGTCCGATGCCAGCAACGATCGATACTGGTGTAGAAATCACCAGCGCACCCGGGCAGCCGATCACCAGCAGCGTCAACGAAAGTTCGATATCGCGCGTGAAAAGGTAAGCGGCAACGCTTAGCGCGATGATGAAGGGGGTATACCAGCGGGCGAAGCGCTCGATAAAGCGCTGCGTCGGCGCCTTCTCATCCTGGGCCTCTTCGACACGGGCGATGATGCGTGCCAGGGTGGTGTCTGCGCCAACACCGGTTGCGCGGATTTTAAGCGTTCCATTCTGGTTCAGCGTCCCGGCATAGACTGTATCGCCGCTGCTCTTCTCTTCTGGGATGGGTTCACCGGTGATGGCGCTTTCATCCACTGCCGAAAAGCCGTCCAGCACCATCCCATCCACCGGAACCTTGACACCGGGTTTGATCAACAGAGTTTCGTTCTGAACCACTTCACTCGCCAGTACTTCCACCTGCTGCCCGTCGCGGATCACGACCGCAGTTGTGGGAGCGAGGTCGAGCAACTGACCGAGCACTTCGCGGGTCTTGCTCAACGTGCGTGCTTCAAGGTAAGCCCCGAATATGAATAGGAAGGTCACCGCAGCAGCCTCCCAGAATTCGCCAATGACCAGCGCGCCGATGAAGGCGATGCTGACCAGCAATTCGATGCTAAAGGCTTTATTACGGAGATTTGTCCAGGCGCGAACAATAATATCTGCTCCAGCCACTACAGCCGCAGCAGCCAGGAAACCGTCGGCCGTACCTGGCAATCCGGCTGCATACCGAATTGCCAGGCTGACGAGGATTAGTCCACCGCTGAGCAGGGTCAGTGCCTGACGGCGTAGTCTCGGATCTTCAATCCAGCGTTTTACAGAGTTCATGCTCATGATGGTCATCCTTATCTCTGACTCGATTAAACCTGGGATACACGTGCTTCGTAGCCGATGGCGCGAATCGCTTTTTCCAGATCTTCACCCTTGACCAGGTCAGGGTCGTGGTGGACTTCAATCTTGCCGGTGTTGAAGTACACTTTTGCGTCTTCCACGCCATCCATGGCGGTAAGCGCCCTTTCGATCTTCGTGATACAAGAGGGGCAGGTCAATTCTTTGCTGCGTAACAGGGTTTTCATTTCAATATCCTTTCTGAATGTTTGATTGACCCAAGGATAACGTCGGGGGGTATTTGTTTCCATGATCTGCATCAGATAACTGCAGCCAGTTAGCCTTTCATGAAAATCAAAACAGAAAAGGGGAGAGGTCCGCCTTGTTATTCTTTGGGCGGGATGCATCCACGAATCAAGCAACAAAAAAACCTCCCGGGGCAGTAACTGCAGCGAGAGGTGGAAAAGAATATTGTCCCGAGACAATCAGTCTTTTTCTGCCAGGTTTTCCAGCGCTTTTAAGTCGAGGATGCCCACCCATTGACGCCCGCTCTCGATGATGCCAGCCGATTGCAACTGGCTCATCACTCGACTCGCGGTTTCGGGTGTGGTTGAGGTCATCTCAGAAAGGTCATCCCGTGAGAGCGGCACATCAATTAACAACATGGAATCCTTCTGGCGTCCCAACTTTAGCGCCAGCTTTCGCAAGGTTATCGCAATTCGTTTTTCCACCGGCATGGAGCTGAGTTGGATCACACGCTGATTGGCTTCGTTCAAACGTGCCGCCATGACGTCCAGAGCCTTGAGTGCCAGCTCCGGATGCTCATCCAGGATCTCGCGGAACGCGTCCGAGCGGATGACGAGAATACAGCTTGGCGACTGCGCTTCTGCTGAGTCGTTATAGGCTGTTGCCCCTAATGCGGCAATGTTGCCGAAAAATTCGCCTGGTGACAGAATATCCAGGAGCACATCGCGTCCGCTGGCGGTGTGCTGTAGTATTTTTACCTTGCCTTCAGCCACCACGTACAGTTTTTCAGCCGGATCGCCAACGGTGTAGATGCGCTCGCCGAGTTCGTAACCCACCTCGATAAAGCGCTGGTTGATGCCCTCCACAGCTTTGCGGGAGAGTTCAGAAAAGAAAGGCAGTCGACTGAGAATACGCATCCGCAGATCGATGGAACATTGATGCGGATCGGTGGTGACCAGGTTGACCGGAGATTTGCGTCGGGATTTCATAGTGTGTACCTTGGATTTCAAATTATACCCTGAGTCAAATGGAACACTCATCGTCCACAGAAGAGGGGTCTCATTAATCAGTGGAGTTTGTAAACTTTATTTATACAAGTGAAATAATTTGGCAAACGATGGGTCATTAAATGAGGAGCATTAAAGCAAAAGAACCAGAAGTGTGCTGTAAATTTTGATACGCCAGCACCATTTTTCTCACCTGGAACTCTTATGCTACACTGGCGTGGTCCGCCTCGAACGGGCTCTCCTCGACCCTGTCTCCCAGCGCTCATTTGATGGCAGAGGTGACGCCGGTGGCACCTCCACACACAGCTTGTAGTTGGTGTTTTGTGCATGCGGGTAGGCAGTTGGCAACAACATTAAATAAATGATGAAGGTGCGCTCCCCTAGCCTTATTAGCCTTGGCGCACCTTCAGGACCTGGTGATGTGAATTTTCTGTTTCTATGAATATAATAAAAGATAGGTCACTAAAAAACAGCCTCACTGAACAATAATCGAACTGGAATCGAACCATGAACATCGACTCAATCACCAATCAAGCTGTAGAACAATTCTTGAAAGTGATCAATACTGGAACAGAAGGGTCGTCGGCCCTGTTGGATCTACGATTCCTCGCCAATTTAGGGTTCCATAGTGTGACTGAGCGAAAAATAAGATTATTCGAGTGCCTGTCACAATTTGTAAACGAAGCTTATCTGAACTTTCGGAAGACAGAATCACTCGACGCAAGTGTTCCAGGATCTAAAATCGAAGCTCAACACCAGTTACGCGAGGACTTTGGACGGGGAAATTCAAGACTTGAATCGTTAAGCGCGCTATATTTTCGGTATTTTTCCACACTTGATTTCAAAATTGAAGATCTTGCAAGGAATGCCAATGTTGTCCCGCAGCAATTTCGCCGCAGGCTAAACTCGGGACTTACCTTATTGGTGAATGAGGTGAGGCGACTGGAAATGGCTGCGAACTCTGAGGCTCAAAGAGTGGATATAAATATTCCTTTGCCTGATTACTCAACTCTTATCGGTGTTGACACCCTGCTGGCAAGGCTTTCCGAAATTACATCCAGCCTTCTGCCCGGTCAGATCGTTAGCGTTGAGGGAATGGGTGGAATTGGGAAAACAGCCCTGGTTCATGCTTTTGTTGGCCAGGACCACATAAAACAGAACTACTATCAGTTACTTTGGGTCAGTGCTCGTCAGTCATCCAGCGGAGTGAGTCATCCTGATTCAAAAAGTGATGGCGCAAATTTCACACTTGAAGATGTAACAACGCGGCTTGCCCAGCAATTAGGGTTGAACCATTTGGTGAATAAACCGCTGGAGGAAAGGCTAAAGGGGATCCAGGCAGCGTCCTCTTTGCACAAATACCTTCTGGTAATCGACAATCTTGAGACTGTTGACGATTATATACAGCTGGTTCCAGCGCTTGCCAAATACGCAAGCAATTGCACCATCATCATCACTACCAGGAAATCATTGCGCGAGTTCCCTTATGTAACGGTTTTTCCAGTACCCGAACTTCCCAAGCTCTATGTCTCTCAATTGCTGGAAGCAGAAACAAATCGCAGGGGAAGGAAATTTTCAATTGTAGAGCAGGATTTGGAAGACATTTTCGAAACGGTCGGCGGTTTGCCCCTTGCTGTAAAACTCATTGCAACTCAGATTCACTTGCATCCAATTACAGAGATCATCAAGGAGTTCAAGCAAGCTGGAAAAGGGGTTGACTCAATTTACAGATTTCTATATTGGAAAATCTGGAATTCTTTAAGTGAGCCTGCGAGGAAGTTGTTGTTTACTTTTTTGACTTTAAACCCCGAAGGTGAAGATTCTGAATACACCTCGTTGATGAGCGGACTCGAACCTTCCATTTATGAATCGGCATTTACCGAGCTTGACAATTATTCGTTAATTGAAACGAATACCCTTCAATCTGTGCCAAGATTTCGGATTCACCGGATGACCGCGACTTTTTTGCAGACTGACATTCTCAAAGTTTGGGAATTGGAAGCCGATGCAGAGTGAAGAATTGGTCAACGGCGTTGATGCGCAGTCGATTCATTGGCGCAGCATCTATGCGCAGCATCTTGCCCAGAGCCTCGCGAAGACTTCTGACTATGTACAATCTTCTGAATCCTCAATCATCAGGTCGCATGTCACAAGCATGCTGACACTCCTGGAAGAAACAAAGCCTTTCCCTGAGCTTAAGGAAATTCGCCTGAAGTTGATCGATCGATTACACCCCCTTCCACTGCGCTGGGGGTTGTCTTACTTGTGGAAGTCCAGGATGCTGGAAATTATCGATGATGCTGCCTATTCATTACGCCGCAACCGGTATCTGGTGGACCTCGCCGAATCTTACCTGTATTCCGGACAGATGCCCCTGGCTTTGGAATCATCTGCCAGAGTGCTTCGGTCTCCATCCATCGACAAAATGGATGCTGCTGATGCGATTCATATTCAATTTACAGCTTTCAGAACGATGGCTGAACCAGAAAAAGCGGATAACGTTTATCGGGAATACGGAGAAAAATATCGCTTATTCCAGGAGCGAGATTGTTATTCTGGAGGCGACTTGATCGCCTGGGTGAAGTTTCACCTCATGGAGTTGGAAATTCTGCGGGAAAAAGGAAAAACGGATGAAGCATTGACACTTGTGAACCAGATGATAGCGTTTTACGAAGAAATCGATGATGCGGGCGGCGCATTCTCTGCGGAACTCCATGTCCACAGGTCAACTTTACTCTGGGTGAAGGCGCGTTATCCAGAATCGATTCAAGACCTGGAGATTGCGATTCGCTTCTATTTGCAGAACGAGGATTTGTTCAACGCAGAATCACTTAAAAGCAATTTGGGTTTGGTTTACTGGACGATGGGCGAATTCGCGAAGGCCCAAAAGTCATTATCTGAAGCCATTGCTTTTTACCAAAAATGCGGTGCAGACCAATTAATGGCCTATGATATCGGGAACCTGGGGTTGGTTTACTTTGCACAGGGGAATCTGGAGCAGGCAAAACAAAAAACCCTAGAGCATATTGAGTTCTCAGACCGAATAGGATTCGCTACTGAGTCATACCGCGGGCATGCCAACCTTGCCGATATTCTGTATTATTTTGGTCAATTCGAACAAGCAATTGATGAACATGACCTGGTGGATGATTATTTCCGCGAACGAGGGTCGCGGGAAGATTACCAATTGGGAAAAGTGTGGTCGGCATGCTGCCGTGCCAAACTCGGCGAGGTGGATAAGGCGATTACTGAGCTGAATACGATCCTTGAATGGTGTTCGCACCACCAATCCAGGGTGCTGGAAGCCCTCACTCACAGGGCATTGGCACTGTGGCTGCCCCTTTCAGAAAGAGCATCTCATCTTCGTCAGAGTCTGAACCTGGCTCGTGCACAGGGAAGGCAGCTTGAGGAAGCCGCCTGTTTGTTGATGCTGGCCAGGGAAATGGTCGATCCCAAACAGCAGAAGGAAACCTGGAGTGCGGGGGAGCAAATTTTGGAGCGGATTGGAGCGACAGCCTGGCTAGAAGGTTCTTCTATTGATAACCCGCCGTTTATTCCCATGTTTATTTAGTTGTGGGTCCCGGTTTTATTTCACAAGGAGTAGGGCGTGGACGTGTGCCCCAAAGGGGTATCCGAGCCGCTACCTTCAATTTCACTTCGTAGCCTCTGGATCACTACGTGCACGTTGGGGTATGAGTAAAGATCCAGAATCCGTGCCACTGCAACCACTGCACGAAGTGAAAGGGATTGTGCGGTGGACTCGCAAACCCTTGTACCCTGCAGCACACCAATCCACCTGGCGATGACTTGAGGACCATGGTCTTGCTCATTTTCACAATTTCCTTGCCAACAGTACGAACAGGCTTTTGTGTGGCTCGTGGGTATGCCCCCAATCCAACTGATCCAACAAGATCTGGACATCGAAGAGATCGGTGTTGTTTTCATATTCGTAGCGGGTGAGTTCCTGGTAGATCTCAAGAGCGTCGTCCAGTTCGTAGCTGATTTCCACATCCACCAAACCAGAATTCTTGAAGAAGTTCCACCACCAGGTGGGAGAATGTTGCTTGATGAAATCGCCATCAAAAACATTTACATGTTCGTTCGGCGCGGGAAGGTTGAATGCGTAGACATACGGCGGGTTTTCGAGCTGCTCCGGTGTGAATTCACTTGAGAGAACTTCGGAGCCGATGCATATTCTTCCACCGGGCTTGAGATGTTTGAGCAGGTGAGGCAGGAAACCCGGCTCGGCGCCGTAGAAATTGAATGAGTTCATGCAGAAGATGGCATCGAACTCGTCTTCTGCGTAGGGCAATGGGTCAGTGGCGTCCATCTGAATGGCAGAAGCAAGGCTGCTCAGGCCACACTCGCTGAACTTCTGCGTGAGAAACTCTGCTGTAGTCCACAGATCCAGTGCTTCGACCTTCACACCACAGTGGTGCGCCATCCAGATGGATGTCGCACCTTTGCCGCAGCCGAGGTCCAAGACGACCTGTCCCGGCTTCAGGTCCAGAAGGCGCAGCATGTGGATCATCAGATACATTCCCCCGCCGCCATAAAAATCATGGTAAATGTTGTCCCGTGAGTAGCAATCCAACTCCGGGTAGTCTGCGCGCTCCGGCGGACGGAACGTGGAGAGAATTTGTCGGATCTCTTCATTTGAAAGGTTCATATTTGCGTCCTTACAACCTAAATCAATATGAGCACCCCAAGTCCTGCAGCGATTAACAATAATTGATAAGCCAATTCCGACAGGTTAGGATGAATCCTCTTCAATCGATATTGAACAATGATGTAAAGATCATTATGAACTGGCAGCCGGGTAAGTCAAGAACGATTCCCATCCATGAAAGCGCTTTGAAACCCATGTCCAGTAGCGGATCGTTTCCGACAGTTCATCAACCTGGATGGCTGTCAGAAAAGCTTCGGCGACTATCGTCATCCATTTCAAGGCTGTTCGGCGGTGTCCTTGCCTTTTCTTATATGGCTCCCGGCTGTGGAGCCCGCACCTGTGTAGCTTACACCTGAAACGGCGGTGTGCTGTCACACCGGGTAATGTAATTATTACCAATAGGAAAAAGTTGATAGAATGCCAGCCGGATTGAGCAGCACCTCTCGCAATCAACCTTACTCATTAAGACGGTATCCTCGAGCTCTGCAGAATTGCTCTCAAAGCTTTATGAAGGTTTTTTCGAGAAAAAGCAAGAAAGCGATAATGGCAAGATTGATCAGTATCGCAAATACACCCTGGCTATCCAGGTTTTGAATTTTCCCATTCCAAAAAAGAAAAAAGATCAATATGGAAAATGCAGCAGTTCCGATGACAACGGGATGGAACCAGGTTTGTTTTAGAAATAACCCTATTCCCCCTATAATAAAACTCAAACCTGCTATAGCGAGGAAGATTGAGGCGAGGACTCTGATCGTTTCGCTCCCCACTAAGTGCGCCAAAACCCACGAACCCTCAGGCCACACCATTCCAGGTTGAAGAATAAAGAGCCTGAGACTTTGCCCAAAATACAGGAAATGAACCAAACCATGAAGAATAATGAAGATTGCCAAAATTATCCCAGTCATATCCATTTCTCCCCGTGAAGATTATTTGATTAGCATTTGGATGGAAAAAAAGTTTCCCATATTAATAACGACCCTGAATATATAAAGTATATAACGCCAAACATAAGTGCCATTATTAATTCCAGCCTGACTTGTCCAGCGGGAAATAACACAAAGGAATCACACCAATTTGAAACCGGGTTTGCATTATTCTTGCAAGATGGATTTTTGCTTTACCGACTCTTTTTAGGGGTGCTTCGAGAATCTTGGTCGCTATGCCAGCAGCATCTACCAGCCAAGCCGGATGATCTCAGGTAGCTGGGAAATGGACAAGTGCCCCAAAGAGGTATTCGAATATTATTCATTTTTGAGACCACCGCACTGACGGGCGGTGCCAGGAAGTGCTTGCATCAACCAACCGGATGAACGAATTGTATAATGTCTTTGGATGATCATAAGTACCTATGAAGTAACAATCTGGATTTGACCGTTCATAGAACATTCTGAGGGATGTCCTAGAATCACGGACAATGAAAAATTCCCGTGTTTTGATGATTCTCGCAATCCTATACTTTCTACTGGCAGGCTGCGGTCGTGAAGACCAAATACTTCCGCACGCGCTTTATTACCTGGACGGATCACAAGGGAAAGCTCAGGTCTGGCGGTTGGAGAGGGACGGCGTTACGACCAGGCAGATCACCTTCGAAGAATCGGGCGTGGAGGATTTCGCTGTATCCCCACGGAATGGCGCGCTGGCGCTGGTGAGCGGTAACAGTCTCTCGGTGGTGGATTCCGAAGGCCGCAATCGAAGATTGATCGCCGAAGCACCGCGTGATGCCAGCCTAAAATCGTATTACCGGAACACGATTGCCAGCCCGGCATTTTCAGCGGACGGCCGGACGTTGGCGTATGGATGGAACGGTGTCCATTTGTCTGACCTTGCCACGAACAGGGATATTCACGCCTTGACCAATCCTGAGCCTGAGAGTGACGATGCACAGGGATACGCCAGGGGTGTATATCTGCCTGTCGCCTGGTCTCCAGAGGACAGCAGGCTGCTGATAACGATGAGCTATTACGAGGGGTATCAGTTGGCGGTGCTGCAGCCGGGTATGGAGACCGCTCCTGTGCAGCTTACGCCTGAGACGGCGGTGTGCTGTCAGTTCAGCTGGACCCCTGACGGCAAGTCCATATTGGCTGCCACCCCGTTTTTCACAGGCACTGTCCCGGGATTGTGGCGTTACGATGCCCAGACCGGCGAGCAGACTCTGGCTTTGCCTGCCCGCGATAGCGCAGGATATACCCACTTCTACGGCTGGCCTTATCAATCGGCGGCAGGAGAATTGACTTTCTTTTACGCCAGCCTGAAAGAGTATCCCACGTCGGATGCGATCTTGTTCTCCCTCGTTCGCGGCAATGAAAAGGGTGCAAATATTCAGAATTTGCATGCGGAAGAGTTCTCCATCCGTACGGCACTTTGGTCCCCGGACGGTGCATTCGTTGTCATCGTAGGCAACTGGGAGGGCGGAGAAAAGAAAATGGGCATTGTCTCTCCGGGGAAGGACGAAATCAAAATATTGATCGACGACGCCAGCCTTATCGACAATCTGACCTGGGGACCTTGAGACGATAGGAATTTGAAAAACCGCAGATCATTGGATCTGCGGTTTGTTTTTGTAGCGGGGAGTCGATTCGAATATCATCCCCTTTTAGGGGAGCAGTGCTCTGGCGAGTACTTCGTGACCTACGGGTTACAGAGTACCTGCCGGCCGCAACCCGTACCCCGCTGCAGGGGGTAGGTGTTGACGCTGCCCCAATGACGGACTTGACCATGTTGCCACTCTCACAGCAAACGCTCGGGGTTGCACAGACCGCAGCCATCGCAGCACAGGTGTAGGTCGCTAGCCCGCTGGGTTGCGTCTGGGGTAGGTTTCTCAGGGGCTTTTCCGGGAAATAGGACTTCGAGAACCGAATTGACCTCGCGATAAATATTTGCAGAAGAACGTATTAAGCAAATGCAATTGCTTACTTGCATAGATTACTATTTGGTTTTTACTTTTTCAATCCTGGTTAGTGCTCTCTTGGCTTCCTTACGTACCCATGTTCTTGGATGGTTAGTGAACTTTTCTATCGCATCGTAAGCCTTAATCGACCTTAATTTGCCAAGTGCTATGATCGCATGTCCTGCTACTTGATCATCATCTAGTAGGGCTAGTAAAACATTTTGTGCGTGCGGGTTCTTCATATTTCCAAGGGCTAGAGTCAACATTTGTCTTGAAGATCCATTTCTAGGATCTTGAACAAAATTTACGATTTGATCATATGAATTATCGTCTGCCACTACTTCTAGTGCATTGGCAATTGCCCATTTGATTCCGATATCTGACTCATTTTCCAATTTGTGATACTCAGCGAGCAGCGCTGGCGCAGCAATGGGTTTTGCCCAAGGTACGGTCAGGGCTCTAACGATGGCTTCCTTGACGGCCAAATTGTCGATAAGGGGAAGCCATTTTAGCAAAATTGGGATAGCACTTTTGTAGTTGAGTTTATTAATATACAAATACTCTACTGCATCAATCATATAACCTGCCTCGGTTAATTCAGCTAGAACTGGTGCAGCATCACGCTTATTGGCTCTTATTGAACCTTGTCTTCGTTCTTCACGGACAGCGAGTAAATGCTTTGTCTCTTCATCCATTTGGTCACCTATTCTTCTGCCCTTAATATTATTTGGTCTCGAAAATTCTTTGAATAATCTGACTATTGTTAATAAACTTTTGTAATGGCTTTGTTAATCTGGTAGTGCCACGTGTCGGTAGCAAGCGCCTCTGTCCCACCATTCATCTATCCACCCTTGAGGTATAGTCAATTCATTCTATATCCTCATGCGTAAACCTCAAAATGGAACACCAGGCTCTGGAAATCAAAAAGACTCTCTTTCGAGAGTCTTTGATCAGGTAGCGGGGAGTGGATTCGAACCACTGACCTCCGGGTTATGAGTCAAAATCCTGAATCCGTGCCAATTGTACGGCGGGCTCTGCAAATCAGCCGACCTGACGAACTCTGGTCCACGCTTGCCGGGCACGCTGCGGTAGCTAATCGATGTTCGTATAGTATCTGTTTAACGTGGGTTCGTCAAGTACTTTTTCTTGCTTTTCTTCATTCCTCTTTCCAATTCAATTTATTCAAATCTATTTTCTCATGGGGGATGCGTCCTCCCTGATTCAATAATCGTGCATCGTACTATTAGTTGTTGATTCCCCAGTCATGGGTGTTCCACAATCTCATTAAGCCTGCATAAGGTAAGGACTAATCCTTTTCCCCTGCCCGTCTATTTGCGCACCTGTTTGCCGGCTTATTTTATAAGGTTCGGAGAGTCATTCAAGATGCCAGGTAAAGACTTAGATTTTTTTATTGCTCAAGATAAAAAGAACCCCGTTGAACTTCGAGGTTACGTTTGGAAAGTCATTATGGATCCAACCAGGGTCGATGATGATCCAGGGATGTTCTTTGGGAGGTTATTTCGAATGATCGATATCCGCCTCAACCGGGACGAGAAATCAACCTGGCCGGAAGGAATCGTGTTTGAACACATTACCTCAGGATGCCGCCTTTCTTATAAAGATGGCTTGTTGATGGATCTGACAAATTCCAAAGTCATTCAGAAAAAGCCAAGAGTCCGTGATCGCAGCCGGCGGAAAGGATGCAGAAACGAAGCTAAAGGTGAAAGTATGACTCGAAAACCTAATCAAATTCCTTCAAACAGTCAGATGCGTAGGTTTGTGTTAATTCGAGTGGAGGATCTCACCGGAGTTTCAGGGACTGGTGAGGTAGCAGAGGGAACTGTATTTAGCAGCGGTTTGGCAGTCATTCACTGGCTCAGGGAACCTTATGCCATGGGAGTTTATCAGTCACTCGAAGATGTCATTTCTGTCCACGGTCATGAAGGCCGAACACAGCTGCAATTTATCGATTAAGGAGAAATCAAATGACCACAAAAATCATCACCATTTCGAACCAAAAAGGCGGGGTCGGAAAGACAACCACCGCCGTAAATCTGGCACATGCTCTCACTCTGAAAACTAAACAAGTGTTGTTGATTGACCTTGATCCTCAAGGACAGTGCGCAACCAAGTTGGGCATGGATAGCCAAATAGGAACGTATTATTTTCTAACAACTCAACCAGGCTCCCCAAGTGAAATAACATTTATTCGCCAATGGGTCCGTGACACTGGCCGCGATTTCTTGCAGTTGATTCCAGGCAACTCCATGACCTCCGCTGCGCAAATGATGTTGGGTGTCCAGGATCAACCAATCTCTTACATAAAAGGACTCCTAAAAACATTCACTAAAGATCGGTTTGATTACATCATTTTCGATACGTCCCCATCAGTGGGCGGCTTACAGGAACGTGCAATCTGGGCGGCTGACCTGGTGATTGTACCTACGGCAACAGAATTTGCATCATTAGATTCTTTAGCGAAGACAGTCACAACTATCCAGACATTGAGGGACAAAAAGAATTGGCAAGGGGGATTGTTGGGGATATTACCTACCTTTTTTGATAGTACCAACGAGTCACGCGACTCCCTGCAGGATCTGCAGGCAACATTCAACGACAAGGTGCTTTCTCCCATTCATCGGGCGACTGTCTTACGTGAATGCTGGTCTGAAGCAAAGACCATTTTTGAGTATGCGCCAGAAACGCGGGCAGCTGAGGAATATAAATCTTTAGCAGCTCTCGTGTTGAAATATTAGAGGACGCCATGGCCAGGCGTGACGCATTTACAGGTTTACGTGACCCTAATTCAATAACCGAGGTTGAGGAGGATCAACAGCAAGAATCAACTATGATCCCACGACAGCCCTTGGATCTAATTCCCACGGCAGATCTCAGGAAGAAAAGATCCCGTAAGTGGGAAAAGGTTCATCGGCTTGAAACTGTAACGTACCGGGGAATTCCTCGACAGGTTGTGGAGTTGATTATCAAAGATGCTCAGTCTCTTTCGGTTCCTAGAGATGAAGTTATAAGGGCGTTCCTTGAATATGGCGCAAGACTTTACCGCAATGGAGAGATCAAACTTTTAGCGTACCCCAAGGCGCAGCGAATGACCCTGTACTCTGAAGGCAATGAAGGAATCCCAATCTTGCCTGTTCAAAAACCGGCAAACCATAAATGGTTAGCTGATGCATTCCCGGTTCCAGATAAGAAAACTGGTGGAGCCAAAAAGATAAATTTCAGGAAAGACCAAAAAGCTGTCCCCCAATGGGAAGTAAGAGCGACATTCCGAATTCCAGCTTCATTAAAGGAAGAAGTTCGGTCGATCGCGCGGGAGCATACTTTACCGGTCGGAGAAGTTGTCTGTTTCTTCGTTATAGAAGGTTCACAGGCATTTCACAATGGAAGCTTAATCCTGCAACCGACTCCTAAGACAATAGGGAAGACTTTATTTCTGGAGTGATTCTAATGGCCTCTGACCTTTCCTGGAAAATCATCAACTTCATTTTCACTCCGAAAACCACGTCTGCGTCCATGCTGACGTGCCGCAGACGCCTTGCTGACATGCCGCAGACGTTGACGCAGACCGAGTTGCTGACGTTGAATCCACAGAAAGCCCGTAAAGGGGTCTTTTCTGGAAGAAATGGGATAACTACCGTTCTTCCAACAAAGACTGTAACTGTGCCTTTATTCCGCGTTATTCGAGATTGATTTTTTTATCGACAGGGATTTCTTTTATGAATGCAGTTGTTGAATTTTCACCGCAGAAAGCCTGGCAAGCGGCAATCGCTAACCTCGAAATGGATATGTCGCGGGCGGCTTTTAGTACCTGGGTGAAGCCAACCCATCTGGTGGATTTTTCAGATGACACCTTTGTGATCGGCTGCATGAATGCGTATGGCCGTGAGTGGTTAGAAAACCGTCTAACGACCACCTTACAGCGATTCCTTATGGGGGTGATGAACAGAGAAGTAAAGGTTCGTTTTGTCGTCAGTGATCAGGAAATTGATGAAGGGAATGATCTCTTTCAGGAAGAGGATCCAGGCCAAGAAGATTCTGAGGACAATGCCATTGCGTTGGACATCCACTTCAGTTCCATACGGAATTTCCTAATTGAGCCAAGCCGGGTAGTTCGCCTGCCGGTTTATTATCTGCGTTGGCTGCCGTACGTTGGTTCGCAAGCCATTTTCTTGATCATGGCATTATGGCAGGAATATTACCTGTCGAATGGTGGAAAGACGCGAAAAGGGAGCTACAAAGTTGCCGTTCGGGCTGAGCGTATTTGCCAATGGGCTGGGATCAGCCGGGCTCAGTTCTTTCGCTTACTGCAACCTAGCAGTAGTCTGGGATGGTTTGCAAGAAAAATTGACACCGATCATGAAATAGATAAGCGCTCAGGCAGAGCCAAAAAATCCTCCAACAAATATGAACTTTTCGAATCCCCACTGACACCCGGGGACGCCGAAGACTTGAAGACTTTTTTACTGGCTCATGGAATCCAGGATTCCCCTGAGTCCGCGTTGAAATTCGCAATCAACACGAATCCAAAGGACATCTTGCATTATCCGGTGCGGCTGCCTCAGGAAGATTTCAGCAAAATGATTCCACACTATCTAACCGTTCAGGATGTCATCCGGGAATTGATTGGGCACCGGCTCGATGGAGAACTTGTGACTCTGGTAGATCAGCTTGCTGACCGATTGTTAGGTCAGGGGGATTTCATCCTGATTACCTGGTATTTCCTCAAGAACTGGTTACCGGTTCTCGGTGCAGATGCTGCCATGTTTATCCTGGTTCTGCGCAATCTGTGCTACTTCAATGATGAGACAGGTGAGATCCGAAATGCAGTCTGGATTGAGGGTGGATATCAAGCTATCGCAAATCGTCTAGGGATCAATAACGCTCGGATTGTGGCAAACTGGCTTCCAGCCTGGATTGAGAGAGGAAAACGTAAGGATGAATTAAGTGATCGTACCGTTGATGAATTTTCTCGCCGGCAACGTCTCCAGGATCTATTAGCCCTTTTTGTTGAGCGCATCGATCATCGGATCAATTTTGAGGGCAGCTATAGTTGGAAATTCAAGGTACAGAGGATTGATCCACTCACTCCACAACACCAAGCCATCCAACAGGCTGTTTCGTCCCTTCTTGTGAAATCAGAAGATTATCGTGTTCAAGACGAATTAGATTCTTGGATCACTTTATTGGGCAATGGTTGTTTCGAGACTGTCAATACAGAACCAAAGGTTGTTTTGAGACTCTCAAATTTTACCAAGGATTGTTCTGAGACTCTCAAGGGTATCCTCAATGATTGTTTTGCGACGCTCGACCCGGAAGCCAAGGGTTGTTTTGAGACCCTTTTAAAGATTCTCAAAAGCCTTAAAGATTCACCAAAAGAAAAAGATACCTCCTCTACCCAAGATACATCGATTTTGCTGAACGATCCAACCAATCAATCGGTGGCAGTGGTAACTGATTCGAGTGGAAATTGGTCATTGGAAAAATTGTTGGCGCGCGCAGACAAGAAAAATCGGCAAGCTTTACTCGATCAAGAAAAGAACGCTTTACCTTTTGTATCCTGGATCATTCATGGTGCTTCCCAACCCAACATCCAGAATCCTTACAGTCTGGCCATTGCCAAGCTAAAGGAGAATCCTGGAGTCGGTGCCGGTGGCGCGAGTGAACGCCTGGCTGAATTACAGCCGCGAAATCTTGCCCGCCTGATAGAGCAGTCGTTCACTTTTTATTTCCCAACAGATCAAAATTGGCGACGGCTTTTTGCAGAAGTGAAAAGGGATCGTATCCGGCTTTTAGCAGATGTGTTGGGATTGGTTCTGGATATCGAGGAGGAAACAGGTTGGATGAGTAATTAAGCCAGACGCACTTTGTGGATTACCGAATTCAAACAAACATTCAAAAAAAGGAGACAACAAATTATGGCGCAAGGAAATCTTACGTGGCAACGGGGCGACATCACCGGGGATATCTATTTTGATTATCTGCGTCCCCAGAATCAGGATCCTATCCCTTATGTTCGCCTGTACCTGATGATCGATGGCAGCCCGGAATCAAAACCGGTTAAGGGATTACGAGTGCTGGTCTATGGCACCCTGGCTGAATTGGTGTATGGACATGTCCAGAAAGGCAGCCGGATCGGTGTTGAAGGGCATATTCAACTGCGCTACCGGCCAAACACGACGACTCCTGTGTTTGAAGTCGTTGCCGAACGAGTTGAATTTATCCGCAATATTGATTTTGAACGCGGAAAACAAGTGATCGCAGATTTAAAACAACGTGGAAAACGAAATTCCGTAACCGATCTGGAAATCATCACACAGATCCTTGAAGTTGGAGAGTTAGGTCATGACAGTGAATAATCCTACTGAACCGGAAATCCAGATCTCTGAAGAAAAACTACAAAAGCTTGGTTGGATACTATTCGGTCTTGCGGTGATCTTTACGATTATTGGTGCGTTCGTCTC
>JBDKSE010000006.1:0-41549 GCA_039683035.1 Anaerolineaceae bacterium
ATCCACAAACAAAAATCCGCACCCCTGAGGGGTGCGGACTCTCTCTTACATCGATGTTATTTGCCCAGAATTTTGTACATTCCGGTACCGCAGACAGCGCATTTGCCTTTCAACGCCTTGCGGCCATTTTTCATGGTCACTGTTTCGACGTTCACCATCGGTTGTTTCTTCTTTTCCTTCATGCAATAAGCCATTTCCGCCATGTTAATCCTCCTTTTGGGTACGGCAGATTTTCACTTTACAATTGGCATTATAGCATATCAAGATGCATATATTGCAAGCAATTAGCGAAAAATGGTTCTCACAACCGGAGAATTTCGGGTAAAAGAGCCTGCCTTCACCTCCAGGCTAAAAGATTGCTTGATTTTCTGCCAAATATGGTCTTTAATCACAATATCGATTATCGAAGGAGAGATTCCATGACTGATACGCACAAGATTTCCGGTTCCAGGCCCTTCGCGGCCACCCCTCTCGTTCGCAAGAGTCCTGTTCCCAGTGACATCGAAATCGCCCAGGCGGCGACACTCAAACCCATCACCCAAATCGCTGAAGAGCTCGGCTTACTGCCAGATGAGATCGAGCAATACGGCAGCACCAAAGCCAAGGTCAGGCTCGAAGTTCTGGAACGCTTGAAAGATATCCCGAACGGCAAATATATTGATGTCACTGCCATCACCCCCACCCCATTGGGAGAAGGCAAAACCACCACCACGGTGGGTCTGAGCCAGGCACTCGGCGCCCACCTGGGAAAACGGGTCTTTACCTGTATCCGCCAACCATCGCAAGGCCCCACATTTGGCATCAAAGGCGGTGCTGCTGGCGGCGGTTATTCGCAGGTTGTACCGATGGAGGAATTCAACCTGCATCTCACCGGCGATATTCATGCCATCACTGCAGCCAACAACCTGCTGGCTGCAGCGATCGATGCGCGTATGTTTCATGAAGCGGATGCCACAGATGAGCAGCTCTTCAACCGCCTCTTACCACCGGACAAGAAGGGCAAACGCCATTTCACCCGCGGTATGCTCGCCCGCCTCAAGAAAATGGGCATCAATGTCTCAGATCCGGATGAACTCAGTCCTGCCGACCGCGTTCGCTTCTGCCGTCTCGACATCAATCCCGAGACGATCACCTGGCGGCGCGTCATGGATACCTCCGACCGTTTCCTGCGCGGCATTACCATCGGTGAGGGTCCAGAGGAAAAGGGATTCACAAGGAAGACCGGCTTTGATATTACCGTCGCATCCGAGATCATGGCCATCCTCGCGTTGACGACGAGCCTCAAGGATATGCGCGAGCGCTTCGGACGCATCGTCGTTGGCATCAGTAAATCTGGCGATGCAGTGACCGCCGATGACCTTGGCGTTGCCGGCGCCATGACCGTACTGATGAAGGACGCCATCAAACCCAACCTCATGCAGACGGTGGAGGGAACACCCGTCTTTGTGCACGCCGGACCTTTTGCCAATATCGCCCACGGCAACAGTTCCATCCTGGCGGACCGCATCGCGCTTAAACTCGCAGATTATGTGGTCACCGAGAGCGGTTTTGGCGCCGATATGGGCATGGAGAAATTCTTCGATATCAAGAGCCGCTATTCTGGATTGGTCCCTTCGGCAGTGGTGGTGGTTGCCACCGTCCGCGCACTCAAGATGCACGGCGGCGGCCCCAAAGTGGTTGCCGGCAAACCCCTGGATGCTGCCTATACCAATGAGAATCTCGATCTGCTGCGTGCAGGTTTGCCCAACCTGATCCATCACATCAAGACAGCCCGCAAGTACGGCATTCCCGTGGTGGTGGCGGTCAACCGCTTCATCACTGATACGCCCGCCGAAGTGGAGATGATCCGCAAAGCCGCGGTAGAAGAGGGTGGCGCGGTGGACGCTGTGATGTCTGAGCATTGGGAAAAAGGCGGCGAAGGAGCGGTTGAACTGGCAAAAGCGGTTGTCAAAGCATGCGAATTACCTTCCGAATTCAAATTCCTCTACCCGTTGGATTGGTCGATCAAGAAGAAGATCGAAACAATTGCCACCGAGGTTTACGGCGCCGATGGCGTGGATTACCTGCCGGAAGCCGAGGAACGAATTGCCGAATATACCCGGCTGGGATTCGACAAGCTGCCCATCTGCATGGCCAAAACCCACCTCAGTCTTTCGCATGATGCCGCGCTCAAGGGCGTCCCCAAGGGATTCCGCATTCCCATTCGCGATGTCCGCGCATCCGTTGGCGCCGGATTCCTTTATCCGCTCCTGGGGACCATGTCAACCATGCCCGGTCTGCCCACACGTCCGGTGTTCAACGATATTGACATCGACCTCGAGACCGGCAGAATTATCGGTCTGAGCTGATCCATTTATCGATGAAAAAGTGCTGCTCCATGGAGCAGCACTTTTTTTATACATTCCTTCTCTAAAATCAGGCATAGAACTGACCAAACCCAACGTTCGCTTAAAGGGAAGGTCGTAATACTTTAGATTTCTTATTTATGAGTTGTCGTCCTGAGGCGGAACGCCGAAGGGTCGTTCATTACCTGGTCACAGTCTCATTGGTGCTATCCAAACTCATCTCCTGAAAGACCCCCCTCCTGCCTCCCCCAATTAGCAAAGGTCGCGAAATGGGGGAGATTATAAACGCTTCCTGGGTGAGTCAATTCGTTTATAACCCTTCAGCAAACCATCAACAGGACCCGCCTTTTGGTATTCCACTTCAAAATTCGTTGATCAATAGAAACGGCGAAAATCTCGCTTTATGTTCGGCTCTTCAAAATGCACACCTCTTCGCCGGCGAGCGGCAGCCAGCGGTCTGCTATTCCCGCTTCTGCACGCTCCTTTGAAGACAGCAGCAATTCCCAACGGCGGTGCACCAGCGTATCGCCCAACGCCAATTTGACCTTTCGTCTGCCGAAATTCATCGCCACCAAAATTGTCTCGGTGTTGTCCTGGCGCAAATAAGCCAACAAACGCTTTGGATCGTAGGTGATAGGTTGGAACATGCCGCGCCTCAGAGCAGTGCTGGATTTGCGAAGGTGCAGCAGACTGCGATAGAAATTCAGCAGCGATCGCGCATCTCCGCTTTGATTTTCGACATTCCTCGTCACATGGTTGGGATGCACCTTGAGCCAGGGTTTGACGTCACTGAAACCGGCATATTCAGTGCCATTCCATTGCATCGGTGAACGGCAGCCGTCACGGCCTTTGTTGAAGGGGAAGTAGCGTATCCCCACCGGGTCCTGCAGCTCTGACCTTTTGAGAGAGATATCGCGCATGCCAATTTCCTCGCCCTGGTAAAGGTACGGTGTGCCCCGAAGAGTCAAAAGGAGCGCTGCAGCTACTTTTAGTCTTTCGTCATCCTCCCCGCGACCATAACGCGTGGCTGAACGGGGATTGTCGTGATTGTTCATCACGTTGTTCGGCCAATGGTCGTCTTCATTCAAACCATCCCAGCGTTGAATAATTTTCAGAAACTGCGCAGCATCCCATTTACAGTGCAGCAGGCTGAAGTCAAACGCGGCGTTCAGGCGTTTGGTGCCGGTGAATTCAACTGCCCGTTCGATCCCCGCCATATACGTCTCTCCAACCACGTAGCGTTCGGGGAACTGGTCCATGGTGGAACGGATCTCTTCAACCACGTCCATCATTTCAGGTTGGTCCACATCGTAAATATGCCGCTGCCGGTCAAACCCGCGGATGCCAAATATTGTCGGATTATCCCTGAACTGGGCATCCTTGAAATATTCATTGAACACATCCAGGCGGAAACCATCGACACCCTTTTGCATCCAGTAATTGAAAATGTTCATCATTTCCTGCCGAACAACTGAATTCCGCCAGTTGAGATCGGGCTGCTCTTTGGCAAACATGTGGTAATACCATTGACCAGTCTGTGAATCGTATGTCCAGGCCTTGCCTCCGAAGATGGATTCCCAATTGTTCGGCGGAACGCCAATTGCTTTTCCATCCCGCCAGAGATACCAATCCCGGTAGGGATTATCGCGGGAAGTACGCGATTGCACGAACCAATCATTCTGGTCCGAAGTGTGATTCAGCACCAGGTCCATCATGATATGCAAATTGCGCTTGTGCGCCTCTGTCAGCAGGGTTTCAAAATCCGCCATGCTGCCATATTTGGGATCGATCCCATAGTAATCCGCAACATCATAACCAAAATCCCGGTCTGGTGAAGGATTGATCGGTGAAAGCCACAAACCATCCACGCCTAGATCCGCCAGGTAATCCAACCTGGAAATGATCCCTTTGAGATCGCCAATGCCGTCGTGATTGCTATCGACAAAAGACCGCGGGTAAATTTGATAAATCACACCATCGCGCCACCAAAGCCAGTCTTTCATATGCCACCTCGTATGATCATTAATATTTCAATTTTACTGAAATTACGGAATATTTGAAATTACCAGCATAATCACTCACTGGGAGAGATCAAAACCTTGCATCAGTATTGACAGTATGGTAAAATGGTATTTGTTCGGAAGACAACACAGTCGTTAACACCGAAAAGTGGGCAACCCCCACTTTTCTTAATTATTTGAAAGCATTCAGAAAGACCAACAGGTGGAGAAACAGCAGGCATGAAGAACGAATTTACACTGGCATTCAACGAGGTTTTGGAAGAAAAAGGGCTGCCCAAGGAAATCATCCTCAAGGCGCTTGAGTCGGCCATGATCTCAGCATACCGCCGATCAGTCAACGCTTCGGCACAGCAGCACGTTGAAGCGACGGTGGATATTGAGACTGGCAAGGTGACCATCTACGCCGAAAAAGAAGTGGTGGAACAGGTGGAGAACCCGGTCACCGAGGTCAGCCTCGAAGACGCACGCAAAGTCCAGGCAGATGCAGAGATTGGCGGTCTGGTGATCGTCGAAACCACCCCGGGTGATTTCGGCCGCGTCGCTGCACAAACTGCCCGTCAGGTCATCCAGCAGCGCATCCGCGATGCGGAACGCCAGGCGCAATTGAGCTACTTTGACAAGCAGCTAGGCGAAATCGTCAGCGGCGTGGTACAGGCTGTAGGTACCACTGGTCTCACCGTTGGGCTTGAAATGAAGACCGAAGCTGCCATGCCCCGCAAGGAAATGATCCCGGGTGAACGTTTCCACATTCACGACCGTGTACGTGCCCTGATCGCCGAGGTCAAAGACAATCAACGCGGCCCGCAGATCATCCTCTCCCGTACACACCGTAACTTCCTTCGCCGCCTGTTGGAAAACGAAGTTCCTGAAATCTATCACGGCATCGTTGAAATACGTTCCATCGCCCGCGAGCCCGGTCAGCGCGCCAAAGTGGCAGTATCCGCCACCCAACCCGGCATCGACCCGGTGGGCGCCTGCGTGGGTATCCGCGGAGTGCGCATTCAAGCCATTGTCCGTGAGCTGCATGAAGAAAAGATAGACGTCATCGAGTGGAATTCCGATCCTGCCGTTTTCATCGCCAAGGCAATCAGCCCGGCTCGCGTGAGCGGCGTTTACTTGAACGAACAAAAAGGTACCGGCGGCAAGACTGCCACCGTGGTGGTACCCGAAGATCAGCTCAGCCTGGCGATCGGCCGCGACGGTCAAAATGCCCGTCTGGCAGCCAAGCTGACCAGTTGGCGTATCGACATCAAGAGCCTTCCTGAAGCGGCATCCGATTCACTTTATAAGCTGCAGAACGACCTCACGCTTGCAGCACTGGTGGAACCTGAGAAGGAGAATGCCGCCAAACTGGAAGAAATGCTTGCCCGAAAAGCAGATGGACGACCTCTGACCCCCGAAGAATACGATTTCATGACCAAGTTCGTGGATCGAGTGGAGCGCAAGGCTACTGTCAAGACTGCGGAACAGAAGAAGGAAGAGGAAGACCGCATGGCTGAACTCCGGAAGGGCATCCCCGCTTCCGCCTTCAGCACCACAATCCTCGATTCCGGACTGCCTGAGCATGTAGCCTACCTGCTTCAGGAAGCCGGCTTTGCCACGGTCAGCGATCTTGCCATCCAGATGAAGGTTGATTCTGACAACATCCTGCGTCTTCAGGGCATTGGTCCACGTGCCATGGAGAATGTCAACGCTCTTATGGCATCTCTCGAAACCCAGGCAGCAACTGAAGCTGAAGCCGAGAAACAAAAGGCAGAAGAAGCCGTTGCTCCCGCTGAGGCCGTCGAAGTGGAAGTTGCCCCGGTTGAGGAAGTGTCCGTTCCCGTCGTTGAGGAAGCTGGCACTGTGGAAGTAGAAGAACCGGCAGCCGAACCTGAAAAGGCAGTTGAAGAAGCCGAGGAAGAACCATCCCTCGAAGAGCTCTTCACCCTGCGCCCCGAAGTGCTTGAAACCGCAACCACCGAAGATGAAGAAGAAACCGATGAGTTCGGTGAAAAGAAGAAAAAGGGCAAAAAGAAGAGCAAGCATGTGGAAGTGACCTATGATCCCGACCGTGATACCACGACCGTGCGCAAGAAGCACAAGCGCGGCGGAGGTTGGGAATGGGAAGAGTAGAAATGAGCGTGAAGGTAAGGTGAAAAAGAAGACACAACAACGGGTGAAGCACATCCCCTACCGCACCTGCATTGGATGCAGGCTGGTGAACGCCAAACGGACGCTTGTCCGCATCGTTCGCACGGCTGATGGTGTGGTGGTTGATCCGACCGGCAAAATTGCCGGGAGGGGGGCTTACGTGCACAATTCCCGTTCATGTTGGGAGCTTGCCTTAAAAGGACCGGTCTCGCGCGCCTTGCGCGGCGAGCTGACTGAAGATGACCGAACACGACTGCTGGAATATTTGAAGACGCTTCCTGCAGACGCCGGGACCGGAAGAAATGAACTGGAAACGCATTCATGAGGAAATCATCATGAATTGCTAACCTGCTCCAGGCTTGCTCACAACCTTTCTAGCTGAGAGTTCCAGGAATTAGCGAAACCCGCTGGAATCAAGGAATGATCAGCCAATTTTGGGGGCACATTTGACGGAGGTTTTTATGAGCGATACTGGGCAAAAAATGATCGAATTCCCAACGAGCATCACTGTACGTGATTTGGCTCTTCGCATGGAAGCAAGCCCTATCCAGGTTATTAAAATATTAATGTCCAACGGCGTCATGGCAAACATTAACCAGACGGTCGATTTTGATACGGCTGCCATTGTGGCTTCTGAGCTGGGTTTTGAAGCTGTCCCCGAAAAACTTGAAGACGATAGGGTCCTTGAAGAACAGGGTGAGATCCCTTACTGGCGGCAGTTGATCGCTGATGAAGATCCGAAAAAATTAGTGGCACGACCCCCTGTGGTGACGATTCTTGGACACGTGGATCACGGCAAGACCACTCTTTTGGATGCCATCCGCCACACGGAAGTGGCTGCAGGCGAAGCTGGCGGCATCACCCAGCATATCGGCGCATACCAGGTGGAGTACAAGGGACACCTGATCACCTTTTTGGATACTCCGGGTCACGCTGCGTTTTCAGCGATGCGCGCCCGAGGCGCCCAGGGAGCCGATATTGTCATTCTCGTGGTAGCTGCAGAGGACGGCGTCATGCCTCAAACTCGTGAAGCCATCGCGCATGCCAAAGCTGCCCGCGTACCCATTGTCGTGGCGATGAACAAAATGGACCGCCCCGATGCCAACCCCGATTTCGTCAAGCGTCAGCTTTCTGAAAACGGTCTTGTACCGGATGAATGGGATGGCAACACGATTGTTGTGCCCGTCTCAGCCAAGCAAAAGAAAGGCCTTACCGACCTCCTCGAAGCCGTTTTGCTGGTGAGCGAATCCATCGATATCAAAGCCAACCCCGACGGCAAGGTGGTGGGAACGGTCATCGAATCACAGGTGGAGCGCAACAAAGGCGTCATTGTTACTCTGCTGCTGCAAAATGGCACCCTCCAGATGGGCGATACCATTATCGCAGGAGAGACCTATGGAAAGATCCGCGCCATGTTCGATTTCCACGGGCGGAAGATCCGCAGTGCCGGACCATCAACGCCTGTGCAGGTGATGGGTCTGGGTGATGTTCCACCGGCAGGAGAGTTATTCACCGTGGTGGCAAACGAAAAGGAAGCCCGCGCCGTTGTGGAGACTCGAAAGCAGGCCAAACGCGAAGGAGCTGTACAAGCTCCCAAAGCCACCCTTGAGGAATTGTTCCAGAAATTCCAGGCAGGCGAATTACGCGAATTACCGTTGATTGTCAAAGCCGATGTCCAGGGATCTCTTGAACCCATCATGTCAGAGCTCAACGAATTGGGCAAAGGCGAGATCAAGATCAACATTTTGCACGCTGAAACGGGCAATATCAATGAAAGCGATATTATGCTCGCTGCTGCATCCAATGCCATCGTCATCGGGTTCAATGTCCAGGCGGATAGCGCCGCCCGCAATCTTGCAGAGTCTCAGGGTGTTTCCATTCGAACCTATGACATTATCTACCGCATGACCGAGGACATCGAGAAAGCGCTGAAAGGCATGCTCGAACCGACGATGAGGGAAGTGCCGGTGGGTCAGGCAGTGGTACGTGCAATCTTCAAGATCAACAAGGTAGGCACCATTGCCGGGTGTCGTGTGACACAGGGTGAAATCCGCCGCAATGCCCGAATCCGCGTGATGCGCGGTGAGGAAAAAGTCTTCGAAGGCGAGGTCGCCTCACTGAAGCACGAAAAAGATGATGTCAGGGAAGTACGTCAGGGGTTTGACTGCGGTATTTCGTTGAAGGGTTTCAACGAACTTGCCGAAGGCGACATCCTGGATTGCTACACCCTGGAGAAGAATATCTAAGAGAAGGAGCAGGTAAATATGCCTTCCCCCACCCGTTTGCAAAGAATCGGAGACCGTCTGCGGATGGAACTCTCCGAAATGCTGGTAAAAGGTGAAATACACGATCCACGCCTGGATGGAATCTCAATCACGGATGTGATCGTGGACCGCGAACTGGCGTATGCCGAGATTTATGTTTCTGCAGTTGAGGGTGTCTCCCGGTCAAAGGAAGTGCTGAAGGGGTTGGAAGCCGCTTCCGGCTTCCTGCGCAAGAACCTCGCAGAGCGGGTTGAGCTGCGTGCTTTTCCGCGTCTGCGCTTCCACTGGGACGTGACCCCCGAACGTGCAGACCGCATTGAACGATTGATCGTTGAGATCCACAAGGAAGAAAAGGACAATTCTGCAAAGTAGCATGTCTGACGAAATCATTAACACCAAAATTGCCCTTGCCAATTCAATTGGCATTGTCTCGCATATCCGACCCGATGGCGACGCGATTGGCGCAACCCTGGGACTTGGCCTTGCTTTGATCCATGCGGGTAAATCTGTGCAGATGGTGCTCAAGGACGGGATTTCCCCGACCTTCCGCCACCTTACAGGCGCTTCGATGGTCAAACGCAAGTTCGAATCGGAATGCGACCTGGTCATCGTCCTGGACTGCTCAGATCTTGCCCGCACCGGGGGAGTCTTGAATGGACGCAAGCCGGACATCAACATCGATCACCACATCACCAACGAATATTTCGCCGAAGTGAACCTGGTGGAAGGTGAAGCTGTGGCTACATCGGCTGTGCTTGCCAGACACATGTCCTCCTGGGAGCTTGAAATTGACACGGATGTTGCCAGGGCACTTCTGACTGGCATACTGAGTGATTCCATCGGATTTCGTACCAATAACACCACCTCAGATTCACTGCGATTGGCGGCCGACCTCATTGACAAGGGTGCCAATATCAGTGATCTGTACAACAAGGCACTGCTCAGCCGCTCTTTTGAAGCAACCAAGTATTGGGGATTTGCACTCTCCCGAATGCAGAGAGAGGGGGGGTTGGTGTGGACGTCTCTGACGCTGGAAGACCGGAAGGCATCGGGGTATTTTGGCAACGATGACGCCGATCTGACAAACGTCCTCTCCAGTATCGATTCCTTCGAGATTGCGGTTCTATTCGTTGAACAGTCAGCGGAAAGATCAAAGGTCTCCTGGCGCTCGAGCGGCAACATTGACATTTCCAACCTGGCACATCAACTGGGTGGAGGCGGCCACCCGGCAGCGGCTGGAGCTGAACTCAAGGGAAAGTTACCAGAACTTGAAGAAAAGATCCTCGAAATCACACGAAATTACCTGAATCAGTCGAAATCTATGCTATAAATTAAAGTTAGGGATGAAATTACCGGGGGAACTTCCACGGAGCGAATATGATGGATTCAAACGAATCTTTTGATATTAAGAATGCAATTTCCGGGGTGCTTGTGGTAGACAAACCCACTGGCATGACCTCGCATGATGTTGTACAGGTCATACGCCGCGGCACCAACATCCGCCGCGCGGGGCACACCGGTACGCTTGATCCGCGTGCCTCTGGCGTATTGGTGGTGTTGATCGGTCCAGCCGTGCGATTGAGCGAATACGTTTCAGCCTCCGACAAACGCTACCAGGCGGTCATCACCCTTGGAAAAACGACCGACACCTATGACGAAGACGGCAGGGTCACTTCTTCATCCGAAGTGAATATCACCGAAGAACGCTTCGACGAAGAGCTTCAGAAATTCGTCGGCGAAATTGAGCAGGTGCCTCCGCCCTATTCAGCGGTCAAGGTGAAAGGCCGCAAAGCATATGATATGGCGCGAAAAGGCGAAGAGGTTGAGCTCGCTCCCCGGATCATCAACGTCTACAGCCTTGAATTGCTGGAATGGGCGCCGCCCGAAGTGGTGATCGACGTATATTGCTCCTCGGGCACTTATGTGCGTTCGCTGGCACACGACCTCGGCGAACGTTTGGGATGCGGTGCAACCCTCACCGGTTTGCGGCGCACCAAGAGCGGACGTTTCACATTGCGGGATGCTGTTCCATTGCGAAAACTAAACGATGCTTTCGTCGACGGTACCTGGTACCAGTACCTCATCCCGGCGGCTGAAGCCCTTTCCGACTGGCCGACCGTCGAAGTGAATACGGACCAGATGGATGTGCTGCGTCACGGCAACCGTATTCCTGCGGAAAATCCCGCCGGGCCCAAGGCAATCGGGGTCAACGAACAGGGCGAACTGGTTGCGTTGCTCGAGCTGGATGAAGCATCCCGTGAATGGCAGCCCAAGAAAGTCTTTTTCTCCTGAATCCATTTATGATACATCTGGTGGTCAGGTTTTGAACCCCAAATGTACCGCTTTACCAATGAACCCATAGAGGTAGATCGTGCCCTCCAGTTTGTCCGACTTTTCATTGCAGCTTTCCTGGGTGACTATCGGTTCATTTGATGGTGTTCACCTGGGTCATCAGGCTCTGGTTCGAAGGCTGGCACAGGGCGCCAGGATGGATCAAAGCGAGGCGGTGGTGATCACCTTTGACCCCCACCCGGCTGTCTTTTTCAAACGCGTGCCTCCCTCAAACCTGCTCACTTCCCCGGAAGAACGCGAGGAATTGCTTTGTTCCCTTGGCATTGACAGGGTGATCACACTGCAATTTGACGCAGCGTTGGCCAACCTCACCGCCCGTGAATTCATGCTTGAACTGAAGCAGCATTTGGGAATTGTTCACCTTCTAACAGGTGTGGATTTTGCCCTGGGCAAAGACCGCATGGGAGACCTGACAACGCTAGCCAGGCTGGGTTCTGAGTTTGGGTTCGGCGTTGAAACAATCCCACCCACCCGCTTCGGTGACCAGGTGGTTTCCTCAAGCCAGATACGGCAATTCCTGCAATCTGAACAACTGGACAAAGCGAATGCCTGGCTTGGTCGACCGTACCGGCTGACCGGGAGCGTGGTTCATGGCGAGGCGCGCGGTACCCGATTGGGCTTCCCCACCGCCAACATGGAAATCCCCTCTGAACGGCTCATTCCGTCAGATGGCGTATATGTCACGCGTGCCACCGTCAACGGCGTGAAGTACGATGCAGTCACGAACATCGGAACCAACCCAACTTTCGCCAACACGCTTACTGCGCCCAGGGTCGAACCTCATTTTCTGGATGTCCGCGAAGATTTCTATGACCAAAAAATGGATCTCGATTTCCTGCAGTTTCTCCGCCCTGAAATCAAGTTTGCCGACGTGCAATCTTTGATCGATCAAATCAATCTGGATATTCAAAAAGCCCGGGAGGTGCTGGCTCATGGCGCATGACAGGCAGATCTATCTACTTGATCCTCAAAAACTGCCTCCTGAGACCATCGCTGTCACCTTCGCCAAAACATCACGCTCGCCTGAATCTTTCCGACAGATTGCATCGGAGCTCACCGACCAGAAAAGTTCTGAATTCAATGAAAAGTGGGTTGTCGGGTACGGTCATTCTTCGGTCGCGGAACATGCTGTTCTGCACATCGCAACAGAGAATGTCTCACGCCTGGCTGTTGAATGCATCCAGTCCAACCGTCTCGCCTCCTATACCGAAAAATCCACCCGCTACCAGACCTGGCAGCCGGACGCCTTTTATACTCCCCTAGAATGGCGTAATAGCCCTCTTCTTTCCTCTTATTCGAAATGCTGTACCGCCTTATTTAATGGCTATGCGCAATTCATCCCAGCACTCATCCAGGCAGCATCTGCATCTGACCCCCGGCTGGTGGATGAATCTGATGCTGCGTATGAACGCCGGGTACGCTCCAAAGCCATAGATGTCTGCCGCTACCTGCTGCCTGCTGCATCGCTGGCGAATGTGGGCATCACCATCAACGCCAGGGCACTCGAGCATGCCATTGGCAAGATGCTATCGCATCCCCTGGAAGAGGTCAGGCAAATCGGACGTGAAATCAAAGATGCTGCGTGCGAATCCATACCCACCCTGCTCAAATATGCCGAACCCCTGCCCTACCTCGACTCAATGGAAAAGCAATTTTCCGCCATCCGGCCTTTGACCGGATTGGAGCTTGCACCATGGTTCCGGTTGATCCATTTTGACCCTGCTGCTGTCGACAATCTGCTGGCGGGAGTGTACTACCGTTACAGCGTTGACCCACATACATCCTTTTTCTCGGCCCTCGAAACGGTACGCCAGATGAGCAGCGAACAAAAGCAAGACTTGCTGCGCCCATTGCTCGCTGAACGCGGTCGTCATACCATTCCGCTGCGCGAGCTGGAGCATATCGTTTTTCAATTCGAAGTCACCCTTGACCAGGGTGCCTATTACGAGGTCAAACGCCACCGCATGATGACGCTCACCCCCCGACCGCTCACCACTGACCTGGGGTTTGCCATTCCCCGCTTGATCAGTACCGCTGGACTGGAAGCAGAATACATTTTGCTGATGGAGCTGGCCTCCAGGACTTATCGTGAGCTTGCCGCGATGAACCCGGAAGCTGCTTCCTATGTGGTGCCAAACGCTTTCAACCGGCGCTTTCTGATCACCATCAATCTTCGCAGTGCCATGCATTTCATTGCCCTGCGGTCCGAGTTGAACGCTCATTTCGGTGTTCGCCGCCTGGCGCTTAAGCTCGCGGATGAAATCGAACAAGTGATTCCTGGGATCTGTAATCTGCTTCCCAGATGCCGGGAGGAAAGCGTGCGTTCGATCGAAGAGGCATTTTTCAGCCGGCTCAAATAAGGAGAATCATGATACCTGACGGTGAAATCGTTATCAGGCTATTGTTATCTGCAGTACTGGGCATGGTCATTGGCTATGAACGCGAACGTCAGAACCAACCTGCCGGGCTGCGCACCCATACCATCCTGGCCATCGGCTCATGCCTGGCAATGACCATGTCGATCAATCTTTCGATGCAGTTCAGACCTGTGGTCAGCGGAGACCCGGCACGGTTGGCCGCCCAGGTAATTTCTGGTATTGGTTTCCTGGGTGCAGGAGCCATCCTGCGATATGGTACCACCGTCAAGGGGTTGACTACTGCAACCTCGCTTTGGACCATGGCGATCGTAGGCCTGGCAATCGGCGCAGGTCACTACTTCGCAGCCATCACCGCCACAGCCGCACTCTTGATCGTACTCACCCTGCTGAATTTGCTGGAAAAGAAAGTGATCCGCTCTTACACCACCCTGCCTGTTATCGTCACCGCCCGCAACCAACCTGGCCTGGCAGATGATCTTCATGCGATGATGAAGAAATTGAACAAGAAGGTTCTGTCTACCTCTATTGAAAATGACCTGGAGACCCAATTGACCACCATCACTCTGGTGATTAAAGCCATGGAGGATGAAGGTCTTGAGGAGCTGCACCAGGCGCTGAGTGCGGTTCAGGGAGTGACCCAGTACAAAATCAATTGACAGGGGATGAAACCGTCAGGTTAATCAAATCAACCAATTGCTGAAAGATGAGATTTCTTAAATTATCAGTTACCCCATTGACAATCGCTGTTTCATGCCTATAATCATGGGAAATATCAACAGGCTGTGACGAGGACGAGTAATCTGGTTACGGGCGTTTCAGAGAGCAGGGATGGGTGTGAACCTGTACGCGCCACTCAGATGAATGGACCTTCGAGCCGCAAGGTGAACGCGTAAGCCAGTAACCGCCGCCGGAGTTGCCACCGTTATCAGGGCAAAGAGTATAAGCAGGTATCTGCCGTACTCGAAAAGAGTGAAGCTGGCTTTCCATCCCCGGAAGTTTTTCTCCGGGGTTTTTTGTTAAGATGGAGGACTGCTTAACCGGGGTGGCACCGCGGATAATTGTACGTCCGTCCCCTTACAGGGACGGACGTTTTGTATTAATCCTCCGCCGTTGCGGAAACCAATCTATTCAAGGAGAAGAAAATGAACACACAAACAAGATTTTTACTCGGCGAAAATGACATCCCGAAGTTCTGGTACAACATCAACGCCGATTCACCGGTCAAACCTGCAACTGTCTTCAACCCCATCACCCTTGAACCGGTCACGCCTGATTTCCTTTCAGTCCTCTTTCCCATGGGGCTGATCGAGCAGGAAATCAGCACTGAACGGTATATTGAGATCCCCGAGGAAGTGCGCGAAGTTTACAAACTATGGAGACCCACACCGCTCATCCGGGCGCTGCGGCTGGAAAAAGCGCTGGGCACACCGGCTCATATCTATTTCAAGTACGAAGGAGTCTCGCCTTCGGGGTCGCATAAGTCAAACTCGGCGGTGCCCCAGGCATTCTTCAACAAGATCGGCGGGACCAAAGCCATGACCACCGAAACCGGGGCAGGGCAGTGGGGATCAGCGCTTGCCATGGCTTGCCAGTTCTTCGATCTTCCGCTGGAGGTATACATGGTGCGCGTTTCGTATGATCAGAAACCCTACCGCCGGGTATTGATGCAAACCTATGGCGCTCAGGTCTTCGCCAGTCCCACCAATCGGACCGCATATGGGCGCAAACTTCTGGCTGAGAATCCGCAGAATACCGGCTCTCTGGGAATTGCCATTTCAGAAGCGGTGGAAGTGGCTGCTTCATCAGGCGGGAACAAGAAATACGGACTCGGCTCGGTTTTGCACCATGTGCTCATTCACCAGTCGGTGATTGGCGAGGAAGCTCTCAAACAGATGGACATGGCCAATGAGTACCCCGATGTGGTGATCGGCTGCGTGGGCGGTGGAACCAATTTTTCGGGAATCGCCTTCCCCTTCCTGCGCGAGAACCTCAAGAACAGGCGACAGACCCGTCTGCTGGCAGTGGAACCGGATGCAGCGCCTTCCCTGACCAAAGGTATTTATGCCTATGATTTCGGCGATACTGCCGGCACCGCCCCCATCGTCAAGATGTACACGCTCGGGCATGATTTCATGCCGCCCTCCATCCACGCCGGCGGGCTGCGTTATCACGGCATGTCGCCCACTCTCTCCGGTTTGTACGACGCCGGATTGATCGAAGCCGTTGCGGTACCACAGACACGCGTGTTTGAGGCAGCCGTGCTCTTCACCCGCTGTGAAGGCATCCTTCCCGCGCCCGAATCCTCCCACGCCATCCTGGCTGCAATCGACGAAGCGCTCAAAGCCAAAGAGACCGGTGAAAAGAAAGTCATCCTGTTCAACCTCTCCGGTCACGGACATTTTGATCTCAGCGCTTACGAAAAATACCTCACCGGTTCGTTGGAGAATTATGAAGTGAAGGATCAGAGTGCGGCAGAGATCATGTCGCATCTGCCGGTGATGAACGAGGTGGCAGCCGCCCTTTAGTAAACGGATATTTGTGACAATTCAACAAACGAAGAAAAGTCCCGTGTATATGATTGGCTGCCCCTCATGGTTTTCTACCTCCGTGCTAACCCATCCCCCTTCCCCCTTCCCAAATCGGGAAGGGGGAAACAAAACAATAACAGGAATTTCGACGCGTCGCGTCGAAATTCCTGTTTATTTTCTTATGGAAAATCCCCAAACACCATGTATGATACAAAATAGCATGATTCTGTTCGAGTGTCCGAATCAAAGATATCCCTGCATCCTTTTTTTTCGCCGAGTTTAGGTAAGTGGTTGCTTTTCGGTGGAATTATCAGATAAGATATATAAAATGTCTGATTCACCGAACATATCTTATCTGGCTCCAATCGGGAAGTCCCCGGAGATTCCGCTGGCCCGGTATTTACCCCCCTGTCCGCCAGGGGAGATCAGTCAATGGTTGGAGAAGAACGCTGCTCCAGGCTCGTGGATCCTGGATCCGTTTTGCTCCACGCCCTTAACTGCCATCCAGGCTGCAGGCGCCGGGTACCGGGTGCTCGCAGCAAGTAACAACCCGCTGCTGGCATTTGAACTGGAAATGCTCTGCAATGTACCGGATCGGAATGATTTACAAGCAGCGCTAGCCGAACTGGCTTCCACACCCAGGGGCGATGGCCGCCTCGAAGCGTTGCTGCAATCGTATTACCTCACCGAGTGCGCCACCTGCGGCCGCGAGATCCAGGCGGATTCCTATATCTGGAAACGCGGTGAACAATCCCCCTACGCCCGGATTTACCACTGTCCCCACTGCGGCGACGAAGGGCTGCACCCCGCCATTGAATCAGACGCCGACCGCTTGACACCACTTCTGCGAAGCGAGCCTTTGCACCGTTCGCGCGCCCTGCAAAAAGCCACCCTGATCGGGATGGATGAAGATGAGCGGAAGAATGTCGAAGAAGCACTCAAAGCCTATCCGGTTCGGGCTCTGGTGGTCATCGTCAACCTGCTCAACCGCCTGGACGCCTACCCTCAAAACTCGCCTGTTCGCAGGATGCTGCAGGCCATGCTGCTGCCCGTGCTGGATGCAGGTTCCAATCTCTGGCCATACCCGGAGGGTGGAGAACCTCCGCATCTGCTCCAGATCCCCACTGAATATGTCGAAAGAAACCTTTGGAAGGAACTTGAAGGTTCGATCGACCTCTGGCAGCAGGCTTCCATCCCAACGAAGGTCGCCCTCTGGCCGGATCTGGTCAAAGGTCCCGGGATCAGCCTATTTCCAGGGCGGGCAAAAGAACTCAATTTACCTGGTGGTCTTGAGTTGAGTGCTGCCCTCTGCACCCTGCCAAGAACCAGCCAGGCGTTCTGGACCCTTTCTGCGCTCTGGTCTGCCTGGTTGTGGGGTAAGGAGATCAGCGCCCGTTATGCAGGAGTGCTCGGCCGCCGCAGGTTTGACTGGCACTGGCATACCCGCGCATTGCATTCGCCTTTGGAAGCGGTCAACCGGCTGACAAAGACTGGAACCCCCGTGCTGGGATTAATTTCAAACGCCGTTCCCGGATTCCTCCTTTCAGCAGCCGCTGCTGCCTCAGGAGCTGGTTTTGTTAGTCTTGGATTGGCATGCAAGGAAGACCGATATGAGGTGCAGTACAACTGGAGAACGGCGAATCGGCAATTGCCACACGGGGGAGCAAACCCCCGGGAAGTCATGCGGAATGCGATCCGCAAAACGTTGATGAGTGTGGGTCAACCTGTCACCTACCTGGCGCCGTTTGCCGCTTCTGTCGATGCCCTTGCGGAGCACCATCTGCTGCCCCTGCCTGAAGACCCGGCCATGCCTGAAAAACTCAGCGAAATCCAGGCTGCATTGACAAGGATTTTTCTGGACCGCACCTTCATGCATCATTACGATTCGGTCGCCCAGGAAATCGAACCCGGTTTTTGGTACCTGGAAAATCCTGAAAATTGTGCTTCACCTTTGGACGACCGGGTGGAAAAGATCATCGTCAATCATCTTTTGAATTATCCAAAAACCACACCCGAGCAGGTTGAGCGTGCAGTTTTTTCCTCAGCGGGAGGAATCATCGCTCCAGCAGATGCTTTGATCCAATCCTGCCTCAGTTCATATGCCGAACTATGTTCGGAAGGGGATGCCTGGCAGATCAAACCCGGCGAAAGCCCGGTGGAAAGAAAAGCGGATCTGCAAAAAATGCTTGGGCTTCTCCAAAAAATCGCCAACAGGATTGGATTGACCGCAGCAGGAGATCAACCGGTGATCTGGAAAGCAGCTGGTGAAGAGAAGGTTCTTTACCGCTTCTTCCTGGGAGCTTCGTCCATTTTCTCTGACCATCTCAGCGATCCTGAGAATGAAGACGGAGAGACCGTCTATGTCTTTCCTGGCAGCCGGGCTGCTCTGCTGCAGTACAAACTGGACCACAATCCGAGATTGCTCGAGCAAACCCGCAGCGGCTGGCATTTCCTCAAGTTCCGCTACCTTTCGGCCCTCGCCCAAAAGGCTGATCTCAATCTTGAATTATGGGAGCTTCTACTGGATGGAGACCCCCTGAGTGCGGAAAAAGACACCCAGTTGAGTATTTTCCTTTAAGTCAAAACGAGAGAGTGTTTCCTCCCTCGCTTTTACTCAACGGACCTGTTTGAAATTGACTAGCACCAGGTTTTTATCGCAGGCTGAATAGGTATCGATCAAAATCTCGCTGGAGAGAGCCACCAACCCCTGGTCGGCAAGCTGCAGGTGAAGTTCGCCTTTGGAATCCACGGGCGTATCACCCAGCACAAATTCAAATCCCGATTCGCCGTACCATGCCTGCGCGGCGCCTGAGAGCGTGGTCAGATCCACGGCTTTGCCATTGTAAGTCCCCGTCAGGTGAATGGATAATCCGGTCACACCTCTTCCCTGCATATCCAGCACCTGTCCTGCTATGCCCTGCCAGTCGCAATTGCCGTCCGGGTGAAATACGAGGTTGGACATGGGAATCGGATTGCTCTTCAATACAAACGGGTACACGGCATTCAGATCGGATGTAGGAGTGGACGCAGGAATTGTGGTGGTTGGTGCTGTTGTGATGGTTGCGGTGGGCTCAGCGGTGGGGGTTGGAAGAATAATGGGGGTCGAAGTGGCGGGGATCACAGAAAGGGCTGGAGTAACCACGGGGCTCGTTGCCAGTACCGGCATGGTTGCAGGGGGAAAGGGGTTTACTGGGAGGGACGGATCGACAAAGATCGCTGCAACGATCAGAATCGCGACGGCTGCCAGGATCAGCACCAGCCATGAGAACAAATTCCAGGTCGCATCGCGTCTTTGACGCTTGCGCCTTCGCATCATCCTCTCTGCGATTTCTTCCTGGTCTGCAAAATTCATTGGTCATCCCCCTCGCTTCAGGGGCTATTACTGTACGGTGATCACAATCTGCGAAGCTGCCTTGGCTGCATCCAGCCATTCCGAGAGTTTCTTTTCCTGCAGAACCCTGCGTGCATCAGGTGTCAATTCGTGCTGCGGATCCCGTTCAATTACATAAACAATGTGAAACCCGATCGCGCTCTTGATCACTTCGCTGTATTGGCCCGGCTGAAGGGCAAAGGCTGCCGTCTCCACTTCAGGTTGCAGCAGGTAACCTTGAGGGAACCATCCCAGGTCGCCGCCGGTGGTGGGGTCATAGGTTATGGCAGTTGTTGCAAAATCCGCGCCAGCTTTTAGCTGGGTGAGGATCATACTTGCAGTCTCTTCGGTCTGGACCAGGATCTGTTGGGCATGCACCTCGTCAGCGGTGGCAGGTACCGAATTGATGATCTGATCGCGCTGCCAGGCAGCAGCAATGCTTCTGCGCATCGCCTGCTGAAAAGTCTCGGGGGTGTAATGATTTGCGGTTTCCCAGGCAGTCAGCTTGTCCTGACCGCCCATATTCGCTGCCAGTTGATCGATGCGGGATTGAAGTGTCGTGTCGTCCACCGTATAGCCGCCCTGGTTCGCCCCCTGCTCTAAAAGCAGTTGATCCTCAAAATCAGCCAGAACCTTTTGTTTCTGCTCCTCGGGCGTAGAGGTTTTGCCCAACTGCGTCTGGGCATCCTGCAGACGAAGCAGCTCCTGCTGGTATTCCGCGAGCGTCACACCCACACCATTGATGCTGACCGCCATGGGTTCAAGGGTGGCTGTTGGCGTAAAAGCAACCGTTGGCGAAGCGGACGGCGTTTCAGATCCTGGTGCAGGCTTGCATGCCGCCGCTATAAAGATCAATAGCATGAAAGGGAGGACGATTTTGGAAATGGGTTTCATCGGCTCGATTATACCCGAAGTTTAAAAAGAAGACCCTGGCGGGTCAGGTTTGACTGCCAGGGTCTTAAGTTGCTGATCGAACTAGTAATCCATCGGGGGCTGGGCAGGCATCGGCGGATTCTTCTCCGGGATGTCGGTGATCAGCGCTTCAGTGGTGAGGATCATGGCGGCGATTGAGGCTGCATTATCGAGGGCGCCACGGGTCACCTTCGCAGGATCACCCAGGCCGGCTTTGATCATGTCGATGTACTCATCGCGGATCACATCATAGCCGATGCGCTCGTTCTTCTTGGATTTCTGAGCTGCACGGACGTTCTCCACCACGACAGAGCCGTCTTTACCGGCATTCTCAGCAATCTTGCGCATGGGCATCTCGAGGGCTTTGCGCACGATCTTGATGCCGATGGCTTCATCCTCAGTCTCTGCTTTGAGGGCATCGAGGGCGGGCATGGCATTGATCAGAGCAACGCCACCACCAGGGACGATCCCTTCTTCAACGGCTGCACGGGTGGCTGAAAGTGCATCTTCCACACGGTGCTTCTTTTCCTTGAGTTCGGTCTCGGTTGCAGCGCCAACACGGACGATGGCGACGCCGCCTGAGAGCTTGGCAAGACGTTCCTGCAGTTTCTCGCGGTCGTAATCGCTGGTGGTGCGGTCGATTTCGACACGAATCTGTTCGATGCGGCCTTTGATCTGGGCTTCCTCGCCCTTGCCGCCGATGATGGTGGTGTTGTCTTTGTCAGCAACCACTTTTTCGGCACGACCCAGGTCGGAGAGAACCACGGAATCAAGCTTGCGGCCGGTCTCTTCAGAGATCACTTCGGCGCCGGTGAGGATGGCGATATCCTGCAGCATTGCCTTGCGGCGATCACCAAAACCGGGAGCTTTGATGGCGAGCACATTCAGCATGCCGCGAATTTTGTTGAGAACGAGGGTGGCAAGAGCTTCGCTGTCGACGTCTTCAGAAATGATCACCAGATCGCGTTTACCGGTCTGCACAAGTTTTTCGAGGATGGGAACGATATCCTGTGCGGCGGAGATCTTCTTGTCGTAGATCAGGATGTAGGGATCAGGAATGACTGATTCCATATGATCGGTATCGGTAATGAAATAGGAGGAAATGAAGCCGCGGTCAAACTGCATACCTTCGACGTATTCCTTCTCGAATTCCAAGCCCTTGGATTCTTCCACGGTGATGACACCGTCTTTACCGACTTTGTCCATCACTTCGGCGATCAGATTGCCGATGGAGGCATCCTGCGCCGAGGTTGTGGCGACGGCTGCGATATCTTCACGGGTGGAGATGGGCATAGCCTGCTTCTTGATGGCTTCGGAAATTGCCTGGGCAGCCGATTCAATGCCGCGTTTTAGAAGCATCGGATTGCCGCCGGCGGCAAGGGTCTTCAAACCTTCGTTAACGATGGAATGGGCAAGCAGCGTGGAGGTGGTGGTTCCGTCACCGGCAATATCATTGGTCTTGGTGGCGGCTTCCTTGATTAGCTGGGCACCCATATTTTCAAATGGATCTTCAAGTTCGATTTCCTTGGCTACGGTCACGCCATCGTGGGTAACGGTGGGGGAACCAAATTTGCGGTCGATGGCGACATTGCGGCCCTTGGGACCCAGGGTGGTCACCACAGCCTCAGAAACCATGTCAATGCCATTCTTTAACTTGCGGCGTGCATCTTCGCCAAAGACGAGTTGTTTTGCTGCCATAGAATTAACTCCTTATGAAAATGATTACACTATTTGGTAACGATTGCGAGAAGGTCGGATTCGCGCAAGATCAGGTATTTCTTACCATCAATCTTGACTTCAGTACCGCCGTACTTGGCAAAGAGGACGGTTTCGCCTTCTTTAACATCCATTGCAATGTGCTTCCCGTTTTCATCACGATCGCCGGGACCCACGGACAGAACAACACCCTTTTGAGGTTTTTCTTTGGCTGTTTCAGGTAAAACAATCCCGCCTGCTGTTACCTCATTTTCTTCAAGAGGTTCAACCACAACACGGCTGCCCAAAGGCTTCAAGTTTAGCGACATTTTTCCTCCTGTAACCGAAATGCTTTGATATTTTTAGCACTCTCATCATGCGAGTGCTAACTTCTTGTATGATAATCGTCTTTGAAACTCAAGTCAAGGGGAACGGTGCGTGATCTAATAGATTTCTGACAAACGCCGGGGCGTTAGTTATAGCCGTAATACTTGCAGATCGATTCGCCTTCATTCACGATCGACATGATTGTGGTGTCTTCGCTGAAACCCTGGGTAATCTGCCGAAAGACGCTCATGGCTTCTTCGCAATAACCATTGGCAGGTTGATGCAATCCTGCCAGCACTGAACCGTATGTGAAGTAATAGGGCACGGTGCTTTGCGAAAGCGGCTGCCCGGTTATGGGAATATCCGGAACAGTCGCCTGGTCGCAGGCTTTACCCTGATTCCGCACCTCGCAGCTTTCAACAGCCGTGCATCCCTTAATGGCGCACTTGAGCGGCAGGATTGATCCCTCGTAGTTGCGCGCCTTGTAGTAGACGATGCCCAACTGCCCGTAAACCGTGGGGTTGGATGGGGTGTATTCCACTGCCTTGAGCATGTTGCGCGCGGCAGAGAAAAATTCTCCCATCTGAACATAGGTATTGGCAATGGAGATCAGCGGAATGGGATCTTTCACACCCTGCTGTTCGTTGATATTCACCGCGATGACAAATTCATCCAACGCCTGGTTAAAGTAGGTCTTTTGCTGAACCGACCCCGAAAGCGCCATGTTGGCCAACTGCCGATAGTTGGCTCCCATGGATATATACAGGAAGTTCAGATTGGGATAAATGGCAGACGCTTTCTGGTAGTTGGCGATGGCGTCGTTGTAATTGGAAAGTGATTCCTGGACATATCCGTTGACACGGTATACGTCCATCAGGTTGCCGGCTTTTTGCATCGCCTGGCCGATGTACTGGTCAGCCTGGTTCCATTTTTGCTGATCCACCAGGATCTCGGCGTAGAAAGCCAGGGCAAGTGTGTTGGTGCTGTCAAATTGCAGCGCTTTGACCGCCTCTTGTTCGGCGTTGTTCAGTTGAGACTGCCAATCGTCTCCAGCCAGGGTGGGAGTGGCGTACCAGTCCAAAGCGAAAGCCAGCACCGCGTGCAGACCGCTGTTCTCAGGGTTTAATTTCAATGCGTCATTGGCGGTTTGAATGGCCTCTTGAAGGCGGGCGCGTTTGTCGGCGTCCGTTGTCTTTTGGGTGGAGGAATAAACCATGATGCGGACAAGCTCTGCAGAAAGGTCGGGGTTGTTGGGGTCGATGCGTACGGCATTTTGATAGGCTTCGATTGCCTTATCCAGGTTGCCGGCAGCAAAGTGAGTCTCGCCTTCCTGTGCATAGGAATTGAAGGTACGGGTTGGAGTGGGCGTGGGGGCAAAAGGTGAATTTAGCGCTCCCGTGTTGAGTCCGCGGATAACGAACAACAAGCCAAGGATGACCATCAACCCGATGAAAATCCTTACCGGGTTGTCACGCCGCTTTTGCTTGCTGAAAATGTTACGCTTGCCGTTGTAATCGATCATGAATTGGATGCTCGCCCCATGAACCGGTCGAGATTAAAACTAGGGGGTAGGTGTGGCTGTGGGAGCTGTGGTTGAAACCACCTGCGGTGTGAGCTGAGGTGTGGCTGTCACCACGCCGCCCGACTTTGCCAGTTGCTCACAAATATTGATGATCTCCTGCGCATTGTATTGGGCAATCTCATCAGTGATCAGGTTGGATGCCACAGACTGCGCCAGAGGCAGCGCCTCACCGCATTGACCAAGCTTCGCCAGCGCCAGTCCGAGTGTGTAGTAGTATTCACCCACCCGACCGTAATCCAGCGGCAGCCCCTTGACTTCCTGCCCGGAGGAATTCACTCCACCGGTCACAGCCAGCCGTAGAACATCCACTGAATTTTGATACTGCGTGATCTTCCAGTAGATCAGACCCATGTTGCCATAAAGATAGGGGTCCGTGGGAGAGATCTTTAAGGCGTCCTGTGCGTACTGCAGTGCCTTGGTGTGATCACCGTTTGTAAAGTAAGTGCGGCTGATCAGAGTATACGGGGTGGGGTCATTGGGGTTCAGCGCCAGCGCACGGGAAAATTCGTTGATCGCCTGGTCGTACTGTCCCGTGGCGCGATAATTTCGACCCAATGCCAGGTGCAAATCTGCTATATTCTCGTTTAGAGCTATCGCTGCTTCGAATTCGGCCACAGCCTCTTCATAATTACTGGTGTTTTCCAGCACCAGACCCCTGGCGCGGTGAGTTTCAAGCGAGTTGGGCGCCAACGCAAGGGCAGATTTGGAAGCCGCGATCGCCTGGTCCATGGTGCTCAGTTGACCAATCCCCTGGTTGACAATGTTAAGGTATACCTCAGAAAGGTAAGCATACGCAGCGGCGTTGTTGGGATCTTCCGTGATGGCATTCTGCAGTGCTTCTTCTGCCTTGGTGTAATCGCCCAGAAAGTTGTATGCCCATCCCTGTACTGCCAGAGCCATCGAATTCTTGGGGTTGATCAGCAGCGCGTTGGAGGCATCCTTCAGGGCGTTTTGGTAATCCGTAGTATAGATTTCCAGGCGCGAAAGCGCGATGTATATGGAAGGATTCTTTGGATCGACGATCATCGCCTGTTTGTAGGCATCGATCGCCTGCTTAAGTTTGCCTGCTGAAGCCAGTTGCTCAGCCGAGGAGATGTAGGTTTCCGGGGGCTGCGTGGCAGTGGGAGTGGGAACAAACAGCGGCTGGATGGTTGGAGCCACGATGCGGTCAAAGAGCGCCAATGCGGCGATGGCAAGTACCAGGATGATCACCGTAAACGGGTTGGATCTCCTGCTCTTCTTCTTTGACATGTTCCATTTACTGCCGCGAATATACATACGCGGTCATCATATCATGCCGCTTCTTAATGCGTCAAGAATGATCTGAATTGTTTTTAAGATTGAGTATGAATATATGTGTGATACCGGCAGGAGAAGATCAAACGTATCTGGACCATACGAGTAGTTTGTGTTCTTTCGTTGTGCAGCAGTGATGGATTGGCGAGCGATTTGGATTAAAGGATTGGTAGTAACAACAAGGAATTTCGATCAACTCTTCAAACCTAAGTAATTTACATATTATTATGCTTTATAAGTTTATTTGTTTAATTTATGTGCGATATCCAAAAATTCCAGGGGGATATAGCTTATAACCGAACCCCTGGAATTTTTGAATTATCGATTTCCTATATATGATTATCTTCTCCTGGGTTGACAATCAAGAATCCGACTGAGCCCAAGATGGGAATCAAAAGAATTACTAACGACCACATAGCTTTAGAATTTGCGGGCATCTCCTGTTTTCGTAATTTGATCAAACATAAAATACTCAAAATTAACCACACGATAATAAAGAGAATGTTTAGCAACTGAGACGAAAACATCCCAAAGTCAAGCCAGTTTCCTAAGAAAACCATTTGTGAATTCTCCATTGATTTCGTCTGGTTTAATACACACTATAGGTGAAAGAGCAGCTTACAGGTGATGAGTAAATTTTTATAAAGCCGTCTATCAATATATACGCATTTACTATCCCACCACCTTTTATCGAGACACTGGATGCTGTTTTGTTATAAGAATAGCTGTACGGGTTTGTTAGGTCAAACCCGAGAGTTACTCCTGTCAATCCAGTGTATGTGCTAACCACACTGTCAATCCAACGAAAAGAACCTGATGTAGCTACCCGTATGTCACCCCAAGTGTTAAAATAGGTTCCAAGTGCTACTGATACTGAACAGTTTTTAGTCACAATTCCATAACTAGTAGTCATGGGTGAAAAATTAGAATCTTTTTTGGCGGTTTCCCGCAATACGAAATGTGGCGCCGAATTTTTAGACCTTTGCATAGAAATTAAGAAGGATTCAAGGTCTTTCGGTGATGAGAATTGAAGAGGTTTTATTTCAGGTGGGATATTAACGGCATCCCTAAGTCCGTAAAGCTGGATGATATCATCAAATGACTTCGTTCCAGAGTCGGAACTTTTCCCAAAAACTGTTTGTGGTGAAGTAAATACGAAAAATAGTGATGCAAGAAACATTGTCAGAACTATTGTAATTGTTGCTTTTTTTGCTTTATTTAGAATTTTCATTTTCATCCTCCCTGATATGAAATAACGATTGATTTACATTACTATAACAATTTTATATATATAATACAACCCCCCCTACATATACCCCCCTACATTAATTCGCTATGCATCTTTTAGAGATCAAAGTAGTAGATTGGTTTCAGACTTCAGGTAGTAGTCTTTATAAATGGTGTAAGCTTTGTGTTTTTTATAACTCGGAGCTGGATTGGCAGGTTGTATCGGTTATCAATTTCAACGTTGGGTTTCGGGCAGTATGCCTTTCGCCAAAACCACCTATTCAACGCCCTCAACCCAACCTGCGGGTGCTCTGGTCAATCCATCAAAAACAGGATAAAAATCTCTTGTGTTCGCAGGGCTGTTTCGCTAGAATAATTCCATGCAGTTTGACATCTTCACGCTGTTTCCCCAGGTTTTTGAACCTTATTTGAATTCGAGCATCCTGTTACGTGCACAGGAAAATGCTCTGATAAGAATGTCACTTCACAACATCCGCGATTGGACAAACGACCGCCATCATGTGACTGATGATACTCCCTACGGTGGCGGCGGCGGCATGGTAATGAAGGCTCCGCCGATCTTTGACGCCGTGGAGAGCGTCCTGGGCTCTCCTCCTTGCTGTCCTCTGATCATGATGACCCCCCAGGGACGACCATTCACCGCTGCGGTAGCGCAGGAACTGACCGAGCTTCCACGGATTGCCATCCTCTGCGGCAGATACGAAGGCGTGGATGAGCGCGTGCGCGAGCACCTGGTGACCGATCAGATCTCGGTGGGAGACTATGTGCTCACCGGCGGCGAGCTTCCGGCAATGATCGTAATCGATGCAGTCACCCGCTTCATCCCCGGTGCCCTGGGTGATCCAACAGGTGCAATGGATGATTCTTTTGCATCGGGCTTGCTCGAATACCCTCACTACACCCGCCCCGAGGAGTATCGCGGCTGGCGGGTGCCTGAAGTGCTGCTTTCCGGTAACCACGCCGAGATTAACCGCTGGCGGCGCAAACAATCACTCATCCGTACTTATCTTCGCCGCCCCGAACTGCTCGAAAAAGTTGAATTATCAAAGGAAGACAAAAAGGTTCTGGCTGAACTCAAAAGCGAATCCAACAATGTGGAGTGAGTTCCACTTTACAAATACCATAAATCTCATTTCATCTTGAAAGGAAATCATCCTATGAAGTTCAGCTACCCCAAGACTTTCCTGCTCGGATTTGGTTTTTTTGGTGTAAGCGTGATCTGGAGTATCTACAACGCTTACGTTCCAGTGATGCTCCAGGAGCGCTTTTTGCTCGCGACCGGCTTCATCGGCATGTTCATGACGCTGGATAATATCGCTGCGCTGTTCATCCAGCCTGCCGTAGGTGCCTGGTCGGATAATGTCCGCACCTCCATTGGAAGGCGGCTGCCGTTCATCCTGGTGGGTGCACCCATCAGCGCCCTGGCCTTCATTTTCCTGCCGCTTGCCGCCAGTCTCTTCCTGTTCTTCCTGGCAGCCCTTTTCCTGCTGCTGGGCATGGCGGTCTGGCGAACTCCGGTGGTTGCGCTGATGCCCGACATCACTCCATCCGAGCACCGCTCGGTTGCCAACGGCATCATTAACCTGATGGGCGGGCTGGGCTCGATCATCGCTTTTTTGGGCGGAGCAAAGCTCTACGAAATGAACCCGGAATATCCCTTCCTGCTGGGTGCCGGCCTGGTAGTGGTGGCGGCTCTTTTGGTGCTTGCCTTTATCCGCGAACCCAAAGTCTATCCTCCCAGCAACGAAGAACGCCCGAACCTGATCAAATCGGTCAAGGGTTTGTTCAATGCAGAGGAGAAAAGCCCCCTGCTCATGCTCCTTGCCATTCTCTTTTGGTTCATTTCCTACAACGGCATCGAAGCCTTCTTCACCCTCTATGCGGTAAATTCTTTGGGAATGACCGCCGCTGACGGAGCGCGGCTCCTGGGTCAGCTTTCAGTGCTCTTTGTGCTTTTCGCGCTGCCGGCTGGCTACATTGGCAAGGCACTTGGACGCCGCACAACCATCATGATCGGTATAGCTTTGATGGCTGCCGGCATCGCTGCTATCTACTTGATACCGCAGGCAACCCTGACCCATGTCGTCACCAAATTACCTGCGCTTGGCAAGGTACCGGTTCTCGGTCTGATCCTGATGGGCATCGGCATTGCCTGGGCGTGCATTAACATCAACAGTCTACCCATGGTGGTGGACATGACCGATGAGGTCCATATTGGCACTTTCACCGGGTTGTACTATCTCTTTTCCACTGTGGCCGCAATTCTCGGCCCGAACATCTACGGTTGGATCATCCAATTGAGCGGCGGCAAGTTCGATCTCGTCCTGCTCGTCAGCCCGATCTTCCTGTTGGGTGCGTTCCTTTGCATGGCATTCGTCAAACGCGGAGAAGCCAAAAAAAGCCTGCCTGCGGCTGGTAATGCATAGATTGTAGAGTCTTGCATACCATTAAAAAAGCAGTTATACTTTAATGACCGTGCGGTAGAACATATGAATATCCGCAGCTAACCAATCTCTGTAGGAGGAGAAACTAATGTCCAAAAAGTATTTTGCGATTTTAGCTGTCCTGCTCGTGGCCGCAATGGTTCTTGGCGCCTGCGCCAAAGCCACCCCCGCGCCCACCGAAGCACCGACCACCGCAGCAACCACTGAAGCACCAACCGCTGCCCCCACCGAAGCCGCGACCGCAGCCCCCAAGTTCCTTGTCTGCCAGGTCACCGATACCGGTGGTATTGATGACAAATCCTTCAATGCCACGGCATGGAAGGGTGTCGAGGACGCTGTGACCCAATTGGGCGTTGAGGGCAAGTACCTCGAGTCCAAAGAAGTTGCCGATTTCGAGAAGAACATCAACGCCTTCATCGATCAGAAATGCGATCTCATCATCACCGTTGGCTTCCTCCTGGGCGATGCGACCAAAGCTGCTGCTGAAGCTCATCCTGACCTGAAATTCTCCATCGTCGACAACAGCTACAATCCCCCGATTGCCAATGTCGTGTCTCAGGCCTTCCAGACCGATGAAGCCGCCTTCCTGGCTGGCTATCTGTCCGCTGGCGTTACCAAGACCGGCAAAGTCGGCACCTTCGGTGGTATGAACATCCCCACCGTCTCCATCTTCATGGATGGTTATGCGCGCGGCGTTGAATACTACAACACCAAGCACAATACCAAGGTGGAAGTTCTTGGCTGGGACATCACCAAGAAGGAAGGTTCCTTCACCAATGACTTCAGCGATCAGCAAAAGGGTAATGACACCGCCGTCTCCATGATGGACGAAGGCGCTGACATTATCGTTCCAGTTGCCGGCCCCGTTGGTTTGGGTGCTGCTGCAGCCGTGAAAGCCCGCACCACTGCTGATAATCCCGTTTACATCATCGGTGTCGATTCCGACTGGTTCCTCACCGCCCCCGATTATGCTGACATCGAACTGACCTCCATTATGAAGAATATGGATGTCACCACCCTGAATGTGATCAAGTCCGCTATGGACGGCACCTTCAAGGGCGGCAATACTGTTGGTAACCTCTCCAATGGTGGTGTTGGTCTCGCCCCGTTCCACAATCTGGACAGCATTGTTTCCGCTGAACTGAAGTCGGAACTTGACCAGGTCAAGGCTGACCTTCTCTCCGGTGCCATCACCCTGAATCCGGAATACAAACAGTAATCAGATCCGAAGCTAATAATAAAAAAAGGCTGGAGTTTTCTCCGGCCTTTTTTGTTGTCTCAGGCGAAAATGCTCCGCTTGTGATAAAATAATTTGAACAATCCCACCAATTTTCACATGGAGTATCTGATGGCTCCTATCCTTCAACTCAAAGGAATCACCAAAAGGTTCCCTGGTGTTCTGGCAAACGACCATATCGATTTGTCTTTGAACAAGGGGGAGATTCTCGCTCTTCTGGGCGAGAATGGCGCTGGGAAAACGACCCTGATGAACATTCTCTACGGTCTCTACCAACCGGATGAAGGTGAAATCCTCGTAGCAGACAATAAAATCTCTATCAACTCACCAACCGACGCCATCAATGCTGGCATCGGTATGGTGCACCAGCATTTCATGCTGATTCCGGTATTTACGGTCACCGAGAATGTGATGCTTGGTTCAGAACCAGTAAAAGCGGGGGGGTTCCTCGACCGTCCGAAAACAGCGAGCCGGGTCAGGGAAATTTCCAAGCAATATAAACTTGAGGTCGATCCGGATGATTATGTAAAAGATCTGCCTGTCGGTGTACAGCAGCGCGTGGAAATCATCAAGCTGCTCTACCGCAATGCAGAAATTTTGATCTTTGATGAGCCCACCGCTGTGTTGACCCCACAGGAAGCGGATGAGCTATTTACGATCATGAAGGAATTGACCAAACAGGGCAAGTCGATCATCTTCATCACCCACAAACTGCGCGAGGTACTGGAAGTCGCTGACCGTATCATGGTTATCCGCCGCGGGGCAGTCGTCGGCGAAGCAGACCCGAAGGTGGCCAACCGAAATGAACTCGCCGAGATGATGGTGGGACGCGCCGTTTCACTGGTGGTTGAAAAAGCCGTGAAGAAGCCTGGCGATGTCGTGCTGGATGTTAAGGATCTCTTGGTGACGGATATCTTCCACCAGGTGGTCGTCGATCATGTTTCGTTTGACGTCCATGCCGGCGAAGTACTGGGTGTTGCTGGCGTTCAGGGCAATGGTCAAACTGAGTTGGTTGAAGTGCTGACCGGACTGCGGAAAATGCTCTCTGGCGAGGTGAAATTCGAAGACGTCAATATCGCCAATACCTCACCCCGCAGAATCACTGAAATTGGCTCGGCACATGTTCCCGAAGACCGGCAGGCAGACGGGTTGGTCCTGCCCTTCCCGGTTGCAGAAAACCTTGTGCTATGCACATACTATCAGGAACCTTTCTCAAAAGGGATCCGGCTGCAATTTGATAAGATCCTCGAAAATTCTGAAAAACTGATCCAGGACTTTGATATCCGCACCCCCAGTCCCTTGACACCTGTGGGCTCGCTCTCCGGTGGGAACCAGCAGAAGGTGATCATCGCACGCGAGCTTTCGCGGCCGATCAAATTATTGGTTGCCTCACAACCTACCCGCGGACTGGATGTTGGCTCAATCGAGTATATTCACAAGCGTATCGTTCAAAAACGTGATGAAGGCTGCGCTGTGCTTTTGGTCTCTCCAGAACTTGACGAGATCATCGAGCTTTCTGACCGGATTGCCGTCATGTATCGCGGCAAGATGATCGCCATTGTGAATGCAGCAAATGTTTCCAAGGAAACCCTTGGTCTTTTGATGGCTGGTATCGTACCAGAGAACCTTGAAAAAGAAACCAAGGAAAGCCGGATCGTGGAAACCACTTTCTAGAGAGGTGCGCATTTGAAAAACCCAAAGAACGATAAACTAGATGCAAGCAAGGTGGTCATCCAGGAACTCACTGGAGAGGCGCAACCTCACAAGAAACGCCGGGGATTCTGGAAATCGATCGAAATTCCTTTCCTGGCGATATTCACCGGTTTGGTCATTGGCGCGATCCTGATAGCAGTCACCAGCGAGACAGTTTACGCTGCTTTTGCCACTGGTTTTGGCAAAGGACTGGAAACTGCTTTGAAGGAAGTCGGCGCCGCGTATTGGGCACTCTTTGTAGGCTCTATCGGAGATCCTGCACGAATCGTAGCCGCCCTCAAGGGTGGAAACGCTGTTGAAATTCGAACCGCGGTCAACCCCATCCTGGAAAGCCTGGTTCAGAGCACACCCTATATTTTCGCAGGCCTGGCCTGTGCTCTCGGCTTCCGCGCCGGTTTGTTCAACATCGGTGTTGAAGGACAATTGTTCATGGGCGCCGCCGCTGCCACGTTTGTTGGATACTCCATCACCACCCTTCCAGCATATATTCACATGCCCCTGGCATTTCTGGCAGGCGCATTGGGAGGCGCACTCTGGGGCATGGTTCCCGGGTTGCTAAAAGTATGGACTGGCGGCAATGAGGTCATCAACTGTATCATGATGAATTACATCGCCTACCGTGTGACCACGTGGCTTCTGACCGGACCCATGACCCGTCCTGGAACCGGCGGTATGCCGTTGAGCCCCATCATTCAAAAAACCGCTGAGATTCCGCAATTCTTCCAGGCGCCCATCCGTTTTCACCTTGGATTCTTCATCGCCCTGGCTTTTGCTGCTCTCGTCTGGTGGATCCTTTTCAAGACTACCTGGGGTTTCAATTTGCGGACCGTTGGCAACAACCCGCGTGCTTCAAAGTATGCAGGTATGAGCATTGCCAAGACCACCATCCTTGGCATGGCAGCTTCCGGTGCTCTTGCCGGCATGGCTGGCGGAAACGAGATTCTGGCAATCAACCGCAGTATGGCCATCGGACTCTCCTCAGGATACGGCTTTGATAGCATCGCCCTGGCACTTCTGGGTAACAGCCATCCGGTGGGAGTCGTCTTCGCTGCCTTACTCTTTGGTATTTTGAAAAACGGCGCCACAAAAATGATGGTAGTCTCAGCCATCCCCATTGATATCGTAACCATCATCCAGGCCTTGATCATCATCTTTGTGGCCGCCCCGGCCATCATTCGCTCGATCTACCGCCTGCGCAAGCCGAAAGAAGAAACCGCTGTCGGAATTACGCTGAGCAGTTGGGGAGGAGGTAACTAATGGCAGAATCAACCATCCGCATCGAGCGTGTGAAGATCAGCGGTATTACCACTGCGAGAAGAATTTCCACTGGGATCATCGAGCTTCTGATCGGCGTTTTTGTGTATTTTGCCTTCGCAGCCAATGTCGCATCTGAAACAGTCACCAAGTTCATCATGACTCCTGGCGGCATCAGCGTTGGGAAGATGGCCGATTGGATCGTACCAACACGCACTACATTGTTCATTATGATGGGTATCTGTGCGGTCATCGGAGTAATCCAAATTGTAAGGGGTTGGGGCAAAGCCACCAACATCTTGATGGGTGTTGCCTTCCTCGCCTTTATTTTTAGCTTTATCACCTGGCAGGCTTCCGGCAAGTCTCTGAACCTTGCGGGAATGCTTTCAAGCGCAGTGCTGCTTTCGGTACCCATTACCATGGGTGCATTTACAGGCATCCTTTGTGAACGGGCAGGCGTGATCAATATCGCCATCGAAGGTATGATGCTGATGGCAGCCATGGTGAGCGCCTTGATGGGCAGCGTCACTCATAGTGCCTGGCTCGGGCTCCTCTTTGGAGTATTATCGGCGCTCCTCCTGGCAGCGCTTCATGCAGTACTGTCCATTAAGTACAAGATCAATCAAATCATTTCTGGTACCGTCATCAACATCTTTTCCACCGGTATGACTTCGTTCCTGTCGCAGAAATTCCTGCAAGTTCACCAGGAATTGAACAATCCTGCCATGTTCCCCCGACTCGCCATTCCTGGCTTGTCGCAGATCCCGTTCATCGGCCCAATCTTCTTCAATACGAATACCTTTGTCTACCTGATGTTCGCGCTGCTGATCATCATCCAGGTTGCGCTATTTTCCACCCGTTGGGGGTTGCGCACTCGCAGCGTGGGTGAGCATCCAAAAGCTGCAGACACCCTGGGCATCAACGTGATCAAGACCCGCTACCTGGCAGTCCTCTTGGGCGGCGTCGTTGCCGGATTGGCTGGCACATTCTTTACGCTTGGCTCGGTAGGCCGGTTCGATGAAGGCATGACCGCCGGCAAAGGCTTTATCGGTCTGGCAGCCATGATCTTCGGTAATTACACTCCCTTTGGTGCTTTTGGCGCAGGGTTATTGTTCGGATTTGCCGATTCCCTGGGATCCAAGCTCTCGCTCCTCGGCAGTTCAATTCCTTCCACTCTCATGGGTACTGCCCCGTATTTGATCACCATGATCGTACTGGCAGGGTTCGTGGGTAAAGGACATGTTCCCGCTGCAGACGGCGTGGCGTACGAAAAAGAGTAGCTAATTGCAACTTGATCAACCCTCTATTCGTACATGAATAGAGGGTTTTTTTGCCTTATACTCATGTAATCAAAGAAAGGAACTCAAATGTCCTCTATTGAAGTCAGGGAGATCTCAAAGAAATTTGGCAGTCTTCAGGCAGTTGATAAGGTTAGCTTCGAGGTCGAACCGGGAGAAATATTCGGACTGCTTGGTCCCAATGGTGCAGGCAAAACGACTTCGTTGAGAATCATGCTGGATATTTTCAAACCGGATTCGGGCAGCGTGTCCATCCTGAATGGACCCATGAGTGAAGAGAAGAAGAACTTAATTGGTTATTTGCCTGAAGAACGCGGGCTATACCAGGATATCCAACTGGACCGCTGCCTGATCTACCTGGCAACACTAAAGGGATTGAGCGAGGTGGAGGCGAAAAAGCGGATCGAAGAGTATCTGGTTCGTTTCAACCTGGAAGATGCCAGCAAGAAAAAGGTCAAAGAACTGAGCAAAGGGATGCAGCAAAAGGCGCAACTGATTACCACCCTGGTGCATGAACCCAAGATCGTGATCATCGATGAGCCGTTCAGCGCCCTCGACCCGATCAACACCCAGATGGTCAAAGATCTGCTGCTCGAATGGCGGGCGCGAGGCGCGACCATCGTGATGTGCACACATCAAATGCACCAGGTGGAAGAGTTGTGCGACCGGCTGGCGTTGATCAACCGCGGGAAGGTTGTTCTTTACGGATCACTGCGCGAAATTCAAAATCGTTATGCTTCGCAATCCGTCGAAGTACACAGCAGCGTACCCATCCCTGCGGATCTACCGGGCATTAAAGCTGCCGAACAACATAATAGCGGCACCTTGCTCAAACTCGGCCAGGGGGTAACCTCGCAGGATGTTTTGCGGGCGCTTCTGGAGAGGAATATTCCGATCGATCAATTCGAAATTGCGCTTCCAAATTTGGACGAGATCTTTATCCAGGTTGTCCAGGAGACGGGAGCTGAAGAATGAAGAAATTCTGGCTGGTGCTTGCCAATGAATACAAGCGCCATGTATTGCGTAAGCGGTTTATCTTTGCGATTCTCAGCTTTCCCCTCATGGTCGCTTTCGTAATATTGATCAGTTTTTTATCGGCCAGGACGAATTACGATGCCCGCCCTGTAGGTTTTATTGATTCGTACCACATTCTCACCACCACCCGTCAGGTTCCTTCAACTGGCGAGAAGTTCATGCCTCCTGTTGAGGTCTTCCAGTTTCCAGATGAAAGCAGCGCCGCTTCCGCTCTCAACAAAGGTGAAATCCAGGCATACTTCGTGCTTTCGGAAAGTTACATGAGCAATGGTTCGGTGACCCAGGTCACCCTGGATACGCCCAGCAATAATGCCAGCTCCGATTTTGGTCATTTTATGACTTACAACCTCGCCAGCAATTTGTCAGGGGCTGTTGCCAACCGGCTTGTCGATGGCAAGAATCTCATCATCCGATCTCTGGATGGCACCCGGGAAATGAGTGCGAACAACTGGATTTCGATCATCCTGCCAATTCTTTCCGGTTTGCTCTTCTTTATCGCGGTCAATGTCAGCGGCGGGTACATCCTGCAGGCCGTGGTGGAGGAAAAAGAGAACCGCACCATGGAAATTTTGGTGACATCGGTCTCCCCCACCCAATTGATGGGTGGAAAGGTTGCAGGAGACTTGCTGGTGGGGTTAACTGAATTAACCATCTGGGTCCTTTTTGCTGTGCTCGGCGTGGCGGTTGCGCCAAGACTGCTGCCGATAAATCAGACCATTGTCATCAAAGCCTCAGAGATCCTTCTGCTTGCGGCAACGTTCCTGCCTGCGTCCATTCTCATCTCAGGTTTGATGGGTGCGGTGGGCGCCATGACGACAGATGCGCGGGAAGCGCAGCAGATTTCCACCATTTTCACCCTGCCGATGGTGATACCTCTGTGGTTCATCTCAGCAATCATGCTCAATCCGAATGGTGCCGTTTCAGTTGCCATGAGCCTATTTCCATTGACCGCTCCGTTTGCCCTGCCCATGCGTGCAGTGTTTACAACTATTCCAGTCTGGCAGATCATCTTCACCATCAGCCTTTTGTGGATGCTGGCTGTCCTTTCCTTGTGGTTGGCAGGCAGGGTCTTTCGAATTGGCATGCTGCGATACGGCAAACGCCTTTCACTTCGTGAAATCTTCCAGCGTGCTTAGGAGCCAGGAATAATGTCAAAAACGATTTTGGTTTTTAGAAACGAATTTCTTTCGATCATTCGTAAAAGGTCTTTTCTGATCACCCTTTTCCTGCTGCCTTTGATTGGAATGATCTCCATGTTGGTCATCAGTACCATCCAAAAATCCACCGGACAGGATGCCGGTTCAATCATTGGAGGTCTTTTCGCTCCCGCCGTAAAGTTGGAAAGCGAAGGGTTTGTGGATGAAAGCGGATTGGTGAAAACCATTCCAAAGGGTTATGAAAACAAATTGACCCAGTTTTCCACGGAAGAGGAAGCCAAGCAGGCACTTCTGGATAACAAGATTAGCGCCTATTACGTTATTGCCAAAGACTTTCTGGCCACAGGAAATGTGATCTACGTCCGTCCCGATTTCAACCCCATGGGAGGTGCCACCCAGAGCTCAGCCATTGACGCCTTAATGGCTTACGCGTTGACCGATGGTAATTTGAACCTGGCATACCGGGTTCAAAACCCGGTGAATATTGAGCAAAAGTCCCTGAGCAACCAACCGCAGCGGGATGTTGAGAATCCGCTGACTTTCATCATCCCCTATGTGGTGACCTTTCTCTTTTATATCGTGATCCTGACCTCTGCATCCCTCATGCTCAGCAGCATTACCGATGAAAAGAAAAACCGGGTCCTGGAGATCTTGATGACCTCGATCACACCGCGCACGATGTTGACCGGCAAAATCATCGCCCTGGGATTGGTGGGTCTGCTGCAAACGGTTGTTTGGCTTGGGTCGGGTCTGTTGATGTTGAGATTCTCCGGACAGAACTTTGCCCTGGCGGATGCGTTTCAACTTCCAGCGTCGCTCATGTTATGGGGCGTTATTTACTTCATATTCGGGTATGCGATTTATGCCAGTATGATGGCAGCATTGGGTGCACTGGTGCCAAACTTGCGTGAAGCCTCGCAAGCCACAACTGTGATCATCATGCCCATGGTTGTACCGTTGGTCTTTATCAGCCAGCTCATCCAAACACCCAACAGCGGATTGACCACATTTCTCAGCCTTTTTCCGCTGACTTCTTCCATTACCATGATGACCCGTCTTTCAGCGACACATGTACCCGTTTGGCAGCTCATTGCCAGCCTTGTATTGCTTGCCGGCACTGCAGTGCTGCTCGTTCGAGCTGCTGCTGGCATGTTCCGCGCACAGACACTGCTATCAGGGAGTTCATTTTCCTTAAAGTCCTATTTCCGAACGATACTCGGGAAAGGCTGATTTCAGATCTACCGCAGGTATGAAATGGATTCAAAGCGTTGGACGAAAGGATTCTTTTTTCTCTTGGTGGCAGTACTGATGACAGGCTGCATCTGGAAGCAGCCCGCACCAACCTCTGTGCCGACCAGTAATTCCACGCCATATGCCCCTCCGGTTGATGTAGTAATCAACCCCGACCGGATGATGAACACCTTGCAGGACCTCACCCAAATTCAGGCTTACTCCGGCTGGCGAACCTCGGCAACTCAGGGCGAGAAAGAAGCTTTGTCGTTCGTTAAGGAAAGACTATCGAAAATGGATAGTCTGGTGAATAAAGGTCTGGAGGTCAGTCAGGATACCTTTCGCGTCTTTCTGGCTACTGAAATCCACCAGACAACCCTGATATTAAAAGGAAAGAATGGCAGCACCACTGTCCCGGTGAACGGTATCCGCGGTGCGCGGGATAATGTCCAATCAGCTCTGCGATTGGATTCGGACGGCAAATTGAATGACAATGAGCTCAACCCTGTCACGGTAAGCGGGGAAGTTGCGATCCTGCGTGACGGATCTCAGTTCAGCGAAATTGATGCCGGCAGCCTGAAGGGAAAGATCGTCTTCATCGAATATGCCTGGCTGGATACCGTTTTGATCGATGATGCATTGGGAATGCAGCGGATGCAAGCAGTCATCGCGGCGGAACCAGCCGGTATTGTGCTTGTGACCACTTTTTCCAATCAACCGGGCATCAGCCATGGTACCTTTGCAGAAGACCTTGGCGTTATTTCGCGCCTTGAGAACGAACCTTCCATCCCCACCGTGGTAATGCGTTCTGAAGACCTCCCCGGTGAGTCTGGCGGCGGCTGGGCAAAATTGGAACAGCAAGAGACTGCCCAACTCACCTGGGATACCGATATTCTCTCCCCGGCAGAATCGGGCAACCTGGTTGCCATGATCCCGGGAGAGACCCATGACAAAGCTGTGCTGCTTTCTGCACATATCGACAGCGCCAATACCCCCGGTGCGCTTGACGATGGCAGCGGCTCGGCGATCCTGCTGGAAATTGCCGCCGCAATTAACGAAGCAAAAGCGGTCCCGCCCATGGACCTTTACCTCGTCTGGTATGGCAGCGAAGAGATCGGACTGCTGGGCTCGGCAAATTTCACCGCACAGCATGAAGAGATCATCGACAAACTGGCGGGCATGCTGAATATTGACTGTCTTTCACGTCCGGTGGAGGGTGCACCGGCAACGCTCAACTTTGCATACGGCTCAGGGTCAGCCCCTGGCGACACAAACGATCCATGGGCGAACTACCTGGTAGCCAGGGCGGAAGCGGCCGGCATCCCTGTGCAGCAGGTTTACCTGCCTCTGGCATCAGACAACAGCAGCTTTGCCGGGTATAACGTTGCCAACCTGGATCTGATTTACGATAGTGATTCCATGATGAACGATTACAACGGCGTCTGGTTCGCAGGTCACCTGCACGATCCGTATGATGAGACAGCCCTGGTGCGCCAGGTACAACCTCAGCTTGAGCAAATGGCTCAAATCGCGCTCGATACCGCTCTCATCCCTGAAAACGTCGAACCTTTCAGGCAAAAATCCGGTGAGCAACGACGCGTGCTGTTCATATCCAGTCACAACGAGGATGTGCTTCTCACTCCCGCCGCCCTTTTTGATCTGGGATTGGCATTCGAGCATGCAGGCATGGACGTGGACACATTGCCATACGGTCAGGCGCTAACCGCTTCAGACCTTGAAAATGTGGACCTCGCCATTGCCCTGCCCGTGTTCGACCTGCCCGAATCTGAAACGCCTTATGATGAATCCTGGTCTGATAGCGAGATCAATGTCATCAAGGAGTACGTAAACAGCGGCGGGACATTGATCCTCACCAACACCGCCCACCGGGTGAAGTACTACAACACCCTGTATGAGGAAAATGAGGATTGGGCAGATGCAAACGCCCTGGGAAAAGGGTTCGGGATTACCTACCTGAAACCAGGCACTAACACGTCGAATTCATCTGAAACTACAGAAGACCGCCTGACTAAGGGCGTGCCTGTGATTTACTGGTACGAAGGCAACGGCGTCCCCTTTTCGATGGTCAGCGGTATCTCCCTGGCCACCGCCGGTGGTCAAACTGTACTCGGTCGTTTGGAGTACGGTAAAGGAACCGTCATTGCCGTGGCCGATATCGGCATGCTCTCCGCCTACCCCAACGAGTTACTCAACCCGCAACTGGTTAAAAATATTCTTGACTACACGAAGTAACGCTGGGAGATGGGTGAGAAATACGGTATAATACAGCCGCACGCCCCCGTAGCTCAATTGGACAGAGTGCCTGACTTCGAATCAGTAGGTTGAGAGTTCGAGCCTCTCCGGGGGCACCTATTTTGGCGGTTTTCAAGTTCATTTTCCCCTAAATAATCGTTAAAACCCAGTTTTTTATGCTGTTTTCTCAAACCGTGGTGCAACATGGTGCAATTCAAATACTGCGCTAGAGTGCAGTAACTTGGCGGTTTTTGGCGGTTTTTCAAAAACCGTTCAATTGTTAATCTATACGCAATTACCTATGCGCATTAATAATTAGCTGCTTTTACCAGTTTTTCTCGGATTGCAAACAATACTGATCTGGTTTTATACCCTCCCTCTTTATCGCTCCCACGAAGATTGACTCTGGTGTTTGAACATGTTTTATGTTTGTTATTCAGGAGGGACTCAAACAATCCAAGCAGCGATAACGACCTTTGTTCATTTTGTGAATAAAATCAATCAATCCCGATCGCCAAAAGAAAAGCACGATAGAGTCTGTAGACAAAGAGCCCGATAAACATCATGGTATAATCTTTATTACCTAGACTACCGACCCGCATCATGCACGCTTTGACAGGGTAGTTTAAGAGAGAGGATCTCTTGGTGAACTATTGTTCACTCAGAGGTCCTCTTTTAAATTTCATTCCTAAAGGAGAATTGAGCCATGAAACGTACCTTAGCCCCAGAAAAAATAAAGGCAATAAATGCGTTGATGACAAATCCCACACAAAAAGCAGCTGCTGAAGCTTCCGGGACCTCATTGCGAACTCTTGAGCGTTGGTTGGCTGATCCAGAATTCCAGGCTGCGCTCTGTGAAGCCCAGAACCAGGTCTTTAAGCATGTTGGGAGCGGTTTGATTGGATTACAGAGTAAAGCTGCAGAGGCACTGAATGACATACTGAACAATCCTGCCCAGCCTGGCGCTTCGGTCAGGGAAAAAACAGCAGTGGATATCTTAAGACTCGGCGCAGATTATAGGATAACTGTTTTGGAAGATGCCAGGATTAGAAAAATAGAGGAGAAGGCATACCGATGAACTACGAAAAACGATTAGCGGCTTTAGAGAAGTTTTTTTGCACAAAGATCATTGAAGATTACAAAAGAGCTTTAGCGTCTACTTCAGTACCGGATGATGTACCGAACTTAAATGACCTCGATGAGGATAAACTCGTGGGGAAAAGAGCCCAAACAGCAATGGATGACATCAATCTGCTCACCCATGAGGAACGTATGAAATATGATCCAGAATACGCCCACCAGGAAAAAATCAAGTTGCAGAAAGAGAAGGAGGTAATAGAAAGCAATTCAAGAAAAGCTACTGACAAGAAAGTCCCTTGGACCAATAACACAGCTAGAAAGATGAAGAATTGTCATTCGAGAAAGCCAGGAAATATCGAGGAGAGACCGAAACAAGAATCTCAAAGAGAAGAGAATC
>JBDKSE010000007.1:0-302372 GCA_039683035.1 Anaerolineaceae bacterium
AAGGTTGGGCTCCGCCCATGCCGCCCAGCCCGGCGCTGAGCACAAACTTGCCCTTCAACGACTGCCAGCCTTTTTGCGCTGCCAGCGAACCAAAAGTCTCATACGTGCCTTGCAGGATGCCCTGCGTCCCGATATAGATCCACGAACCAGCGGTCATCTGCCCATACATGATCAGACCTTTTGCTGCCAGATCGTCAAAATGCTGCTGTGTCGCCCAGTGCGGCACCAGGTTGGAATTGGCGATCAAAACGCGCGGAGCATTTTCGTGACTGGTAAACACCGCCACCGGTTTGCCGGATTGCACAAGCAGGGTCTCGTTCGGTTCCAGGTTGCGCAGGGAGTCCAGTATGGCATCGAAAGCTTCCCAACTGCGGGCAGCCTGTCCGCGTCCCCCGTAAACCACCAGGTCATCCGGACGTTCCGCCACCTCAGGATCCAGATTGTTCTGGATCATACGGTAAACCGCTTCGATTTGCCAGTTCTTGCAGATGATTTGGGTACCGCGCGGCGCACGCACAGGACGAGGACCAGACATGGATTACCTCCGGAGTGGATGTGTTGGGGACTGTGTCCCCGCGGTTTAATTATAAGCGCAAAACCAGGGGGTAAGCTTTCTGCTCATTCAAACGCGGTGCAGAATCGCCATCGCAAGACCGTTTGAGTAATCCAGCAGGTCTTTGTGAGTAGGTTTGAAAGGCAGCCCTTTGGAATGCAGGATGGCTCCCACCATCAAAGGATGCCTTTTCAAGCGAAGCTCGATAAAGGAACAGATTTGCCCCGGATCGGTGATCAGCTCGGCGACTGCATTGAACTTGTGCATTCTAATTTGAACCTGGGCATGCGGATCTTTTCGCAAGTTGCGGATCCAATCTGATTGTGCGCCAAATCCGCAAGCCACGACGATCTCGCCGTTGACCCTTTCAAATTGCAGCGGAGTCACCCTCGGCAAGCCAGTTTTCCGCCCGGTGGTCGTTAAAAGCAATATGGTTCTTCCGGCAAGCAATCCCAGCCCCATGCGATACAGGCGTACCATCAACCCATTGGGAGGCACGCCTGTCATTTTCATCGCGATATCTCTTTTACTCGTACTTCAATGCTGTCACCGGCACCAGCGAAGCAGCATGCAGCGCCGGGTAAAGCCCCGAAAGCACACCAATGACGGTGGCAAAAGCAAGGGCGAAAGCCGGCAGCCAGAATGGCGTGGATGTTGCCATCGAAGGAACAATTCCACCCTGCTGCGAAACCTGGCTGGCGTAATATGAAAGCGCCACCACATTCAGCACGGCGCTCGATCCCCAACCGATCAGCACCCCGCCGAGACCTCCCAGGAATCCAATTCCGGCAGCTTCACCCAGGAAGATACCCAACACATCCTTGTTGCTGGCGCCAACGGCTTTCATCAAGCCGATCTCGCGCGTACGCTCCAGGATCGCCATGGTCATGGTATTGGCAATACCGATGGCTGCCACCAGCAGGGCGATCGCGCCCACACCGCCAAAGATGATCTGCAGCACCATAAAAAAGGAGTTGACGCCTTCCACATAGGATTGCGGTGTATTTGCCTGGTACCCCAGGGCATTGATCGCATCCGCAATATCGGTCACCACGTCCACGCTATCTGCGCGCACGTTGATCATCGAGTAGCCGTCCTTGTTGCGGTTGATGCGCGTCCCGCGCGCCCATTCGTTCCAGGCGGTGACCTCATCCATCGACATGTAGATGTTGCCGTCAGCCTGCCCGCGCGTTTCCTTAAGCACGCCCACAATGGTCACGGTGATCGTCTTCTTGACCTCCACACCGTCGTTGGTCCACTTGGAAAGAACGAACTTAACCGATTGCCCCATCAAATCGGGGGGTTCCACCGGAGGATCATTGGGGCGGGCTTTGGGGTCATAAAAATTTCGCGGCACCCAACTGCCAATGACTGCCTGCCCCCGACCCAGTGTGGTCACGCCCTGTGAAGCTTCAAGTCCCATATCTGCCAGGTCGGCAGTGGCAATACCGGTGATGCTGCCGTAAGAATGCAGCTTCCCGAATACCATGTCCATGCCCGTCTGCAGCCAATCCTGGGCGATGACCTGCTTGACTCCGGGGATGGCCTGGATATCGCTGATGGTGGTGGGGGTAAGCATCTTGATATTGGGCTCGCCCTTCCCGCCTCCTCCACCCACAGCTACTGCCACACCGCCTCCGCCCCCGCCTTCCATTTGATAACCCGGATAGACCTCGATATTGGTCAGGTCGCTGATGCCGTAGAGCTGGCTGGTGGCGTTTTTCTGCAATCCCACGGCAAGCGAGACCAGAACCACCACGGCGGCGGTTCCGATGATCACACCGATGGCGGTCAACGCAACCCTGCCCTTGCGGCGATTAAGGTTATAGACGATCAGTCCAAACAGATCCCAAAATCTCATTGTGAGTTCCCCTGGTTATCCCTTGGGTCCAACTTTGATGGGGATCGATTCAGTCGGCATCTCGGTGGGCGTGCCATTGCTGCCGCTGCCGCTGTCCAGCCCGAGCAAGCCTTTGACCAGGCGCCACACCTTTTGCAGGAATGTTTCAGGCGCCTGAACGCCGCCATCCCCAGGGAGACCATCGCCCTTGCCCGGAGTGACTGTCCCGTCTCCAGGCGTGGGACCCATGTCGATTGCCGGGCCCACCTCAACATGCAGTGTCTGTTCCACAAAGCGCGGCATGTTGAAATCGTCGGTGTAGTTGATCGCCACCTTGAGGTCCAAAGGACCTTCGTTGTACGGCATGAAATTGACATCCAGGGTGTAATAACCGCCCGGATCCAGCGCGCCGACCAGCGCCACGTTGTTCGAGATGTCCGCGTTCTCTGCGGTGACCTTCATATTTCCCAGGATATAGGACTTCTTTCCCAGGTTGGTCACCTGCAGGGGGAGCACGCTCATCATCCCGGCGTTGAACATTCCCGGATCGCGATAATAGCTGATCTCCACCTGCGGCAGCGCATACACCAGCAGGGTGATCACCTGGTCATCCACCAGGCGGTTGCCCTTAGAATCGACATACACGAATGAAAGCTTGAGGGTGTATGCCCCAGGAGTGGTGGAAACATTAACGATCAGTTTGACCGGGATGGTCACCATGGCATCCTTCGCCAGGTTGCCGATGAACACCACATTCGATGATCCCAGCGGAGCAAAATTCGTCAACTCGCCGCTCGAACCGGAGACGCCGCCGGGTCCGGGTGTGCCGCCATCGCTGCCCGAAGTAACCCCACCACCGAGTACCATCGTCACATTGCTGGCATCTGCCTGGCCCAGGTTACGGACATCGAGATTAATGGTAAAAATCGTCCCTGGCTGCAGCGGGTCGACATCTGTCTTATAGCTGGAGACGACCAACTGCGGGCGCTTGGGAATATTAGGCGTTGCCGTAGCGTACGAGCCCGAACTGGTGGGTGCTGAGATATTGATGGTGAGATTGAAGGATCCGGAGTAGGTTTTACCGCTGCCGTCTTCATACGAGATCGTTCCAGGCAGGCTGCCAACGTTCTGCCAGGCCAGGGCGCTGCCAACCAGGAAATTCTGCGAAATGGTCACGGTTTTCCCGGCATCCAGCACGGCAATGGCGCGGGTCCCGCCGGTGCTGCGGGGGAGAAAATCGGGGCTGTCAAAGCTGATCAGGATATTGGTGGCTGAGAACTGCCCGAGATTCGCAAATTCGAGTTTGAGGGTGAATTCCTGTCCGGCTTTGGCGCTCCCGCCGGTATCATAGCCGTTGACGACCACCAGGGGGCGTCCGTTGGGGGCGGATGTCGGTACCGGCACCTGCGCGGTGGTATTGACTTTGAGCTTAAGCGATTCGCTCGCAGCAGTGTTTGTAAAGGTTAGTTCGAAAACATCATTTTGACCGCTGGAAGCATCTGTCGGGATTTGCACATAGATGGAAATCGTCTGCGTGCCGTTGGGAGCCAGGGTAAATGGATCAGACGGTGAATAGTTGGTCTTCCACTTGTCAGATGCCCCTGGCGAAAGCTCCACGACCGCATCTGAACCACCGATATTGGTCACCGTCACCGAATAGGATACTGTCGCACCCGGAATGCCGGATTGGGAGAGTTCGGTATTGCCCAAAGTGATCGCCGACGGCGTCGGCGTCTGCGCAAAGCCTTTCCCTGTGGCAGCCAGGCTGACCGCCAGCACCAGGATCAATGCCAAAGAGATCTTCGATATTTTCATGAGGTCATCCTTCTTGAATTGTTTTTTCGTGCAGACCCAGTTCAGTGGCTCGCTTGAACTCGTCCGCGGTAACTGTTTTCCCGTCCAGCAGGTAAATGGAATGGGTGGCAAACTGGAGCATTCTCACATCGTGTGTCACCACCATGACCGTCTTTCCTGACTGGTGAAGTTCTGACAGGAGCTGCATGATGGAATATCCGCTGCTGCTGTCGAGGTTGCCGGTGGGCTCATCCGCCAGGATGAGCGGAGGGTCGTGAACCAGCGCCCGGGCGATCGCCACCCGCTGCTGCTGTCCGCCCGAAAGTTCGGTGGGTTTGTGAGCTGACCGGTCAGATAATCCCACCTGATCGAGCAGTACCAGGCTCCGGGTTTGACGGGCGGCAGGACGGGCACCCGAAAAGCGCAAAGGGAATGCCACATTTTCTGCTGCCGACATGGTTGCCAGCAGGTTGAAGGATTGAAAGACGAAGCCCACCTTTGACTGGCGGAATTCTGCCAGTGCGTTTTCATCCATTTTGCCGATCTCTTCACCCCAGACTTTGATCTTTCCTGAAGTAGGCCAATCAAGACCGCCCACCAGGTAAAGAAGCGTGGATTTTCCCGATCCAGAAGGTCCCATCACCACGGTGAAAGAACCCCTGGGGATTTGAAGATCCACGTTGTCCAATGCCACAACCTCAGTATCCCCCATGGGGTATACCTTGCGCAGCATTTCGATTTCTACAGCGATTGTCTGTTCCATGATTTTAGAAGAACATACGGGTCATTGAGAGTCCGCTCAACTGTGCGCTGAGGAACCCCGGCAATGCCTGGAGCAGCAGCAGGATAACAATGGCTGCCAGGGAGGCTCCCCAGGCTTTGACCCTGGGCAGGGCGGAGATCTTTTCCGATCCGATGAGGATCAGCACCACCTGCCAGATGAAGTAAAGGTCGATCAATGCCAGGAATGCCGCAAGAAAATGCCCTGCGCCAGTAGAGGCTATGACCAAACCGGAAAGCCCTTTTGCACTGATCACGGACTTTGTGGCGACCATGGCAATGATCCGCACCAACGACCTGAAAATCAGCGGCATGGTGGACCAGGCCGCCAGGTTGCCCGAAAGCACGCTCTTTCCCCGGCTGCCTGCCAACGTAAGGCTGAGGTGCAATAAGCTTCGGAGCAGGAACCATGAAATCAGGATTCCCAGGAGCAGCCCAAGGATGGGAAACACGTAAAGAAAGAGCGGCGAACTCTGGCTGGCCTGCGCCTGCATGAACTGCTGCTGCTGCTCAGGCGAGTAGTATTCGAAGCCCGGGGGTAGATTGGTGCCCATTTCAATAGCTGCTTTTTTGATCGGTCCGGCAACGAACGCCTCAAACATTCCAGCGATCGCCAGTATGAGAAGAGGCGTCTGCCAGTTCGACCTGTTCTCCCCTAATATCATTTCAAGAGTCTTTTTTGGCTTGATCACCAATTGCGGCAGCCATTCCAGGCGCAAACGATTCCTGGGTTTGGCAAGAGTCACATTGTTGGTTGTGTCCATGAATCCCTCTTTGTATTTAGTGTCTTTATTATGACGTAATCAATATAGCATATGTTCCCTCCAGATTCGAATTTGACCGACCTACGAATGTCCCACGAATGACCGGTTTTCCGCTAGAATGAATTCAATCATTGTTTCAGGAGAAAAGTGATGCGAGTCCGTGTGGGATTGGAAAACGGCATCGAAGGGCGATCGCTGGCCTGGGGATTGGATTATCCAGGGTGCTTTTCCTACGGTCAGAACGGTCCGGAAGCCTTGATCAACTTCCCCATGGCGTTGATCCGCCATAAGAATTGGGTGGAAAGCCGAATCGAGAATTCCTGGCTGTCAGACCTGAAAGATTTCGATGTGGGATTGGAAGAGGTATTCGAGTGCTACAACATCGACAAGGACTACAATTCTGTCGATTCCGACATCGAGATCAATGCCTGGTTCAGGGATGACTGGAGACCGCTGACAAAGCTTGAAGTACAAAGGGGATTGATGCTGCTGGCGTGGTCGCGGGATGAACTGCTGGAACTGATCCAGAGCATTCCTGCTGAGATCATCGACATTGAACATCCCGGGGAATTGTGGCCGATACGCGGTATCGTCAGACACATTGCCAACGGTGAGCACTGGTATCTCAGCCGTTTATCAAGGCAGGATACCCCGCGCGCAGAGCTTCCGGAGGACATGCTGGAGCGGTTAACTGCTGTCCGCCGGAACGTCAACTGTGTGCTGGAGAAAATGCCCGGCGATTGCACAGTGGTGGGTGTGATGGGTGAATTCTGGTCACCCCGCAAATTCCTGCGCAGGCTGCTGTGGCACGAAAAAGATCATATTTTGCATATTCAAAAACTGGCGTATCCACCCAGCGAATAAGAAACACCCCCTCGGACTTATTTACTCCGCGTAGACCGAACGATCTTTGTAGGGGCGCACAGCTGTCATGACCCTGGCGATGCTTCGCGATCTTTGCGCCCCTGAGCGAAGCGAATGGGGTTCGTCATGGGGTGCAAGTGAGAATCCCCGTGTGGACTGTCATTCTTCGCTTCGCTCAGAATGACAGAACTCGAGGAATGATAGTCCGACGAGGATTTTCTGCTTCGCTCAGAATGACAGCAAATCAAAAGGGACTGTCCACTCTTCGGACAGTCCCTCGTCGGTTTTTGACCTTCAGACCTTATTCCCTGGTTTTGGGATTAAAACCAAGCAGGCTGAATGCCATGAACATCACCCCCATGACACCGATCACTACATAAATTCCTCCAGCCATGGCACACCTCCTTTTCTTCGGTCCTTTGCCATATCTCTTAATAAGAAAACACCACTATTGAGCAATCGTTGCTCTTTAATCTATACGTAATCCGGCACGAAAAAGTTCCATGATTAACGCAGCAATAATCGTGCCACATTTGACGTGATTGAAATTAAGACCAAAATGCTATAATCATTACGAGAATCCGCATGAAGCCACATAAACAGGGGAAATCCTTTACGTTCATCCTTGTGATGATCCTTGGCACTGCCTTTCTATTGGAAGGCTGTGGCACTCATTCGCCGGAATTCCTTCATGGAACGCCCACGGTCACCCCTTCAGCCACCTACAATTCAACTCCGGCCGCTCAGATCTTTCGCCCTCGCACGTCTCGCACTCCTTTTGAAGGCAACCCCGCTCCGAAAGATGTCGAGGTCATGCTCCTGGCAGGGTTGGATTCAGACTTCCCATATCCTGGCAGAACGGACGCCCTCATGCTCGTGTTCTACAGCCGCAGCCAGGGCAATGCCGCTGTGGTATCGCTGCCCCCCGACATTCTGGTGACGGTTCCGCAAGGGAACCAGGCTCGCTTGAACACAATATACTCGCTGCAGGGTATCGCGGGGTTGTCAGCGGTTCTCAAAGAGAATTTTGGGGTCTTGTTTGACCATTACCTCATCGTCAACCGCGATGTGATGGCTTCCTTCGCCAATGAATTCAACGGCGTATTGATCAAGATCGATGACCCAATTTCGCGCAAATGCAACAGCCTGCCGCCAGGAACCTGGGTGGTAAAAGGACCCCAGTTCACCTGCCTGCTCTCCCTTCGCATGGGGTCGGATGAGATTTCGCGCAACCAGAGGCAGGCTTCGCTGATCCGGTCGCTTTTCAACACCCTGGTGTATAACGGCAAGCTCACCCGACTGAACAGCCTCTACCAGGAATACATGGATCAGGTTTATACCGACCTTGACCTTTTTGACCTGATCACGTTCGTTCCGCTCGCCTTGAGAATCGGCGACACAGGTCACCTTGAATTTTATGCTTTGCAGAAAAACGATCTGCAGGTACAGGTGGTGAATTCGACGACTGGCGCAATCGTACTGGCGCCGGCTGCGGGATCGCTTGAAGCTCTCTTTGCTAATGCACTGAACATCATAAGCACACCTTTGCCGCAAACCGAGCTGCTGGCAACACTTCAATACGCGCTCACACGTTCGCCCACGCCCACCAACACCCCCACAAGAACGCCCACCCTGACGCGCACCCCGCGTCCGACTAGAACGCCGCGTCCCACGCGCACCGCCAGCAAGACCCGCACGCCCACCCTAACACGTACACCCACCATTACCAAAACCCCCACAATCACTCCCACACCCAGCGATACACCCACGCCCACGCCCACTGACACCGCTTCCTTTACGCCCACGGAAACGAACACCGGAACTTTAACAATAGGTCCATGACAAATCCATCTGTTGAATTTTGAATTAAAAACAGTTAAACTATAGAATACTTAATCGTAGCCATCGGGGGAAATCGACCCGTGAGCTGGAGGAATTCTTGAGGAGAAGAACCGCCTGGCTCGCAATCGTGCTGTTGATCGGTCTGGCAGCAACACTCGCCGGAAGCCGATCATTGACTGCGAATGCCCAGGAAAAGTCCACGCTGCGGAAAACCACCATTAATGTGGATACCATCGGTTATGACTGGTGGCTGGTAAGCTGGAAAAGCGATCTCGTCGCCTGCTCATTGACCGTCGAACACGAAAGCAAACCCTCTCCCCAGGAAATCTTCGATAATTGCGGCAAGAAGGTCTACGATCAATGGGTCGAATCGAAACCCTGTCTCTCCACCACTTCCGATTCTTCCACCGCCTCCTGCCCGGGGTTCTACCTGATGCGCATGGGCAGCCACAATGAGACCAAGACGGTTAAGGTGGACCTGCCCCTGCCAAGCGCTGTAATCAGCCTTTCAGGTTGTGAAAACGCCGGCGTCAACACCCCCTGCCGCGGGACGCCCATTCTAAAATTCACTGCAACAGAACCCCTTCCAAATGAACAGATCATCAGCATCCAGGGGGATGTCGGCGGCAAAGTCTTTAGCTGCCCGGGCAGCATTTGCTCTGTTCCCCTGTCGCCTACCGGCGCTCAGGGGGTTACAGTCAATTTCTGGGCAGATTCGAGCTTTGGCGACAGTACAGAGGCGTACACAGCACAGGTGCGCATGGTACCCTGGGGTGACTTCACCAATCCCGATGATCCCAATACAGACAGCGCCGCTTTTTATGTGGATGTGATCAGTTCACAATGGCAGGGCGACCGGTCTGCAGGCAGTTGCGCCCAGATCTGGAACGTCTTTCCAGACGTCAAGGGACCGCCGAAATGGCTTCAATCCCCCACCGACCCGGCGCAGCTCGCCACCGAGGGCATGCTTTACTACCTGGCTGCCATGCTCATCCACAATGGCAAAGTCAATGTCACCGATTGCCCCGACGGCGGTCTGATTTCATGGAATACCGCCAGCGAATGCGGTGCGGATGCTGCCAAAGAGCAGGTCACCTCCTGGCAAAACCAGTTTGATGGTGAGATCGTCAAAGTCGCCGCGAGTTCAGGAGTACCCTCGCAGTTGATGAAAAATGTGTTCACCCGTGAAAGTCAGCTCTGGCCGGGTGTGTACAGCGAAATGAAGGAAGCCGGTCTGGGTCAGTTGACGGAAAACGGCGCCGATACCGTGCTTCTTTGGAACCCTGACTTTTATAATCAATTCTGCCCATTGGTGATTTCGTTTGAAAAGTGCAAGAATGGCTTTGGCAATCTCTCAACCCAGAACCAGGCGATCCTGCGAGGGGCATTGATGCAGCGCGTGAATGCCACCTGCGCCACCTGCCCGCTGGGAATCGACCTGACCCAGGCGAATTTCAGCATCAACATTTTTGCCCAGACGATCATCGGCAACTGTCAGCAGGTGGACCGCATGCTTTTCAACACCACCCATAAGCCAACCGTGGAACTGACCTCATACGAGGATCTCTGGCGGTTCACCCTGGTCAATTACAATGCCGGACCGGGATGTCTCGGCAATGCCATCCAGCGTGCCTATCGCGCTGGCAGACCTCTCAACTGGCAAAACGTGGGCGCCAACCTCACGCCCTTCTGCCGCGACTCGGTCAAATACCTGATGGATATCTCCGGATCAGACACTTCGTTTATTCCTGTCTATAACACCCCGCTGCCCACAAATACCCCCACTCCGGTACCCACGTCCACGGTGACGCCCACCATCACCCCTACGCCAACCATCACCCCATCACCCACGGCAACAAAATAAGACCGCAAGGGGTAAAACAGTTTTTTCATATTTTCCGTACATTGAGAATTAATACCAACTTGAATAACGAATCTCTTCGGGGGCATCGGTCCATACGCCGGCGATCTTCTCTCCGCAGAAGGTGCATGTACCGCTGGCGCTGATCTTGTAGCTTTCAAGCGAATACTCGCGCCGAACGATAATGGCATTATTGCATCTCGGACAGTAGGTGTTTTCCAGAGTGCCCACCCTGCCGGGAATGTTGCCGGCGTACACGTAGTGCAAACCCGCTTCCTGCCCAATCTCAGCCGCTTCCTTCAATTTAGCTGCCGGGGTGGCGGTGCCGTCTTCCATCTTGTAATCCGGATGGAACGCGGTCACATGCCAGGGGATATCACGAGAGACGGATGCCAAAAAGCGCGAGGTCTGCCAGAGCTCGTCCTGCGAATCGTTGAACCCGGGGATCACCAGGGTAACGATCTCGACCCATAATCCCAGGTCAACCGCAAGTTTGATGCTGTCGAGCACACAATTCAACACCCCGCCCATATCGCGGTAATTGACCGGGTTCATACTTTTCAAGTCGATCTTGTATCCATCCAAATAAGGACGTACATATCGCAATACTTCGGCGGTGGCATACCCGTTTGAGACCATCACCGTCTTCATCCCTTTGCTGCGGGCTTTTTTGAAGATCTCCACCCCCCACTCGCTGGTGATTAGCGGTTCGTTGTAGGAAGACGCCATCACCTGTGCCATGCTGCGCGTGGCATAAGAAACCAGCTGATCGGCGCTGGCGCGGGTGACCGGGTTAACCAGGCTGGCCGCGGTAGGGTCGCGCAGCGCCTGCGACGAGACCCAATTCTGGCAAAAGGCACAATGGAAATTGCAGCCCAGCATGCCAAAGGTGAAAGCGATACTACCGGGCAAGAAATGATTGAAGGGTTTCTTTTCAATGGGGTCAGCCGCAGCTCCAGCCACATACCCCCACGGCACCCTCAGCTCGCCATCCAGGTTGAAGCGCACCTTGCAGATGCCCCTCTTCCCCGGTCGGATCAGGCAGCGGTGGGCGCAGGAGAAGCAGCGAACCGCTCCTTCGTCCAGTTTTTCGTACACTTCCCCCGGATGTGACCATTGGTCCAGCAGGTATTCGCTCGCCATGGCTCCTCCTTTTTGATTATAGCTCCGGGTGCAACCCATGCCATAACCTGCTGATTAATCTCATTTTCATTCTATGGTACACTCCGATTGATGGACGAAAAAACGCTCAACACGCTGGAATTTCCAAAGGTTATCGAGGCGTTGGCAGGCTATGCGGCCTTCAGCGCTTCTTCTGATTTGGCACGCCAGTTACGCCCGTCTGGTAACATTGAAGCTGCCCGGGTAAAGCTGGCACGCACCACCGAAGCCAGGCATCTGTTGAGCTTGAAGTCGGAAGCCGGGGTGGGCGGAGCCCACGACATCCGCGACATGGTTAAACTCGCCAGCCGCGGCGTCGTTCTGAGCGAATCCGACCTGCTGGCAGTGAGCGGCACACTCATTTCGGCGCGTTCCCTTTTCCGGTCATTTGAGAAGAATGCTGCCATTTATCCCCATTTGAATGAGATTGCCAGGCTCTTTCCGCCGCCCCCCGGGGTCATCGAAGCCATCAGCCGCTGCATTTCAGACCGGGCCGAAGTGCTCGACAATGCATCTCCCAAGCTGGCAAGCATCCGGTCGGAGGTCAAAATTGCCCACGACAGGCTGCTCTCCAAGCTCGAACGCATGATCACCGATCCGCACACCGGACCGATGCTGCAGGAAGGGTTGATCACCCAGCGCAGCGGACGGTACGTCATTCCCCTGCGGGCGGAATTCAAGAGCCGGGTAAAATCCATCGTCCACGACCAATCATCTTCGGGCGCCACACTTTTCGTTGAGCCCATTGGTGTGGTGGACCTGAACAACCGCTGGCATGAACTGCAGCTCGCCGAACGTGATGAAGTTCACCGCATCCTGGCGCAGCTTTCTGAAACCGTGGGTGCAGAAGCCGAAGCCATCAGCGGCATCGTCACCGCCCTGGCGGAATTCGACCTGGCGCTGATGTGCGCCAAGTATGCCGATGCCCTCAAAGCCAGCGAACCGATTCTTAACCCGGTGCACCCCTCGCCGAAAGTCCACCACCCGGGAACAACCATCAAGCTGCTGCACGCCCGCCATCCGCTGCTTGACCGTGACACGGTGGTGCCCATCGATGTCGAACTGGACGATGAGACCTTTGCCGTGGTCATCACCGGTCCCAACACTGGCGGAAAAACAGTCACCCTGAAAACCGTTGGCTTGATGGTGGTCATGGCGCAGTGCGGATTGCACATCCCCGCCCAATCGGGTTCTGAATTGAGCTTCTTTGACGATGTTTTTGCGGATATCGGTGACGAACAATCCATCGAACAATCCCTCTCCACTTTCAGCGGTCATATCACCAACATCGTGCGCATCCTCAACCGCGCCAAGTCCAAAACACTGGTACTGCTCGACGAGCTGGGTGCAGGCACCGATCCGCAGGAGGGTTCCGCCCTGGCGCGGGCGATCCTGCTTTACCTGGTGGAGAAACGCATTCCCTGCCTGGTGGCGACGCATTACCCCGAACTGAAAGCCCTGGCGCATGCCACCCCGGGAGTGATCAATGCCAGCATGGAGTTCGACCTCAAAACACTCAAGCCCACCTATCACCTCACACTGGGTATACCCGGTCGATCAAACGCCCTGGCGATTGCCAAACGCCTGCACTTGCCGGATGAGATCCTTGATTCAGCTAAAACGATGATCGATCCCGATGAACTCAAAGCTGAGGATCTGCTGAACGAGATCCATCATCAGCGAGAAGTGGCGCGCAACGCCCGCTCGGCGGCCGACCGCGACCGCTCGATGGCGCAGAATATGAAAACCGAGCTTGCCAACCGCCTTGAAAAGATCGAAGATGAGCGCCAGGCAGAAATACGCAAGGCGCGCGAACAGGCTGCCGGTGAACTTGCAGACCTGCAGCGTGAAATGGAAGAAATCCGCCGCGAACTGCTGCGCGCCCGCCAGCCTGTGGAAGCGCTGAAAGAGATCCAGGAAAAAGCGGCTGAAATTGAAGAAAAGGTGGAAAAACGGGTTCCGCGCAACCCGGTTTCAGCCATTGGAAAACGGGGACCGCTCAAAATTGGAGATAAGGTCCGCGTGGCTTCGTTGAACATGGAAGGCGTGATCACCTCGATCAGCGAAGTCGATGCCGAGGTGCAGGTGGGAAATCTGCGCATCCGTGCCCGGCTGTCAGAACTCGAACGTCCCAGGAGTGTTGTTGAGGTTGACGCAGAACCCGTCAGGGTGGAACTGCCGCCTCGTCCGACAGTGACTTCCTCAAATTCGACCCCGTACCGCTCGTCTCCGGGCATGGAAATTGACCTACGCGGTCAGCGGGCCGAAGACGCCATGGATGCCCTCGACAGGTACCTGGAAAATGCGTTCCTGGCTGGAATGCCTTTTGTCCGAATCATCCACGGCAAGGGAACCGGTAAACTTCGCCAGGTAATCCGCGAAGCGCTGACCGATTCACCGCATGTTTCCCGTTTCGAACCTGGCGCGGATAATGAAGGCGGCGACGGAGTGACCATCGCCCACCTTGAAAGCTAGAAAATGAAAGGTCGACAGTGTCACTCCCCCGGACGCTATCGACCTTTTTTGTGCAGGCTCCCTGTCACCTGCAGCCTTATGGTAATTTCATGTTTGTAATATATCAAATTACCGTTGACACAACGTTGACACATCGTCGATTTATAATGCGATTTTCCTTTCCGTTTTTTCGACATAGCACTTTGCAAGGTCTCTCACGGGATCGCTTAAGGCATTCTCAACCAGCATATCGAGAATGCTCTTCACTCTTGTTCGGGATCGGCGATTCATTTCGTCCGGGGCTTTTCCAGACTCGAGAATTTGTGAGTGGAAGGAAAGCTCCAACCAAATATTGGACGTTGCCAACGCCTTGTTCACCAGGTTTTGCCGGAGTTCCCACAACTCTTTTTCCGGTGCGGTTTTTGCCAAGCTTTTCAACCACGCTAACTCAAGCCCCAGTGGCATTGTGTCAAAGCCCCGTCTACTCACCTCGAGGGTTAATTCCTCCAGCTCAGTAGCCGCCCCCGTGGAATCGTTTTCCTTGCTTTTGAGTTGCAAAAGGGTTAACTTGGCAGGAAGGGTGATCATGTCCAACCCTTGCTGCTTTCCAATGGTGAGCGCTTTCTCAATCAGGGCAACACCGGTTTTTCGATCACCTTTGGCGGCTTTGACATAACCTGATTTATAGAGGTTCTCGAGCGTATGGAAACTATCGCTGCGCTTCCCAGGAGAAGACCCGTATTCGTTTTCCGCTTCGTCCAGATCATTCAGGGTGAAGAAAATATCTCCCCTCAAACCCTGGATCAGACCTTCCAGTCCCGCCGGCGCAAATTCGGTTACGATTGCCTTGGCTTTTTGCATAGCCGCCCAAGCTTTATCGAGCTGCCCCACACAAAGATAACTACGGCTCAAAATAGAATAGTAGAGGGTTGTCCAACGCGGCATTTTCATGCCTGCCAAGTCAGGCTCCAGGATATTGGCAAGTTCGAACACTTCGCGGTAATTTGCCAGGTAATACTGCGCCATGCACTTTGTGGTAATACCCGCTACCCGGGCTGAAATACATCCCCAACGGCTGCCACCCTCGATCGCCAGATCAGCGAATTCACTTGCCGTTTGGGGATTGCCCATTTGGGAATTAAGCAATGATAGCTCTGCTCTCGCAATTGCCCGGTTGTAGGAAGCGCCATCGTCTTCGATCTTCAGTTGCAGATTTACTGCTTTTTCGTAATCCTCTCTCGCCGAGGGAAAATCATGAACCAAATTTGCGAGATAACCCCGGTAAAGGTACGCCTTGACCAACTGACCATCAGGTTCGCATTTCGCCAGATCAACGAATGCCTGGTTTATATTTTTCTGCGCAGTGGCCAATTGCTTCCTCAGACCCATTAACCGTGCTATTCCAAGATGAGCAATCGCAAGCAGATAGGAACTATGCCGCTTGTTGCCCCATTCCAGGCACCTGGCATACAACCGATCGTTGATCTCAAGATCACTTTGTTCAAATGCCAGAGCCCCCCATCGGGTGATCAGGGTGTGAATTTCCTGATCAGTAAAGCGTTCTTCATCAGTCTCAAGCAATGACATGGCTCGTTCGTATGCGGCATATACATCATCAATCCGGTGGTTCTCAAGGGCATAAAGCCCCGATTGCAGCCATTGCTCAAATGCCAGTTCCGTTTCACCAGCCAGCTCATAATATTGTGCATATCGCGATGCCAATGAATGAGGTTTGCCATATCTTTTTTCCATCGCATCAATAAGCTGCAGGTATAACCTTCTTTTCCTCGCCGGGCTCAAACTCAAAATCAAAGCCTGGCGTATTCTGGCATGCGAGAACGTATACCCCCCAATAGGTTTAATTTCAGGATCGATCTTCAACACATTAATGTGAACCAAATCATCCAGTATCCCGGCCATCGCCTCCGGCTCGATTTTCGTTACGGTTTCCAACAGCTCTGGTGTGAAAGAATCTCCCAATACTGCAGCAAAATCCAGCACCCTCCTGGCGTTTTCATCCAGGTTGTCCATCCGTTCCTTCATCAGTGAGAGTGTCTCCCGCGCAAATGGATAACTTTGCATGGATGCCAGCGTATCAATATTGGTTGAATAATCCATCAACAATTTCAAGGTCTGCATAAGGAACAATGGCGTCCCGCCAATATCGCGTTTGAGCCTTGTGACCATCTCGGCTGGCGGTATTTTCCCCAGAATTGCATAGACCAGCTCCTTGATCTCAGTATCCTCCATTTGATCCAGGAGCAGAAAATGGAAATCCTGCCGCGTTTGAACATGGATGAGATACTTATCCAAAGACGTGTTGTGCTCACCAGTCCGATGGGCGAGGATCAAGAATCCATTTTTGTGAAAGATTTTGCGGTTGGTCAGGTACGAGAGCAAGTTGATAGATTCCTCATCAGCCCATTGTGCGTTATCGAAAAAGACCAACAGCCTTTTTTGTTTCGAAATATTGGTCAAAAGTTCCAAAATCGCTTCAAAAATCCCGGGGAGTGCTTCCTGCAGCGAAGCTTGGGGGACCGCACCCGCCTCCAGATGCTGTTCCAGAATGTCTGGGAACAGGCTTGAAAGGGTTCTTGCATGAGCCGGACTTAACTCAAGCCATTCTTCTTTTTTAACTGACTGTCTCAGCCCTTCAATGAACGGCTGTAAGGGAATATTTTGCTCCAGGGGGCGGGCAAAACAAAATACAGACCGGAATGGATAATCAATATGATTGTAGAATTCCAGCATGGTGCGGCTTTTGCCAATTCCAGATTCGCCTTGCAGCACCACCACTCCTCCGCCCAGCGACCAGGTATTCATCTGGTGCAGAACTTCTTTTCTTCCAATAAAAGGCGTTGGATATGCAAGCAAAGCGTCCTGGTCATTTCCATTGGGGTTTGGCGCAAATTGTTTGTGAGATTCCGATATGCGGTTGATAAAATCCACCAGCACCTGGGGCACTTCCATACCGTGGATGACTTTGTAGGTACGTTCCAGTGATTCACGGTATCGCAAGATCGCTTCGATTTTCCCGCTATCCCTCAGGCAGGTCAGCAAGAGATAATGCAAATCCGTTTTAAGAGGATCCACATTAAGCGCATCGCCAAGCCAATATATTGCCTCGTCAAGGTTGCTTGAACTGATGTTGTGGTCCACCAGTCGATCAACAAACGACTGCCGCCATGCCTGCAAAATGCTGCCGGTCTCGGCAATCCAGGATTCAAGCTCCGGTAATTGCTGCAGGAATCCATCCATGAAGTACGGCGTACGCCAAAGGTTGGCGCCATCCCGGAGGTCGCGGTAGAGTGAATCGGGCAATTTTCCATTGGGCATGGCATATAAATTAAAATGCAGCCGGTCTACAATCGTCTGAAACCTGACCACATCCATTTCAGTGATCTCTGGGTTCAATGAAAGCTGATCATAGCGGCTTATGATCACATCCGCATTGGAAAAGTGCGAACGCAGGTTGCTTAGAATTTCACGCAGGTTCTTCCTGGCTTCCTGTTCCGGCAGGTTCGGCCAGAATCTTGATATCAAATACCCCCTGCTGACCGGTTCTTTCTGGCAGGCGAGAAAATAGAGCACAGAGCGGGTTTGCCTGCGCTTGATGGTTTGGACTTGATCCTTGAATGTAACGACAGGGGGTCCAAGCAAGGCAATCTTCAGGATCTTTTTTTCACCCAGCATCAACCTGAATTCCTCTCTGTGCCGTGCCCGGTAGCGCTCAGATCAATGTTCGATTATCACCTTCCGGGCAGCGTCCAATGCCTCGCGTGCAGCTTTGAGCGATGCCTCACTGACACTGCCGGTCATGGCTGCCAGTTCAGAGGAGCGGGCGGCTTCCTTCAACTCATGGACCTCGGTGGTGGTACGGCCTTCATTGACCACCTTGCGCACGCTGAAATGCTGATCGCCGTAGGCAGCCAGTTGAGGAAGATGGGTGACGCACATCACCTGGTGGTTGCGACCCAACCGCCACAGTTTTTCACCCACCACATTGCCCACACGTCCGCCGATACCCTGGTCGATTTCATCGAAGATCAGCGTTGGAATGAAATCTGCGCCTGTAAGGACATTCTTGAGCGCCAGCATCAGGCGTGAGGTCTCACCGCCTGATGCAATTCGGGTCAGTGGTTTCAACCCTTCGCCGGGATTGGGGGCAATAAAGAACTCCACCTGGTCGATTCCGGTTTCTGAAAAAGCGAACCGTTTTCCAGGTTCGATTTCAACGCCGTTGGAAGCCTCACTGGTCTCGAATTCCACTTCGAACTTTGCCCCAGCCATGCTCAGATCTGCCAGCTCCCGTTCCACCTGTTGCTGCATGGCTGCCGCAGCCTTTTTCCGCGCCGCAGATAACATGATGGCTTTTTCCTTAAGCACTGCCAGCCCGGCATCTTCCTGCTGCTCCAGGTCGGCAATCCGTTCGCTGGCGTGAGCGATGTTCTCCAATTGCGCACGTGCATTCTTCCCGTATTCCAGAGCCGCTTCCACACTGCCGCCGTATTTCTTTACCACCCGGTGGATCAATTCCAGCCGGTCTTCCACCTGTTCAAGGCGTCGCGGGTTGTATTCGATCTCTTCCAGGTAGCTCCCCAGGCTGCGGGTGATCTCGGAAATCTGCACTGAGGCGCTCTCCAACTGGTCCAATAGGTCAGCCTGGCTGGTGTCGATCCGCGCCAGGTTGCCGAGCAACTGACGCACCTGTCCCAACAGATCAGTCACCGCTGCAGCATCAGGGCTGCCTTCATCCAGCAGGGTAAGCACCTGCTGAGCAGAAGAGGAAAGGGTTTCAGCGTTGGCAAGGCGCGAGCGTTCGTGGCTGAGATCCTCTTCCTCGCCGGGTGCCAGGTTCGCGCCTTGAATTTCCTGCGCCTGAAATTCGAGCAGTTCCATACGGCGTTCAGCTTCTGATTCCAGTTCGCGCAAGCTGTGAAGTTCCTTCCGCACCTGGCGAAGCGCCTGGTAAGCCTGTTGGTAGGCGTTCAGTTCATTTTGCGCTCCTGCGTACCGGTCCAGCAATCCCAGGTGTGATTTGACATCCAGCAGCGAGAGGTGTTCAGACTGCCCATGAATATCCACAAGAGAAGTACCCAATTCCTTGAGCAGACCAACATTCACGCTCCGCCCGTTGATCCGGGCGATCGTACGTCCTTCGAGGCGGACTTCCCGTCCAAAGGTCACCACTTCCGCACCCTCATCCAGCCCCTCCCGCTCCAGGATGCTGTGTACCTCCGCGCGGTATGCTGCCGGGATGGTGAACTCGGCTTCGAGTACTGCTTTATCAGCACCGCTGCGCACCATTGTCGCATCTGTCCGTCCGCCGACCATTGCTTCGATGGCGTCCAGGATGATGGATTTACCGGCGCCGGTCTCGCCGGTGAAAATGATCAACCCCGCTTCGAATTTCAATTCGAGCGATTGGATGATGGCAAAATTGTCGATGCGCAGTTCTTTGAGCATGGTTGAATCCTTACAGTCGGATGCCTGCCAGGCGGTAATACACCGTTGAAGCGGTCAGAAATGCAAACACCGCCGGCCAGATCAACCCCAGCAATCCGGCCAGGCTGCCCTGTACGAAAATAAGTAAGAGTGTGCCCAGGCTGAGAAGGATGGCGCCAAGGAAGGAGGCTGCCGTCGCTGCCCACAAGAGCGGTTTGGAGCGGTGTTTGCTTACCACTGCCCGAACTGCCTCCGCGATGATCATGCCTGTGATGGGCGCGACAAAAATGGTGAAAAAGCCAAACCGGCTGCCAATCAGGCTGGCCAGCATCGCCATTCCACCAGCCACTACCACTGCCAGGGGATAGTCCCACCAGCGTGCCGTATCAAAGATCTTCTGCTGACCGCGTACGCATTCCTTGCATCGGTAGCCCGTGGGCGTGAGAATGGCGCAGGAACTGCATATGGGACGGTTGCAGCGGTTACAGCGCAGTACCGTCTCGCGGTTGGGGTGAATATAACAATAAAGTGTTTCCGGAGGAGTTTCTGTCATTTGAACCCGTTGCGGGAAGGATTTTGTTCCATATAAAGACTCAGGTTGCGATAAAAGTAACCGGGGTCCTCGAAAACCACAAATTTCAGGGTGTGCTCGCCGGCAGAGACCCTCACCCTGTCATCATGCTTCAGCACCACAGGGTCGTGTCCGTCGATGCTCATCACAGCCTGGTGGTCGGTTTCAGGGGCAAAGACCACCGTTGCTCCCTCTGGCAGGATGACTGCATGATCCATGGAGAGGTGCGGAGCCACGGGAATGATGAGGATGTTGCGCAGCTCTGGCGGAAGGATGGGTCCATTCACCGCCAGGGCATAGCCGGTGGAACCTGTGGGGGTGGCGGCGATGAGCCCGTCTGCTACATAGGAAGCCAGATTGTAACCATCCACTGAAGCAAAGACGCGTATGGGGCGTACGTATTGCCCGCGGCAGACTACCACTTCATTGACCACCTGGAAAGAATCCAACACCTGGTCACCGTGCATTAACTCCGCAAAGAGCATCATGCGATGCTCCAGCTTGTATTCCCTTTTTAGCAGTCTGGGAATCGCGGCCTTCCATTCGTCCCTGCGTAATTGCATCAAGAATCCAAAACGCCCCAAGTTGATCCCCAGCAATGGCAAACCCACCGGTGCCGCCATGTGACCCGCGCGCAGCATGGTACCGTCGCCCCCCAGGGCAATCAGCAAGTCGAATTCACCGGCAGCAATTCGCTGTCGGGTTTGTTGATCATCAACGGTCGCAAGCGTGGTTTGGACAGAAGACATTTCGTGCCAGGCTTGCTCAACCTTGCGGGCTTCGTCAAACGCTTCGGGCATGGTCGGATTGGCGAGAATGACAATCGATTGGATGGGTTTAAGGTTTTCTGACATAGTTTCTCTATTATAACTTTTTTGGCAAGGCTCAACGAGCCGTGTCCAGCCGTTGTTCGCAATCCCTGGCATATCCGCAACTGCGGCAGCGGTAAACGGAATTATGCGATCGGGCGAGATCCATTAATGGATCACAGGAACGCACTTCCCCAACAAGTGATTTCAGACTTGCCTCAAGCGTTGGGGTATATTCAATTTCGAAAACCCGGTTGTTGTATTTGATCAACCCGTGCGGCGGGCGCAGCCCGCTGGTGACATGTACCAGCCGGCAATAGGCAGCCAACTGCATAATATGACTGTCATAAGGTTGATCGGCGTTGTTGCTCTTCACTTCCACCGGCACCAACACTCCCTTGACCTCGACCACGTAATCGGGTTTACCCGCAAGTCCCCACTCGGGGTCATAGTAAGGCTTTTCCACCTTCATCCAGGCGCCGGTATCAGAATAGAGCAATCTTCCCTCTGGGAGACCGGTTTTTCTGCGGCTGGCACGGCTGAGCAGGTATGCTGCACCTGCCAGTATCAACAGCACAATGAAGAGTACGATCAACAATTCCGGATGGTTCATCCCCGAATCCATCCCGCGAACAACATGGCCAGAACCACGGCTGCCAGAATGAGCAGCAAAATCGCCAGCCCCTTGAGGAAGCCCGCCAGCATAACCGTGCTGCCGTGTTTCCGGTGGTATGCTGTACCCTGGTTCAATGCAGCCTGGTTTTGTGAAACCATTCCCCGGCGCTGGAAAGCCCAGGCCCGATGACAATACAAATACACCCCCAGTTCGGAGGCTTTAATCACCTTCATTCAGATTTGGCAGCGGGGAACTGGCTGGCGAACTCCTGCAGCGCTTCCTGCAAATGCTGCTCCCGAAGGCTGAGCGTCAGGTCTGCGCGGGTGCGTTCGATAATGCCGCGCGCCAGGTCGGTCTGCCTGCGCAGTCCGTTGGTGACAGCATCCGGGTAGTCCATGGTCACCAGGAAGTTGTAGATCTCGTCCATTTCGCCCAGCAAGCGCTCGGCTTCTTCTGAATATCCCTGCCGCAGAATATCGAGACAGCGGCGCCGCAATTCGCCTATCGCTTCCGCCAGACCGTTGATATAGGTTGAAGTCTCGATCCCCAGTTCCTTCGGTCCAGGCAGGATGGTATTCTCGATCAATGCAGTGGTGGTGCTGGCTTCGGCAAATTCCTTGATCGCATCCTGGGTGTATCCGGCAAAGTACAGGTCGGGAAAACCCGCCAGGTCACGCTTGAGGGCTTCCACAATCTGGCGGGCTTCGTCCAAAAGTGAATGTGCGGCTTCCGATTCGCTGCGGTGTATGGCGCGGATGGTATGTGCACAAAGCCGGGTTAACTGCCGTGCTTGAACCAGCGCCTGATCTCTCGCTTTGGTGCGGGCATCGAACTCTTTCTCAGCCAATTCGCTGATGTCACTAAAATTATGCATTTATTTTCCAGTCTCGGGAGGTTCCGGGGGTTTCACCTGTCTGAAGAGATCATTGGCGAGGGGTGAATCGCCGGGCATGCGGATCTCGCCGAAAGTGGTTTCATACCTGGAGATATTTTCCGCCAGCGCATGCAACAGAAGTTTCGCACCTATGGGTGACATAAGGATGCGCGCCAAAACGTGCGGCGTAAGCTGTCCTGGAAGCATTCGGCTGAAATCTAGAATGATCTCGGATGGCGAATGGGTAATCCGCACCAGGTTGGAATAGATCGGCAACAAATCCTCCGGTACATCCATGGGGGGCATTCCGGATGCCGGTTGTTTCTGCTCTTCGTTCATGGGTTCACCAACTCTCTGGTAGAGTTTCCCTTTTAGAATGGGATACCGTCATCTCCGGCGGCAACTTCCACATCCTCTTCACCAGCGGCGCCGCCTTCTGTCTTGGCGGAAAGGAATTTCACAGTCTGGGCAGAAATTTCGTAGCTCGCTTTGGGTGTCCCATCCTGACTGGTCCAAATACGCGGTCCGCCTGTCTTGGCATCTGCTGTCAGGCGACCTTCAACGAGCACCAGCTTGCCTTTGGTCAGAAAATTGTTGCAGGTTTCGGCCAGTTTTCCCCAGGCGGAGACTCTGAACCATACCGTTTCCTTGATTGATTTGCCGGAAGCATCATTGTGCGCATAATCTGTGGCTACCGAAAAACTGGTCACTGCCTGACCGGCAGGTGTGAATCTCATTTCCGGATCCCGCCCCAAACGACCGATGATGACGATTTTCTGGTACATATGCACTCCTTTGATTATCTCGACTGCGCTGCGTTGATTTAATTGTACACGAAAAGCTTATTCGAAGGATCTGTTAAGGAATAGCAGAAATTTGACCGGGAAAGGCAGGGATTCCTCAGCTTCCGGGAAGAAAGATCAATGCGCGGGTGTGACCGTTGGCGAAGGTACCTGAGGGGTCAGCGTCTGTGCGGTGGACGGGAGCACTTTATACACTGCAAGGTCGTCGATGCTCACGCTCAAGGAGGGTTCTTCCCCCGCCCTGGCATAGAATCCAATTCCGCCGTTAAGAAATGCGCTCCTGTCGATCTCGAACTGGTATTGGTCATTGATGAAGAAACGCATCACATTCTTCGATGCCCAAACGCCGAGTTTGAAAGGCAAAGGCAGACCGCTGATCAGTTCTCCGCTTGGTGTCCAGTCTTGCATGGCAGTGGGTGCGCCTCTATACACAACCTGTGCGGTCACCCTGCCGTTGCAATCCACCAGGTAACGGTAGTATGAATTTGTACCCGCGGTCCTGAAGATCATCCCTGCCATATCATCTCCCTGGCAAAGATTAACCTTGATATTTGCCTCGGCGTAGAAATTATCCACCTGGGTATCCAGCCGGATGGCGGTCAATTCTCCCTTGCTTGCCATGACGGAGAGAGTTAATTTTCCGTCGCCGGGAATGATGTTGCCGCGGGCGGTGGATTCGCGCGTCCAATGATCGCTGTTCTGGAAATCATCCTTAAAGAAGAGCTCGCCCACACCCGGTTTGAGGTCCTGTTCAGGAGTTGACGTTGCTGTTGGCTGGGGAGCCAGCGTCGGCGTGGGCGGAAACCAGACGATGGTTGGTGTGATGGTTGGAGTCTCCGTGGCGGTGGGTTCGGGGTTCGCTGCATTGTTCATCGGAGCCAGGCTGCAGGCAGCAAGCAACGCCATCGCTAAAATGGCGCAAATGATCAACCTGGACTGTACAATAAACCGCTCCTTCATTAATTCCTGCAGCTTTCTTTGCAATGATTATACTCTGCTGAAAATCTCTGCCTTGGCAAGCATGTTATAATCCCAGAAAGATATCATGAACAAGAAATTCGTTTTCATTCCAGTGTTGCTCTTTCTGCTCGCGCTGTTGATGGTCGTGCCGCAATTGACTCACCCTGCGCAGGCTCAGATCTATTACTACACCCCCACTGCAGACAGTGCAGGCAATGTGATCTACACCGTCAAAGCTGGGGATACCTGTGACAGCATTGCACTTCTAAACGGGGTCTCACTGCAGGATCTTCAAACCCTCAATCAGTTGACGGTTGATGACTGCCGCTTTCTCACCGAAGGCAAAAAGCTGCGCCTCGCCATCATTCCCACCCCGGTGATCACTCCGGGTCCCTCCCCTACGCCCACATCCTCGCTGCCCACACCCGCCCCTCCCATCGGCTTTGGCACTTTGTGCGTCTATCTCTTTGATGATGTGAACGGAAACGCCATGGTGGATTCGGGCGAAGGCCCCATTGCCGGCGGCAAGATCAACATCAGCAGCAGCGCCAGCAACACCTCGCTTTCGGGTACCACTCTGGCGAGTGCCGATGCCGCGCCTGTATGCTTCAACGACATTCCTGAATCGAACTACACCATCAGCATGGCCATACCAGATGGCTACAATGCCACTTCCAACCAAAATGTGACCATCAAGTTAAAGGCTGGAGATACCGCAACGGTCAATTTCAGCGCCCAGCAAAGCGGCAGGTCTTCTGCCTCCCATCAGCAGGGATCCAGCCGCTCGATCCTTCTGGCGGTGGTTGGCGGGATCGTGCTGATCGCCGGTGTGGGGATTGGTCTGTATGCGCGATTCGTTTTTGGTAAATCGCCGCGTCGTTAAGCAGAACCCGGACTACCCGAAGCGCTCTTCTTTCCAGACATCTGCCTCATTGTGATAGCCTGCCTGCTCCCAAAAGCCTGGGCGATCGACCGCGGTGAATTGCAGACCCCGCAGCCATTTGGCGCCTTTCCAAAAATAAGGCACCATCAGATCGTCTCTACCTTTGATTGCGCCCACAATTCCGCGCAGCGGAGCGCCGTGCTCAGGCGCAAGCGGTTTGCCCTCAAATTGCGTCGCCATCAGGAAATTGTCAGCCAGCACCACGCTAAGAGGCAGATTTGCGGAAAATCCGAATTCCGCCACCTGGATCACATACCTGGCTTCAGGCTTGAGCTTGAGAATGTTCTGATCGATCAAATCGCAGACTGAAACGCCCTCCCACAGAGTGTCGAATTTGCTCCATCGGGTGACGCAGTGAATGTCCATTACCAATTTTCTGCGGGGAAGCTGGTTGAATTCTTGCCATGTGAATTTCAGCGGTTTTTCAACCTCGCCCCAGATTTCAAATGTCCAGTTGAGAGGGTCAAATTCAGGAACCGGACCGTAATGCAGCACCGGGAACTTCTGAGTCAGCGATTGACCCGGAGGGAGCCGCCCTTCGTTGCGCACCTTTTCTTCTTGATTTTTCCGTTCGAAAAAGGATTGAACCATGGTTCACCTCAAAATTTATTGCCAACCGGTCAGGGCTAGAAAAACGAAGTTGCTGCCAGACCGGAACAATTCAGACTAAGTGTACCATAAATGGTTATAATTGACTCACACCCAGTCATCAAGTAAAATTGTACATCAGGCACAACGATGAAGGAATCTCTTCCCACCAAGGAACAACTTTCGCAGCAGCTTCTTGCGCTGCACGCCGCCAGTCTTGACCTGGTAAAAGACATTTCGCTTGATTCAATCCTCGAGCGGATTGGCAGGATAGCCTGCGAGCTTTCCACTGCCCAATACGCGGCAGTTGGTGTGCTGGATGAAAAGGGCAACCTTGATCGTTTCATTCCCATTGGAATGAGCCGGGAGGAAATGGATCAGATCGCTCACCCTCCGCGCGGGCTTGGACTCATCGGCAGCCTGATGCAGTCTCACGAACCCATCCTCGTGGAAAATATCCATACGGATCCCCGCAGGGCAGGATTTCCTGCTTTTCACCCTGATATGACTTCCTTCCTGGGCGTGCCCATCCAACATGGCGGCAAGCTCCTTGGTCAGATCTACCTCACGAACAAGCAGAGTAGTGATTTTTTTGACAAGAACGATCAGACGATCATCGAAATGCTGGCAAATTATGCGGCAGTAGCCATCACGAACGCCCGCCAATATCGCGAGCTTTCGGGGCACGATCTCATCATGACACGCCGGTTTGAAAACCAGGAGCTGCTCAACAAACTGGCATCCACCCTGGCGACCAGTACGGATATTGACCAGATCATCGACAACGGCCTAACCCAATTGATGACCTACCTGCAGCTCGAGGTGGGTGAGGTGTTCCTGCGGCGGGAAGACAGCAAGAACCTGGTGCTCAAGCGTCACATCGGCGGAGACATGAACAATCTCTGGCGCCGCCAGCAATACCTGATCGGAGAAGGCGTAATCGGCAAGGCAGCCCGTTCGGGTATCGCCGAGGTGCTCGATCTGTCTGAGCACTCCTACCCTGATCTTGACCCCTATATCAAATCCCACCGGATCAATCAAATTGCAATCATGCCGCTCAACGGCCGCGGCGGAGTGTTGGGTGTGATGTGCACCGCCACGGGTCACCCGCGCCCCATGGACGACCTGGAATTCCAATTCCTGCAAGCCATTGCTTCCTGGATGGCTACCGCAATCGAAAACGTACGGCTCAACCTCGCAGACCGCCGCCTGGCGATTCTTGAAGAGCGCGAGCGGTTCGGCATGGATTTGCACGACGGCATCATCCAATCGGTGTACGCCGTGGGTCTCACCCTGGAGCATGCACGCCTTCTCTTGAGCGACGATCCTGAGATGGCTGCCAGCCGCATCGATCAAGCCATCCATGACCTGAACAGCACCATCCGCGATATTCGCGCCTATATCCTGGACCTGCGTCCGCGCCAGATGCGCAACGAGAGCATCATGCAGGGTGTTCAACGCCTGGTGCATGAATTCAAAGCCAATACTCTCATAGACGTGAATCTGGACGGCCCCGCCGATGGGCTGGAATTACTGCCCGAGGCACAGGCGGTCGCGCTCTTTCATATCTGCCAGGAAGCCCTGGCCAACATTGCCAAACACGCCCATGCCCGTCATGTGGAAGTTCTGCTGTGGAAGACAAACGACCGTGCCTTGTTGGAGATCCATGACGACGGTCAGGGGTTCAATCCCGATCAGATCCGCAAAGCCATCGGTCACGGGCTCTCGAACATGCAAACCCGCGCCACCAACGCCGGGGGCGAGGTGGACATCACCAGCGAGGTCGGCGCAGGCTCAACTGTGCTTGCCTGGGTCCCGCTGCCTGACCAGGAATCGGTGGTGACTGAATAAATCCAATGCGGCGATTATGGTAGCATTGTGAAGTTCGACATTCTCCACTGAAAAAGGAATACATGACTTCTTCCCACTCTGACAAAGCCTCGTTGCGCGGTGAACCCTCGTATGTCTGGCGCGCAGGCCAGCAGCGCCGGCTGCAAATGATCCTGGACGCAGCAGGCGAACGTATTCACGGCGCTGTGTTTGAAGACGGCTGTGGGGTGGGATCATATTTGCAGCGATTGTCGACGCCTGACAACCTCGCCATTGGATTGGATATCGAATTCGAACGCACCCTTGATGCAGCGCAGAAGAACCCCCGGGTGATCTGCGGTGTTGGAGAGCATCTTCCTTTTCCAGCGAACTCTTTTGACCTGGTCCTCAGCAACGAAGTGCTTGAGCATGTACAGGATGACCGGGAGTCCGTTCGCGAGATCGTCCGCACGCTAAAACCGGGCGGCCGGCTGGCGCTTTTTTGCCCCAACCGGGGTTATCCCTTTGAAACGCACGGTATCTATTGGCAGGGGAACTATCATTTCGGGAATATCCCGCTTGTCAATTACCTGCCGCGACGGATGCGTGATCGCCTTGCTCCTCACGTGAGGGTGTACACCCGAAAACACCTGCAGAAGCTTTTTAAAGACCTTCCTGTGAAGGTCGTGCAGCGCAGAACGATTTTTGGGGCATACGACAACATTATTGCCCGCAGTCCAGCGCTTGGCAGGCTGCTGCGGGGCTTTCTGCAGGCATTGGAGCGGTCTCCACTGCAGGTGCTGGGTCTTTCCCACTTCTGGGTGGTCGAAAAGACCGCTTAACGACCCGGCAGCATCGGCTCCTTTTTCAAACCATCCACGATAGGCTAAAATAACTCCATGAGTTGGAATCTGAGCGGGCATGAGTGGGCTGAACAACTGCTGGCGCAGCATATCCGTCACGGCGACATCCGGCATGCATATCTGATCACCGGCGCGCCTGGCATTGGGCGGCGCAGCCTGACGCTCGAACTCGCAATGGCGGTCAACTGCACCCAGCCTCCCGCGCCTGGAGAATTCTGCGGCGAGTGCCGCTCCTGCCGCCAGATCGCCAAAATGCAGCATCCCGACCTTTCCATTGTGGAACCTGAAGGCGAAGGCGGCATGATCAAGGTTGACCAGGTGCGCCAGCTTCAGCACAGCCTTACCCTCGCACCTTATGAAGCGCGCTACAGGGTGGCGCTGCTCTGCAACTTCCAATTCGCGAATGCCAACGCGCAAAATGCGCTCTTGAAGACGCTTGAGGAAGCACCCCGCCAGGTGATCCTGCTGCTGACGGCTGATTCGGCTGAAAACCTGCTGCCCACCATCGCTTCGCGCTGCGAGATCCTGCGGCTGCGTCCGCTGTCGGCGCAGCATCTTGAAGAGAAGCTCGTTCAACGCTGGCGGTTCACCCCCGATGATGCCAGGCTGTATGCCCATCTTTCTGCCGGTCGGCCCGGTATCGCCATCAAACTTGCCGCCGATGCCCAGCAGCAGGAAAAACGCAATTCCTGGCTGGATGATTTCACCCGTCTCTTTGACATGAACATCCGTGAGCGCTTTGCATATGCTGAATCGATCAACCGCGCCAGGGATACGCTGCGAATGGAGCTGCAAACCTGGCTTTCCTTCTCACGGGATCTCTTCATCATTGGCAGCCAATCCAGCACACCGCTGACCAACATCGACCGCATCGATGAATTAACTGCACTCTCCGAACATGTCGATCAGGAATCCTGCCTGGCAATGATCCAGGCGCTTCAATTCAGCCTGGAAGCGCTCGACCAGAACGCCAACCTGCGCCTGCTGACCGATAACTTGATGCTCGATCTACCCCAATTGTAAGATTGCAGAATTTTATTGAATGGTCTTGCGCAGCCTGCGTTCCAGTTCCAGGAACTCGGGGGAATAGCGGATTTCCTCGCTGCGCGGGCGCGGCAAACTCACTGCCATATCCAGAAGGATCCTGCCAGGTCGGGCTGAAAGCACCAACACCCGGTCTGAAAGCAGCAGCGCCTCGGGGATGGAATGGGTCACCATGATCACCGCTGTGTGGGTGGTCTGCCAAATGCGCAGCAGTTCACCGCCCATACGCTCCCGGGTGAGCGCATCCAGCGCGCCAAAGGGTTCGTCCAGCAGCAGAATGTCCGGCTGCTGGATCAGCGCCCGGGCAATCGCCACCCGCTGCGCCATGCCCCCCGAAAGATCATCGGGGTACGAATGGGCAAACTCTTCCAATCCCACCAGTTCGATCATGCTCCGGCTCTTTTGCCTGATTTCCGTTTCGGGCATTCCGGACATTTCCAGCGGGAGGGCAATATTCCCGATGGCAGTCCGCCACGGCATGAGATTCGCCTGTTGGAAGACCAGGCCCACCCTGGGCAGGCGGTCATGATCGCGGAACGCGACCGTACCTGCAGTGGGCTCGAGTAATCCTGAAACCACGCGCAGCAAGGTGCTCTTGCCGCTGCCGGAAGGTCCAAGGACGCACAGAAATTCATTGGCACCCAGCGTAAAACTGAGGTCGTCTATCGCCTCAAGGTCGCCGGAAATGTCGTCAAAAGTAACCCCAAGGTGACTGACGGTAACCAGCGGACCTGCCGGCGTGGAAAGATCATGGAATGAATTCATTGGTGTACGCTTTGGTCAGATCAAGCGGTTCCTTGAGCAGTTTCATTTTCAGCAGGATGCGCTGCATGTTTTCCCAACTCGCAGGGTCGGTCAAACCAGGGCGGTCTGCCTTCCACTGCTCGATGGAATTGAGCAGCACTTTCTTCTGCAGCTCCTGGTCGGCATTTGCCAGGTTCTCTACATATTTCTTGCAGAGCTCGAAAGATTCATCCGGGTGGGCGATGACATAGTCGATGCCTTTTAGCGTGGCACGGACCATCTTTTGCACCAGTTCGGGGTTCGCGGCAAGCGTTTTTTCGTTGGTCACCAGGCCGTTGGCTACCAGCGGGCTGTAATCGGAGACTTTGAGGACATTCACATCCACACCCTGTTTCTTCAACGCTTCGGGTTCGTTCGCCGAGTAGATCACCACGGCGTCATCCTTATTGGCAGTCAAAGCTTCCACCTGGTTGAACCCGATCGAATCCAGCGAGACATCCTGCTCGCTCAATCCGGCTGAATCGAGCAGCGCGATCAACCCGATATAACTGGCGCCGAATGTTCCGGGAAGCCCGATGCGCTTGTGCGCAAGGTCAGCCGGTTGGGTGATCCCTTCAGCCACCTTTGAAGCCACCCCCACCGGGTACTGCTGATACCAGGCCATCACATACACCAACGGAAGTTGCTGCCCCCGCCCAAGCATCACCTGTTCGCCGGAAAGAATGGCAAACTGGACCGAATCATTCCCCAACAGGACGGCATTGTCGTTCTCCATGCTGTAGTCAATATGTACATTTAATCCCTCATCGCTGTAAAACCCCTTGTCAATGGCCACATAGAGGGGGGCAAACTGGACGTTGGGAATATACCCTACTGGCAGCCGGATATCTGTTAAAGCGCTTCCGGTCGTACCAGGTACAGTTGCAGCAGGCGTTGTAACCGAACAGGCTGTCAGGAAAATGGTCAAGATCAACGCAGCAGCGATCAATGGTTTCTTCATGAATTCCGTCCCTTATCAATGGTTGTTGCCCGGCTTCCAGCGCAAGACGCGCCTTTCGGCCAGGTATGCAGCGCCGTAAAGCATTACTGCCAGCAGGATCAACATAAAGAGGGCGACAAATACCAGCGAAGTATCGAACTGCCCCCTCCCCACGTTGATCAAAAAACCCAATCCCCGGTCAGATCCAACGAATTCGCCCACCACCGCTCCGATGACCGAAAGCGTGGCTCCGATACGCAATCCGCCGAAGAGCACCGGCAGGGCTGCAGGAATCTCAAGGTAGCGCAGGGTCTGCATCCTTGTCGCTCGCATCGACTTCATCAGATCGTGCAAGCTTTCAGGCACAGCCTGTATGCCAATGACCGTATTGACCAGGATTGGGAAGAAAACAGTGAGTCCGCAAATGACCACCTTCGAGATCATTCCCGGACCAAACCAGATGACCAGCAGCGGTGCAATTGCCACGGTGGGAACCGCCTGGCTGGCGACCAGGAAGGGGGAAAGGATCTTTTCCAACGAGTGAGACTTGGCGAGCCCATAACCGGTCACCGTTGCCATCAGACTGCCAATGAGCAGCCCCAACAGCACCTCTGAAAGCGTCACCAGGGTATTGGTCAACAGCGTCCCATCCGCCAGCACCTGCACAAACCTCTGCCAGACTGCAGCAGGCGCAGGAAGAATAAATGATGGGGGCTTCCCCCACTGGACCACCAACCCCCATATGAGAACCACCAGTCCAAGCGAAAGAACCGCCAGCCAACTGCTCTGACCTGCCAGCCTCTGAGAAAGGGTTGGTTTCTTTCGGGTTTGCATTCTGGTTTGAACTCTGAATTGCGATTGAGCTTTCAAAATAAAAAAGCCTCGATCCATGGATTCGGGGCTTGAGATCACAGGCGGAATGCTTCCACCTGGATCACTTCTTCTTTCATCCGGACTTTACCGTCGACCCCGGAATTTCACCGGATCATGCACTTTCGTGCTCGTGGGTTGTCACCACCGGTCAGGAATTGGACGCCAGTCCTCACCCTGCCCCGAAGAAGTTATTCTGATTGAAGTATACACTTCTGCCGGAACAGCGTCAAGCGGGCGGCCGGGTGGCGTCAGGAGATCGCCTGATCAAGGTCTGTCAGCAGGTCGTCAATATTTTCGATGCCAACGCTGAGGCGGATCAACCCGTCGCTCACGCCGGTTTGACGACGGATTTCGGGCGGCACATTTACATGGCTCATGCTCGCTGGATGGGAAACCAGGGTATCGATGTTACCCAGGGATACCGCCAGGGTGGCAACCTGCACCCGGTTGAGCAGCCCAACCCCTGCTTCATACCCGCCCTTGAGCTCGAAGGCGATCATGCCTCCCGGAGCAATCATCTGCCTTTTCGCAAGTTCAAAATCAGGATGGCTCTTCAACCCGGGGTAATAAACTCGTTCCACACGAGGGTGAGCTTCGAGGAACTCCGCCAGGCGCAGGGCATTTTCGCAATGGACCTTCATGCGCACTTCAAAGGTTTTCAGTCCGATCGCGGTCAGCCAGGCATCAAACGGACTGGGCACACCTCCCAGGAGCTTGTTGATATTGTTCAACTCATTATGGATGAACTCAGGGTGGCTGCTGACCACTGCCCCGCCAATGATCAAGCCGTGACCGCTGAGGTACTTGGTGGTTGAATGGATCACCACATCGGCACCCAGGCTGAGCGGCCGCTGGCAATAGGGAGATGCAAAGGTGTTGTCCGCCATCATCCAGCAACCGCAGGCATGGGAAAGTTGAGCCACTCCCTCAAGATCGACCAATGAGAGCAGCGGGTTGGAGGGCGTTTCAACATATACCAGGTCCACATTCCCCGCCCGGCTCAAAGCTTCTTCCCAGTCGGGCAGCGATAATCCTTTCGTCCAGACCAGTTGGATACCGTAATTTTCCGCGATAGTCTTTAGAAATGAGTAGGTGGTTCCATACAGCGATTCGTGAGTGACGATCGTCTGCCCCTGTTTGACTTTTGCCAGTATTGCTGCAGCGATGGCTGCCATACCCGAGGAAAATACCGTCCCTGCTGCCAGCTCATCCGGATCTTTTCCTGGTTGCGCCTTCATCAGGTCGAATGCCTCAAGGTATGCAATCTTGCGCGCCAACAGGTCAAGATTGGGGTTTCCCAGGCGGGTGTAGATGTACCCTTCACCCTCGCCCTTGAAAAGAGCAGCCCCTTCTGCGGCATTCTCAAAAGCAAACGCAGACGTTTCAAAGATCGGCATGTTATGCGCGTGCAGTGGATGCTCACCCTCGCCGGCATGATTCATCAGGGTGCTGATCCCGAAAGCTGAAAGATCTTTTTTCATGGCTCTTATGCTCCGAAATCCAATCTCATACGTATATTAATAGGAATTATACACAGCCGCGTAATGAGACACTTCAGTTCATTTTGACTCAATCCACCGGCGATGTATAATGATTCTGAGGACACTCTCAACGAAAGGAAAAAAATGAGCTTCCTGCTTGATCCAAATGTCGCCTATTTACTGCTGGTGGTAGGTTTTGTGCTTGGAATCCTGGCTTTGTTCACTCCCGGTACAGGTTTCCTCGAGATCGGCGCCCTGTTTGCCATTTTCCTGGCCGGGTATGCCATTTATAACCTGCCGACCAACCTTTGGGCGCTGATCCTTTTGATCGTCGGCGTGGTTCCTTTTGTAATCGCCATCCGCAGATCCAAACAGTGGATCTGGTTGATTCCCAGCATCGCCTCGCTGATCGTGGGATCCATCTTTCTCTTCCGCGCTGAAAGCGGGTACCCCGCCATCAATCCAATCTTTGCGATCGTGGTCAGCACCGCTGCCACATTGCTGCTCTGGTTTATCGGGCGCAAAAGCATCGATGTGATGAAGCTCAAGCCGGTGCAAAGTCTTAGCAACCTCATCGGCATGGTGGGCGAGAGCCGCACCGATATCTACAGGGACGGTAGCGTCTACGTCAACGGGGAAGAATGGAGTGCCAGGTCGGAAAAACCGATCAAAGCTGATACCAATGTCCGCGTAGTCAAGCGCGAAGGGTTGGTTTTAATCGTCGAAGCGGACAAGCCCAACCGGGCGGAAAAGTAAGACTGCCCGATCAAATCCAGAATTCATTTCTAACTCATAAGGAGGAGTATATGTTCGGTGGTGCCAATACGACGTTGATTTGCCTGATTGGTGTCCTGATCGTCTTGGTGGTGATTTTTCTTGCCGCAGCGATCAAGATCGTACCGGAATACAAGCGCGTGGTCGTCTTCCGTCTGGGGCGCTGCATCGGCGCCAAAGGTCCCGGTCTCGTGCTGTTGATCCCGTTCATCGATCGTCCGGTGATGGTGGATTTGCGAGAGCAGGTCCGTGAAATCCCGGCGCAGAGTTCCATTACCCAGGATAACGCACCCATTTCCATCGATTTCCTATGGTATTACAAGGTATTCGATCCGGTGCAATCCGTGCTGCAGGTGCAGAACTTCGAGCTGGCTGCCCAGGGTATCGCTACCACCACCCTGCGTTCTGTGATCGGCGGCATCCTGCTGGATGTGGTGCTGGCTGAACGCGAGCGCATCAACACCGCGCTGCGCGCCCGCCTGGATGAGGTGACCGAGCGCTGGGGCGTCAAAGTGACCAACGTGGAAATCCGCGAGATCGTTCCGCCAAGGGACGTTCAGGAATCCATGAACCGCCAGTTGACCGCTGAGCGCACCCGCCGTGCCATCGTCACCGAATCCACCGGTACCCGCGAAGCTGCCATCAATGTGGCTGAAGGCGACAAGCAGGCCAACATTTTGAAGGCTGAAGGCGAAAAGCAGGCTAACATTCTGCGGTCTGAAGGCGAACGCCAGTCACAACTGCTGCGTGCTGAAGGCTATCAGAAAGCCCTTGAAGCCATTTACGCTGCAGCCAAGGAGATCGATCAGAAGACCATGACCCTGCAGTACTTTGAGACACTCAAGTCGATGGCTCAGAGTCCAGCCACAAAATATATCTTCCCGATGGAATTCACCAGCCTCCTCGGCGATTTCGTCAAAAAGACGACCGGAAAAGAGTAAGGCAAACATTCATTGATCATGATGGGTTGGGTTCTCGGTGATCCCAACCCATCCCTTTAATCTGATGCTGAATACTCCGATCCCTTATTCAATCGTTCCTGCCAACCTGCGCGACCTTGGCGAATTGCGGGAAATCGAGCAAATTTGCTTCGCGTCCGATGCCTGGCCGCTGCTGGACCTTATCAGCATCCTGACCATGGGCGGTATTGTGCGCCTGAAAGCAGTGGTCAAAGGTAAAATGGCCGGGTTCGTTGGCGGCGATACCCATCGTGATGACGGCACCGGCTGGATCACCACCATTTGCGTGAAGCCTGAGTTCCGCCGCATGGGCATTGGCAGCGCCCTGCTGGAGGAATGCGAACGACTGATGGGGCAGCCGGCTGTACGGCTCTCGGTTAAAACCACCAATACCAGCGCCATCCGTTTGTATCAACAGAAAGGCTACCACCAGGTGGACCGCTGGCTGCATTATTACGAGGGCGGAGAAGATGCGTTGGTGCTCGAAAAGCGCCTTTATGGTACTTCGTCGTGATAACGTGGGGTAAGTGTATGTTAATGTTTGTTGACTTTACCTGAAACCTGATATACACTTATCGAAAGGAATCAAGAAACCTCCATGCGAGTATTTAGCGGCAAGTCAATCAAGAAGTGAGTGCGGGCACGTAGATATTCTGCGTGCCTTTTTGTACCCCAACCCATGATAGGAGAGTAAAGCCATGGACTACGGAATGATCGGGAAGATCGAAAAAGCGAAGCGCTATGCGCAAGAACGAAGCCGGTTCCAGTTTCACTCCTTTTCTGTTTCGGTTGAAGGCGACAACAATACCCACGAAGTGAGCTATGAAAACGGCGAATGGTCTTGCGATTGTGATTTCTTCAAGACCCGCGGGCGCTGCGTGCATACCATCGCTTTGGAGACGATCCTCGAAGGCATGACCAAACTCGAGCCTGCCACAGCAGCATAAACTTTATCGACTGGTACAAATCGACACTGCCGCAGTTAGCGGCAGTGTTGTTTAAACCCTTCTGGTACTTGCAGTCGAAATAAGCTATACTTGACCCGCTTAGCTATGGTCAACTTCACAATCATTCAATACATATTCATCGGCATCGGTGCCTTCCTGGCTGGCGGGGTGAACGCCCTGGCCGGCGGCGGAACGTTGATTACCTTCCCCTTGCTGACTGCACTGGGCATGCCCGCGGTGGCAGCCAATGTGACTAACACTGTGGCGCTCTGCCCGGGTTATTTTGGCGCCACCCTTGCCTCGTGGAATGAGCTCAAATCGCAAAAGCGGCGTCTTTGGCTTTTGGTGCCTGCGGCAATCGTGGGAGGTGTCATCGGTGGATTGCTTCTGCTTAATACGGGAGAAAAGATCTTCCGTCAGCTCATTCCGTATCTCATCCTTCTGGCAGCGCTGCTCCTGGCGCTTGGTGACCCACTGCGCAAATGGCTGAGCAGAAATGCGAATGCGCACCAGGCAGCCCGAACTTTGGAACTGGCGGCGATCCCGGGTGTGCTGCTGGCAGCGGTTTACGGTGGATACTTCGGAGCCGGCTTAAGCGTGATCATCCTGGCTGTGCTCGGCATTTTGGTCAATGATAATTTGACCCGCTTGAATTCCCTCAAACAAGCTTTGGCGTTGGCCACCAACGTCTCAGCAGCCATCTTCTTTCTGTTCTCAGGCAGTGTACACTGGTGGGCAGCCCTGGTCATGGCAGTCTTTGCCGTTGCAGGCGGGTTCGCTGGCAGCAAGTTGGCCGGCCGTATCAGCCCCACCTTGCTGAGGTGGATCGTGGTGACCATCGGCGTGGTCGTGGCAATCTATTATTTCTTTAAATAATCTTTCCGGCCCTGAAGTTAAGAAATAGCCCCCTTCATTGAGAACCTTATACCCCAGGGCAACACCGGCTTACTGTGGTGGAATATTCTGGTTCATATGGAACAAATTGGCAGGATCGTACTGTTTTTTGATCCTGGTTAGTTTTCTCCAGCATTCTTCAGTATAGGCTTCGCGGATTTTTTCAGGTGAACTCTCGCCCAGGAAATTCACATACGCGCCGTTGTACCCCTGGTGCAGTGTATCAGCCAGTTGAGCCACCCATTCCTTCCGAAGATCGATATCAGCATCACCTGAATAAAAAGAAACGATATTCACCATGATCTTTGCCGTCCGATGAGGAAAAGCGGTGGCCTCGCTGGGCACCCTGGCCATGGCTCCTCCCAGCACCCGGAGTTGAACCGTTCGCATGGGCGCATCTGAATGGATCACGGCATCGACGATCGCCTGGGCATCCGACCGGTCCACCTTGTCAATAAACAAGGAGTCTGCAACCACCAGAGGATGCATTTCTGGTCCTTCCGGGGGATAAATCTCGGGATAATGCATGGGGTGGATCATATCCACAATGGGTTTGGCAATGGCGCGGAAAGGAGCAAGAACCCGCGCACCCTCCTCCATCGATGATCCAGAGTACAGCATCATTGCAAGCACCACTGGTTTTCCAACCACTTCCGCAGGCAGAAAAGGCATGGGCGGTGCAGGCATGACTGTGAGGATCGAAGAAAGCTCATCCGGCGCTTGCATGGATTCAGCGACAAACCTTTCTATCACTTCGACCGTGGCTGGAAGGATCAGCATCCCGCCAAGCACCTGATCGATGCTGTGCAGCCGGAATTTGAACCGCGATACGACACCGAAATTGCCGCCTCCTCCGCGAATCGCCCAAAACAAATCGGGATGTGACTCTTTGTCGGTATGCACCACCTGCCCATCAGCGGTGACTACTTCCGCTGCCAGGAGTTCATCAATCGTCAAACCATTTCTTCGGACCAAGTAACCCACCCCTCCGCCGAGGGTCAATCCTCCAATACCCACAGTGGGCGTGTCGCCAAAACCGGTCACCAGTCCTTGCAATGCGGCAGCCCGGGTGTACTCCCCGGCTGTCAGACCAGATCCCGCCCATGCACTGCGGCTTTTAGGGTCGATTTCCAGCGAGTTCACCTGTCTCAGATCCAGTACGATGCCCCCTTCACTGACACTGTGACCTGCAAGGCTGTGTCCTCCGCTGCGTACAGCCAATTCCCTTCCAGTATCGCTGGCGTAGCCCACGATTCTGGCAATGTCCATGGCATCAGCAGGTCGGAAGATGACCTCAGGATGGCGGTCGAATTGTCCCATCAAAATTCTTCTTGCAACCTCGTAAGCATCGTCGCCGGGTAAAATGACATCACCTCGGAAATCCTGCAGCATTGGACTGATTCTTCGACTTTCGTGAAGCGGGTTCCGGTTGCTTTCCATTTTTATCCTTCCCAATACGAGTAACTATTTGCGATAATTTGGATGTTTTTTATCGCAATAATTAAAAAATATATCAACCTGCAGGAGGAAAGTCAATACACGGTTTGGCGCCGACATTCTCATTGCACTCAACCAAGGATGTCGATACTTCTATTGAGCATCAGTTTTGAGAGGATTACAGCATGGCGAGTCTATGGCGATGAAGCCAGGATGAGAGCAAGGGGATTTCAAAAAACACCCCCCTTTACAAACATTTTGCTATTTTGCCAATAAAAAGTAAGTTGCGAGAAGCGCCGCGGCGACCCCCACCCAGGTTTCCCTCAAGGCAACTTTCCATTCTGGGACAATGAACGCTCGTTCGGGACAGTTCTCGTCATACATGACTTGCACTGTTTGACCTGCCTCATACCTTCGTTGGGGTAGAACGCTGCTCGTGGCCAACTGAATGATCATTTTTTGGCCGTTGGATGATTGATAGCCAACCAATGGTCTATCCTGGTTGCCGAAGGAAGCAGTCCATAGCCAACCAGTAGCACTTTTTGAAGCAAGCACCGTGCCAAGGGTGATTATCCCCTTCTTCTTCAGCCTGCGCATGAACAGGATTCTACGCACGCCAGGCAGGAAAAACACGAGCGCAAGCACAAAGAGAAAGAAAGCTAAGCTATATTGCATGGTGAACCTTTTGAGTGACCGACGACCTTACTTACCAATGTACTACCAGATAAGAATTTATTCAATTCCGAACCGGCTCAGGTCACCGCTCTTGATACTGCCATCACTCCTCATCATAACCTCCCGTTTTTAGCCCCGGTTTCTTGTCGGACTCTTTACCGCTGCCTCAGCCTCTGCCGCAGGCACATCCGGCCTGATCGATTTTCAGGCAGGGAACATGTCCTGGACGCCCAGCATTTGCTTTAGCCTGGGCAATTTTCTTTTTCTGTCTTTTCCTGGTTTGGCACCTGAATCAGGGTTCGGAGGCAGGTATGATACGATAACGGAGATAAACCACACCATTTGAAAAGTGGTGGTCTTCCAAAAGATCAAGGTTCAACTTAACTTCGCCTTGAAGGGCTTGTTTCCCGCCTCCAACGATGAGCGGGTAGATGAAAAGCTGGCACTCGTCTACCAACCCAGACCGAAAGGCGAGCGATGCAAGCTCAGGACCGCCGATGAGGATATCATGATCAGTTTTCTCTTTCAGATGCCTGATTGATTCTGGGTCAAAGTTACGTTCAAGCTGAGTTTTACGAGTTGGAACAGTTGCCAATGTTCTGGAGTACACAAACTTGTTTGCCGATTGCCATACCTCGGCGAAGTCGCGCATGAGCGGAGACTCGGCGGCAAATCTGGGGTCAGTTTCCCAGACCATCATTGTTTCATACATTTTCCGTCCATAGAGGTGAGTTCCATCCGCTCTCATGAGATTGGTGATGAATATGAATACATCGTCACCAGGTGCTGTCCAATCAAATTTGCCATCTTTATCCTCGGTATAGCCATCGAGTGATACGTTTGCGATGTAAAGTAAGCGACCCATACTGTGCCTCCAAATCTCTGGAATACCAGAAAATCAATGGTGCATCTGTGTGTTGTGATGAAAAATCTGAAATGTTAGTTACTTTTCGAAAGGGACTCACGGCAACTGCTGCAGCCTTAAAACAATACTGAGAGGTCTGCATGCAACGCTCTCAGTCAGATGAGTTATATGGAGGAGAGGGCTGGGAACCGCCCACGGAGTGAGTGCAACGAGCGGGTGAGGGCTGGGAATCGCCCTCGGAGTCATTGTATGGAGCGGGTGAGGGCTGGGAACTGCCCTCGGAGCGAACAAAGTGAGCGGAGAGGGTGGGATTCGAACCCACGGTGGCCCAGAGGACCACAACGGTTTTCGAGACCGCCCCGTTCAGCCACTGCGGCACCTCTCCGAATTCTGAAATTATAACCGAAAGCTGCTAAATCTCGACAGATTCCTGGGGAACTGGATACTCCACCGGTCCCACTCCCATTTCTTTCAGCTTTTGCTGGAAGACTGCCGCCACTTCGGGATCGCCGTGCACCAGGAAGATCTTCTTCGCCCTGCCGTTTACGCTTTTGGCATACTGCACCAGCATATCCTGCCCGCCGTGAGCCGAAAGCCCGCCGATGGTCTCCACGTCTGCCCTCCGCTCATAAAGCTGACCAAAGATGCGCACCTGCGTTTCACGCTCCGCCAGTCTTCTTCCCAGGGTATTGGGAGCCTGCCAGCCCACGATCAAAATGGTGTTGCGCGGATTCTCGATGTTGTTGCGCAAGTGATGCAAAATGCGTCCTGACTCTGCCATGCCCGATGCTGAAATGATCACCATGGGTCCGCCAAGGTCATTCAGCCTCTTGGATTCTTCCACTGAACCGATGTAAGTGAGTCCCTTGAAATCCAGCGCCGGGTGGCGGTGTTCGAGGATGAAGGTGCGCGTCTCCTCATCAAAATAATCGGGATATTTCATGAAGATCTTCGAAGCTTCCACTGCCAGGGGACTGTCGACATACACGGGGATCATGGGAATATCTCCGGCTGCGACCATTTCATTGAGGCCAAAGACAATGTCCTGGGTGCGGCCGATGGCAAATGCGGGAATGATGATCTTCCCTCCGCGCTTGACCGTTTTCACCACCACATCGCGCAGTTCGGCGTAGGCTTCGCTGATGGAGCTGTGAGGCTTGTCGCCGTAGGTGCATTCCATCAACAGATAGTCCACATCCGGTGTGGGAAGAACCGGGTCGGGCAGCAGCGGCATATCGTTCCTCCCAATATCGCCGGAAAACCAGATCTTCTTGCTGCTGCCGTTTTCATGAACTGTAAGCACAATCGCTGCAGAGCCCAAAATATGTCCGGCATTCACGAATTTCGCCGTGACTTCTGGAATGGGCGAGAATTCCTGATCATACTTCACCGGATAATATTGCCTGGACGCTTCCTCTGCGTCTGTCACGGTGTACAAAGGTTCAACGGGAGGTTCTCCGCGCCGACGGTTCTTCTTGGACGCGTATTCTGCATCCGATTCCTGGATGTGTGCAGAATCTGCAAGCATGATTTCACCCAGCGAAGCAGTGGGAGGCGTGGAGTAGATGGGTCCCCTGAAACCCTGCTTGACCAGGTTCGGTAAATTGCCGCTGTGATCGATATGCGCGTGCGAAAGAATCACTGCATCGATTCTGGCGGGGTCAAAGCGGAAGTGGGTATTTCGCTCGAAAGCCTCTTTTCGTTTGCCCTGGAAAAGACCGCAATCCAGCAGGAGTTTTCTGCCGTTGATCTCCAGTAAGTGCTGCGATCCGGTAACGGTTTGGGCTGCGCCTTCAAAGCGGATGATCATGATCCCTCCAGTTTTGATAGAACGGATTGAATGGAATCGCCGAAGTGGTCGTATCGCCAGGGAACCAGGCGCATGATATTTGCCAGATCACTGGAGGTATGCGGATTGTGCTCTGCAATTTGTTCCAAAATCTCGCGCGGCAGTACCACATCAGATTCTACCTTGATCTCCTGGGCGGTCTTCTTCCGCCATCCCTTGAGAGCTTCCACCCGTTTGACCAGCGCTTCGTCGGGCCGTATCCGCGGTTCACGCCGCAGCGGCGGGCGTGCCAATCCTCGGGCGATGGCATCCATCAGGTCAGCGCCAAAAAGCCGTATCATGCGGGCGTTCAATCCCTTGTATGAAGGTAAATCTTCCAGTGATTGAGGCGGGTTAATAGTTAACTCGACCATCAGCTCGTTGGAAAACACTTTGAATAATGGTTGGTTTAATTTCCGCGCCTGTTGGTCGCGGTAGGTGCAAAGTTCCTGGAGGATCGCCGCCTGCTGGGGGGTCAGGTGTTGTGCGCCTGCCACTTTCCAGCAATGCTGGTTTCTGTCGTCAGCAACGGGAACCTTAACATCCCGCTCAAGCTTGAAATCCTCTTCTGCCAGCGCAAGCAGGTTGTTTTCAACAAGTTCGCGTCTCAGAATGTCGCGCAGTTCGAACAAATAATGGCTGTCCATCCGTGCATAATCCAGCATACTTGCCGAAAGCGGCCTGGTTCCCCAATTGGCACGCTGATATCGTTTATCGATGCACACGCCCAACTTTATCTCCAGCAAAGGTGCCAGACCAAATTGCGTCACTCCAAGAATGCGCGCTGCAGTCATGGTGTCGAAAAGGTGCTCAAACCGAAAACCAAAATCCCGTTTCAGGCAGATCAGATCATATTCGGATGCATGAAAGATCTTTTCCTGGGCGGGGTTGGCGAAGATCGGTGCCAGACCGGATAGATCCTTAATTGCCAGTGGATCGATAAGGTAATCGGTTTGAGGAGTGGAGATCTGGATCAGGCAAACTCGTTCTTGATACACATACAGGCTGTTCGATTCAGTATCCACTGCGAGGATGGGTTGGTACTGCAAGTCAGCAAGCACTGTTGCAAGTGCTTCCTGGGTGTCCACCCAAACCGGGTCTGTCAATGTCCTGCCAATATTCATGACTGGAATTATACCCTGCGAGTTGTTCAGACCTGAAACTTGCCTGGAAACAGATCGAAAACAAAGTTAATAATTCTTAAACTTTATGACATAATAGAGATGGTGGAATTGATATGATCATTTGTTTTTCAAATGAGGAGTGACTATGAAAGAGCGAATTTTGGTCATTGAAGATGATGATGCGATCCAGAAAATTTTGAAGCGCACTTTTGCCTATGAAGGTTATCAGGTGGACTCTGCCATGGACGGTGAAAGCGGCCTCAATTTGGCGCGCGACAACCACCCTGACCTGGTCATTCTGGATTGGATGCTCCCTGGAATGGACGGGCTGGAGGTCTGCAGGCGTCTGCGCGAAATGGGACCCGTTCCCATTTTGATGCTTACAGCAAAAGACACCCTGGTCGACCGCGTACATGGTTTGGACGCAGGCGCCGACGATTATGTGGTCAAGCCATTCGAGGTGGATGAACTCCTGGCGCGCATTCGGGCACTGCTTCGCCGCACCCAGGTGGAACGCGCGCCCACGCTTACCTTCCAGGACCTGGTGCTGGATACCTCCACCCGCCAGGCAACCCGCAAGGGTCGAACCATCATGCTGACCGCCAAAGAATACGATCTTCTCGAGCTCTTCATGCGGCACCCGCACCAGGTGCTTACCCGCGAATTGATCTTTGACAGAGTCTGGGGTTATGATTTTGGCGGCGAGAGCAATGTTCTGGATGTCTACATCCGATACCTGAGGCAAAAACTCGAAAGCGACGGTGAAGCCCGTTTGATCCATACGGTGCGCAGCGTCGGGTATGTGATGCGCGAAACAGCATAAGCCAAGCTTATGTCCCTTCGGCTGCGGTTGATCCTGCTCTATACAGCATTGCTTGGAAGCGTGCTGCTTCTCTTTGGCGGGCTGGTTTACGGCCTGACCAATGTGATTCTGCTCAATCAGGTGGATCAATCGCTCACCAGCACCGCCCAGGATTTGCTTAAGGTTTTAAAAGTCGATCCTTCGGGGATCTATGACCCGCGCTCAGTTGCAGCCTTCCAACCCACAGAGAATCTGCTCGTCCAGGTATGGGGAAATGACCAGCGCCTGCAAGTCAGCCGTCCCACAGGCTGGAAAACGCCCCTCGATAGTCAAAACCGTTTTACCGGCGAGACCACCCTGGTTTCAGTCTCTTCCCAGAATCAGCACCTTCGGGTGCTCACCATACCTCTTGAATCGGTACGCGGTCCAGCAGGCGTGCTGCAGGTGGGGATCAACCTCAACCTGGTGGACCTGATCCAGCAAACGCTTTCCACAATCCTGGTCATCATTACGCTCATTGCCATGGCTTTGGCCAGCATTTTGACATGGTTCTTTACCGCACGTGCGACCCAACCCCTGGCTACCATGACGCGAGTGGCAACGCAGATCACAAACGCAGATGACCTCTCACGCCGTATTCCCCAGGAAGCGCCTTCCAACGATGAGGTTGGGAAACTCGTCACAGCGTTCAATCAGACATTGGAGAGGTTGGAGCGTTTGTTCACCTCACAGCAGCGGTTCCTGGGAGATGTCAGCCACGAACTTCGGACTCCCTTAACCGTCATCAAGGGGAATATCGGGCTCATACGCCGCACAGGTACCGCGGATGAAGAGTCCCTCACCAGCATCGAATCTGAGGTGGACCGGCTCAGCCGGCTGGTGGGCGATTTACTGCTCGTCAACCAGGCGGAAAGTGGAATGCTCCCCCTCAACCTCGACCGTGTGCAGCTCGATGAAGTGATCCTTGAAGTATTGCAGCAAATGCATATCCTGGCGGGCGACCGGAAGAAATTGGTCCTCAACGAGATCGAGCATGTTCAAATCAGCGCTGACCGCGACCGCATCAAGCAGGTTTTTGTCAACCTGATCAGCAATGCCATTCAGTACACGCCCAACGGCAGCACGGTGGATGTGGGAATGCGCCGTGTGGAGAACATGATCCAGATCACTGTTGGCGATAATGGTCCGGGCATCTCTGCCGAAGACCTGCCTCACATTTTTGACCGTTTCTACCGCGGCGAAAAGAGCCGAAAACGCGGCGTGTCCTCCGGCTCAGGGTTGGGACTCTCCATCGCCCGCTATATTGTCATCAAACACAACGGGTCCATTGAAGCCACTTCTGAAGAGGGTAAAGGAACAACATTCACGATCAAGCTTCCCATTTTGGAAGAATAACCCGTAAATAGACAACAAAAAAGGCAGCCCTCGCTGATTTCAGGGCTGCCTTTGGTTTATCCGCAGGATCACATTCTTCGCTGGGATTGATCCGGGGTGTTCACATTTCGTGAGCTTGCCGAAAGGGGATGGTAGGTGGGTTCCACTCTTTGACGCTGCACCTGCGATGGCATGGGAGTGCGGGAAACAACCGGGCTGTGAGCCGTTGGGCTTGACCTCATAGCTTGCGGCTGAACGGGGACGCGGTTGGCCGAATAGCTTGCCCTTGCCTGCGGATTGACTGAGTGCATCGGCATCCTGCGGCTGTTGGACATGCGCTCAAGGGCGGTCGACAACGAGCTGATGATCAGAACACGGATCACCCATACCATGACTGCCACGAAGATGGGAACCACTTTGACCAATGTGGAGGTGCTGATCACCGCTGAACTGCCGAGCGAATGATTGGTGATCGCCATGGTCACACCCCACCAGGTGAGGGCAGCATTGGCGGTTCCAGCAATCAGCCAGGCGCCGAAGAGGTACCAGGCATCCTTGTTTTCCCGCTGATGCGGTTGGGTGATCAGGCTGGCGATACCCGCAAAATCAATTCCGCAGAACGCCAGCGCGAGGAAGGTCGCCCAGGAGATGCCTGCGAACGCCAGATCGCCAAGAAGATCCTTCAGGGCAAACGCCGTCGTGGCGTAGTTGAACACTTCAAACGCAGCCATCGCCACGATGATGATCAGCCCGTAAACAAAGCTGGTGCGGACGCGAACGCCTGAAAATACTTTCAGGGGATTTTGCAAAGCCGGACGGGTGGATGTGAGATTCATGACTGTTCCTCCTCAGGAATGACAGAACAATTGTTTCATTGAACAGTCACAGTATAGAACACTAATTCTAGTTTGTCAATAGGTTTGGTAAATTTGTTCTAAAATTGATCAAAAGAAATCCCGAATTCGCAATAAATTCGGGATATTGAGTCAGAAAACAGGCTATTTTTGCCGGTCCTGGTTAATCAGGATCTTCAGTCCTTCCACCGCCACGCGGATCACGCGGTCGGCGTCAAACTCAACCATCGTTTTACCGGAATCACCCTGGTTGAGTTCTCCCAGGTCGGAGTCGTTGATCATCAGCATCGTCCCGCCCGCGCGCTTGCGGTAGAGGGACGAGAGAATGAAAATGACCGCTGATTCCATTTCTGAGCAGATTGCCCCGGCTGCCACCCAGGCATTCCATCTTTCCTCCAACTGGTGAGCCAGCGGCATGCGTTGACGCTCCACCTCGCCGTAGAAGGAATCCTTGGATTGGCTCACACCCACATGATAGGGGTATCCCAGCTTCCTGGCAGCGCTGCGCAGCGCGGTCACAACGTCCAGATCAGCCACTGCTGGAAATTCGATGGGTAGATATTGCGATGTCGTGCCTTCGTCGCGGATGGCTGCTGTGACGATCGCCACGTCGCCCATATGCGCATCGGGCTGGATGGCACCCGAACTTCCCACCCGGATGAAGGTGTCTGCGCCTACTTCCACCATTTCTTCTATTGCGATGGCAGTTGAGGGGCAGCCGATGCCGGTGGAGACTACCGAAACCTTCTCTCCCAGCAGGGTGCCCGTCCAGGTGACGTATTCGCGGTTCTGGGCAACAAAATGCGCATCATCAAAATACTTGGCGATCTTTTCGCAGCGTGCCGGATCGCCGGGCAGCAGAACATAACGCCCGATATCTCCGGCTTTGATATGCAGATGGAATTCAAGTCCTTCTTCGTTGCGCATGGGTTCCTCGATTGGTTAAGATGGAATTCGATTATAGCGCAACTTGTGCACAGTAATACAGATGAAAAATGCGATTGAATTTAAGACGGCAGTTCAGCCTTTTTCTGCGGACGCAGCATTTGGAAGAAATCCAGCGAAAAGTGAATTCTTTTGATGGTGCGAAAGATGATCAAGAACAGGGCAACGTAAATGAAAGCTGTGAACACTCCGAATTCAATGCTGGCATCTCCGAATAAGTCAAAAGCCAACGGAAAAGCGAGATATGTGACCAGGTTGTAAAACACTATCAACCAAATGTCTTTCTTATCTTTTACGGCAAGAATCAGAAACGGCATCAGCCATATCAACCATTGGGGAGAGCTGACCCTGCCAAATAAGATAAACGCTGCAATCCCCAGAATAGAATAATCAAGAACACTTTCGAGTTCATCGAAACGAAGGAACGGACTGAGAAAAGGCATGAATAACTGAAAGGCCAGAAAAATGGGAACCAGCATCTGAAGATTGAATTCTGGAATAACGGCAATAAATGCTTTCCCGATCAATGCCGGCAATGAAAAGTATTCCAACCCCCGTTGTGCGTGGAATTGATAGGGGATAAGAAGCGCGTCCATTCCTCCCCGAAGGTAAGTTGGCAGCAGAATCACCAGGCTCGCAAGTGTAAAAGCAATGATGCTCTTCCACGGAAATTTCCGGTTCCTGGTAAATTCAAACAAAAGAAATGCCGGTAACAATAAAACCGGGTACCACTTGGTGAATGTCGCGACTGCCAAAATCACTGCTGCAATGGTGGGGTGATTTTTGTAAAGGTAATACAGTGCAAGAAGGCATAAAAAAGCTGGAAGAATATCGAACCGATTAAAAACAAACCAAAGTGTGGTTGGCAAAAACATCAACAAACTTAGCCATCTATCCCGATCAGGAAGCATCTGAATGAGAATTTTGATCGTGAAAAATAGTACCAGGGTCATTTCCAGGGACATGAAACTGATGAAAATTAACAACTGAATATCCGGCCTGAAACCCAGGACAAGCAGGCGATTTAATCCGAATAGCAGATTTGAAACCTGGGGATATTCGCTCAAAGCGATTGTATTTTCGACCATCCATGCACCACGAGTGAAATAAACCCGGTGGTCTGCAGGATCAAAGACAAACCTGGCGCTCAATTCGGGCAATAGCTGCGTAGACAGCATGTAACATGCCCAGGCTCCCAACAAAACGATAAAGACATAGAAAAGGAGTTTACGAGTCGAGATGTTGTGTAACGCGTTGCGAAAGGTCAAAATGCTCTCCTTTTAGGCAGATCAGGCACCCGCAGGTAATCGCTGGCGTGAATTCTTGTAAACAAATCCCAAGATCAACAGGTTGGCTGCAAATCCAGAAATAGCCACCACCATACCCTGGAAATCCAGGATATTGATTTTTGCCGCCTGTTGCAGCACCAACCCAAGCAGAAGAAATCCCAGCCAGGCAGCAGGCGTCAACGCCGCCCAGAGAACCGCCTTGCTTTCGTTCAGCATTCCATTTGCAGCCGCGTATAACAAAAGCGGAATGATCACTACTGCCATGTGAGCATGAGCGTGCCAGGTCACCGCCAGTGTGGCAGCCATCACCGCCAGCATCGCGGCACCCCATTCCGGCGAACCGAATTGCGTCCGCCGTCTGAGCACGATCACGAGGGCAGTCAGGGTAAGCAGCACTCCGGTTGCCGCAATGATCCATCCTGCGGGTGATCCGAGGGACGTGTTGGCATAAGCCGCAATCATGCGCCAGTTGACCATCGCTTCAGGCGCGGTCACCGAATTGCCCTGCCCCCACCCGGTCAACAGGCGGGCATAGGCGGTCATCCCTTCGATTCCGGAGAGCAAGGTCGAAATCCCAACCACGGCCAGAGATGCGACAATGAAACCCCATATCACCTTCCAGTGGCGTTGTAGCAATAACACAGGCAGTATCAAGATCAAAACCTGCGGTTTGAGCAGCATCCCTCCCAGCCAGAGACCGGCAGGAAAAGGGTTCTTTTTCGACGCATTGCGGATGAATTCACCGCAGCACAGAAGCAGAAGGACGTTGAGCTGACCATTGACCAGGTTGTCAAACACCGGGAAGGACACCAGAAGCAGGAGGAGAACCAGCATCCTGGAACGAGTACCAGACTTCGGACTCACTTCCCTGAGGAAGAACGCCAGGTAGCCCACAAGGACCAGAATGTTGAAAATTGTCCAAATCAAAAAGCTGGTTTGGATGTCCATTCTCGAAAGGAATTTGAAAGGCAGCATAAAGATGGAAAAGAAAGGCGCGGGCAAGGCGATATAAACTGCTTCGATGCCATTCCTGGGAAAACCCAAACTCTCCAAAACCTGCACCTGGATGGTTTGAAGATCAGCCACATTGTGGATCGCGGAAAATCCCTGCTCATCTGCCAGCTTGCCGGTGCTCCAAAATGCCAGGTAATCTCCACCGTAGTGAATGGGCGAGGTCTTTTCCTGCAGCCAAATCACTACCAGGCACGCATAAAAGAGAACAATCGCAAAAAACAGGATCGCCTTCCAGTTCAGTCCTTTGAAATTTAGCGTTGATGACTTGATCTTCATCGTAATTCCAGTCTAGTCCACCCGTTGAAAGAGGTAATAGGTGAACATGTAGCCCTCGAAATATTGATCCCCCGAGGCGACCAGGGAATATTTTGAATTCAAGCTCGGAACCTCGGGGTGGGTTTGATCCTTCGGCGCATAATCCCGCAGCACCACAAACTCTGTTACGCCATCCCGGATATAGCGGTTTTGTTCGTCTGTATTAAGCGGGTAACGCGAATAATCCAGGTTCTGCAGTTCAAAATACTTGACGTCGGGCAGTACCCCTGTGGTGGTGTAGAAACCCATATCGAGGGAACCGTAATTCAGCAGCGATTTGTCAGGAGACCTGTCGATGATCCCGGCGAATTTGTACTGCACCAGGTCTTGCTGCTTGATGGGTAGCATGTACGCGTTCTGATCAAATTTGTACTCCAACGGCAAGGAGATGGCCAGTGTGACCCCGATAATGACAATCATCGCGAGATTTGACATCTTTGGGGAAATCAACCCCTTCAAAACATCGGCGACCACGATTAAACCAAATACGACGAATGGCGTCAGGAAAAGGTAGTAATAAATATACCCAATCTTGCCCCAGTAAATCCCCATGACCAGCAGCAGAAAACAGCCCAGCAGCAGGATCCGATGGAGCGGCTTTCGGATGAATTTGCCGAACGCCATTACAACGATCAATCCGAACCAGAACAAGGTCCCAAAGACCGGGTTCATGATGAACTGAGCTGCCATCACACTCAAAACATTCAAGATGCGGTCCAAAATCGAATAACTAGCCGTGTATCCTGTCAGATTGATCACAAAATAGGTGTTGATCCAGTCTGGGATGGCATGGTTGATCCCGAAGTAAATGACCCAGGGGATCGTTGCCGCCACTATGCCGCCAAAAAATATTGCCGCTCCCATCAAAGCCGGCCTGGTGCGTTTTTGTGCGAGCAGACCGATGAAAAATGCCAGGATCCAGCCCAACCAGAACCCGATCATCGAGAACTTGACCCACAGGATGCAGCCAGCGATCAATCCATTCAATAAGAAGGTCCACCACGTGACCGAGGAAGGATCGCCACTTTTCAAATATCTGAGAAAATGATACAGGCTGACAGCCAGCAGCGGCAGGCACAGTTCCTCAGCGCTGCCGCCGTGGGTGAAAGCCTTCAGATTGAGGATCAAAATGGAAAGAATGGGCAGGGAGATCAGCGCCAGCTTTTTATCCATAAACAGACTCAAGGATTTAAAGCTGAAAAATAGAAAGAAAGTAAAAGCGATCACTTCGAGGATGAATCCGCCGATAAACGTGCGGTAGGAAACCAGTGACGCCAGGCCGTAGACGAAATACAACAGGGGACCTTTTTGCTCGAACAGGTCGCGGTAGGGCACCAGTCCGTGCATCATCCCCTTGCCCATGGTGAAGAAGGCATTGGCATCCACCCAGTCGTTGAACGGGTAGAGAGGCGAAGATTTGGTGCAGAAGAGAAGGAAGAGGAAGGAGAGGAGAAAACAAATAGATATAACTTCTGTCGGCCGAATGTCAGATTCCTCGCCGACATTGAGAACATGATTCTCCTTCCGATCCGCAGTCGTGTGTTTGGATAATTTACTGGCATTATTCATTTTTTTGAAACTCTTTTGCCTGGAGGGTCCGTCTTGGCCAATAAGGTTCCGTATCTATACGTTCAAGCGGCAATACAGAGAGCGCAGTGGCAAGCGCGCCGATGACCATGAAATAATAGTTCGGACTGCCTTGTTTACTAAAGGCAAAAAACATGAGAATAGAGAATGCTATTCCCAGGGAAAATCCAGAGGGCGAATAATTCGCTCGTAACAGTACATACAATTCAGCAAGCACTAAAGTAACAATTGAAAAATACTGCGAAGGTGTTTTCCCAGATACGAAGGCATATGCAGATAAGAAACTAAGGGTATCATACCGAAAGGGTTGGTAGAATTGAGATAGCCCAACATCCCAGATGAATTTTTGGAAATTCCGTAAAGCAAGCGGTAATGTTACGATCAAAGCAGTACCGATCGTCGTAGTTATCGGCTTGATCCATTCTCTGGGCCTATAGTCCTTATTCAGAAGCAGAAAAGCGATTGGAAACATCACGACCAAATATTGTTTGCTTGCCATAAGCAAACCCAATAATACAAACCGCCATTTTGGATGATAGATACAAACCCAGACCAGTATTGCTAAAAGCATGATCAAAAATGGTTCGGTCCATGCTTGTTCAAGAATGAAAAACGCTCGAGGGGAAAACAAAAGCAAAAAAGCAGCAAGATTTGAAAAGCGGTTTTTCGTGAATGACCTAATAAAAGCCCCTGAGATCAAAAGTGCCAAGAGGATACCATAACGCGTGTCACCGAAGATCAGAAAACCTACCGAAGTCAAATAGATACTCATGGGTGGATAACCATTTCCAACAGTCATTCGCCCATTTTTTACCCATTTTTCTCCATAGAACCTTAAATCACCATAAATATTTGGCTCCGACAATTCGTATGGATTTTTATTCTGTTGCAATGCTAGAGCGCTGGATTGGTGAACATAAAAGGTATCGATAAATGGTTTCGGTGACGCTTTGATTACCCAAACTCCAGCCAAAAACATGCAGATGAACACCAAAACAATCGCAATCTTTCGAATCACCTGGGCAACCCACTTTTCAGGAGAAATGCTAATCAATGCACAAGTCCCAGCAAAGACGACTAGTACCTGAAATTGCCATCTCGTGTTGAGGGCTTCTGGAGTCCCGTAGATAACAGGTGATATTGCAATCATTTCACTGATTTGCAGGACTAATCCCATTAAAAGAACAAACCAAACCACCTTACCGGATACTCGAAGTAACTTAAAACGGGAAGAGTAAATACTCAATGCAGAAAACACGATTGCAAGAGCCAGGAAAACAAGACCTGACTTTGTTATCGCGCCATTACCACTTTGTATTGCCTGTCCAAGAAAAATTGCAGCTAGACCGACCAATAATATGGTGGTAATTCTTTCCGGGTTTTCGTTTTGTTGGTTACCCATGTTTAGATCAATAGGAATCATTATCTTTTACTGTGCACAAAAACACAAACAATCTCTTCTAATTATTCCCAGTATCCAGATATTTTTACGATATGCATTTTGGTTATGTGGTTAATTGGCAGAATCAATTCATAGAACCCCTTTTCTTTTGGAATACAGTATTGAGAGAAAGAGGATTTGATTGGCAAGAAATCCCGACATAGCAATTGAAAAACCAAGGAGCCACTCGACATTAATTAGTGTGAATTTAGAAATCACGATAATAATGACAACCGCCGCCAACCATGCTCCGGTTGGAACCAATACCCAAGACCAAATTGTTGTTACCGGTAATGCTTTTTTGAGAATCGCATAGATCAACAAAGGGATCATGATCATCGCCGTGTGGTTATGCACATGCCAGGTGAAAGCAAGCGTAGCAGAAAAAGCACCCATGATTGCCATTACCCAGGCAATACTTCCCAAAACTGGGCGATTTTTCATTATGTAAATCAATATTCCCAACGTGGCTAGCATTCCCAACACCATTACGATCCATCCAATGTTTGAGTGTGTCCATGCATTCAAATTGACCCCCACCATCCGCCAGTTGATCATATATTGCGGTGAACTGGCCGCACCCCCACTGCCGATTTTTAACATCATTGTGGTGAACGCGATCATTCCCCGGGTACCACTCAATACCCAGGAAGTCGTCAGCACGAATAAAGAAGAAACCATAAATCCGAAAACAACTTTCCAATAACGCATGATCAGGAGAATTGGCAACAAAAGGATCAACAGAGGGGGTTTGAGCAAGAGTCCTGCCAGCCAGAGGCCGGAGATAAATGGACGCCCTTTGACCGCATTACGGATAAATTCTCCAACACAGATCATCAAGAAAACATTGATCTGTCCTTCCAAAAAATTGTCAAAAACAGGGTACGAAAAGAGGACGACCAATAAAAGAGAATAACCCCCAGTTTTGAATTCCCCCCTGAACCGTGGGTCTCGATGGAAAAAGAAGAGATAGGCGATCATCATTAAGAAGTTGATAATGAGCCAGATTGTTGCACTGGTCTGAATTTCAATTCGCGATAGAAATTGAAAGGGAATAATGAAAATGGAAAGATAAGACGCGGGTATGGGGGAAAAATTGGGATCGTCTTTGCTTTCAAGCAATCCAAGCTTGATCATTTCGTCCGTTTCGACAGACCGTACGAGATTGAGATCATAGACTTTCGAGTAGCCTGTCACGTCCGCGATCTTTCCGACGCTCCAATATGCAAAAAAATCCTGAGCATAAAACGGAAACTTCTCAGTCGCCACCCTGAATCCAAAGTTGGTTAGATAGAACGTCATCAATGCCAACAAAATGACATTCTGCCATTTCCAGGATTTTAGATTGGAGAACGGTCGCCGAGATTTAACTTCCATGAATGATCCCGCAGCGTGAATGGATGGATGCCTGCCAGGCCAGGAACAGACCTGACGCTTCTGCTCATATTAGTATAGTGATTTTCGGAAAATCCGTTGGCAGGATCCCAATCACAAGATTGCGCGGGTTGTGTCTCTTTCAAATCATGTATCAGCCCGGTACCGCCTCCACCCTCTCCGGCAGGAGCAGTCTGTACCCCACCTCGAGCGGCAGTTCCTCGCTCTCTGCGCCGGTGAGCCACTCGCGCAAACGGGGGGTATCGTAGCCCAGCGGCTGCAGCACCGAACCGGCGGCGCGCAGCATCAGCTCCACGTAGCGCTCCACATCCAGTGAGCGCGGATCGGGTTTTTCGGGCAGGTCCCAGGCGTGGACGCCCGCTCCGCTGCGCACCAGCAGGAATTTCACCCGCTGACCCGGACGCATGTCCTTGCCCGCCTCGTGAAGCTGCATCAGGGCGCGAGCCGAGGGTGAGGGGTCCTTGTAGGCATCCAGCTCACGGCTCAGCTTTTGACCCATGACCAGCTTCTCCAGCGGCACCCGCCCGGCGCGCAGCTCATTGATCCGGCGGCGCATGAGCGCCAGCGCGCGGGGCAGCGCTTCCGGCAGCTCTTCAGCGGTCTCTGCCTGCCCCAGCACGTCGAGCATCTGCATTTGCACCTCCGAGATAAAAGCCGGGGTGTCGCGCCGGCGGGTTTCGATGCCGCGGATCTTGAACGAGCCGTCCTGGAAGAATCCAAAGTAGCGGTTGGGCACCGGCACGCGCGAATCGACCCGAGAAGGCAGGAAGGTCACCCAGCGGTAGACGCCGTCCAGCGCCACCGCCAGCCCGGTGCGCCTGGCGATCTCTTCCAGCACAGGCTGGAACTGCTCCGGGCGGCTCACCCCCTCTTTCTTCACCCAGAGGCCGTCCACGTACATGTGCAGGATGGTGAATCCCAGGTCTTCGGCCGCCTCCTTGGCGCGCAGCAGTGCCTCGCGCCCCCAGGTGGTGACCGACTCGTGCGATTCGATGCGTCCAAAACGGGCGTTCTTGTAGCCCAAATACCCAAAACAGGTGACCAGCAGCCATTTGTGCGCCGAGGAGGCTGCCTTGTAGCGCGTGTAGCGCGGATCCCATGAGGGCATGGTGCCCAGCGCGTACTTGATAGACACGCGCTTCTCCAGCAGCGGCGCCAGGGTGAGCGGGATGAGCCCGGGCTCCTCATCCGAGCCCAGGTCGGTGGGCAGCGGCTTTTCGGGCGAGATGTTGCAGCGCACCATGATGCTGGGGTACATCGAAATGAAATCGATCTCGCCCACATCGGTGTGCAGCCCCACCGTGGGCTGGTAGATCAGCCCGCCCTGGTCGTACTTGAGCAGGTCCAGCGCGGTCTTGGGGCGCTCAGCCTGCTGCTTGTGCCAGGGCACCAGGATGCCGTGGCGCATGGCAGTGAGGATCTGCATCGAGGAGATGCCCGTGCCCGGCGAGGTGCGTGCCGCGGTCTGAATGGGCAGGGCGGTCACGCGCGCGTTCTCCAGAATGCCGTCCATCTCATAATCGCTCCACAGGCCGGTATTGCGCCGGTCGAGGTGGCAGCGCCCGTAGAGGTGAAGTTGCTGCCCATTGTAGACGATCTGCCCGTAGGTAAAGTAGGAGCGCGCCTTGCGATAGCCCATGCCGCGTCCCTCCTCGCGGTTGAGCGGCAGCGGCAGGTGCAGGCGCTGCGCATCGTCCAGCAGGTGCGGCAGCAGCCAGGTATCGCCCCAGGCGGTGATGAGAATATCCGGGTCGAAACGTTCCAGTATGGCGCGCAGGTTGATCAACATCGGGCGGGCGGGGCTGAGACTGAGTTCGTACTCGTGTTGTTCATAGCGGATCTTCAGCGCCTTCGGTTCATGATGCTGCGGATCACAATCCGGCTCCAGGGCGAGCACGCGCAGCGGCGCAGGTTTGGGGTCCAGCGTCCAGGGCGAATCGAGCACTTCGATATTCGTCAGCAGCCCGCCGGTCTGCAGCAGGTCGGTGGAGCCTTTGGGCGGCTCGTATACCACCCGGCAGTACGCCAGCGGAAAGGTGTTGTGCACCGCGGCGTATCGCAGGGCGAGCTGAATGTCGGCATCATAGAAGGCGAGATCGGGGAAAGCCTGGGCGGTCTCCTGGAAGAGACGCGGCTGATCGGATGCCTTGGGCACCTGCACCGAAAGCAGCGTCACCGGGTCGGGTTGAAAGAGATCCCGCCCCTCGCTGCGCGAGAGTTTGACGCCGTAGGGCTGGTTCTCCAGCCAGCGCCAGGCGGCCCGCAGGCGCTCCGCCGGACCCGCCAGGTGAAAGGTCACCGGGAAGGGCTGGTGCAGGCGCAGGCGTTCGCCGCTCTCGCTGATCAGCCACAGCACCACGCCGTCGCGATCATCGGAGTACAGGTCCAGCAGCCACCCCGTGCGTTCGATCACGGCTGCGCATCCTCCGGCTCAGTTTCTGCAGGTTCGGGTTCTTCGGGCGGCGGCAGTTTGACGCTGCGCAGGGCGGCGCCTTCCACCAGCGACCGCAGGCGGGTTACTTCTTTGTGCTCTTCGAGCAGCATGGCGAGCAGGAAGGTTTCCATGGGCAGGGCATTGGCGGCGTAAGCCGCCGCCGCCAGGTGATTGCGCGCCGAGGCGAAAAGGTCGTCCAGCACCAATTGGTCGCTGCGGCGCAGGGCGCGGCGGAAGCGACTGAAGGCTTCCTGCTCCTGCATGAATTCCATGGTAATTGAAGGTAATGTGCGTCCCATACCGGTATCTCCTTGCGAAATTCAGATCAGTCCGCGCTTTGCTGCCAGAGGGGCAGGGCGGCAGAGGGCTGCGGACGCGGCGTTTCGAGCACGATGGTGCGCGAGGCCGCTTCAGAGAGCATGTCCAGCAGCGGCAGGCGGTCGGCGCTGAGCGCGAGCAGCGGCTTGACGCTCACTACCACCGGTGCAGCCAGGCTCAGGCGGGTCAACTGCTCGATGCTCACCTGCAGCAGGCGCCGGCTCTCATCGAGGGTTACGTTTTCGTCCAGGAAGGTGGAGAGGATGTCCAGCACCAGGGTGGGCACCGGGCGGGCGGGGGTCTCTTGCAGCAGCGTGACCACCTGGTAGCAGGTGAACGCCCGCGAGAGGGTAATGTGCGAAAGCGTCTCTTCAAGGCGCGGGGTCAGCCGGCGCACCGCCTGTGCCACCGGGTAAACGTTGAAGCGGTTGCCGCCGTCCAGCACGCGCACCGCGCCGTTGAGCGCCAGGCGCGCCGCAATTTCGACCATCATGGGCATGGCTGCGTGCGGCGCCACAACCGCCACCAGTTGATTGGAAAGAGGAAAAGAAAGGGTATTCATGGTTTCACCTTGCCATCCTTTACCGTTAGGATATAATCAAAGAACTATTGTTCTAGTTCCCATTATACAGAATATTTGTTCTATAGTCAAGAGAGAAAAAGACCCCGGGAGGAAGATTGCCCGGGGTCTCGCTTTTACATTTTGCCAATTCTCAGGCGTTTTCCAACCCCAGCGGCAACCTGCGGCGTTGATCTGCCAGCTCGCAGGAGGCGCGGATACCGCGCACCATCGCGCGGCTGACACCCGCCTGCCGGGCAATCTCAGACTCGCCGAGTCCCAGGTTCAGACCCGCCAGCACATGGTCCAACTGTGAATAGGTCACCCCCATCGCCACCTCGTTGGGCAGCCCGGCAGCCAGGTCGCCCGAGGAAGGCTGATTCACGATCTCTTCCGGTACGCCCAGAGCCCGCGCCAACACGCGGATCTGGGTCTTGTAAAGATGCCGCAGCGGGGCAATATCCCCGGCGCCGTCGCCCAATGGATCGTAAAATCCCACCGACCATTCCGAGCGGTCGGTGGTGCACACCAAAAGGCTGTCGAAGAGCGCCGCCTGGGTGGAGAGCACCAGCATGCGCGCCCGCACCTTGCCCAGGATGAAAGCCTCTGTTTTACCCGCGTAATCCCAGTAACGGCTGCGCAGCACGCGTGCCGCCAGGCCTCGCCGCTCGCCGTAGGCAAAGCGTTGCGTCCAGTTGAAGAGAAAGGCCGATCCGCTCAACCGGCGCATGAGATTCGTGCCGCGTTCCAACCCCGCCCGGTCTCCTGCCAGCTTTTCAGGTACGATGCGGTACAGGCCCAGCAGCTCAAACAATTCCCCCAGATTCTTGTCGCTGTATGCGAGATTCAACGCTTCGATGGTCTTGAGGGCATTTTGCCGCGGGCCGGCGCTACTGTCGCGCTCGGGCAGGAGCATGACGTGAATCTGATCCATCGGCAGTGCACGTGCCAGCAGGTAGGCGCAGGTGGTCGAATCCAGACCGCCGCTCAACCCCAGCAGCACGCCGTGAACTCCCCGCCGCTTCACCTCGCTGGCGACAAAGGAACAGACACGCTCAATCTCTGTTTGCGGATTGAATTTCAAGCTATCTTCAATTGACATGGTTTCTTTTTGATCACCCATCTTCCCGTTTTCCCTGATCGTCGAAAGGATACATCCATCATAGCACGCTGACAATTCCGACCGGCAGCAGGCAACCTGGAGTGTAAATCTTTCCAGGTTGAATTATTTAGATATTGTTTATCTTAATATATATAATTTCTGATACAATGGAAATATCCTATAGTTATCATTGAAATCATTGAACCTTTTTGGAATCCACAGGCAAATAGGAGAGGACCATGGAAGCGACTGAACTCTTGATGTCAGAGCACAGGATCGTTGAGAAAGTGCTCAACTCGCTTGAATCCGCTGCGAACAAACTGGAGCGGAATGAAGCAGTTCGAGCGGGTTTTTTTGTCGACGCAGCCCAATTCAGCAAGGGTTTCACCGACGGGTGCCATCACCGCAAGGAAGAAGGAGTGCTATTTAAGGCACTGGTTCACAACGGCGTTTCCGACTCCACCGGTCCAGTTGCAGTGATGCTGGCCGAGCACGAACAAGGCCGCAAGTACATCAAAGCGATGCGCACTGCAGCCGAAGAAATGGAAAAAGGCGATTCCTCCGCTGCTGGACGAGTCATCGAAAATGCCAGGGGATATATCGCACTCCTACGTCAGCATATCATGAAAGAAGACAACATCCTGTTCCCAATGGCTGATCGGGTCATCCCGGCAAATGAGCAGGAAAAGGTAGGCGAGGATTTTGAAAGAGTCGAGGAAGAGGAAACAGGTGCAGGCGTCCACGAAAAATACCTCGGCTTGGCAGAAGCAATGCAAAAGGAAATCAGTTAGTTGAAAAATTGAGATTCCATTAAACACCGGAGAACTCTGTTTTCCGGTGTTTTAATTAAGGCTATACTTTGAACATGGCTACCTGGATTGGTCATTTACGCATCGCAGAAACTATCTACAGCCAAATCCCCGATCTGGACGAAGCTCAATTCACTTTTGGTAATATCGCCCCTGATTCCGGCATCCCCAACGCCGATTGGACCCATTTCGACCCTCCGAAGGAAGTTTCGCACTTCCTGGTCTCAAAAGAAAAGGGCGAGATGGGGGTCGAAGACCTTGCATTTTACCGGGCCCACCTCGTCAATGCTTCGATCAGGAAGGATCGATTCCTTTACAGCTTCCTGCTCGGATATTACATTCACCTTCTTTGCGACCGGTTGGCGATGATCAAAGTCGGTTTGCCCAGCATGAAGGCTTATTCGGACCTGTTTGCGCAAAATACTGAAACCGAAAGCTGGGACCTCATCAAAAATGATTGGTATGGTTTGGACCAGCTTTATGTGCGCGATCACCCGCAATGTCTTTTCTGGCGGGTCTTTCTCACCGCGCCCATTCCCATTTCTCCCCTCCCATTTGTAAGGCAGGATGCCTTCGAACATCAAATCGCCTACATCCGTGAGTTTTACAGTCGTCCTTCGACAGATTGGGTGCTGGAACGCCGTTATCCTTACCTATCAAAGACCAGCATGGATCTTTTTGTAAATCAATCCAGCTGCCTGGTTCTCAAAGTTATAAAGCAGTTGGAAGCCAGCCCTGAGCTGGCGGGCAGGCATTCCGGTCTCGAATTCCTACCGGAGGAAGATCTTCTACCGCTGCCGCCCCCAATGGGAGATCCGTCCCTTCCCGATCTTGATCACTGATGTAATTTCATTCTCACATCGCCGTATAATCTAAGCATGGAAAACGACCTGGACTTCTACCTTCAGCCAGGGGTGATGACTGCCCTGCCGGAATCCATCTGCGCTGATGAACTACCCGACACCCTCCCTCTGCTGGTGGAATTGACCCAGAACGCCCTGGTTCACATCTTTTGGGCAGAGCGTTACGGATTGCGTCTCTCGGAAATGCGCAAGAGTGAAGTCAATCTGCGCACCTTCCGGGCAAAAGAAACCCGACTGCGCGAACTTGATCCCTCGCCATTTACCGTGCGCCGGAGCATCGAAAAACGTCTGGTGGGCAACTGCCGAGATTTCTCTGTCATCCTGGCATCCCTCCTTAAAGCCAGGCACATCCCAGCCCGGGCGCGTTGTGGGTTCGGCACCTATTTTATGCAAGACCATTATGAAGACCACTGGGTGGTGGAATACTGGAATGCCCATGAGCAGCGCTGGATCATGGTCGATGCCCAGTTGGATGAGCTTCAGCAAAAAGCGCTCAAAATATCTTTTGATCCTCTTGATGTTCCGCCGTACAAATTCATCACCGGCGCCAAGGCATGGATGCTTTGCCGTACCGGACAGGCAGACCCGGAGAAGTTCGGTATTTTCGACATGAAGGGATTGTGGTTTGTAAGGGGTGACCTGGTACGCGATTTCCTAGCCCTGAACAATATCGAGATCCTCCCCTGGGATGTCTACGGGATCATTGCCAAACATGACAACCAGATCAACGAATCTGACTTTGAACTTCTCGACCGCATGGCCGGGCTTTGTTTGAACACCCGGAATTCATTTACCGGGATGAGGGCACTCTTCACTGATTACGTTGACCTGCAGCCTCCGCCCTCGATCCTGAATTGAAGTAATTTCTTTCGACTTTCGAAGGAGTGATTCCATGAAGTTAAATGAGATCTATCCCCACATCCTGGATGCAGAGCACGCGCTCGTCCCCTACTACGATCCCGCTCTAGCCAAAGCCGGTGAAGAGCTTAACCTCGATGGTCCCGAAACCTACCTGCTTCTGGCGCTGCCTTCATTTGAACCAGGAACCATCTCTCCTGAGGTGCTGAACATCCGTTCACCGTATACCAACGAAGAGGTTTACCGTAAACGTCTCGACTCGATGATGCGCTTGGGCATGCTGGATACTGTGTCTGAAGACCACTACCGCTTAACAGACCGCGGGGTGGAAGCAGTCAGGATCCTCAACAACATCGCGTATAACGCCATGGCATCCATAGCGCCATTGCCGGCAAAAGACCTGTCCAAACTGGCGAAGTTCCTCGATGAGCGGGTCGAGGCATGCCTGGCAGCGAAGGAACCCCCCGGCAAATGGTGCATTCAACATTCGCATGCCTCCGCTCCGGGTGCGGACGCGCCGGTGATGGTGCGCATCGACCAGGATTTTAGCGATCTGCTTGCCTACCGTGATGATTCGCACCTTTCTTCATGGAAAGATAGCGAGGTCAACGGTCACACCTGGGATGTGCTGACCCTGTTATGGCTAAATCAATCTGAAAGTATCGATACGGTGCTCCAAAAACTGGCGCGCCGCGGGAATAACTTCGAACAAACTGAGGAAGCTTTCAAGACCCTGGTGCGCATGCACTGGGCAAATTATTCATTGGATTTCTATACCATCACTCATGAAGGGCGCGAGGTGCGGCAAAAGGCGGAAGAGTTGACCGATACCTATTTCTACGCTCCATGGAAAGACGTTTCCGCAAAAGACCTGGATGCCTTTGCCGAACTGTTGCTGCGCTATAAAAAGGGCTTGAATTCGTAAGGAGCCAAGATGCCAACCACTTTCCGATTTCTGGGTCACGCTGCCATAGAAATCAAAACCGGCGGCAGTACCCTGCTGGTGGATCCCTATTTGAAAGGCAACCCGCTGGCTGCCGTTGCCCCGGATACCGTAAAACCTGATTACATTCTGGTCACCCACGGTCATGGCGATCACATCGGGGATACGGTGAGCATTGCGCGTCGCACCGGAGCGACTGTGATTGCCAATGCCGAGATCGCCACCTGGTGCAGCAGCCAGGGACTGAAAACACATTCCCAACATATAGGCGGTGGATTCGAATATCCCTTTGGTTATGTCAAACTCACTCACGCCGAACACGGTTCCAGACTGCCCGATGGGTCCAACGGCGGCAATCCCACCGGCTTCCTGTTGGTCACGCTCGACAATAAGAAGCTCTACCTCGCAGGCGATACCGGTCTCTTCGGCGATATGAGGTTGATCGGGGAGGAGGGTATCGACCTGGCTGCCCTGCCCATCGGAGACAATTACACCATGGGACCCGATGACGCGCTTCGCGCGGTCAAGTTGATCCAACCCAAACTCGTCGTACCCATCCACTACAACACTTTCGATCTCATCCACCAGGATGCAGCCAAATGGGCTGCCAGGGTCCAGGCTGAAACCCAGACCCGGGTGGCTGTGCTCAAGCCCGGGGAAAGTATAGAAGTACAGTGATTCGTAACTAGTGAGCAGTAATTAGGAAATCGACCCATCTCAAGTTCTTTCCTGATTACTGGTTACTATTCACTGATCACTGATCACTGTTCACTATTCACTAATTACTAATCACTTCTCCCTGTAATTTTACATTGGCACCATTCCTGCAACTATTCCTTCAGATTCTGGGTTCCATGGAGGAATAGCGATGAAAACAGTATTGGATTTATTGATCATTGCAGGGCGTTTTGCCGCTGGACTATGGCCGGTGATGTTCCTGGCGCTCTTCATTGGCATCTTCAAGGCAAACAAAGGCTTTGGCATTTCCTTCCGCCTGGTCGTAAAGTGGCTTCTGATCAGTTGGGGATTCTTTGCCATGCTTCACCTGGTCTTTTTCCTGTTGAAGATGGATACCTTCAAACTGATCTCTGAGCCAGCCAATTCGCAGGCGTTCCTCATCGTGGGGCTCGTCCTCATCCCATTCGCTTTCGCGATGGTCCTCGAAAGCCGTCAAAACCATCTGACCGCTGATTCCATCGCTGAAATGCGCTCCCTTTCTCCGGCAGAATTTGAAACCCTGGTAGCCAACACCTACCGCGCCCAGGGTCACTCGGTGGAGATCGTGGGCGGTACCGGCGATCATGGAATCGACCTGGTCGTACATTCACGCACCAATGAAATCTGGTTCATCCAGTGCAAACGCTACAAGGGCAAGATCGGCGAACCTGTGGTGCGCGACTTTTACGGCGCGTTGCGGGCTGCCAATGCCGATTGCGGCGCCATCATCACCACCGGCGAGATCACCCAAAAAGCCCGCCTGTGGGCTGAAGGCAAACCCATCCGCCTCTATGACGGCGCCCAATTCCTTAAAATCGTCACGTCCACGCGTGCCAGGGCTACCATCATGGCTGAAGAAGACAAGACGTTCTCCCGCCGTCGAACGGATCAACCCGCATCCACACCCATTCCTGCCATGCAGCCGGCATTTGCTGCTGCCGGCGCTGTGACTGCCGGTGTGACTGCCGGAGTCAACGCCATCGTCAATGCCTTTACCCCGCGCCGCGATACCGCAACCGTTGAGGAAGATGAAACACCCATGGCGGTTGAACCCGCTCCCGTCACCGCAGCAGCGGATATCTCCGCACCCGTTTTGGTGACCTCCTCCGCCGCCCAGACCGTGCTGCATTCTTCGCTATACGATGACCCTCTGCCATCCTATTCCGAGTCACCGGACAAAGCCCCTTTCATGAATCTGAATGAGCCTCCGGAATGCCCGGTTTGCAATCTCCCGATGGTCGAAAAGACGGTCAAGAATGTTCTGGGTCAGGTTCACTACAAGTATGTCTGCCAGAATGCGCCCGAATGCCGGGTGACACTGCCAAAAGAGTAGAGATCAAGATCATCACGAAATTGATGGATCAGATTCTGTAGATAATTCTTCCATCGAAAGTTTTTCACAAGCCCATCCCCCAGCCCCCTTCCCAAACCGGGAAGGGGATTCATTTACTGTAGGGGCGAAGCATTCAGCAACCTACAGACTTCTTTACATCCATCATTCTTGCTGAATGCTTCGCCCTTACGAAAGCGGGAGAAGACGGCGGAATTGCACAGTGATCGATTAATTAATCTACAAACTCGAAGGATGCTCTGATTTTGGGGCAGTCTCTATTTGTGATGGACCAACTGGTCGATCCATATTCCCCTGGGTGTCTCGTGGAAATGGTGATAGCCAAATCGCTCATAACCCCAGCCGCGTTGCTCGGCGCGTTTGGCAGCTTCTTCCGGGAACAAGTATGCAGTCACTGACTCGGCAAAATCTTCCAGCCGGTTGAAATGGGCATCAATGCCGCATGGTGGCGGAGGAGACCCCACAGAGTACCAGTACTTGCTGTCCGCAGGATGCAGCCTGTGCAAGAAGGGGTGTTCAAATTTGCTGCCGGTATCCCGCGCCATACGCATGCTGATCTGCCAGCCTTGCGATGCATCCCAGGCGTGGGCAAATTCGTGGATCACCGTCCAGAGGGTCAGGTGGTTCGGACTTAAGCGGATCAGATCCTTGCTGGTCAACCCGCCGCTTGGCATTTGCTCCAACTTCACGCTCAAGTTCTCCACCCAATGCCAGAGTTGATAGTCATCCGGTGCCAGTCCAAAGAATAGGAACGCAGCTTCCTCAAGCACTCCCAGCGGTTCCTCGGACCAGCTTCCATCGACATGCACACCGTAATTTTCAAATAATTTCGTACGGCGTAAAAGCAGCGCATCGCCAGTAAATCCATTTGCAGGACTTTGAATTGGACTCATGATCCTATTTTACAGGCATTTTACGTCAGTTGTTCTGACCTCTGCATAACCAGTGATTGACATGGATGGACGGAATTTCTATAATGAACTTCAGCGCTATCGTTCAATCAACCGAATCATGGGAGGAAAAGTGAAACGTACAATTTTGCACTCTGTAATTATTTTGGCTTTGTTGTTGATGTTGGTTTCCACTGTCGCGACCGCAGCACCCGCGGTCAAAAAAATCGGTATCAATGTCGTTCTGAACACGAGTGTGACAGATTCCATTCTGTCTGACCTGAGCACTCACGGCAAGGTGTTCAAGCAAATGGTAGAAATCAATGCCGTGACCATGCAGGTCCCTGAAACCGAATTGCCAGTCATCCAGGCGCTACCGTATGTGGCAGCCGCCAATCCCGACCAGGTGCGCAACGGCGCCCCTGTGGACACCGTGGCAGCCACCGATTTTTCTGACGGCATGAGCACCTGGGATCTGGATGCCGTCAATGTGACGGATTATGGCCTGGGCAGAACAATTGCATTTGATGGCACGGGCGTCTATGTGGCTGTCGTGGATACCGGCCTGCTCGATTCCTGGCGGAACTACTTCCCGCAGGAACGCATTGCCACCGAATATGGCAAAGCATTCAATGGCGGTGGCGGAGAAAATGGAAATGTTTCTGAACCCACCAACAAATGGGAGCACGATCAGAACTCGCACGGCACCCACGTCACATCCACCATTTTGGGCTACAGCCTGCTTGGAACAAAAATCAACGGTGTGGCGCCCATGGCGACCATCATCCCGGTGAAAGTATTGAATCAGAATGGTTCCGGCTGGTCATCTGTTGTGGCAGCAGGTATCGTCTATGTGGCCGATTTGAAAGCTGGCCCACTCAAGGATCACCCGGTGGTGATCAATATGAGCCTGGGCGGCCCGAGCCTGGATGCCATGGAAAAAGCAGCTGTCGATTATGCCATTAGCAAGGGTGTGATCATCGTGGCTTCAGCCGGCAACGAAGGCGATGCCGGTATGGGTTACCCGGGTGCATACGCCCCCGTCATTTCTGTGGCTGCCTCCGGTTGGGTGGGTGAATGGGAGACCCCTGGAAGCTGGTGGCGTACATCTAATGTTCCAGACCCCACCAACGCTGAGGATTATTACATTACCGATTTCTCCAGCCGCCAGCATGAAGGACAGGATCTTGACGTTGCAGCCCCCGGCTCCTGGATCGTTGGACCCTACCAGAAGAATAGCGGTACGCTCCAACTCAGCTACTACTATCTGGGTGGAACCTCCATGGCTTCTCCGCATGTGGCAGGTATCGTTGCCCTGATGGCGCAAAAGGATCCAGCGCTCACAGCAGCAGCTGCTGAAACAGCCCTTGAAGGCAGCGCCATCGCCCTGCCCGCCGGCTGCCGTGACATCGTTGATCCCAATGTCGGCCCCACTCAAATCTGCTGGGGAGATGATGCTGCCGGTGCAGGTCTGGCAACCGCAGACGCTGCACTCAATGCAATACCCTGATCATCCAGAAAGAAAAAAACAAAAGGCTGTTCAACATAATAAGTTGAACAGCCTTTCTTCTGTTCTCGCACCGAAAAAAGGCAGCCGGTTTTTCAAGCCAGATCATGCCCATCCCCCTTGCCCCCCTTCCCTAAAGGGAAGGGGGATCTTCTAAAGGCCTGAAATTTCTTCACAAAGCGAAGAAATTTCATGTTGTTTATGCGGAACATCTTCAGGCAGACGAGGCAAAAAAACAGATCGACTTAAATTGTGTGCTTGGGACATCATCTTCCTCTCTCGTGAAAATGTTCGCAATTCCTGATAGCTTTTGAAAGCACCTGCCGTTTAAGATTGCGTCAGTAAAATGGAGAAATCCGGGAGTTACGCATGGCAGAACCCTCTGAGACCACACCCAAGAAATTCCATCAACTGACTCTTACCGAGCGCCTCGATCAATTGGCGATTGAAACCGGTCTGCCAGCGGAGGAACTGAAACCGCTGACTGGTATTGGCGGTTTGCAGCCGGACCAGGCAGATCACATGGTGGAGAACTCCCTGGGGGTGTTCAGCCTGCCCATCGGCGTTGCCCGTAATTTTGTGGTCAATGGACGTCCGGTGCTGGTGCCCATGGTGATCGAGGAGCCCTCGGTCATCGCCGCCGCTTCCTTCATGGCGCGCCTGGCCGCAGCCAATGGCGGTTTCCGGGCGAGCACCACCGCACCTGAGATGATCGGCCAAATCCAGATCCTGGATGTTCCCGATCTGGCGGAAGCGCAATCCCGTCTGCTGGCGCATAAAGATGAGCTCCTCCATACTGCGTCCACCATCGACCCGCTGCTAAGCCGTTTCGGCGGCGGACCACGGGGCATCGAGGTGCGGCGCATGGACAACTCGCCCATCGGTCCCTTCCTGGTGCTGCATTTGATCTACGACGTACGCGATGCCATGGGCGCGAATGCCATCAATACCGCGTTGGAAAAGCTCGCCCCCCGCGTGGCTGAAATCAGCGGCGGACGCACCCATTTGCGCATCCTTTCCAACCTGGCAGACCGCCGCCTGGCGCGCGCCAGTGTGACCATCCGCTTGCAGGACCTGGCATTCGACAATTACTCCGGTGAAACGGTGCGCGACGGCATCATCGCCGCCTGGGCATTTGCTGCGGTGGACCCTTATCGGGCAGCCACGCATAACAAGGGCATCATGAACGGTGTCGATGCCGTGGTTCTGGCAACCGGCAATGACTGGCGCGCGGTGGAAGCTGGAGCGCACGCTTACGCTGCCCGAACCGGCAAATATACCAGTCTGACGACCTGGTCCAAGGATGCCGAAGGCAACCTCACCGGAAGTTTGGAGATGCCCATGGCTGTGGGCATTGTGGGCGGCGCCACGCGGGTGCATCCTGCTGCGCAGGCTGCCCTGAAACTGATGAAAGTCGAATCCGCCCAGCAACTGGCTGAGATCATCGTCTCGGTCGGGCTGGCGCAGAACCTGGGCGCTTTGCGTGCCCTGGCAACCGAAGGCATCCAGCGCGGTCATATGAGCCTGCATGCCCAGCAGGTGGCCATTTCTGCCGGGGCTGTGGGTGATGAAATTGACCGCGTGGCGGAACAACTGGCACGCGAAGGTGTGATCCGTACTGACCGGGCTGAACAAATTCTCAAAGAGTGGAGAAGCAAACCCTCATGAACCCTGAACCAGCTTTTGATCCTTCAACCTTGCTTCTGAAGACCGACCGCAAGATCGGCATCATCGGTTACGGCGCTTACGTGCCGCGCTACCGCATTCCGGGAGCGGATATTTCAATGGTCTGGACCGGACGCAAGACCGGATCCCCGGTGCGCGAAAAAGCGGTCGCCGGCGTGGATGAAGATGTGATCACCATGTCCATCGAAGCTGCCCGCAACGCCGTATTGCGTGCCGGCATCGATCCCTGCGAGCTGCGCGCGGTCTGGGTGGGCAGCGAGTCGCATCCCTACTCGGTCAAACCCAGCGGCACCATCGTCGCCGAAGCCCTCGGAGCATCCGCCAGCATCCAATCGGGTGACTGGGAATTCGCCTGCAAGGCGGGCACCGAAGCCATGGTTGCCGCAACTGCCCTGGTGGGCTCGGGCATGGGAAAATACGCCATGGCCATCGGCATGGATACCGCCCAGGGGAAGCCTGCGGACGCCCTGGAATACACCGCCGCTTCCGGCGGAGCAGCCTACATCATTGGACCCGCAGATGAGGCGGTCGCCGAGATCGAAGCCTCCTACTCCTACGTGTCCGATACGCCCGATTTCTGGCGCCGGGCTGACATGAAATATCCCGAACACGGTCAGCGCTTTACCGGCGAACCTGCGTACTTCAAGCATATCGAAGGTGCCGCCCACATCCTGCTGGATGGCATGAAGCGCACCGCCGCTGACTACACTTACGCTGTTTTCCATCAGCCCAATCCCAAATTCCCGCAGCGTGTGGCAGCCACCCTGGGATTCACCCCGGAGCAGATCAAACCCGGTTTGCTGGTGCCGGATATCGGCAATACCTACGCGGGTTCATCGATGATTGGATTAAGCGCCGTGCTGGATATCGCCGAACCTGGCGACCGCATCTTCATGGTCTCATACGGTTCCGGCGCCGGTTCGGATGCTTTCTCATTGGTGGTAACGGATAAAATCACCGCCCGCCGCGAACTGGCAACGTCCACCGCGGAATACATTGCCCGCCGGACGCAGATCGACTATGGCACCTACCTGCGCTATCGCGGCAACATTGCACTGGAATAGGGGCATTCATGACTGACGTGGTGATTGCAGGCATTGGTCAAATCCCGGTGGGTGAACACTGGGACCTTTCGCTGCGCGATATGGCGGTCAAAGCCATCCAGGCAGCCATCAAGGATGGCGGCGGACTGAAACCGCAGGCGTTGTATATTGGCAACATGCTCGCCTCGGTCATCTCGCACCAATCCAACCTCGGCGCGTTGCTGGTCGATTATGCCGGATTGGACGGCATCGAGAGCTATACCGCTGAAGCCGCAGGGGCTTCCGGCGCCGCGGCGCTGCGCATGGGAACGCTGGCTGTCCTCTCCGGATACATCGATTGTGCGCTGGTGCTTGGCGTAGAAAAATGGACCGATGCGGTCGGCTCCGAACTTGAAAGCGCTCTTTCGATGGGACTGGACTACGATTACGAGTCGGTGCCAGGGTTGGGCGCCAACGGTCAGGCGGGATTGATCATGCAGCGCTACCTGTACGAACATCACCTGGATCCGCACGCCCTGGCAGGATTCCCCATGCTCGCACACGCCAACGCGGTGAACAACCCTTATGCCATGTACCGCAAAGCCATCACCCGCGAGATGTATGACCGCGCCGACCTGATTACCGATCCGCTCAACCTCTACGACAGTGCCCCCTTTGCAGACGGTGCTGCCGCGGTGCTCATCTGCCGGCGCGAACTGCTGCCGGAGAAGCCTGCCCATCCGCTGGTGCGAATCAGCGCCTCTGCGGTCGCCATCGATACCCTGGCGGTCCACGACCGCCGCGATCCGTTGGGTTTCGAAGCTGTTCGTCACTCCATTGAGCAAGCCTGCCGCAAAGCAGGCATGCAGCCTGAAGATGCCGATATCTTCGAATTTTGTGACTCCTATTCGGTATATGCCGCCCTCAGCCTGGAAGCCGCGGGTTTTGCCCAGCGCGGCGAGGGCTGGGAGCTGGCTTTGAACGGCTCACTGGCATTGACCGGAAAACTGCCGTCTCTCACCATGGGCGGGCAAAAAGGCCGCGGCAACCCCCTGGGTGCCAGCGGCGTCTATCAGATCGCGGAAGCTACGCAGCAACTGCGAGGTGAAGCCGGCGCCAACCAGGTTAAGAACGCCCGCCGCGCCCTGGTCCAATCACTGGGCGGGGCCGCCTCCACCGCAATCACCCACGTGCTTGAAAGAATAGGGGAATAATCGATCAAATGAATATTAAATTTGGAATCATAGGTTTGGGGAAAATCTCAAACCGTTTTGCCGCGGCATTAAACACGGTGCAAGGTGTTGAACTAGCCGCGGTCGCTTCCCGGGATCAGTCAAAATCGGACGCTTTTGCCATGAAATACGGGGCTGCAAGAGCCTATGGGAGTTATTTGGAGCTGATCCTGGACAAAGATATCGACGTGGTTTACATCGGTCTGGTGAATAACCTGCACTACGAGATCACCCGGCTGTGCCTGGAGCACCACAAACCGGTATTATGTGAAAAACCACTTGTCACCACTCTCAAAGAAGCCGAAAAGCTGATAGCCCTCGCTCGTCAGAATAAGACATTTCTGATGGAAGCCATGTGGTCGCGCTGCATGCCTGCTTTTCGACAGGCGAAGGCGTGGGTGAAAGCTGGTGAGATCGGCGAGGTCAAGTTGATCACCGCCAACTTTAGCTACCTTTCCGCATATGATGTGGAGAAACGCCAGTATAGCGATGCCCTGGAGGGAGGCAGCCTGTTCGATGTGGGCGTTTACCCCATCGCCTTTGCGACGGGTATCCTGGAAGAATACCCCACCGCGGTCACCGGCCTGGCAAGGGTGGCTCCAACCGGGGTGGATGAAGCCGCCTCATTTTCCATGATCTTTGCCAGCGGCGCGTTGGCCAGTTTAAACAGCGGTTTTACCGTCGACGCCAAAGGCGAAAACGTGATTTACGGCACCCGCGGAAGGATCGTCCTGGAAACCTGCTACAACTCGCAATGGTGCGACCGCTATGATGAAAATGGTGTGTTGTCTGCGCATTTTGAGGAGCGCGTACCCGATGGTTTTGTGTATCAAATTCAGCATTGCGCTGACCTGTTGCGCGAAGGCAAGCTTGAAAGCGATCTCATTCCCCTGGAGGATACGCTTGCCAGCGCAAGGATCTTTGATTCCCTCTATCGGCAGTGGGGACTTTTGAAGGAATAAAAAGGTCAGAGCTGAGGAGATCCCATAAAAGGAAGACTGAGGATCAGAAGATCCGGTTTCAGCCGCAAATTCAAGACATCCCGATCCTGGTGTCCCTCGTAAAGCCTGATAGGTTTTGATAGCATCCCTCATCTAAACTTACCTTGCAATTCAAAACGGAAATGGAGTACTGAAATGGAAGTTCCACGCTACTGGCGATTAAAACAACAAAGATACGCACTTGTGGGCGAGGTGTGCCCGCACTGCGAAAGAAAGATCTTCCCTCCGCGTGATGTATGCCCTTACTGCGGACAGGAAGCCAAGACCCAGTTTGAATTCAGCGGCAAAGGCAAAATTTATTCGTACACCATCATGCGCGACGCCCCTGCCGGGTATGAAGAGAACCTGCCTTACACTGTGGCAGTCGTTGCCCTCGACGAAGGTCCCATGGTCACTGCGCAGCTCACCGACCTGGGCGACCAGCCTGTCGAGATCGGCATGCCGGTGGAAATGGTCACCCGCCGTGTGCGTCAGGACGGCGACAAGCGCGGCATGATCGTTTACGGATATAAATTCAGGCCGACATTACGAGCTTAGAACAAGATTGAAATTTAAAGTGCCTTTCAGAATTGAAAGGCACTTTTTATAGTGTGCTCACGGAGAGGATATATATAATTAATTGTATTAGTGGGAAACGCTTCGAAGAGTCGTAATTATCAATAAGTCCTAATATGTATTAGCTCATTATCGTTGTCCCAGATATTTATTGAATCCAACCAAATATTTAAGATCTGGGGTGTTTTTTTGATCTTTCAAATTGCGTTCACGGCAACCAATTTGTTTTTTCGGATGGCTTTTCTGCCCTCCTTCGTACAAGTTGATTTTCCAAGATAGATTTGAGTTTCAATAATAAGGAGCAACGATGATCCTAATTAAAATCGGTGAGGAAGAAAGAGTACTTGCGGAAGCGTCTGAACAATGGATAAACCAACAAATAAATAGACGCCGAGCTGACGGGATATCTGTCTGTATAATAGTAACAATCAATGAAAGAGATCTGAACCTGGTTTTATCTACTCCATCCTGTAATAATTTTGGCGGCGGTGGAAGACCACCAACTCCTAAGGAGAACAAGGTATATGAACTTTGGGATCAAAGGGGTCTTTCTAAGCCAGACTTTACCGGGGGAAATTTAGTATCATTCCTTCATCAATTCGAAAATCTATTCTAAATAAGTTATTGTTCGCCAACCAAAATGGGACCCCTATTCTTTTTCCAATTTTCATAACGACGGAAAACCTCCGAAACGAGCTTGAGACTCATTTAGCGTAACTCAAACGCCAAGGAAAAATTATACCTAACATGGTCACCGCGTTGTTAACCGACCTGGGCGACCAACCCGTCGAGATCGGTATGCCGGTGGAAATGGTCACCCGACGGGTGCGCCAGGACGGCGACAAGCGCGGCATAATCGTCCATGGGTATAAGTTTCGCCCGGCGATGCGGGCATGCGCAGGATTGGGGTTTGAAGCGCCTTCCATTCAGAAGGCGCTGTAATAGTGTAAGCGGAAATTACTTTATTAATAATCGTGGGAATTAGAGAAGTGGTGCTTTTGGTTCCGTTGATGATTGTGTTTCCTCATCTAACGGACCGGGATATGAAATCTTGTTTCCGTTCACCTTCGCCCAGGGTGTCAAAGAATGCAATTTACTGGTTTTCTCGTCAAAAATATCTTCTACAGCTATATTGCGAATCAACAGAGCATCGCCGATCAATGACCGGTGGCATCTCCAGGGCACTGCCTCCGCGCACATGATTGCTACTCGTTTTTTTTTGCCAGGTCGATCAACTCATCCAATGCCGCGGTAAATTCAGGGGTTTGCATGTAGTCGGCAAAACCACGAAATGATGCGTTCTTCCAGGCAGTATTGATGGAATTTTTTACCGTGTGCCGCAATCCGCCAAGTCCTGCCAGTCGGACATACTCAATCGCATGGTCAAGTAATTGCTGCCGAAGCTCATCTTCATTAAATTGGGGGTTATGGCGAGATTTGGGGATCGTGCGCACGTCAACGACTTCCTCAATTTCAAATCTGGTCAGAATTCGGATGAACTCATCGATCGGATGGGTTGAGTGGCCTATCGTAAAAATGATCTCAGTCATGGTTCGATAATACCGAATTTGCCTTCCAGCGGCAATAGAATCCAGTCGATCCAGTTAGGGTATGTGGTTATCCAGAAATAACGCGATAATGCATGGTGCACTACCAAACGAAGAGCAGTGATTGTTTTTCTTGGGGATTAATGTTTTATATAATTGAAGGCATGGGTTATTTGTAGGTGCGGTCACAGATTTCAAATAAAGCCTGCTCCATGAGTGCCTGCGGCACATCCATGCCTGCACACACAGGAAACGGGTTATCTTGAATACCGCTGCGGATCGCCGATCCATCTTGTTACTCGTGCAAGCCGTTAAGTCGTGACCGATTCTATTCACAAGTAAGGAGATTTTCCGCAATGGACATACCCAGGATATTCAACATCACTGAGAGCGCTCACCGTATCCATAACCCGATCACACCGGATAAGCTCGCCGCTCTGGGCGCTGCTCTGCGTCTGGAACCGGGCGACCGGGTGCTCGACCTCGGCAGTGGTTCGGGGGAGATGCTTTGTACCTGGGCGCGCGATCACGGCATCATAGGCACCGGCATCGACATGAGTCAGTTGTTCACCGGGCAAGCGAAACTCCGTGCTGAAGAACTTGGCGTCGCCGATCAAGTCACGTTCATCCACGGCGATGCTTCCGGCTATGTTTCTGTCGAGAAGGTCAGTGTGGCAGCCTGCCTCGGCGCCACCTGGATCGGCGGGGGAGTCGCCGGTACGATCGAGCTTCTGGCGCGGAGCCTGCGTGACGGAGGGATCATCCTCATCGGCGAGCCCTACTGGCGGCAATTGCCGCCGACGGAGGATGTTGCCAAAGCGTGCCATGCCCACTCAATCTCAGACTTTCTGATGCTTCCAGAACTTCTCGCGTCTTTCGGCCGCCTTGGCTGCGACGTCGTTGAAATGATTCTGGCTGACCAGGACGGCTGGGACAGATACGAAGCAGCCAAATGGCTCACCATGCGCCGCTGGCTTGAAGACAATCCTGACGATGAATTGGCGAAAGATGTTCGAGCTCAACTGACCTCGGAACCTGAGCGCTACGCTGCTTACACGCGTGAATACCTGGGCTGGGGTGTGTTCGCTCTGATGGCGCGGTGATGCGAGCATAACCAGGGGCTCCGAGCCCTCCCCATCCCTCCCCAAATTCCGGCGAATTTAGGGAGGGTGAATTTTTTTCTTGGGATCTACGGAATTTCTTTGAATTAAAGGGAGAAAATGGATCACCACACAGGTTTTTCCTCCTCCATTTTCGCAGAAAATGGGGGAGGCAGGAGGGGGTATGGCAGACTCCTAGCGGACCGGGAGCAGAAGACAATATGCTATTTCGTCCCTGTCGATGGCTGGACAGGGTATTGTCGAAGCCTTTTTCTCAGCAACGGGAAGTCCTTATCCTAGAAGATAGTGCCTCCTGGCCTCTTGTGTACGAAAAGTGGATGGATCGATCCATCCGTGTGCAGGCTTTTTGTCTACGGAATCGTAGCAGCGTGTCGGCCTGCAATCATCCCAAAGACCATGGCAGGACCCAGGGTGGACCCGGGACCAGGGTATGTATGACCCATCACCGAGGCTGAGGTATTGCCCGCCGCGTACAGGCCGTGGATAATGTCACCCTCCTCTCGAAGAACCTGCGCGTTTTCATTCGTGAGCAGTCCGCCTTTGGTGCCCAAATCACCTGGCCACACTTTTACAGCAAAGAAAGGCGGCTGGGTAATCTCGCCTAAATTGGGGTTGGGCTTCACTCGCGGATCGCTGTAAACCCGGTCATAGGCACTGTCGCCGCGATGAAAGTCTAGATCCTTTCCAGTTTTGGTAAACCCGTTGAAACGCTCGACCGTCTGCTCCAGGTTGGCGGGCTCGATGCCCAGCAGGCGGGCCAACTCGGAAAGCGAATCCGCTTTGACCATGAAGCCGGATTTGTAAGCCTCCCTGGGTGTCAGACCTGGCAGCATGGTGCCAAAGAGATAGAACTGTCGGTGGCGCGCATCCCCGATGAAATAGGCAGGGATCGCGGAAACCTGTTGGTTGCGTTCATACTGCCAGTGACCGCAATCGACATACGAAGCCGACTCATTCATGAAGCGTTTGCCGGCGCTGTCGACGATGATCCCATAGGGGAACGACCGCTCCCAGAGCATGAATTGAGATACGCCTTTGCTATCGATAAAGCAGGGTCCCCACCACGCGTCATCCATCAGGGCAGTTGCCGCGCCGACAGCGATGCCAGCCTGAATGGCTCCGCCCAGGTCGCCTTTGGTCGCCACCGTCCAATCAGTGGTAATCGGGTGGGGGTGATATTTCTGCCGCATGTCATTATTGCGCGCAAATCCCCCGGCAGCCAGAATCACTGCTTTGGCACGGACTTCCGTCCGCACGCCCTCCTTCTCGATAACAACCCCTTTGACCGCCCCGCCCTCATGGATCAATTCGATCATTGGACTGTTGGTCCAAATGGGTATGCCGTGCTGAATGGCGAGGTAAAGCAGTTGACCGATTAACGCTCCGCCCAGGCCGGCCAACTTTTTGCCAATGATCATGCTGCCGATGGTACGGATGCCGATGACATTGGCGGAATGGAGAAAAGCTGAAAAGGATCGGAACGCAAGAGCCACTTGAACCGCATCCAGGGTGTGCAGTGGAATGGGTACAGTGACGTTGACTTTATTTTTCCAAGATCCCACTTTGTTCAGATCAAAGAACTCAGATTCCACGCATCGTCCAAGCGGTTTTCCTCCTGGTAATTCAGGGTAATAATCGGCATACCCTGGTGCGTAATAAAAACGAAAACCAAGGCTGGTCAGCCAATCCACCATGCGCGGTCCCTCGCGCAGAAAGGCTTCACGCCGCTCTTCTGAACTGGCAGGACCCACGTCACCAATTGTTTCATCGAGATACTTTCTTGCCTCTTCGTGCGAATCAGACACGCCGGCTTTCAGCATGAATCGGTTGTTGGGAATCCACATCCCGCCACCTGACATGGCGGAGGATCCACCCACTTTGTTGGTGCTTTCCACAATGAGCGGTTCAAGCCCGGCTTCTTTGACCGCGAGTACCGCGGTAAGTGCAGCGGAACCTGACCCGACCACCACGATCTGTTTGGATTCCCTTTCCATTGGATTCTCCTCCTATTTTCAAAACGCTGAAGGCAACGTGATCTACAACGGATGCTTCGTTGGTGCCTTCTCATCCTGCCCTTGTTCTCATTATACGAAAAGCCGGGACGGGCGGGCGAGTTGTTCTGCTGCCCGGCCAGTCTCCTGTGTGGTGAGCATGGTTTTGATCGCGCTGCCGTGATGAACCGCGAAAGTCGCGATGGCGAATGTCTTGCTGTGTTCACCCTGGAGTGTACGTTCAGACCCTGGCTATATCGGTCAAGTCTGGTAATACTGGTATACCCACTTGCAAAGCTGATTTGGTATACGTTGAACTCCCTGCGGGAGCAAGTTCAGAGCGTGGAGAGGACCTGGCACAATGAGGGGGAAAGAAGTGCTTTCCATAAAATGGAAGTCGTTTTTGTCTGCAAATTCATACTCCACTGTTAGAGTAATTGAATCCGTCGATTAATTATGATATATATAATATAAATTATCTGATTAATTATGCAGGAGAACTGGCATGTCATTCATCAAAACGGTAACGGAGGATCAGGCAGAAGGGCTTCTTGCCGAGCTGTATCAAACCGCTCAAAAGAGCACAGGGTATGTACCCAATTACGCCAGGGTTTTCAGCATTCATCCCGAAGTGTACGAAGCCTGGCTAAAACTGATTGCCGCAATCCGCTCGCACATGAGACTGCGCCGTTACGAGCTGGTCACATTTGCCTCGGCGATGGAGTTGGAGTGCACCTACTGCATGCTTGCCCACGGCTCGGTATTGCGCAAGAATTTCTTCTCCCCCGCTGAAATCATTGCCATTGTCAAGGATTTTCGTTCGGCAGGGCTTTCGGACGAGGAAGTGGCTTTGATGGCGTTTGCGCAGAAGATCACCCGTCACGCTAGCGACGTGAGCGACATGGATATGCGGGAACTGCGCGGTTTCGGTCTCACAGACGAGGAAATTCTTGACGTGGTGCTGACCTGCACCGCGCGCAACTTCTTCAGCAAAACGTTGGACGCCCTGGATGTTGTGCCGGACGATGCCTACAAAGACCTCGAACCGGAGTTGATCAATGCCTTGAGCATCGGCCGCCCGTTCCCGAGATAATTTTCCGGGGTATCTCAATCACCCTCTGGAAATGATCAAAACTTGGGATGGACAAGGCAGTACAGAGAGGGAAGCATTATGAGCTTCGAACATGAGACAAGAGGTGTTTCGGTGGTGTTGCTTGCAGCATACGATCTGGGCGCTGAAATCGAAGGCCTGGAGGGGCGTCAATTTCGCATGCGCATGGTGACGATCGAACCCGGAGGCGTCTTCGGCCCAATGCACGACCATAAAGATAGACCCGGCATGGTTTACATACTCCAGGGAACGATCACTGACCATCGAGATGGGATCGCGACAGAATATGGTCCGGGATTGGGTTGGTCCGAGGATCGGAACACCCTGCACTGGCTGGAGAACCGGGGAACAATTCCAGCGGTGGAGATCTCGGTCGATATCGTTAGGCAGAAGTAAATTGATTCGAAATGAGAGAGCGCCCTCCAGTTTGGAGGGCTTTTTATCTTATGTCATAATTGCGGTATCGATATCCTGGAATTTGTTCGGTGACTGCTTCCGGCATGAGTGGGGTTCAATTCAGAAAGGCAGAATATGCAAAGCCATGCTTACTCCCGGGCACAAAGCTCGATAATCGCAATTCTAGGATTGTTACTTTCAGCCTGCGCGCCAATCCATACACCCCCCGCCGCAACTGCCGACATTGCCCTGCCAGCACCAGTTTCGACCTCGCAGGCAGCCCTGACGCCAACTCCCCTCTCGGAGCCCACGCTGGGCGCAATCACATCCACAGGTGGAACGCTTTCATCAAATACCACCTGCTCACAGGCTGAAATTGAGCAATACGAGAAGGATATACTCCCCCTGGCAGATGAGCACGCCAGTGATTCCAACCAGGCAAAGAAGATGGAGGAATTAACAGATGAAACACAAATTCGTTCTTTTACAGACCGTGCTGCAGAAAGAATGAAAAACCTTCAGACTATTCAAGCTCCTCCCTGCCTGCGTGAAGCGCATGAGAAATTGCTGATTGGCTTTGATTTGCTGATCAAAACCTGGGATTTGATCAAGAATGGGGATTATTCGGCCGCAGCCACGACACTGCGAAACAGCTATGAAGCTGTTTACAATGGTCTGGCGAAAATCGAGGTACTCAAGCTGGGGTTGTAGCGCCTGATCATTGCAGGTGCTGTGTCTTGAGCAGCGTAAAATGATCCACCTTTTTGTTGTCTCAATAAGTTCCAATTGATTTGAAGCATTGAATAAAGATGTCTTGAGATCTTCGAGTGCAGTGTGAACTGGGCCGGCGATAATCACCTTATGCTCATCCTCCCGCAAATTAACCCTGCTTGTTTTCAAGCGACTTCCATATTCCACCTCTAGAAGAACGATTTCTGCGAGGAAAACGTTTTTCTATTAATTTGCACCTCAATTTTGTATTATATTATGAGCTATTGGAGTGGATTTGTCCGCTCCATCCATTTCCCCCGCCGAGCTCAACCGCATGACGCGGCTCCCGCGTGGGAAAAGGTCTTATTTGTGAGCGGTATAACAGGAGAGAACCATGGCAAAGAAAGTTGATTTTGAGAATGTATCCACTGAAGGGTTGGAATCCTCGCCGGTAACCAAGACTCTTGCCGGATTGCGCGCAAATGAAGCCAGATACTACAAGAACAAATACAACCACGATTTCACGGTGACGCCAGCAGACGAAGATCAAAAAACGATTGCCTATGTCAATAACATCCTTTTTCAAGAAAAGGGCTTGAAAATCCTTTCGAAACCCCTCGAAACCTCCACGTTCATTGTGGACGACTTGAAAATGTCGTATGTATTCTACGAAAGCGGGCTTTCGATCAATGTGATGTATCACCTGCACGACCCAAAGAAGCGTGCGGTGGGATTCAAACTGTCGGAAGGGATGGACGTACCCTCGGAGCTGGAGCCCAAATTCAAGTTTGCCCGGCAAAAATCAAAACTGGCCGGAACCATTCGCGGCTCATTTTTCGTCATCAAAGGCGAATACGAATAATCAGGTATCAAAGTACTAGCCTTTAAGGGAAGGATTATGCCCAGACAACAACTTGCCTTGATGAAGTTTGCAGATATTCATCCTTTGTATGTCAAGAAGGTTGAACGCAAGAACCGTTCCCAGGAACAGGTCGACCAGATCATTTGCTGGCTGACCGGTTATGACCAGGCGGGACTGCAAGAACAAATTGAACGCGGGGTTGACCTTGAAACCTTCTTCGCTCAAGCGCCGGCTTTCAATCCGAACAGTTCACTGATCAAAGGGGTTATTTGCGGGGTTCGCGTGGAAGAAATCGAAGATCCCTTGATGCGAAAGATACGTTACATGGACAAACTGATCGATGAGCTGGCCAACGGAAAAGCGATGGACAAGATTTTACGGCAGCAGCCTACATGATCCTGCCCAAAGTTCGCGATCCCCGGTTCATCACCCTCCGCCGCGGTGGATCGCTCACGGACTCAGACCATCGGTTGCTGGCGTTGTGGGCTGCCCTGTGTGCGGAGCATGTCCTTCCCTTCTTCGAGGCAGCGAGCCCATCGGACCCCCGGCCTCGTTCTGCCATTGAAGCGGTGCGGGCATGGGCACGCGGCGAAATCACCATGACTCAGTCGCGAGCGGCGGGTGGTCACGCGATGGCCGCAGCCAGGGGGTTGAGCGGAGCGGGGCGGTATGCCGCATATGCTGCGGGTCAGGCAGCGGTGGTCGCTCACGTTGCTGCACACGAGCTTGGCGCTGCTGCCTACGCCATCAAGGCAGTGAAAGCATCAGCACCTGAGGATGTGCAAGAGATTGCCGGCAAGTTGGAGTGCACCTGGCAGCGCAGCCAACTGCCGGATGCGATTCGTGATCTTGTCATCGATGATCAACACTTGCGAAACAGCATCTGCTGGTTCGTCTTCGACTGCTGATGAGCCGGGGCTACAAGGTCAGCCCGCGGATACCAAAATACATACCTGATAGGACGCTTCCAATAAAGGACAAATTATGAGATTACCGGATTATTGGCTTCCCCGACCGGTCGCGAATCTCGACGAAGAGACACGAAATGCATTCGATGAGTTGCTTGATGCCAGCATTCACACTGGTGAATGCCCGGCGATTCAGTACAATTTGCCCCAGCCCAAGTGGCAGTTCCTGTGCTATGCGGCAGACAATTGCGATATCGCCATGCACGGATCGGGCAACTCCGACATTGCTCTTTTCGAACCCCGCCAATCCAATGACCTCAGTGACTTTGGTAACCGGAAGGCAATCTACGCCGCTTCGGACGGCTTATGGGCGATGTTCTTTGCGATAGTCGATCGTGACCGTGTTGCGTCGATCACCAATGCCTGCGTGCGTATTTCCGATCGAACGGGCAGCCTGCACGGTCCATACTATGAATTCTCGGTCAGTAAATCAGCCCTTCCCGGCCGTCCCTGGCGAACTGGCACAGTATATCTATTACCCAGGAAGACCTTCGTAACGCAAGCTCCGGTGCCGTTTGGCGAGAATATGATCCATATCGCCCAGCTTGCCAGCTTTCAACCTGTTCAGCCGATGGCAAAGCTCACGGTCACCCCGGAGGATTTCCCCTTTTTAACGCAAATTCGCGGGCATGTGGATGAAAGGCTTCAAGAATACGCAACCGCGCTGCAAACGGGTGCGCCCTGGCCGGATGATTGAATAAGTCCGTGTAACGTAGAAGCCAAAATCATTTATCATTTGTTGCATGCTGGAGATCGTCATCATCGATAAGCGGTTTATCTCTGACAGGCATTTGGAAGATCGTTCTTAATCATGCGCCCCCCATCTGACTACTTTTCTCTTTCCCTCGATTCCCTCCGTGCCCTGGGCGGCTGGGCAGCGGACTGCGCTGAAAGAGCGCTGCCGGTGTTCGAGAAGCACACCCTCTCAGATACTCGCCCGCGAATGGCGCTCGAAGGCATTCTTGCCTTTGCTGCCGGGGGAAAGCGCACCACTGAGTTGCGCCTTCTAGCCCTGAATGCCCTCAAGGCAGCCCGCGAGGCAGGTGATCCAGCCGCCGTGGCAGCCGCGCAAGCTGCCGGCTTCGCTGCATCTTCTGCCTACACACATCCGCTGGCGGATGTCCAGCAGACCAAGCACATCCTTGGTCCGGCAGCCTATGCTGCTCTGGCGCTGGAGCTGGATGCCGTTAGCGATCAAACTGTTGGTGAAGCCGAAATTCAGCAGGCAATCGAAACTGTCCCGGTCAATGTCCGTGAAATCCTGCTGCACATGCCCGCGCGCCAGCCGGGAAAGAGCCGGATCGACCGCCTGCTCTACGAACTGGATGCCGGTATCCGCAGCTTGACTGTTCCCTCCGTCTGACCCAGTCATATAATCGGACTATTTCTGTCTTGATTTTTCCTCGCAAACAACCTATGATAAGTGCACAACCATTCAACGGCGGTCAAACGGGTTATTTGACTGCCAGGAGGCTCCCATGAGTGCCAAGAATGAAACAGGATTTTCTGATTTTGAACGCGAAGCGATGAAGGAACGCGCCCGCGAGCTGAAAATGGAAGAGCGCCTTGCCAAAGACAGGGCGCTGGGTGAAACCGAAGTCCAGGCAGAGATCGCCAAGATGTCCGAACCAGACCGCTCAATTGCGCTGCAGCTGCACGCCATCATCCAGGAAAACGCGCCCAACCTCGCTCCCAGGCTGTGGTATGGCATGCCCGCTTATGCGAGAGATGGCAAGGTCGTTTGCTTCTTCCAGACCGCGCTGAAGTTCAAAGCACGCTATGCCACCCTGGGCTTCAACGATTCAGCAAAACTCGACGAAGGTGAAATGTGGCCTACCGCCTTTGCGCTTACAAAACTGACCTCAGAAGTGGAAGCCAGGATCACAGCATTGGTGAAAAAGGCAGCGGGTTAAAATCCAAAACTTCTTGATGCACATATTGTGTACACCGCGTGTGCTATTGGCTCACTTCGATGGTCACGCTGAACAGGATGGACGGTGCTGCACAGGCTGGCACGGACTGCCGGCAGGGAGGATCTCCGGTGGCTGAAAGCAGCACGCTTCCCGGCTGCAGGGCATCGTAGATCCCCTGTGCACCGAGGATCACCATCACGCCCTTCCGCAGGCTGATCGCGTCTGGATTGCTCAGGCTGATCTGCCAGGTGTATTCATTTCCCAGTTTGAGCAGGAAGCTCTCGCCTACCTTCAACTGCACCTTTTGACCGTTGTCCGCCAGCGTCACCACCACCTGGTCTGCTGCAGCGGTGGCTTCCGACGTGACAGCGGGCGTTGCAGTTTCTGTGGCGTCCGCGCTGCCTGTTTGGTTGCCAGTGCAGCCCGAGATGATCATCGACACAACGATCAAAATGGTTACCAGTAATGTCATTCTTTTCATATACCATCTCCTCACTTTTACAACCGCTAGACGTCAGATCCTGCCGGCAGGTTCCAAACCCGGTTGAAGTTTGAAGGTTTCCCATCACTGGAAAATACCCTATACTGACTGTAGATCAAGCAGCAGGTGTTTCGAAGGAAGAATTCGATGAACAGCTTTGTGGATGACGAACGTTTTGACTTCATCGCCAGATCGGACAAAGATTTCATCCTCGCCTTTGACGGTCAAATGGGGCGCCTCGGATATGGTTACGGCGATCAGATCGGCAGTGGATATTGTTGGGGCAGATACATGCTCATCTACACCCGTCACGGGGTGAAGAGCAAACAAGTCTATGCCAGGATTTACATCCGTGAAGAGTGCATCGTGCTGCGGTTGTTTCTGAATGATATTGACCGGCACAGGAAATTTCTCGAAAACGCGCCCGGATTTATCAAAGATGTATTTACCGGTCCACATGGTGCCTGTCAGCATTGCCATAACGAAAAAGAAGGCAAATGTAAATTTAGAAAGACCTATACACTGGACAGCCGGTTGATCGAAAAATGCAATGGACTCACCTTTGAGTTTCACGACCCGGACCTCGAAAAGCTTCCTGATTATTTAAGCCTTTTTACCGAATTTTACCCGGCCCGAAGTCGTTAATTCTTCTCCCGCCTCAAAAAAACCTTCTGAAAAGCGCACCAATCTGCCGGGATTTTCTATTCCGAATATGATTGAAATTCTCATATTATTTCAATGTTGCAAATGTAAAATTCGGTCTTATTGGCATATATAAGATTGTAAAGGTCGGGGTATCAAAATGGCCATTTTCTCTTTTGCACTGGATTTCGTTCTACACATGGACCGCTACCTGGGTCAGATCGTCGCCGCAACGGGTAATTGGACGTACATTGTGCTCTTCGGAGTGATCTTCATTGAAACCGGGCTGGTCGTCACGCCTTTTTTGCCAGGAGATTCGGTCCTGTTTGCCTCAGGGGCGCTCATTGCCAGCCAGGGCGTATTGGATGTCAGACTGCTGTACCTGATCGTTGCGGCAGCGGCCATCCTGGGTGATACCGCAAATTACTGGATCGGACACTTTGTCGGCGACCGGGTGTTTACCGAAAAGAGCCGCTTTTTTAAGAAAGAATACCTGGACCGGACGCATGCCTTTTACGAAAAGCACGGCGGAAAGACCATTTTTCTCGCCCGGTTCATTCCCATCATTCGCACCTTTGCCCCCTTTGTGGCAGGAGTCGGCAGGATGTCGTACTGGCACTTCCTCTCGTATAACGTTATAGGCGGGATCCTTTGGCCGGCCCTGTTCCTGTTTGGCGGGTACTACTTCGGGAACATCGCCTTCATCAAGGGGCATTTCTCGATGGTCGTGATCGCCATCGTGCTCATCTCACTGATCCCCGCCCTGGTAGAGTTCATGAGAAACCGCGTTCATCCCCAGCAGCAAGTGAGTTGAAATCATCAACTGAAGGCTTCAAGCAGCAATTGATCAGGGGGGGAAATCAGCGCCATGAACCAGTTGACCCAGTGGAAGGTCGAATCAGACCGGGTGGTGACCTTTTAGGAGGATATGTAGAAGAAGTTGAATTTAGTTCGCTGATGAAAGCGGTACAATAAGTAAAGGTGATATATTAATGAGCATTCTCTAGTTGGAAGGAGAACAATCCCATGCCTTTTAATGATCGATCCCGTTTGGATCCCTCCCAGGTTCAGGACCGCCGCGGACGAAGCACAGGCCGCACGGTGGCTATCGGCGGAGGCGGCATTGGATTGGTGATCCTGGTGGTCGCGCTGCTTCTAGGCGCAAATCCCAACGACCTGCTGGGGCTCGTCGGCACGGATCAATCCACTTCCAATCAAAATACGAGCGAAATCAGCGACCTGCAAACGGTCTGCCAGACTGGAGCGGACGCCAACGCCCGAGAGGACTGCCGCGTAGTCGGCTACGTCAACAGCATCCAGAATTACTGGACCACGGAATTTGCCAACGCAAATGAAAAGTACACCCCCGCGCAGACGGTGCTTTTCAGCGGCTCCACAGAGGGGGCTTGCGGATACGCGTCCGGCGCATCGGGTCCTTTTTATTGTCCGAGTGATCAAATCGTTTATCTGGATCTCTCCTTCTTTGAGGAGTTGACCACCCGCTTTGGAGCACAGGGCGGTCCGTTCGCCGAAGGGTATGTGCTGGCACACGAATACGGGCATCACGTTCAGGATCTGCTCGACTTGCTTGATCAGTCGGGCGGATCGTCCACCGGTCCGCAGAGCATGTCGGTGTTTACCGAGCTCCAGGCAGATTGCCTGGCCGGCGTCTGGGCGTATCATGCCGCAGAGACCGGGTATCTGACCGCCCCGACCAGCGAAGAGGTCGCCCAGGCTCTGGATGCCGCTGCCGCAGTGGGCGATGACCGCATCCAGCGCGAGACGCAGGGCTACGTCTCACCGGAATCGTGGACCCACGGATCATCGGAACAGCGCCAGGCGGCGCTTGAAGACGGACTTCAATCCGGTGACCCCAACACCTGCGATACTCCCGGATGGACGCAATAGCCTGTTTATCCCAACCAGGGTGTTCCGCGTAACAGAAATTCCATTTTTCCTGCAAACGATCTTCAGTGAAACCTCCTCCATAGTTATGGAGGAGGTTTTCTTAATACTTCACAGATTTTGACGCACCTGTGATCCTTATAATGAAACTGTATGGGACGGTTCATCCCATTCAGGAGGGTCAGCGATGGAAAACGCGCAGAGCAGAACAGGCAAATGGCTTGACCGCATCGTTTCCTTATTCTTGTTCCTGGGCATCGGATCACTGATCATCCTCGTCTTCAGCCCCTGGCGGCCGATGTTCAAGAATAATGATTCCCTTGATTACCTGGGACGGCTGGCAGTAGCCGTGGTATTGCTGATCGTTGTGCTCCTGATACAAAACAAGGAGTGGGCGGCCAAATACAAACCGCTTCTCACGGCTTTATGGATTTTATCCGTGGCTGTGCTGGTGGATGTGGTATTCGGAGTGTTTCTCATCAAACATTTGAATGTCACAGATGCCGCACCAAAAGGCTGGGCGGCTCAAAAACTAAACGAGTCAGTGATTGTTGTCCTTGCTATTTTGATTTTGAACAAGACCTGGGGAGGCTCCCTGGGATCCATTTATGTTCAAAAGGGTAATCTTAAGCTAGGTTTGATCATCGGGATTGCCACATTTGTGCTCGCTGCGGCCGGTTCGATTCCCATGGCAACGCTTTTCAACGCCAAGGACCTGACGATTGCCCGCATCGTCCCCTGGATTCCCTGGATCCTGATCATCGTCCTGTCCAACGGTGTCCTCGAAGAAGTGATGTTCCGCGGACTCTTCCTACGCAAGCTTGAACCCTTCTGGGGGAAGTTCATGTCGAATTTATTGGTCGCCCTGCTGTTCACCGTGCTGCACGGCACGGTTACCTATACAGCTGATAACCTCATCTTCGTGGCCGTTCTTTTCCCGCTTGCGCTTCTATGGGGATATGTGATGCAAAAGACTGACAGCATCTGGGGGTCCGTCCTCTTCCACGCCGGCATGGATATTCCCATCTTCCTGGGGATCTTTTCGAATTTGTGATATCCGTCAACGGCAAAATCAATGCGGAGTCACCCTTTTGATCGGGTCGTCAACAAACTGATCCACCTGAACAACTCAGGCAGTGCGGCTGGCACTCCGTTAAATAAGCTGTTTCCATAACTTATGAAAGGTAAAACTGGAAACGCCTTCAAAATTGAAAGGTGGTTTTATTGATCCTGTATCGACTGTACAATCTTTCTGAGGGGGAAAGGGGCTTCCCAATCACACTCGTTTCAACTTCATTTCAAAGGACATGATCCATGGACCAACTATCTACCACTTCGCCCGATGTCAACCAAATGTACCTAATCCAAAAGAAATTATCCCTGGAATCCTCCTTTCGAGGGGGAATCAGTTGGTTTTACTGGATTGGCGGATTGTCAATCATCAATTCGCTCATCTACTGGATCGGAGGATCGGTCACCTTCGTGGTCGGTCTTGGGGTTACCCAGGTCATAGACGGCTTTACGACCGTCTTTGCCGAAGACTACGTAAACATCGCTGCGACGATCCGCATTGTAGGCGCTGTCCTGGATCTTTTCTTTGCGGGGTTGTTCCTCGGTTTTGGGTTGCTGGGTCGAAAGCGCCACCTTTGGGCAGTGATCACCGGGATGGTGCTCTATGGTCTGGATGCAGTTCTCCTGATCTTCTTTAAAGATTGGTTGGGAGTCGCCTTCCACGGCCTGGCAGTTTGGGGATTGGTGCGGGGGATGCAATCACTGAACAAGCTAAAGGAATTGGAACAGACTTCACCGATTCCGACAACACCTCTGACCTATCCACATCCTGGAATGTCCGCGGAAAAAACCGCCTCCTCTCAGATGACGCTGAAGTTAATTCTCATCATTGGCGGTATTGCGATCGCCGTACTTCTGTTTGTCCTCGGCAATAGATAAATTGGGGTCCCGCCAGCCTCTCCTGCACGCGCTATAATGACCTCAGGAGGAACAAACCATGAAGGGTCATCCGCCTGAGGGGTACTTGTCGTCACCATCCAAGCACATTGGACCGGGCGTGCTGGTGCTGCATGCCTGGTGGGGCTTGAACGACACCATCAAAGCCTTCTGCGACCGGCTTTCAAAAGAAGGATTCACCGCGTTTGCACCCGATCTCTACCACGGCAGGGTGGCAGCCACCATCCCGGAGGCTGAAAAGCTCGGTCACGAGCTGGATGGCAGCTTCTCCCAGGCAAAGGCAGAGATCGATGCCGCTGCCCGCTACCTCGCCGATATCACCGAGCCAGTCAGCCCCACCCTTGCCGTGGTGGCTTTTTCGATGGGCGTCTATTACGCGCTTGATCTCGCCGCATCCCGTCCTGAGCTGCTCCGCAAGGTGGCAATTTTCTACGGGACCGGGGATGGCGATTACCGCAGTTCCAAAGCGGAGTACCTGGGTCATTTTGCCGGGCAGGACCAGTTTGAACCCGCTGAATACGTCGACCGTCTTGAGCAGGCGCTCAAACAGGCTGGACGTCCGATCCTTTTTCACAGGTATCCCGGCACAGGGCACTGGTTCTTCGAACCTGACCGTGCGGACGCCTACAATCCGGCTGCGGCAGAGCTTGCCTGGTCGCGGACCCTCGTTTTCCTCAAGACGCCTGCCGGCTCCGGCGACTAAATTTCCCCGGGGAGCGGGATTAAGAGAAAGCTCATCTTCCCGGGGCACAAAGTCACTCGCTTAATTGTCAGACAATCGGTATAATGGGGTTATCTCCCCACCTCTGCGGGAGAAATACTCTCAAATGGTGATGCGCATGACAACCCCTGAACCAATCGTCTGGGTCGCGAATCCGCGGGCAGCGACTATCAGCCACAGCCCGGCTGTGGAAAAATTCTTTCCTGCAGGGATTGCCGAAAAAGTTCGTCAATTTCACAGCCATATCCCTGCTTATCATGTGACCCCCCTGAAGAGTCTCAACCGACTGGCGACGATGATCGGTGTGAACAAGATCTGGGTCAAAGACGAAGCTGACCGCTTGAGCCTGGGTTCCTTCAAGGTGCTCGGCGGGTCTTACGCCATCTACCAGACCATTCTCAAAAAGCTGGGCAATCCCGAAGGGTTCACATTCGACGACCTGAAGGATCCAAAAATTCGCGAAAAGCTCGGAGATATCACTTTTGCTGCTGCCACCGACGGAAACCACGGGCGCGGAGTTGCCTGGGCAGCCACTCAGCTTGGATTCAAATCGGTGATTTACGTGCACAAGCTCACCTCTGAGGCGCGCATCAACGCAATTGCCAGCAATGGCGCCGAAGTGAAGGTCATCGACGGTAACTATGATGATGCAGTGCGCCAGGTGGACGAGGACGCCGCGAAATACGGCTGGCAGGTCATTTCCGATACTTCATGGGAAGGCTACGAAGAGATCCCGGTTTGGGTAATGCAAGGCTACACCACCCTGTACAGCGAAACACAGCAGCAGCTTGCTGCCATGGGCGAAGTCGCACCCACCCACATTTTCATGCAGGCGGGTGTCGGTTCTCTGGCTGCTTCGGCATTCGGCTTTTACGCCAGCCTGTTCGGCGCCAAACGCCCGAAAATGGTGGTGGTCGAACCTGACCGCGCTGCCTGCCTCTTTCACTCGATGGAAGTGGGCGACGGCAAACCCCATTCCGTCACCGGCGATTTGAACACTATCATGGCTGGTCTGGCCTGCGGCGACCCCAACCCCATCGCCTGGGATGTGCTCTACGATTGTGCCGACGGCTTCATCAAATGCCCTGATTACGTGGCTGCCAAGGGCATGCGCGTGGGCGGCGTACCGCTGCACGGCGACCCCTTCATCATCGCCGGCGAGTCTGGCGCGGTCACCCTGGGCGCCTTGATGTTCCTCACAGAACTGGACCGCTACAAATCCATCCGCGAACAGCTTGGGTTGGACGAGAACAGCCGCGTGCTGCTGGTCAATTCCGAGCGCAATACCGACCCTGACGACTACCGGCGCGTGGTCTGGGACGGCGGCGACCAGATCCCGAAACAGTACCGCATCTACCAGAATCCTTTCAAAGAAGGATAGATCCAAGGTTCAGCAAAAATTGTATCCCTGCAAACGCTCTCCCATGCGGAGGGCGTTTGTTTTTCCGATGGTCAGAAGCAAGGTTCTGCATGAACTGCGCCATCCATGCCTTTTCTATGATTTAATATCCCTGCATGAATCAACAACTTTGCGAATCACGCACATCCAGGAAGGATCCCCTCCATGCTCAAAGAACTTGTTCTTCGCAATCGAACTTACCGCCGCTTTGACCAGAGCGCCAGAATCGCGCCCGAAACCCTGCGCGAGTTGATCGACCTCGCTCGCCTGACCCCGTCGGCGCGAAACGCCCAACCCCTCAAATACCTGCTCGTATCCAGTGAAGGGGGCTGTGAAACGGTCTTCCCCCACCTCGCCTGGGCAGGCTACCTGAAGGATTGGCCTGGACCCCGGGAAGGCGAACGTCCGGCAGCTTATATCGTGATGCTGGGAGACACTGGCCTCTCTTCCAGTTTTGCCATGGACGCGGGTATCGCCGCGCAAACCATCCTGCTGGGAGCGGTCGAAAAAGGGCTGGGAGGCTGCATCATTGCTTCGGTAGCGCGAAAAGAATTGATGCCGGCTCTCGAAATCCCGGCACAATTCGAGGTTCTCTACGTTCTGGCACTGGGCAAACCCGTGGAAAATGTGACGATCGAGAGCATGGGTAAGGATGGCGACATCAAATACTGGCGGGATACAAACCAGGGGCATCATGTGCCCAAACGTTCTCTGGATGAGTTGATCCTGGGAGAGCGGTGATTTCATCCACGTCAGCCCAGGTCGTCTGCTTAACTCGCGCAATTCAGGCGACATCGACTGTATAGTGAATAGAGGCTCATTCACAGACGAAGAAATTGAAGTCAGTTCAGCGATCCTGTAAACAATCATCCACTGACGCCCAATCCTGATCCAATTTTCAGGAGGGATGGGTATGAATCCCCCACAGCGCTATTTGGTCATCGCCTTGATCGTGATGGTAGTCATTGCCATCCTGGATTACCGCTTCACCCGCAACAAAGCCGCCAGGCGTGTTCACCCCCTGACCGGGCTCACCTTTGCGCTGATCCTGGCAGGGTTGCTCTTTGGTGGAAATCTGATCAGCTTTCTTTTCCTGCTTGCTGGCAGTATTACAGCCGTCTTCGATATGCGCGAGCGCTGGAAACATATTTGAGCTGAGCAATACCGGATTCCCGGACGGTCATTATCGCAACCAACCTCTCTTTGATGCAGAGCGCATCCGTTTCTGGTTCTGGGAATCCTGTTGTAAGCTTTAAGCATCCATCCAACTCGAACGGAATTATCCATGATCTCGCAACCCGAATCCATTGCGCCGGAAATTGAATCCACCCGTCTGGCAGAATTGAGCAGCAGCCCGTTTCTCCGCCTGCTTAAATACGTTATTAAACGGATCCTGACAATCTCTTTAACTGTTCTGCTCGGGGTGTTCATCATGGTTGTCATCGCCAACCACAATGGAAATCTGGATCAGATCATCCGGGGCAGGATCGATGCACAATTGTTCACCCAGAGCCTCGCAACGAATTTTCAATTGAATGTGGAAGTTGAACGCCAGAACCTTGAGCGAAAAGCGGGTTTACTGGATCCCTTTTTGATCAAACACCTGCGCTATACCCTGCGAGCATTAACTTTTGATTGGGGGGATGTCACGGATCGCAGGCAATTCAACCTGTGGATCAAAACCTCCAAAGGCGAAGTGAACACTCTCGACAGCCGTTTGATCCTCTTTTCAAAGCTGCCCAATACCCTCATCCTTTCAGGTACCGCCTACCTCCTGCTGGCGTTGATTGGAATCCCCCTGGCTCTTTACCTCAGTCAACACGAAGGGCGCTGGCTCGACCGTCTGACAGGTATCCTCACCCCTCTTTCCTCCATTCCAAGCTGGGTGATCGGAATCCTGCTGGTACTGATCTTTGCCGTGGGATTCAAGATATTCCCGGTCAGCAAAATGATCGGCAATGTACCTCCAGAGACCCCCTGGGAGTGGGTCAAGACTGTCGCCTACCACCTGGTGCTGCCTGTGACTGCCATTGTGCTCAGTCAAATCTTCCAACTTGTCTACAGTTGGCGCACCTATCTCCTCATCTATTCCAGCGAAGACTATGTCGCCCTGGCGAAAGCCAAGGGTCTGCGTTCAAGGGATGTGGATTTCAGGTATATTTTCAAACCCGCACTGCCTTTCATGATCACGAGTCTGGCGCTTTCGCTGGTGGGATTCTGGCAGGTGACCACTGCCCTGGAATATTTCTTCCAATGGCCGGGCATCGGCTCGCTGTTTGTGCAGGCTTTGCCCAATTTCCACGGCGAGAGAATGTATGCCGGAGAGATGAGCATTGTCCTTGGAATCGTGGTCCTCTTTGCTTACTTGCTTGCGATCACGGTATTTGTACTGGATATCGCCTACTTCCTGGTTGACCCGCGCCTGGGTGTGGAAACCGGGGAGCAAAAGCAAGTCACCTTTTCCGACCAAAATCGCAAGGTCAAAAAGGGATTCTCAAACAAATTGTTTTCGAGAACTGCTCATCCTTTATCAGGTTCAGATCTTCTGATACGAGATTATGCGCAATCGGCAATTGATCATCCATCCAACCGGTCCTTCACTATTCGATGTAAAGAGATTTTGAAAAGTTTCCGCAAGGCGGTCAGCAATGGGTTTCATGAAATCCGGCGTGTACCCACAGCGATGGTAGGATTTTCACTGGCCGGAATCTTGATCGTCCTTTCCATCCTGGTCATGATCCTCATCCCCTACAACCCCACCGGTAAAATGTGGACGGAATCCAACCTCACCGGAAATCCCACCCGCGCCAAGCTCGCCCTGCCCGTATGGGTAAACTGGTTCAGAAAGAATGATCTGCCGGGGACGCTGGTCATGAGCAGCCGGATGGAAGGGCCGCAGGTGCAGGTGACCCGCAACGACACAGGAGCATCCACGAAGCAAATTGATTTTTCCTTCAATTATCCTTACCAGGAATTTCCCAGCGATATGGCAATCTACCTTACACCAGCGTTCCTGGAGAAATCACCTTTCATCACCCTCACATGGGTCACACCTGACGGCAGGCAGATCCAATTAAAGAGCATCAGCACTGACAAAGAAGCCACCTATACATTCGCTGAAAATGTACCCTTCATCCGGTTACTGGCCGCTAGTGAACCGCAGAAGAAATGGGTCGTAACTACAGGGACCTACCGGACTCCCGAGTATTATCTGCTTTTTGCCGATCCGCAGGCGGACGTTGCCAGGGTCGTGCCAGGCACTTACCATTTGAAGCTGGAAGGCATTTTCTTTGATGAACAAAGCGATTTTGATGCACAGTTCGTGGTGTTCGGCCGGGTTGAAGGGTGGGCGGGAACCGATTATTTACGCCGCGACCTGTTGATTCCGCTGTTATGGGGACTGCCTTTTGCCCTGCTCATTGGGGTCACAGGTGCCGTCATCACAAGCCTCATCTCGCTCATTCTGGCAGCGATCAGTGCCTGGAATGGCGGGTGGATCGACCGGCTGATCCAGCATGCCACGGAAGCCAATCTCATCCTGCCGATGGTTGCCATCGGAGTACTGCTCTATTCCTACTTCAATATCAGCTTATGGCTGATCATCGGCATCATCATCCTCTCAAACGTTCTCGGAAGTACCACCAAGGTGTTCAGGGCGGCATTTTTGCAGGAAAAGCAAGCCGGGTATATCGAAGCCGCCAAGGTGTATGGCGCGAGTGATTGGAAGCTCATCAGGAGTTATCTCATACCGCGGATCCTGCCTGCCATCATCCCGCAAATCGTCATGATGATCCCAAGTTACATATTTCTCGAAGCCACCCTGGCGATATTCAATATCAGCGACCCTCGTTATCCAACCTGGGGAAGGATCATTTATTCTGCTTTGCGTTACGGCGCCACGTATGGATCAGAATTCTGGGTGCTCGAGCCCATTTCATTGATGGTGCTGACCGGATTGGCATTCGTTCTGATCGGTTTTGGATTGAACCGCATTCTCAACCCGCGTTTAAGGTAAGATGTTAAGGGCAGAAGAGTAGTTTTACATTTCAAATTGGCACGCCTTACTTGAATATTGCGACGCAGCAACCTGGGCGGCCGGTTGATTGGCACCTTTCAAATATGGGGAGGAAAAAGCCATGACATGGAATGACCGCCTCAAAGGAGATGCACTCTCCTGGCTGCTCGAAGAGAATGATCCCGGCGTGCGCTACCTGGCGCTGCGCGATCTGTGCGATTTTCAGCACGACGACCCCAACCTCGAAACCGCCCGCAGGCAGGCGCTTCAAGAAGGACCCATTGCGGATATTCTGAATGCCATGAACCCTGAAGGCTGGTGGGCAGAGCCGGGTCCGGGTTACTACCCCAAATACCGCTCTGCCATCTGGTCGATCATCCTTCTGGCGCAGCTGGGAGCTAGGGTGGATTGGGATGAAAGGATTGGCCGGGGCTGCCGCTACCTGCTGGATAAAGCCTTTACCGCGGTGGGCGCGATCAGTGCCTCTGGTGCCCCTTCGGGTACAGCCGACTGCATGCAAGGCAACATTTGCTGGGCGCTGACCAAACTCGGCGTCAACGATCCTCGCCTGGACCAGGCATTCGACTGGATGGCGCGTACCGTCACCGGCGAAGGAATGGCTGCGCAGGGCGATAAGAACTCGCCCGCGCGTTATTACGCCGGCAAATGCGGACCGAATTTTGCCTGCGGTTCCAACAACCGGCTGCCTTGCGCCTGGGGCGGCGTAAAGGTGATGATGGCATTCGGTAGTTATCCAAAGGAACGCCGTACACCGCAAATCGAACGCGCTATTCAGCAAGGCGTGGAATTCTTTTTCAGCGTCGATCCGGCGGATGCCGCCTATCCCAACGGCTACAGCGCCAAACCTACCAGTGACTGGTGGAAATTCGGGTTCCCCGTTTTTTACGTGAGCGATATCCTGCAAATCGCCGAGGCAATGGTCAATCTGGGACACGGCGCAGACCCGCGCCTTGCCCGTACCCTGGACCTGATCGCCAGTAAACAAGACGATCAGGGACGCTGGGCGCTGGAGTATGACTACAGCGGCAAGACCTGGGTGGATTTTGGTGCAAAGAAGCTGCCCAACAAGTGGGTCACACTTCGGGCACTCCGGGTGATCAAAAAGAGTGTCGAATTATCCTGATCAAGATGGCTCTGCCTGAGAAAAACCTTTCGTTCCAATGCCTCTGAATGAATTTCTGCCAGTCCAATCCTTAACCTGAATTAATGGCAAATGGCTGCCGGTCTGTATAATGAATTTACAGGATAGTTCAAGCCGTAAAATCACGGCAGGATCAGGAGTTGACATGATCGTACAAGATATAGAAAGAACAGCCAGCGTACGCTGGCATGGAAGCCTGAAAGAAGGCAACGGCAAGGCAAGCGTTGGCAGCGGCTTCATCAAGGAAGTGCCCTATACCTGGGGCAGCCGTTTCGCTGAGGAGATCGGAACCAATCCTGAAGAGATGCTGGGAGCTGCGCATGCGGCATGTTTCGCCATGCAGCTTTCCGCCCTGCTCACCGAGAAAGAGTACGACATCCACCATCTGGATGTCACAGCCCATGTTTTTATCACTGGAACTTCGCCGCGGACGATCACGCACATCAAGCTCGTCGTGCATGCCCTGGTGGACGATCTCGAAGCGGATATGTTTCAAACACAGGCAGAAGAAGCCAAGCGCACCTGCCCGGTTTCAAGGGCATTGGCATCCGTTCCCATCGAACTGGAAGCCGTCCTCGATTAACCCGTATCGTCAAATGATCATTCCCCGCCGGCAGTAAACGCGGCGGGGAGAATTCCTCCGGAGTTTTGGATCAACGTATCTTTCATCATGAGGTAACCCATGAATGCATACACAACCATTGACGAATTTATCTCCCAGTATCCTCCCGAGGTGCAGTTGATCCTGCAAAAGTTGAGGGCACTGATCCACGATACCGCGCCAGAGGCGACGGAAGCCATTGCCTATGGCATTCCCACATTCAAGTTCCACGGCAACCTGGTGCATTTTTCTGCTTACAAGAATCACATCGGGTTTTATCCAACCTCCAGCGGGGTGGAGAAATTCAAAGACCGCCTGGCTCGATATGAATTGTCGAAAGGCACAATTCAATTCCCCATCGATCAACCCATGCCGTTTGATCTGATCCGGGAGATCGTTGAATTCAGGGTGAAGGAGAACCTGGAGAGAGCCTCCTTCAGGAAGAAGAAATAGCGCCCATTGAATTGAGTGTGGATTGGTCTACAATGAAATTGACCGGATCCTCTTTCAGACGTGTCTTTTGCCTTCAAACCTTTGACTGTCACAGTTCAAGGAGGTGATAAATGGTGATGCGAGCGGTCGCCATCAACGGCAGTCCCCGCATGGACAAGGGCTCAACTGCCAGGCTGCTCAATGCGTTCGTCGGAGGGATGATTGAGGGGGGATCTGATGTAGAAGTCATCCAGGCAAGCCAGTATAAGATCAAACCCTGCAGCTGCGGCAAGCTCTACTGTTGGAACGACGAACCGGGGGAATGCTGTATCGAAGATGATATGCAGTTGATCTACCCCAAATTGCGCGAAGCCGAAATTCTCATCCTTGCCAGTCCGGTGTACATCCCCCTGCCGGGCGCCATGCAAAATGTTTTGAACCGCATGTGCCCGCTGCTTGACCCCGATCTGGTCAAGCGCGAAGGGCGAACGCGTGCCAGGATGCGCGACAATGTGTCAATTCAAAAGATCGTTCTGGTAGCCACCAGCGGTTGGTGGGAGATCGAGAACATGGATACAGTGCTGCGCATCGCACGGGAGTTCGCCGAGGACGCTTCGGTGGAATTTTCCGGCGCCTTGCTGCGCCCGCATGTCGATTTCCTCTTTCGTGGCGGCGAACTGTCAACGGAAGGTAAGGCTGTGCTGGATGCCGCCCGGCGTGCCGGTTTTGAACTGACAGAAGCTGGAGCCATCTGCCCGGAGACGCTGGCCGAGGTGAGCGCGCCTTTGATCAGTGAAGAAGCCTACTGGCAGAGCTGAATTTCTGCCTGGGAACAAATAAAACTCTGATTCGCATCCCTTTCTTGAATGCGATTTCCACCATCTGGCAGGTCAAACATGGATAAGCCTTTTCGGGATCAATCGGTTTTGATCATTGGCGCATCCCTGGGCATAGGCAGAACTCTCGCTCTTCAACTGGCAGACCAGGGCGCTCAGTTGGTACTGGCATCAAGAAACCTGCAAAAGCTCGAAGAAGTGAAAACCCTTTGCAGCGAACGCGGGTCAAGTGTGCAGGTGATTCCAACAGATGTAACTGACCGGCAAGCCTGTCAGAATCTGGTAAAAGGGGCATTAGATGCTTGTTCCAGGTTGGATATGCTTGTTTATTCCGCTGGGATAGGGATGCGTTTCAATTTTGAGGAGACTCAGGACGTAAACATCCTCGAGCAGGTCATGCAGGTCAACTTCTGGGGTTTTGTGTACTGCATGCATGAAGCCTTACCCTATTTGAAAAACACCAGAGGGCGGGTGGTTTCCCTGTCAAGTTTGGGCGGCAAATTTCCCACGCCTCATGGAACGATGTACGCTGCAAGCAAGCATGCCATGGCAGGATTTTGCGATACGCTTAGAATCGAACTAAAAGATTCAGGAGTAAGCATCACCGTGGTTTATCCGGAATGGGTGGAAACGGGTATCAGCAGCCGGGCTGTGGATAAGATCGGCAATCCGGTGGGCACCATGATCAGCCAGGAAAGAGGAAGCATGCCTGTTGAGAAATGTGCAGCGAAGATCCTCCAGGCTGCCGCAGTTCGCAAACGCGAGGTCATCTGGCTGCACGGCAGGCTGGGTATGTGGCTATACTTGATCTCACCGCCTGCGGTTGACCAGGTGGCAATTCACACATTCTCATAAACAAATGATTGAGGATCACCCATCAAAGGGAGAATCAAGAAAAATGAAAAAACAGCAAATCCTTGACAAGATCCACATCGCCTGGCAGGAGCTTCAAATGGCAGTGGAAGGGTTGACACCCGGTCAGATGACCCAGCCCGGCGTGACCGGTGACTGGTCGGTAAAAGACATTCTGGCACACGTCACCTGGTGGGAGGAGGAATGTCTGAAATATCTTCCGGTCATCCTGGAAGGCGGGCAGCCGCCGCGATACTCCGTCATGTACGGCGGCATTGACGCCTTCAACGCCCAGATGACCGAGGAAAAACGCCGTCTGTCTTTGGAGGAGGTGCTGCAGGCATCCAATGAGACCCATCAGCGCCTGCTGGATTTTCTAGCCGGGGTGCCGGAAGTCCAATTTTCCACCGAAACGCGCTTCAGGCGGCGTTTGAAATATGACACCTACACGCATTATCCTGAACACGCCTCGGCGATCCGGCAATGGCGCGGTCTTCCCTGATTTGCATGCCGTCCGTGACCAAAAACCGATACCCGGCATCTAAAGCTTAGAAAATAACATAATCCTTTGATCGGAGCATGGATGGCTAAATATACAGTTGGAGTTTTTATCGGCAGCCTGGCAAAAGAGTCGATCAACCGCAAACTTGCCAGAGCTTTGATGCGGTTGGCACCGCCCGAGCTGGAGTTTGTCGAGATTTCATTCAAGGATCTGCCGCTCTACAGTTACGATTACGATCCCGATTTTCCGCTGCAAGCCCGGAATTTCAAGAAAGTACTCGACCTTGTGGATGCAGTGTTGTTCGTCACCCCGGAGTACAACCGTTCAATTCCCGGGGCGCTCAAGAATGCCATTGATTGGGCGAGCCGACCCAAAGGTCAAAACTCGCTGATGCACAAGCCTTCTGCAGTGATTGGCACCTCGACCGGCGCCATCGGCACCGCGGTTGGTCAGCAGCATTTGCGCAGCATCCTGAGTTTTTTGAATTCACCGCAAATGAACGCCCCCGAAGGGTACATCCAGTTCAAGCCCGGTTTAATCGATGAGAATGGCGACGTGACCGTGGAATCGACGCGCGACTTCTTACGGTTCTTCATGAATGAGTTCTACGCATTCATCGTACGGGTCTGCACGGTGCTGCCGCCGCGCCGGGAATGATTACAGGAAGAATAGCCAAAATCCCCTGTCCACCCGGTCAGGGGATTTTCATATTCCAACCGCCAACATTAAAAAGAAAGGCACCGTGGAAAGGAAGATCATCCACTCGGCGAGCGTAATCCCCCAGACCCTGGGGCGGGGTTGCTTCTCTTCGGGCACATCCCCTGTCTTCCTGCGGTACAGGATGGTTGAGTAGACAAGAAAAACGGCGAGACTGGTAATGGCGGGGATTCCCGCAAGGCTGAACAGCCGGTGAATGATCACAGTATCTCTTTGCAGCGAGATGGACAGGGTGAAGAAGATGACCATCACCAAAGCGCTGCGAAAATAGGTAATGGCAGCCCGTGAGTGCGGTTCGATACGATCCATTGAATAGACACCCACCAGCGCCAGGCTCACAGCAGATACAATGCCAGCCGCCATGCCCAATTTGGACCAGATACCCGGCAGGATCAACCCCAGGCTGATGCAAGCCGGTACCAGGCAGATACCGCCAAGGATCAGACCCAGGTTGAACACCGCTGCCCAGCGGCCAACACCTTTTTCTCCCAGCTCTGAAATGTAATGGTTGAGAATGGAATATCTTTCGCCTTCCCTACCGCGGTAAACAACGGCAGAGAGAAGCGTACCCAGCACCACAAACAGTGTCCCCGCCAGGCTGAGTGTGCGAAAGAAATTTGGTGAAGTGAAAAGGGTATACATCATTATCTTCTGGATAAAGTATACAAAAATTCAGTGCCTTTACATCACCTGTATAATATTAAGACATTAAGAGTCTTATTAAGGAGACAGCCATGCAGATCAAATTCATCAGCATGATGGTACAGGATCAGGAAAAAGCGTTGAAGTTCTACACCGAGGTTCTCGGCTTCAAGAAAATGGCAGACATTCCAATGGGCGATTACCGTTGGTTGACCGTGGTTTCCCCCGAAGGGATGGAGGGCATTGAATTGGTGCTCGAACCGTTGGCATTTGAACCTGCGAAGTCCTATCAAAAAGCGCTCTTCGAGGCAGGAATTCCCGCGAATGCGTTCATCTCAAAAGATCTCAAGTCAGAGGTCAGCCGATTGAAGAAGCTGGGAGTCGTCTTTCGCGGCGAACCAGCCTTACAGGGTCCGATCACCACGGTACTCTTTGAAGACACCTGCGGGAATCTGATCAACCTGGTACAGCCGGCGTGATACTTCGCTTCGCGCCATTCCTCCTCTTTTCAGCGGTACTCCTCGCAGCCTGCACACCTACGGGCACGCTTTCACCCGGGCAGGCAACCGGAACAGCGGAAGTCGTGCTGAAGGAAACCGCAGCCATGCAGTTGACATTGACACCCGTCACGGTTGTGCCCACGCAAGATTTACCAACTCCGGAAATTTTCTGGACGCCAATGCCGGGTGAGATCACCGCCGCGGATAGCGGCTCCACCACCACCATCGGCATCACCTCGCGCATTTCGGTGATCCTCAATGGCTACGATTACCCGAAGGAGAACCTTTCCATCCTTTGCAGCCCATCAGATGCCCACGGATCCATCTCCAACATTCCCATCGTTCCGCCGCCCTACTACGCCGTACGCTTTGAAGCGGTTGCTGCCGGTGAATGCAACATCCAAAACGGAAATTTCTTCGTCCTCATCAAGGTAACCACCAGCCCGTGAAACGAACTGGCAGCCAACCCTCCATCAATTGGTGATTGTTATTTGGATGCGTGCGTCTATATAATGATGCAATAATCCGGTTCCAGCCAATCGAATAGGGAGGGTCTATGCGCCGTTGGTTTGCTCCTGCGATCGTGGTCGTCGTGGTAATGCTGTTGATCAATTCATGCGCACCAGCCAGGAAAACCGATACTGCTGCGCCTCCTTCCAGTCAAACACCCACGGCAGGAGCCGCCAGCCCCTCCTCCAATGAGCTGATCGCTGCTGCTGAAAAGAGCGGTGAGATCAGCAGCGAAACCGCCCTCGAGTACCAGGTGTTCGCGCAGTTCACCGATCCACGTTTGCCGGCGAAATTCCAGGGCAGCCCCGATACACGGCCCGATAGTCACATCGTTGCCATCCTGCAGTCCAGGTACAACTCGCTTTCACCAGAAGCGCAAAAAGCCATGCGGCCGTTCATGATTCCGCCCATCTACAAGGGCAGTTGGGCGGACCCCGCGACAAAGCAGACTTCCATCCCCAATTCCAAATCCCCCCACGGGCTCATCGTCGCCCAAGCGCAGGCATCCACCCCTGGGAGGGAAGGCGCACGCTCAACACCGTTCAAGAATCCCCTGCCGTGCAACGACATCGATACCGAACGCTGGGATTACAAAACCGCCATGCACAGCCCGGTGCGCTTCTGGTGGCAAAAGGACCGTCCCGGCGACGAGCAGGTGGTCAACCGACTGATCACCGCCATGGACGATGACATCTGGCCGAAATTGACCAGTCTGATGGGCGCACCGCTTTCAGATGAAGGATTGGCCTGCAACGGTGGCAGCGGCGACCTGGACGTTTATGTCTCACCGAATATTTCGAGGAGTGAAGCCCCGCAATTAACTCCCCCGGGCTGTAAGGAAACGCCCGCTTATATCAACCTCAATCCCGGTGAAACCAACGATACACTGGCACACGAGTTCATGCACACCATCCAGTGGTCTTACGCCACCGCGGTCGATTGCATGTACCCTGGGGATTATGCCTGGCTGGCGGAAGCGACTGCCGAATGGTCGCAGGATTATGTTTACCCGGGGACCAACCAGGAACATGAGGTCGTGAAAGACTTCTTTACCGATGGCAGCGCCGGTCAAACTGCTCCACTTGAACTGTACAACTACAACTCCAACCACCAGTACGGCACCTATCTTTTCTTTTTCTACCTCACCCACAAATTCAATGACCCCAGCCTTGTGGCAACCGCGTGGAAGAATGCCACCGCCATGAAAAGCCTGGACGCGGTGGATAAAGCCATCCCCGGCGGGTATGACGAGGTTTTTGCGGAATTCGCGGCGAAGAATGTCGATGAACCTCCCGAAGATAATTACCAGTTGTGGGATAACCTGAACATGAAACCTTCCGGTGCCGGCATGACCACCGGGGCCGTCTCAACTGGAACATACATCGACGCCAAGGAGATTGGACACCTTGCCATATCGTATAACTGGTATACCTTCGAGGAAGATGCCCGCCTGGTAACCTTCTTTAACGGTCTCACGTACAAGATGGATGTAACACCCATGGAAGAACAGATGGGGGTTGTCAAAATTGACGACGGCACCAAGAAGTACAAATTCGAGAAGGATGACTCGGAAGAAAACAAAAAGGTCAAGATCCAGGCGTTGTACCGCGTGGCAGGAGAAACGGAATGGCACCTGGAAGATTGGACCGACCAACCTTATGTTAGCTTCTGCCGCGATGCCCTCAAGGAGCGGCTGACCGACCTGATCGTGATCACCTCCAACAGCTCGCAGGATCAGGCGGCTGTAACCCATGGAGGATATTACTCAACCTTGCATACACAAAACATCGGCTGCTACCAGTACGGCGGTGATGCTTCCATGGACTTTACCGGTCAGGGCGAAGCTGGTGATTTTACCGACACCCAGACCATCCCAAACGTGGTCTTTGAACGCACCGATGAGCATCCCAACATCCCCTATCCCATTTTGCATTTCAAGGTCAAGGAAGGCACGCTTAACCGGTCTTATGGAATTCAGAGCTACGAGTCCGGATGCAGCGGAAGCGGCACATCCAATCCAATGTTGACCAGCTCCCCTTATGCATTTGGCAACGACCTATATATTCTTTACGGCGCAGAGAGCGGAAAATCCAAGAGCCGATATTCGGGGGAAGCCAACACTGGTGTGCCCGTCGTGGTCAATTTCACAGGGTGCAACGGAGCCCCACCCGGTTCTGTGCCGCCGCAAAATTGGTTTTCTCCAGATATTCTCAGCGAGATCCTCGAAAAGGTCTACACGGTGGCATCAGATGGATCGATCAAAGGCGCGGATAACCTGCTGAAGGACGTGCAAAATGCCATCATGAAATTCACATGGAACCTGGTGGCGCTTCAGGAAAGCCCAGGAACAAATTCTACTGCTTTTGAGGCAACCGTACCTCCCAATCCTGGCAACGGTTCAAGCGGTTCCGCCGGCAGCAGCGGGAGCACCGAGAGCTCCGGCAAGGACAGTCTGCCCGGCGTACCCGATTACCCCAATGCCGAAATTTCGAAAATAGTCACCGGAGGAATGTTGATCGTCAGCACGAAGGATACACCGGATCAGGTCGTCCAATGGTATACGGATGAATTAGCCAAACAGGGCTGGAGTTTGGAAAACAAATCGGGCGGCACGGGCGAGGATCCGGTCAACATGATCTTCAAAAAGGGGAATAGTATTCTCCAGATCATAATTAACGCCAGTGAAGGAACCACTTCGGTAATGATCCATCCGATGAATCTGTAGATCTGGTAAGCTTTACAATTCATTTCCATCAAAACAGTGAACCCCGGGAAATAGTCCAGCCGGGGATTCTGTTTATATACAAAATGGATGGTGAACCTCTGCGGTATTTCTGCTGGCTTAAGGTTAATTCTCCATTCCAAAATTCGACTATTTGCTAGTATTTTGGTAAATTTAGTCGTATAATATCCTTTGGTTTTTACCGTAACCCTGCAGCGACACCGGTGTTCTTATTCGTGGAAAAACCAACAAATCAGATATGAATTATCAAAAGGAGAGAAAAGATGTTCATTGATTACTTGACCATGATCATGATCAATATTGTCGCCGGGTTATTCATCCTGGCCTGGTTCCTCTGGAAGGGTCTTGATTCAGAGGACAAGAAGCCGTGGGCTGCTGCGTTCTTTGGCGTTGGTCTGCTCTCATTCATCGCTGGTCTTCATATTTCATTCACCTGGCCGCTTCCCGGCGCTTACAATATCGCCTTCGGTGATACCACCACCGTCTTCGGTTTGACCTACCTGGTGGCTGCAATTGCCCTTTGGAAGGGTTGGGATCTTTTCCCTGCTTCGCTGGTGGGCTTCTTCGCCGGCATCCCCTCCTTCATCTACGGTCTCCGCATTATGAATTTGGGCCTCACCCAATCCCCCACCATTTCAGGTCTTGGATTCATCCTGGCCGGTGTGGCTGGCATTCTTTCCGCCCCCTTCATCCTCTGGTTCAAGAACAACAAAGTTGTCCGCGTTCTCGCCATCTTGCTTGTTTTGGCTGCTGCGGCAATCTGGTTTGTTGAGTACAGTGGAGCCTCCTGGGGTCATATGGAGTCTTTTGCCAAGTGGGTTCCCGCCACAATGAAATAAGCTGTTTGCTTCAAGCTGGGCCAGCTCTTATTATCGTTGCCAACACTTTTGTTTGAATGTAAGCCCGGATAATTGATCCACCCGAACGCCTTCCATTTCTGGAAGGCGTTTTTATTTCTGGTTGCTATAATGAATTTGGAATCAACAGCGGCTGGTTTTGTTCTGATCGGAGGAATGGACGTGCAAGGGAGCTCAGTGACTGATCCTTTTTTCCTGCAGCGCTTTCTGATTGCCCAGGAAGGAATTTACCCGACTGTGGTGACCGAGCTCAAATCCGGCCATAAACGCACGCACTGGATGTGGTTCATCTTCCCGCAGGTCGATGGGCTGGGACTGAGCGAAACCACCCGTTACTACGCCATCAAGAGCCTCGCTGAAGCCCGGGCTTATCTGGATCACCCCCTTCTCGGCACCCGTCTTGTGGAATGCACAGCCCTCCTGCTGGCATTGAAAGGTCTCTCGGCCCATCAGATCTTCAACACCCCGGATGATCGAAAACTGCAATCCTGCATGACCCTATTTTCCAATGCGGCAAATGATCCTCAATTATTCGACAGCGTGTTGACCAAATACTATGAAGGCAGCCGTGATCCGCGCACTGATGAAATACTGGAGGTCTGGCGCTCCACGCCGTCAATTCCTTCTGAACCAAATTCGCGATAGGAGAATGAGATGAAGCATAAAGATACCCTTGCCAAAATTCTCGCCCTGATTGGAACGATCCTGGTCTGGTTTCCAATCCTCGCCATGGTGGTTACTTCTTCACTTTTCACGATCCGAAGTGAAACGTTTCGCATGGATTACCTCATCCCGGCAGAAATCGCCCCCGTTCCACTTGTTGGCAGCCTGTTGTTGTGGTGGGCTGCTTTCCGGGCAAATTACAAAAAAGGCTCAATCGGTTGGGGGATGTTGGCTGCCGCTGTATTCCTGGTGGGCAGTCAGGTGCTGGCAGTGGTCACAGGGTTGGCCTCGGGCAAAATTGCGGAAGGGGGTTGGCAAATGGGTGTCGTAATGGGCGGATTGATCGCCTATGACCTTGCGTTTGTCTGGATAGGCATTGCCGGCATCCAGTTGACATCCGAATTGATCCGCAGGAACAGGCAGGCAGCAATCAGCCCGCAATAATTCACAGGCGTCTGCTTGCACCCCGTGATTGACCAAATGAACTGCAGCCCGTAGAATTTGGATACGCGCCCCGGTCGCGGAGTTCAAGGCATGACATTGCTGAAGGCCGATAACACAGGTGGAGGAACATGAATTCATACTGGAGGGAGTTCGCCGAAAGGGTTTGCATCACCGCCAAGCTGATGGACCGCCTGGGGTTGACCGCAGGTACCTCCGGCAACATCAGCATGCGTGTGACCGGGCAATCCTATGCCGTGATTACTCCTTCAGGCATGCCCTACCAGGCGCTGACACCGGACGATATGGTGGTGGTCGATCTTTCCGGTCAAATGGTGACCGGCTTCCACCCCGCTTCCTCAGAAACCCCGCTTCATACCCATTTGTATTCTGAATTCGAATCCGTCCAGGCAGTGGTTCACACCCATTCGCTTTATGCCACTGCATTTTCCGTGGTGCGCAAGCCCATCCCTTTCGTCAGCCTCGAGGGACTGGGCGTCAATTCGCTGACAGTGCCTGTGGCCGAGTATGCCCTGCCCGGTACACCTGACCTCGCGATCAGCGCAGCGAAAGCTTTGCGCGGTTATCCGGATGTGCTGGCCATCCTTCTTCCCAATCACGGGCTGGTGACCGTGGGTGCCACGCTTGACGATGCCTTTTCGCTGGCCATCAATGTCGAGCGCGAAGCGCAAATCCTCGCCATCGCCAGCTCTCTCGGTACGCCGGTGCAGCTCAGCGCAGCCCAGCTTTCACAGATCAACGCCACCTATGCAGCCGCACGCCGCAAGACCTCCTGACCCCCTGTCCAAGGTGAAACCATGATTCCACTTCCCTTCATTTCGCGCCATGAAAATACAGCCCGTTATGAGAATGGAGAGGTTTTCATCCTTGACCGCAGGGTGTACCCATTCAGGGTTGAATTTGTCCGCTGTTCTTCGGTTGAGGAAGTGGCACGCGCGATTGAAGATATGGTCACTCAAAGCTACGGCCCCGGCCTCGCCGCATCATACGGCATGGTGCAGGCAGCCCTTTTTTGCAGAGATCAATCGTTCATTGAACAAAAGGAGATGTTGGAACAAGCCGCCGCCCGTCTCATTCAAACCCGCCCCACCAACAATCTCATCAAGGTAAAGGTCGATCACCTCCTGGAGCGTGCCATCCAATCATTGCAGCACGGTCTCAATGTGGAACAGGAGCTGCTGGCAGAAATACAAAGGGATCTGGCAGTCACCGATCAGCGGGCAGCCTCACTGGGGCAGTTCGGCGCCAGTCTCATTCACAACGGCGATACCATTCTCACCCACTGCTGGCCGGACAGTTCCCTCGTCCATACGGTGATGACCGCGCTCAACGAGGGCAAGCGGATCCGCGCCTTTTGTTCGGAAACCCGGCCATACCTGCAGGGTGCACGCCTGACCGCCGACGCACTGGCTGAAATGGGCGTCGACACCACTGTCATCACCGACAACATGCCCGCAGCGTTGATGTCCAGGGGGATGATCAATTCGTTTTTTGCCGGCTCCGACCGCGTGACCATGAGCGGGCATGTGGTCAACAAGGTGGGCACGCTGCAGGTCGCCATCTGCGCCAAGACCTTCCGTGTACCCTTTTACGCCTTTATTTACGGACCCGACCGCGCAGCTCTTACGCCCGAAGATGTGGAGATCGAAGAACGCGACCCGAATGAGACGCTTTACTGCCTGGGAATGCGCACAGCCACGCTGCGGGCAAAGGGGTACTATCCGGCATTCGATGTTACACCGCCGCAGTACGTCACCGCTTTGGTCACCGACCGGGGTATTTTCTCACCCTACTCCGCATGGGATTATTACAGGGAATAAGGCCAGCCGCTTATACGTTCTTGCTCACCATTGAAGTATCCAATCTCCCCATCGTGTGAAGATCTGAGTCAGACAATCGGGAGTACAATACGCCAGAATTCAGTGACAGGCTGATGGCTTTTCTTAACCTATCCTGCAGGACAGCGGAGTCTTGATCTTCAATGAAGAATCCCTTTCGCACCCTCACAATGTCGGATAAATCCCCCTCGAAACCAATTGACTCGATTGCAGAAGAGGAAGAAGCCTCTGAGTTGCAGGACTATCTGCACACACGTCAGCTGCGTCACCTGGTTTTTCCCCGGGCTGCACTGGTGGGAGCATTGGCTGGAATCACAGCTCTTGCCTTCCGCGCTGCTCTTTCGCTGGCAGATACTTTACGCAACAATCTCATCGCGTGGGCGCACCGCTTTCCGGGACTGGGTTGGATCTTCCCTGTGCTCCTTGGCATGGCCGGTGCTGCGATAGCCGTATTCCTTGTGAACCGCTTTGCCCCCGAGGCTGGAGGCAGCGGCATCCCGCACCTTGAAGGTGTCCTGCAGCGATTTCGCACCCTGGATTGGAAGCGGGTGCTGCCGGTGAAATTTTTGGGTGGGGTCATTGCCATTGGATCGGGCATGGCTCTTGGCCGTGAGGGACCCACCGTTCAGATGGGCGGCGCAACAGGAGATGCCATCTCGCGTCTTCTCAAAGTCTCCCAACGCGAACGCCTTACCCTGATTTCAGCTGGCGCGGGCGCAGGCCTGGCTGCCGCTTTTAATGCGCCGCTTTCAGGTCTCGTTTTTGTACTGGAGGAAGTCCGGCGGGATTTTCAACCCATCGTGTTCGGAGCTGCATTCGTGGCAGCCGTTATCTCTGATATCATCGCCCGAATTGGATCGAGTCAATTTCCAGTTTTTGCAGTTCCAAGCTATGATATGCAGCCGCTTTCTTCACTGCCGGTTTTTGCCATTCTTGGTATTTTCGCGGGGCTTTTGGGAGTCTTGTACAACCGAAGTTTGCTTTCCATCTCCGCTCTCTATAAGAAAATCCCCTCAAAATTTACGATTCCCGCAGCAGCAGTCACAGGTGCAGCCGTCGGGCTGGTGGGTTGGTTCTCACCTTCATTGATCGGATCTGGTTTTGGATTGTCAGAATCAGCGTTGAAGGGAGAATTGCTCCTCGCCATGGTGCCGCTTTTCTTCCTGGCACGGTTTGCCCTCAATATCCTGAGTTACGCCACCGGAGCGCCTGGGGGTATCTTCGCTCCCCTGCTAGGACTGGGTGCCCTGTTGGGATTGGGCATAGGTGAAGCTGCTCACAACCTTGTTCCCGCTGCTGCTCCCATCGCAGCAGTATTTGCCGTGGTCGGCATGGCAGCCATGTTTACCGCCATTGTCCGCGCACCACTGACCGGAATCATGCTCATCATCGAGATGACTGGCAACTATTCCCAGATGCTTCCGCTGCTGGTGAGTTGTTTTTGTGCCTACGCCGTTGCAGAATCACTCCGGGATACCCCCATCTATGAAGCGCTCCTGCAAAGGGATCTGAGACAAAGCAGCGGTGTTCACGCCTTGATCGAACCCACCATCATGGAATTCATCATTCAACCGGGAGCCCCCTTCTCAGACCAGCAGGTTCGCTGGCTTGGACTGCCGCCCGGCTGCATTCTCATCCGCATCTCTGATGGAAAACACGAGAGGATCCCCAAGGCAGACACCATCCTGCATCCCCACATGCGCTTGACTGCAGTGATTGCCCCAGAAGCTTCTGAAGCCATTGAACTTCTGAGGCTGGGCACAACCCATCATAAAGAATCCGGCGAATGAACGATCGAATCGGAGAACCTTCTGTGGGCGTGCCGTCGAGCTCAAATATCGCTGCCGGGACCGAACCCGCAGTGCATATTCTGGATTGCGGGATTGGACTGGGTTTTCTCATCGAAACCCAGGCAGGGCTGTACCTTTTGGACTGCGGCTCTCCGGGTAGGGAGGACGTCGTCCTGGCGAAGATGCGCGAACTGGGTCGCAGCGATCTGAAAGCCATTTGGATCTCGCACGCGCATTATGATCATTACGGCAGCGCCGCCAGGCTGCGTCAATTGACCGGGGCAAAGATCGGCATCCACCCCGCCGATGCCGATGCCCTTGCCAACGGAAAATCTCCCCTGGGAACGACCCGATCCTACGGTTTTGTCTACGCCATGGTCCAGCCTTTGATCAAAATAATTCACCCGCTTCAGCCGGTCTTTCCCGATTTCACACTCGAGGATGGAGAATCGTTGCAGCGGTTTGGATTGGAAGCGCTCATCCTGCACACACCGGGTCATACCCCGGGGTCTTCAACCCTGCTCCTGGCAGACGGCACCGCGTTTGCCAGCGATCTGCTCGGCAGCGCTTCGCGACCGCACCTGCAGAGTCTGCTTGCCACCGACTGGCAGGAGCTGCCTGTCAGCCTGAAACACCTGCAGGCAGCCCATCCAAAACAGGTGTACGCTGGGCATTCACATAAAGTGATCCATGGGGACGTATTCAAGGCGATAATCCCGTAAAAGCTTAATTTAAATTGAAGAAGCGGGCGGAGATCTCGGAGTTCGTTTTGATTTTTCCGCCTAACGTAGGGGCGCACAGCTGTGCGCCCCTACGAATCATGTTTGGCTGAAATTGGTTTCAAGAGATCAATGCGGAAGTAGGTCGTAGGGGCATAGCGCGCTATGCCCCTACGAACCTGTCAAATAACCCTTTTCTCAATCAAAATAAATTGGATTGGAGATGAGTGCCGGCAGCGGCGGAATGCCCGGCAGGAAGACCCGCTGCACCTCGATGCGTGCAAACCCCCGCGAGGGCATGCTGGCAGTGGTCTTCAGCCTGCCCGCAGACGACGATATGAGCATCGTTTGGCTTTCCCTGCCAGTCAGCAGGTTGACGCGGTCACCCGGCTGCAACCCATCGACTTCGATTTGCATTTCCATACCCGGTTTCCAGGCAACCGAATCCCCCATCATTGCCTCTCCGGCTCTGAATTCAAGGCTCGGTCCAATAGAGGCGTAAACAATGTAAGCATGCCCCTTTTTGAGAGCTTCGAGAATATCACCTGCGCTGGCTGAATTGCAGTAGACACAGGTGGTCGGTCCGCCCAGAATCTGAAAGAGATTATCGCGGTGGTAGTCGCTTCCGCCGACTATGGGGACTTTCCCCCCTGCAGAGAGCAGGCTGTGCCACAACCCTACCGCCCGCAGGTTCGATTCGCGCATCGGACCGTTCCAGATTTCCAAACAGTCAAATGGCAATACATGGATGTCAAACTTGAATCCGCTGCCCTCGTCAAAGGGGTGGTTGATCACGATCGTGGCACCGCGCTGCATGGCGGAAACAAAACGGGCGGTCGTTTCCTCCATGCTTTGGGTGGGAAAAGGTTCGTCGTAGGGCTGATTGACGCCCAGGAAATTGGCGTGCCCTTCGTAATGCGTCCATTCCACCCCGGGGATCATGGTCATGCCTGCGATTCGAGGCAGGGCGTCAGAAGAGACGAACTGGTTGTGATCGGTGACTGCCAGAAAATCAAGCCCGTGCCGCAGGGCATGAACGCCCAACTCTTCGGCAGTCAGCACGCCGTCGGAAGCAAGGGTGTGGGTGTGAAAATCGCCCCTCAACCAGCGCGGTTGTTTGAAAGTAAAGGTAAGGTCATAGGTTACCTTTACCCCCTGGGGAGCCACCTTGTACGCCCCCACCATGATCTGCCACTCGCCGGGCGCCAGGGGAACCACCCTGTAACCCGGCGTAGCTGCGGTGGGTCCGATGGAAATTTCCGCCTTGTCTGAGCCTGATGCGCCTGCCTGGCTGCCGTCGGGGGCTATCAAACCCAGGTCGATGGTGTTGACTGGCTCCAGCGCGGTGAATCCTCCATCTGCGGTGGTCAAATTTGCCCGGTCATAGTGATAAGCCAGGGTGAGCGTTTCAACGTTCTCCGGCATGGTGAAAGGCAGGGTGAAATAGGAACGCTTTTGCTCCGGCTTAATGAAGATCTCGATCATGTGGTGTTTCTGTTTGGGTGTCTGATGAGTGTTCATCGTCTACCCCAGAACCTGCTTGAGAAACACCCGGATCTCGCGATCCCAGAAGAACCAATCATGCTTAGCCCCCTCCTCTTCACGATAAGCGGGCTGTATCCCTGCCGCCTGGCACTGCGCGAGGAACAGGCGGTTCAAGGGCAGGAGATCATCATCCGTACCGCAGGACATGTAAAGGTTCGGCGGTTTGGTCGTGCTTTCCGCCAGGCGTTTGATCCAGGTCATGGGGTCATGAATACTGTTCTCCAGGGCGTGCAGGTCGCCCATGGTGGTGGAAAACTCGTCGAAGCGCGGGTCATCGGGGTGAGCTTTGATGAACTCCATCGAAAGGAATCCCGAAAAACTGGCTGCCGCTGCAAAACGCTCCGGGTGCAGGAAGGCTGCCTTGAAAGCACCGTACCCGCCCATCGAAAGACCCGCGATCAGGGTATCCTCACGGCTGGGGGAAAGGTCAAAGACATCGGAAAGATATTGCGGCAATTCCTCCACCAGGTAAGTGAAATATTTCTGACCATTGGGCAGGTCGGCATAAAAGCTGCGTCCCACCGACGGCATCACCACCACCAGGCCGTATTCCTGTGCCACGGTCTCAATGGCGGAATAGCGTTGCCAGGCTGTGGCGTCATCGCTCAAACCATGAAGCAGGTAAAGCAGCTTGCGTTTACGCACCGGAATGCCGTTCATCCTTCCGGGATCCGGCAGCAGCACCATCAGCGGCTGAATGACCTGGGTGGATTGGGGGAGATGATCCAAACGTATGAGTGCCATGTTTATCCCTCCGGGGCGGCAATTTGTTGTTCAGGAGCAGGTTCATTTGATTTTTCGAAATCGATAAACAGTGAAAAGACAAATGCAATCAGCACCAGGAAGGACGGAAAGACCGTCAAGAGAAAGCGTGAAGCCATATCAGGCTGCGGACCCGGGTTTGCCCCGCTTTCAAAACCGAAAAAGGTCTTCACCAGCAGCAAGGCGGCTGCCGTGAAGAGGCTGTTCAGGCGGTTCATGAATCCCATGGCGTTGGAAATGATTCCTTCACGGCGCAGGTTGTACTTTTTGGTATCTTCGTCCATGATCTTTGCGCCGATCAGATCATTGGTGGTAATGGCACCGGCAAAGCCAAAACCGATCAAGACGCTCCCCAAAATCCCGGTGACCAGCGAATGGGCAAAAAAGAGCGGGATGAATGAGAGAGCCAGGGTAATCAGCGCGATTCGCCAGATCGGGATGATCGAATGTTTGCGTACCAGGTAAGCCCAAATGGATACGCAGCCAATGGCAATGAGCAGTACCGCAGCAAAAAGGATGGAGGACTGGGCATCCGGCAGCTTCAAGGCATACTTGACAAAGAATGACATGGTTGCCAGCACCAGCGACATGGCTGCGCTGTAGAAAGCACCTGCAAACCCAGCAATCCAGAACTTCTTGTTTGTGAACAGGCTTTTAAGACTGTGCCAGAGCTGGGGTTTCTCTTCGTGATCCGCGACCTTGACCTCTTTTGCTGTCAGCGCCATGTAGAGGATGACTGCCCCGCCCAAAATACCGTAGATAATGGCGGTCGTGCTGAAGCCAATGGCATTTTTGATGATCGGAGTGAGGGCAATGCTGATGATCATGGCGACGAGTTGGAATGCCTGGCGCATGGCATTGGTGGAAGCCCGGCTGGCATCTGTACGGAAAAGTTCGGGAAAGAGCGCCCCATAATTGGCATTGATCACCGAATCCAGCGTGCCGGTGAAAATGTAAAAGAGCATGGCGTAGGCGAGCAGGGAATTGCCTGAGAGGAATGCCGGGGGACTGTAAAAGAAGATCAACCCCAGCGCCAAAAGCGGCGTGCCGATTACCAACCAGGGGCGTCTCCTTCCCCAGCGTGTGCGTGTACGATCTGAAAGAAAACCGTAGACGGGATTGTCGATCGCGTCGATGAAGGCGTAGATCCCCAGGATGAGGGCAAATTGTGATGTCGTCAGTCCCAGGGTATCCACATAGTAAAAGATTGCAAAGGTCTTTAAGAGATTGATGGGGATGGAAGTACCGAACATTCCGATGGCGTAATTGAAGGATTTCAATTTGGATTCTTGCATGGTTGCTCCTCCAGATTTCACGAGGCTCCGGGCGGCGTGTCAGAACCGCCAGGTTTTTCTTGAATTCTCTTAATTATCGGTATGTTTGTGCTCCAGTCAAATGCCGGAGCACCCTCTGTGTTGAATTCGGCCGAAAACTACAGCTCATTCATCAGAATGAACACGGCGTTTGTATAATGAAAGTTGTAACATCCTAACCTGGCGATTCATCCTTTTAATGGCTGAAATCGACCCTGACGTGTGAAGCCGATAAATCAAGGTCAGGTTAACCGGATCGCAAGAGGTGGGAATGGCTTCAAATGACAAAATGAAAATCCTTGAGGAGATTGGGGCATTCAATCAAGCCTGGAATCGCGGTGATGCAGGAGCAGCCGCTTCGTTCTTCTCTGAAGATGGAACGCGCATCGGAGTGGCTGGCGATATTCAAACTGGACGAATTGAAATCGAAGCCGCTTTCCGGCTCTTGTTCGGTCAGAAATTCGCAGGAGCGCAGGTGTCGGTCGAAAGGGGAATAGTGCGTATGCTTTCGGAAGACCTTGCAGTGTGGCAGGGTGGAATGAAAATCCAGCCTGCAGGAAATAGACCAGCACTCACAGGTGCTGTGATCCAGATCATGAAGAAGACTGGCACCCGCTGGTTGATCTTCATTTCAGATGCAAAATTCTTCCCACCCCTTCAGGGATAGGAATTCGTTCGGCAGGATCAGGAGGCGATCATGTCAACCATTTACACAAGAAAGGCAATGGATCCGCTGGATCCGAGCGGAGGATACCGGGTGCTCGTGGAGCGCGAATGGCCGGAGAAGCTGCAGAATATCTTCGTCCACGCTGATATCTGGTTGAAGGACCTGGCGCCTTCCAAAACTCTGGCGGATTGGTTCAATCACGATCCGCAAAGGTGGACAGAATTCAAGACACGCTACTTTGCAGAGCTGAGCCACCAGCAAGAAGCCATCTCCAAGTTGCTGGCAGAACTCAAGAAAGGTCCGCTCACCCTGCTCAATACCTCCAACGACGCCGAGCACGATCAATCGGTCGCACTGCAGGAGTATCTGAACCAGCAGTCTTAAGCAAAAAGGGGTGAGTCATGCACGAAATCAAGACCAAACGAGTATATGACCCTCCAGCACCCGGCGACGGCACACGCGTCCTGGTGGACCGGCTCTGGCCGCGGGGGCTGACCAAGGAAAAGGTCAAAGCGGACCTGTGGCTGAAGGAAGCAGGGCCGAGCAACGAATTGCGCAAGTGGTTCCACCACGAATCAGCAAATTGGACTGAGTTCAAGACCAGGTACGAGCAGGAACTTTCAGCCAAGCCTGAAATCATCAGAGAATTGATGGCGATGGCTTCAAAAGGTCCGTTGACGCTGGTTTATTCAGCTCACAGCGAGGAAGAAAACCAGGCTGTTGTCATCAAGGAATTCTTGCTGAAGCATCAAGGAACAAAAGGTCCTGACGTTTAAGCTATCCTGTTTTGTTCAAACAGCAAGGTGATTTTAGTAATCGGGAGGGAATCGCCATGTTTTTTCAACCATACATCCTTGTGGCTGTGATTGCGATCGTGATCGCCGCGCTGCTGCTTTTTGTGATTCGAAGGAAACCGGATGTGAACCGGCTCTCGCCCTTCGCCAGTCTGGCATTCGCTTTTATCATCGCCGGTATCGTATTCAGCGAGGACCAAATCCTTGGATACATTTTAATGGGGATTGGCCTGATCCTGGCACTGGTGGATATGATCCGTCGATAATTCCACGCCGGAATCCCGCTGCCGGGAGCAGCAGAGCATGAAAGGGGAAACCAAATGTCCGCTACGATTCTCGTCGCGTATGCAACACGTTATGGATCCACGAAGGAAGTTGCCGAGTCGGTGGCAAACACATTGCAGCAAGCCGGCCACCCGGTGAGTATAAGCCCCTTGCGCGAGGTACGCAGCCTGAACGGGGTGGATGCGGTGATCATGGGCGCACCACTGCAAATGTTCCACTGGAATCCCGATGCCCTGCATTTTCTCAACCGCTTCAAAACCCCGCTTTCCAGCGTTCCTATTGCAGTTTTTGCCCTGGGACCCTTTCATGTTGAAGAATCGGAATTCTCAGAAGCACGGAAACAGCTTGGTAATGAGCTGGCAAAATACCCCTGGTTTGCACCCATTGACGTGGTCGTTTTCGGCGGAAAATTCGATCCCGCCCGCCTGGCCTTTCCGATGAACATGTTCCCGGCATTAAAGCAAATGCCTGCACTCGACATCCGCGACTGGGATGCCATCCGCGAATGGTCGGTGAGGATGGGTGAGAAATTCAGCCCGAAGGGTTGAACATTTCAGTGACTGCGAAATTCCTCCTGCGAAGCTCATTCCCAGGAGAGATAATTTATTCTTCCAAAAAACCGGGCGTCATTTCAGGGTGTGATCCCCACTTCGAAAACCTGAAATTGCAGCTCGGATAGCCTTTTGCGAGGGTCTCAGTACGCATCAGCGCCACCCGTTCTTCCCTGCACATGGGAACATCCAGCCAGCACAATTACGACGCCAACTCTTCTGCCCCCTGTGAACGCAGGTACTTGAGAATTCCGCACTCTGTGTAATCCACGCCAAAGGCAAAATCACCATCGTTTCCCTGAACGTAGCTGTAAACCCAGTCGCCTGGAAAATGGTGTTCCTGGCTGGCCACAGCCCGATCCTGGAGTTTGGCCTGCACCCGATGGCTGAAAAACCGCCTGCCCTTCAGTCTTAACATGATATTGACGGGAAAACTGGCAAACAGGGCGGAAGAGCCGTGATAGATAAGGCGGGCAATTTCTGCCACGGTTTTCCCCCGCCCTTTGAGTGTTTGATAAAACGCCAAAAGCGGAACCGTGGTGTACAGGTTTTCTGTCAGATGGTTTTCGTCTCCGCCGATATAAGGCGTTTCGGGAAGCAGATCTTCAAATCTGTGCATCGTTTCCCGGGTGATACTCTCAGCTACATCGATACCGTAAGCTTCGGCAACCATCTGCCGGTAATAAGGTATCGCCATAGCCACTTCACGGCGAATCCGTTTCGCATTCTTTAAATAATAATTTTGCATGGAAATTCCCTCCCATTCCCAACGGTATATCACCTGATATTTTCAGTATATGCCGTTCGACCGGGTTTCCAAGGACTTATCAGCCAGGATTGAACCTATATTAAAGGGGCGTCTTGAGCTCTGAGATCAGTTTTTCGTGCAAGTCCTTTAATAGACCGGCATCCATTTTTTCCACCTCGCGGTCATATGTGAGATATCCGTTGATCTCGGTCTCAACATCCGTGGTCTCGGTGTAGATGGCAGCGCTCAGCCCCTGCGAAATAAGCGGTTTGACATCCTCTTCCAGCAATTTGGAGTAAGCCTGGGTCAACTCCCGGGGAGTATCGAAAAAGCGGTAGCCAAACTTCCTCTCCTCATCCCACACGTGACCGGGAACCTTCAGGCTGTAACCCCCGAATTCAGAAAGGACGAACGCGCGTTCATCCGGTTTGCCGAAGCGTTTCAGCTTGGTGAAATAGATGTGCTCGCTCTTGAAATCGCCGCTTCCGCGGTCAAACCAACCTGAAGCATGATCAACAGGGCGGGTGGGATCGTAAGCTTTCAGCCATTTGGCGGTTTTGACCGCGTTGAATTGCCCCCAGCTTTCGTTGAAAGGCACCCAGATGGCAATGGAGACTGCATTGTACAGGTGATCCACCATAGCCTGCAGTTCTGCCTTGAATGCCGCCCGGTTGGCTCTTTCCGCCCGTCCAAACCGCCCAAGCAATATCGTATCGTTGCGCTTGAATCCTGCCAGTTGAGCCAGGCCAGCCACCAGGGTACCGTCAATCCGCCCACCGTTGGGCATATCCTGCCAGACGATCAACCCCAGACGGTCGCAGGCGGCGTACCAGCGCAGCGGCTCCACCTTGACATGCTTGCGCACGCAGTTGCAGCCGATGCGGCGGATGTATTCAAGGTCAAAGAGCATGGCTTCTTCGGATGGTGCCGTGTAGAGCCCATCGGGAAAATATCCCTGGTCGAGCGGGCCGAATAGGAAGAGCGGCTCGCTGTTGAGCATGAAGCGCGGCTGACCCCCGGCATCAGGTTTGACCTCGAATTTGCGCATGCCGAAGTAACTGCCCACCTCGTCCACGGTTTGACCGTTGCTGATCAGTTTAACCCTGAGGTCGTACAGGTCAGGATGGGCCGGGCTCCAGGTGCGGGGGTCGCGAATAGGCAGTGTAAGGGGGATGCCTGCCAAACCATCCTTGATAATGACTGGTACGCCGTTAAGAGAAACCTGCGCTTCGAGCAAGAGCCCGGCAGTGGAATCCTGCCCCCTCAATCCTGCCGCGATGGTCAGGGTTTGATTGTCCAGGTCCGGCATCAGCCGCAACCATTCCATGCTTACAGCCGGCACCACTTCAAGCCAAACGGTCTGCCAGATGCCGGAAACTGCTGTGTACCAGATACCCGAGGGCTTCAACACCTGTTTGCCGCGCTGCCCCATGTCCGTACCAGTCGCATCCGTTACCGAAACAACCAGTTCGTTGTTCCCTACTGCCAGGGCTTCGGTAATGTCAAATGTGAAAGGCAGGTAGCCGCCGGAATGACTGCCTGCATGCCTGCCATTTACCCAGACTTCAGCCTTCTCATCCGCCGCGCCAAAGTGCAGCAGCATCCGGCAGCCCTCTGCAGCCTGTTGGGGGTTCAATGGGTTTTCAAAGGTCCTGCGGTACCAGAGTTTTTGCGAGGGAAGCAGCGGTTTTTGCACCCCCGAAAGCAAGGATTCCACCGCGTAGGGCACCAGGATCTGACCCTGGTAATGCTCCGGTACGGGATCGCCCGCAGGCTGGATGACGTAGTCCCAGGAACCGTTGAGGTTGATCCACCCGGGGCGCGTCATTTGCGGTCGGGGGTATTCCGGCAGCGGCACAGGTTCGTCAGGCGTCCAACGGGTTTTCAGTGAAATTTTCGATGGGTTGGCTGATGTCATGGCTGCACCTTTAAAACATAGAATTAAATATTGATCCACACGGTCATTTGCGATGGTCCCCGGTTGCCCCAGGCGAAGTAGGGAGTGAAAACCAACGCTTCACCGTTGATTGTCCTGCCCTGCATTTTGATCGTGTCTTCATCCTCAACCACCTGCAATGAGTCGGGGTCCAGACAGGCATTGAACAAATCCACACCGGCGTTGTCGGTGGATTCCAGGCAGTAGACCAGCGGTCCGCGGGTGACGGCGGCCTTGTGCGCGTGTCCCTTCACTCTGGGATGGGCGCGGCGCAGCAGTACCGGCATGTCAAATTCGATGTCCACCACATCGCCTGCCGACCAGGTCCGGCGCACAGAGCGGTAAGTCGAGCAGCGCGGATCCACCCCCGACGCGGGGGGTTCACCCTCTTCTTCGGGAACTGGCGGATACTCCGCGTAGTCTGCACCGTTGACCTTCACGCGCATCCCGCCAGTCCACGAAGGTTGGCGCAGGCGCAATTCAATCTGCTCATGCCTTCCAGGCAGCGGGGAGACAACCAGCCGCACCTTCCCCTGCCATGGAAGCTGGGCTTCCTGGTGGATGGTAAGGTGTGGGGTTTCTTCCGCTGTTTTTCCGGCCTCATCCGTCCAGTCACTGCTGATGTACTGGTGGACAGTCAGGACGTTTTCATCAGCAGAGTAAATGAATCTTCCCAAGTCGGCAAAGGTTCGCGACAGGTTGGAAGGGCAGCAGGGCACAGCGTACCAGGGCAGGCGTGTGACCTGCCCGCGGCAGGCAAGCGGGTTGTTGTAAAAATAGCCCTTCCCGTTCCTTCCCATGCCCACCCCGGCTGCGTTGTAAAGCTGCCACTCGAACAGGTCGCTGTGACGGGCATCTCCGGTGAGGAGTGTCATTTCCCAGTTCCAGAACAGGCTGCCCAGGGCGGCGCAGGTCTCGGCGTAGGCGTATTCATCGTCCAGCTCGTAATCCTTGCCAAAGCCTTCCAGCTCGGGCAGGCTGCCGATGCCGCCTGTGACGTACATCCGCCGCAGGACCATTGAGTTCCAGGCGCGCTCCAGCGGAGGAATCAAGGACTTGTCCCGCGTCTCGCGGGCAAGCATGGCAGCAGCGGTTTGCAGGTAGGTAAAACGCACCGAGTGCCCTTCTGCGCGGGTCTGTTGTCTTAAGGAGTTGTGCTGCTGAAAGTACTTCCCGTTCAGGGCGTTGACCGCCCAGCGCAGCTTTACAAACGGGGGTTTGCGGGAAGGATTGCCCGACGGCAGCTTGTGCTGTACGGCGTCCGGATGCGCAGCGAGATATTCCTCCCTGGCCCGCGCCACCTCCCGGCCGCGCCTGCCGGAATACAGCTGCTGGAGCAGAACCTTCCAGCCAAATCCTTTGATCTTCCCCCGGTTTTCGAGGAACTGCCGGGCAAGTTCCAAATAAATTGTGTCGCCAGGTGTGACTTCGTGCAGCCGCAGCAGGGCAATCTCGATTTCCTCGTGGCCCGGGGTGAAATCGGGGTTTGTGCCGCGAAAATCGGCGACGATGCGGTCGGCGGCTTTGCGTGCCAAATCGAGCAGATCGGTTCTGCCGGTGGCTTCGAAGTACGAAACCCCGGCTTCGATCAAATGCCCGTGGCAATAGAGTTCGTGTTCGATCTGCAGGTTCTGCCAACGCGTGCCCGGAAAATGTATCTGGTTGTAGGTGAAGATGTATCCATCAGGATCCTGGGCGCGGGCAATCAACCGGATGAATTCATCCATGAGTGAAGTTAGGTGTGGATCGGGTGAATCCCGCCAGATTCGCGAAGCAGCATCCAGCCACTTGAAGGCATCCGAATCAGCAAAGAACCAGCCTTTTCGAAATGCCTGACTTTCACCGGCTGCGATGCGAAAATTCTCGATGCACCCGGAAGCTTCAAGCTGCTCCCACTGGTGAAAGACCGCCTGCTGCGCATTCACTGCCAGGCAGTCCGCCCAGAAACCGGGGTTAATCCGCGCCCTGCTCAACCGGTTTCCGCCTGCGGATAAAGAAAAGTGGGATCAGCGAAAGCAGCGAGATCACCGCGCCCACCTGGAAAATAATGGGTACCGGGATGAACCCCGCCAAGCCGTTCTGCACGGTGGGTATGCCGTAGCGCTGAATGAGCGCCGAGCCGATGGCAGGACCCACCACCATGGGGATGGCAATCCAGAAGATCATGCGTATGCCCAGGAATTTGCCGCGGTTCTGTTCGGGCAGCAGGTCTTTTAACCAGGCGACCGAAGCGATGGACCCGGCAACCGAGAATGCCTGCCACAAAAAGCCGGTCAACGCCAGCAGAGGCAGGGATTTGACCAGCGAGAGCAGGATGGCTCCCAGGCTGCTGACCACCATGGCAATTGCAATCATCCATTGTTTGTTCCAGCGGTCCGCCAGAAGGCCAAAGGGAATCGCCAATACGGCGCTGCCCACCATCACCGCCCCACCGATGATGCTGAACTCAGATTTGGTCACCCCGATGTAGTTGTTCAGGTAAATGATCAGGTAGGGAAAAGACACCTGCATGCCGATGCTGCTGACCATGATAAAGAGCAGCAGGATGAACAATTCGCTGTTTTGCTTGAGCGTATCCAGGCTGAACAGCTCTCCGAATTCCGCCCAGAAAGACTTGCGATGTACCTCGGTCTCGGGGAGGGGAGGTTCATGCAGCAGCAATCCTGCCGCCAGACCCACCACCAGGACGATCGCGCCCAGCGCGTAGAAGAATGTGAAGTAGCCCACATTGTCGATCAGAACGCCTGCAGCCACCATTGCCACGATCTGGGCGATGAACAGGCTCATATTGAGCACGCCTTCCACCCTGCCGCGTTTGTCACTGGTTGCCACATCCGCCGTCCAGGCGTTGAAGGCGGCATCGTTGGCGGTGGAGCCAAAGAAGGTCATCAGACTGTCTGCCACCACCACCATGGCAATCGCCACGCTGCTGACCTTGATGTACGCCACCGTGGGAAACAGCGCGGTGGATATGCCCCACAGGATGTACCCGAAGAGGATGAAGGGGCGGCGGCGACCCATGCGGGTGCGGGCTCGGTCGCTCAGCGTGCCCATCAGCAGCGTGGTCAGCGTGGCGGTTATGGCGCTGGCAGCGACCATCCAGGCAACCGGGCGCGGGTCGGGGGTAATGGTGTCATAGACGAAGGTATTGAACCAGGAGTTCTCCACCGCCCAGGCGATTTGCCCGGTGATGGCGAGGGCGGCCATGATGATCCAGGTACGGGCGGAAATGCGGGGGGATTGGATTTGCTGCATCGCGCATCCTTCAGTTCAGATTGTGTGTGCCATAAAAGATTGGTTTATTGTATAACGAAATCTTCAAGCTAATGACAGGTTATTTTCGATCATCTGGGGGATAATTCTTTTACAAACCCTTCATAGATATCAGGAGCAGCAATGAAAATGATCCTCAGACACGCAAGTGCGTTCATCGCCCCATTTGTGGTGCTGATCGTGCTGCCCTGGCTGATCCTGCACGGAGAAGGACATACCGCTGTTCAGGCGCTTGCCGGAGCCTCCACCTTACGCCTGGCAGCCGGGTCGATCATCGCGGCAGCGGGGCTGGTGCTCTTCATTCTCTCGGTGCGCATGTTCATCCTCATCGGAAAGGGAACCATCATGCCCTGGGATCCCACCCGGCATTTGATCACCGGCAGCCTGTACGCATACGTCCGCAACCCCATGATCCTGGGTGTGCTCATTCTGCTGCTGGGCGAGGCGGTTCTGTTCGGCTCGCTGTGGATCGCACTGCTGGCTTTGTTTTTCTTCCTGGTCAACACAGTGTACTTTCGTTTCTCCGAGGAGCCAGGGTTGGAGAAACGTTTTGGCACGGAGTACAGGGAATATCGCAGCCACGTGCACATGTGGATACCACGATTAAAGCCCTGGAAGCCTGGTTAATAAGTGGGCAACGCCGGTAATACACGCCTGATGTCATCCAATTTATGTTATACTGAAAACATCTTATAAAAAGACTCGTGTCGATCTTTTGCCACCATCCTCTTTATAGTGATGGCGGCAGTTTTTTTACCCGGGCTGGTAATTAGTGAAAGTAGAGGAATACCTTGGAAGTAAAGCTTTATGTTGGAAATATGTCATACGACACTGATGAAGCACGATTGCGCACGCTTTTCGCTGAAGCAGGCACTGTGGCAGCCGTTGAACTGATCAAAGACCGTGATACCCAAAGACCGAAGGGTTTTGCCTTCATCACGATGGGCAGCCAGGTTGAAGCCGAAAAAGCCATCAGCATGTTCAATGGCAAGGAAATCGACGGGAGACCTTTGACTGTCAATACTGCCAAAGCCCGCGAAAGTCGTCCCATGGGTGGTGGCAGGGGAGATCGCCCATACGGCGATCAGAAACGTCACAAGCGCAGCGGCGGCGGCGGATACAACAACAACCGCTACTAAAATAAGCACTGACAAACCCCGTCCAATCCCTGACGGGGTTTTCTTTTGCGCCGGACAACGGAGCTTCAGTCTTGCGTGCCGATTTTTCAACCTTTCTTAGAATTGGATAAGATTAGTCGCTTTTTCTTGAAAATCCAGCTTATTTTAGTTATAGTAAATATCCAATAGGTTGACCAGGATGACACATATCATCCGGAAGGAGCAAAATGAAAACTCTTAACCCTTATCTTACCTTCGAGGGCAATTGCCGCGAAGCCATGGAGTACTACAAGAAAGCGTTGAATCCTGAACTGTTCACGCTCCAATCGTTCGAAGAAGCCCACCAGGAAGTGGCGGATGCTTACAAGAAGCATATCATTCACTCCGAGTTGAAGGCAGACGGCGTGCATTTTATGGCCTCTGACGGCATGCCGGGTTGGAAAGCCGTATCCGGAAACAACGTCACAATGTCGATCGATTTCAGCGACGGCGCCGAGCAGGAAAAGATCTGGAAGGTACTTGCTGAGGGCGGTAAGATCACCATGCCCATGCAGGACACCTTCTGGGGCGCGCGTTTCGGCATGCTCATCGACCGCTTTGGCATTCAATGGATGCTGAATTACACCAAACCGAAATAAGTTGAAAACAATCGCAGGGTGAGCCTGGTTTACGTTCACGCTGTCTCGTCTTTTATCCAGGGGATCATTAACGTTGTCTTCCAACACCTCTCTTCCCCTCCTGCGGAGCCTGAACCAGTTGCTCGCACCGGGTCGGCGATATTCGCCGGTTGAAGTGGTGCGCCATCTGGGTATGATCCAGGCCCAGGATTACCTCGGAGCGCTTTGGGCGGTCGGCGTGCGCTCGGACGGAGCAGATGAAGCTGCGGTGGAACGAGCCCTCGCGGAGAGGTCCATCGTGCGCACCTGGCCGGCACGCGGCACGCTGCACTTCGTTCCCGCGGAAGATGTGCGCTGGATGCTGGACCTTCTGGCAGTCCGCGTGATCTCAGGTTCCACCCGGCGTTATGACCAGCTTGAATTGGTGCCCGCTGATTTTTCAAAGAGCCGGGAGCTGCTCATCAAAGCCCTGCAGGGCGGCAGGCAGCTCACCCGGGGAGATGCCTACGAGGTACTCGATCAAGGCGGCGTTTCCCCCGCGGGCCAAAGGGGGATTCATATCCTGGGCTACCTGGCAATGCAAGGTCTGATCTGCCTGGGTCAGCGTTCTGGAAAGCAGCACACCTTTGTGCTGCTGGATGAGTGGGTTCCTTCCGCCCCGGCAGTCTCAAAGGAAGAAGCTCTTTTCCGTCTGGCTGTCCGCTATATCACCGGTCACGGACCCGCCACGGTCAAGGATTTCGCCTGGTGGTCGGGTTTGACCCAGGCTGCGGCAAAGACGGGTCTCGAATCCGCCAGAGGTGAATTGCTGCAGCAAACCATCGACGGCATCGACTACTGGCTGCCGCGGTCAGCAGAGCAGAACCAATCAACTCTCCCGGTAACCCTTTTGCCGCCCTTTGACGAGTACCTGGTGGGCTACACCGACCGGAGAGCGGTGCTTGAAATGAAGAATTCACTCAGCATCAATGCGGGGGGCGGCATGCTAAGTTCGGTGATTCTCGTTCGTGGGAAAGTAGCCGGTACCTGGAAACGCACCCTGAAAAAGAAAAATGTGGTCATCAGACCGGCATGGTTTATTCCCCCCTCGAAGGAGGATGAAATTGGTTTTGAGGAAGCTGCAGCGCATTATGCCGCCTTTCTCGGTTTGCGGCTTGAGATCAGCCGGTCATAATCAACCTCAAGGCTGTCCGGTATAATACCCACATGCCTGAATTACCCGAACTGGAAGTGGTGCGCGAGGTACTGCAGCGCAGGGTGGTGGGAAAAACCATCAGCGCCGTGCAGGTCATTCCGCCGGGCGGTTTGATCGTGGTTCGCGACCTGACCCATGCCGGATTTGCGTCCTCACTCGCTGGCACGACCATCACCGGCGTTGACCGCCGCGGCAAATATATTCTCCTTTCCCTGCAATCCGAAGGCAAACTGTCTTCCCTGGTGGTCAACCCCAAGCTCACCGGACTGCTCCAGTTAGCCGGTGCGTTGGAAAAGAAAAAGCCCAAAACCCTGGTGATCCTGGATTTCGGTGACGGCAGCCAGTTGCGCTACCGTGACATGAAGCAAATGGGGCAAATTTACCTGACCCACAATCTTTCAGCGGTGCCTGAATTTTCCGCCTTGGGACCGGAAGCACTCGACATATCGTTCGAGGAATTCCAGTCACGTCTCAAACCGTATCGCGGCGAGATCAAAGGGGTGCTTACGCGGGGTGAATTCGTGGCAGGTATCGGCAACGCTTACGCCGACGAAATCCTCTGGACGGCTCGCCTGCACCCTTACCGCAAACGCACCCAGCTCGCCCCAGGCGAAGTTGAGACCCTTTACGAAGCCATGCGCTCAACCCTGCAGGATGCGATCAGCAAGGTACGGGAAGAGATGGGCGAGGTCATCGATCAGAAACCGCGCGAGTTCATGGCGGTGCATATGAAGACCGGTCAGCCCTGTCCGCGCTGCGGGACGCCCATTTCGCTGATCGGGGCGAACCAGCGTATCACCAATTTCTGCCGCACCTGCCAGCCCGGCGGGCTGATCAAGGGCATGGGAACCGGGCAATAATGTTGGTTATCCGAAAAGTAAAAGACTGTGACCTCGAGGATCTTTGCCGGATCCGCTTCGCCGACCGTCCGGAAGTGCATCTCAAGCGCATCCGGCAATCCCTGGCGGGGGAGATCGATTATCTCGTGGCGGAGGTGGACGGCCACCTGGCAGGGTACGCTTTGCTGCTGCTGAAAGCCCCCTCTGACTGGCTGGACGAGACCAGCCGCTTTCCGAGGTTGATCGACCTTTATGTAGACAAAGCGCTGCGCAACCAAGGCACCGGGCGGGCGATCGTCAAAGAAGCTGAGGAAATCACACTTCAGCACGGGTTCAACGAATTGAATCTTTCGGTTGCTCCTCTGACCAATCCGCGGGCGCATCAGCTCTATCAAAAGCTGGGGTACGTTCCCGTTCAGAACCAAACCTACATCAAAAAACAAACCACCCAGTCTGACGGGCAAACAGATGCGGTCGAGGTCACATTGATCGACCTGGTCAAAGTCCTCGCCTAACCTGCCGGCGAAGACTCCAGCCTGTTGCCAGCCCCCTCCATCATTTGACTTCACCTTGATCCAGGCGCAAGTACGCCCATTCTGGTACCTGCAGATGGTAAAATTGACGAAGCGCAAGATTGGAGTTCATCGACCATGCAATTGACCCCCCAAAACAAATCCCGCCTGGGATTGGTCCTGCTTGCCTTTATCGCTTTCATTGCTCTCGGCTTGCCCGACAGCCTGCTGGGGGTCGCCTGGCCGTCCATTCGTACGGATTTTTCGCAGCCCCTGGACGCCCTGGGATTGCTCCTGTTCACTGCCATGGCGGGCTACCTGGTTTCCAGTTCGTTCAGCGGACAGGTGGTCACCCGGTTGGGCATCGGCAAGGTGCTGGCACTTAGCTGCGCCATCACCGGCGGCGCGCTCATCGGTTATACCCTGGTGCCCTCATGGGGATTTATGGTGGCGCTTGGTGTCTTTGCCGGTCTGGGTGCCGGCGGGATTGATGCCGGCTTGAACACCTATGTCGCCGCCAATTTCGGGGCAGGTGTCATGCAGTGGCTGCACGCCAGTTACGGTGTTGGCATCACCCTCGGCCCGTTGATCATGACCTTTGCGCTCACCTCGCTCAATAACTGGCGGGGTGGTTATCTCATCGTGGGCGGCGTACAACTGGCACTGGCGGTGTTGTTCAGCTTCACCCTTCATATGTGGACGAAGAAAGCCAGCTCCAACGAACCGGAAAAGAAACTGCTGACCGATTACAAGACTCCCGTGGGCGAGACCCTGCGGCAGCCCTCGGTCTGGTTGAGCATTTTTCAGTTCTTCCTCTACACCGGCTCCGAGGTCACGCTCGGTACCTGGTCCTACTCCCTGCTGACGGAATCCCGGGGCATCTCTGCTGACCTGGCTGGTTTCTGGACCAGCGGCTACTGGGCGAGTTTCACCGTCGGACGGATTCTCGCGGGTCTTTACGCCAAACGGATCGGTGTGAACAAATTGATTTACGGCAGCCTGCTCAGCGCACTTTTTGGCGCCGTCCTGCTCTGGTGGAACCCGTCGGCGACGGTCAGCGTAGTGGGCGTTGGTTTGATCGGCTTTGCCATCGCGCCCATCTTCCCCGGTCTGGTTTCGGGCACCAGTCAGCGTGTGGGCGACCGCTTTGCTGCCAACACCATCGGCATGCAAATGAGCGCCGCGAGCCTGGGCGTTTCCATCATCCCTGCGCTGGTGGGCGTGCTGGCACGCAACATCAATCTTGAGGTCGTTCCGGTCGTGCTTTTCGGACTTTTCGCAGCCCAACTCCTGCTCTACACGCTGGGGCTGCAATTTCACAAGCAACGGGATGCCCGCAAAGACGCCAGTGTGGATGCGGGTTCAGACGGAAATTAAGTTTTAATTCCAAAATTGATCGTAAATCGCAAAACAAAAACACTGGCGGAGAGGGGAATTCTCCGCCAGTGTTTATCAGTACAGTTTATGACCAGCCTTGATCCTGCGACAGCTTGGTGATCACGGGGATATCCACGTTCACGCCCTTGTTGGCTTTCAATCCCAGGACGAGGTTGATGATCCAGATGAGGGGAGTGAAGCAGCCGACAATGGGAATGACAGAAAGAATGCCGACCACAATGCCTTCCACCACACCCAGGATCAGGGTGGGGATGGTGTGATATTTGACGAAGGGGCGGTCCTTTTTGTCTGCCATGAACAGGGTGATGAGGGGCAGGATGGGTGCCAGCAGGAATTCCAGCAACACCCACAGGCGGTCATCACTGGACACTTCGGGGGTCGGTGTTACCACGGGTTGCTCAGCCATTCGAATCCTCCATTAGAAATAGATTAAGACATACGAAACAGTATAGCAAGATATTATGCAAAAGTCGATAACTATTACCTAGAAATATCCGAATCGTACTTTATTGTTAAATGAAGAACCCGCTGCATGGGAGCGGGTTCTTCACAAGTCTTTCTACGATCCATAGGAGAGATGGAAATGTCTAAAAGAAGATATCAACTGTGGATGACCAGGGTATGCGTCGAGGGGCCAGCAGCGACGAACACAGTGACCGTCTGCTTTTCGTCAGACCAGTTCCAGGCGGCAGCTTCGCCATCCAGCATCACTGTAGACGGACGGGTGGTGTAGACCGCCACCTTCAGCGGGCAGTTCACCGCCGGGAGCTCGATGGTGGTTTCCTTAGCCTGTTCATTGCAGTTGACGCTCACACGGTCCAGCCTTGCTCCCTGCTGCCGCACCAGGTCCAGCGAGCAGCCGCTGCCGGGGAAGATGCGCAACTCCAGGTTGCAGTAGGTTTCGGTGTCGTTACCCACGTCGCTGCCGAGCTCAAAATCAGCGCCGAGGTTGAGGGCAACGATGGTCCCTTCGCGTTGATAAACGGGGATCGTGTCGAGGGGTACTTCCACCGTCATCGGTTGACCGCCTTCAACAGGGGATTGCGTCCAAAAATCACGCCACTTCCCTGCCGGCAGGATCACCTGGCGTGCGGTGCTGCCCTCCTCCATCACCGGAGCGACCAGGAGAGCCTCGCCAAACAGGAATTCGGTCTGGGCTTCTGCTGTCGTGCGCAGTTCGGGATGTTCCACCTGCAGCGGCGAGATCATCGGAAGACCCGTCAAAGTGGAGCGCCAGGCCTGAGACTGGATGTAAGGGATCAAATTCATGCGCACATTGACAAAGCGGCGGAACGTAGGGATCACACTTGTATTACCGGACCGCTCCTGGATGTTCCACGGCGTACGGTCGCGGCTCGGAATCTGACGCGCGTTGTATTCGGAATGAAATTGCATGATCGGGCAAAAAACTGCCATCGCTGCCGAGCGGAGATAGAGTTCCGCACCCGGAGGTTCGTTGCCGAAACCAGCCATATCCCAACCCACGAAGGGTTCTCCAGAGAGGCTCATGTTCAGCATGGCTGTGAGGTTGGACCGGTAGGCGTCCCAGTTGGAATCCTCATCGCCCGCCCAGTGACCCGGATGGCGCTGCGCGCCGGTATACCCCGCGCGGCTGAAGAGAAAACGATCCTTGCCGCGGGTGGTTTCGAGGAAGCGATCGTAGGCTTCCAGGTAGAGGCTGACAAACGAGTTGCAGCGCCCCTTGCCGGTGCTGCCATCGGAGAATAGGACCGTGTCAGACCAGATGTGCTCGCTGCCGTCCGTCTTGAAGCCGTCGACGCCCATTTCCTTCACCAGGTACTCGCGCTGCTTGAACCACCAATCCACGGTGCGCGGGTTGGTGAAATCCGGCAGCAGACTTTGTCTGAACCACGGAGAAAGCACCCGGTAGGGTTTGCCATTCGCTTCCATGACACACAGGCGGTTTTCAATCCAATACTGCTCATCCAGTTCGTTCTGCCGCGTGTCCAGGTTTTCCTCAGGGAATGTGCGCTTGAGGACGGGAATCTGCCACAGTATGAGCCGGGTACCTCCGCCGTGCAGGGTATCGATCATCCCCTTGGGATCGGGCCAATGACCTTCTGCCGGGAAGTTGAAATCGGAATACTTGAAGGCGCTGCCGCCCGGTTTGAGTTTGTACTGGGCATCGTTCCAGATGTAAAAGTTCACCTCATCCGCCCAGGCTTCGATCACCAGCACGGTTACCGGAATGTTGTGCTGCCGGGTCAGGTCAAACTGCCTCAGCACCTCTTTCTGCGAATTCCAGTCGTTGCTGCTCATCCACAAACCGAAAACCCAGGAGGGCGGCATGGGTGCCCGCCCGGTGAGACGGGTGAAATCCTGGATAATCCTAGCGGGGCTGCCCTGCGGCATCAGGGCAAATTCAAGCTCCGCTGAAACGGGATCGGCTTTAAATTCCATCTTCCATGTGTTGGAGGAGGTTTCCGCAAGGTCAAAGGTGACCTCGTGATCTGTTTTGACCCAAACGCCGTATCCCCGCGAGGAGATGAAGAAGGGCACCGGGTAATAGGTCCGCTTTCCCTGCCGTTTGTACTGGTCGATCACACGGTTGCGCAGGGTATTGCCGCGCTGATCAATGGCGTTGTAGCGTTCGCCGAATCCGTAAAACGCCTCGTCCGCAGGAGCATCGAAGCCGAGTTCAATACGGTGAATTTGATTTTCAGGATCCATCAACGCACGGATTCCGCTGGATGAGCGCAGCTCGAATTTCCCGCTCTCCGGTCGGATAACCAGGGTCGAAGTTTGCGGATCGACGAAGACATCCAGGTCATTCAGACGCAAATGCCGGGGGTCTTTCACTGGGGTTGAGGGTTCGCAGCCCTCTGACCGATGAACCCTGCAGTCGAGCGTTCCTTCTGCCTGCTGCCGGATCGTCAATTGGATGCACTGCTCCTGGCGGGTACCGCCAAAGAGCACAGAGATCAAACCCTCTTTCTCGTCTGCTGAAAGGATCCGGTCGAATCCTTCCCAGGCAAAGACATCAAACTCAAACCAATCGGTTTGCGCTCTCCAGCCATCACCTTCTCTGAAGATCTGGTACCGGATGGTTTGACCCACATCAAATGCCGGCAGGTTGATCTGCCAGAGTTCAAAATCCGGGCTGCTGCTGACCCATTTTCCAGGAACGGTATGTTCAGACGGCTCTTTGGTATTTTGCCAGACTGCCCAAACCCTGCCCGACTTCGATCCGGGCGCGGTCTTGACCCCCAGGGTGACAGGTTCGCCGGCAATGGGCTGGCGGGGAAAGCGCTCCTCGGGATCCTGGTCATAAGGGTGCCGCTGCCCGAAAGGAAGATGTTGTAAAAACGATGCTGAGCGGTCGTTCATTGCTGCCATTACTCCTTGAGTGACTGATAGAGGATCAGATACATTGCGTGCGACCACAGCAGCGGCTTTGCCACGGGTCCCCATTTTTGAAGCCAGGGTTCAAATTGGGCAGGAGCCAGCACGTGGTCGTTGACCTGCTCGGGGAGGTAACCCCGGGCATCTGCCTGGTCCTCAATCCAGGTCATCATCAGGATGGCAAGATCCCTCTTTCCAAGTCGCAGGTTATGAATCGCCAACCAGGCGGTCAGCAGGATCCATTCTCCTCCGCCGTAATAGACATCCGCCCGGTAGCGGTAAACCCCGCCCTCAGGTCGGTAAAGTTTCTCCATGATCTCCTTGGTGGTGGCGGTCATCAAAGGATCGTGCGGGTCAAGCACCTTGAAGGGGTACGCCATGCCAAGCAGGCTGGAATCCACAGCGCTTTTTGCCATGGGCTTGGCGGGTTCATCGCCCCTTGGCGGCCAGATGTGCTTTACAAAGCGCCCGTTTACCACACCAAAATCCAGGATGAATTTCTGCACCTCTGCAGCCAGAACTGCAAGATCCATCTCGACCCCATGGATCTTCCCTTCTTTCTGGAGCAGCGCCATCTCGTTCAAACCGCCGTAAACACACGCCAGCGAGTATGGATGCAGGTACGCCGGATGTTCTTCCCAGCAATCGTAGTTGGGCATTTTCCAGGTGAGGGCAAGGTAGCGTAATGTTACTTTGATCGATGAGCTCAATTCATCCAGCAGGGCATAGTTACCGGTCCCGCGGACGTGTTCTGCCAAAGCCCACAACCAGGTGCCGTAACCATCAATCTGGAAATTACCCCAGGTGGCATCCACAGTCCCTTCAAAGCCGTCCATGGTAAACCGCGTATGCAGGATGGCGTCCTTTCCCGCATCGGTTCCTTCTTTCAGGCTGCGTTCGAGTTCGTCCACTTTGGCGGCATAGCGCCTGATCACCAGGTCCACCCAGCGGAAAAAGGATTCGGCACTGGCATGCTGCCCGACACAATCCATGGCATGGGCAATGAAGCTGCCGTCGCGCAGCCAGCAGTAGTGGTAATTGGGAAAGGCAGGAGAGGCGATATACGAGCCCCACTGGCTCTGATTTTCCAGAATAACATCAATGGATTTTCGAAACAATTGCTGATTCATGAAAAGATTACCCCTTGAGACCTGACATTTTGATGCTTTGTACGAAGTATTTTTGCAGCAGGAAGAAGAGGATGATCACCGGCAGCACAGTCAGCACAGAACCTGCCATCTGGATCTCCCAGCGTGTGGTGTACTGCCCCACCAGGTAAGAAAGTGCAACTGCCAGGGTGCGTTTTCCGGGCGAGGTCAGCATGACCAAAGGCCAGAGAAAATCATTCCACACCCCCTGGAAGGTCATCACCGCGAGGGTTGCCAGGATCGGTTTGGAATTAGGGATCAGGATTTTCCAGTAGAACATCAATGGGTTGCATCCGTCCAGGCTGGCAGCGTCCTCAAGCTCGAACGGGAAGGTGAGGAAGAACTGGCGCATCAGAAAGATGCCAAAACCGTCTGCCAGTTGCGGCAGGATCACGCCTAGGTGGGTATTGACCAGTCCCAGGGTGCGCATGATGATGAAATTGGGAATGAGCGTGATCTGGGAAGAGATCATCATTGTGGCAAGCGTCATCACAAATAGAAAATCTTTGCCGGGGAATTTCATCCGGGCGAAGGCGTACCCTGCCATGGAACAAAACAAGAGCCTGCCCAGGGTAACCGCCAGGGTGATCTTGAGGGTGTTGAAACCATAGAGTCCGAATTTGATCTTGCCCATTACCTCGCTGTAGTTGGTCCAGGTCACCGGGTTGGGCAGCCAGTTGGGCGGCCAGGCAAAAAGCTGAGCCTGATCCTTCAGCGATGTTGAAAGCATCCACAGGAAGGGTACGAGCATGACCACTGCGCCCAGGGTCAGAAGGGCATAGGCGAGCACTTTGCTCATGGATGATTTGCGGCGTGCGGAACGGTTATGAAGTGTGTTTGTGCTCATCTCACTTCTCCCCGTATACCCACTTGCTTCGCATCTTCCACTGAATAATGGTCAGAACCAGTAAGATCGCCATCAGGGCAAAAGACAGGGCGGCGGCGTATCCCATTTTCGAGTACTTGAAAGCATTCTGCCAGATATAGAATCCGATGGTGCTGGTCGCGCGGGCGGGACCTCCTTCATGTTTCAAAGACATGTTGAAGACCAGGTCAAAAGCCTGCAGCGAACCGATCACGCCCATGACCGCAGTAAAGAAGATGGATGGCGTGATCAGCGGCAGTGTGACGTGCCGGAAGATGCGGCGTTCATTCGCACCGTCCACCCGGGCGGCATCGCGCAGTTCGTCCGGGACGTCCTGCAGTGCTGCCAGGAAGATCACCACGTTGAACCCAAGGTTCTTCCAGACATCCACCAGTGTGATACTGGTCAGCGCGTACTTGGGATCCTGCAGGAAGTTTACAGAAGCCACGCCGATGGCATTGAGGAGTTGGTTGATGATGCCAAAATCTGAAAGCAGCCATACCCATACTGCGCTGACTGCCACCGAGGCAGTGACCACCGGTATATAGTACGCGGTTCGGAAGAACGCCAACCCTTTGATCTTTTGATTCAAAGCGATCGCCAGACCCAATGAGATGAGCAGATTCAACGGCACACTGATCAACGAATAATAGAACGTATTCTTGAAGACAATGGGTGACACAGGGTCGGTAAACAAACGGGCGTAGTTTTGCAGCCCGATAAATTCAGGGGAGGAAAGCAAGTTCCAATCAGTAAAGGAGATTCCGAGTCCCACAACCAGCGGGACCAATTTGAACGCAATGATGATCAACATGGCCGGAAGGATGAAAACATACCCCCAAAATGCCTCTTGGGTGGACTTCCTGATCCGGGATAAAAATGTTTTCGGCTGGTGACTGATTTGCGCTTGGGCCATTTGCTGCTCTCAACTTGCGGAATGAAAACCATGACGGGGGAGCGGGGTTGGCGCTCCCCCAACGGTGATTCAATTATCTTACTTTTTGGTTTCTGCCAAAATCGGGTTGATGGCGTCGCAGGCAGCTTTCATGGCATCGGGTACGGTAATGGTTCCGAGCAAGGCTGAATCCAGTTGACCGGAGATGATGTCGGCAATCTCTGACCAGCGGGCATGCGTGGGAACGCTCTTGGCAAATTCTGCTGAATCAAGGAAAACCTTGGCATTCGCGGGTTTCTTGCCTTCCATGGATTTGAGGAAGCTTCCCTCAGCCACAGATTTGATTGGAGCAATTTCAAAGCCGGCATCCTGGCGGATCTGATCACCTTCGGCGCCAGTGACGAATTTCATGAAGGTGAAAGCGGCTTCCTGCTGCTTGGAGCTGGAAAGCATGGCATAAGCATTGCCGAAGAGGAAGGTCACTTTTTCGCCGGTGGGGCCGTAGGGTAGGGTGGTGGCATCCCAATCGAAGTCTTTGATCACATCATTGAACTCGGAAATGGACCAGGGTCCGATGGGGTACATGGCGATGCGTCCGCCTTCGAACATGTGCCAATCATCCTGAGCTGCCAGATCTTTGGCGGAAGGAGCTACCTTGTCTTTCAGGACCAGGTCGACCATTGCCTGGAAGCCGTCGATGGCTTTCTGATCGGTCAGGGTGCATTGGGTGGCATCGGCATTGAAGGGGGTGGCGCCGACAAAGAGCATGTAATACGGCCACCACAACTTGGCAGTACCAAATTGCTCAATGGTGCCATCGCCATTGGTATCTTTGGTCAACTTCTTGGCGGTATCCACGAAGGTCGTCCAATCCATCTTGTCATCAGGATAAGGAAGTCCGGCGGCATCGAAGAGTTTCTTGTTGTAATACATGACAACATTGGAATAGGAGGCAGGCAAACCATACTGACCGCCGTTGTTCTGGAACATGTCCAAAGTGGATTGGTAGTAGGCGCTCAGATCATACCCGGTGGATTTGATCATCGGATTGAGATCTACGAGTGAACCGCTGGCTGCCATTTCCTGGAGCATCGAGAGGTCGAGGGAAGCCACATCGGGGGCAGTTCCGCCGGCAACCCAGGTCTTCAGGGATGTGAAGTAATCGGCATAGGGCAGCAATTGGAAGTCGACTTTGATTTCAGGGTGGGCTGCTTCGAATGCCTTAACAACTGCAGCTTCGGCGCCTTCCTTGTTCTCGTCGTAAGTCAAAAAGCTGACAACCTTGATCGTGACGGGTTCTGCAGCAGCAGTGGGCGCCTCAGTGGTGGCTGCGGCGGGTGCTTCGGTGGTGGCTGCAGGAGCTTCGGTTTTGACCGCGGGAGCACATGCGGCCAGAAGCATCCCCAGCGCCAGAAGCGCAGACAAGAGAACGAACAAATTGCTTTTCTTCATCTTCAACTCCTTTAATTTATTGGTGCAGATTTGATCCTGACGGGCAGGGTGTTTACCATTCTTAATTCAGTGACCGAATTAACTCAAGGCAAAATTTTTAGTGTTTGTTGGGGGGTGCCTCCTCCTTTTGGATTGGAGAATTGAACAGTCCGCCAATGACGACGCTGGCGGCTCCGCGAGCCCATACATCGTCCTCCCAGGTTGCCAGGCGGATCTCGGTATCTTCCGCCAAACCGGGCATGACGTTTTGGGTCACAGATTCGAGCAGCGGTTTGAAGAAAGCGTCCCCCATGCGCACGCCTTCACCACTCAGAATAATCAGTTTTGGATCCAGAATGTTGACCAGGTTCGCGACCTGGCGGCCCAACAGGGTTCCCGCAGAAGCCAGCACGCTTCGTGCAGCAGCATTGCCTTCCGCGGCGCGTCTGACAAGATCATCGATGTCACTCACGTCTTCGCTCACCTGCCGGCGGGCGTTTGTCAGCAGTGCCCGGTCAGATATGAAGGATTCCAGGCAGCCGTGTTTGCCGCAATCGCATTGCGGTCCATTCGGGTCGACCACAATGTGTCCGAATTCCCCGGCGCCGCCGCTCTTCCCGCGCACAATCTCACCGTTGATGACCATCCCCATGCCTATGCCCCGCCCCACCGTGATCACGACGAAGTTATCTTCAGGGATGCCCGCCCCGAGCCATTTTTCGCCCAGGGTGAGGGTATTGACGTCGTTATCAATGGATACAGGCACCCGCAATCGCTCCTGCAGCAGATCGCGTAAGGGGGTGTCTTTCCAACCAAAGAACGGGCTTTGGCGCAGCATGCCGGATGAAGAATCCACCACACCCGCCAACCCCACTCCCACACCCAGCAGGCTCTTTCTGGCAATGTTCCCGTCCAATATAAGGGTATTGACCAACCGCACCAGTGAATGGATTACCCCGTCGACTGTGCCGTCGGGGAAAACGATCGAATCCTTTTCCAATACCGCTGCATTCAGGTCGGTCAGAGCGCCTACGGCGTGATCCTCCATCAGCTTGACGCCCACCACGAACCCGCCCCTCGGGTTCAACGCCAGCAGGATCGGGCGCCGTCCACCGCTGGAATCACCGGTTTCCTTTTCAAAGATCAGGCCCTCAGCGATCAAATCGCCGGTAATGGCAGTCACCGTCGCCGGACTGAGACCGGTGCGGTGTGCCAGATCTGCCCTTGAAATCGGTCCATCCGTTTTGATGGAGTTGAGCAGAATGGTGCGGTTGATTCCGCGCATCAAATTACGGTTACCACGGGGAAGGTTGCTCATTAAATAGTTTCTTTATTTACTGAATGAAGTATGTTCTCATTATAGATTAAGAATTCGAAAAGTCAAGCCCCCAAAAAGGTGATCTTTTTCCCGTCATCTGAAAATCACCTGTCAAAATTTGGAGAAAAACTGCGATAATTAATGAAACCAAAATTGACGGGAGTAAACAAAGCTCGTGAGTGAAACCCTTATCCTGATCAACATCACCCTTGCAATGGTGGTCGCTCTTCTCGGCGGCATCCTTGCCCGCCGGATCGGTCTTCCAACGATCGTCGGTTACCTGCTTGCCGGTATCGTTATCAGTCCTTTCACCCCTGGGGTCGTTGGCGATATTCACACACTTGAGCAGCTTGCAGAGCTGGGCGTCATTTTCCTGATGTTCGGTGTTGGGCTGCACTTCTCTTTTAAGCAACTCTGGGCGGTACGAGGCATTGCCATCCCGGGTGCGTTGATCCAGACGGCTATCGCCACCGTTCTGGGAGCCTTGCTCAGCAGTGCGTGGGGATGGAGCCTTTCAGCCGGCATCGTACTGGGGTTGTCGATCTCAGTCGCCAGCACAGTGGTGCTGCTGCGCGGCTTGATGTCAGCCAATCTGCTGGAATCACCCCATGGGCAGGCTGCTGTGGGCTGGTTGGTCATGGAGGATATTCTCTCTGTGCTGATCCTGGTCATTCTTCCGGCGCTCGCTCCCTCAAGCGGAAGCTTTTCCTGGACCGGGCTGGGAATCACCCTCGCCAAAGCGGTCGCCTTCGTGGTGTTAATGTATTTTGTCGGCACACGGTTCATCCCCTGGATCCTGGAGCGGGTGGCTCACACCCATTCGCGCGAGCTCTTTATCCTGGTGGTGCTGGCAATCACCCTTGGTACCGCCGTGGGTGCTTCCGAACTCTTTGGGGTATCGCTTGCACTGGGTGCCTTCGTCGCAGGAGCCATCATCAGCCAGTCGCACCTTTCCTCGCAGGTGGGCGCCGACATATTCTCCTTCCGTGAAGCCTTTTCGGTGCTTTTCTTCGTCTCGGTGGGCATGCTGGTCAACCCCGTCTTTCTGTGGAAGAACATCGGACAGGCAGCCGAGCTGACCCTGCTGGTGGTGGCAGGTAAGTTCCTGATCGTCTTGTTGATGGGACTCTTCTTCAAACAATCCATGCGCACATTCCTGGTGATTGCGGTCGGCTTGAGCCAGATCGGCGAGTTCTCTTTCATCATTGGACAGGCAGGGGTGGCGATCAAGCTCCTTAGTGCTGACCAGTATTCGCTCATCCTGGCGGTTTCCCTGCTCTCGATCATTGCCAATCCTTTCATGTTCAAATTGCTGCCGGTATTTGAAAAAGTGTTAATGCGCATCCCTGCCTTTTCCAAACGGATGGAAGTGAGAGCCGCCCCGCCCCGCCTGCTGCCCAGCCCTTTGACAGATCACGTGGTCATTGCCGGGTACAGCCGGGTGGGAAAGCACCTTTCCGAAGTTTTGAAGTCGCTGGGGATCCCGGTTCTGGTAATCGAGTCGGATATTGAGACTTACGATCAAATCACTCATTCCGGAATCCAGTCGCTCTATGGCGACGCGTCCAATTCCGAGGTGCTGAAGAATGCCCAGCTCAAGGATGCCAAAGCACTTGTGCTCGCTTTGACCGATGAGACAACAACCTCGCTGTCTGTGGCTTCAGCCAGGGATATCTCCCCCGATCTTCCGATCATCGCCTGTTCATTCAGCGAGGAGGGTATCGATACCCTTTCCAAGCTTGGAGCGACCACAGTGGTGGAGCCCATACTGGAAAGCGGCCTTGAACTGGTGCATCATACCCTGCTGCAGCTTGGCTTTCCGCTGCGCGAGGTTCATGAATATACCGAGGCAGTCCGCCGGGACCATTACAACACCCAGGTGACCACAGACGAAGAGCATCGAACCCTGCACGAGCTGCTGCATGCATTCAAGGGCATTGATATCAGTTGGATCACCCTGGAGTCCAGCAGTCCTCTTGTCGGCAGGTCGCTTTCCCAGGTCAACCTGCGGTCGATCACCGGCGCATCTGTGGTCACCCTTATCCGCGATAGTCACCTCACTGCCAATCCCAAATCAGCCACGGTATTCGAAGCAGGCGACCGGATTGGATTTATAGGTGACGAAGCGCAAATTGCCAGCGCCAGAAAAATGATCGAAGGAGTGGAAGAGACTGATTCCTCTGGGTAGATTGCGGCGGTTCTTTCAGAAGCACATGCCGGGCAGTACTTTGATCAATGCCAGGGTGCTTCACGGCGGCATCTCAGCAGAGATGATGCTATGCGAGCTGCTGACAGTCAACGGCAGCGTTGAGAAATTGATCCTTCGCCAACCCAACCAGCACATGTTGGCTCACCCAGCGCAATCTGCAAGGGATGAGTTCATGCTCCTGCAGCACCTGCAGGGACTTCCGATCGGCTCCCCCGTCCCGGTCCTGTTCGATGAAAGCGGTGAATTCTTCTCCTCCCCGGTATTGCTCATCAGGTACATCGAAGGGGAGATGGATTTCTCGCTTCGGAATGCTTCCAACCTCGCCTACCAGATGGGCAAGCGGCTGGCAGCGATCCACCAGGTGAACGCAGTCCAGGAGGCTCTTTCGTTCCTTCCTACGGCGCCGCTGGACCTGGAAATGTCCTTCGGAGGCTGGCCGCCCAAATCAAACCAACTGCCAGTGGACCTGGATCTGCGTGGAAGATTGAAAGCTTGCTGGCCTTTTCATCATCCCAACCCCGCTGTCTTACTGCATGGTGATTACTGGCCCGGGAACATCCTCTGGCTGAGGAGTCAACTGGCAGGGGTCGTGGATTGGGAAGATGCCATGCTGGGTGAACCGTTGATCGACCTTTCGATCTGCCGGCTTGACCTGATGTGCCTGTTTTCGCGCGAAGCCGTGCGCATTTTCACCGACGCCTATCTTGCGCACCGTACGGTTGATACCACCGACCTTCCCGGATGGGACTTGATCGCCGCCCTGCGGCTTGCCCGTCTCGCCGGTTCTGATCTGACCGGCTGGTGTTCATTCTTCATTCCCTACGGCAGAGGCGACTTCACCCCTGCCGTGATGAAGGAATCCTTCGCGGTTTTTGCTGCTGAATCCCAAGCCCGCTTCATGGCACAATAATACCAACCGAAGTGATCTGCATTCCTGATAACTTTTTGGGTTGCTGGTGCATCCCAATAAGTGATGATCCGCTCGCTTGAGTGAAGAACATGAGCGAGACAGGTCAGCGGATAATTGAATGATTGAATGGGCTGTCACCCCTCAGGGACAAAGGAGATTTGGATGAAGACATATGATTATTTGATCCTTGGCGGTGGAATGACGGCAGCTTCGGCAGCCAATGCCATTCGCGAGGTGGATACGAGCGGCAGCATCGGCATGATCAGCGCTGAAAGCCATCCTCCCTATAACCGGCCGCCGCTGTCAAAGAAGCTGTGGCACGGCAAAGCCGAAGAGACCATCTGGTTCAAGCTGCCGACAGAGCAGTTTGATCTGCTGCTGAACACCCGGGTAACGACAATCGATCCGGTTAATCGCCATTTGATCGATGAAAACGGCAATCCTTACGGCTATGGAAAATTACTGCTTGCCACCGGCGGCACGCCGAGAAAAATCGCCGGCGCCCCGGAGGAGATCGTTTACTACCGAACTGTGGATGACTATCATCAACTGCGCAGTTGGACTGGCAAAGGGAAACGCATTGGACTGATCGGCGGAGGGTTCATCGGCTCTGAAATCGCCGCATCGCTGGCGGATAACGGCGAGAAGGTTACCATGGCTTACCTGGAAGACGCCATAGGTGCGCGAGTTTACCCCAAAGGTCTGGCCGATTATGTGACGAATTACTTCGTCCAAAAAGGTATCGAGGTTCATCCGCATATCGATATCCAGGGGGTTGAAAAGGATGCAGCCGGATTTGCCATGCATGCCAAGGACGGTCAGACGATCCGCGCAGATCATATCATCGCCGGGTTGGGCATCATTCCCAATACCGATCTGGCTCAGGCTGCCGGGATCGCTGTGGCAGGTCCGGAGGGCGGACGCGGGATCATTGTGGACGAGTTCCTGCGGACCAATCTGCCTGATGTTTATGCCGCGGGTGATGTAGCCTCATTTTACAATCCGGCGCTGCAGCGTCAGATGCGGGTGGAGCACGAGGATAACGCCCTTTCGATGGGCAAAACCGCTGGATACAACATGGCAGGCAGGACAACCCCCTACCAGCATCAGCCGTACTTCTATTCCGATCTCTTCGACCTGGGCTATGAAGCAGTAGGCGAACTCGATTCGCGCATGGACATCGTGGAAGATTGGGTGGAACCCTTCCGCACCGGTGTGATCTATTACCTCAAGGAACAAAAGGTGCGGGGTGTGCTCCTTTGGAACACCTGGGGACAGGTGGACGCTGCCCGACGCTTAATCGTCGAGGGCAAAACAGTTACTGCTGCCGAATTGAGAGGCAGGCTGCCGGAAACCGGCGGTTGATACCTCCATTTGGATTAATTGCTAGGAGTAAAAATCAATGCAAGAAAATCCTTTAATCAAGCTTGAGTCGTTTGGCCAAAGCATCTGGATGGACTTTATCAGCCGCGGGGTGCTGACATCAGGTCAACTCAAGAAATGGATCGATGAGGACGGCGTAAGCGGGGTTACCTCCAATCCTTCCATTTTTGAGAAAGCCATCACCGGCACCCGTGATTATGACGATGCCATTCAGGCACTTGTCAAGCAGGGAAAAACCGCCGCCGAGATCTACGATTCCCTGACCATCAGCGACATTCAGCAGGCTGCCGATGTTTTCCGCCCGGTGTTTGAACGAACACGCGGCGCTGACGGTTTTGTGAGCATCGAGGTCTCTCCCTACCTGGCGGACAATACCGAGGGGTCCATCCATGAAGCACGGAGGTTGTGGAAACTGGTTGACCGGCCGAACGTCATGATCAAGATCCCGGGAACAAAGGAAGGGCTGCCCGCCATTCGCCAAATGATCAGCGAAGGGGTGAACATCAATATCACCTTGCTTTTCGGCATCCCGCGCTACAAGGAAGTGATCGAAGCCTACATGTCAGGGCTTGAAGACCGTGCTGCGAAAGGCTTACCTTTGCAGGATATATCTTCGGTCGCCAGCTTCTTCCTCAGCCGCATCGATGTTCTGGTCGATCCGCTCCTGGCCAACCTTGCTGCGCATCACAGCCATGAGACCGAGGATCTTGCCAGGTCGCTGCAGGGAGAAGCCGCCATTGCCAGTGCGCGCATTGCCTACCAGGAATTCAAGAAGTCTTTGCAGGGCAAACGCTGGGCTGCCCTTGCAGAAAAAGGCGCCCGCAAGCAGCGCGTGCTTTGGGCGAGCACCAGCACCAAGAACCCAGCTTACTCTGACGTGAAATATGTGGAACCGCTTATCGGGAGTGACTCGATCAACACCGTACCCATAGAGACGTTGAACGCCTATCGCGATCACGGTCAACCCGCCCTGCGCATCAACGAGGAAGTGAAACATGCCCACAAGGTGATGGAAGACCTGGCGGAACTGAAACTGAACATCGACGCCGTGACCCAGGAGCTGGAGGATGAGGGTGTGGAAAAATTCAGCTTTGCCTACCAGCAATTGCTGGCAAAATTGGAAGAAAAGGTCCGCGCCGCAGCATAAAGTGACAGTGCTTGAAAACAAAACTCCCTGCTTTGTATTCTCACGGCAGGGAGTTTTTAGTCATTGATTCAGTGCTTGAATCACCTCATCCAGGATCACCGACTCTTCGTCGGTGGGAATGACCAGGATGCGGGCGGTCGATCCTTCAGCTTCGATAAAGCTTTCGCGTTCCGCAGAAGTGAGGCGGTTCTTCTCATGGTCTAGCCGGATGCCCAGGCTCTCCACACCGCCGCAGACCATCTCCCTCAGCTTCCACGACTGCGTGCCGACTGAGTCGGTGAAAACGATGGCATCCGCGCCGTTGAGCATCCAGTAATACCCGCCGAGATACAACTTGAGACGGTTGGCATACACCCCGGCTGCGACCCGGCAATCCTCACTCCCCTTTTCACCTTCAGCGATCACCTCTTCGAGATTGGAGGAAACGCCGGAAAGTCCGATCAGCCCGGAGCGGTTGTTGAGCATCTCGTCAATTTCCTCCGCCTGCATGCCGGAACGCAGCAGTTCGAGCACCACCTCGGCATCAATGTCGCCGCTGCGGGTGGACATGACCAGCCCCGCCAGGGGGGAGTATCCCATCGAGGTCTCCACCGAATGTCCATTCGCGAAGGCGCAAACGCTGGATCCGCCGGTGCCCAGGTGGCACATGACCAGCTTGACCTGGTCCAAAGGTTTTCCCAGCAATACCGCCGCCCGCTTTGAAACGTAAGTGTAGCTCAGCCCGTGAAAGCCGTACTTGCGCAGTCCATGCCTGGCTGCCAGATCAAGCGGCAGGGCATAACGGAATGCTTCCGGCGAAAGACTGGCATGAAAAGCAGTATCAAATACGGCATACTGCGGAACCCCGGGCAGCATTTCTCTGCATACATCGATCACGCTGTAGGAATTGGGGTTGTGTATGGGTGCCAGGTGAAAGCATGCCTTCAACTTTTCAGTGGTTTCTGAAGTAATGAGTGCAGTGCTCGTAAAAAACTCTCCGCCGTGCACAAAACGGTGCCCCACCGCGTCCACCGTCACGCCGTGCTCTTGAAGAAGGCGCAGATTTTCAATGGCTGCCAGGCGGTGGGAGGAAAGGTCAGCCTGCTTTGACCCTTTCTGCCCGTTAATCTGCCAGTCGATCTGCGGTTCCGCCTTTGTTTTTGTGGCCACATTCTTTGCCTTGCCGGAGGCCACCACCTTCGGGGGAGATTCTTTCACAATGCTGTACACCTTGAAACTCTGGGACGAGCTGCCGCAATTGAAGATCAAAATATTCATGGATTGCTCCAGGAGCGTGGATTTGGTTCTGATGATCCGGTGTCCCGGCACCGGGACTGATTCTACCGCTGAACCGGCACGAGTTCAAACTGGCAATGGGACTACACTTGCCCTGGCAGGTATAATTGAATTGGATATGTTTAGTCCAATTATTTGAGAGGGAGTATCATGAAACGATCTCTTTTGTTGTATCCGAGCCTTGCACTGATCCTGGTGGTCTCTGCCTGCACTTCCCAGGTGCAGACCCCTGCTCCGCCGGCGCAATCGACTCTCACTTCTGAAGCAACCGACCTTGCTGCGACTGCGACGCCTGCAGCAATTTCGCCTACTCAACCCGCTGCCACCACCGCTTCGCCCGCTACGGTCACAGCATTTCCCAATCCGGACAATTATCAATGGTCACAGGTGGTCAGTGGACTGGCGAACCCGGTCAACCTTGCCAATGCCGCTGATGGCTCCAACCGCCTGTTCATACTTGAAAAGAAGGGCATCATCCGTGTGGTAAGCGGCAGCGTCCTGCAGCCTGAACCTTTCCTTGATATCCGCGATCGGGTGGGAAGCGGGAGCAGCGAGCAGGGTTTGCTGGGACTGGCGTTTCATCCCGATTTCAAAGCCAACGGCTATTTCTATGTGGATTACACCAACACCTCAGGGAATACGGTGATCGCCCGCTTCACTGCCAATTCCCAGGCTTCGCCAGCAGATCAAAAAGGCGATCCTGCCAGCGAAAAGATCCTGCTGACCATTGACCAACCCTATCCAAACCACAATGGAGGGCATATTCTCTTTGGACCTGACGGTTATCTCTGGATCGGCATGGGAGACGGCGGCAGCCAGGGTGATCCGCACGGCAACGGTCAATCGCTGAACACCCTGCTCGGAAAACTGCTGCGCATCGATGTCGATCACGGGGATTCTTATGCCATTCCTTCTGACAACCCCTTCGCCTCTGGAAATGGAGGGCTGCCGGAAATTTGGGCATATGGCCTGCGCAACCCATGGCAATTCTCCTTCGATGCGTTAACCAAAGACCTGTACATTGCCGATGTGGGCCAGGACCAATGGGAGGAAGTGGATTTCCTACCGGCAGGTTTTTCTGCCCTTCCAGCGAATTTCGGTTGGAACATCAAGGAAGGCAGCCATCCCTACAAGGAGGTCGCCAACCCGCCAACCAACCTGATCGATCCTGTGGCGGAATATGATCACAGCCAGGGCTGTTCGATCATCGGCGGCAGTGTATACCGCGGACAGGCGCTGCCTGAATTCAATGGCATCTATCTGTACGGAGATTTTTGCTCCGGCACCATCTGGGGGCTGCTGCACCTTTCTTCCGGTTGGCAGAGCCAGCTCCTTTTCGACACCGGGGTCAAGATCCAGGCCTTCGGCACGGATGAGCGGGGCGAGCCTTACCTGGTTGCCAGCGATGGAGGTTTGTACCGGTTGGAGAAGAAGTGATCCTGCCTGGCAGATATGGAGGGCTGTCCCAAAAAGTCAAAATAAACCTTTGCCCAGCATATATGGGCTGCGATATATGTTCACCACCACCTGTAGGGGCAATTCATGAATTGCCCCTACCTTTAGGACAACCGCTGTTACTTATTCATACTTGAAGCGTAAAATTCCAACGGCAAAGAACAGCGCGGCAAATCCGAGCAATATGCCGACGTCGGGCAAAATCCCGCTCACACCCTGACCTCGAACCAGGACGTCCAGCATCCCCTGCACTGCCCAGCGGGTGGGCAGCACCTTTGACGCGTTTTGAACGGCCTGCGGAAAAAGTTCAATGGGATACCAGCAGCCGCTCAGCATTGCCATGACCATGCCGAGCAGAATGGAAAGGCCGTTTGCCTGCGACTCGGTCTTGACGAAAGTTCCCAGGGCAGTGCCCAGGGCAGCCGCGGAGAGTATCGAGGCAACGAGCATGACTCCAATGGCAAGCGGATCGCGAAACCAGGCCACCTTGAGCACCATGGCTCCGAAAATCATCAGCAGGAGCATTTGCGCCAGGGCGATCACCAGGTTGCTAAGGATCACACCAAAAAGGTAGGTAGCTCTGGATATGGGGCTGACCAGCACCCGGCGCAGCGTTCCCGAGGTGCGTTCTGCGGCAAAGATGGCTGAAAGACCAAACAGGGGAATGAACACCCAGGTGATGATCTGCCCGGTGGATGAATTCGCCTGCGGATCATAGGGGATCTTGTCTGCCGTGGTTCCCTGCACCACCGTCAAGCGTGAAGGTGCTGAGTTGAGCGCGTCTGAGGCGCGGGTGAGGGCTTCACTGGCATAAACATCCTTCAGTGTTTCTGAGGGAAAGGGCTGTACAAGCTCTGCCGACTGCACGCTCGCCTCAGCCACCCGGATCATGCTATTGAAATGATCGGCAGCGGTCATGACAGCCCTGGAAGCTGCCATAGCGTTCAGATTGTTGGGGAGTTCCACAAGGTTAAGGCTGGCGCTGCCCGACTGGACCTTTGCCTGGTCAAAGTCTGCGGGGATGATCAGATGTGCCGAAGCCGTCTGGTCTTTGATCATACGCTGACCCTTTTCGAGGGTGACGAAGTCGGGATAGACCGCGGATGAGCTTTCGAGCTCGTTCACCAACAGCGTTGAATACGAGGTATTTGCCTGGTCGGTCACCAGCAGCCGGATGCGCGTATCCTGCGGTGCGCCGGTGCCCCCGGAAATGACAAAGGTGAAGAAAAGCGGCAGAATGAGGAAATACAGCCATTCAACCTTGCTGGAAAATCGGACCAGCAATTCCTTGCGAAAAATGGCCAGGATCTTGTTCATGGCAGCCCTTATCGTTCGAACAAACCGCGGCGCTTGAGGATAAACGCCGAGATCATAAAGAGAATCGTGCCCATCACCAGGAGCGGCCACAGTTTGGGGAGAATTCCGGCCAGTGTTTCACCCCGGGCGAGTAAATTGAAAGCAGCAATTCCCCAGGAATTGGGGGTAATTGTACTGACGTCTCTGAACCATTGCGGCATCATATCCATGCTGACAAAGGTGCCCCCCATGATGCCAAAAACCAGCATCAACGCGGAGCCAAGACTGGCAACCTGCGACGAGTTTTTGGCAAGCGCCGTGACCAGGCTGCCCCAACCCAAAGCGCCAAACACTGCCACAAGGACGACCACCAGCACATTCAGCGGATTTCCCCATTGAAGCTTGAACATCAACGCTGAGGCGGTGATCAGGATCAGCATCTGGATCACACCGGTCAAATACACGCCCAGCAGTTTGCCGCCCAGCACCTGCTGCAGGTTAAGCGGCGCCACCATCAAACGCGGCAGGGTACCGTGGGCGCGCTCGTACAACAGCGCCCTTCCACCGTTGGTCACGGTGTACATCAGGAACATCAAAGCCATCCCGGGCGCCATGAATGCCAGGATGTTGAACTTCACCGCTGAGCCGGAAGAACTGCTCTCGTTGACCTTGATGGACGAAGTCGATCCTCCGCCCGATGCCTGGATGCCAATTTGACTGCCCACAGCGGCAGCCTGTGCAGGCTGGATGAGTCCATGCTCCAGCAGCATGGAGACCGCCACCTCTCCGCTGACCCGCGCCGTGTTGACCTGATTGATAAATCCTTCGAGGATGCTCTCGATCACTCCTGCGCTGGTGGTGCGGGTGGGATTGGCGTAAAGCTCCACATCTACGACAGGGCTGGTCTGCCCGCTGGCAGAGGACGGAATGATGCTCTCCGAGAAACCTGCAGGAATGATGATCGCTGCGGCAGTCTGATCCTCGTTGACCAGTTCGCGCGCACTGGCGGCATCATCAAGTATGGTGACGGCGAGAAGCTCGCTTAAGTCCGGGCTGGTGAAAGCGCTGACCAGGGCATTGCCCACCTGCCCGCCGTCCAGGTTGACCACCGCCACAGGGATACCGCTGATGGTGCTGCTGGATTGCGTAAAACTGCCGGTTACAAAACCCAACGCCACAGTCAGCAGGAGCGGAGCCAGAAGCATGAGGATCAACCCGGCACGGTCGCGAAATGCGAGCCGCATATCTTTCCACCCTATGATCAGGACTTTTCCCATTCGTCCTCCGCCTAATCGCGCAAGGCGCGTCCGGTAAGATGCAGGAAGACCGTTTCAAGATTGGGTTCGTGGATGTCCACGGAATGGATCTTGACCTTCATTTCATTGGAGACTGCCACCACCTGGGCAAGAATATCGGAAGCCTCAAAAGTTACGATATGGATATCATGATTGGTCCGCTCGGCATTCAGCACACCCGGCAGGCTTCCCAGGCGCTCACACAGCGGCTGCGGGTCATCCATTTCGCTGATGTGCAGCACAAGGGTTTCTTTTTCTCCCACCTGGCGTGTCAGTTCAGCCTGGGTGCCCAGGGCAATCAGGTCGCCGTGATCGATGATGCCGACACGGTTGGAAAGTTCCTGGGCTTCCTCCATGTAATGGGTGGTGTAAAGCACCGTCATGCCCTGACGGTTCAATTCCTTGACTGAATCGAGGATGGCGCGTCTGGATTGCGGGTCGATGCCCACCGTGGGTTCGTCCATGAACAACAGCCTGGGGCGGTGCAGCAGCCCAACGGCGATATTTACCCGGCGTTTCATCCCCCCCGAATAGGTCTTGATCCGTTGATTCGCCCTGTCCGTCAGTCCGATCTGCTCCAGAACCTCATCAGTCCGGGTTTTCAGCTCCTTCCCTGAAAGGTCGTACATCTGACCCCAAAAGGCGAGATTCTCGCGGGCTGAAAGATCCTCATACAAGGCAATCTCCTGGGGAACGACACCGATGCAGCGCCGGATCGCCTGCGGGTCGCTGCGCACGGAATATCCGCAAATGACGGCATCACCCGCGGTGGGGGTGAGCAGGGTGGATAGGACTGATATGGTGGTGGTCTTGCCGGCACCGTTTGGACCGAGAAGGCTGAAGATCTCACCTTCCTTGATGTCAAAGGAGATCCCGTTCACGGCCGTGAAATCACCATACTTTTTAACCAGCTGCCGCACTTCGAGAATTGAATTCATAGCCATACCCTGCCAAAGTAAGAGTTCAAATCCGCATATTTGATATACGGATTGAGTGATTGAATGGTGCAGATAATGAATAAATGAAGATGGGTTTGCGCTGCGCAACAATAACATCCTCCCAAGGGTGGGAGACCTTGGGAGGATTAAAAGGGAAATATTCTACGTTGTTTAGTCAAGTATAGCAGATCACCCTTGGTTTTGTTGCGGGCAGTTTCGGTGGGTTCCATCGCACAACGGTTTATGGTGCGAATTACCGCAATTGCATAAGGTCACCCGGTTGCGGATTTCCAACAGGCTGCCGTCTTCCATCTCAACGGGGATATTGCCTGTCACCCACAACGGTCCGCGAATGGGACCATCGGATGTAATTTCTGTGGTCGCCGCCACCTGAACAGGATAATCCGGCTCAATGTCTGGACCGTCTTTGTCCAATGCATAGGTAAATGCCCCCGATGGGCAGCGGTCGATCATCGCCATGATCTCCGCCCGGACGCTGGGTTCGTCGGTTTCCGACATCATTTCGCGAATGGTCGTCAGGCGGTTGCCGCAGAATCCCGATTCGGAGCACAGGTATCCATCCTTGCGCACCACGATTCCCGTACCTTCCGGATAATCCTCCCTGCGTTCCCTGCTGGTGCATTTGTCGACCTCTTCCGTCCCCTCAAAATCGGTCGCCAGGTGGGTCGAATCGCAATACGGCCAGGTATTGGAATGCCCGCAGCGGCAGAGGAAGATTTCGCCTTCGCAATCCAGACGCTCCCCCTTAAGCCAGGTCAGTGGTTCGCCGTATTCCGAAACCACCTGGGTCTTTTTTACGATGCAGACATCCCCCTCCACATGATAGGGGCCGTCACACAGAATGGTGATTTTCGCGTTTTTCGTTGATTCGGTCATCTCGCTTCAATCTTCCTCAATTTCAACCTTGCCCAGGATCTCTTCGATGGCGATCATGACATCGGGCGTCAATTTGGGCAGGGCATCCAATGCTTTCATGTTTTCGTGCACCTGCTCCACCCGGCTTGCGCCGGTGATCACCGTGCTGACATTGGGGTTCTTCAAACACCAGGCAATCGCCATCTGCGCCATGGTCACCCCAAGGTCGCCTGCGATAGCCTGCAGCTTCATGACCTTTTCAATATTCTCCGGATTGGTCAATTTATCATGCAGCCATTCGAAGCCTTTAAGGGCGCCGCGTGAATCAACGGGAATGCCTTTATTGTATTTGCCTGTCAGCAAGCCCGAAGCAAGCGGGCTCCAGATGGTGGAACCGTAGCCGTACTCTTTGAAAATGCGCGAGTACTCCACTTCCACCCTCTGGCGGTTGAACATGTTGTACTCCGGCTGCTCCATCACCGGTTTGTGCAGGTGATGCCTTTCGGCTATCTCGATCGCCGCGGCTATCTCGCCCGCGGACCACATGGAGGTACCCCAGTAAAGCGCCTTGCCCCGTTCAATGATGTTATGCATCGCCCAGACCGTCTCTTCGACGGGGGTCTCCGGATCAGGACGGTGGCAAAATACCAGGTCGAGGTATTCCAGGTCAAAACGTTTGAGCGACCCTTCAACCGCCTGCAGCAGGTACTTGCGGTTGAGCGTGTTGCGCTCGTTGATGCCGTCATTCAGCCCCCAGTAGAATTTTGAGGAAACAATGAAACTGGACCGGCGCCATCCCAGCTTTTTGATCGCCTGTCCCATCACCTCTTCCGATTTTCCATGAGCGTATGACTCTGCATTGTCAAAGAAGTTGACTCCTGCATCGTAGGCAGCCGCCATGGCGTCGATGGCCATGCGGACATCCACCTGGTTGTAGAACGTCACCCACGAACCCAATGACAAAGCGCTGACGCGGATACCCGATTTTCCCAAATGTCGATATTCCATTGATCGTCTCCAGTAATGATTCCAAAATAAGCTAAAAGCGCTGCTCAGGTATTGCTCCCAACCCATTAATTGTATCAACAATTCCCGTTCAAGAAGGTCTCGCCAGCTTCGCAGGTCAGGAATTGACCGTTGTCTCCGTCAAAGTGGATGAAAACTCAACATTTTCTGCAAAATCGACGATTACCCTTATGCCATCATCTTCAATTATTGGGAGTCACCTTGAAAATCAAGAATCCAAAATACCGATGGATCATCGACGCCATTCTATTTGCGGCAGTTCTGCTGGTTTATTTCCTGGACCTGACCGGTCTGCCCTTGCACCAACTGCTGGGCGTATTCATTTGCTTCTTTTCAGCCTACCACCTGCTCATTCATTGGGAGTGGGTCATTTCAGTGTTTTCACGGCTGAGAATGAAGACTTCAAGCAGATCAAGATTGTATTTTGGTCTTGACCTGGGACTCTTTATAGGTCTCTTCATTATCCTTTTCACCGGCCTGGTAATATCCACCTGGTTCAGCCTGGCACTGGAGAACCATGATTCATGGTTGAAAATACACATACTGTCTTCCGTCGGCACGCTCGCCCTGCTGACGGTCAAAATCATGGCTCATTGGCGGTGGATCGCTGTGACCGCAAAGAAGACCTTCGTATCATCAGCCCGGCCAAAAGTGCCTTCTGTCACCCTGACAGCCCCGTCCGGTCAAGCCCAAATGAGCCGCCGTGAGTTTCTGCGGGTGGCAGTGCCTGCCGGAGCAGTGACCCTCGCAGCGGCTGCCATGGCAATTCGCAGCCTGACCGAGTTGAGCGTCGGAGACGCCGCGTCCTGCTCGCCTTACGCTTATGCGCAGGGGTTATCGACGCCCACCGGTTCTGTGTCTTCCTCAGTCCCGGCTACCCCAACAGGCGGATCCGCCTTGGCGGCAGCCGTCCAACCCACGCTGGCAGCAACCACGCAGGCACCTGCAACGCAATCTGTCGCGGTCAACCCCTGTACCGTCCGCTGCAACCGCGGCTGCAGCTTTCCAGGGCATTGCCGGCGCTACACCGATTCCAATAACAACAACCGCTGTGACCTGGGGGAATGCCTTTAGCTCACACTTCTAAGCGGAGACTAAAAAAGCGGCATCCTCAGGGGGAGACCGCTTTTTGGTTTAATCTGGAGAAGCTGTTTCGGTTTCCTCAGGGATAAATCGCCGCTCCCGGCCAAGGCGCAGGTGAAGCATATAGAACGCAAAGGCAGCCACAAAGCACAACACTCCGCCGATATACCAGAGGAGATTGGGGTTGAGATTATCAAGGATCACCCCAGCAGCTCCCGGACCGATGGTGGAGGGAATGGACCATGAAAGCCCGTACACCGCCATATAACGTCCGCGCATTTCAAGGGGAGCAAAATTGGCAGCCAGCCCCTGCGAGGTGGGCACAACGATCATCTCACCCAGGGTGACAATGACGATTGCCAGGGCAAAAAGAATATAAGCGGTGACAAAGCCGAACATGCTGAAACCCACCATGTAAAAGAGCGTTCCCACTGCCATCAACAGGAAGGGCGGCAGGTGTTTGATCTTGCGTGTCACGCTGAATTGGAACAGGATCACCACAATGGCGCTGACCGTGAGCAGGAAGCCGAAGCCGCTGGGTTGAATGTTGTGATACTTGTTGAGGAACACCGAAAGCGAACTGTACATCTGCCCGTACACCAGACCCATGAGAATGCTCGCCACAAGAAAAGCCATGAACGCCTTGTCGCGCAACGCTGTTCCATATCCCTGGAAAGTTTTTAGCAGGCTTTCGCGTTCCGTGTACGCCGCCGTTTTGGGCTTGGTCTCGGGAATGAACTTGAAGAAAAGGAACGCCACAATGCAGCTGATCACCGCGTCGATGACAAAGAGCGCAAGGAAGGACCGGGTGGCGACAAAACCGCCGATGGAAGGTCCAATGATCCAGGCCAGGTTGCCGCTGACCCGCAATATGCCGAATCCTTCCTGGCGTTTGTTCTCCGGCAGCAGGTCAGCGATCATGGCATTGTGCGCAGGTCCCGCCATATCCGAAAGCAATCCAATGACCATCGCAAGCGGAATGAGCATGGCATAGGTCTTGATCAAACCCAGGGTCAGGGTGCTGACCGCGCTGAAAACCAATCCGAAGATAATCAGCTTGCGGCGGCCGAATTTATCGGTCAGCGCCCCACCGATCATCGATCCGAGCAGACCAAAGATCGAGAACAACCCAAGCACGATCCCTGCCTGGGTCATACCCACGTTGAATTTCTGGGTGATGTAGAGCGAAAAGAAGGGGAAAAGCAGCGTCCCCCCCACATGGTCGATGAAGCTGACACCCACCACTGCCCAGAACTTGCGCGGAAACTCGTTATAAATGTGACGAATACGTTCCACAATTCCCTGCCATTATGAACGAGGGCTGAATGGACAACCTCGTTTGAATTATAATGCCTGCAGCATTCTACCGCAGAAAGGGGTTCCAAAGAAGCCGTGTCCATGAATTCAACTCCTTCGGCAAAACGAGCACTGCTGATGGTCAGCCTGGCATTTTTCGCCCTCGGCATGGCCGTTGCGTCGATCGGACCGGTCATGAGTGAGCTTTCTGCGCGCACGAATGCCTCACTCTCTGCCATGGGAGCCATCTTCACGGCGCTCTTTTTGGGCGCCCTGACGATGCAGTTGCTCAGCGGATTGATCCTCCACCGTGTGGGATACCTCCCCATGTTGGTAGGCGGCGCGCTTCTTGGAACCCTGGGAATGATTGGCATCTTCCTCAGCCCCTCTTACCCACTGCTCCTGGCTTCAGCTCTGATCCTGGGGTTGGGTCACGGATCGCTCAATCTGAGCGGTAACCTGAGCATTGCCGCGCTGTTCCCCGAAAAACGGGTGGCTTCGGTCAATTTTGTCAACGTTTTTTATGCCCTGGGTGCCTTTATTGGACCTGCACTGGCGGGTTTTTCGGTGATGAAGGTCAACACCGGCATGCCCGTCTTCTGGTTAGGAAGCCTCTTGATCCTTTGCTCCGGTTTGTTCATGTGGGGCACTCCGCTCTCGGTGTCTCCGCAGCATGAAACCTCACCCGCACCGTCCATTCCAAAAGCCAGGTTGCTTGCCTCCCCCATTCTGTGGTCGCTGGTCATTCTTTCACTTTTCTACGGCGGGTCTGAAACCGGCATGTCTGGCTGGACGACCACCTATTTGCAGCAGTCCGTCGGATTCCCGCTTGAAAGAGCCGCATTCGTGACATCGGCGTTTTACCTTGCGCTGACGTTTGGGCGCATCCTGTGCAGTTGGTTGGGATCAAAACTGACCGACCTGCAAATTCTGATTGGCACCCTTACTGTGGCTTTTGCCGGTACGCTGCTTTTCGTCGCGGGGTTTGGTAACCCGATGGTCAGCACAATCGCGGTATTGATTATCGGATTGGGTTACGGCGGCACCTACCCCACCATGATCGCCCTCACCACCGTGGTTTTCAAAGAGTCCTCTGGAAAAGCCGCCAGTATCATCATTTCCCTCGGGTCCATTGGCGGCAGTGCCCTGCCTGCCCTGCAGGGAGTGATCCTGGAGCAGGCGGGACCGTTGCCGAGCACCTACATGGTGGCGGGGATGGCATTGGGCATGCTCCTGGCGATCCTCACCGGCAGCCAGTTTTTACCGGCACGCGCGTCCACCGCAAAAATGATCGAATGATCCATTCGATCCATGTTGGTGCCAGGCGAACTGATTTTCCTTATTCTGTTTTGTAAAATCCAAAGCGGGGAAGACTCATTGGGTTTGCCTTCTGCAGCCTTCCGCTTTTCGGGCTGATCAGATAGGCGTTGCCGTTGCGATGGAGCAGCGGGATGCGGCGGTGAAGATTGGCAAAATGTTCGCGCATCTCCTCCGATGCTCCAGCGTAGCTCTCAAATTCGTGGGGGATGCGGGTGAAGAGGTCGTCGTACACCTGGATGAATTCCCGGCGGTAGGCGGCAGTGACCGTATCCAGGTGGCTGATCACCCAGCAGGTCGATTCAAATTCCCATTCGTACGCCAATCCGATGAAACGGTCATCTGAAGTGACATAGGGAAAGAAAGGGAACTGCCTGCAACTACTGGCGCGGTAATTGCGCTCGCAGAAAGCCGGACCCTTGCACGCCAGGAGCAGCAAATGTTCGGGCGTCTGCGACCGCAGCCTGTCGGGGCTGGTATCATCATCCGGGCATTCATCGCCCCGCCACAGGTGCCAGAGTTGAGTCCGCGGCTCCAGATACTCCCATTCCTGCGTGTAAGCCACCGGTACTGCATGGCAAATATCGCAGCAGAATGGCTTTCCAGATGGGTTATGCACGCGGCATTTCTCGCCGCAATCAAAAGCAGTCACCGGCTGGTCAAAACGGTCATAAAGCCCACGCACATCAAGGGACACTCTGGTCTGTTCCATGGTGATATTTTACCCGACTAACAGCGCCTTTTCGATCGATGCCATGGCAAAAATATCCCGGCGCAAATCTGCACCGGGGTTATTGACGCCCAATTTCGCCTTGAATCAGTCTTTCTATTCTTCATCAGTGCGCCAGTAGGCAGAGCCGTCGCTTTCACGCGCCATCAGGTGATACTCGATCAGACCGCGCCTCAGAGAAGAGGTGTCGGGGTTGAAGCGTGCGAGAATCTCTTTGACCTGGCTTTCAGGATACTTCACACCGGTTTCAAATGCCTTCACCACATACTGCAGCAGAATGAGGTATTTCTTTTCCTGCGCCGGAAACGCAGTGATCCGGCCGTCCTTGTCGACAAATGCCTTCATCACCTTTCGGGCAAAGGCATCCTCTTCCACATTTTGGGAGAGTTTGGCAATTTCATCATCTTTCATCATTTGTTGTGTCATTTTCTTTATATTCTCCGTTTGCAGCGAGTAGAAGTAATAGTGCCCTTCCACCCGAACCGTCACCAATCCGGCATTCGCCAACCGCGCAAGATGATGCGAGGTGGTGGATACGCTCAGTCCCAGCGCGTCCGCCAGCTTTTCCACCGTGTAAGGCCGCTGTGCGAGTAACCCCACGATCTTGAGCCGGTTTTCATCCGATAGGGCTTTGAAAAAAGCCAATAAATCTGTCAACCGCTCTTCATCAGGCAATAAACGATCTCCTTCGTATCATTTCTATTATCATCGAAATGATTTTACAACACTGATAATGGAATGTCAAGAGGTCAAAAAAAACCGCCGGAAATAACCTTTTCCGGCGGCGTCTTCACCATCGTCGATCAGATAAAATCCTTGCCAGCTTCACGCATGGATTGGATCACGGGGATCAACAACCGTCCGCGTTCCGTCAGGCTGTATTCAGTCCGCGGTGGAATTTCGGCGAAGACCACCCTGGTCACCAGGCCTTCCCCCTCCAGTTCCTGTAACCGCGCTGAAAGTATGCGCGGACTGGCTTTCACCGAATTTTCCAGTTCGCCAAAACGGCGCGGACCATTTTCAAGATCACGCAGAATCAGGCTGACCCATTTGTGACCGATGATGTTTGAGATTGCTTCCACCGGACATTTTTCTTGTGTAATCGTTGCGTTCATATCACTCTTTTCTAAACCCAGTATTTCATCTCCAACAGTTCTTATTATATACTTAAGTTAATTACTTGACAAGATGTAACCTATATGCTATATTGATACTATCATTTGAATAGTCGATATACTATAGTAACTAGGAGATCTTAAATGAAAGTAACCATTATTGGAACTGGAAACATGGGCCGCGGGATTGGCTACCGCATGGTGGAAGGTGGAAATTCTGTTACACTGATCGATCAAGACGCTGAAAAAAGCAGCAAACTGGCTGAAGAATTGAGATCCGCTGCGCGCAATGGCGCATCTGTGACCAGCGCAGGGCTGGACATCCCTGAGCTCGACGAAGTGGTGATTCTGGCGCTGCCCTACCGCGCGAACACGGAAGTGGTCCGACAACTGGGCAAGCGGTTGGAAGGACGGATCCTGGTCGATATTGCCAACCCTTTGAACGCCACCTTTGACGGACTAAAAACAGAATCCGGCACATCCTCTGCAGAAGAGGTGGCAGCCCTTGTCCCGGCATCCACACCTGTGGTCAAAGCGTTCAATACCACCTTTGCCGGTACCCTGGTAACCGGGAAAGTTGCGGATGTTCCGCTGGATGTGCTGATCGCGGGCGACAGTGCTGAAGCCAAAAAGACAGTGTCCGAGCTGGTCAAGACCGGCGGGTTGGTGCCCGTGGATACTGGAGCCCTTATCCGCGCCAGGGAATTGGAAAGCGTGGGCATGCTGGTGATTGGACTGCAGTTCGTGCAGAATTACGGCTTCGCCAGCGCGATCAAGATCATTTCACCCAACTAGGAAGGTGGATCGCTTTGCTTTACGGGTGATTATCCATCGCATTGAGACCCATCCCCCCTGCCCCCTTCCCAAATCGGGAAGGGGGATTCATTTTATGTAGGGGCGAAGCAGGTGTAAAGGTAAAGAGGTGCAGGTGTAGGGGCGAAGCATTCAGCAAGAATGATGAATACAAAGAAGTGTGCGGGTTGCTGAATGCTTCGCCCTTACGAAGTTTGTTCTCCTTTGAAATAATCATACGGGTCAAATGCGCTGGCGGCTTTGATCAACTCTTCGATTGATCCCCAGGGAATGCTGTCATAATTCCCCAGGGGAAAATAGCGCTTTCCCAGTCTGTTTTCATCCTGCTGCAGCAATCCGTGCGGGTCTGGAATAAAGGCACCCAGGTTGAACGCCAGGCGGAATTCACCGCGGTAAAGCAGGATCTGGCAGATCCCGGCGCTGACCGGTCCGCCCCGGCTGGCATGGTAATACACCAGCCCCTGCCTGCGGATCTCCTCGGTGGCTCCAGGCGCCACACTGGAAATGATATTTCGCAGTTCGAGGATCACATCCATTTGATCCGAAGGCAGCTCGCGGTAATGGTTTTCGATCTCATGCGTTGAAAGCATTTCTCCCCTGCCTGGAATCGCTTAAATGGTCTCGAAATAATCCCGCATCGGCTGGAAGTAGCTTTCCTCCCAGCCCTGCTCGTACTGGGCTCCATGGAGCGGTAAATTGGAGTGGTGCAGCGTCAGGCGGGTGCCGCCATCGACAGCCTCAAGGAATATTTCGAGGATCGAATCCTCTTCCTCGGGGGAGAATTCTACCGTACGCCAGGATTGCCGGATCTTTCTGTCCGGGATCAACTCCAGGTTCTGCCCTTCGATGTATTCATCCCATGCGGTAAAGCGGGTGCCCACCTTATCCTGAATCACAGCGGGGCTTCCGGTCATGCGCGTGTGACCGGTTGAACTCATCCACGCAGCATAGATATCATGCGGGGTGGTCTTGATGGTGGTGGAAATGGTAAATTCGATCATCCTCTCCTCCTCCACGTCCCAATTGGGACTGCCGTTCCATTGTAGCATTTTCCCAAGGGGAAATATCAACCGGGGGCGGAGGTCAGAGGCGGTTCAGATAGGCATCCGGGTTATCGAGAAAGTCGCGTGTCAGGCGTACGTGCTCCAGGTCGCCATAGCTCACAGTCTGCAGGGGCAGCCGGTCAAAATCGTTGATGATTGCATCCGGAAATGCCATCAGGATGGGACTGTGGGTGGCGATGATGAACTGGGATTCCTGCTTTGTCATCTCCCTCAGCAGTGAGATCATCGCCATCTGGCGGATGGGTGAAAGCGGTGCTTCGGGCTCGTCCAGCAGGTACAATCCCCCCGGCACGAAGCGCGATTGGAACAACGCCAGAAAACTCTCGCCGTGCGAGTGGGCATCCAGCCCGCTGCCGTAACGCTGGTTGAGGTCGGAAAGCTCATGGGCAAAGGGCATGCGTCCGTATTGCGCAGCGGCAATCGATCTCCCCTGCGATTCACGGTCTGCCTGACGCAGATCCTCCTCCAGTTCGGCGCGCGTCTGCGCCATCCTGCGAGCATACCCAAAGAAATCTTCCGCCCGCAGGAAGAATCCCTTGTGTGTGCGTTTGGTCCAGGAGGTTTTCAGTTGAGCTGACAGGCGGCGCACATCCGCCAGGGTCTTATCCGTGGACACGCTTTCGCTGCCCACGGTGATGGATCCCACCGCGCAGGCGATGGCTTCAAGCAGCGTGGATTTCCCTGAGCCGTTCTCGCCCACAAAGAAAGTCACGGGAGAATTGAATTCCAGGGTTTCGAGGGTGCGAACCAGCGGCAGGTTGAAGGGGAACCCGCCCGGTTCCTGTTCTTGCCAGTGCTGCAGGGATATCGATCGGAGATGAATGGTCACGCGTCGGGCTCCCCGGAAGCAAGAGCTCGCAAAATTTCAAGAGCGCGGTCGGCATCCTCAGCAGGCACCAAAAGGTGGTCGTGGTGGTACCCGGCAATCACGTTGCAGGCAATCCCTTCACGGGCGAGCGCTGCCGAGACCGCCGCCGTCAGCCCCACCGCAGCCAGGTCCGAATGAACCTTGAGTGTGATCCAGGCACAAGGAAAGATGCCATTGATGCCGCACCGTTCAGCCTCCCCTTTTTCGAGCACCAGGGTCAAGCCCTCGTCCTCCTCGATGGCTGCTGCTGCTTCCACTCCCGTCGGAATGCGGTGACCGGGCAGGGAACTAAACACAAAAATGCCAGGGCGGCGTACCGGTTCCAGGTTACGCAGAAGTATTTGGAGTTCAGTTCCGCCGCCCATGATCTTGACCTTTACACCATGAATTTTCCGGAATCGTAGAACAGCTCGCTGTCCACCAGGATGCGGCTGCCGCGGCGCATGTCATAGAGCATGTCCCAGTGAACCGAGCTCTTGTTCACCGAACCCGTCTCGGGGTAGCCCATGCCGATGGCGAGATGGATGGTGCCGCCGATCTTCTCGTCAAAGAGCATGTTCTTGGTAAAGCGGTTGATCTCAAAATTAGTACCGATGCCCAGTTCGCCCAGGAAACGCGCCCCGGGATCGGTATCCAGTACGCCTTTGAGAAAAGCTTCGTTCTTGTCTGCCCGCGCACGCACCACTTTGCCGTGCTCGAACTCCAGCTCCACACCGGTCACCTCCACGCCCGACCAGATGCAGGGGAAGGAGTACTTCACCCGCCCGTTGACCGAGTCTTCCACGGGTCCGGTAAAGATTTCGCCGTCGGGCACATTGGCAAGCCCGCAGCAGTTGACGAACTTGCGCCCTTCGATGGACATCTCGAGTTCAATTTCAGGTCCGGTGATCTGAATGTGCTTTTTGCCGTCCAGCCAACGGATGAGGCGGTCCTGTTCGTCGCGCATGATCTCGTAGCGCGCGATTGGATTTTCCGTGTCAGCGAAAGTCACGTGGAAGAAGAAATTGGCAAATTCTTCCTGGCTCATTTCTGCATCCTGGGCGTATGCCAGGGTGGGGAAGCGTGAAACCGTCCAGCGCAGTTTGCCTTCGGCGGTGCGCCGGTAGAAGGTATCGGTATATTCCCTAGACGATCGGCTGTAAAGCTGCCAGGCTTCGGGTTTGACGCTGGAAAGGGCGCGGGTGTTGGTATTGGCTCCGATGCGGATGTCCACATCGAATTCCTCAGCCACCATCTTTGCCACGGGGTCGGGGTGCAGCAGTTGAAAATCAGCCGCCTCGGTGAGGAAGATGTACTGCACATTTTCCAGGTCCACCTCGATATGCGGATGACCGCCCGCCCTCAATACTTCGCGGTAAAGCTCAGCCAGCAGGGGCGTGGCTACAGGGTCCAGGGGGAAACCGCGGATCATCACCTTGTCGTCCTTCTTTACCTTGGTGGAATAGTGGATCAGGATCTTCGCCAGGTTTTGAATGCGGCTGTCAGTCATTGCGTCACTCCTTGGAATTTTATGATAGGGTCATTATATCCATTTTCGCTGCCGGCTGATTTTTGGGCACTCTACCCAGCAGAGAGTATCGGATGGATCCCGAGGGTGTTGTACACTTGGGAGCAATGACTTGTATTTGCTCATTTCAATGCTAAACTGTTCTTGAAAGGAGATAAATATGGAACCTACCAGTATTCTTGCATGGATCATTGTGGGTGCAATCGCCGGTATTCTGGCAGACGCTGTCATCAAGGGAATTCAACTGGGGTTGCTCGGTAAGATTATTGTCGGCATCCTGGGCGGATTCCTGGGTGGGTGGCTCTTCGGCTTGCTCCACATTGTGTTCCTGCCGGGTTTGATCGGTCAGATCATCGCCGCGTTCATCGGTGCGGTGATCCTGCTGCTCATTCTGCGCGCAGTCCGGCACCGGTAATCGACCAACGAACAAATACCTCCGCCTTCATCGATGATCTCCATGAGGGCGGATTTTTTACGGAAGGAGGAAATTCATGCCGGTCACTCGAAAGATCCGCAAGGTGATGATCAGCGTACCCACGCTGGAAGGTGCCGGAGTTCATTTACGGCGCGGCTTTGGTTTTCACGACACCCACCTGACTGATCCATTTCTGCTGCTGGACGATTTCAGGGGGGATTCACCCGATCAATATGAGAAAGGCTTCCCCTGGCATCCGCACCGCGGGATTGAAACCATTACCTACATGCTTGCAGGCAGGGTGGAACACGGTGACTCGCTGGGGAACAGCGGTGTCATTGCGAAGGGCGACGTGCAGTGGATGAATTCCGGCAGCGGCATCATCCACCAGGAAATGCCCAAGGGCGATCCCGGTGGGAAGATGGAGGGGTTTCAGTTGTGGGCGAATCTGCCGCGGGCTGCCAAAATGTCCACCCCCAATTACCAGGAGGTGAAAGATGCGCAGATTCCCGAGGTTTTGTTTGAGAACGGGGCGAAAGTAAGGGTGGTGTGCGGCGAGGTGAACGGCAAACGCGGACCAGTGACCGACGTTGCCATTCACCCGGAGTATCTTGATGTGACTGTTCCTCCCGGCGCCCGCTTCACTCATCCCACGTCCACGGATCATACGGTCATTGCCTATGTTTACCAGGGCGGCGGTATTTTCAGCGGTGAAACGGATCCGTTTGCCTACGAACAGGAAGGCACCAATTACTTTGATACCCACCGGGAAGCCATGCAGGGCAACCATACGGTGATCGTGTTCGAGCCCGGCGACCAGATCGAGGTGCTGGCGAGCCAGGAAGGAGTCAAATTCCTGCTTGTCTCGGGCAAGCCGCTGAACGAGCCGGTTGCCTGGTACGGACCCATTGTCATGAACACGGAGGCTGAACTGCGCACCGCCTTTGACGAATTGAACAAGGGCACGTTCATCAAAACCCGTAAGTGAAGTGCAACCATGAGGCTGCTCGCGCTGAATTACCAGATTTGTTATGGTGGGTTCAAGCTGGCGCACTTATGTTTGTTGTCATTCTGAGCGAAGCGACACTTGAACCGCACTGCGTTCGGTGCAGTGCAGGTGAGAATCCTTGTTTTTCTTCATATACCTAATATGGTCTCCCATCCCCCTGCCCCCTTCCCGGATCGGGAAGGGGGATTTGGTTTTTAAGGGGTGTGATTTCTGCAAAGCAGAAATCACACCCCAAGGAATGGTGCATTCATTATCGACAACCCTATTCAGTAACGGTAGAGAAGTAACCTTTCTCCTTCCCTTTAGGGAAGGGTTGCGGTTTATGCACCCCCGAGCGGTCTGTGCGAGAGGGGCAGGGTTAGGTCGTTCTTTACCTGAACTTTACCTCAACATGAAAAGGGCACAGCGCGCTGTGCCTCTACGTGCTCATTACATCCCGCACCGTGCATATCGGGTAAATACCCCACTTGTAGGGGTTTAGCGTGCTAAACCCCATGGGCACAGAGCGCTGTGCCCTACAATGACGAACCCGCTCAATAAGGAAGAAGCATAAAAAAGATCCTGCCTGACCCCACCCTTTTTCAGACTAATTCAACAATCCCCGCTTGATTATTTCTTCCTTTAATTGCCCGGCAGACTGGAAAAGAACGGTATCAAAGCCCAGGCTGGATGCAGCCAGGATGTTGGCGGGTGAATCATCGATGAACAGGCAATCTCCCGCCTCGGTGCCGGTGCGCTCGAGAAAGCGCTGAAAGATCCTGGGGTCGGGTTTGCAGATCTTCTCCTCGCCGGAGAGAACGATATCTTCGAACCAATCCAGGAAGGCATACTGGTGGCGGATGCGGGGGAAAGTCTCAGCTGACCAGTTACTCAAGGCAAACAGGGGAATCTCTTCCCGATGCAGCTCGCCCAGGAGTTCAATTGTGGGTTTTAGTTCCCCGCCCATGGTCTCAATCCAGCGTTCATCGAAGGCGCGGATCATGCCGGCGTATTGCGGGTACTGGCGGGCCACGCGCTCCACCGTCTGTGAGAAGGGAGCGCCTTCATCCAGGGTGAAGTTCCATTCCTTCAGCTTAATTTCTTCGAGAAACAATTCCACCGCTTTGGGATCATTATCGAAATAACTGCGATAGAGATAGTAAGGGTTCCAGTCAAAGATCACCCCGCCGAAGTCAAATACCAGGGCGAGATTTGAGTTGATTTTGTTTGTTGTATTCAAAAGTGGTCTGGCTCGCTTTCAGAGTGATGGCAATTCAACTTGCTTCCAGATGAAGATTGTATCGCAAGTTTACCAAATGCCTGGAACCAAACGGAACCTTGTCTTGGCCATGTATTCCACGTAACCAGGCAATTCCTTTGCCAGGTATTTTTCCTCTCCCAAAAGGCGAAAAATGATGGCTGGAATGACAAGCAGTCCGGGAATCACAAACCAGTAGGATCCCAGTGCCAGGGAAGTGAAAACAGACATCAGAATGACGCCGGCATACATGGGGTGTCTGATGATACCGTACAATCCTGTACTGACCACTTGTTGTTCGCCGGTCACCTCCACCACCCTGGAAAGATAGGCGTTCGTCCGCATTACCTGCACGAAAATTAGATACCCGATCAAGACCATGGCTTCTGAGATGATGACCAACCAGACGGGAACATGCGACCAGCCGAAGCGGATGTCCAAACCGGGCAGGAAGATCGCCAGCATGATTACCATGCCTGCCAGTCCCGAGAACCACGCCTGCGCTGTGATTTTCTCCTTGTAGCGCAACCGCCTTTCGAGCACTGAAGGATCATGCCGGAAGAAATACTGCACCACCCAGATCACGGGGACGAGAACGAGCACGAGGAACACCCACCCCTGCCAGTACGCCCATGTACCCGAAATCAGCCGAAAGAGCAGCGGCATGATGATGACAAAACTCAAACCCCTGACAACCGACTTGAACAACAACTTCTTTCGGGAGGTTTTTTCAGCTTCCATCCGGCTGCTCCTGACTGTGGATTCAGATCATTATACAGACTACCCGGTGAAAATAAAAAGAGAGATGACGGAAGCCATCTCTCTTTCTTTACTCACCCGGATCAATACGACTGATTGGAGTGTGAAATCTCCAGGTCATTGACCCGCATGAAGCGCGGTACGATGATCGCAGTCGGATTGCGTGCGCCGTAGCTGCGCGAAGTATTGTACGGTACGGTTTCGCTTGAAAGCCACTCGATGCCGTCCCCAAAGAAGGTCAGCAGGCTCTGGGTAAAGCGCACATTGTACGGAATGGCAACGCTGCCGTCCTTTTTCAGGAGCAGTGCGCCAAACCTCGAACTGCCGGTGAGAATGCCTTCGGTGGGGTTGACGATGCCAATATAGTGGATGTAGGGGATGAAAAGGATGTCGCGGTCGCGCGGCATGGCCAGCAATTCTTCCAGGGAGTTGACCGGCTTTTGCCCGCCTTTGACAGCCAGGCTGAGATGCATCACCGACTGCCCGGTGGGTTCGACGCCAAATTCATCCGCGTCGTCCTGTCCCCAGACAAAACTCTTGAAGACACCGTCTTCAATGATCGGAAAGACACCCCGGTCAATGCCGGAATAATCCCGCCGGAACGGGAAGGTTTCCATGCGCGTGGCATCATCCAGAAGCGTGAAGCGATCCGAAAACTTTTTTACGCCGTAGTCCTTCTCCGCCAGGAAGGTGCCGCCGCGCTTCATCTCGCCGCCGTCGAGGCCAATATACTGCGCGAAATCCAGCCAGGCGCCCGTGGCTGCAGAACCAAAGACCACATCATACTTGCCAAGCGGAAGCTGCTCCGGTTTCCCCTTTTGATAGAGATCCAGCATGAGTGCCAGCCGTTTGTGCAGCGCTGCGGGGTTGAGTTCCGCCTTTTTCTGGGCAGATTGCTCGGCGACCACTTCCCACTTCAATCTGCTGTGAGCCAGCACCACGGTGATCTGACAATCGGTGAAGCAGTAGTACTGGGTGTGCTCCGAGCGGGTGTTGATCAGCGCCAGGGTGTTGGTGCCATTCGAAAAGATACCCGATAGCTTGATCTCTTCGGTTTCCAGCCCGCCAGCCACCTGGTTGAAATATGACAGGCGCGTCTCATTATCGAGGTCCGCCAGACCGGCGTCGAAACCCGATTCGTCGGAAAAATCCTCTTTATACAGCGGTATGGTGGGATCGTAGGTCAACGCCTGGGCATGGTGCGCCATCTCGATGGCGTGATCGATCCCCTGTTTCAATTTGGGCAGGTCGTCCAGCCCGCTGATCATTTCGTAGCTGGCCCGTTTGCGTCCGTCAAATGCGGTGAACTCCAGGCGGCTGAGCTGCTCATTGGTGTTCAGCGAGATGGCTGAATTGGCGAAGCGCATCAGATGGCTGTCTTCCGCGTGATAAGAGATCTTGACCTCAGCGCCCTGCTGTACGGCATGCGCGCGCAATTCACGTAATGTCTGAAGGATCTTCTCTTTCACGGCTACTCTCCTATTCTCACATTGTCAAAGCGGCACACGGGAATTCCGTGCCCCAACTGCATGATCTGGTTGGGCTGCCCCTTGCCGCAATTGCTCACATACACCAATTCCCAGGTAGATTCATCTCCCACTGCTGAAAGCGAATTCCAGAATTTGATCGTATCTCCCTGGTAGGTGGAATTCCGGATCACTTTGGTGATCTTGCCGTCCTCCACCATCCAGCCCATCTCGGTGCCAAAGTGGAACTGCTCACGGTTGGAACCGATCGACCAACTGCGGTCGCCTTCGAGCACCACACCGTGTTCGGTCTTGCTCACAATATCGTCCAGTGAGCCGTCGTTCCCGGCATCGATGTTGATGTTGGTCATGCGTTCGATGGGCACGCGATAGAATGAGGTCGCCCGGTTGGCACCGCTGCTGCCCTGGAAGATGGGTTTGCGTGCTTTGGCATTGGCTTCCTCCACCATTTGCCGCCCGGTGATGGCGCCAACAAGAATCCCTTTGTCGATCAGCAGGTTATCCTGGGCGGGAACTCCATCATCGTCAAAACCAAAACTGCCGGGTGAATTGGGCACAGTGGCGTTGGCGCGCACAGTCAACTTTTCCGACCCGTAACGAAGCTTGCCGAAATCATCCAGCGTGACGAACGAGCCGCCGGCGAACGCCAGCTCATACCCCAAAATGCGGTCCAGTTCCAGCGCGTGACCAATGGTCTCGTGGGTCTGAAGGTACATCTGCATGGGCTTGAGGATGACCGATCCGCTGGTCTTGGGGCAATCTTCTGCCACCAGGAGTTGATTCAGCTCGCTTACGATGCGTTCCGCCTGGGTAGCAAAGAATTCACGGTCGATCGATTCCCATCCGCGGGTGAGACCGGTGCGGTTCAAGCGGAAGGTGCGGCTTTGCATCACGCCGGCATTATCCATGCCCACCACCTGCAGGAAGGCGAACACCTCGGTGATGTTCTTCTCAATCTGGCTGCCTTCAGAATCAACATACATGATCTGTTTTTTGACGAAGTTTAGGATGCCGTACCGCTGCATCACACCGGGTTGATCCATGCGGTGGTCCATATCGGCAAGGAAGTTCACTTTCTCGGCCATGGGTACGGTGAAAGGATCCTGCTTTGATGGGCTGGTGAAGGATGCTTCCAGGGTTTCCTTCTCTGCCAGGCGCACCGGAAAGGTGACACGTTGCGAGGCAGCCCGGGCATTATCCAGGGCACGGTCAAAGACAGCACTCAGATTTTTGGTGTCGGAAGCCGCAGAAAATCCCCAGGCTCCCTTGTACAGCACCCGAACGCCGATTCCGCTTTCATTGGAAGAGGCGTTTCCCTTAAGGTTGCCATTGATCATCACCATCTGTTCAGCATCTTCCATTGGATACCAGCGGGCATCGCCGTAGCTTGCCCCCAATCCCTTCAAACGATCCAGTTCCTTCTTTATTTGTAGCTGCATGAAGCCCTCCATGATAGGTAGTACAGGCTAAGATCTCTCATGGGGAAATGCCAGACCTTCCCCCGGGCAATTCCACGTCCATCCATTATACATTCGCAATCATTCTGAATACAAAATGAATTCCCGGCGACCTGCCGGGAATTACACTTGCGTTGACTTGGAACGATAAAAAGGGCTAATCGCTACTCAAAATAACCGCATAATGCGAGCGCCCGGGGGCCGGTGTTGATTCCCAGCACAGGACCCGTGATATTAATGATCAATTCGAGGTTCTGATATTCCTGCGAAATCCGCTCAGCCAGCTTTTTTGCGTCCTCCAGAGCGTTGCCGTGCAGCACAGCCACGTGCAGTTTGGCGCCGCTGCCGACCTTTTCAAAGAACTTTTGATAGACCATATCCATCACGCCCGCGTGGGTACGGGCAATTCCTGCAGGTTCCACCCTGCCGCTCTCGTGGTTGATCGACACGACCGGCTTGATCTGCAGTTTGGCGCCCAGCCAGCTTGCCGCGTCTCCGATTCGACCGCCCTTTTGCAAAAAGGTCAGTGAATCCATGCCCACAATTTGCACCAGCTTTTTCCTGACAGAATCGATCCCTGTCAGGATGGATTCCACAGATTCACCCAATTCGCGCAGCCGGACGGCTTCAAGAACCTGCCAGCCGAGTGTCATGGTCGGTCCCTTCGCATCCACCACGTGTACCGGGATCTTCACCAGCCTGGCAGCTTCCTGCGCCATGTGATAGGCGCCGCTCATCGCGCTCGAGATGGTTGGCACAATGATTTCCCTTGCGCCGTGGAGCACAGCTTCTTGATATTTTGTCAGGTAATCCTGGATGGTCGCTTGGGCTGAAGAGGGATAGGTTTTTTCAGTTTGAAGTTTTTCGTAAAATTCCTGGGGCTGCAAATCCACACGGTCGCGGAACTGTTTATCTCCCCAGATGACATAATGTGAAACAACTTTGATATCGTATTGGTCAACCAATTCCTGTGGAAGGTCACAAGTACTGTCGGTAATTACTTCGATATCGTGCATCCTGCCAGCCCTCGGGTGATTTTTCGAAAATTATATCTTTTCAAGATTAGAAATGGATATGTCTTTGGTCATATTCGGTTGAGACAGGCGGCTTCTGAATGAGAATGAGACTTTTCAGGTATACTTGCGGGAATGGAATCAACGAGCGATAAGAAAAAGAAAAATCAATCGATCCCTATCCTGATCTTTTCGATTGCCCTGGTGGTCATCGTGGCGGTGATCGTCACCCAGGACATGAACGCCATCAAGGCTTTTATATCCAAATCCGGCGCCTGGGGTGTGGTGGTCAGCATTATCCTGTACGCTGCCCTGGGGCTTACACTCATTCCCTCTGAGCCGCTGACCTTGTTCATTGGCGCCTTGTTTGGCCCATTTTTAGCCATGCTGGTAGCCGGGACGGGCAACACACTCTCGGCACTGGTTGAATACTATCTTGGTACCCACGTGGGCAATGCCACCAACTTCATTGAAAAGAAACAGCATCTGCCCTGGGGGTTGGCAAAACTCAAAGTGGATAGTCCGCTTTTCCTGATCGGCGCGCGCATGGTTCCGGGCATCGGACCCAAGCTCGTGTCCTTCACTGCAGGCATCTATCACGTACCCATTTTGCGCTATTTATGGACATCAGCGGTTTCCGTTTTCCTCGGGGCTGCTCTGTTCGCACTTGGCGGATCAGGCTTGGGGTCGTTATTTATCAAATAAAAAGCAGGTGTTCGAATGCTCCCCATTGAAATTGCATCTGGTATCTTCTGGATTGGCACAAACGATCGTACAGCCGAGCTCTTTGAAGGCATGTGGCCAGTCAAACATGAAGGCATTTCCTACAACAGCTATCTGATCAAAGACCAAAATTCGGCGGTCATCGACCTGAGCGGTCAGAACTTCGCTGGCGATCTCCTCGCAAAGGTTGCCAGTCTCGTTTCCCCCGCGGATCTCAAATATGTGGTCGTCAATCACATGGAACCCGATCACTCGGGTGCATTGCGCGCGCTGCGCCTGCTTGCCCCGCAGGTGGTGATCGTGGGCTCCCAAAAGACAAAAGAAATGCTGGCTTCCTTTTACAACATCACGGAAAATATCCAGGTGGTGGGCGAAGGAGACGAAATATCGCTTGGCACCCACAAACTTAGATTCATCTCCACACCCTTCCTGCACTGGCCAGAAACCATGATGACTTACGAGGTCGGCACAAAGGTGCTTTTCTCCTGTGATGCATTTGGCGGTTTCGGCGCTTTGAACGGTACGGTCTTCGATGACGGAGCGATCGACCAGTCATGGTATGAATCGCAGGCGCTGCGTTATTACACCAACATTCTGGCCACGTTCAGCAAACCGGTAAAGACGGCCGCAGCAAAGCTCAAAAGTCTGGAAATTGGGATCACCGCACCCTCTCACGGATTGGTATGGCGTAGATCACCTCTGCGGATGCTCGAGCTCTATCAAAAGTGGGCAGATTATGCCGGCGCCCCTGCCGACGCAGCAGTAACCTTGATATACGCTTCAATCTATGGAAACACTGAGCGCATGATGGAAACAGTCGCCCAGGGTGTGGCAGATGAGTGCCTGCCGCTCTCGATCCATAACGTTTCGCTCACCAACGCCAGCTACATCCTGCCTGATCTCTGGACAAAACAGGGCATCCTGGTGGGTTCCCCGACTTATGAAGGCGGGTTGTTCCCAAACATGGGCAGCCTGCTGGAAATGGCGTCCATCAAACACGTGACCAATCGCTGCACTTCGCGCTTTGGCAGCCACGCCTGGAACGGCGGCGCCGACAAGGAATTTACCCGCTTCACCGAGAAGCTTCGCTGGCAGCATTGCGGTGATTTCGAATTCTCCGGCATGCCAGACAGCGGTGAACTCGTGCGTGGCCGTGAGTTCGGAGCCGCGTTCGCCCGCCAGGTTAAGGAAGCTGCACGAAAAAACGCGTAGCCAGGAAGTAACCAGAGCATTGAATTAAATTGGAGGAGTTCCCTGCCTCCTTTTTTCCTTTGGAAATTGTATATTGGTTATTTTTTAGATAGATTTTACTGGCATATTCCTCCTGGGGTGGTATATTCTGATCACACCAGTAGGGGAAAACCTCCTGCACCGAAGGAGTCGATGGCTTCCTCCAGTTGAAATCTGCTTTTGAATGCGAGAATCAGCTTCTGCGGTCGGAGAAATTTTCCCCGGGCATTTTCAATCTGGACAATCGGAATAGTGGATGATCACCAATATCTTTCTGCCCCATATCCTCCTCTGGATCCTCACGTTCGTTACTGCGGTTTTATCCGTCTTCCTGATCTGGCCGCGTCGAAACATGGTCGGGGGATGGTTTGCATTGGGATATACGCTGGGTTTGTTAGAATGGACGCTGTCCGGTATTTTTGAAGCGCTCGTCATTGATCCCCAGGTCAAGGTACTTCTTGCCAAGATCGAGTATGTCGGCTTCATCGTGGTGGTGCCTTTTGCGTTTCTGTTCGTCAAACGGTATCTCTCCACGCAGCGATTGAAGCTCACTTTATCGATTCCAGTATTCATCATTCCCATGCTCACACTTGCCATGGCCTGGTCGAATGATGTGCATCATCTGCTGTGGTCATCCTTCGAACCCGGCAACCCATCATTGAACATATTGATCTACAATCACGGACCCTGGTTCTACGTCAGTGCAACTTACATTTACATTCTGGTTATATTGTCGATCGCGCAATTGATCAAAGCTTACTTCTCCAGCCAGAAACTCTTTCGCAGCCAGGTTCTGGCAATTTTGGGGGCTTTTCTTTTCCCGCTCATCTCTTGTACAACCTATTTGTTTGGAGTCGTGCCCGTTGAAGGCATGGATACCACCGCGCTTGGCTTCGCCTTTGCCGGATTGATCATCACCTTTGCCATATATCGGCTTCACTTGCTCGAGCTTCTGCCAATCGCCCGCCAAAAGGTGTTCGAAAGCATGCGCGATGGTGTACTGGTGCTGGACAATAAAAACCGCATCGTGGATCTTAATCCTGCAGCGCAGAAATTCATGCTCATCAATCCACGCGAAGCAGTTGGTCAACCTGTACTCGATTTTCTTCCAAAAGGTCTGGCAGGTCTGTTTGAACCCAATGCCGGCAATATTTCTTCTTACGAGATCCTTGCCAGGGATCAAAAGACCTACATCAATGTATACACCACCCTTATCAACCCAAACAGCAAGGAAAAATCCGGCAAACTGATCACGCTGCAGGATATTACCGCCCACAAGCAAGCTGAGATCAAGTTGCAGCAAAGCAACATCCAGCTTCAAAAGGAAATTCAGCAAATTGAAATGCTCCAGGAATCCCTGCGGGCGCAGGCGGTGCGCGACCCTTTGACAGGTCTCTACAACCGGCGTTACCTGGAGGAAACGCTCGAACGCGAGGTCAGCCGCGCATGGCGTACGCAGACCTCGGTCTCCGTGATGATGATCGACTTTGACAACTTCAAGGAAGTGAATGATCAATACAGCCACCAGGTGGGCGACCTGGTGCTGCAAACCTTTGGCGATATTCTAAAAAAGACCAGCCGCCGTGAAGACATCGCCTGCCGCTATGGTGGAGATGAATTCCTGATGATCCTGCCCGACATCGGAGCGATGGATTCGCTGAAACGCGGCGAGAGCTGGCGGACGTCCATAGAAAAACTGGAGATCGCCACCCAGTCTGGAAATGTAAAACTTTCTGTTTCAATCGGAATTGCATCCTTCCCGCAAAGTGGGGTTACTGCGGAAGAACTGATTCACGCTGCTGATCAGGCGATGTACGCAGCAAAGAAAGACGGCAAAAATCTTGTCCGCCAGGCATCCACCGGCCAAACCATCGCTGAAATTTCCGAATCCAAACTAGCCGATTTGCACCCCACGCATGGAAATTGATCCAGCCATGACCTCTTCCGAGAAGAAACGGATCTTTTCGCCCGGAAATGAAGCTCCCAAAACATAGATCAGCGGAATGAAGTGCTCCCTGCTGTTGACGGCAAACGCAGCATTCGGACCCTGTCTCTCGTAGTGGATAATTGACTCGTAATCCCCCGCCAGGATCAAGTTTTTCACCCTCTCGTCAAAAGCAACCGCCCAACCGTATTGTTTCACATCCCAGGATGCCATCGTCAGGTTGTGAACGATATTTCCACTTCCCACGATCAAAATTTCTTCACTTCTCAATGCTCTCAGGGCATTGCCGAGTCGAAAATGCTGTTCGATGCTGAGGGTATGGTCGATACTCAACTGCACCACGGGCACATCTGCCGCCGGGAAAAGCCATTTCAACACCGACCAGCAGCCGTGATCCAGTCCCCAGGTTTCATCCAGAGAAACCGGCTGCGGGGCCAACACATCCACAATTCGCCGTGCCAATTCCTTGGATCCCGGAGCCGGATATTCGAAATCAAATAATTCCTGGGGGAAGCCAAGAAAATCGTGAGTGGTGCGCGGATGATCGGAACTGGTCACTGACAATCCGTAGGTTACCCAGTGCGAGGAAATGCAAAGCACCGCCTTTGGCTTGCTTAATGATTCACCGATCTTGCGCCATGCGGTCGTGTAATCGTTCACCTCGATGGCGTTCATGGGGCTGCCATGGCCAAAGAAGATCACCGGGAGATTTTCATTCAACATTTTGAGCCTTTACCTTCTCCACTGGCAGCTAATTCATACCAGTTCACTCTATTTTACACACAATATAGTTGTTCGCAACCACCCGACTGGTCTTTTTCCTCTATAATCAATTCCAGAACAAAACCCAGGAGCCCTGCATGGAAACAACACCCCGAACGGAAACCCCACCCGGAACCCTTCTCTTTGCCTGGCTGGTGGCAGTCTTGTCCTCCACCCTGCCTTTGATCATCGCCCGGGAGATCTTCCATACCGAGCCGGGCTGGTTGTTCCAACTGCGCCTGGGAGGGCTGGGAATTGCCCTGTTCGCCGTTCTCTTCTCTCAAAGATTTCGCCCGTTGTTCAAATTCGTACTCGTGATTGCCCTGCTCTTTGTGCTTGAGTATGTCTCCGGGTGGATCGCCGGAAGCCGATTCTGGATGAATATCTTTGGCGGGAAAGGATTTACTGCAAACATGGCTTCCACCCAGGTCTTGCGCCTGTTGATCAGCGCGGGTATGATCACCGCCTTGATGAGCCTGCAGGGGCACCCTTCACGCTTCTTCCTCGTCAAAGGCAACCTGGATGCAGCCGCCCAACCCATACCCCTGCTCATGAGCAAACCTTCCCGCTGGTCAAGGTTGGGATGGATCCTGGCTGTTTGCATCACCGGAGGAACGCTTGTTTTTCTGATCCTGGGCGCTTCTCCAACAGCGGCTTCTTTCTCCCGTCTGCTCCCTCTCCTGCCGGCAGGGGTGATCTTTGCGGTGATGAATTCATTCAGCGAGGAAGTGAACTACCGGGCTTCGCTGTTGTCTGTTCTGGAAGAACCCCTGGGTAAAGGTCAGTCGCTTTTGCTGACCTCCCTGTATTTCGGCATCGGTCATTTCTACGGAGTGCCCTACGGCATCGCTGGTGTGATCATGGCCAGCCTGCTGGGATGGTTCCTGGGCAAGAGCATGCTCGAAACCCGCGGTCTCGGCTGGGCGTGGTTCATCCACTTTCTGCAGGATGCGGCGATCTTCTCCTTCTTGGCGCTGGGATCGATCACACCCGGCGGTTGAGCAACTCACATTCGCGGCAGGAATGAATTGATCCATGAATATCACCCAAAATTTTGATACTGATGCACTGCTTCCCTGGGAGCAGCCAGCCTGGCACCAGGACGTGGAGAATTGGCTTGACGTCGTCTTCAGAGAACGAGGCTGGCAGAGGGCCGGTGAGGTGGTCGAGGTTCAGCGCCGTCCCTGGTCGGTGATCCTCAAGTTGAACGCTCCCGTTGGCGGCCTGTATTTCAAAGCCTGCAGCCCTGCGCTGATGCACGAGCCGGCGCTTACCCGGGCACTTTCACTCTGGCAGCCTCAGCGGGTGTTACCTTTGATTGCCTCCGAAACAGAACGCGGCTGGATGCTGATGCCTGATGGCAGCCCCACCCTGCGCAGTCAATTTGAAGCGGGAGCGCCGCTCTCCACCTGGCTGGACATCCTGCGGGTCTTTGCTCAAATGCAGATCGATCTGCTGCCGCACGCCGAAGAACTCCTGACCCTGGGGATCATCGACCGGCGAACGGATACCCTGGCGGATCAGTTTACGCATCTACTTGAGGATGAAAACGCAATGAGGCTGGAGCAAAAGGATGGGCTTACCCGGGATGAGTTTGACCGGTTGCAGCAGGAAATGCCCGTATTCCGGCGCCTCTGCCGCGAGCTTACTGAGTGCGGCATACCGGATTCACTTGAACATGACGACTTCCACGATGGGAATATCTTCTACAGTCAGAACCGCCTGGTCTTTTTTGATTGGGGGGAAACCTGCCTGTCCCACCCCTTCTTCAGCATGGTGGTGGGTTTGAACAGCATTGCCTACCGCTTTGACCTGGAGCCGGGCGGGGAGAGTTGGTGCCAGCTTCGCGACGCCTATTTACAGCCGTGGGCTGCTTTTTCCGACCGCGGCACGCTGCTGAGAGCATTCGATCTTGCCCAGCAGGTGGGAGCGGTCAACAGGGCGCTTACCTGGCACCGTGTGGTCAGCCGCCTGCCGCTTCGGTGGCAGCAGGAGGATGCGGATGCCGTTCCCGGTTGGCTGCAGATTTACCTCGAGCGGCGAAAACGCTACGGCAATGACTAAATGATCGGTTTCGGGGGGATCAACTCTGCTTGCGCTTTACACGCAGGATAACAATCTTGGTGGGGTGATTGAAGGGCGACGGAGAAACCGGTGGCGCGGATTGAACGGTTTCGACGAATCCGGTCACATCTTCCGGCACAGGGATGATCTCCTCCAATTCGAGATAGCCGTCGCGGCAGAGATCTTCCAATGTGCGCATGTATTCGTTTCCCGGCAAATACAGGCTGTTGTTGACCGCCACGATGCGGCCGTTGTTGCTCACCAGCGGACGCACTTTGTTGATCAAACGCGCACTGGATTCCTGCTGGTCCACCCTGCCTTTTTCAGTCACTGAAAAGAAGGGTGGATCCAGGAGCACCAGGTCAAAGAGTGTCCCCTTCCTTTTCAACTGCCCCACCTCGGTAAAGAAATCCACTGCACGCAGCTTCATCCTTCCCAGATCCAACCGGTTGAGCATGCAGGAACGCCGCGCCAGATCAAGGAAGTTGCGATTCAGATCGGTTTGCAGCACCTGCCCGGCTCCGCCGGCAAGGGCAGCCACTCCCAGCGATCCGGTGTAGGCAAAGCAATTGAGTACCTGCAGTCCCCGGCTGTGATCCAGCAGCCAGCGGCGCAGCAGACGAGTATCGAGATAGAAACTGGCATCGCGGTTCAGCATCAGGTCGACTGCGTATTGGACTCCATATTCGCGGACGCTCTCGGAAGCAGCCTCGCCAAGGGTGAGCCACCCGCTGCGCTGGCTGAGCGTGGAAGAACTGCGTTTTTTTCGCACCACGCTGCTGATCTGCGGAATCTGCTGCAAAAAAAACTGCTGGATTTCCTGCACCCAGGGTTCCGGCAGACCGGGCGGCTCCAGGTGGTCGAACAATACCAGGGTGCGGTCGTAGAGATCCGCCACCAGCCCGGGAAAACCCTCATAAAAGCCGTTGAAGAGCCTCAGCGCATTGGTTTCTCCTGTCTGCAGCATGCCCGAACGGGCGTTCAATGCTTTTACAAGCAGCGGAAGTAGTTGGGTAAACTCTGGATATTCGTCCATGGATTCATTGTACCTGAGCTTTATATCCAATACTTAATGAAAGAAACTGGGGTGAAACCATGAAAAAAAACCGCAACTCGCACCCTCAGTTGAGTTGACATTCAACAGAGTTCCCCTTTGGAATCACTTGTGCTTTGTATTCAGCCTGTTGCCTGTTTTTTTTATACAGATGGTGTAGTATTTCGCCGAAAAGCGGCGAAATACTACACCCAAAGTCAAATCCCCCTTCCCGTCTTGGGAAGGGGGTAAGGGGGATGGGCCGGTCTTCTCGATAATCTATACATGGGGTTGATTTTTGCATTGACCATCGCGCGTAGGGGCGATTCATGAATCGCCTCTACGTTCAAACAGACGCCCCTTGCGGTCGAATTCCTTGTTGATGCAGGTTTAATGTTACGCCGCTACAATGAAATTCATGAAGATCAGAATCCTGCTGATCCTTTCTGTGGTTTTGCTGATCAGTGGCTGCGTTTATCAGCCTGTGCCCTCTTCACCTTCATCAACACCACAACCAGTCATTGCTTCTCAAACTGCAGCGCCCACTACCATTGTCGCCCCAAGTGAATCCCCTTCGGCCGTTTCCAACCCTCTGTCCGAAATCACCTTCAAAAAAGGTCCCTACCTGGTACCCGGCAATGATCCAGGCACCATGAACATCCTCTGGCAGGCGGGCGACGCTTCCAGATTCCAGGTGGAATGGGGTACTGACTCCAATGATTCGCTCGAAAAGGTGGCTCCCGCTTCGGTCACCCCTGATGGTCTGGCGACGGCGGTTTTGACCGGGCTTCAGCAAGGCAACCATTACTTCTACCGCGTAACCGACGGCAAATCTCAAGCAGTAGGATCGTTCAATACCCCTCCTGCTGCATCTGACCAGCTCACCTTTTGGGTGTACGGCGATTCGCGCAGCGGACAGGAGATACAGAACACCATCACGGGTGACATCCTGGCGGACATCCAATCCAAGCCTGCAGATCAGACCTTTGTGCTCTTTACCGGCGATATCATGGATGAGGCGGTCGCGAGTAACCTACAAAATGATCAATTCGATCCCCAATATGCGTCCACCCGCCGCTTGATGAGTGAACTTCCGATGGTCAACGCCATGGGCAATCACGACGGCACCCAACTCTTCATCAAGTATTTTCCCTATCACTTTGCCGGACACTTCTACTGGTCCTTTGATTACGGTCCTGTGCATGTGGCGGTGATCGATCAATACGCTGACGTATCCGAAAACTCCCCCCAATGGCAGTGGCTAAACCAGGATCTGGCAAACAGCGCCCAACCCTGGAAGTTCATCCTGCTGCATGAGCCGGGCTGGTCTGCCGGACCGCACCCCAACAACGAGGCGGTGCAAAAGATCATCCAGAATATTGCCTATCACCAGCATGTGGCGGTGATCTTCGCCGGGCACAACCATTACTACGCCAGGGCTCAGGTGGACGGCGTGGTGCATATCACCACCGGAGGCGGCGGTGCGCCGCTGTACGACCCCGAACCTAACGCACCCAATGTTGTAGTCGCCAAGAAGGAATTTCATTATCTCAAGGTGCAAATCTCCGGCAGCCAATTGACGATCACCGCCCTGATGCCGGATAATCAAGTTATCGACACGTTTACTCTCCAGCACTGAATCAATTTTTCCCCGGGAGGCAATACATGGAAAGTGAGAACCCTGATACCCTGCTGCTTCAACGGTACCTTGCAGGTACGCAGCAATTGAAAGAAGCTCTATATGGATTGACGGAACTACAGCTTGACCTGACACTGGAACCTGGATCGTGGAGCATCCGCCAGATCGTGCATCACCTGGCAGATGACGGCGATGTGTACAGCTTCGTGATCAAACGTGCCATCGCTTCACCCGGATCCATCACGCGCTTTGAAGGCTTCCCGGGCAATGAGCCCTGGGGCTGCGCCTTATACACTTCAACCCGAAAAATCGATTCGTCGTTGAAATTGTTTGAAGCCCACCGCGAGAGCGTCGCCGAATTAGTGGAAGCGGTTCCCGGCGCTTTGAAAAAGGAAGCCTTGTTCATCGGCGAAGACGGCAAGGATATGCCTTTCCCAGTTGACAGCATTCTCCTCATGCTCATCGACCATCTTGACGAACACATCCGCTCCATCCGCGATATCCGTGCAAAGCATGGATTGAACTGAAAGGACTCCCCGATGAACGAAACATTACACGTGATCGCCAACCGGCGCTCGGTGCGTAATTATGCCGATACACCCCTGACCGCCGAAGAAAAGAACGCCATTCTCACTTCTGCCATGCGCGCCCCCACCGCGGGCAACCTGATGCTTTATTCGATCATCGAAATCGAAGATCAGGCATTGAAAGACCGTCTGGCGGTCACCTGCAACAACCAACCCTTTATCGCCAAAGCCCCCTTCCTGCTGCTTTTTGCTGCCGACTATCAACGCATGTACGACCAGTTCGTGATGAGCGGGGCTGAGCAAAAATGTCTTGAACGCGGCATCAATCCCCGACCTCCCCAGGAAGGCGACATGCTGCTGGCATGCTGCGATACGCTCATCGCCGCCCAAAACGCAGTTATCGCCGCCGAGTCGCTGGGCATCGGCTCCTGCTACATCGGCGACATCCTCGAGCATTACGAGATCCACCGTGAGTTGCTGGATCTGCCCCAATACGTGCTTCCCCTGGCGCTGGTTTGTTTTGGTCGCCCGGCGGTTGTGAAGGAGGAAAAACGGCTGACCCCACGTTACGATTCGCAGTTCGTGGTGTTCAAAGACCGCTATCACCAGCTGACAAGGCAGGAGGTGCAGGAAATGCTGCGCCCGACCGTGGAAAAAGCTTTCCCGGGCGAGTTTCACGCTGAGGATGTCGATGAGTTGATCCAGCGGGTATATTTCCGCAAATTCGTGTCTGATTTTTCCGTGGAAATGACGCGATCAGTCCGCGCGATGCTCAAGAACTGGCAGCAATAGCTGGCGGGATTACTTATTCAGATAATAGCCTTGATAGAGAGCATCTGAGATAAAGATTTTGCCGAAATCGTTTTGAGAAAGCATCTGAAAACCCTTGACGCGTGATTGTTGAGCGTCAAGGTAAAACTGCTGGCTTTGGGCAAACTCAGCGGCATCGATCCCCACGGCATTGGGATTCAGGTAATCCCGAATGCTTTGCTGCATCAGGATCAGCACATCGTATTGATTTTCCTGGATCTTGTCATAGGTCTGCAAATCATAAGTGATCTCCGCAGTCCATGATCCTGTGGAAGGTAGATAGACATGAGGGTCAATGACGATTTTCAGCGGCAGGCTCTGGACGGGGTTCAGGGAATCAATAATGTCATCGTAGAAGAGTATGGCAGGATTGTTTTCGCCGCGGTGCAGTTTTTCCAGGTAGATGCCTTTGTCTGAGGCAACAAACAATCCAACCTGGATGACCACGAGCAGCGTCAGAACAAGCTGCACCCAACCCTTTAGCGATTGATCACGGTTCAATCGGACATTCTGCGGCAGGATCAACGCCAGGCATGAGATCATCGGCAGGGCGGCGGGCATCCAGTATTGATACTTCATGTGGGACAGGAAAAAAGTCGTCACACTCAGGGGGATGAACCAGGTCAGGATCAACGTGTAGGTTAGTTTTTTTGAACTGCGAAAAACTCCCCAGAGCATGCAGCCGATTCCGACCAGCAGGAAAAGAAGCTCGCCGAAATATTGATGCACAATAGGCCAGGCTGCTGCCAGGCCTTTCGCGTACACAATCCCGTACCCGCTGGCGATGGCTTCCCGCTGCTTGTTCATGGTCATGATGAATTCGGTTCGTTCCCAGTGCGAAAGCAGAAAGGGGCTGGCGACGAGGTAGGCAGCAGCCATCACCAGAATAAAAACAAGACCCAGCCTGATTGCCTTCCAGAGGTTGATCTTTTTTTGGATCAAGCCGAGCGCAAGCACCAGGGCAACCGACAGGAAGAAATACACGCCGATCAACTTGGTGGCGGTTGCCAAGCCGCAAGTTGCCGCGGCCAGCACGAAATTACCCCCAAACCTGAGGCGGTCGCGCACCAGGAAGAACAGTGTCAAAGCCACGAAGAAAGTTGCCAATCCGTCGGGGTGCCACCAAAGGTTGTTTTGAACCACCGCTGGAACTGCCGCCAGAACGCCAAAGATCACAAAGGAACGGTAGGTGCGGAATTCATCCTGCAGGTAAACAAAAATAAGCAGCGCCGCCAGAAGCGGAAGCACGCTGACCATTTGACGGAGAACCACCATCACCAGCGTGGTATTGCCCAGTTGCCCTAACCATTGCAGCGGAAGGATCACCAGGGCTGACCAGGCAAAATAAACAAAACCGTAAGGATAGTAATCGTAGAAGATGAAATTCTTGAGGGTCTGCGCCAGGGATTCGCCCGGCTTGATCATATGAAAGAGGTACGGAAGGGGGGCTGCCTCATCCGGTTCAAATACCTGCACCATGGCGGTATTTTGCGACGCTTTGACATTGGGAAAGATGAATAAAACAAAAATCGTCGCTGCGATCACCAGCAGCCACCGGAAATTACGCTTTTGTACCTGATCCATCATTTCCCGGCCGCCTTTTCCCTGTGCAGGACTCTCGTTACTGGCTGCGTGCAATGAACACACGCATAGAAAGACTTCTAGTTTTGAGAGGGCGGGTAGCGGTAGACGATCGCCAGCCCGCCTTCTGCTGTTTCACGGTACACATGGGGCAGGTCGCGCCCGGTCTGGCGCATTACCTTGACCACCTCGTCAAAAGAGATGCGGTGGCTGCCGTCGGAATAGAGGGCGAAGGTGGCGCAATCAAGGGCGCGGGTGGCGGCAAAGGCGTTGCGCTCGATGCAAGGGATCTGCACCAGCCCGTTGACCGGATCGCAGGTGAGACCCAGGTGGTGTTCCAACCCCATCTCAGCTGCGTATTCGATTTGCCGTATCGAGCCGCCCATCAACTGGGTGGCGGCTGCAGCCGCCATGGCGCAGGCTGAACCGATCTCACCCTGGCAGCCGACCTCGGCGCCAGAAATGGAAGCGTTGAATTTGATCAGGGTCCCGATCAACCCGGCAGTGGCGAGAGCGTGAAGCAAATCGCTTTCAGGCAGGTGGAGCGTCTCCTCGATGTGCTTCAGTACTGCGGGCAGTACCCCGGCTGAGCCGCAGGTGGGCGCGGTGACAATGCCATTCCCCACCGCGTTTTCCTCTGCCACAGCCAGCGCATAAGCTGGCAGAAACCCTTCGTTCTTGAGTTTGCCGCCCTGAACCTGAATATTGCGGTAGATGGTGCGCGCATGCCGCGCCAGTCCCAGGCTTCCGGGAAGCACACCTTCCGCCTTCAGCCCGCGGTCAATGGATTCATGCATCACGCGGTTGACCTCAGCCAGGTGATCCCAGATCTCCGCACCTTCCACTTCCTGGGCATACTCCCAAAAGGTCAAACCTCGCTGGGTGCAGCTTCGCAGGATCTCCTGCATGGAACGGAGTGGATAGATGAAGTTCTGCTGTCCCTGCTCCCCCTCTCCCAGAATGGCGCCCCCTCCGATGCTGTAGACACGCCATGCTGCAAGCAGGCTGCCGGCAGAATCAAACGACTCGAACTGCATCCCGTTGGGATGCATGGGCAATTCTTTATCCAGCTTCCAGTCAAACTCCACCGGGATGGGAGCCAGCGCCCTGCGGATGGCAACATCCGTCAGGTGACCTCTGCCGGTGGCTGCCAGGCTGCCGTAAAGACTGACGCGGATATGGTCCGCACCCGGATGTTCGCGGTTGAAGCGCAAAGCAGCCATCATCGGGCCCATGGTATGGCTGGAGGAGGGTCCGTTGCCGATTCTAAAGATTTCGCGTATCGATTCCATGATTTACTCGAGGTCATTATAACGAATTCTGCCGGATTTGACGGACGGCATTGTTTTCGTTATGCTCGAGGTATGGGAAAGGAGCAGCGATGAAATTTGGTTATGTCCTCCCCAGGGGGAGTGCCAGGTTGGCAGCCGAATCCGCAAAACTGGCGGAAGACAATGGCTGGGATGGGTTTTTCGTTTGGGAGCCGGTTTGGGGCGTGGATGCCTGGATCAGCCTGGCAGCGGCTGCCATGGTCACAAAGAAGATCCGCCTCGGCACCATGATCAGCCCGCTTTCACGCATGCGCCCCTGGAAGATCGCCAGTGAGACCGCCACGCTGGATCAGCTTTCCAACGGCAGGGTGATCCTATCCGTAGGGTTAGGCGCGCTGGATACCGGATTTGCCGAATTTGGAGAGGAGACCAATCGCAAGGTGCGGGCTGAACTGCTGGACGAAAGCCTGGCGATCCTGACAGGCCTCTGGAAGGGACAGCCGTTCGAGTTTTCCGGCAGACATTACCAGATCCGGCCAGCGCATTTCATGCCTCCTCCGCCCCCGGTACAAACGCCGCGCATACCCATCTGGGTGGTGGGATTATGGAACTCACCCAGATCCATGGAACGGGTGCTGCGCTATGACGGCATCCTGCCTGCAAAGAGGGATGCGAACCATGAGTTCATCGAGATCACACCGTCGGATATACGGGAAATCCGCGATTTCATCCTGCAGGAAAAACCGGAGCTTGCCGGCTTTGATATCGTGGTTGAGGGTCAAACCCCGGGAAAAGAACCCGCCTCCGAACAGGAAAATGTAAGGGCCTTCGCCAGTGCGGGAGCCACCTGGTGGATTGAAGCCAACTGGGGGCTCAGCGAACAACTGGATGAGGTGGTCCTTTCCAAAGAGATCAGCGACCGCATTCGAATGGGACCGCCGCATATCTAGAGCTTCTTGACCACCTTGTCGAGGTGTCGGAAACCCTGCCCTCCCCTGCCCTGGTTGGCAAGATCAATTGCCCAGAGCTGCGGAGGTACCGCGCTGAGGATCGTTCCCAGGAAAGGGTCAAAACCCACCGGTACCGGCGGTTCCTCGCGGATGCGCCGCGGCATGCCGTCGATGACCAGCAGCACGTTCACCCCATAACCGTCCAGTTCGTTCGCCAGGTCAAACTCCGAGTCCAGCCCGGCGGTGGTATTGGCAAAAATGACCACACCCATCCCTGGTTCGGAAAGCTCGATGAACCCGTGCCTGAATCCTCCCAGCGAAATGAATTGCACATGCCGTTTGCCCCATTCCGCCATCACCATGGCTGCCTGCCGGGCAGCGATACCCTGGGGTCCGCGCCCGGTAAAGACCAGGTGCTGGACATCGTCCATCACATCATGCCAGGCCGTCAGCACGGATTTACGTCCGGAAAGCTGCAGCGTCACCCGTTTGACCACCCGGTTGACCTGCGCCTCCTCGCTCCCGTCCCAGGTGTTGATGAACCGGCGGCACATCAACCACAAGAGAGCCAGCGAATTCAAATAGGTCTTGCTGGCAATGAGCGTCTCCCCGCCTGCCTGCAGCGGAAACACGGTACTGGCGGAAAGCGCCAGGGTGCTTTGCTCGTCATTGGTCAGAGCAATCAGCGGACCCTGTTCCACGCGGCGCAGGAAATGCGGCACTTCGGCACTTTCTCCCGATTGTGAAACATACACCAGCGGAGAAAATCGGTTCAGCAGGGCGGGTTCGGCGGCGATCAGATCGGCAGTTTCGAATGCCGCAGCCGGTATTCCCGCATTCTGACATTGCATGGCGGCAATGGCTGCCGCGTGAAAGGAAGCCCCCATGCCGGTAAAAAGCGGCGTCGTTCCAGCGCCGATTTTTTCAAGAGCCGCCTTGCTGCTGCCGTGAAGGTAAACTTTGAGCATGGCTTTCAAAGCCGCGGGCTGCTGTGAAATTTCCTCTTCAATTTTGTCCATGTTTTCCTCGAAGTTTATTCTTCCAATAATTCATCATCGCCGATATCGGGTTTATCTACAGGTATTTTTTTCTACTGATAATTATAAAGCCAAACTTGGGCAGGCAAAAATTGTTTGCCAAACGGCTATAATCAAAGAAACCGCGGAGGTGGCCATGTCATTGAATTTTGGACGTGCTCCTGGTAATGCCGAAGTCACCATCGACCATGACCTTTGCAGCGATTGCGGGATCTGCGTGGAGATCTGCAAAGGTGGACCATTGATCATGTTGGAAGGGCATCTGGCGGTAACACACGGCGTCATGTTTGACTGCATCGCCTGCGGCGCCTGCGTCGCCTTCTGCCCCATGGATGCCATTCGGGTTTCCGGACGGGACCTTTTCCCGGAGGATGTGCTCGACCTCCCTTCAACCACTCGGATTACAGACCATGATTCGCTGCAGAGTCTCTTGCTCCGACGCCGGAGCATCCGCGATTATGAGGAACGCGAGGTGGAGAGTTCCATCGTGCAGAAGGTCCTGGATTCAGCTTCCACCGCTCCCATGGGACTTCCTCCTTCAGAGGTTGGGGTATTGGTTTTCTCAGATCGCAAGGCGGTGGTGGAAGCCAAAAAAGCGCTGCTTGAACAGATGCGCAAGTGGAAATGGATGTTCTCGCCCTTCTCACTTGCCCTGATGAGACCTTTTGTCTCCCGGAATACCTTTTCCATGTACCATGACTTTGTTGTACCTGCTATAAAGGTCTTCGATAAAATGGACTTGCAGGGTGCAGACTGGTTCCTTTATGGAGCTCCTTTGGCTTTCTATTTCTACGGCAGCGCCGCCAGCGACCCTGCCGACCCGTTGATCGCAGCCGATCATGCCATGATGGCTGCGGAAAGCCTGGGTTTGGGCACCTGCATGCTGGGGTTTCCAGGCTACCTGTTCCAATATTCAAATGCATTGAAAAAGAAGTATGGTCTTCCCGGAAAGGTCCAGCCCGGTATCATGCTGATTTGCGGCTATCCGCGTTATACTGCCCAGCGGGCGATCCGGAGGCGTTTCGCCAGGGTACAGATCATTAATGGGTAAACAAGATGCTGCCGGCAGAATTTGCTGAAAATCCCATGTGGATGCCCGTCCTTGAAACGGAAAGGCTGATCATCCGCCCCTTCCTGCTTCAGGACCTTGCGGATGCCTACCGTATTCTCGATGTGGAGACTGCGCAGGAACCACGCACCCTGACCGAACGCGAGACCTGGCTGCGTTGGACGATTGCCGGCTATACCGAATATGCCCGTCTGCTGCAATTCCCCTATGGCGACCGGGCGGTCATCCTGCGCGAGAGCGGCGACCTGGTGGCTGTTGTGGGCTATGTTCCCTGCCTGGATTCCTTCAGCCAGATCCCGGGAATGGCATTTCCGGAGAGCAATGTCACCGAACTGCCGCGGAAGACTTCGGCTGAAGTGGGTCTTTTCTGGGCAGTCACGCCGCTGCACCAGCAGCGGGGGATTGCCAGCGAAGCCGCGGGTGCATTGGTGAATAGAGCATTTTCCCACTTTCATCTGCGTCGGCTGATCGCCACAACTTCCTTCGAGAATGATGCATCCATTGGGGTGATGAAGAAGCTGGGTATGCGCATCGAACGCAATCCCTTCGAAGAGCCGCCCTGGCTGCAGGTGGTGGGCATCCTGGAAAACGCTGATAAAAATCAGACATAAATGGTGTAGAATCCTCAGTTGAGGAATGTGAAAAATGGAAGAACAAAACACCCCCCAAATTGAATATCCCATCACCTTTCCGTTGAAAGTGATCGGCATGGACGCGGACGATTTTGAAACCTTCGTCGTTGAGATCGTCCGTCGGCATGTGCCTGATTTATTGGAAGAAAATATTGTCAGCCACTTCTCGAATCAGAGCAAATACCGCTCGGTTTCGATGGAATTCATCGCTGCCAGCCGCGAGCAGGTGGACGCACTTTACGCTGAGCTTGGCGCCCATCCCAGGGTGCTGATGATCCTGTAGGATTATCGGAAGAAAAAAAGGCTGCGGAGTTCCGCAGCCTTTTTCTAATCAAACCGTATGATCGTTTTGATCTTGGGCGCAAACTTACAGGTGTGTGGAGGATTTCGTCAGCGCACAAACGCTTAAAAACTCCGACCGAAGATTGGGATCCCTGGCATATTCCCCGTGGAACACCGTGGTCCGTGTGGCAGGTGAGATTTCGCGCACCCCGCGCATCTCCACGCACATATGCTTGGCGCGCAGCAGCACCGCTACACCGGCAGGGTTCATCATCGTCTCAAGGGTTTCAGCAATTTGCATTCCGATTCGTTCCTGCACCGCAAAACGGCGGGTGTACAGCCGTACCAGGCGGGTGAGCTTGGAGATTCCCAGGATCCTATCGGTGGCGATATAGCCGATATACGCCTCTCCGTAGAACGGAAAAATGTGATGCTCGCAAAGAGCGTGGAAAAAGATCGGACCTTCGATCACCTGGCTCAGGCGGCAATCGGGTTCGCCGCGGCATTCTGTTGGGAATGCCTTGATCAGCTTGGGATCGCCGTCATACCCATTGGTGGATTCAAAGAGCGCATCCAAAAAGCGGCGCGGCGTTTCATGGGTGGAAGGCGTATTCAGGTCCATCCCAAAAGCTGTCAGAATTTCAGACATATAGCCTTCGAATTTCTTTTTCTGGTCATCCGTGATCGTTCTCGGATTCAACTGCATCAACTCGTCGAGATCAAAATCATCTGGTGAAAGGGAAGTATACATTCCCGGCTCCTCAAATCTTTGATTGATGGTAGCTACAACACTTCCCCCTATTATACGCAATTCACCCACGAACTGCCTGCCGCCTGGAATGTGCAAAATGAGAATCATCCAGGTGATTGGGTGTATGCTTAAGCAACTGTGGATCTTCTCGCATCCAGGAGGTGTTTCATGCGGGTTCTCTTTATCGGCGGCACCGGTACCATCAGCAACGCCTGCTCTGAACTGGCAGTCAAGCGCGGTTACCAATTGACCCTGCTTAATCGCGGCAAGTCCGTCATCGCCCCACCTCCCGGGGCTGCTTTGCTGCATGCAGATATCCGCGACCTGGAGGCAGTCCGGTCTGTTCTTGGCGGTCAAACCTTCGACGTGGTCGTCGATTGGGTGGCGTACACAGCCGATCATGTCCGCGCCGATCTTGAGCTCTTCAAGGGCAGGATGGGACAGTACGTTTTCATCAGTTCCGCCAGCGTCTACCAGACACCGCCCTCCAACCTGCCCATCCGCGAATCCACCCTGTTGGACAATCCGCTGTGGGAATATTCACAGAACAAGATCGCCTGCGAGGAGGTGCTGGTCAAAGCCTACCGCGAGCAGAAGGTACCCATCACCATCGTGCGCCCTTCTCACACTTACGACCGGTCGTATGTGCCTGTGGAAGGCAGGTATACAGTCATCGACCGCATGCTGAAACACCAGCCGGTCATCATTCCCGGTGACGGCACATCAATTTGGACCCTTACCCACAGCGCCGATTTTGCCAAAGGTTTCATCGGGTTATTGGGAAATTCACACGCCATCGGCGAAGCTTTTCACATCACCTCAGACGAATGGCTCACCTGGAACCAGATCCATCAGATCCTTGCCAGGGCCGCGGGAGTGGAACCTCAATTGGTGCACATTCCCTCCGATCTCATCGCCGCCTACGACCCTGCCCTGGGTGCCAATCTTCTCTCCGATAAATCCAACAGTTCGATTTTCGATAATAGCAAGATCAAACAGGTGGTGCCTGATTTTCGCGCCGCGATCCCATTCTCGCGCGGAGCAGAAGAGATCATCGCCTGGCACCTGGCAGACCCGTCCAGGCAAATCATCAACGCGGGGTACAACGCCCTGTGCGACCGCATTCTGGCCAACTATCAAAAGGCCTGGCCGGTGTGAGTTTTCATCCTTAATGACGTAAAGAACAAGATGAGCATGAACGACAGTGTTGGCAAGCGGACGGTGAGAAACCGCCTATCGCGAAAACAAATCGCCGCATCGTTGGCACGTCACCTGGCAGCCGTGGCCAGCGTCGCTGCCACAAAGCTGCTGTTGAATTCCTTTGAACCTTATCTGAAGACCCAAATCATCGCTCTACTCTATCTGATCCCTGTGGTGGTGAGTACAGTCTTTTGGGGAATGACACCCGGCCTCCTGGCTGGGATTGCGGCATTTCTGGTATTCAACTATTTCTATCTTCCCCCATTCAACACTTTCAGCGTGCACTCCACCCTGGATTTGATCACATTGCTGGTCTTCCTGGTGATCTCGCTGGTGATGAGCCAGCTCATCGGCCGCGCCCGTGAGGCGGTCAAGGTTGCCCAAAGCCGTGAATGGGAAGCCACCCGTATGTATGAATTAATTTCAGCCATTGCCAGCCTGCAGGATACCGCAGAAATTGCCCGTGAACTGGCGGATCAAACCCTTGAGACATTTCACGCCAGGCAGGTGGAAGTGAGCACCCGTGAAGGCAATTCTCCGCTGATAGTCACTGATCCTTCCCTGGGGGCAGATGTGGAGACCCCGTCCGTATTCGTCAGCATTCCCCTGAAGACGTCGCGCGGATCGGAAGGTGAAATTCGCATCAGGAATCGTCAGCCATTTTCAGATGCCGAATTGAGGCTGCTGGAAGCTTATGCCGGTCAGGGAGCACTCGCCCTGGAAAGGGTTCGACTGAGTGAAAGTGAAAACAAAGCCCAATTACTGCAGGAGAGCGACAATCTCAAGTCGTCCCTGCTGAATTCTGTTTCGCACGAACTGCGCTCACCGCTTTCCGCCATCAAAGCTTCAGTCTCCAGCCTGCGCAGCGGAACGGTGGACTGGAGTTCCAGCGACCGCGGAGAACTGCTGGCGACCATCGAAGAGGAAACCGACCACCTCAATGCCCTGGTCGGCAATCTGCTGCAAATGTCTCGCATTGAATCCGGTGCGCTCCATCTGCAAAAACGCTGGAATTCATATGAAGAAATCGTCATGAGTGCAGCCGCCAAGATGCGCAAACAACTCGCAGCGCATTCGCTGCAGGTAAACCTGCCGCAAGATCTGCCGCTCGTCCCCACAGATTATGTGCTGATCGAGCAGGTCTTCACCAATCTTCTCAGCAATAGCGTGAAGTATGCCCCAACAGGGACAGTGATTACGATCACCGCGGAGGTTGAAGGAGACACCCTGCATACATATTTGACCAACCAGAGCCCGGCGGTGGCGGAAGAACACATCGAGCGCATCTTTGACAAGTTCTACCGCATCACCAACGCCGACCGCATCACCGGCACGGGGCTTGGGCTTTCCATTTGCAAAGGGATCATCGAAGCCCACGGCGGAAAAATCTGGGCTGAAAACACGCCCCAGGGGTTTGTCTTCAACTTTACCCTGCCGCTTGCCCTGGATGGGGTCCTACCGGCGGTTCCAAAGGAGGCTGAAGATGAGTAAGAAACCCCTGGTTCTCCTGATCGACGACGAACCCCAAATTTTGAGGGCACTGAAGACCATCCTCACCGCCAACGGCTTTGAAATCGAATCCGCCTCCACGGGAGAGATGGGGATCGCCAAAGCGGTTGCTGCTCCGCCAAATGTGATCATTCTCGATCTCACGCTGCCGGATATGAACGGCATCCAGGTGACCGAACAAATCCGCCAGTGGTCGCGGGTGCCCATCATCATCCTTTCTGTCCGCGACAGTGAAAAAGACAAGGTGGCTGCCCTCGACAAGGGAGCGGATGATTACCTTACCAAACCTTTTGGCATCGACGAACTGCTGGCGCGCATCCGCGTGGCGCTGCGGCACTCGGAACAGACCATCGGCAACAAGGAAACCGTCATCAAGGCGGGTCCGCTGAAGATCGACCTGGCAAGGCACCTGGCCACCCGGAACGATGAAGAGGTGCGCCTGACAGTGATCGAGTTCAACCTGCTCGCGTACCTCGCCGCTCACGCCGACCGTGTTCTCACTCACCAGGCCATACTGACGCAAATCTGGGGATTCAGTGAAGCCGATCATGTGGAATACCTGCGCGTGTACATCGGGCAGTTGAGAAAGAAACTGGAACTCAATCCCGATGACCCCCAGATCATTCTCACCGAACCCGGTATCGGATACCGCTTCAGAACCGGCGAATAATCAACCCTCAGCTTTATTTTTTCTTTATACTCCCGCTTTCAATTCTTGCTCATAATTTATACCCTGGAGATACACTCGCTTTGATTCATAGGCGAGTGACATGTTCGATACTGCAAAAACCACCCGTGGTTCATGTTTGGTCGTCCTGATACCCGAGACTCTGGTTGGGGATTTGGAACTTTCCCGCAGTGTGGCCCAATTTGCCAGGGGCAGGGTGCGGGAGGTAGTCTATCTTGCAGTCCTGGAGCGCATTCCTGCCAGCCTGCAGGTGACTCGCAGCATGGTGACAATGAAGGCCATGACCTCTGACAGGTCGTTGAACGTGAGCTACCAGGTGGTGGGGGGTCCGAATACCGCGAAGACTCTCAGGAATCTCTTTTCGGCACAGGACATGATCATCGTGCCGCAGCCCTGCACCGACCATTCTGGAAAGTTTAAATTCATCCCGGTCCGCTCCAATGATTGGTACTCTGTCAAACTCGCCCTTTCTTTTGCAGCAAACAAATACGGCAGCGGTGTTCTCGAGCATCCCTGTTAACCGAACGGGATAATCCCGATCGGAGCTCAACAGAATTTGAGGAACACTCGCCGCTAGAGGTAAAAATGAAAATTGAAACAATGTCAGGCACCACGATCGTCGAACCCAATGAGCAATTATTGGTCAAAAAGGGATTGCGCCGCTGGTTGATTGGGAACCCTCTGCAAACCGCCGATGCCCCATCGCAAACGATTGGTAAAACAGTGGGTCTTGCAGTATTTTCCTCAGACGCACTTTCATCCACAGCATACGCCACCCAGGAAATCATGGTGGTGTTGGCAGCAGCCGGGGCTGGAGCACTGCAGCACGTCTTCCCCATTTCTGCAGCGATCGTGATGCTGATCATCATCGTATCCATCTCGTACGAACAGACCATTCACGCCTACCCGGGGGGCGGCGGTGCCTATATCGTTGCCCGCGACAACCTGGGGGAATTGCCAGCACAGACAGCAGGAGCTGCCTTACTGACCGACTATATCCTCACCGTGGCTGTCTCCATCTCCTCCGGTGTGGCTCAGATCACTTCTGCCTTTCCTCTCCTGGACAATTACAGGGTGATCATCGCTGTCAGCATGGTGCTTTTCATCATGCTGATCAACTTGAGGGGCGTCAAGGAATCGGGCACAGCTTTTGCCATTCCAACCTATTTCTTTGTGATCACCATGTTCATCACGGTTGGATTGGGATTGGTCCGCTTTTTGTCTGGCTCGTTGGGAACGGTGGTGAATCCCCCGGCAAATGAATATCCAAACGTGCTGGCAGTTGTCACCCCCTTCCTGCTGCTGCATGCTTTTTCAAGCGGCACCTCGGCCATGACCGGAATTGAAGCCATTTCCAACGGTATCACCGCTTTCAAGGAACCCCGCAGCCGCAATGCCGGCATCACTCTCATCTGGATGTCCGCCATCCTGGGCAGCCTTTTTATCAGCATCTCCTTCCTTGCCGGCAAGATCGGAGCTGTCGCCTCTGAGAATGAAACGGTTATTTCGCAGCTCGCCCGCACTGTTTACGGCGGGCAGGGATTTCTCTACCTGGCAATCATCGCTGGAACTGCCGTTATCTTGATCATGGCTGCCAATACTGCCTTCGCCGATTTTCCCCGCCTGGGTGCCTTGCATGCGGGTGATGGATTTTTACCGCATCAGCTCACCATGAAGGGCAGCCGGTTGGTCTATTCCTGGGGAATAGCCCTGCTTGCCATCATCGCTTCGATTTTGATCATCGTCTTCCAGGCGAGTGTCACCAGAATGATCCCTCTATATGCGATCGGCGTATTCCTCTCCTTCACCCTTTCCCAACTGGGCATGGCCAAACGGTGGTGGAAGTCAGGACACTTGAAACCAGGGGAGGAAATTGTGGAACCCGGTTCCACGATCACCCATGATAAGAACTGGGCATTCAAACTCATCGTCAACGGTTTTGGATCCTTATGTACCGCGGTGGTGATGATCGTGTTTGCAGTCACCAAGTTCAAAGACGGTGCCTGGATCATCATTTTCCTGATCCCCACCCTGGTGGCGGTGTTCTTCTCCATCCACCATCACTACAAATCGCTGGCAAAGAAGCTTTCGTTGGAGAACTACCAGCCTCACACGCGGATCTCCCGGCACCGCATCATCCTGCTCCTCGCCGGGGTTCACCGCGGCTCGCTTGAAGCGCTGACTTACGCCAGGTCTCTCGGCTCGGATGTAACGGCTGTGCATGTTTCAGTGGATGAGAAAGACACCAAAAAGGTGCGTGATAAGTGGGATACGTTTGGCGAGGGGACCCGTTTGGTGATTCTGGAAAGTCCGTACCGACTGCTGCTTGAGCCGATCCTAGATTACATCAACCGGTTGCTTGCCGTGCGCGATCAAAACGAACTGCTCACCATCGTTGTGCCCCAGTTCATTCCCGCTCACTGGTGGGAAAACCTGCTGCACAACCAGACCGCGCTGCTGCTGCGGGCTGCATTGGTGTTCAAACGGGGGTTGGTCATCGTGGAGGTACCTTACCAGGTATAACAAAACAGCTTTTGTCCGACCGTGAAACCTGCTACTCCCAATCTTCCGGTCGAAAGCGGCGGGCGCGTTTGATTTCACCCCGCCGCATTTTTGTCTTAATTCGCGCACCGCTGGCTGCCGCGCCTGGACGGGTGGGTTTGCGTTTTCTCGGCGCCACAGCTGCCTGCCGGATCAAATTCGACAACCTCTGGATCGCATCCTCCCGGTTTTGCTCCTGGGTGCGATAGCGCCGGGCGGTCAGTACCAGCACCCCCTCCGAGGTCACGGCGCTGCCGGCGAGTTTGCTCAAACGATCCTTCACTTCAGGCGTAAGCGAGGATGAATTGCAGATGTCGAAGCGCAACTGCACCGCGGTGGAAACCTTGTTCACATTCTGTCCACCCGGACCCGATGCGCGGATATACTCCAGGTGAATTTCTCCTTCGTCAAGTTTGATGGATCCAGTGACCTCGATCATGTGGATTCGCCTTTACTCCTTCAACAATCCTCGGGGTTGTGTATCCAGATATTGCCAAGGGCTGGAACCCTCCAGGCGCCGGCCATCTGTGTTTCACCGGTCACATTATGCAGGCAAAGCATCTTTTCACCCCCATCCCTGGATGTACGCAGCACGGCAAAAATACCCCGTCCCATCTCCAGAATTTGCTGCCCGGACTGGGGGTGGAACGCCGGCGAAGACGCCCGCTGATTAAGCAGGCTGCGGTAGCCGGAAAATACCTGCTCCCGCAGCGATCCCGGCGTTTGCAGGGTGGATTCCAGTTCATCGAATGACAGCTTTTCCCGGTTGATGGCGCGGTTCTGACCGCTGGCTGTCACACCCTCGGTCCAATTGCGTGATCCGAAAAGGCTGTGAAAGTAGATCCCTGGCAGGCCGCGCAGTGTAAGCAAAATGGACTGGGCGGTGATAAAGCGTCGTACCTGGACTTCGATGTTTTCACTGCCATGCGGATCGGACAGGGCATCGAAGTAATTGATATTCATCTCGTATGGGCTCTGGGTGCCGTCAGCGTTCTGTTTGTACGAGATCCGCCCACCGTGTGCCAGCGTATTGGCGACCAGCGCATCAATCTGCCGCGGCGAAAGGATGCCCCTGGCAGGGTTCAACCCGATGCCGTCATGCGATGCCAGGAAATTAAAGAAACTGGTTTCATCAGAAGGTATCTCGTTCTGCGCCGCCCATTCGGAGAGGACGGACGCATCGCCTGCCAGAAAGCTGTGCAGCACCAGGGGAGGCAAGGCAAAATTGTAAACAAGCTGGGCTTCGTTGTGCCCGTCCCCGAAGTAACTGAGATTTTCAGCATGCGGTACATTGGTTTCGGTGATCAGACGCACATGCGGGGCAATATCCTTCATCACCGCACGGATCAACTGCACCACCGTGTGGGTTTGGGGTAAGTGAATGCAGGAGGTTCCGATCTCTTTCCACAGATAGGCGATGGCATCCAGGCGCAGGAATTGCGCGCCGTGCTGCACGTAACCCAGAAGCACGTCCAGCATTTCCAACAGCACATCTGGATTATGGTAGTCAAGATCAACCTGGTCGGCGCTGAACGTCGTCCAGACACGGCGTACACCTGCAGCAGTTTGAAAATCGGTCAGCAGCGGTAAAGTGCGCGGACGTACCACCTGCGAAAGATCCGGGGCATCTTCTACGGTCAAAAAGTAATCCCGATAGGGTCTCTCATTGCGCAAAAAAGCCTGGAACCACTCCCCGCGGGCGGAGGCATGGTTGATCACGCCGTCGAACATCATCCGGAATTGCGCGCCAAGCTGCTCAATGTCGTCCCAGGTGCCCAGGGCAGGGTCCACCTTGCGATAATCCTTGACTGAAAAACCATCATCCGAGGACCAGGGATAAAAGGGGAGTACGTGAAGGCTGCTGATCATCCCGCGGAGGTACTTCGTACCAAAGCGAAGCAGGGTTTGCAGCGGAAGTTCGCCCTCGCGGCGTACCTGGTCGCCGTAGGTGATGAGCATGGCGTCCGTCTCGCTCAGCCTGGATTCAGCGGGCCGCAGGATCCGGTCGCGGTGGCGGTCCAGCAACGCGTTCAAAAGGGGCTCCGTCCGGGCGGCGGTCTCGGCCCCGTAAAGGTCCCTCAAAAATATGGTATAAGAAAGGTGCGGCATCAATGTCCATTGTACCTGATCAGGGGGCAGTTCTTTTCGAGACAGGAGGTCATTGACATGGCAACATCACGCAGGATCGGCTTTGTATCAACAAGGTTTGCCGGGACTGACGGCGTCTCATTGGAAGCTCAAAAATGGGCGGCTGTTCTCCAACGTCTGGGACATCAATGCTTTTACTTTTGCGGCGAATGCGACCGGCCTGCCGACATCAGCATGGTCGTGCCTGAAGCGTTCTACCGGAATCCGGTCATCGATTCGATCAATCAGACTGTCTTCACAAGCGCCTGGGGTGAACACCTTGAGCGTTACAAGGCAGAGAACACGCCCACTGACCACCACCCGGATTTTTTCTCCATCTATTTCCGACCTCGCCAGGTGACCGAAAAGATCCAGGAACTGAAAACCTTCCTCAAAGAAAAGCTTTACGAATTTGCGCGACATTTTTCCATCGAGGTGCTGATCGTTGAAAATGCACTGACCATCCCGGTCAACCTGCCCCTGGGGCTGGCGCTGACCGAATTCATCGCGGAAACCGGCATTCCGGTCATCGCCCACCACCACGATTTCTACTGGGAGCGGCAGCGCTTCCTGAACAATTCGGTGGCAGACATCCTTTCAACCGCCTTCCCGCCCTTGCTGCCTTCCATCCGGCACGTGGTGATCAACTCCATACAGGCGCATGCCCTGGCTTCGCGCATCGGCGTCAATGCCATGCTCATCCCCAACGTCATGGATTTCGATACTCCCCCAGCCGAGCCGGATGGGTATGCCGATAATGCCCGCAGCGACCTGGGATTGCTCGCGGACCAATTCCTGATCCTGCAGCCAACCCGCATCATTCAACGCAAAGGCATCGAACATGCCATCGAGCTTGTTCGCCGTCTTGATCTTCCTGCCAAGCTGGTCATCAGCCACGCCGCAGGTGATGAGGGGACAGATTACGAAAAACGAATCGTCGAATTTGCCGATCTGCTGGATGTGGTGGTCAACTTTGAGTCGGATATCGTTGCACCGCATCGCGGCACCACCAGCGACGGACGCAGGGTCTATTCGCTGGCTGATATTTATCCACTCGCCGACCTGGTGACCTACCCCTCCTTCGTGGAAGGTTTTGGGAACGCATTTCTTGAAGCCGTTTATTACAAACGCCCGCTCCTGGTCAATAACTATTCGATCTTTGAAGCGGATATCAAACCCAAGGGATTCCACGTGGTGGAATTCGACGGGTTCATAAGCGATAAGACGCTCGAGGCGGTTCGCGATATCCTGGCGCACCCGCTGCGGTACACCGAACAGTGGGAAGCTAATTTCGAGCTTGCCCGGCGATACTATTCCTACACCATGCTTGAACGCCGGTTGTCCGTGCTGCTTGCTGACTGCTTCGGAGAAGCAATATGAGAATTGCCTTGATGCATTTCACCGCTCCTCCTGTTGTAGGCGGAGTTGAAAGCGTCATCTCGCATCACGCGCGCCTGATGACCGGGAGCGGTCACCAGGTAACGATCTTTGCAGGCCGCGGTGAGACGCTCGATCCTGCCATCCGGGTGAGGGTGCTGCCCCTTTTGGATTCGCGAAATTCCGAGGTACTGGCTGTGAAAAGCGAACTCGACAAAGGGATCTGTTCTGCCGCTTTTGAAAACCTGCGCGGCCGAATTCAGGAGATGCTGCTGCGCGAACTGCAGGGATTTGACGCGTTGATTGCACACAATGTGGCGTCGCTGAATCAAAACCTGGCGCTCACCGCGGCGCTGTTCAAAATTCACACAATCACAGGGTTCCCCCGCCTGATCCTCTGGCATCACGATCTGGCGTGGACCACACCACGCTACAAAAATGAACTGCATGACGGCTACCCCTGGGACCTGCTGCGCAAGGATTGGCCTGGTGTAACCCAGGTGGTGATCTCAGAAACCCGCCGCCAGGAGCTTGCGCGCCTGATCCAGGTGCCTGAGAAGCGCATCCATGTTGTGCCAAACGGCGTTTCCCTGCATTCGTTTTACAAGCTTACCGATCAAACAGAACAATTGGCTGAGAAGCTGCATTTACTGGATGCAGACCCGCTTTTCCTGCTGCCGGTTCGCATCACTCCCCGCAAGAATATCGAGTTGGCGCTGAAGATCTTGAAGGAACTGCGCCAAACATACCCCGAAGCGATGCTCGTCGTGACCGGACCTGAAGGACCGCACAACCCGGCGAACAATATTTACCGTGAGATGCTCCTCCGTCTGAGGGATGAATTACAGCTTCAAGGTGCGGCTCATTTTCTCGCCGAGGTTAATCCCGGCTTTCTGCCCGATGAAGTGATCGCTGATTTCTACCGCCTTTCTGACGCACTGCTTTTCCCCAGCCACGAAGAAGGTTTTGGCATTCCCCTGATCGAAGCCGGTTTCAGCGGCATTCCGGTTTTTTGTGCAGATCTGCCGGTGCTGCACGAGCTTGGCGGTAATGATCTGAGTTACTTCAACCCTGATGGTGATCCTGCCGCGATAGCAAGGGAAATCGTCATCCGCATGGAATCAGAAATGACCATCCGGTGGGCGAGACATGCCCGGCACGGATATACTTGGCGTTCGATCTACCACCGTTACATCGAGCCCATCCTGGGCTGAAAGGAAAAAGAATGAAGACCCCCTTTCGAAAAGTAAAGATGGCAATAGTGCCGGTCGGCACGGAAAAGAACGATGAGGCATCCCTGACCATCGCCAAAGCGCTGGCGAGGGAAGTCATCCTGGTGGGTATCGTTGCCATCGAAAAGGGCGAATCGGTCAGTGCCGGTGCACAAACAGCCCGCGCAGTGCGCAAGCGGTTGATGAAGCTCGGCGAAACCCCCAATGTGCATTTTAAATCGACGATCATCGTTTCGGAGACCCCCTGGAGAGATATGGAGGAAGTGATCACCCGGGAGAAACCCGAGTTGATCGTTGTGGATTGGGGGAATGACCGGCTGACATGCGGTCTCCCATTGCCGGATGTGCTTTCCAATTCATTGGTGGATGTGATCGTGGTACGCGGCAGTGCGGCACTCAAGTTTCAAAAAACTTTGGTGGCAGTCCGCGGCGGACCGCACGCCGAACTGGCTTTGAAGACGGCCATTACCTTGAAACCCGACCACCTGGATGTGCTGCACATCTCATTGACTGGCGCAGACAACGATGCTCCGTTCAAAGGATATAAGAAGGTCCTGACCCAGATCCCGGAGATCAATCCGCGGTCGATCGTCACTGACGATGTTTCCAGGACTTTGTTCGAAGAAGCGGAAAAATACGATCTGGTCATCCTCGGCACCACAGCCAGTGGTACCTTTGGTGGGCCCACAATCGGTCCGGTGGCTGCCCATTTATTGCACGATTCGAAAGCTACGATACTGGTCACCCGAAATCGCCAGGAAAAGAAACAAACGGTGTATGACGAGAGTGCCGGTGCACAGGCGATTTCGATCCTGGTGGACAAGTGGTTCGCAGAAAACACCTATCACAGCAACGAATTTACCGATCTGGAACGGTTGCTGGAACTCAAACAGGCATCAAAGCTGACCATCAGCCTGGCGATGCCAGCTTTGAATGAGGAAAAAACGGTTGGCAAGGTGATCAGCAAGGTCAAGACCGCCTTGATGGACGAAATTCCGCTGCTGGACGAAATGGTGCTGATCGATTCCAATTCCTCCGACAAAACCCGCGAAATCGCTGAGGATCTGGGAGTGAAAACGTATATCCACCAGGAAATCCTGCCCGATTTGGGTGCCCGCGCCGGAAAAGGCGAGGCGTTGTGGAAAAGCCTGTTGGTCACCAAAGGCGACCTGATCGCCTGGATCGATACCGACATTGTGAACATCCGGCCGCATTTTGTTTATGGGATCCTCGGTCCCCTGCTGGTCAACCCCAATGTACAGTTTGTCAAAGGGTTCTACAAGCGGCCGCTCAAGGTGGGTGCCAAAATGCAGGCTGGCAGCGGCGGTCGTGTCACTGAATTGACCGCTCGCCCGCTCTTGAACCTGTTCTATCCTGAGCTTTCAGGAGTGATCCAGCCCCTCTCGGGCGAATATGCCGGGCGCCGCAAAGCCCTTGAAGGCGCCGTTTTCTATTCAGGCTATGGGGTCGAAACCGGCCTGTTGATCGACATCTTCGAACGCTACGGTCTGAGCGCCATCGCCCAGGTGGACCTGCTGGAGAGAATTCATCACAACCAGGAACTCGAAGCGTTGAGCAAGATGTCCTTTGCCATCATTCAAACCGTGCTGCACAAGCTGGAAACGCGCTACGAACGCTCGATCATTGAGGATGTGAACAAGACCATGAAGCTGATCCGCTACGCTGACGGTGAGTATTTCCTGGATATTGAAGAGATTGCTGAAAAGCACCGCCCGCCCATGAACACGCTGGCAGAATACCAGGAGACTCACAAGAAATGACACGTTTCTGCCTGGTGCGACATGGTCAAACAGATTGGAATTTGGAGGGACGTTACCAGGGGCAAAGCGACGTCCCTTTGAATGCCACAGGGTTCGCCCAGGCTCTATCTCTGGCCCGTAGGCTAAAGGACGAACACTTTGATGCAGCTTATTCCAGTGATCTTTCGCGCGCCCGCGAGACGGCTCTCGCCATTTCAGCTGTACATGGAGGTCTTGCGGTCAACATCGATCCACGATTGCGCGAGATCAACCAGGGTCAATGGGAGGGCGTGCAGGTCGAAAAGATCCGTGAACGCTATGCAGGTTTGTGGCTTGCGCGTCAGACAGACCCGGTCAGCGTACGACCGCCCGGCGGCGAGACCGTGGGCGAAGTCTATCAGCGCGTTCGAGCAGCGCTAGATGAGATAGCCGTCCGCTACCCGGAGGGAAGTGTACTGATTGTTTCTCACGGCCTTGCGCTGGCGACAATCCTGTGCACACTTCAAGGCATTCCCCTGGGTCAGGCATACCAGCATATCCCCGAAAATTCAGTACCCCTCTGGATAAAATGGCCAGCTTCCGATCAAACGGGTTGAGGTAAATGGAGTTTAGCCGCTTCCGCACCATCCCAAATTAATCGAACAGGAAAATCCCAACAAACCATCAGTCATTGAATCTATTTACATCCATCTGTAGATTTGCTATGATGGATTGTACAGACAACGCCATAACCCTTGAAATTCGTCAGGACCAGCATCAAGAGGGCAAGCTGTTGGTTCCAACAAAGCGTCTTCTTTTTCTCATTCATTTTAGATAAGGAGTCATTATGTCTACGAGTCGATCGACCAGGACTGTACCGCGGCGTCTCTGGATGCTGATTTCCTGCCTCAGCATCCTGGCCTTCATCGTTCCTGCGGTACCGGCAGTGATTGCCAACACCCCCGACCCGGCTTCGGTAACGATCGCGGGATCCCTGCAATCTGAATTGGGCTGTGCGGGCGATTGGGATCCTGCCTGCGCCCTCGCTCACCTGGCATACGATGCCGGCGATGATGTCTGGCAGCAGACCTTTACGATTCCCGCTGGATCCTTCGAATACAAAGCCGCCCTCAATGATAGCTGGACGGAAAATTACGGTCTGCACGCTGCACCTGGCGGCGCCAACATTCCCATCAACCTGGGGGCTGATACCTCGGTGAAGTTTTACTATGACCACAAGACACACTGGGTAACCGACAACCAGACATCGGTCATTTCCACAGCAGTAGGGAGTTTTCAGTCCGAAATAGGCTGCGGCGGTGATTGGGATCCAGGATGTCTGCGCTCCTGGCTGGAAGACCCCGACGGAGACGGCACGTACTCCTTCGTGACTTATTCAATCCCGCCAGGGAATTATGAAGCCAAGGTTGCGATCAACGAATCCTGGAGTGAAAATTACGGTCAGGGCGGAGCCCAAAACGGCGCCAATATTCCATTTGCGGTCGCAGTATCCAACTCAACCGTGACTTTCACATACAATCCTACCTCGCACGTCCTATCCATTGATGTGGTCGCCCCACAGCCAGCGCATGATAACAACGTCTGGTGGGATGGATTACGGCATGATTCGCGCGACCTGCTCTACAGAACTCCAGGTGGAGCCGTTCCCGCTGGAACACCCGTGGTCTTGCGCTTCCGCACCTATCATAATGACGTTACGGGGGTAAAAGCCCGGGTGTATGACCTGAACACAGGCACGCAAAGCATCAAGCCCATGACGCTGGCAGCGAGTGATGTTTCCTGCTATCAAGATCTTCCGTATTCCTGTGATTTTTGGGAGATCACCCTGCCCAATACCTCACCCAACAATCTCTGGTACCGCTTCCTGGTGACCGACGGCACCAAAACAGTTTACTATGCAGATAACACTGCCGCCCTTGACGGCGGCCTGGGCTCCACGAGCGACGCGGTGGTGGACAACAGCTACGCCCTCATGGTGTACGACCCCGCATTCAACGCACCTTCCTGGTCTCAGACGGCAGTAATCTACCAGATCTTCCCCGACCGTTTCCGCGATGGACGGGCTGACAACAACCCCAAGACCGGAGACATCCGTTACGATGACCCGGTATTGAAGCTCGCCTGGCTGACGCTGCCGGAAGGCTACTGCAGGGCATATTCGGATGCTGCCACGAACTGCCCACGGCGCTTCGGACTTCCTCCCGTCGGCGGTGACCCGAATATCGAAAGCCCCCGCGGGCGTGATTACATGGGCGGCGACCTGAAAGGCATCGATCAGAACCTGGACTACCTGGTATCACTGGGTGTTAATACACTCTACTTGAACCCCATTTTCGATTCAGCCTCGAATCACGGCTACGATACGCAGAATTACTATAAGATCGATCCTTACTTTGGTACGCAAAAGGACTGGGACAACCTGGTAAAGCACGCCAAACAACTTGGTGTGCGCATCATCCTGGACGGTGTGTACAATCACATGTCTTCCGACAGCCCCTTCTTTGACCGCTATCATCATTACACCACGGTGGGTGCCTGTGAATCGCTCACATCACCCTACCGTTCGTGGTTTACTTTCCACAATGTGGCTGCCGGAACCGGCACCTGCGTTGGATCGGTGGGCGCGAATTCTGCCACTTACGACGGCTGGTTCGGCTTCGACAGTATCCCCGTTTTGAACAAGACCAACCCGGACGTGCAGAGCTACTTCCTCACCGGCAGCAACAGTGTCGCCAAGAACTGGTTGATCGGCGGCGCCAACGGCTGGCGGCTGGATGTGATGGGTGACAGTTCCTTCCCCAGCGGTTACTGGGAAAGCTTCCGCCAGGTGGTCAAAGCCACCAAATCGGACACCCTGATCGTGGGCGAATTGTGGCAGAAAGACAGCACCCTGCTGCGCTTCCTGCGCGGCGACCGTGCGGATACCACCATGAACTACCGCCTGCGAGATGCCGTGATCGGGTTGCTTACTCCTGGGAACTTTGATGCCAAGGGTTTTGCCGACAGCGGTGATCAGCTCTCGATGACGGAATTTGCCAACCGCATCGCCTCCATCCGTGAAGATTACCCCGATGCTGCACTCTACTCGGCAATGAACCTGCTCGACAGCCACGATACCGTGCGTTTACTATGGGCAATGACTCCCGGCAACGCCAATACAGCAGAGAAAGAACTGAACGCTGCCAACCTGTCAGCCGGCAAGCAGATGCAGAAGATCGCCTCGCTCATCCAGTTCACCCTGCCCGGTGCACCCACCATCTACTACGGCGATGAGGTGGCAATGACCGGCGGTGATGACCCCGATGATCGTCGCACCTACCCCTGGACAGATAAAGGCGGAATGCCGGATATGGACATGTTCGCCCATTACCAGCAGCTTGCCGCGTTGCATTCCGATATTCCGGCGCTGACGGCAGGCAATTTGCAGATCCTGCTGGCAGACGACGCCAACGAAGTGGCGGCTTACGGGCGCAAGACCACTTCCGATGCCGCCATCGTGGTCATCAACCGCAGCGCCAGCGCCCGCTCCGTTTCCATCCCTGTGGCGGGGTTCGTGCCGGACGGCGTGGCGTTTGACTCGCTATACGGCGTTGCAAATACTGGTTCCGTCTCCGCGGTGGCAAGCGCTGGGGTGATCATGGTGGATCTGGCGCCAAAGAGCGCCTGGCTGTTGGATACCGGCGCTGTGGACCTGCTGCCCCTGGCAGCGCCCGCGAACCTGACTGCTGCAGAGGGTAATGCCAACGTTTCTCTCGAATGGAGCGCAGTGCCCGGAGCCGCAGGCTACAACGTTTATCACAGCCCGCTCAGCGGCGGAGGGTGGGTCAAAGCCAATACCGTCCCTGTCACCGCAACGACCTTTGATGACACCCCCTTGAAGAACGGTCAAAAGTATTACTTTGTGGTCACCTCGCTGGACGACGCCGGCAATGAGAGCGCATACTCCGCTCAGGTCAGCGCCATGCCGCATCTGACCATCGGCTGGGCGAACCTGCAATGGCCGCCCACCATGACCCATGAGATCTCGGTGGTCAACCGGACGGATAACGCCTACGGGCAGGTATGGATCGACGGCGCCACCAGCCAACCCGGCGCCACCCCCGGCCTTAAGGCACAACTGGGTTACGGTCCTGTCGGATCAAATCCGGCAACGGACACAAGTTGGATTTGGATCGACGCGGTATTCAACGTGGACGCGGGCAATAACGATGAGTTCATGGCCAGCATGCTGCCTGACGTCACCGGCACCTTCGATTACCTCTTCCGTTATACGGTGACCGGCGGGCGCGAATGGCTGTACGCCGATTTGAACGGACCCGTTACTGCGGGCAGCCTTCCCCCGAATCCCGGCAAGTTGACCGTCACCGCCAGCACTGATACCACCCCGCCGGATGTTCCGGCAAATCTGCGCGTCACCTCTGCATCCACGGGCGGGATCAATCTTGAATGGGATGCCAATCAAAATGATCCCTCGCTTTACGGCTACGAGGTACTGCGCAGCGATGTCAGCGGCGGACCGTACACCCTGCTCTCACGCACCACTGGTACGACCTACGCCGATACCACGGTGAGTGAAGGACTCACCTACTACTACGTCGTTCGGGCTGTGGATTATGCCTTCAACCGCTCCGCTGATTCTGCAGAGGTGTATGCCACCGCCGAACTGAGAACCGTAACAGTGAACTTCACCGTAACCGTTCCAAACACCACCGATGCCACAGGTCGCAGCGTGTATATCGCCGGAACGCTTGACCGGCTCGACGGCGGTCTGCCCTCATGGAATCCGGGGGGAACGGTACTCACCCGCGTGGACGCCACCCACTGGACAATCACCCTCACCGGCAAGGAGTATGTGCAGATCGAATACAAATACACTCTGGGTGATTGGGACCATGTGGAAAAGGACGCCTCCTGCGGAGAAATTGCCAACCGGCAGCTCACCCTTACCTATGGCGCAGATGGCATCATGAACGTCAACGACACAGTGCTCAACTGGCGCAACATCTCACCTTGCGGCAACTGATCAGCCGCACAAACATAAAACATCAGACCCCCGGCAATCCGGGGGTCTGAATTTGTAACCTGGTTCGTGAAAATCAAGGCTCGGAAATCGTCACCCAGTTAAACCCGACTATTGCGCTGCCCGAATCGAATGATGAGGCAGATACACCCACTGTACCTTCGGACAAATTGTAATCGGTGACTGACCGTACAAGTTTGTCGTTGATATATGCGCTGATGGTGTTCCCCTGGCAAATCAAAGAAAATGTATTTGGCTTCCCTTTGCCGATGTTGATATTGTAGGAACCGCCATTATAGAGCGCAACGTATTTGCTTGTTTGTTCATCGTAACGCAGGATATCCCACAGTCCTCCACTGGAAATATTGAACTCGTACCATCCGACCTTGTCTTGCAAGCGGCAGTACAGACTGATATTGTTGTCATTGTTGCCCATATTCTCAGCTTCGGCATCCACACGAACGTCCGTATAAGTATAAGGATCGTAGTTTACATACACGTAAGTCTGCGGTTGGGTGATATCGATCACCATCTGACTGTTTTCGGTAGCGATATTAAAGTCGTTATCGTTGTCGCCAAAGAAGAAAGAGCTCCAGTTCGGGAGGTCACCGTCAAATTCCTCGGTGAAATACGCGGGAGCTGTATCAGAAGTGGAGCCGGTTGTAGATCCGCTGCTGGTACCGCTTGTGCCGCCAGAACTGCTGCCCGTGCTTCCGCTGGCGTCAATGCTGCCAGTGGTTTTCATTTCGCGGCCATTGATTTGCCCTTCCATGATCTCACCTGTTCCGAAACGGATCAGGCTGATGTTCAGGGTATCACTGGCAGTATGCGAGCGAATGACGTCGCAGTAATCGGTCACCGTACCATCACGGCCCAGTTGAATGCCTTCCAGGGAAGTGATGAAATCACCAGCTTTAACGCCAGACTTGTCGGCTGCCGAGCCTGAATCCACCGAGTAGACCCAAATGCCGGAAAACGAGCCGTCATCCGCTACGAGAGCCTCGCCATTGATGCCGAGTGAATCCACATTGGTGCCCTTGCCCAGGTCTTCTACCACCGGCTTGGCTTCAGACGCCGGAATGGAGAAGTACATGTCATACTGCGAAGCCCCGGCATAGTTGACGCCCACCACCTTGGCGTCATCAGTGACCAGCGGTCCGCCTGAATTTCCAGGGTTGATGATGGCGTCATGTTCCAGCACTTCGGTCACAGCCGTCCAGCTCGTATTGCCGCTGGTTTTTTCCTTTGAGATCTCACCCTTGTGGCGGGTAAAGTTCGGATCCCCCAGGGGATATCCCAGCGAATAGACTGTCAAACCCAATTCGGGTGTTTCTGAGTACCAGTCCAGGTAAGGGTAACCGTCGCCTTCAATATCGATCACCGCAAGGTCGGAGCATTCGGAAACACCCAGGACGCGGGCGTTATATGCCTTGTCGCTGTCGCTAAAGTAGACTTTGATGCGCGCAGCACCGGTAACCACATGATTGTTGGTGACCGCGATACCGCTCGGGTCGATAATGAAGCCGGAACCCGAACCCATTTCAGTGTAATTGGTGAAATCGGGGTAGCTATATGTCCCTTCAGCCACGATGCGAATGACCGCTTTTTCCGCATCTTTCACATTATCAATCGCCCCGCTGGCGGGTTTCTCTGTCACCGCAGGGGCGCTTGTGGCTTCGGATGTGGGTGCAGCAGTAGGCGCTGGTTTTCCGCAGGCAGCCAGCGCAAGTGTCAATATCAGGCCGGTGACAACCAGTACGAATAACGGCTTGTGGTGCATGGTATTCTCCTCTTTGGTTGAAATAAAGGTCTACTTCCTTAAGCGCAACTTTTTGGAACAATGCACGGCAGGACCCTTGATCTTGGGCTTGTTTATAATTTTACAAATCCATAATGGGATGTCAATAAAAATTCCGTTTACGAATTCGAAAGCAGAATTTCATCTCCGTCAGGCGAAAAGAGGAGTCTACTGATCGCCGTATTTCCGCACGAACCAGGTTTTCACCAACTGGGTCAGGAAAATGTAACTCAGCAGAATTCCCAACAGGATGAGCCAGTAGAGCGGCGGGAGCGGCACGAATCCCAGCGTGGAAGCCAGGGGTGAATACGGCAGGATGGCTCCAATGACTGAGATCAACAGCGAGGTGAAGAGCAGTGCATTGCTCGCCCGGCTTTGAATGAATGGGATCTTGTTGGTGCGGATCACATGGATGATCAGGGTCTGCGTGAAGAGGCTTTCCACAAACCAGCCGGTGTGAAAGAGCGCCGCGTTGCCGCCGGCATTGAACACATAAAGCATGACGAAAAATGTAACGTAGTCGAAGATCGAGCTGATCGGTCCAAAGAAAAGAATGAAGCGGCTGAGCTTGCCGATCTCCCATTTGCGCGGTTTTTCAAGCCACTCGGCATCCACATCATCCGTGGGAATGGTGGTCTGCGAGAAATCGTAGAGCAGGTTGTTGGTGAGGATCTGGATGGGCAGCATGGGAATGAACGGCAGGAAGATGCTGCCGCCAAGCATGCTGAACATGTTGCCGAAGCTGGAACTGGCAGCCATTTTGATGTACTTAAGGATGTTGTTGAATACCTTCCTGCCTTCAAGAACACCGTCGACCAGGACGATCAGGCTTTGTTCGAGCAGGATGATGGCACTGGATTCCTTGGCAATATCAACCGCTGTGTCCACCGAAATACCCACATCAGCAGCCTTGAGTGCCGGTGCGTCGTTGATGCCGTCGCCCATGAAACCCACCACGTGACCGTTGGCACGCAGCGCCTTGATAATACGTTGTTTGTCTGACGGATTGAGCTTGGCGAATACCACCGCTGTTTCTACCAGTAGCTTCAACTCATCATCGCCGCTCTTTTCGATCTCACTTCCCAGTACAATCTTATCGAAGGACAAGCCCACTTTTCGGCAAACCGTGGCGGTTACCAGGTCATTGTCTCCGGTCAGGATCTTCACATCCACATTGGATTTCTTCAGATTCTGCAACGCCTGGGCGGTGGTTTCCTTGGGCGGGTCCAGAAACGCCAGGAAACCCATCAGGATCATCTCGCTCTCATCCTTCACTGAGTAGGTCACAGCTCCTTTGTTGACCAAAGGTTTGTAAGCCAGGGCGAGCACGCGAAAACCTTTTTCGTTCAATTCAGCTATACGCTGACGGCGGTGGTCATCATGCTCAGGTTTGCGATCATAGACCTTGCCGTCCACCTCAACGCGGGTGCATATCGTGAGGATCTCCTCCACCGCTCCCTTGGTGATGAGTAGATGCTTTTTCTCATCGTCCTCCACCTCCACCGACATTCGCCTGCGCTCGAAATCAAAGGGGATCTCATCCACCTTGTGATACTGGTCTTCCACCTTCGCCCGCTGCTCCAGGTGAACATGGTCCAGCACCGCCTCGTCCATCATGTTGCGCAAGCCGGTCTGGTAGTAGCTATTCAGGTAGGCAAAGTAGAGCACCTCGTCGCTTTCGTTGCCGCGCGGGTCTATGTACTGTTCCAGAACGATCTTCCCCTGTGTGAGTGTGCCGGTCTTGTCGGTACACAGCACATCCATGGCGCCGAAATTCTGGATGGCATTCAACTGCTTGACGATGACCTTCTTCTTCGCCATTTTGATGGCGCCTTTCGAAAGATTGACCGTCACGATCATCGGCAGCATTTCAGGCGTCATACCAACGGCAACCGCTACTGCGAACAGGAAAGCTTCAATCCAATTGTGTTTGAACAATCCGTTGATGAGAAACACCAGCGGCACCATGACCGCCATGTAAGTGATCATCAGCCAGGTGAAACGATTCACTCCCTTGTCAAAACTGGTGACTTCCTGTTTACCGACCAGTTCTGCAGCCAGAGCCCCGAAGAAGGTGTGGCTGCCAGTGGCAAACACCACCGCCTCGCCTGAACCGCTTTGCACATTTGTCCCCTGGAAGATCAACTCGGGGATCTCAAAGGGCTGATCGCCGCTAAGTTTGCCGGGGTTCTGGAACTTTTCCACCGGCATCGTTTCACCGGTAAGCACCGCCTGGTTGACGAACAGGTCCTTGGTGGAGATGACCCTTGCATCTGCTGGCACCATATCACCTGCAGAGAGGAAAAGAATGTCGCCTGGCACCACCTGTGCCATCTGGATCTCCCGCTTCTTTCCACCGCGGATAACCGTGGTTGTGGTGGTGACCATCTTTTTCAGGTCCTCAGCGGCGTGATCCGCTCGAGATTCCTGCACGAAACGCAGCACGATGCCCAGCAGCACCATCACCCCAATGACCACTGCGCCGCGCGGATCGCCAGTCAGATAAGAGACCACACCCAGAACGATCAAAAGGATGACCAAAGGATTTTTGACATTCGACCACAGGCGGCTCAAAAAGGTGGGCGGTTTTTGGCTGGCAGCCTGGTTGGGACCATACTGGTCCAACCGTTTTTCGGCATCCCCTTCCGATAGTCCTTCCTGGTCACTGCCCAGTTGCCTGAAGAGCTCTTCCAGGGTATTTTCAGGCTGCTCAAGCATCGATTTCAAATGGGGTGTCAGGTTGGTACGTGTCTGGGCTGGTTTCCTGGTCTCCAAAAGCACTCCTTTGTGGCTGTTCATCAGGTGATTGCTGCCAATTTTTGGACTTGACTCCGTATATCATTATGCATCACTCAAACTGAGAATTGGATAATAATCGCATCCATTCATTAAACTCGTTATACTGATGATGGAAATACAAGATTTTTTAGGAGGATTCACATGTGGTATTACGCCATCAATGGTCAGCAAATGGGTCCCATCGACGAAGCTCAGCTCAAGGAGCTTCTGGCGAATGGGAGCATCAATGAGGGTACCCTCGTCTGGAAAAACGGCATGAGCACCTGGCAGCCGCTGTCACAGGTGCATCTCGGCGCTGAATCAACAGCGTCACAAGCGTCGGTATCGCCCGCCGTTACTTATGCCATGATCGATCCCGAGATTGACACTCTCAATAAGTTGTTCACCTGGATGTGGATCAGCCTGGCAGCCTCGCTGGTCACCTTCGGCATTACGCTCATCGCCACGGTGACGTTGTTCCTGATCATCGTGTACAAGAGCTGGGCGCTGGTGCAGGATGGTCACGCCCGCACCACCCCTGACCAGGCAATCGCCTTCAGCTTCATCCCCGGCTTCCAGTTCTGGTGGTGGTTCATAGCATTCAAGAGCCTGGCGCGCGATATGAATCGTGTGATGGTCAATGAACATATTGCCGGTCAACCGGTGAGTGAAGACCTGGCGATGTGGTTTGTCATCAGTCTGTTGGCGTTTCCGCTGGTTTTCCCGTTGATCGCCACCGTGGTGCTAGGCATCATCCTTGCCAGCCAATACCGTAATGCTGCCGCAGCCATTATCATGGCGCGCAAGAACATCAGCCGGTAAGTTTACATATCTTGTGAAAAGGCGCATGTGCTGCGCCTTTTTCTTGGCTAGGCTTCCACATAACACAAAATTAGAATTCGTAGGGGTGGGTCTGGGACCCACCCCTTGATTCGTTATTGCGAGACGGCGTCGCAAATGGTGCTCCCCAGAACGCATAACGAAAAGCAATATAACCTTTTTTTGTGGTCGAATTTATGAATGTGGGGGCACAGCGAGCTGTGCCCATTATCGTTCGATGCCGAAATCAGGGTAAAGAACGACCTAACCCTAGCGGACTGTCTTTAAATGTCAAGAAAAAAATGAAACATACATCTGTTGAGTTCGAAATTTCTAATTACCGCCTCCGGTAGGGGCAATTCATGAATTGCCCCTACTTTTAGGACATCCCTGAATAATCACTCTTGCTTGAAGTAGAATGACGAAATAGGAACTCTGACCGCACTATCGAACGTTTTTTGAATAAAAAGAGGCTGCCCGATTTGGGCAGCCTCGTCATATTTACCAATTCCTCACTTGAGCAGCAGCGTCGCCTGTGAAGCCAGGCCAAACACCGTGCCGGGAAAGAAACTCAGCACCAGGACACACAGGGTGCTGAAAAAGAGCACCACCCCAGCCCAGAAGTTGTACTTCAGGTCGGATTCGCCTTCGCGGAAGAACATCATCACCACCACGCGTAGATAGTAGTATGCCGAAACCAGCGAGGTGATCAAACCAAGAACCGCCAGCCAGGTGAACCCGCCCTGGATGGCTGTGCGGAAGAGGTAGAACTTGCCCCAAAAGCCCAGGGTCATGGGGATGCCGGTGAACGAGAGCATCAGCACCGCCACTGCCAACGCCACAAGCGGTGTGCGTTTGCCAAGTCCAGCCAGATCCATAAATTCCACCCCCTTGATCTCCTGCCGTTCCATCATGGTGATCACCGCCCAAACCCCGAGCGAGGCAAAAGCATACGCCATCAGGTAAAAGAGCATCGAGGCGATTGAATCGCTGCGGACTGTGGCATTGCTGTATGTCACGAGCGCCATCAGCAGGTAACCGGCATTGGCGATGCTGGAGTATGCCATCATGCGTTTGAGATTGTTCTGCGCAATCGCCACCACGTTGCCCACTACCATGGTCAGAACGGCCAGGGCTGCCAATATGGGTGTCAGTGATTCTGATAACGAAGGCAGCGCAATGAAAATCACACGGATTAATGCGGCAAACCCGGCTGCCTTGGCAACCACCGACATGAATCCGGTCACAGGAGCCGGAGCGCCGTGATACACATCCGGCATCCAGGCATGGAAGGGAACGGTTGCCACCTTAAAGCCCAGCCCTGCCACAAGGAAACCCGCTCCACCCAACAGCATCACGCTGCCGAAGGGCGCTGCGCTGCCCGTTTTGACCACGTCCACTATGCCGCGCAAACCGGTGGTACCGGTGGCGCCGTACAGCCAGGCGATGCCGAACAGCACGAAGGTTGAGGCAAAGGTGCCCAACAGGAAATACTTCAGCGCCGATTCTTCGGAAGCCACCTGCGGATGAGCGAAGCCCGCCAGCACGTACAGCGGGATGCTGAGCAGTTCAATCCCCAGGAAAACCACGATCAGGTCGCCCGCGTAGGAAAGCAGCATTGCGCCGACGATCGAGAAGATCATCAGCACGTAATACTCGCCGCGGTGAATGTCCATGCGTTTGAGGTAATTGTACGCAATGGCTGTACCTGCCAGCCCGGAGAACAGGTAGATCACGTTCAGAAATACTGCAAATCCATCCACCTCGATCATGCCGCCAAAGCCGATCTGAGGTGAATTCGCCTGGCGCAGGGTGAGCACGAGCGCGGCGATCATGCCCGCGGCGGCGATGACCGCCGTCCAGCCTTTTTTGTTCTTGGGGATCCTCAAATCCAACAGCAGAACAATCATTGCCCAGGCAACCAGGAAGATTACCGGAAGGATCGTGAGAGCATCATTCAGGGTCATGCGTTCTCCTTGTGCCTAGTGCAGAAGCGGTGCGGCAGTTGAGACAGCCGACACCAGCTTTTCCACGGCGGGTGATATCAGGTTCAAAAAGGTCTGTGGAGCAAGACCGATCCAGAAGATCATGATCAAAATCGGAGCCAGGGTGAGGATCTCGCGTACATTCAAATCTTTCAAGCTGGCGTTTTCCGCGTGCGTTACGGGGCCAAGGAAAACCTTCTGATACATGTGCAGCAGGTAGACCGCCGCCAGGATCACGCCCAGGGTGGCTGCCCCGGCAAACCAGGGGCTGCCCAACACTTTTGATCCGAAAGCACCGGAAAGGATGCTGAATTCACCCACAAAGCCATTCAAACCCGGCAGCGCAGCAGAAGAAAGCGTCACCACCAGCGCCAGGCTGCCCAGCACCGGGGTGACCTTCCACAGCCCGCCGAAATCTTCCAGTTGACGGGTGTGGCGCCGCTCGTAGAGCATGCCCACGATCAGGAAGAGCGCGCCCGTCGAGAGCCCGTGGTTCACCATTTGCAGCAGCGCGCCTTCCACACTCAACTGGTTGAGCGCGAACATGCCCAGTATGACGAATCCCAGGTGGCTGATGGAAGAATACGCCACCAGCTTCTTAACGTCTTTTTGACGGTATGCCACCAGCGCGCCGTAGAGAATTCCGATGATCCCCAGGACTGCCATATAGGGTGCCAGGGTGAGGGTAGCCTGCGGAAAAAGTGGAATGTTGAAACGCAGGAAGCCGTAAGTACCCATCTTCAACAGCACACCGGCTAGGATGACCGAACCGGCAGTAGGCGCTTCCACGTGCGCGTCGGGCAGCCAGGAATGCAGCGGCCACACCGGCACCTTGATGGCAAAAGCCAGACCAAACGCCGCGAAGAGCCACATCTGCGCTGATACTGGAATGCCGCCAGCCTTGGTGAGCGCGGTCATGTCAAAGCCGCCGTACTGAAGTCCCACCCACAGGATGCCTGCGAGCATCAAGATCGAACCCGCCATGGTGTACAGGAAGAATTTCATCGTGGCGTAGATGCGGCGCTCGCCGCCCCACAGCCCGATCAGGAAATACATCGGCACCAGGGTGAATTCCCAGAAGATATAGAAGAGCACCATATCCAGCGCCAGGAAAACCCCCACCATCCCCATTTCAAGCAGCAGGAAGAAGATCATGAAGCCTTTGACGTTCTCCTGCACCGCTTTCCAGGTGGAAAGGATGGCGATGGGCGTCAGGAAGGTGGTCAGCAGCAGGAGGAGAATGCTCAACCCGTCCACACCCAGGTGAAAGGCAATGGGATTACCTCCCAGGGTGAACCAGGGCAGGTTGATCACCATCTGAGCCTCAGCATTGGCCGCATCGAATTTTCCGAGTACCCAGAGTGAGATGCCAAACACTGCCAGCGAGGTCAGCAGCGCGGTCCAGCGGATGGCATTCTTCCAGCTTGACTTCAGAAAAAGAATGACGAGCACTCCCACCAGCGGGAAGAACGTCACCCAGATCAAAGGTTCACTCCCTAGATTCATAGCCCGTCCTTTATCTGAAAATGAAGTAGGTTACCATGGCTGCCAGCCCCAGCAGCATCCAGAAGGCGTAGGAGCGGACGAAACCGTTTTCGAACTTGCGCAGTCCGTTGGCAATGGCTTTCGTCCCTTCACCCAGACCGTTTCCCGCCCGGTCGATCCCGCGCAGGTCGAATGTACCCGCCAGGAATTGAGCAAAAGCATTGAAAGGTTTGATGATGACCGCGTTGTAAAGCTCATCCACCTTCCAGCGGTTTTCCATGCCGCTGAAGATCACGCCCAGTGGCTTTTTCAACGGATCCGCCTGCCCGGCTTTGAGGGGCTGCCTGCCATAGAGCAGCCAGCCGATCAACAGGCCCAGCAGAGCCAGGGTCAGTGATCCCAGCGCCACCAGCCAGATAAATTCTGAGGGTGTGGTCTCGCCAAGGGTGTGCGCCAGCCAGGTTTCCAGCCAGTACAGCCCGGGTAAGTTGATGAGCCCGCCGAATGCCGCCAATACCGCCAGCAGCACCAGGGGAACTGTCATCACCCGGGGGCTCTCGGTTGCAGCGCCGGCAGATTTGCTGCGCTGTGCGCCGAGGAAAACCATGCTGATCTGCCGTCCCATGTACAGGGCGGTAAAGAACGCCGCGATCGCCAGCACCCAGAACACCGCCGGCTGGTTTTTGGAAGCATATGCCAGGATCTCGTCCTTGGAGAAGAACCCTGCCAGCGGCGCGATGCCCGAAAGCGCCAGCGCACCGATCAGGTACGTCCAGAAGGTCAGTGGGATGCGCTTGCTCAGCCCGCCCATCTGTCTCATGTCCTGGGCATCCAATTCTTCGTGAACGGAATGCGCCCCTCGTTCAATGCCCTGGATGACCGAACCGGCTGCCAGGAACAGCAGACCCTTGAAGAAGGCGTGTGTGACCAGGTGGAACATGCCCGCCACAGTCGCACCCATGCCCACCGCTGCCACCATGAAACCCAGCTGGCTGATGGTGGAATACGCCAGCACCTTTTTGATGTCATATTGACCCAGGGCAATGGTCGCGGCGAAGATCGCTGTTGCCGCACCCACCCAGGTGACCGCGCTCTGCGCAGCCGGAACAAGTGTGAACAGCGCCGAGTTGCGCGCCACCAGGTACACGCCTGCGGTGACCATGGTCGCCGCATGGATCAGCGCCGAAACAGGCGTGGGACCTGCCATGGCATCGGGCAGCCAGACGTACAGCGGCAGTTGTGCCGACTTGCCCGTCACGCCCAAGAGCATGAATAGGGTGATCGCCAGCATCGCGCCCGGATGGGCTGCTGCCACCGTGGAAGCCTGTGAAAAGACTGCATCAAACTGCAGGGATCCAAAATTCCAGAAGATGAGGAACATCGCCACCAGCAGCCCAAAATCACCGATGCGGTTGGCGATGAACGCTTTCTTGCCGGCTTCGGCATTGCCTGTGCCGTTCTTCCCTTTTTCGAACCAGAAGCCGATCAGCAGATAGGAACACAGACCCACGCCCTCCCAACCGATGAACATCATCAGGAAGTTATCGGCGCTGACCAGCAGCATCATCGAAGCGATGAAAAGGTTCATGAAGACGAAAAAGCGCGTGTACCTCGAGGGGTCGCCGTTGTGGATCACATCGTTGTGCATGTAGCCGATGGAATAGATGTGAATGAGGGTGCCGACGCTGGAAACCACCAGCATCATCACCACCGAAAGGGTATCCACGCGGAAGCCCCAATTCACACTGAGATTGCCTATGGAGATCCAGTTGCCGAGAGAGACTGTCACGGCTTCAGGATGATTCCCCAGCGCCACCGCCAACAGGATCGAGATCACCAGCGAAATGCCTGAGGCGAGGCTCGCCAAAATACCGGCGAACTTTTCACCCCACCTGCCGCTCACCAGCAGGTTGATCACCAGTCCGATCAGTGGAACGAACACCACCCAGGGAGCGAGATTAAAGAATTGAGTCGTATCCATCATTGCTCCGTCTCAGCCCTTGAGGCTGTTCATCTGATCCACGTCGATGGTGTGCCTGGAGCGGAAGATCGCCACCATCAACGCCAGTCCAATCGCCACCTCAGCCGCTGCAGTCGTCATCACAAAGATCACCAACACCTGACCGTTGAGCGATTTGTAGAAATTGGCAAAGGTGATGAAGAGCAAATTCGCCGAGTTGAACATCAACTCCAGCGACATGAACACCACCAGGGCGTTCTTGCGGACCAACACACCCACCGCTCCCAGGCTGAACATGATCACCGCAAGAATGAGGTAATAGACGAGGGGCACTCCGCTCATTTGGCACCTTCCTTCTTTTCAACCCGTGAGAGCACCACGGCGCCGATCACCGCCACCAGCAGGATCACCGAGGTGATTTCAAATGGCAGAGCGTACTGATTGAAGAGCAGCTCGCCAATGGAGGCGGGATCTGCCAGTGCCCCGCTCAACGAGTTCATGTAAATGCTGTGATCAAGTTTTTTGAATACTGCCAGGGTACCTTCAACGGCAAACGCCAGGCTGAGCAGGATGGCTGCCGGGCGCTGCCACTTAACCGGGTCCTGTTCCTTCATTTTTTCTGCCCCGAGGAGCATGATCACAAACAGGAACAGCACCATGATCGCGCCGGCGTAGATCGTAATCTGTGCCAGGGCGATAAACGGCGCCCCCAGAACCAGGTAAAAAGCCGCAACCGACATGAAATTGAGGATCAGAAAAAGGGCGGAATAGACCGCATTCCGGCTCAGGATCATCGCCACGGCTGCGCCTATAGCTGTCAATGCCACGGCAATAAAAAGGATCAGATCAATCGTCATCGTTCATCCTCCCTAATCCGTGGGGTTTTTCATTTCAGGCACCGAGCGGGTGAACATGCCGGGCTCGGTCTTCTGAGGAGTGGGTTTGCCGCCCTCGGGAACAGGTACGATCAGCATCGCCTTGGTAAAAATGGCGCTTTGACGGTCGGTGTAGGAAAGCTCGTAGTCCTTTTCGAGAACGATCGCTTCGGTGGGACAGGCTTCTTCACAGTAACCGCAAAAGATGCATCGCAGCATGTTGATCTGATATGTGCTGGCATAGCGCTCGCCGGGCGAATATCGCTCCTCATCGGTGTTTTCCGAGGCTTCGACGAAGATGGCATCTGCCGGGCAGGCAGCCGCGCAAAGCGAGCAGCCGATGCACTTTTCGAGCCCGTTGGCATAGCGTTTCAGTTCATGCCGCCCGCGGTAACGCTCGTAAACCGGGCGTTTGACCTCGGGGTATTGAATGGTCACCGGTTTGGTGAACAACCCTTTCAGGGTCTGTAAGAATCCACGCAGCATGTTATCCTCCAACCAGCAAGATCACGCCTGCCGTCACCAGCACATTTACGATACCAAGCGGGAACAGGATCTTCCAGCCAAACGCCATCAGACGGTCGTAGCGGATGCGGGGCAGGGTGGCGCGCACCCAGATAAATCCAAAGAGCAAAACAGCAACTTTGATCAGCAGATAGATCGGGCCGAGCCAGGGGTGCGCTTCAACACCTGGTCCCCAGAAACCGCCCAGAAATAGGGAGGCGCCGATCATCGAAACCGCGATCATCTTGATGTATTCAGCCATGTAGAACATGGCGAACTTCATGCTGCCGTATTCAGTCAGGTATCCAGCAGTCAATTCCTGCTCAGCTTCCGGCATGTCAAACGGCGCGCGGTTGACTTCGGCGATGGCGGCAATCATGTAGATGATGGCTCCCACCGGCTGGTAGAAAATGTACCAGAGGTGCTGTTGATCGTTGACGATGGCAGTCATGCTCAACGAACCTGCAATGAGCACTGGTCCCAGGTAAGACATCGCCAGCGCCAGTTCGTAGCTGATCATCTGGGCAGTAGAGCGCAGACCGCCGAGCATGGAGTACTTGTTGTTGGATGACCAGCCTGCCAGCGTGATGCCGTAAACTGAGATCGAAGTGACCGTCAATAGATAGAGAACGCCGGTATTGACATCGGCTATCGAGAGGGTGATCGTCCGCCCGCCAATGGTGACAGGAGGTCCCCAGGGGATGATCGCAGTGATGATCAGCGCTGGAATGACGGTGATGAGCGGCGCGAGGATATAGACGAATTTATCAGCCTTTTCGGGGATGAACCCTTCTTTGAAGATCAGCTTGAAAGCATCGGCGATGGGCTGCAGCAGCCCGCCCCAGCCTGCCCGGTTGGGACCCACCCGTACTTGCATGCGCGCCAGTACCTTGCGCTCATACAGGGTGACGTAGGCAAAGCCGACGGTCAACCCCAGCATCAAGACCACTGATTTGATTACCCATTCCAAAATGAGCGAAGCATTCATAGAGTGGCCCTCACCTGTCCAAATTTGATTCGTGTTCGGTCACTGCCAGGCGCACCGCTGAAGGATGCTCCAGGGGAATATTCATCTCCCGCCGCACCAGCAACACACCTTGCGGTACATCATTTTTCACATCTACCGTCCCGCTGCCGTGGAAGTTCCCTTGCTGCAGGGTCAGCAATCCGCCCGCTGTAAGGTTCAGCCTGGCCGCATCCTCCGGATTCATCATGAAAACTCCCCTGGGAGTGCGGTTTTTCAAAAGATCGGAGGCTTTCATCAGCAAGCCCGCGTTGTAAAGGGAGGTCACTGGAACAGCCAGCCATTCTCCTTCAACAGGTTTACTCAGCGCCGGGAAGGCTACTGCTGTGGTTTCAGGTGTGTCTTCAGTCTTGCGTTCGAGTGTTACACCAACGCCCTGGGTATTCTTGTTTGCCGTACCGCCAAAGTACATGTCCTTGCCGCCTGTGGGAGGCCACTGCACATCCGCTTCTGCCAGCCTGGCGTAATCCAGTCCCTTGAATTGAGGCACATCTTCCGCCAAAGCAGCAAATGCCTTTTCAGGTGAAGGCAGTTCAAACATGGCACCCAACTTCACGGCGATCTCAGCCGTGATCATGAAGTCAGGTTTGGTTCCCTCCAGTGCAGGCACCGCGGGGTACAGGCGCTGCACCCGGCGTTCACCGGTGACCAGACTGCCATCGCGTTCCATCACTGTCTGTACCGGGAATACCACATCCGCCAGCTTTGCAGTTTCGGTGAGAAAAAGATCCTGCACGATGACGAACCCGGCACGTTGAACGGCATCGCTCAACGCGGGGTCTTCAGAAGCCGGGTCGGCTCCCGCGATATACAGCCCCATGGCGTCGCTGAGGGTTTGCTCAAAGCTCGACGGGGTTTCGAGGCCCATTTCCCAGGCACCCTGTTCGTTGGCGGTCTGCCACACGGGGATGAGACCGTTGTTGGGTTTGCCGAAATGGTCGCTGCGCACCAGCCATTCAGCAGCCAGTTCTGCGGCTGCCGCGGTTTGCGCTGCTCCCAGGCCGTCGCTGCCCAGGAAGAAGATCGAATTTTCGGAAGAAACAAATGCTTTTGCAGCTTCAGACTCGCCCTCCAAAAGGCTGCGTAGAACAGACTCCTCTTCGCCGTAGGCATAACGGATCTTGTGGGAGGCAAATTTCTCCAGGCGGGTTTTGCGCGCAGAAGCGACGATCAACTTTGCGCCGCGTTCCGCCACCTGTTTGACCCGCAGCCACCAGATGGGCGCTTCCTGGTGCAGGTCAGATGCAAACACCAGAATGGCGGAACCCTTACCCAGTGATGCCAGGTTGGATCCGGGTGTCATGCCCGCGCGGGTGACCCAATTGCCGCCGCCCATGCGGGAGTAGAGGTAAGCTTTTGCCTTTTGCGCCTGGCTGAGTGCCTTGATGGCGTACATATCTTCGTTCAATAACCTGCCACCTGCCAGTGCGACCAAATTTTCACCCGCTGTGCGTATCTTATCCGCGGCAGCCTGCAGCGCTTCATCCCAGCTCGCCGGTGTCAACTCGCCATTGCGCCGCACCAGCGGCGTGGTCAGCCGTTCAGAGCTTTCGGTAAAGTGGTAGGCGAACCGTCCCTTGTCGCACAGCCAGAGCTCATTCACCGCTTCATTTTGACGCGGCAATACCCGCTTGATGACGAACTTGCCGCCGCTTTTGGCTTCGCGGCGCACTTCATAGACCAGGTTGCAGCCCACCGGGCACTGTGTACAAATGGATGCCTTTTGTTTCATCTCCCACGGGCGGGCGCCAAAGCGGAAATCGCTGGTGGTCAGCGCGCCCACGGGGCAGATATCGGTGGTATTGCCCGAGAATACCGAGTCGAAACCGGGATCGGAATAGCTGATGATCTCCAGGCTGCGTCCGCGCTGGAAGAAACCAATCACGGGATCATCGACGATTTGATCCTGGAAGCGGATGCAGCGCGCGCATTGGATACATCGCTCCCGGTCCAGCACGATAAGATCACCCAGGGGCAGGTTTTTTCGCCCGTGATGTTTCTCATCGTAGATGTAGCGGCTAACGCCGGGACCGAATTTCAAGGTCTGGTCCTGCAGGGGGCACTCGCCGCCTTTGTCGCACACAGGGCAGTCCAGGGGGTGCGAGGTGAGCAGGAATTCGAGCATGTCCTTGTGCTCTGCCATCACCTTCTCGGTTGCCCCCCATACCACCATGCCCTCTGAGACAGGCGTGGTGCAGGCAGTTTCGAGCTTCGGACCGAAGCTGATCTTGGGCGTGCCGTCCTCATTCAACGCCGGCTGACCTGTGGCACGGTCCACTGCCGGGCGTCCAATATCCACCATGCACAAGCGGCACATGCCCACAGGTTCAAGCTTGGGATGGTAGCAGAAGACCGGAATGGTGATGCCCGCCATTTTTGCCGCATCCACAACCAGTGTGCCTGAAGGCACCTGTACGCTGCGGCCGTCTATTGTTAAAGTCACAAGTTTATCCATGTGCTCATTTCTCCACGCGAGCTTCGAAATCAGCCCGGAATTTGTCGATCCCCGAGAGCACCGCTGAGATCGAGAACTCTCCCAGGGCGCAGAAGCACTTGTTTTGCATCTGCAGAGCCACCGTTTTGAGCAGATCGATATCCTCTCTGCCCGCCTTGCCTGAGGTGATGCGGTCGGTCAGGTGCGCCATCCAGTACGTCCCCTCGCGGCAGGGAGTGCATTTGCCGCAGGATTCGTGTTTGAAGAAGTGCACCGTGCTGTTCACCAGGTCGCTGACGTTCACCGTCTCGTCCAGTACGATCACCGAAGCTGAACCGAGTTGTGCACCCAGGGCGGGAACAGATTCATAGTCCATGGGGGTATCCAGGGCTGCCTCTGTAGCGTCGATTAGAAAGGATGAGGCGCCCGCCGGCATAATGACTTTGATTTTTGCGTCATTGAGAATGCCCTCGCCGTGGGTATAGATCAACTCGCGGAAGGTGGTGCCCAGCGGCAGCTCGTAGTTGCCGGGCTTCTTCACCCTGCCCGAGAGGCAAAAGATCTTGGTGCCGGGGCTTTTATCGGTACCCTGAGAGCGAAAATATGCTGCTCCCTTGCCGATGATGAGGGGCAAATTGGTCAGTGTTTCCACATTGTTGATCACCGTCGGCTTGCCGAACAAACCCACCACCGCCGGGAACGGCGGTCGCAGGCGAGGCTGACCCAGGCGCCCCTCGATGGATTCCAGCAGTGCGGTTTCCTCGCCGCAGATGTAAGCACCCGCGCCCAGAACAGGGTGCAAGTGCAGCGAATAGCCGGTGCCGAAGAGATTGTCTCCGAGAAAGCCTTTTTCCTCCAGCTCACGGACGCGGTCTTCCACTTTTCTGAAGATCTCGGAGAATTCGCCCCGGAAATAGATATATGAGTCGTTTGCCTGCACGGCGAAGGATGCCAGCATCAAACCTTCAAGGAACTGGAAGGGATTCAACTCCAGGATCTCGCGGTCTTTGAAAGTGCCCGGCTCCGATTCGTCGGCATTGGCGACCACGTAATGCGGCCAGATGTTGTTCGGAAGGAAGGACCACTTAACCCCGGTGGGAAACCCCGCTCCTCCGCGTCCGCGCAGCCCTGAATCCTTGACCACCTGCACCACATCCGCAGGTTTGCCTGCCTTTACAGTCTGCATCCAGGTTTCGAAACCGCCGTTGGCGGTGTAGGTCTTCAACTGGTTCAACCCGGGAATTTCACGGTGGCGTAACAGGAAGAGTTCGCTCATCATTCTCCTCCTTTGACCGAGGCTTTCATCGCCTGCAGCCAATCCAGCGTTTTCTCGGCGGTCTGGTTCTCGTGATATTCGATCTCCGCTCCGATTTGTGATTGGAACATCGGAGCCCGGTCGCAGGCTGCCAGGCATTTGACCTCTTCCAGCGTCACCAGCCCATCAGGAGTGGTTTCGCCGGGTTGAATGCCCAGGCTTTCGCTGATTGCCTTGAGGTAATCAGAGGCACCTCGAAGCATGCAGGCTACATCCGTGCAGACCTGCAGTCGGATCTTTCCTTCAGGATGATCGTGGAAGAGTGTGTAGTATCCAACGATCGAAGCCACGTCCGTGACCGATACTTCAGCCAGTCCGGCAACATCATTCATCGCCGCGAGTGAGATGAAGCCGGCATCCCGCTGCACCAGGTGCAGCAGGGGCATGATCGCCGCCCGTTTTTGATCTGCAGGATACTGCGCCAGGATCCTGGCCGTTTCCTCTGGATATTTCTTCGCAAGTGAGTTCACCGGTCTGCATCTCCCAAAACAAGATCAATACTGCTCGTGAGTGCCACCATATCTGCCACAAAATGACCCTTGCTCACGATCGGAAAGACCGAGATCAGAGGGATGGATGGGGTGCGGTAATGCACACGGTAGGGCTTGGGGCTGCCATCCGATTCGAGGAAGATGCCCAACTCACCGCGGGGGCTTTCTATGGAGGTATACACCGAACCCGCCGGGGGCGTGAATCCCTCTGTCCACAGCTTGAAGTGGTGGATCAGCGATTCCATGCTCACGCCAATTTCGGAGCGGAACGGTGGTATGTATTTGGGATCATAGGTGCGGGTTGGGCCAAAGGGCATTTTGTCCAATGCTTGCTTCACGATCTTCACCGACTCTCGCATTTCAGCCACGCGCACCAGGTAGCGCCCGTAAACATCCCCGGTGGTCTGGGTGGGAATATCGAAATCGTATTGCTCAATTCCGCAGTAAGGGTTGCTCTTGCGGATGTCCTGCGCCATGCCCGCCGCGCGCAGTGTGGGACCGGAGACGTTGTATGCCAGGCAGGTAGGCACATCGATCACCCCGATGCCCTGTGTCCGTTCCTTGAATAGAATATTATTGGTCAACAGGGATTCGTATTCATCAATCCTTCCGGGCATGATATCGACGAATTGCTGCACCAGCTCGTTGAATTGCGACGGCACATCCCGCCACAACCCGCCTGGACGGATATAGGTGGTCATCATGCGCTGACCTGAGACCAGCTCAAAAATATCGAGGGTCAATTCGCGTTCGCGCATGGAGTAGAGGAACACGCTCATGGCTCCCAGGTCCAGCGCTGATGTGCCGATCCAGACCAGGTGCGATTGGATGCGCTGCAGCTCGGTGAGGATCACACGGATGGCATCCGCGCGCGGCGGCACCGGTAGCCCGATCAACTTTTCGAGCGCCAGGCTGAACACCAGGTTGTTGCCGATGGTGAACAGATAATCCATGCGGTCGGTCATCGTTTCGGCTTTTTGGTAGGTTTTGGCTTCCATGTTCTTCTCGATGCCGGTATGCAAATAGCCGATATCGGGAATGCAATTGACGACAATCTCGCCATCCAGTTCAAGTATCAGACGCAGCACGCCGTGGGTGGAGGGGTGCTGCGGACCCATGTTCAAAACGACGGTCTCCCCCGTCAAAGCACGGGGGCTGAGAAGATGTTTCAAATCATCGAGCGAGAATTCCTGAATTTCACGCATCTGTTTTCCTCCCGCTCAGCGCTCGCCCTTGGGCTTGCGCAAATCAATTTCATCGAAGTTGAATGTGAATTGGACTTCTTCGTACCCGAGGGGATAATCCTTACGCAGCGGGTGACCTTCCCAGTTGGGCGGCATTTCCAGCCGGCGCAGATCGGAGTGCCCGTCAAAGATGATCCCCATCAGGTCATAGATCTCGCGCTCGCGCCAGTTGGCGGAAGGGTAGATCGACTCAACGGTGGAAATATGCGGATTCGCCTCGTCCACCGGGGCGCGCATGAAGAGGTAAAGATGGGTCTTCGTGGAGTAAAAGCCGTAGACGACATGAAAACGGGGTGATTTTGCAGGACAGTAATCCACCGATGTTTCCAGCGGCATGGTGTCAAAGCCGTATTCGTCCCGCAGCGTCCGGCAGACTTCGACCACCTGGTCGTTCTGCACATGCAGGGTGACATCGCCGTGTGCTTCTTCGACTTGCGCGTTGAATTTGGCGGCGATCGCATCCACCGTGGTTTGAAGGATCTCATTCATTCAGGCACCTACTTCCAGTCTGAAAGTTTTTCTTTGCGCACCTGCTCGTACACCAGCATCACGCCGTTGAGCAGTCCCTCCGGGCGCGGCGGGCATCCCGCCACGTACACGTCCACCGGAACAATCTCATCCACCCCCTGAAGAATGGCATAATTGTTGAAAACACCGCCGCAGGCAGCGCAATCGCCCATGGCAATCACCCACTTGGGATCCGGCATCTGGTCGTACAGGTTGCGCAATACGGGCGCCATCTTCTGCGCTACACGCCCTGCGACGATCATCAAATCGGATTGACGAGGGCTGGCACGCATCAATTCCATACCAAAGCGGCTCATGTCATAGTTCGACGCCTGGGTGGACATCATTTCAATGGCGCAGCACGCCAATCCAAAGGACATCGGCCACATTGAGTTGGTACGGGACCAGTTCATGAATCCCTCGACCGTGGTCGTCAGAATTCCCATATTTCCTGTTTTTCGGTCTACTCCCATTCAAGTGCTCCCTTCTTCCAGATGTAAATAAAGCCCACCGCTAAAATGGCTACAAAAATGAGCATTTCGATGAAGGCGAAGATCCCCAGTTTTCTGAAGGCAACCGCCCAGGGAAGTAAGAAAACGACCTCAACATCGAAGAGAATGAAAAGCACCGCCACCAGGTAATAGCGCACGTTCACCCGGCGGATGCCCTCACCGTAAGGCACCATCCCCGATTCATAGGGCTGGCCTTTTTTTAATGTTGGGCGTTTTGGACCGAAGATCTTGTCGATGAGCAGGATCAATACCCCCATGGCCACCGCAAGAATGAAGATCACAAACAAGGGAACATAATCAATCAGCATCGCATTCTCCATAAAGCAGAATCATGGCGCATTGTTTGTGCAGTTATATGCATATATATCAATTTACGTATATATTGCTCAACCTATATTTTACTTCAGTTTTCCGAAGAGAAACACTCCATCCTTGAAATACAAGGGGTGAATAAACCTATTATCGCATTTATTGATGACTTTGATCAATATTGCAAAATCTGAATCCTCACAAACGTTAACCAGACGTTAACAACCAGGAAAACAAGCCTTAACATCACCCGCGTATGATGAAAGCATGAAAAAAGACAAAACCAAGGAGACTCGAATGCTTTCTAAACGCTACACGCTCATCGCAGTCCTGTTGACCGCAGCCGTTCTTTTGAGCGCTTGCGCAACGGCAGCCACGCCAACTGCCGCCTCAACAGAAGCCCCTTCAGGTGCTGCCACCCTCGCTCCAGGGTCCGTTCAGATCAATGGTGCCGGCGCCACCTTCCCCCAGCCCGTATATGCAGCCTGGACTTATGCTTATCAATATGTTGATCCCGCGGTCGCTATTAACTACCAGGGTATCGGTTCCGGCGGCGGCAAGAAAGCCATCATCGACGGCACCGTCGATTTCGCCGGCTCCGATTCACTGCTCAAAGACGAGGAATACTCAGCCGGCAAAGACCTGCAAATGTACCCCGTGCTTGCTGGCGCAGTCGTGCCCATTTACAACATCACCTTCAAGGAAAATGCTCCCGCCAAGCCCCTGATCTTGGACGGCAAGACCCTCGCCGGCATCTACAACGGCACCATTAACATGTGGAATGATCCCGCCATTCTGGCACTGAACCCCGATTTGAAGGACTACCTGCCTGCCGAAAAGATCACTGCAGTGCACCGCTCCGATGGATCGGGCACCACCGAACTCTTCACTAAGGCACTGACCTCCTTCAGCACGGATTGGAAGGCTGGCGGAGCTTCCTCGGTGGAATGGCCTGTGGACAAAGCCGGCAATGGTATCGGCGGCAAGGGCAACCCCGGTGTGGCTGCGGCAGTTCAGAACACCCCCAACTCGATTGGCTATGTGGAACTTTCCTACGCCCTCTCCAACAAGATCGCCTACGCTTCCATGGTCAACAAGTCTGGAGCAACGGTTGCCGCCAACGGCGCCAGCATCGCATCAGCCATGGCAGATTTTGCCGACAAATTCACTGACAAGCTGACCAATACCATCGTGGATGCCCCGGGAGCTGCAAGCTGGCCCATCGCCGGATACACCTACATCATCCTGCACTCTTCCAGCAGCACCGATTGTGTCAAAGATCAGAAACTGGTCGAGTACATCCGCTGGACACTCACCGACAGCGGCGCAGCCAAGATTGCTTCAGACCTGGGATACAGCGTCCTTCCCGAAGCCGTCAGCACCATGGTTCTCTCAAAATTGGGCGAAGTCACATGCAATGGCGCACCGGTGTTGAAGTAATCCAAGAACATCACCCATATCCTGGCACGGGCATCCAAAAGATGTCCGTGCTATTTGCCTTTTATTTCACGGAGAAGCTCGATGCAAAAAGCAGCCGCCAGGCAGCCTAGGAAATTTCCCATCGTCGCCAGGATCGAGAATCTCACCAAGCACGGAGACCGTGTCTGGGTCGGCTTGAACATCGCCATGAGCCTGATCGTAGTGATTTCGATGCTCCTGATCGGTTATCTGCTCTGGCGTGATTCCTCCGGCACCCGCCAGGCCTTTGGACTGTCATTTCTCTCTCCTTTCGTGGAATCCTCCTGGAACCCGGTCGATAACAAATTCTCCGCCTGGCCATTCATCTACGGCACGCTGATCACATCGCTCGTTGCCATCCTGATCGCCGTGCCGCTCAGTGTGGGCATCGCCATATTCCTCTCGGAATTGTGCCCCCAGTGGCTGCGGACCCCCCTCAACCTGCTGGTGGAACTGCTTTCCGCCATCCCCAGTGTCGTGTACGGTCTGTGGGGTATTTTTGTCTTCCTGCCTGCGGTAATCACTCCGCTGGGTCAATTCCTGGGCAACACCCTGGGAACAGTGCCGGTGCTGGGAAGCCTGTTTGCGGGTCCCATTTCCCTTTCCGGCTCAAGCCGCCTGGCAGCGGGCGTCATCCTGGCAATCATGATCCTGCCCACCATCTCAGCAGTCACCCGCGATGTGCTGCTGGCCATCCCCTCCTCGCAGCGCGAAGCCTCACTGGCACTTGGGGCGACCCGCTGGGAGACCATCTCCAGAGTTCTGCTTCCTTACGGCATTTCAGGAATCCTGGGAGCGGTCATCCTCGGTTTGGGTAGAGCCCTTGGCGAAACCATGGCGGTGACCATGGTTATCGGCAACAGCATCGGAGCTTCTGCTTCACTTCTCAAGCCCGGATACACCATGTCCAGCGTGATCGCGAATGAGTTTGCCGAGGCGGTCAGCCCCATGCATTCACAGGCGCTGATCGAAGTGGCGCTGATCCTGTTCCTGATGACCCTGATCCTCAATATCATCGCCCGCCTGCTCGTCTGGCGGGTGGCGCGCAAGTCTTCTCCGGGTGCGAGGGCATAATGGCTGAAATAAGTACCTTACTCAAAGGAACACCCCGCAAGGCACGTTATATCCAATCGCACAGGGGTTACCTGCGCCGCAAGTCGGTCAACGGAATGATGTTGACCCTGACCGGGCTGCTGACCCTGCTTGCACTGGTGCCTCTCTTCTGGATCATCGGCTATGTGGTGATGAAGGGCGGTCAGTACATCAACCTCGACCTCTTCACCCAGCTTCCCCGACCTGCCGGAATAGCAGGAGGCGGTGTGCTGCACGCCATCGAAGGCACGCTGCTGCTTACTTTGGTGGCTGCCATCATCGCCATACCCATTGGCTTGCTGGCTGCCTTTTACGCCGCCTACCATCCCGCCACCGCGCTTGGTACCGCCCTGCGGTTCAGCACCGATGTGCTTTCAGGGGTGCCCTCGATTGTGGTGGGTATCTTCGTCTATGCCCTTGTGGTCAAGCCTTCGGGGCATTACTCGCTGCTGGCAGGCGGCATCGCCATGGCTTTGATCATGCTCCCCACCACCATCCGCACCACCGAGGAAATGATCAAACTCGTGCCGTCCAACTTGCGCGAAGGCGCACTTGCTCTGGGTGCCCCTGAATGGAAGACGGCGCTTCAGGTCACACTGCCGGCGGCCTTGAGCGGCATTCTCACCGGCTTCCTGCTCTCCCTTGCTCGTGCCACCGGCGAAACCGCACCCCTCCTGTTTACCGCGCTGGGAAATGACCGTTTCGACCTGGTCAAGATGATCAAGGGCGGCCTGGGAGCGGGTCAATCCATCTTTGCTGTCCTGGGCAACATCCTGCAGCAGCCGGTGGATTCACTCCCCCTGACCCTGTACAAGTACAGCCAGGACCCCAACATCGACCGCATCAATCAATCGTGGGCAGTGGCATTTGTTTTGATGATGCTGGTATTGACGATCAACGTCATCGCCAGAGTCTGGGTGGAATCCCGGGCTGCAAAATTAAGACGCTAAAGGAATGGAAATGCAAACCGCTTTCATGAACAATACCTCAATCCCCTTTACCGCGGAAAGCTCTGCCGGAACGATCAAATCAACGGCGGTTGTGTATCCAAGGGTAGGTCCTATTTCGACACTCCCCACAAAAATGGAGGTGAAGGATCTTTCCATTTACTACAACAAGTTCCGAGCCGTGGAGGATATTTCCATCGCCTTCCCCGCCAATCAGATCACCGCCATCATCGGACCCAGCGGGTGCGGCAAGTCGACCCTGCTGCGCTCGCTCAACCGCATGACTGAATTGATCCCGAGGGCGCGGGTGGAAGGCTCCGTCCTGTTGGACGGCGAGGACCTTTACGCCCCCGGCATGGATGTGGTGGAATTACGGCGCCGCATCGGCATGGTCTTCCAGCGCCCCAATCCCTTCCCAATGAGTATTTACGATAACATCGCCTACGGTCCGCGCCTGTACGGTGTTAAGAGCCGAGGCGTTCTGGACGAAATTGTCGAGACCAGCCTGAAACAGGCAGCGCTCTGGGACGAGGTCAAGGACAAATTGAACCATTCCGGTATGGCGCTCTCCGGCGGTCAGCAGCAGCGGCTTTGCATCGCCCGCGCGCTGGCCGTGGAACCCGACGTGGTGCTGATGGACGAGCCAGCAGCATCGCTTGACCCGATTGCCACCCTCAAAATCGAAGAGCTGATGCAGAGCATCAAGACCGATTACACCATCGTCATTGTTACCCACAACATGCAGCAGGCGGCGCGCGTGTCCAATTTCACCGCGTTCATGATGATGAACGAACGCCGTGCCGGCACCCTGGTGGAATTCGGTGAAACCACCTCATTGTTCACCAATCCCAAGCATAAGCAGACCGAAGACTACGTCACCGGACGCTTTGGATAAGGACCAGGGATGATTACAATAGCTCCTAATTAATCAAAGAAACCCTATAAATGGGATGTCAAGTTCACTAAGAGCACCACATGTAGGGGCGATTCATGAATCGCCCCTACATGGTGAACTATCCCGCAATTAATTGGGGGGAGGTGAAGATTTGATTTCTTCATCCTCTCATTTTATTAATACATTACTTATCTAAATTATTATAATAATTTCATAGCTGGTAAATTTGCCGGAACACTTCTGGCGAGTCCAGGTTAGGAGGATTTATGAAACGTCTTATGGGTATCAGTATGTTTCTCGTACTTGCGCTGGCACTGGCTGCCTGCGCTTCAGCCACCCCAACAGCGGCACCAACGACAGCGCCGATAACAGCGCCGACGACAGCATCGAGTGGAGCCACCGAAGCGGTCGGGAATACGCCTGCTGCTGGAACCACTGTGGATGTCAGCCTGAAAGGGTTTGCCTTCGCTCCCAAGGAAATTTCCGTCAAGGTGGGCACGACCATCGTTTGGACAAACAACGACAGCGTGGAACATAACGTGACCTCGGATACGGGAGTGTTCAGTTCTGGAGCCATGGCTCCGGGGGATACCTTCAAATTCACCTTTACCCAGGCAGGAACCTATCCATACTCTTGCAGTATCCATGTACCCAACATGGTGGGGACGGTGACAGTAACTCCGTAAATTACTGGGTATTGGTTGAAAGAGACGGGTGCCGAAAGCGCCCGTTTTTTTAATGAAAAAATCCCCCGTTACCGGGGGATGCTGCATATTGAGTGAATCTTCACGCTTCAACTGAATGGTTTTCCTTAATTTCTTATGGTCATCCGTTTTCCGCCCTGCTGTGGATGAACCGGAGCTTGGAAATCACATCCGTCTCACTCGGAAGAACTCTCAATGTGTTACCGTGACTTTTGATATTCCTGATTCACGAACGACCAGTTGACCAGTGACCAGAATGCCTTGATGTAATCCGGTCTGCGGTTCTGATAGTTCAGATAGTAAGCATGTTCCCAAACATCCAACCCCAGAATGGGCAGGTGTCCGTCCATCAAAGGACTGTCCTGGTTGGCTGTGGAATAAACCTGCAGCTTCTTTGACGGATCCACCACCAGCCATGCCCAACCTGAACCAAAGCGGGTTGCAGCAGCAGAACTGAATTTGTCCATGAACTGGTCAAAGCTGCCAAATGCCTTTTCGATGTCTGTCAATAACGCACCGGTGGGTGATTTTGCGCCCCCGGGGTTGAGCACTTCCCAGAAGAGGGTGTGGTTGGCATGTCCGCCGCCATTGTTGCGCACGGCAGTGCGGATGGACTCGGGAACCTTATTGATCTCGCGTAGGATATCTTCGATGGATTTGTTGTACAACTCAGGTGCAGCTTCGAGGGCTTTATTTAAGTTATTCACATACGCCGCATGATGCTTGCCGTGATGGATTTCCATTGTCCTTGCATCGATTGCGGGTTCCAGGGCATCAAATGAGAATTTAAGCGCTGGAAGTTGGAAAAGGGTGTTCATCAGCTTACCTCTCTGTTTTCATATTGTTGGCTAATTTGTAGATATATGATCATAATACTCATATTTATTCGCAAATACAATCCTTTTGTGTTAATTCTTTGTATGAATCCGTATATCAGGTAGAATCAGACCCATATCATGGATGCATTTATGGAAGAAAAAAAGAACGGCAATAAGGATATTTTCTCAACCGGTGATGTGATCGCGGTATCCACCGCGCACGGACTGCACGATACTTACCAGGCATTCCTGCCCTCCTACATTCCCCTCTTCATTGAAAACCTGGCACTGACCAAAACACAGGCAGGCGAGCTCTCCGCCTACGGGCAGCTTCCTTCGCTGGTCCAACCCTTTATTGGTTTTTTGGCAGACCGCAAAGGGTTGCGCTGGGTGGTCATCATCGCACCGGCCGTGACGGCAATCACCAGCAGCCTGCTCGGCATCATGCCCAATGCCGTCTTGATTGCCCTGTTGCTGGTTTTGATGGGATTTTCCTCAGCAGGCATGCACTCGGTTGGACCGGTCATCGCCGGAAGACTTTCCGGCAAACAACTCGGCAAGGGAATGAGCTACTGGATGGTGGCCGGCGAATTGGGGCGTGCACTGGGTCCGCTGGTGGTCGTCACCGCCATAAAATTCTTCGGTGTGGGCGGTACTCCCTGGCTGCTTTCGGCGGGGTTGCTGGTTTCAGTGCTGCTTTATTTTCGCCTGCGCCGTCTTCCGGAGAAAGCTCACGCGCCGGCAGCCCGTTTTGAATGGAAGTCCGCGTTGAAATCGATGGCGCCGTTCATGACCGGCATCGCCCTCATCACCGCCACGGCTTTTTTCATGGTATCCGGCATTTCCACATTTCTCCCCACCTACCTCACAGAAAATGGCCTTTCTTTGTGGCTGGCAGGAGCTTCCCTGACCCTGTTCCAACTGGCAGGTGTGGCAGGCGTGATGGTCGTTGGCCCGGTGAGCGACCGCCTGGGACGCAAGCCTGTTTTGATCACAGCCATCATTCTCGGTCCCCTTTTTACGCTTCTCTTCCTCTTTGGTCCCACCTGGCTGCAGGTCGCCGGGCTGATCCTGATGGGCTTTTCGCTGCTTTCCATCAATCCTGTACTCATGGCGTGGGTGCAGGAAAGGTTCAGCGAATATCGGGCGTTCGCCAACGGGATTTACATGGCAATGAATTTCATCTTTCGCTCAGGCGTGGTGGTGATCATTGGCTGGATGGCAGACCGGTTTGGATTGCACACCAGTTACCTTGTTTGCGCGGGTGTAATGCTGCTGGCTCTGCCGGTGCTGGTCTTCATGCCCGAAACGCGCCAGCCGACGACGCCTTCTCAATCTACCCCGCTTTCCTGAGCCTGTCGAAATCTTCTGTATAATTACCCTGAAAAGGATTGCCAACCATGGATTTGCTGCATATCATCAAGTGGAGCGCTGTTGCAGTTACGCTGGTATACGGCTTATATGCCATGATCAAACCCGGCGGCCTGAAAAAGATCGCCGGACTTGAAACAACCGGTGCACGGGGGGTCACTGAAATCCGGGCAGTAATGGGCGGTACCTTTGTCGGGTTGGCGGTCGCGACCACCGTGCTTAATACGCCGGCAGCTTTTACCATGCTGGGGATCGTTTATGCAGCCAACGCAGTCATCCGCACCCTTTCGATGGTGCTGGATAAATCGGTGACGCGCAGCAATGCCATCAGCCTGGGCGTGGAAACAGCACTGGCAATTCTTTTGGTCATTTAGCAGAATTCTGAACCACCCCCTTGGCAAATCAAATTCATACACGGGACTCAACGATGAATTCAACACAAAACATCCATCTGATTTTCAAAACCCACCTTGACGTTGGCTTTACAGATTACGCTTCCCGGGTGATCCTGGATTATTTCACCCTTCACATGCCTGCCGCCCTGCGCGTGGCGCGTGAGATGCGCGAATCGGGGCTTGAAGAGCGTTTCATCTGGACCACGGGCTCGTATTTGATCTACGAGTTCCTCGAGCAGGCAGAACCGGAAGCGCGCCGCGAGATGGAATCCGCCATCCTTGCCGGTGATATCAAGTGGCACGCCATTCCATTTACCACACACACCGAACTGGAGGATCCCGACCTCTTCCGTTTCGGGCTCAGTCTCTCGCAGGAGCTTGACCGGCGGTTCGGCACTCGCACCATTTCCGCCAAGCTGACCGATGTTCCCGGTCACACCCGGGGTATCGTTCCCCTTCTGGCTGAAGCCGGCGTCCGCTTTCTGCATATCGGCGTCAACCCGGGTTCCACGGTACCTTCGGTGCCGCCCCTTTTCCGCTGGGTGGATCCTTCGGGCGCGGACCTGGTGGTGATGTATGAGAGCGGGTATGGAAGTGCCTCGGTCATTGAGGGCAGCCAGGATTCGATCGCTTTCGGGCACACCATCGACAATCTGGGTCCCCAATCCACCAAGCAGGTACTGGACGTTTACCGTGAGGTGCGCATTCATCATCCTGAAGCACATGTTTTTGCTTCCACCCTGGATACTTTTGCCCGGACGCTTGAACCGCTGCGCGGCACCCTTCCGGTGTTCAGCGGTGAAATTGGTGACACCTGGATCCACGGTGTGGGCAGCGACCCGGTCAAGGTGGCTCGCTTCCGCGAATTGCTGCGCCTGCGCCGGTCGTGGATGGAAAGCAGAAGGATGCAGCCGGGAGATGCGCTCTTCCAGGCATTTCACCGCAAACTGATGCTGGTACCCGAGCATACCTGGGGAATGGATGAAAAGACCCATTTGGGCGACCATGAAGCATACAACCCGCAGGATTTCGCGTCCAGGCGCGGTTTACCCAATTTCCAAAAGTTCGAAGCTTCGTGGGTCGAAAAGCGCCATATCATCGACCAATCAATCGACGCCCTGGGGCAGTCAGACCTGGCGGATGAAGCCTGCAGGCGGTTGGATGCCATCCGCCCCGAAATACCCTCGCTTAAGGATTGGACTCAAATTGATCCTGCCAAAGCCGTTCTGGAAGGACATGGGCAGACCGTTCACTTCGACCCGCAAACCGGGGCAATGACCGGCTGGGACGGGATTGCAGGCATCGAACCGCTTGCGGGAGAAAATCACCCGTTGGGATGGCTGCGCTACCAGACGTTTTCTGCCGCCGATTACGAGCGGTTCTTCCACCAGTACATTCTGGAAAAGGAACAGCAGAACGGCTGGTCGCGCGAAGATTTCACCAAACCCGGCCTGGAGAATTCGATTGCGGTCAGCCGTACCTGGCAGCCAAAGGTACAAGCCGCCTACACCCAACCCGGAACGATCCTCTTCCACCTGAAGGCAGAAGGCCGCAGCGCGGTGGATTACGGCTGCCCGGAGAACTTCTACATTCAGTACCGGTGGATTGAATCTGGAAAACGGCTCGAGATCGACCTGCAATGGTTTGACAAGCAGGCCTGCCGCATGCCGGAAGCGATCTGGTTCGGTTTCGTCCCCCTGTTCACACGCGGCTCGAAACTGGAGCTTGATAAACTCGGCGAAACCATCGATGCCCTCGAGGTGGTGGAGAACGGCAACCGACACCTGCACGCCACCAATGGCACAGTGCGGTTCATCCTTCCGGAAAAGCGCCTCACCATTACCTCGATGGATGCGCCGCTGGCTGCACCCGGGCAACCCTCAGCACTGGATTTCAACAATGACCAGCCTGATCTCACCCGGGGTGTGCATTTCAACCTGCTGAACAATCTTTGGGGAACGAATTTCCCCATGTGGTTCGAAGAAGACTGCCGCTTCCGCTTTACCCTCGAACTTGACTGATACACCAATATTCGAGAACACCCGTCCGCTGCAACGTTTGAGAGACTGCGGACGTATATTGGTTTAACTCTTGAATGCGAGGTGTTGAAATGCATAATCCGAACCGGCATCGTTCGTTCTTCTGGCCCATCATTTTGATCGGGGTGGGTATTGTGTGGCTGCTGGTCAATTTGAATATCATCGCCGCAGTGAACTTGAACACACTGCTGAGGCTTTGGCCGCTTATCTTGATCGTCATCGGGCTTGATCTGCTCTTCGGGCACAATAATGAGTGGATGGGGGCGTTGATCGGAGTTTTGACAGTGGGTGCTGTGGTTGGCTTCCTGGTTTACGGACCCACCCTGGGGTGGACCTCTACGAGCACCGGCAATGCCAAGGTGGAGACATTCAGCACTCCGCTGGAGAAAACCACCAGCGCCAATTTTGTGTTTGACCTCTCCTCAGAACCCGTCGATATTCACGCCCTGAGCAACAAAACCGACCTGATTTACGCTGAGATCGGTCATACCGGGTTCATCGATTACACGGTCAGTGGAACAGATTCCAAGACGGTGCATATTTCGCAAAGGTCAGATGGCACGAACTGGTTTTCCTTCGACCTTTCCATGATCAATCTCAAATGGGACCTGGGTATCACACCGGAGATCCCGGTCAATCTGTCGATGGACGGCGGCAGCGGATCAGTGAGAACTGATCTGACCGGTCTCAAACTGCAATCGTTGGAGGCAACCTTGGGGTCGGGTAGTTCCGATTTCACGCTTCCAGAAACGACATCCTCCTATCAAGCGCGCATCGAAAGTGGATCCGGATCGGTGAACATCACGCTGCCTGCCCGAACCAACCTGACCCTGGAACTCGACAGCGGAAGCGGGTCGCTGAACATTCATCTACCGGTGAATGCCAAAGTGCGCGTTGAAGTAAGCGACAGCGGATCGGGATCCCTCAACATCCCCAATGACCTAAAAAGTGTCAGCGGAGCGCTGGTTGCCAGCGGAACCGGAACATGGCAGTCTGATGGTTATGACACTGCAGCCAGCAAGATCTTGATCAAGATCACCAACCGCGGTTCAGGCAGCGTCAATATCAATTAGCCTTAATTGACTCCAAAAAGAGGTTGTCCTGTGCAATCACGGAGACAACCTCTTTTTAGGTTAATGGCTACTAATCCCTGATTAATTCATCTCTCACATGCCGGAAGTAGCATGCCAATTGAAAGGTGAATCTATATAAACCATTCATCAGGAAAAGCATATGAAGAAAACAATCTTAACGCCATTAACTTTGATCATTGCACTTGCGTTTTTGGCTGCCTGTACGGCAGCACCTGCTGCAATCACACAGCAACCTACAGAACCGGCAGCGGCCACCCAGGCTGTACCTAATGGAGTTACCGCTCCTGCTCCCCAATCTGCAGTGGCTGTAGAGCAAGCCTATATGCAGGTCTACACCGAAGCCAATCCCTCAGTGGTAAACATCCAGGTGATCCAGGATGTGAGCAACACCCAGTCACAAGGATTGACCCTTCCCGGACTTCCCCAGTTACAGAATCCCCAGACCACTCCTTCGCAAGTGGAGGGATCTGGATTTGTGTATGATTCCAACGGTCACATCGTGACCAACAACCACGTCATCGAGAATGCCGCCAATATTGTGGTCACCTTCGCAGACGGCTCGCAATCCTCTGCCAAGCTGGTGGGCACCGATCCGGGTGCAGACCTGGCCGTCATTCAGGTGCAGGGCGATTTTTCACAGCTCAAACCGCTGGCACTGGCAGATTTTTCAACGGTGAAGGTGGGTGAGATCGCAGTTGCCATCGGCAACCCGTTTGGTCTGCAGGGTTCCATGTCCACCGGCATCGTTTCAGGGCTCGGTAGAATGCTGCAAACCGGCAGCGATCAGACCCAGTCGCAAACCCAGTCCAGCACGCCCAACTTCAGCATCCCCGACATGATCCAGACGGATACCGCCATCAACCCCGGCAACTCGGGCGGACCCCTGCTCAATCTCACAGGTCAGGTGATCGGCGTCAATACCGCCATCGCCACTACCAGCGGTACCAATTCGGGCGTCGGATATGCCATCCCCAGTTCGATCGTCAGGGAAATCGCAGATCTGCTCATCAAGAACGGCAAAGTGGATCACGCCTGGCTGGGCATCGCCGGCGGCGACCTGACCTCCAATTTGGCGACTGCCATGAAGCTGGATGCCGGTCAACGCGGCGTGCTGATCAGTGAAGTCGTCCAGGGCGGTCCTGCTGAAAAAGCCGGTTTGAAGGGCAGCAGCACCAATGTCACCATCTACGGCATCGATGTGACGGTGGGTGGAGACATAATTACCGCTGTGGACAAGGTGCCTGTCAAGACCTTTGATGACTTGCTTTCCTACATCTTCCTGCACACCCAAAGCGGTCAAAAGGTGGAGCTCTCGATCCTTCGGGATGGTAAACCCATGACGGTGACTGTCACGCTTGAATCGCGTCCAGCGTCATAAAAAAGATATTCTTGTACCCGCCCCTTTACGGGGCGGGGATTTTTTTGTATACTCAACTGGTAATGAAATTCATTTTCAATAAGGATTCATAACGATATGAGTGTACGCCCCCTCGTGAATGAATGGTTGTTACAACTGCAGGCAAACGGATTTCGCATCACCCACCCCAGGCGGGTGATCGTTGAGGAATTACTGACATCAGAAAAAGCTCTTGAACCGGTGGATTTGTATGCAGCCTGCCGCAGACGAGACCCAAAACTGGGGTTGGTAACGGTATACCGCACACTGGATCAGCTTGAGCAGCTCGACCTGATCCAACGGGTGCACCAGGCAGACGGCTGTCACACCGTTATGCGCAAGCAAAACGGGCATGAACACCTGCTGGTGTGCACCTCGTGCGGGAAGACGGTCACATTTTGCGGAGATAATTTTGAAAGCCTTTCCAACCAGGTGGCATCAGAGACCGGATTCACCGTAAAGGATCACATGCTGCAGCTTTTTGGCTTATGCCCCGATTGCCAGGGTCGGAAAGCGAGGTCAAATTGATCCGCTTCCGGCATTGGATTTTCCCGCTGCTGATGACTTCACTTTTGATCTCGTCCTGTGCAGGCTCCCCCGCACAGATTGCCTATCCCCAGGCGCTTCGGGTGACAGCCACCACCAGTATCGTTGCTGATATTGTGCGCCAGGTGGGCGGAGACTACGTTCAGATCTCCACCCTGGTGCCCATCGGAACAGACGAGCACCAGTACCAGCCCACCCCGCAGGATGTGGTCAATGTGAGCAAGGCAGTCATCGTCTTCGAAAATGGATTGGGTCTCGAACAGTTCATGGATAAGTTGATCCAGAACGCCGGGGGCAATGCCAAAGTGGTGAGCGTCTCCGACGGAATCACACCCAGGCAATTCAGCGGCGATATCAAACTGCCGGATGAACCGACTGCCAGTTCGGGGGGTGATCCGCATGTCTGGGTCGACCCGGCGAATGTCAAAACCTGGGTAAAGAACATCGAAAAAACCCTGGGCGAGGCTGACCCCGGTCATGCCGGGGAGTATGCCAAAAACGCGCAGTCGACCATCGACTCGCTGACCGCACTGGATGAATGGATCCAGGCTCAGGTCGCCCCTCTCCCCCAGTCATCACGCAAAATCGTTACCGACCATTTGATTTTTGGGTATTTTTGCGACAGGTACGGCTTTGACCAGGTTGGGGCCATCATCCCTTCTTACAGTTCAGCAGCAGAATCATCTGCGCAGGACCTGGCGGCGATTGAGGATGCCATTCGCAATCTCCATATCAACGCCATCTTCCTGGGGAAAAATGTCAGTTCCACACTTACGCAGCGTGTGGCGGAGGATACGGGCGTGAAGATCATCCAAATTTATACCGGATCGCTTACCACCAGTGATGGACCTGCACCCACCTATCAGGATTACATGCGTTACAACGTCACCGCCATCGTCAATGGCCTTTCTGGAGGAAAATGAACTTCCCCACTGCATCTCAAACCAGACCCCGTTATGACCGGCATCATGCGGTTCATGAGCCCGGCATGCCGATCTTGAGTGTCGAGCACTTGACCGTTGAATACGGCGCGGTTAAGGCTTTGGAAGACGTCAGTTTCAACCTGGACCAGGCTGACCGCCTGGCTGTTGTGGGGCCCAACGGCGCCGGAAAGAGCACCCTTTTCAAGGTGATTGCCGGATTGCTGCCGCCCACGCACGGTTTGGCGCGCATCGCCGGACATGAACCCTACGGGCACCTGTGCATCTCCTACATTCCACAGCGCAGCCAGGTGGATTGGACCTTTCCAGTCAGCGTGGCAGATGTTGTGATGATGGGCCGAACCGGAAGGCTGGGGCTGCTTCGCTGGCCAGGCGGGAATGACCGCGAGATCGTTGTGAACGCCCTCAAAGTGGTCAAACTGGATTCATTACAGAACCGGCAGATTGGCGAGCTCTCCGGCGGACAGCAGCAGCGCATGTTCATCGCCCAGGCGCTCGCCCAGCAGGCAGAATTGATGCTGCTGGATGAACCCTTCAGCGGGCTGGATCAGCCTTCGCAGGAAGAACTTTTTTCCATTTTGGATGGATTGAAAAAGCAAAAAGTCACGATCATGGTCGCATTGCACGATTTGAAACTGGCAGCTGAACGTTTCGACAAAGCCCTGATCCTGAATCACCGCCTGGTGGCATTTGGTGCGCCTGATCAGGTCTTCCGCGAGGAAATCTTGCAGAGCGCCTACTCTGGAAAGCTGCAGATGCTACCCTCGGCAGACGGTCACACCGCGTTTGATGATACCTGCTGCGGTGAGGAAGGACACCAACATGATTGAATTCCTTCTGGCACCTTTTCAATACGCGTTCATGGTCCGCGGAACGACCGCCGCCGTTCTGGTGGGCATCGTCTGCGCTGTGCTGGGCTGCTTTGTCATCCTGCGGGGCATGGCTTTCCTGGGTGACGCCCTTTCTCATGCCGTCCTGCCAGGCGTGGCTGTGGGCTACCTGGTCAGCGGCGGAGCCAGGGGTCCGGTTTTCTGGTGGGCAATGGCGACTGCCCTGCTCAGTGCCCTGGGAATCGGCGCAGTCACCCGTACCTCGAAGATCAAGGAAGACACAGCCATCGGTATCATCTTTGCCGGCATGTTCGCCCTGGGTATCGCGTTGATCTCCACCGTGCGCAACTACACGGCAGATTTAACCCATTTCCTCTTTGGAGACGTGCTGGGCGTCAGTTCTGCCGACCTGGTGCGGACAGCCATCTTCGGGGTGCTGATCCTGCTGGTGATTTTCCTCTTCTACAAGGAATTCCTGGTACTTTCATTCGATCCCACCCTGGGAGCAACGCTCAGGCTGCCCAACCGCCTGCTGGAGTTTACCCTCATTGCGTTGATCGCCATGGCAATTGTGGTCTCGCTGCAAACCGTGGGGGTGGCGCTGATGGTCGCCCTGCTGGTCACGCCGGCTGCCACCGCGTCGCTGCTCACCCGGCGTCTGCCGCGTATGATGGCCATCGCCGGGCTGATCGCAGCCTTTTCGGGCATCAGCGGCCTTTATTTTTCGTATTACCTCAACATCGCTTCCGGCTCAGCCATCGTGCTCACCTGCACCGTGATCTTCATCCTGGTTTGGGGCAGCCAGGAGCTAGCCAAGCGCGTCAAGATTGCGGCCAGGGCTGCATAAGGCTCTTATGTTACAATTAACATATACTGTAATATCGAAAGGACGCACATGACCGCCAAACAATGGTCCACTCCTCCTGAAATGAAAATCAACCCTGCCGGGAAGTACACCGCCACCTTCAAAACGGAAAAAGGTGATATCGTCTGCAGCCTTTATTCAGCCAAAGTTCCCCGAACGGTCAACAATTTTGTTTTTCTCGCCCGCGAAGGCTATTACGACAATACCATTTTCCATCGTGTGATCGGTAATTTCATGGTCCAGGGTGGAGATCCTACTGGTACTGGCATGGGCGGACCCGGCTACAAATTCAACGACGAATTTGACGCCTCGCTCAAGCACAGCGGACCCGGCGTACTCTCAATGGCCAATGCCGGACCCAACACCAATGGCAGCCAGTTCTTTATCACCCACGTGCCCACGCCGTGGCTGGATCACAAGCATTCGGTATTCGGACAGGTGATCAAGGGCCTGGATGTGCTGATGTCCATTCCCGAACGCGACCCTCAGCGGCCGGCGAATCCGGGCGTAAAACTCCTGACGGTCGAAATAACGGAAGAATAAATTCTTCGAGCTGCAATCAAGTATCAATTCAAAAAGTAGGGGCGATTCAAGAATCGCCCCTACTTGTGTTAATTATTGCTGGAATTATTTAGATATCGACTAATTGCTTGACCTTATGAGCCAACTCTTGCAAATTCCTGTTACTCCCCCTCTTCCTGGAGCATCTTTACAAAAGCATCCACCACTTCGGGGTCAAAGTGAGTTCCAGCCTGGTTAATGATATGTGCCAGGGCTTCCTTCTTGCCCCATGCCTTGCGATAAGGCCGGTTGGAGGTGAGTGCATCCCATGCATCGACAATGGCGAATATGCGTGCTGAGAACGGGATCTGGTTTCCTTCCAGTCCCTGGGGATAGCCGGTTCCATCCCACCATTCATGGTGCGAGTAGGGAATATCCACCGAGCCTTTGAAAAAGGGGATTTGTGAAAGCATGTCGCGGGCGTAGACAGGATGCTTGCGCATCACTGCCCACTCTGCTTCGCTCAGGGTGCCCGCTTTGAGCAGGATCGTATCGGGAATGCCCATTTTGCCAATATCGTGAAGCAAGGCTCCCTGACGCAAGTTCTCGATCTGGCCTTCGTCAAACCCCATGCGGCGAGCCAACCGCAGAGTTTGCTCCGCAATCCTGAGCGAATGTCCCTGAGTTTCCTTGTCGCGCAATTCCAGCGCCAGCGCCCACCCTTCCAGGGTGGCATTATAGGCATTCAACAACTCCTGGGTCTGATCAAGGGTCTGGTCGTACAACCAGGCACGCTGCAAACCATTGGCGGTGATATCAGCTACCGCGGTCAACAAGCGGAGTTCGAAATCTTCCATGCGGTGTGCAGAACCGACGATCAAAACCCCCGTGATCTTCCCCTGGGCGATCAATGGCGCCCCGGCAATCGAACTCATGGAAGAGGCAAGCTCAGGGAATTCAAAGTATGGGTCGGTGCCCGGTGAATAATTCACATAGGGCTTGCCTGATTTCATAATGAACCCGGCCAAACCCCTTTCCTGCGGAAGGGTGATACCCTCAAGCGCCTTCCAGGTTCCGGCAGCGTAATAGAACAGGAGGTCCTCATTTTTGTTTCCGTTTGTGCAAAGCACTGCACCATCGACATTCAAAAGGTCCGGGAGTTTACCCAATACTGCCGGTGGAATTTCAGCCACGGTCGTAGTGCCCCGCAGCAGTTCACCAATCTGAGCAATCACCCCCAATTCCCTTTCGCGCAGTTTGCGGGCAGTCACATCCACGGCAGTGCCAATGATGGCGGGTGATCCTTCGAAATCAATCAAACCCGAATTTACGTCGAACCACCTCGAACCGTCCTCCCGGGTTTCAAACTTAAGTTCGTAATGATCCACCTGCTGCACCCCGTGGAGATGGATGATTGAGTTTTCGCGCAAAGCAATCGCCTGCTCCTCGGGAATGCGGTCTGTCACCTGAAGCTGTTTGAGTTCTTCAGGGCTATAGCCGGTCATCCGGCACCAGGCAGGATTCACATACAGGTACTGCTCGCCGCGGTGGATGAAAATGCCTGCGGCCGTGGTTTCTGCCAGGTCGCGGAATTTTGCTTCCGATTCAATAATCGCCTGTTCCGCCTGCTTACGCTCGGTGATATCGCGTACATACGCCACCACCACCTGATCGCCTTCGATGGTCGTCAACCGTAGACTAATTTCAATGGGGAAGATCGTACCATCGGCGCGCATATTCAGGGTTTCGCTGAGCAAGCCGTTATTTTCGATCACCTCTCCCAGATATTCTGGCATCAAAACACTTACGTTGGGGGGGACCAGGTCGTTGACGGTCATCTGGCATAATTTTTCCCGCGGATATCCATAAATCCTGGCTGCCATCGAGTTGCAATCCAGGATCCTTCCCTCCAGAGTTTCAATGAAAATGGCATCGGTGGAGGCTTCCACCAGCAATTCGTTTCTTTTCTGACTGCGGACCAGCGCCTGTTCCGAGCGTTTTCGGTCGATCGCCATGGCCACCTGGGTTGAAACGAACGACATCATCTGCTCATCGCGGTATTTGAACCTCACGCCCTCTGAATAGGACTGGGCTCCCATGACCCCGATGATGTGATCCTCCACCTTGAGTGGAACCCCCAGCCAGTCAACACTCGGCGACCCAACCGATTCAACCTCCTGCTCTTCAAGGAGAAGATTAAAGACTTCCGGATTGACCAGCACCGATTTGCCAGTGCGCAAGACATATTCGGTGAGTCCTCTACCCATCTGTTGCGGCTCAGGCTTCTCATCCAATTGGTCAACGAAGTATGGGAAGGTGAGCAGGTTCTGTTCCTGGTCCACCAGGGCGATGAAAAAGTTGTCCGCCGGCATCAGTTCTTGCAGAATCTGGTGAGTTGCAGCGTAGAATTGGTCAAGGTCCTGCATCTGGTTGGCAGATTGCGAGATCTGAAAGATCGCCATCTGGATCTTTTCTGTGAAAGTCCTCTCGGTGATATCCTGCCCTATGCTGGCGATTCCTGTGATGTTGCCATTTTTCTCGCTGAGGACTGTATTCGTCCAGGCAATCTGGCGCTGCTCTCCCTGGGAGGTCAAAATGTTGTTTTCCCGCCGTGTTGGAATACTTCCGGTCAGTGCGCATTCCAACAATACCTTTTTGAAAGCGATCGCATCATCAATGGAAAGAAATTTCTCCAGCCAATTCCTGCCAACAATCTCGCCCATCTGCAAGCCGACAAGGTCGCACAAGAAATTATTGCAGAAGATGATCTTCCCCTGCAGGTCCATGATTACAGCGATCAGTTTGACGTTGCCCAACAGCTCTCGGAAGCGGAATTCCGAGTCGACCAAATGCTGTTCCACATTTTTCTCGGCGGTAATATCCTCACCCACCATTTGATACTCAATGAACCCGTTGTCGCTGTCAACAATCGCATGGGTCGCCCAGCGTATCCAATGCGGTTCATTGTGAGAACTGGAATCCAGCAATTCGCGGGTAATCGGTTTCATTTGCGGTGAAAGGTCCTGGTTCAATTCTGCGTAAAGCCCTGATAACGCGGCAGATTGGATTTCTGAGAAGGTCCTGCCGAGTAACTGCTCGAGCGCAAGACCGAAATATACGCAAAAGCTCTCATTGGCAAAGGTGAATTCGCCCTGGGGATTGAAGCGGACAACCATGTTCGGACTATCCTCGACAATTGCTCGGTAGAGCGCCTCACTTTGACTCAACTTGCTTTGACGTTCTTCTGCGCCTGACTTCCTTGCAAGGATGATGTAAGCCGCTGCCTGATCGGCCGGGGCATGGACGAAATGGACATCAATCTGAACCTGTTTCAGGGTATCCTGCACGAAGATCACTGTTTCCAACTCAAGAGCAGGCTGCTGCTGGTTTTTTGCCTTTAGCACCTTGTTCTTGATCTCCTGGCGGTTGTTTTCAGGCAGCAAATTCAATACGTGGCTGCCGATCAGGTCTTCAAGAGGCATGCCTCCAACAAGGTTGTGGAATTGCGGGTTGCACTGAGTGATGTGCCCGGCGATATCTGCAAAGCAAACCGCTTCAGAGGATGCCAGGATCATCATTTGATAGCGTTCCTGGCTCTTCAGCAAGGCTTCGGCAGCCTCCTGGCGTTCGGTCACATCAATGATCAGTCCTTCCAGGGCTGTCCGTTTCTCGTCCCTCCCATACACGACCCGTCCCTGTTCCCACACCCATTTAACTGGACCAACTTTGGGCTGGATGCGGTAGGTCAACTGGTAGGGACGGTTTTCTTCAATCGCCTGGTTGAGCCCTTCCCATACCCTGGGCCGGTCGGCTGGCAGGATGAGATTGCCGTAGGAAAACGAATTGTTATTGATCAGATCATCCTGCGAATATCCGGTCAGCTCAAAACACCGTCCGCTGATCTGCGTCATCACCCAGGTGGAATCCAATTTGGCACGGTAAGCCATTCCGGGCAGGTTGCTGACCAATGTCTGCAGCAGGCGCTGGTTTTCCACGAGTTCAGAGTACCAGGCGGCGGCTTCCTGCTCCAGAATGATCATTCGAGCCGGTTCGGAATTCCACTGCACCTCTGAGAGGGTAAATATATCCACATTGCTGGAAGGTTTTTCATGGTCCAGAGGTAGAAACAACCTGGACCTTTTGGTGAGTGGATCCGTCTGGACGATTACGCGATCGTTTGTGGAGATGCCGTACTGCAAGCAGCAGGCAGGGTTCGCAAAAAGAACCCTCCCCTGCAGGTTGATGATCAACACCGGTGTTTGAATTGCAGCGATGCATCCTTCAAGTTCAACCTGCCCGTCCCTGCTTCCGCCAGGAATGGGGTTTGTTTCATCAGTCATCTGACGCCCCCGGTTTAATTTGCGTTGCAACCTTGTTTCGACCGTTATTTTTGGCGGAATAAAGGGCCAGGTCTGCTGCGGTGATCATATCCTCAATCGTCTTGATCTCGGTTGAAAGCGTGGTCACCCCCAGGCTGATGGTCACTGTGAGATCAGCCGCGTCCGTATGTATGGGTGTATCTGCCACCACACTGCGCAGACGTTCTGCGATGGCGCACGCCTGGTTGATTCCGGCACCGATGATCAGCAGGAGGAATTCCTCTCCACCGTAGCGCCCAAAAAGATCGATCTCGCGGATCTTTTCCTTGCATCGCCGTACAATTTCGCACAGCACCTGGTCGCCGATGGGGTGACCGTAGGTATCATTGACGATCTTGAAATGATCCAGATCGAACATAATTGCGCTGAGTGGCCTTCCAAGCCGGCTGGCAACATCTACTTCATGCTGCCCGTGCTCGTTAATTCCTCTGCGGTTGTAAATTCCTGTCATTTCGTCGGTGATGGCCATGAGTTTGATCTTCTCCATGAGGGCTGCGTTTTCCAATGCTGCGGAGGTTTGGTATCCAAACAATGAGAAAGCTTCAATATCCACATGCTTTATGTTTTCACCCCACAGGACAAGTGTGCCAACGATCCGGCCTTCGACTGCCAATGGTGAGATGATGGCTTTGGTTTCCTTATGAATCAACAAGATCGAAAACAACCTGCGTTTGAAGGGGCTTAAAATCTCCGGCAAAAGCAGCGAGACAAGACTCGCCGGATCATCTATGAACTGCGACTTTCCATCCTGAAAGACCTCCGTTTTGAAAGGGAGACCATCGGTATTGATCTTGTAAACCTGGTAAGGTTCCGGCAGCAGCTTTTCGATGGCCGGGAGCATGGTTTGCTCCTGCGAGATGAACCGCACCAATTGGGAGTCGGGATCACCGTCTTTGAGGGCAATCATGCTGTGAATGCCGATTTTCTCCAATTCGCTGCCCAACGAGTCCATCACTGCCGAGGTGTCAGTGGAGCTGACGATTGCCGTGCCAACCCGGCTGAGGGCAGAAATCAGTTCATTGGTATGGCCCAGTTGTTCAGCAAGCGTTCTTTCTTCATCCAGGGAAACCATTTTCAAAAACAGCGGCGCGATCTGATTGGCCGCATATTCACCAATGGCTGTGTCCACTTCTGAACTGGTGTACCCTCCCCCAAACCCGGCAATGATTGCCCCAATCCTTCGGCTTTTGGCATTCATGGGCAGCGCAAGCAGGCTGGATTCTGGATACTTCCCGCAAATCGTGCCGTTTTCATCGCGTGATTCGGGTCCGTTATGGATGAATACCGCTTTGCCTGCTTCCAGGCATTGGGTCGTCAGCGAGCACTCCTCTGATTCGATCACCTGGTGGATAAAATTGGAGCGGTGAGGGTGGGTGGTGGCTATGCAGGTCACTTTGCCGCTGGTTTCATCGAGGCGGGTGATGTAGACATTTTGCGCCTGGAAAAGATTGACCAACTGCGCAGGGAGCTGTTCGAGAACCTTGTTGAAATCATCTGAATTCAAAGAGGTACGCGTCAAATCATTCAACAGGGTCATCTGCCGTGCATGCTTGCGCGTGTCAGTATAAAGGAGGGCGTTTTCCATGGCGATACCCGCCTGGTCAGCAAATAGCTTGAGTCTTTGCGCGTCTTCGCGGCGGTAGTACCCGGGCTGATCGCTATCGCAATTGATGAACCCGAACAATTTTCCCTGGAAGGTGATGGGGGCTGCCACATAAGAACGCACCCAAAGCGATTCGGGGATCAATGTCCAATTTGGGTCGGTTGCCGTATCCTCTGAAACTGTTGGCTCCAGGGAATAAGCCATCTTGTAAAGGTAATTGACCTTTTTCAGGTCAAAGACTCTTGCCATTAACATCTCTGCAGTCCCAACCACCTCATATCCGCGCGACCGGATGATCCTCGCCAGGTTGCCTTCCACAATCATGATGTTGCATGAAGTGTTGGGAATGACCTTCCCCACGCTTTCCAGAATCTGCTCCACCACATCCTCAATATTCAGGCTGGAATTCAAAGTGGAAGCCAGATCTGCCAGAGCAGAAGCGAGCACCCGCTGCTCATGCTCTGATTTTTCTATTTCAACCCGGTAGGTAATGTCGCGGCAGATAGCAAACAGCACTTCACTGTCTGCCCAGGTGCCCAGCGAAATGTCCATTTCCACCTGGCGAATTTCCTCTCCGTGGGTTGTGAAAAGCAGCCGAAAAGTTCCGTTTTTGATCTGCCTGATTTTCTGCAGAATCTGATCCCACTCTTCCGCATCCTCCGCTCGAAGCAGGACCTTCAAAGACTTCCCTTTGAGACTCTCGCCGGAATATCCCAGTTTTTCCGTAACAGCCGGATTCGTACTCAAAATGGCACCCTCCAGCGAAAGGAAAATGACCATGTCATTGACAGTCGCCAGAAGTGCCTGCAGATTACGACTTGCAGTAAAAAAATCTGCCCCTTGATCCTTTTTCATTTGCGACGCTTTTCCCATGACCCCACCCTGTCAAAACGCCTGATCCGCAACATACTTATTATGGCAGAATATTGGAATCCAGGCCTCTGGATGCGCAGAGTAAATCCACTGCCTGGAATTGAGGTGTTCAGCATTTCGATGCGGGCATGGATCGAAGAAGGATCTCGCGGTAGCAATGCCGCCCTTTTCTATTCTTTCATTTTAATGACCCGTCCCCTTTACAACAATAATCTGGCTTTACAAATACGAAAGGTCAACCATGCAGGAATAGAAATTTCCACCGGAAAAGTGATTAATACCCTATTGATTTTTTGGGTTTCTATGCTAAAATCATGTCATCAAATGCCAGGGTGCCCCCCTCACTCTGGCATTTGATATTTAATTCCCACTTGTCGAGAATCCATCCTCTGGTATATTTCTCTCTAGAACGTTGCAGGAGGATTTTTTCTATGCAAAAACGGTTTCGCGGTCTTTCGGTCATGGCGGTCATCGTCAAGATCGTGGGCGGGTTCAACCTGGCGGTGTCTTTCATTAGCCTGATCCTGCTTCCGCTGATCTTCTCTCAGAATGACGGATTGCTGGCAGCCAACCTTGGGCTGTACAATGCCGCACCTGGCACAGGTTTGATCGGCGGCTTTGCCGCCGGGGTGGTCATCTTCATCGTGGCCGGGCTGATCGGCATCATCATGATCGCTGTAGGCGGCATGATCGATGTGCTGATCGCCGTGGAAGAGAACACCCGTGCGGCGGTGATCCTTGCCCAAACGCCTAAATCAGAATAAACGCCCCGTCTTGACGATTCTGGACGGAAGCGGTATATTTAGTGGGCTAAGAGTATGGACGCCCTCGTAGCGCAATTGGACAGAGCGTTTGCTTGCGGAGCAAAAGGTTGCAGATTCGAATTCTGCCGGGGGCACTGGTTGAAGGGCGGTTATCAAAACCGCCCTTTTCTTTTTTTTCAAACATGGATTGATCAATGAACGTTAAGAAACCTCAAATTTTATTAAGCAATGATGATGGCATTCTCTCGCCCGGATTGTGGGCAGCTGCGGCGGCACTCAGTCCCCTGGGCTATGTTACGGTCGCCGCACCCCGCGAGCAGCATTCGGGTGCCGGGCGCAGTGTGCCAGCCTGGTCGGATGGCGAGATTAAACCCACCATTTTGAAGATCGGTGATCAGGAGTGGGAATGCTACGCAGTCGGCGGATCACCCGCACAGGCAGTGCAGGTGGGCGCCATGGTCATCCTGCCCGAGCTGCCCGATTTGGTCGTTTCAGGCATCAATTACGGCGAAAACCCCGGCACTGATGTGTCGCTTTCGGGCACGGTGGGTGCCGCCCTGGAAGGCGCTTCTTACGGTATTCCCAGCCTGGCGGTCTCGCTTCAACTATTGAGCGACGATTATTACGGTTATTCGAGCAAGGTGGATTTTTCCCCAGCAGCCTCGTTTACCCATAAATTTGCCCGCCTGCTGCTGGAAGGCAACTTGCCTCCGGATGTGCATGTACTGAACGTGAACGTTCCTGCCAGCGCCACCCCCGATACTCCATGGCGTTTGACGCACCTGAGCAAGTACGCCTACTTTGAACCTTTCGTCAAGCCCGCGGAAGACGGCAAACCCCGGCGTGTTTCGGCGAAAATCGTCATCCACGATGACGAACTGACCGACCCCGCATGTGATGTGACCGCCTTCCACCACGACAAAGTGGTCTCGGTCACCCCGCTCAGCCTGAATATGACTTCGCGGGTCAACCTGGCAGATTTTGAAGGTCAGTTGCGTTCCGAAGAGGAATGACCCTTTTTCCGTCATTGCGAGGGAGCGTTCGTTGCGACCGCCACTTGCACCGCACTGCGTTTGGTGCAGTGCAGGTGGGCAATCTTCTTTTATCAAACTCAAAAGAAGGTTGCTTTGCGAAAACCGCTCGCACTGACAGCCAATGGGGGGGGATCGCCCCTCTCGCATTTCCATTTGCTACGCTCGGGGGTTCATAAACCGCAACCGCGGTCCCAAATTGCGGCCGCGGTAATGATTATTCTTGGCTGCCTGTCTATTACAGATTAAACCGGATATTCAGAATATCGCCGTCTTTGACGATATACTCCTTGCCTTCCAGGCGGTATTTGCCTTTTGCCTTGGCTTCGGTCATACCCCCGGCAGCCATCAGATCATCGTAGGCAATCACCTCGGCACGGATGAAGCCCTTCTGCAGATCGGTGTGGATCTCGCCGGCAGCTTCGGGGGCAAATGCCCCGCGCCGCACCGTCCAGGCGCGGACCTCGTCCGGTCCTACGGTGAAGAAGGATTCAAGTCCCAGCAAATCGTAGGAGTAGCGGATCATGCGGTTGAGGCTGGGCTCATCGATGCCGTATTCTGCCAGGAAGAGCTTGGCTTCCTCCTCTGAAAGCTGGGCGATGTCCATTTCCAGCTTGCCCTGCAGCGCCACCACCTGGCTGTGCTTGTGGGGATAGGTAATCTGCGGAGCGGATTGCCCTTCTGCCAGGTTAAGCACGATCAGCAGCGGTTTGCGGGTGAGAAAACCGAAGCCGGAAAGCAATTTCTCTTCCTCGGTGCTGATTTCCATATCGCGGAGGGGAATTTCCTCGCTCAATGCCTGGTGCAGGCGGTTGAACAGCTCGCTTTCGCGTTCGATCAATCCCTTGTCGCGCCCTGCGCCCTTTTTCTTTTCCTCCGCCAGGTGTTCGATCTTGCGTTCGGTGGAGATCAGATCATTAAGCACCAGTTCGCTGTCCATCGCCTGGATATCGCGCAGCGGGTCGATCGTTTCGCGCACATGGGGCACATTTTCATCTTCAAAAGCGCGCACCACGTGGATGAACCCGTCCATCTGCGCCAACTGGTTGAGCAGGTTGCCTGAAATGCCGCCCTTACTGGCGGAACCGTCCAGCCCGGCGATATCCACGTAGGTTACCTTGGCATAGATGGTCTTTTTGGGTTTAAACATGCCTGAAAGCACGTCCACACGTTGATCGGGCACATCCACCACTGCGGTGTGCATTTCCATCTTGCCGGAAGCCGCCCCGGTGGGCTGGGTACCGCGGGTGAGTGCGTTGAAGAGGGTCGTTTTTCCAGTTTGGGGTAGACCGATGATTCCAAGGCGCATGCGAACTTTTTCCCTTGACCGTGTTTGATTTGTTGGATATACTCAGGTTTGCTTGCCGGAGTGGCGGAATTGGCAGACGCGCACGACTCAAAATCGTGTTCCCTCGGGAATGTGGGTTCGATTCCCACCTTCGGCACCTCGATTATAACACGACGGTCCCCCTTCAACTTTGAGGGGGCTTTTTGTTCTCAAAGCCTTTTCGAAGAATCGCTAAAGCTTTACTCCCGCCTGGACCAATGCAGCACCGACTCGAACGCCCGGGTTTGGTTGTCGAGGTTTGTCCCTTCCACCGTCCACAGCTCATTATCTTCTAACGGCTTGTGCGCCAGTAACGCGACGGTCTCGCCCGGCCGGATCTCATGATCGTAATTGATCTGCATCCAATCCAGCCGCTGGTTGCGGTAGGTATCAAGGTCAAAGCAATCGCATATCCATTCAATGTAGCGGCTGTTTGTGGCGTGTCCCAGCATGTCGACCGCCGAGTAGCTTGCCTTCACCCGCAGCTTCTCCTCCCCCTGCTGAGTCAAACCCAGTTTTTCCAGGGGTTCGTCCAATCCTGACCGCCCAGGTGTTGCTGGCAATTCCAGGTTCAATACCTGGGTGGGGACTAGGCGCCGGGTGGCGGCATTAATCACCAGCCAGGCCGAGGTCGCTGCTGCGAGACGCTCGCCGCTGGCATTGAGCATTTCAAAATCGCGGATGAAAAAGAGCTTTTGTTGGATGGTCTTCGGCCAGGTGCGGATGGTGATCTCATCCCAGACCTTTGGAAAGTCGTAGAACTCTATCTTCATGCGTGAATGCACCCAGAAGAGGTTGCGTGCCACCATGTCATTAAATCCAAAGCCGAGCAATTCAGCGTGCTGGCTGGCTGCTTCTGTAAGATGCTGAAAGATGGCAGAGGGTTTCCATTTACCGTTAAAATCACATTCAAAGCCGTTGACGCGTTCAGTTTTTTCGAAGAATCGTGGAAGCTCGCTCATTGTCCCGTCCTGGATCGAAAGTATCACCAATGTTAACCCATTTCAAATCAGAACGATCCATTATTGGTAGAAATTATTTAGTTCTGTATTGTCATGATGGGGGCAATTGAACAGAACAGCCACCACATTCCAGTGGAGGCTGTTGCATTTCCTGATTTATTTCTCGAAATAATTCAGACCAGGTTTTTGCGCATCACAGGACGGTATTCGCGGCGTGCCGCGACCTCGAAACCGGCGCGTTCAAAAGCGACCGTGACACCGGTATAAACATTACTGGGGCGCGTCTTTTCTTCCACATCCAATGGATAGGCTTCCAATATCCTGGCGCCGTGATCCCTGGCATACTCGCAGGCTGCTTCGATGAGCCGCTCCATCAAATGCTGGCGGCGGTAGTTGCGGTGAATGAAGAAGCATGGGATGGACCAGACCGGTTGATCATCCACCGGGGCGAGATTTTTGGAGGTTTGCAGACGCGGATAATCTGCCCGCGGAGCCACAGCCGCCCAGCCCGCAGGCACGCCGTCAGCATAGGCGATCAACCCGGGTTCTTTTCCGGCTTGAACGACCGATCGCATGGCATCATGGCGCTCCTCTCCTTTGGCAGTGGTGAACTCTTTGTTGCTCATACGCCACCACATGCACCAGCACTTTGCCCATGCGCCGTTGGGACCGAACACTGTTTCAAAATCCGCCCATCTCTCTGGTGTCAGGGGATGGATTTCAATCTTTTCAATTTTCCTGGTTTTCACTGTCATGGTTTACTCCAGATCCGGGAAAAGGGAATGCGCCACCCGGTTGAACACATGCTCAAAATCTGGTGGAAAATCGTGCCTCACTCCGGTAAAGATTTCTACGCCCGAGGTAATGCCGTGCTCATTCAGCAGTTTTTGCATCGCTTTGGCATTGGTGTTGCATGATTCATCCAGTTCACCGAGCAGAAAATAACCCTTGAGCTGTCTGCCCTGTGCAGCTTTGATCAGCGGTATCCAGGGATCAAGAGATGCAAAGTAGGGGCAGACCAGTAGAAAGGCTGCGATCGGGAATGTCTGCTCCAGTGCTGCCTGTAAAGCCAGATGCCCGCCCTTGGAAAACCCGCTGATCAGGGTATGCGCCGGATCAAGTTCGTGATGCTTGAGCACAGTCTGGTAATGAGTTGAAATTTCATGGCTGGCAATTTCCAGGTTGTTCCAGACGTAGACGTTAGTGCCGCCCAGTTGCGAGGATTGCGGGAATGCCGCCAGCCAGGGAGTGCGCGGAAGGAAATTCCATTCTGGAATAAAGAATTTGAGATTGGAGTTGTTGCCGTGCAGCGCCATTAGAAAGGGAACTGTTGCCGAATGCCCCTTGCGTTCTGGCTGAAGGATTTGCAGGTAGGGCTTGCTGTTCTTCTGCGCTTCATCGAGCATCATCAGGTTGCGCGAGACCAGCCTCTCGTAGAAAGGTCTGCCCTGCAGGTCCTTCAAATCCTCATCTTTTCGCAAGGCGTATTCCGAGAAGAAATATCCCTGGTCCAGGGCGTCTTCCAGGATCTCCTCGGCAAGGGTCAGATCACCCGCTTTGGCGATAAGACACAGCCGGAAATCGAAGGATTGATGAATGAAATCGGGGTATTCATGGGCGTGTTCGGTGATCAGGGTATACCCTTCCATGTATTTCCCTGCATCATATAACTTGAGCGCCTGGTCAAACATTTCGGGTTCACCATGAACCGCCATTTTTACCTCCTGTTCCCATTATGAACCATCCCGTCAGCCGCGACCGCAGCCGCGGTTTGACTGGAAATTTTGCATTGCGTGTTGTATACTCATTATTATCCTATATAGCACAAGAGGGTGCCCATGAAAGTCACCGTTACCCAACAAAATCTGGCGCATGGATTAAGCGTCGTTGCACGTGCAGTATCACCCCGAAGCACCCTGCCTGTGCTGGCAAATGTGCTTATTGCCACGGACGAAGGCCGCTTGCGGCTTTCCGCCACCAATCTGGAACTTGGGATAACCAGTTGGATTCCCGCCCAAATTCAGGAAGAAGGCTCAATCACCGTACCCGCTCGCACCTTCAGCGACCTGATCACCACCTTCCCGCCTGAAGCGGTCATCCTCAGCCTGGATACCCGTACCCAAACCCTCAACGTGGTATGCAACAGCTCAGTCCACGACATCAAGGGCATCGACGCGCAGGATTTCCCGCCAGTACCCGTACCTGACCTGGCGGAAGGCTCTGATTTGGACCTGGTGGATTTCAAGGAAATGATCCAGCAGGTGGCATTTGCCGCCTCTGCCGATGAAGCACGTCCGGTGCTGCAGGGCGTCAAACTGGAAGGCTCCGAAAGCCAGATCACCCTGGCTGCCACAGACGGGTTCCGCATCTCGGTACGCAAGGAAATGCTGGCGAACCCCGCCCGTCAAAGCTTCTCGATTATCATTCCCGCCCGCGCGATGAACGAACTGGCGCGCATTGCCGGAGACGAAGACAAAACCGTCACCATGGTCATCCCCCACGGCCGCGGACAGGTGATCTTCCACCTCAAGAACGCTGAACTCGTTTCGCAACTGATCGACGGCAACTTCCCCGATTACCGCGCCATTATTCCACGGTCTTACAAAACGCGCGCCCTGGTTTCCACGCCAACCTTCCTCAAAGCCTGCAAACAGGCTGAGATCATCGCCCGTGAAGGCAACAACGTGGTGCGTCTGAACATCATGCCCCAGGAAGGCGGACCCGGCAAGATCGAGATCAACGCCCAGACCGAGGAAACCGGCAAAAGCGATATCCAGATCGAATCCGCCATCGAGGGCAACGGACTGCTGATCGCCTTCAACGTCCGTTTCCTGCGCGAAGTGCTCGAGGTGGTGGGTACGCCCAATATCACCCTGGAGGTCAACGCCAATAACACTCCTGGCGTCATCCGTCCGGTGGGCAACGACAACTTCGTGCATGTGATCATGCCCATGCACCTGGGTTGACCCCCTCAATACATACAACGCCGACAGGGCTGTCCCAATAGGTCAATTCATAGAGATGAACCCGTACAAATGGGACATACATTATTACCGACCACCAAAAGTAGGGGCGATTCATGAATCGCCCTTACTTTTTAGACAACTCTATTTTGTTCGCAGACACTCATAATTATTTCTAGAAATAATTAAGGTTGAATATGGACTTCCCCCCCAATTCATCAGAACGCCTGCTGACCATCACCCTGGCACTCACCCAATACCCCATCCTGGCGCCGCGCATCCGCGCCTGCATGCGGCGGGAACTCTTTGACCGGCAGATCATCAACCGCACGGATTTCGAGACCCAGGTGACCGAGGAAGCCATTCAAACCCAGCGCCTGGAGGGTATGGACAATCCTCTGCAGCAGGAATCATCCGAGTTGTGGAACATCCGGCTGGCTGCCATCCGCGAGCACATGACCGACCTCATCTTCAGCCAGCATCTCACATTCGAGGTGCTGGAGGGTCTGATCAGCGATGTGCTTTCAGAACGGGGTGTCACCAATGGCGACCTGAAGCTGGCCATCAATCCCGAGCTGGCGCCGCTCGACCTGGTATTCGAGCAGGCGTTGACCATTGAGTCGCTCTCGCCCGTTGATCGTGAAAAGCTGGAAGCCAGGTATGAGGAATCGAAGGTGGTGCTCATCCGCAACATGATCAGCGACCAGTTGCGCTACGTGAACATCGCCAAGGAATGGTTCACCATTGCTGATTTGGCGGAGATCCGCCGCCGCAAGATCGGCAGCGGCAAGATCGGCGGCAAGTCAGCCGGTATGCTTCTGGCACAACACATCCTCAAGAACGACCGCTCGCTCCCCTTCCGCGATCACCTGCGCACACCCGAGTCATACTTCATCGGTTCAGACGAGCTGTACAACTTCATGGCGATTAATAGCCTCTTCCTTTGGAACGATCAGAAGTACAAATCCGAAGAGGAAATGCGCGCTGATTACCCCGAGATCGAGAAGCAATTCGTAAGCGGGTCGTTTTCGCCGGACATTCTCGATAATCTGCAAACCATGCTCATCAAGGTCGGCAACAAACCGCTGATCGTGAGGTCCTCGAGCCTGTTGGAGGACAGCTTCGGTACTTCGTTTGCCGGCAAATATGATTCGATCTTCTGCCCGAACCAGGGCAGCCTTGAAGAGAATTTGAATCAGCTCGCGCAATCGATTGCGCGGATATACTGTTCCACCCTGAACCCCAACGCGCTGCTCTACCGGCGCAGCCGGGGGCTGCTGGATTACGACGAGCGCATGGCCATCCTGATCCAGGTGGTGGAAGGCGAGAAATTCGGACATTTCCTGATGCCGCACGCTGCCGGCGTAGCCTTCAGCCGCAACCTGTACCGCTGGGCACCGCAGATCCGCGCGGAGGACGGCTTTGTGCGCCTGGTATGGGGGCTGGGCACCCGTGCAGTGGACCGCGTGGGCAATGACTACCCGCGTTTGATTGCCCTCAGCCACCCCCTGCTGCGCCCATCCACCGACTCCAAAGCGGTGGTGCGCTATTCCCAGCAGTTTGTGGACCTGATCGACCTGGATCAAAACACCTTCCGCACTCTGCCGGTGCATGAGGTTTTGGATGCCGATTACCCTCCCCTGCGCTATCTCGCCCAGGTGGATGAAGACGGCTACATGGTAACCCTGCGCAGTTCCATTCTTGGACAGGAGCAGGACAAGCTGGTATTGACCTTTGACGAGATGCTCCGCCGTACTCCATTTGCTGAGTGGATGCGCCTGGCGCTCAAGACCCTGGAGGCTGCCTATCACACACCGGTGGACATGGAATTTGCTGCCAGGATCACCAGCGACAAATCAGGCAGTGTCAGCCTTTCGCTCACCATCCTGCAATGCCGCCCCCAAAGCCAGCTCCAACAAACAGAAACCGAAAGTCTGCCCTCCACCCTGGCCAAAGAGGATATCCTCTTTTCCACCGAATTCATGGTGCCACAGGGGCATCTGGATCACATCGATACCGTGGTGTATGTAGATTCGCGAGGTTATTTCAGTTTACCCACCCAGGCAGACCGCACCACCCTGGCACGGGTCATCGGCAAGCTGAACGCTGCCATGGCCAACGAGCGTTTCATCTGCATCGGCCCCGGACGCTGGGGCAGCGCAAATTCTGACCTGGGGGTGCCCATCGCTTATGGGGATATCTATCACACCCGTGCGCTGATCGAACTCGCGGGCGAAGGCTACGGTTTGCCGCCTGAACCCAGCCTGGGCACGCATTTCTTCCAGGATCTGCTGGAATCGCAGATCTACCCGCTGGCGATCCAACTGGATGACCCGCGCTCGCAATTCAACAACGAATTTTTCAACCAGACCCCCAACCGCCTGCTCGAATGGCTGCCGGAGGCGGGGGCAATGCAAAATACCCTCAAAGTTCTGCGTGTGAGCGATTATGCGCCAGGCGCACACCTCAAAGTGGTGATGAACGACGAGATCGGCAAAGCTGTAGCCTTCCTCGTCCGGGAGTAGACAAAAAAAGAGGACGGGGGATTCCCGTCCTCTTCCTATTATTTTACAAATTATTGCTTACTTGCCAATTTCTTCCTGACCTGGCTTGTCTTCATCTGGAGATTCAGGTTCGTCCAGCGAAGATTCAGGCTCGGAGAGCTCCTCTTCCTCCTCGTCCTCAATGTCCTTGGCTTCGCCTTCCTCTTCTTCCTCGTCCTCCCCTTCGGCTCCTTCTTCGTCTTCTTCCTCTTCAGCTTCGGTTTCATCCCTGATGAAGCTGTAGATCAGATAAATGTTCAGCAGGAAGAACAGGAAGAGCACGCCTTCAACGAGATAACTTGCCATTCCATTTTGAAGCAGAAAAACGCCCACCGCGTCCACGATCGCATGGTAGAGGATCGCCAGCAGGAACCACCAGAAATTCCGCTCCACCACTGCGCGCCAGACGAGAATGGACAGCAGTATCTGGGTTGAAATGGCGATGATGCGTTCCAGACCAGGCAGCAAGCCGGCATAGAAGGGCTGACCCCAAAACGCAGCGATCTGCGAAAGCATGTTTTGCACCGTGGCGGCGGCAGTACCGCTGGCAATTTGATGCCCGGCGTTGTATAAAAGCACGGTTCCCAGGGTTATTCCCGTTCCCAGCACTGCCAGGATAATGGACTCGGCGCCGCCGTGACCCACACCCAACCCAAGGGCAGATCCGAAGGGTTTGGCTTTATTTTTCAAGATCTTGAAACCCGCCCAGCGGGCGGTTTCTTCACAGATACCCGCCAGCAAACCCACGATCACCCCATTGACCAAAGGCTGCCAGTTCGCCGCCGGTATGGGCAGGATCCCCTTGGAGAACAACGCATTCACCCCTGCCAGGGCGGGGAAGTGCACCACCTGCGAAACGATGAACGTACCTACGCCGGTCAGAATCACCCACCAGGAGACATGGAAGCGTTTGACCACCACGAATGCCAGAAGGATGGGTAACCCGATCATTACGATAAGGGAAAGCAAATAACTCGCCAGGAGCGCCCAATTGATCATCAATCCACCTCAAGAAAAGAATGAAAACACATTTGACTTCAAGTATAAACGCCATTGAATGATCTGACTACTCATTTCCAACGCGCTTGTGTGGAGATTTATAAAGGGTTTCACGTGAAACATACCCGCCCCCCAATCTTCGGATGTTTCACGTGAAACATATCAGAGTTCCTGCCGCCGGAAGACCAGCCATGAAGCGGTCAATACCGCGATGGTCAATCCCAACCCGACCCACAATCCCCACCAGCTCTCCACAGGCTGACCCAACGCCACTTTCGCGGCGATATTGACCAGGGTGTCCGGCGAGAATTTCCCGTAGGTCGGCAGAGAACCGAACACACCCGAAACGATCAAAACTGCTGCTGCGCCGCCAACTGCCACGAACTGGGTACGTGTGAGCGTGCTAAAGAAAAGCGTCACTGAACCATAAAACAGCATATACACCAGGATCAAGCCGTTCATGGCAAGATAGGGTCCCCAGGCCAATGGTTCAAACAAAAAGTAGCTGTAGTAGTATCCTCCAAGTGCCGCAGCAGCCATTCCAACGGCAAAGGTCGCTGCAACTGCGAGGAATTTTGCCAGAATAAAGCTCCCGCGTCCCATGGGTTTACTGAGCACAAGAGCAGCGGTCCCTTTTTCTTTCTCGGAAGCCACGGCGCCCATGCAAAAAAGCAGTGCCATCAGCACGCCGAACTGGGTGATGTTCTTGATATATTGCGCCACCGCGTCATTGACAGTCGGCGCAGGGATGATGCTGGCGATTTGTTCCGCGCCGGGGATCATGGCGAATATCTCCGGCATGAACTTCGCCAGCAGAGGTGAGAGCATGCCAAACGCAGCCAGCACGATAACAGCGATCAACAGGCGGTGGGTGCGCCTTTGTTCAAGCCATTCCTTCTTGAAAGCGGTCCAGAGGCTCATGATTGCACCTTCCCTTCACTCGTGAGTTGGATGAAGATATCCTCGAGGGAGGGTCTCACCACCTCCAGCCGGGTGATTTGAACTCCGGCCGCAGTGATCACTTGCATCGCTTTGGATGCCGCCTCCTGTGGGTTTTTGACCTGGAGGTGCAAGGTGTTTTGTGTATTCATTACCGAGTTCACACCCTCCATTTGTGCGAAGGCATGGTTCATCTCTGTGATCCTGGCGGCATCGCCATTTGCCAGGTCCACTTCCAGGGCGGAGACGGCGTAGCGGTCCAGTAACTCTCCACGTTCTGCCTCAATGATCATCTTTCCGGCGTTGATGATACCGATGGTGTCGCAAATCCGCTCCACATCCGCCAGGATGTGTGTTGACATGAGCACAGTGGCACTTCCGGAGAGCGACTGGATCAATTCCAGCATCTCCTTGCGCCCTGCGGGGTCGAGTGCGCTGACGGGTTCATCGAGCAGCAGCACTTTGGGCTCATTGATCAATGCTTGAGCCAGACCCAAACGCTGCCGCATGCCATGGGAAAACCCGCCAATTCGGCGTTTTTGCGCTTCTTTCAAGCCCACCTTCTCGAGCAATTCAAGGCTTTTGGTCTTGCGAGTATGCGTATCCAGGTGAAAGATTTCGCCGCTAAAGTTGAGGTACTCAAGCGGAGTCATCCATTCGTAAAAGGCAGCTTCTTCAGGCAAATACCCTACATGGTCAGAGGGTACTCCCTGCAGTTGCTCCCGGGTGCCATTCAGCGCCACCATTCCTTCATCTGCCCGGGCAAGCCCTGCCAGAATACGCAGTGTGGTGGTCTTTCCTGCGCCGTTCTGCCCCAGGAAGCCGTAAATGGATCCTTGTTTCACCTGCATGTTCAAGCCGTTGAGCGCACGTACCGCTCCGAAATGCTTATGCAGGTTTTGTACCTCGATGGCGTTCATTCTTCCCTGCCAATGATGAAGTACAGAATTGGACCGAGCAGTTCACCGAGAATGATGACCAGCGCCCAGACCCATTTTGGACCGCGGGTCTTCTCCCTTCGAGAGAGATCCACCAGGGCGACGATCATCAAGATCAGTTGGAGTATGACGATCGGGATCAATAGCGGCAGATATTTGAGCAGCAAATTCAGATTTTCCATAATCTTTCCACAAGCCTTTCTGTTAAATTTCTTTGACAAATCTCGCGCCAATTATCTTCCATTTTCAACCAAAGCTTTTTACCCATTTTGTATTCAGTATTGCACAATTTGACGTCAAAATTCAGGGGAGGAAAAGGTCTCCTCCCCTCTGGGATGGCTTATTCCGTGGCGGGTTTTGAATCAGCGGCGGCTTTGCTTTGTCCGAGCGAGATCAACCCGCTCAGCCCGCCCAGGTTCATGGTATCCACGGCACTGCTGGGGACGATGACCAGCGAACCCTTGTCTTTCATGCCCTCGAAGAGCATGTTCATGGCGCGCAGGTGCAGCGCGGTGGGATTGTCGGCGTAGGCTTCCGCCGCCTGCGCAAAGCTCGAAGAGATTTGCATTTCCGATTCGCCCAGGATCAGACGCGCCTGGCGTTCGCGCTCTGCCTGCGCCTGGCGGCTCATGGCATTTTCCAGGTCGATGGGGATGATCACGTCGCGGATCTCCACTGACTGCACAGTAATGCCCCACGGTGTGGTCCGTTCATCGATGATGTGCTGCAGGTCGGCATCCATCTTCGCCCGTCCCACCAGGATATCGGCAAGCGTCATTTGACCGATAACCTCCCGAAGAGCCGTCTGTGAAGCCCAGGCGATCGCCGCCCGGTAATCTTCCACTTCCAGGGCGGCCTTTTCGGCATCCCAGACCACCCAGAAAAGCACAGCATCCACGTTCACCGGGACGGTATCGCGTGTAAGGGTCTTCTCAGCAGAAAAAGGCGTGACCATCACACGCTGATCGATCCAGATCGGCACTGTGTCGATGATGGGGATGATCATAAAGAAACCCGGACCCTTAAGTCCATGGATGCGTCCCATACGTAAAACCACGCCTTTTTCCCACTGCCTTGCCACTTTGATGGCGAACAGGAAGTAAAACGCGATCAGCATGAGGGGAACAACCACCAGGAAGATGATGGAATCGCGGGTCTTTTGCGAATCCAGGTAAATGGCTGCAGCCACTGAAAGCAGCATGAAGACGATGAACACAAAGATCGCCAACCCGCTCATATGTTGATCTTCCAGGCTGGGCTGTTTGGGCTTGATCAGGGTACTGAAAGGTGACATGTTCTGGTTATCTGCTTGTGTATCTGTGGATCTTGTTTTTGGTCTCATTTCTTCCTCATTTCTTTATTGATTCTCAATCAATGGATCGGTTTCCTGGTTGTTAACGATTTTGGTCACTTCTTCAAGGATCTCCTCCAGGCTGTAGCCATCTTTCAGCCAGGAGGTCAGCGCATCCCTGACTCTTGCGTCAAGCGTCGCTTCCTTGATCTTCTCTTCCAGCCTGTCTTCCTGCGGCTCGAGAATATAGGTTCCCCGCCCCTGTTGGGTGGAAATTACCCTTGCTTCATCCAGCAGACGGTACGCCCTGGCTACCGTGTTAAAGTTCACCCGGATTTCTGATGCCAGTTGGCGTACTGTGGGCAGTTGATCTCCCGGAAGAAGCTCTCCGCTCGCGGCAAGGTCCCTGATCTGCTTTACGATTTGCAGGTAGATCGGGTCTCCGGAGTGAAAATCAAGGATCAGATGGATCGATTTCACATTTCTTCCTCCTCTAATTTTGTATCATTGTATCATTGTACTAATTGTATATCGAATTGGACGACTGTCAAGGGAAAAGATCACAAAGTTTGACTTTTGATATCCGGCGTGCTAAACTCTAGTTACATCGTGTAATTAATTCTTTCATTGTGTTAATATCAAGGTCGTTTGAACGCAAGGAAAGCCATGGATTATCCCCTGACCATCACCGCCAGCGCCATGCGTGAAATAAACCGCTCCGCAATTTTGGAAATCATCCGCCGTGAGAGCCCGATCTCCCGTTCGGCAATCGCAGATCGCCTGGAAGTGAGCCTGCCGACGGTGATGCGCATCGTGGAGGAACTCGAAACGGAGGGGTTTGTCCGTCCCCAGGGGGAAAAGGAATGGAGCGGCGGTCGAAGACGTCCGTTGATCGAATTCAATGCCGGCGAATCGGTGGTCCTGGGAATCGATCTGGGTGCTTCCAACTTCTACGGCGCCATCTCGGACCTTGGCGGCAACGTTGTAGATGAAGCCTCGCTCACAGGTCAGGGCAAGGATGCCGAAGAGAATTACACCCAGCTCCTGGCGTTGATCGACCGGCTGCTGCAAAGCCCCAGGTTGGCTGGGAAGAAGATCCGCGGCATCGGCGTGGGCGTTCCCGGTCCGGTGACTCACCACGACGGCAATGTCACTTGGGCTCCGGCGCTGAACTGGCGAAATCTTCCTCTCAAAGACAGATTGAGTGCGCGTTACAACCTCCCCCTGATCGTGGATAACGACATGAACCTGGCCGCCCTGGGAGAATTATGGTTTGGGCTGGGTCAGAATGCGCGGAACATCATCTTGATCACAGTTACCACCGGCATCGGCGCGGGTATCATCATTGACCGGGCGCTCTACCGCGGTTCAACCGATTCTTCCGGCGAGATCGGTATGATGCTCCCGGGTAGAGAATTCCTGGGGAAATCTTTTGGCGATTTTGGCGCACTCGAAACGCGCGCCGCACTTTCCGGACTTTTGGACCGCGCCAGGGAACAATATCTTGTTAAAGAGATCAGTCCCGATGATATTTTCAAGGCAGCCAGCCGCGAGGAGCCATTTGCCCGCAGCCTGGTGGACGAGATGGAAGATCAACTTGCCGTCGCCATCACCAACCTGATCGTCTCCTTTGATCCCGATCTCATCCTGCTCTGCGGCGGGCTGGCGCGATACTCGAATTACCTGATGCAGCCCATCCTCGACCGCATCCATTCCAGCGTAAGCAATCCGCCCAGGATCCTCGTTTCACAGCTTGACCGCAAAGCCGTGGTCATGGGTGCCATCACCAACGTGCTTCACAATACGTCGAATTTTTATTTTGTGCGCAAATTGACCTGAAAACCATCCGGAGTAATCCGATATATCTGCCAATGGAGGTGTTTCAACCATTTTGATCCAGTTCACAAGGTCGTTTTCCGACCCAACCTGAGTGATTGTACGAGTGTTCAATAATAAGGAGAGAAAAATGAGTAAGGGACTGAAGTTGTTCTCGCTTGTCATGGTACTGGCATTTGCACTGAGCATCGCTGGATGCCAGAAGACACCCGCGGCGCCCTCGTCCTCCAAACCGGTGACGATCCACATCATCACCATGGACCAGGCTGCCATGTCCACCGCCGAAATGGATGCCATTGCCCGTGAATTCGAAGCCAAGAATCCCGGCATCCTCGTCAACATGGAATACGTCGGCTACGATTACCTGCACGACAAGATCGTGACCGGTCTTTCCGCCAATCCGCCTGCGTACGATGCGGTGATGGTGGATGTGGTGTGGCCGGATGAGTTCATCAAAGCCGGATACCTGGAAGACGTGACCAGCCGCATCACCCCGGAAATGAAGGACGGCATCTTCCCCGCCGCCTTCAACGGCATCACTCGCAACGGCAAGATCTACGGCATGCCCTGGTTGATGGACACCAAGTACTTCTATTACAACACCGACATCCTTTCCAAGGCCGGGTTCACCAATCCCCCCGCGACCTGGGAGGAACTGATCAGCATGGCGAAAACGATCAAGGAAAAAGGTCTGGCGGAATTTCCGATCGTCTGGTCTTGGGCTCAGAAGGAAGCCGTGATCTGCGACTTCACCGCTTTGCTCTACGGCAACGGCGGAACCTTCCTGGATTCTGCTGGCAAACCTGCCTTCAACAATGACAAGGGTGTGCAGGTGCTCACCTGGATGAAACAGACCCTTGACGACGGCTTGACCAATCCTGCCTCGACCACCTATGTGGAAAACGACGTCTACACCAACTTCCTGGCTGGCAAAGCCGCCTTTGCCTTGAACTGGCAGTTCATGTACATCGACGGCCAGTTCGACAGCAGCAAGTCACAGGTCACCGGCAAGGTTGCCCTCGCCCCCATTCCTGTTTATGAAGCTGGTGCCGCCGCAGGCATCAAAGGCTCAAGCGTGGATGGTTCGAGTGCTTTCGCCCTGGTGGCAGCATCCCCCAACAAGGATGCCACCTGGAAATTCCTGACCTACCTCTCGAGTGAAGAGGTGCAGATGAAATACTCTGCCAAGCAGCTTCCCATCTGGAAAGCTGCCTACGAAGGCAAAGCCTTGGAGGACCTGAAGGCTGCCACCCAGGCAGGACCTTTCACTGTTCCCGCATTCCTGGCACAGTTCCCCTACGCCAACGAGCGGCCGACCGTTCCCTACTATAACGAAGCCTCGGTTGCCCTGCAGCTCGCCATTCAGGAAGCATTGACGGGCACCAAATCGCCCAAAGATGCACTGGATGCTGCCGCTGCCAAGTGGGTCGAGCTCGCCGGCAAGTAACCTTTTCAGAAAGATCGGGTGGGTTCGTCCTTGCGGCGGACCCACCCGGAGCCCGCTTTTATGAACACTTCCCAGGCTCTACCCCGTAAGAAAAGACTTACCCTTCGTCAGCAGGATGCCAGGACTGCCTGGTTGCTGATCATCCCCAGTTTGCTGGTCATCCTGGGGGTAACGCTTCAGCCAATCATCTCCACCTTTATCCTCAGCTTCTTCGACGCACCCACCGGCATCAATCAAATACGCACCTTCATTGGACTCGAAAATTACATCAATCTGCTCAAGGATGCCACATTCTGGCAGACTGTTGGCCGCACCCTTTATTTCACCATTGTCTCGGTCGGGCTGGAACTGCTTATCGGCTTGGGCATTGCGCAGTTGATCCAGTCCAAACCGCCGTTATGGCAATTCCTGCGTTTCAGCCTGATCATCCCCTGGGCGGTACCCACCGTGGTCAACGCTGCCATGTGGCGCTGGATCTACAATCCCGATTTTGGCGCGTTGAATGGCCTGCTCTCCTCCCTTGGATTGATCCAGACGTATCAAACCTGGCTGGCAAAACCCTTCCTGGCGATGAACCTGGTGATCCTGGCGGATGCATGGCACACCATTCCCTTCGTTGCGCTCATCCTGCAGGCAGCCATGTCCACCATCTCAGAAGATCTTGACGAAGCGGCTGCAGTTGACGGCGCTTCTGCCTTTCAACGCTTCTTCAAGATCCGACTACCCCTGCTGCGCCCCGCCATCCTGGTGGCGCTGGTCATCCGCACCGTGGAAGCATTCCGCGTCTTCGACGTGGTCTACATCATCACCCAGGGCGGACCTGCCTTTGGCACCATGACCATTTCCTACCTGACTTATTTGAACTCCTTTGCCTACGGCAAACAGGGCGTTGGCGCAGCACTCTCGTTCATGATCTCAATCATCACGGTGATCCTGGCGATCATCTACATCCGATTCTTATACCGGCCAGAGGAGAACCAGTGATGCATAGGAAAAAGATCCTCAACAAGATTTTGTTGTTCCTTATATCCATTCCGGTGCTGCTCTTCATTTACCTGCCAATCCTGTGGTTGTTCTTCTCCAGCCTTTCCAACCCGGTGGAATTGCTCTCCATACCTCCCCACTGGATTCCGCAGAATCCGACCTTCCAAAACTACATTGATATCTTCTTCCCCAACCTGGCAGCCTCTGCAGTTCCAAAGACCTTTGCTGCATCCATGCTTAATTCGCTCAAGGTGTCCATCTCGGTGACCGCTGTCTCGCTGGTGCTGGGTGGTCTGGCAGCATATGCACTGGCGCGTATCCATTTCAAAGGCAAGAATACGGTTCTTCTGGGCATCCTCGGCACACGCATGATCCCTGAAATCTCCCTGGTGATTCCGCTCTTTCTGCTGGCATCCAGCCTTAAGCAGATCAATACCCCGCAGGTGCTCATCGTCACCTACTTGAGCTTTGCACTGCCCTTTGCCATCTGGATGTTGACCACCTTCTTCCAGACCATCCCCATTGAATTGGAGGAAGCTGCCCGCCTGGACGGCTGCAACCGCATCCAAACCCTGATCAAAGTCATATTGCCGGTTTCTGCTCCAGGACTAATCACCACCGGGTTGTTCGTATTCATGCTCGCCTGGGACGAGTTCTTCTACGCCCTCATTTTCACCAGCACCCTGGCAGCCAAAACCGTACCGGTGGCCATCTCGGAATTCGTGGGTCGGTACGTGGTCAACATCACCGGTATGATGGCTGGCGGTATCCTGGCAGCCCTGCCCCCAGTTTTGATGGCGCTGATCTTCCAGCGCTACATCGTGCGCGGGTTGACCGCCGGGTCGGTCAAGGGTTGATCGACCCTTCCAGTAACATTAACAGGTTGATTCCATCTGGAACATAATTGCATTTCTGGATGAATGGAAGTAAATTTAAACCATCCCAAATTGATGAGGTGAATCATGTCGAAAGCATATGATGACTTAATGGCAGCATTTGCTGGCGAGAGCCAGGCGAACCGCAAGTACACTGCGTTTGCGAAGCAGGCAGATGCTGAAGGCTTCCCGCAGGCGGCACGCCTTTTCCGGGCAGCCGCTGAAGGCGAGGCTGTCCATGCTGCTGCGCACTTTAAAGCTGCAAATGAAATCAAAACCACCAAAGAGAACCTCGAGGCAGCCATGGGCGGCGAGCATTATGAAGTGGTGGAAATGTATCCCCCAATGATTGCCCATGCCCAGGAAGAAAAATACGCCGCTGCGACCAAATCCTTCATCCGTGCCTGGAATGTGGAAAAGATCCACGAGGCGCTCTACAAGGCCGCCCTCGATACCCTGGGAACCCAGACCGAGGTTTACGATTACTGGGTTTGCCCGCACTGCGGCTTCGTCCAGGCAAAGAACGCCCCCGATAAGTGCCCGGTCTGCGGTCACCCTGGAGCTGATTTCTTCAAAGTTGTTTAGGTTTCAATGGCAAGATCAACAACCCCGCTTCGCCGGGGTTGTTTTTCGTTAATCATCAATCTTTTATTTGGTTCATCGAGTTCTTCAACCCTGTCAGCGCGCCCGACACCTTACCCAGCGCCAACTTTTGATACGTACAGGAGGACGTGGTAGAATCACCTTGGAACAAGTACAAACAGGAGGTAGGTCATGGAACAGAAGGTTGGTTCCTTTGAGGTGAAGAAAGGCCTGGCGCAAATGCTTAAAGGCGGCGTGATCATGGATGTGGTCACTCCCGAACATGCGAAGATCGCCGAAGACGCTGGTGCAGTTGCTGTGATGGCGTTGGAGCGGGTTCCTGCCGATATCCGCGCCAACGGCGGCGTTGCCCGCATGAGTGACCCTGATCTGATCATGAAGATCATGGACACTGTGACCATCCCGGTGATGGCAAAGTGCCGAATCGGGCATTTTGTGGAAGCCCAGATCCTCGAATCCATCGGTGTGGATTATATTGATGAGTCTGAAGTTCTGACCCCCGCCGATGAAGCGCATCACATTTACAAGCATGATTTCAAAGTCCCCTTTGTTTGCGGCTGCCGCAACCTGGGAGAAGCCATGCGACGTATCGGCGAGGGTGCTGCGATGATCCGTACCAAGGGTGAAGCTGGTACAGGTGATGTAGTGGAAGCTGTGCGTCACGCCCGTTCGGTGTTGGGTGAGATCCGCAAACTGCAGAACATGCCCGAAGAAGAAATAATGGCATTCGCCAAGGAAATTGGCGCCCCCTATGAACTGCTGCTCGAAACCCGTAAACTGGGCCGTATGCCGGTGGTCAATTTCGCAGCCGGTGGCATTGCCACCCCCGCAGATGCCGCACTGATGATGCAGTTGGGCGTGGACGGTGTGTTCGTGGGTTCAGGGATCTTCAAATCCGGGGATCCCGCGCACCGCGCTGCCGCCATCGTCAAAGCCACCACCCATTATCAGGACGCCGCCATCCTGGCAGAAGTCAGCCGCAACCTGGGAGAACCCATGGTTGGACGCTCCGTGTCATCGCTTGAGGAGTCTGAAAAACTGGCCACACGGGGTTGGTAAGTCTGAATGAAGATAGGCGTATTGGCTTTACAGGGAGATTTCGCCGAACATCAGTCGATGCTTGAGAAACTGGGTGCAGAGGTGGCGCAGGTGCGCCTGCCTCAGCACCTGGACGACTTGGATGGTCTGATCATTCCGGGCGGCGAATCCACCACCATTGGCAAGCTGGCGACTGATTTTCATCTTATGGAACCGCTGAGGCGCTTTGGGCGCGAGCATGCCATCTGGGGCACCTGTGCCGGAGCAATCTTTCTTTCGAAGGATGCCCGCCGCAAGCAGCCACTGCTCAATTTGATGGACATCACCGTCGAACGCAACGCCTTCGGCCGCCAGGTGGATAGCTTTGAGGTGGATCTGCAGGTGCCGGAATTGAACCAGAAAGGCGAAGCAGACCGGGGGTTCCACGCCGTTTTCATCCGTGCGCCCCTGATCGAGAAGGTTGGCGAAGGAGTAAGAATTCTGGCAACCCTGGAAGACGGACGGATCGTTGCCGCGAGGCAGGGTCATTTTCTGGCGACATCGTTCCACCCGGAACTGACCGGGGATGACAGGTTTCATCGTTACTTTATGGAGATGGCTCGATCATAATCCATTCATTCACCTGGCACGACCTACCCTTGTTGCTTCGTTACCGCCAGCGTGTGTTGTGCCTGAATGTTTCGACTGAATTGACCCGTGGAAACCCATTGGGGCTCTCCATGGTGCTCACCCGCCTTGACCTGAACAGCGGCGTTTTCACCGGCGTTTCCAAAACCGATAATGGCAAATCTCCGCTTGCCGGACAGGTGGTATACAACCTGGGCGAACGCTCAGCTCATATGACCTTCCTGCTTCCCGACAGCCCCTCGGAACTCAGCGAACAGGGCGCCATGGTGGATGCCCTGGCACAAAAAGCGGGCGAGATGGGCGCTTTGAACATGCTGGCGGATGTTGCCGAAGATCATGCAGGGTTTGAACTGCTGCGCAGGCAGGGATTCACAGTCTACGCCTGGGAGAACGTCTGGAAGCTGCCCTCTTCCATCCCCTCGACCATGCATTACAAGGACCTGTGGCACGAAGAGAACGAAGCCGACGAACCCGCAATCCGCGGTCTTTATCAAACGGTGGTGCCTCCCCTGGTGCAGAATGCCGAACCCTTCAGCCGCGGACCTCTCCGCCGCCTGGTCTACCGCCAACAAGGCGAATTGATGGCTTTCACCGACAGCATCAACGGACCCAACGGGTTTTATCTCCGGCCGGTCATCCATCCCTCCGTTGAGGATATCCGCAGTTTACTGGGTGATCTCATCCACACCCTGCAGCCCATCGGAAAACCCATTTACTTCCCGGTACGTTCCTATCAAGCCTGGGTGGCAGATTCGCTGGATGAACTGGGTGCCAAATCCGCTCCGAGGCGGGCTTGCATGGTAAAACACCTTGCGGTGCCGGTGCTTAGCGAAAACGGCGCTCTGGTTCGAAAACGCCTCGATCCGCGCACGGCAGAACCGACCACCTCCATCGTTCAAAATTCCACCCTGCCTGGTTCGGATGTACATTAATGGCGTAGGGTTTGATCATGACTGAAAGAGTACTAAAATAAAAAAGATGAACCAAAAACGAATTACCGATGATTTGGGCGCGCTGCTGGATGTCCTTCCGGCGCGCGTAACCCGGGCAGTGATTGCTGCTAACAACAGCGATAATCTGCTTGAAATTGTGCTCGACCTTGGACGCCTGCCCATGGCCAGGTTCGTCAATTCAGAGGTCACCCTCAGTGAAGATGAAGTCAGCCGCACGGATATTGATTTTGTGGTCTCGAAGATTGGCGAATTTGATGCCGACAACCGCGCGGGTATCGAGCGCACCCTGCACCGCATCTCCGCCATCCGCAACCGTCACGACCATATCGTGGGTCTTACCTGCCGTGTGGGTCGTGCAGTGTACGGTACCATCGATATCATCCAGGACTTGATCGAATCGGGGAAGAGCATCCTGTTGCTCGGCAAGCCGGGCATCGGCAAGACTACCCTGCTGCGCGAGGCAGCCCGCATCCTTGCTGAAACCAAGCGGGTGATCATCGTCGATACCTCGAATGAAATTGGCGGTGACGGCGATGTGCCCCATCCGGCAGTGGGCAAGGCACGCCGCATGCAGGTGGCCAAGCCTTCGCTGCAGCACGAGGTAATGATCGAGGCGGTGGAGAACCACAACCCCGAAGTGATCATCATCGATGAGATCGGACGCGAGCTGGAAGCCATGGCTGCCCGTACCATTGCTGAACGCGGTGTGCAACTGGTGGCGACCGCCCACGGCCGCACCCTCGAAAATCTGCTCCTCAACCCCACCCTTTCCGACCTGGTGGGCGGTATTGAGTCGGTGACCCTTTCAGATGAAGAAGCGCGCCGGCGCGGCACACAAAAGACCGTGCTTGAGCGGCGTTCCCCTCCGACATTCGACGTTCTGGTCGAGCTTCAGGAACGCGACCGCCTGGCGGTTCACCCCGATGTGGCAGTGGTGGTGGATACGCTGGTGCGCGGCTACCCGGTACTGCCCGAGATCCGCTGGCGGGATGCTGAAAATGAAATTCACATCGAAAAACCACCCCAGGTGCCTGGTCAACGTATACAAAGCCAGGGCACCCGTCGTTCGTACACCGGCGCCACTGCAGCTCAAACAGGAGCAGCAAGCGCAGCTACCCCGCCTCCCGTGGGACGCAACCGCCAACAATACCGCTCTGAACCGGATACGCCCCTGTTTGAAGAAGAGGGCGAACTGGAATTCACCCCCCGCAAGACCATCCGCATTTTCCCTTACGGCGTGGCGCGCAACCGGCTGCAGCAAGCAGCCAGACGGCTGGGCGTACCGGCAGTGGTGGTCAAAGATCTTACAGATGCCGATCTGGTCATGACGCTGCGGGCATACTACCGCGCGCGCGAAGCCACCATCATGGATGCCGAGGCGCGCAGTATTCCCATTTATGTACTTCGTGCCAATACCATCAACCAGATGGAACAGGTGCTGGCCGATATCTTCCACCTGCCCCAGGAAACACTCAGCGCCAATTTTGAGGATGTGACCAATCAGACCCAGTCAGCCATTGAAGCGGTGCTGAACGGTCAACGCTGGGTGGATCTTCCCCCAGCCGCGGCTTCGATCCGCCGCATTCAACATGAAATGGCCCGCCAGGCACAGTTGGTCTCCCATTCTTACGGCAAGGAACCCAACCGCAGGGTTCGCATCTTTAGGGAATAAGGCAGCATTCATTCATGTTCATCACATTGGAAGGTCCTGAAGGCAGCGGCAAATCCTGTCAGATTCCCCCCCTGGCTGATTTCTTACATCAAAAGGGCTACGAAGTTCTAACCACCCGCGAACCAGGCGGCACTGCCATTGGCGACCAGGTACGCCAGGTGATCATGAGCATGAAGAACACCGAAATGAGCCCGCGTACCGAGATCCTGCTGTTCTGTTCGGCAAGGGCGCAGCTTGTGGAGCAGGTCATCCGCCCGGCATTGGCCCGCGGCGTGGTGGTCATCTCGGACCGCTACGCAGATTCAACCCTGGCTTACCAGGGCTACGGTCACCGCATGGACCTGGCAATCCTGCGCCAGATCCTCGATTTTGCCACAGGGGGCTTGAAGCCGGACCTCACCCTGCTGCTGGACGTGGATGTGGAAGAAGGTCTGCGCCGCAGAAGGTGCAGCGGCGGCGAGTGGAACCGCCTGGATGCTTACGAGGTTGAGTTTCACAAACGCGTGCGCAATGGATACCATGAACTGGCGAAAGCGGAGCCCCACCGCTGGAAGATGGTGGACGCAAACGCCAATCGCGAAATGGTACAATCAAGCATCCGCCAGGTTGTGGAACAAAACCTTGCATTACTAGATTGATCAATCCTGCAGCAAGAGGCAATTTATGAAACAGAAGAGTCTGCTGGCTTTTATAGTCCTGTTATTCCTCGTTTCTGCCTGCACCACACCTCCCACACAAACATCACCGGCTGCTGTTTCGCCGGCTTCTCCCACCGCGGCAACGACCTCAGGAACACCTGTATCCACCACTGCGGCGCCAACTTCGGAAGCCAATGCCACCATCATTCCCACCACACAGTTCACAGCCAGCCCTGCAGCCACGTGTAAAGTGGTACAGGCGGTACCTGATGCCCAGGCTGATGTGGTTTCGTTAATGGATTCGGATACGATCGACTCTCGATCCATGGGTCCCAAAAATGCCCGATTTGTGATCGATGTCTTCAGTGATTTTCAGTGCCCCTTCTGCGCAAGTTTCGCGCCTTCAGTGTATAAACTCATCACTGACAACCCCAACGATGTAAGAGTCGTCTTTCACTATCTCCCCCTTTCTTCAATCCATGACAAGGCGGTCCAGGCTGCACAAGGAGCCGAGGCTGCTGCAAGGCAGGGATATTTCTGGGCAATGCATGATGCCCTGTTCGCCGGTCAATCGCAGTGGCAGAATATGACTGCCGTTGACTTCACCTCATGGATGACAGATCAGGCAAAGACACTGGGAATGAACAGCACCAAATTTGCCTCCGACTTGAAAAGCCAGGATGTGATCAAAGCGGTCAATGATTCGGCAGCCGTGGCAGCAAAGTTAAATTTGAACTCCACTCCCTCGGTGATCGTCAATCGGATTCTACGGTCCAGCCGCAACGACGTTGCCACCATTACCAGCTACCTTGAGTACATCAAAACGGCAGACAGGGCAGACAGTGCCTGCCCGCCAATGACTGTAGACGCCAAAAAACAGTACACTGCCACGCTTAAAACTGAAAAAGGCGATATCGTGATTGCGCTTTACCCCGATAAGGCACCCTGGGCGGTGAACAGCTTTGTTCATCTTGTGCAAAACGGTTGGTACAAGGGAACTGGCTTTTTCAGGGTGATTACCGGGTATATCGCGCAAGCCGGCGACCCTTCGAATACCGGGTTGGGAACACCTGGATACGAGTTCTCAAATGAGGTCACTCCCGAGCTGCGCTTTGACAAACCGGGTATGGTCGGCATGGCCAATGCCGGTGCAGATACGAACGGCTCCCAATTTTTTATCACCTATGCGGCAATTCCCGAGTTGGACGGCAAATACACCATCTTCGGCGAGGTACTTTCAGGCATGGATGTATTGAATACCATCCGTCCGCGCGACCCGGACCGGGATGCCATCCTCTTCACGCCTGACCCCATTCTCTCCATCACGATTGAGGAGAAATGATTTCGCAGGCAACGGCTGCGCGATCTTCACGCCGGTCCTTCCTCACAATCGCCCAGCTCGTTGTGAGTCTGGGTGGGGCGCTTGCTTCTCTCACCGGCATTGGATTCGTATTCATAGCAGACCGTTATCTTCAGGTTCAGACCGGAATATCCCGTACGAGCGGGATGCAGTCCAATCTATTGATCTGGCTGCTCCTTTTGCTGGGAATTTCGAGCCTTCCTTCGATTGTGCTGAGCATCCGCTGGCTAAAAGGCATTGAGCCGAAGCAAATCGATTCTAACCGCTGGATGACCGTCGCCAACCTGCTCCTGGTCCTCTGGGCAGGCGCGTTGATCTCAGGTCAATTCCTGCAGAGAAATGGATCGCAAGCAGCGCTTTTGATAGGCGTCAACCTGTTCGTGATCGCCCTGCCGTTGGCATGGCTGCTGGGTTTCTCCCTGCGCAAGATCAAAACCGGGACATGGAAACGCTTTTGGGGAGCGGCAACCGGTACGTTTTTTCTTACCCTTCCTTTGATCATCCTGGTGGAAGGGGTGATCCTGGTGGGCGCAGTACTGGCAATCAGCGCTTATGCTTCAACTGTTCCAGGGTTACAGAATGTTCTCAGCAAGTTGAGCCAGCTTTCCACCGCATCGCCGGATCAAATCGATGCGTTGATCAACCAGATCACACCGGTAATCACGACGCCTGGTGCACTTTACGCTCTTCTCTTCGCCTTCGGTTTGCTTATTCCACTGGTGGAAGAGCTCTTCAAACCATTGATGGTTTGGGTGTTCGCACGCCGCAATCTGACCCCGGGTCAGGGGTTCGCCCTGGGGTTGATCAGCGGCGCTTCCTTCGCGTTGATTGAAAGCCTTTTCGCCATCAGTGCCGCCGGGGGTACTGATTATTTGTCGATTGCGCTGGGAAGGACCGGAACAGGATTGCTGCACACTTTCAACACCGGCATGATGGGTTGGGCGCTTGCCTCCACCTGGAGGGACGGTAAAGAACTGCGGCTTGCCCTCACGTATGGCGGTGCTGCCCTGCTCCATGGTACCTGGAATTCATTGGCTATTGTCATGGGTTTTGGGAGTCTTCCGCTCAAATTGCAGACGGGATTCTCCTCAATTGCAGCAAGTTCGCCCTGGATCCTGGGGCTTCTTGCTGTCTGGATGCTGACCATCCTCTTTGTGATGAACCGCAAGCTTGCGGACGAGGAGAACCGACCCCTGACTTCGGATTCAACAAGTTCTGAGGATTGACCGCAAGATGCCCGGGGTTCAAAAATCCAACGACAAGATCCATAACCTTGTCACGGAAGATGCTTCTTCATTGGCTATAATTGCCTGCGATAAATACTTTACAGAATAGTAACCTGGTATATTTTCCTCATTTGTTGACAGAATTGGATTATGCTTAACAGCACGAACGATTTAGAGAGTGAGTTAAATGAAAGCTAAGAGTCTGCGAGAAAATATCATCTGGTTGATGGATCGCCTGACCATCACGCAGAGGTTCGGCGTAGAAAACATTCCTCCCGATGGAGGTTTATTGGTTTGCACCAATCATATGAGCAGGTTGGATATCCCAACACTGTTCACCACTCCCCGTGCCAAGATGACCGCCCTGGTCACGACCAAGTACCTGAAATACCCTTTGTTACGCTGGTTCATTGTCACCGCAGAGGGAATCTGGCTGGACCGGGATACCGCTGATTTCGGAGCGATCCGCAAAGCCGTGCAAAAACTGGATGAGGGATTTGCGGTTGGAATTTCACCTGAAGGAACGCGAAGCTCAAACGCTCAATTGTTGGAAGCCAAACCCGGGGCTGCCATGCTGGCGCTTCGGGCGCAGGTACCCATCCTGCCAGTGGCGCTGGTGGGAACGGAAACCTCTGTTCATGAACTTTTACAACTGCGAAAACCGCATATTGAAGTACATTACGGTAGGATCATCCCAACTCCCAAGTTGGACCGGGATGACCGGGAAGGTCAATTGAACTGGTTGACCACCGAGATCATGTGTCAGATCGCCGCCATGATGCCCGCAAGTTATCACGGCTTCTACAAAAACCACCCCCGCTTGCTGGAGCTTCTTGCACAGCAAGGAAAAGCACCCTCTACAACACTGGAACCGATAAGCGGTTAATGACTCAAATTACCAATCATTCCGAAATTCAGAAGAAATCCTTTCGCCGTCAAAACAAACGCTCCTTCTTTGCCTCTCTGGCCTGGGGAATTTTGGCGTTTATTTTCATGATGGGTTCGCTTGAAGTTCTGGCGCATACCAAATATATCAACAAGGTCTTCCTGACACGTTCGGTGGGTAGTTACCATACTCAATTTGAGATCAAATGGTTCGCCCTTCAGCATTATGTCGACAAAAACCACGGTGTGGATGTGGTGATCCTGGGCAACTCCATGGTCAATACCGGCATCGATCCTGTGATATTTGAGGACAAGTACTATTCACTCTCAGGTGAAAAGCTAAGGGTTTTCAATTTTGGCGTCGAAGCCTTGACAGTTGAACCGCTCTCGGTGCTTGCCCAGTTGATCAATGAACGCTACCACCCGGGCACGATCATTCTTTTCACTGAAATGCGCGATTACATTGCCGATAACGGAACCGAGGTAACACGGCAGTTTTTGGATAACTCTTGGATGCGTTATCAAATGGGTATCCCTTCACTGGAAGGGTACCTGGTGGATCATACCGCGATTTTCAAGTACCTTCTCACCTGGCGAAACTGGTCCAGCGCCTCATTTCTCGATGATCAACGCACTGTGCTCTACAGGCAGGCAAACGTTACCCCGCAGGGCTACGAACCGGACCGAAATCAAGATGTTTTTGATCCATCCCAACCCTCAGTGGTCGACCCTGCCCAAAGGGATAAATTCGCGCTGGCTGCCAATTTTGAGATCGCCCCTTCACGGGCATTGAACCTCCAGGAGGTCATTTCACTCAACACCACGGGCGTTCATGTCATTGTCACCGAGATGCCGGTGTATCCAACCTACTTTGCTTATTTCGGCCCTGCCTCCGTTCGCACTCAATATCTCCAGGATCTGGGTTTGTTGGTGCAAAATGCAGGCGGGGTTTTTGTCAGCGCAATCCCGTATACCGATATCCCCCTATCCGGGCGGGTGGATGACCACCATCTGAATGTGGACGGTGCTCCCATTTTTTCTGAACTTCTGGCCGAACAGCTCTACACAGCCTGCGAAAACCACCAGTCCTGCATCTATCCTGCCTCCTCGGATACGCAGCCATGAAGGTGACCTCCCTTATTTTCTTCGCGGCTTCTTTTGCTGCCGCACTGGTCTATCACAGGCTGCCGCGAAAATGGGCAAATGTGTGGCTGCTGGCGCTCTCTGCAGCCTTCATCGCCACCTGGTCGTGGCAGTTCATCCTCGTCCTGGCGCTCTTTACTTCTGTCAACTACGGACTGGCTCGTAAAGTTGAGTCAAGCCAGGGAGCTCGAAAAGGATGGGCTGCAGGCGGGATCGTCTTTAATGTCGCTTTTCTGTTCCTGCTGAAATACAACCATTTCTACCTGCCAGCACTGCAAAAAGAATTGGCGACTTTGGGTTGGACCTCCTCAACCAGCCTGGTTTCCATTCTCATCCCCATTGGATTGTCCTTTTTGGTTGTCCAGGCGATTTCGATGCTGCTGGACATCAAGAACGGGCGGGTGGCGGCGGAAAAGGATTTTGTGCGATTTGCCGTGTATATGGTGTACTTTCCCAAGCTGCTTTCAGGCCCCATTGAACGCATGCGGCAATTCCTTCCGCGGCTGGACAACCCGCTTTCCATGGACAGATCCCTGCTTGAGAGAAGCGTTGCCCTGATCCTGATTGGATTGTTCCGCAAGATCGTCATTGCCGACCCTCTGTTCAACATGATCCCGGCGGATGCATTCGTCAATCCACTCAGTTTTCCCGGACAAAACCTGATAATGTGGCTGCTGGCATATTCCTTTGGGCTCTACAACGATTTTGCCGGCTATACGAGCATCATCCGCGGGGTGAGCCTCTGGTTCGGCATTGAGCTGACCAACAACTTCAACCTGCCTTATCTTTCGCGCAACTTTACCGAGTTCTGGAACCGCTGGCACATCAGCCTATCGCAATGGCTGCGGGACTACATCTTCTTTCCCACCGCCCGTTCGTTGATGAAGCGTTTTTCGCCGCGTGAACATTGGATCAACCTTGTGCTGCCACCCATGATCACCATGCTGGTCAGCGGCGCCTGGCACGGACTGGCTTGGAACCTGGTGCTCTGGGGCGCGCTGCACGGTCTTTACCAGGTGGTGGAACGGTTGTTTTCCCTGCGCAGGAATGCCGTTGCCACGGACGAACTGCCGTGGTGGCGTCAGAGTTTGGGCACGGTCGTCACATTCATCCTGGCTGCACTCGCCTGGGTGCCATTCCGCATGCCCGTCAAAATCGCTCTGCAATACTGGCAGGGCATGCTTCACTGGATCCCCCCGGATTGGAAGGGGCTGGATCTGATGCTGGCAGGGGAAGTGCCCCATCTGAGCTGGACGGCATTGAAGCTTCCCAGCCCCATTCTGATCGGCGTTTTGATCATCGCCGTAGTGTTTGACATCCAGCAATCAAAAGGCCGCCGTGAAGACTTCATCCTCGATTGGTCCCGCCTGCATATCATAGCCTTTGTCGTGGTGCTTGCGTTCGCCATCCTGCTGGCCGCCCTCTCCGATAACGTTACCCCGTTCGTCTACCAGGGCTTTTAAGCCCGGATCTTGAATTGCGCTATACTGGTCAGTATGATGCTGAGACTGACCGGCTTCTTCTGGATCCTGCTTGCTGGCGCCGTGTTTGGACTGATCCATTCGCTATTGGCTTCCAACTGGAGCAAGAACCTCGCTGCCCGCTGGTTCGGTGAACGGTCACGCAAGTACTACCGCCTGTTTTTTGTGGGGATTGCCACTCTGACAACCCTCGCCTATCTTTCCCTCGTCATTTTGCTGCCAGATGAATTGATCTACATCATTCATGCCCCCTGGGTATATCTGACCCTTGCGGTCCAGGCGGTTGCGGTTGTCGGAATTCTGGTCAGCCTGTCGCAGATCAGCACCGCCGGTTTCCTGGGGTTGACCGCGCTGCCGTGGTTCAAAAACACGCCGTCCGCTTACAAGCCTCCCTCGCTGGTCACCGGCAGTCTTTACCGGTGGGTGCGTCATCCCATCTACACCTGCACTTTTCTCTTCTTGCTTTGCATGCCGTGGTTGTCATGGAACACTCTGGCATTCATCATCGGTGTTGTGGTCTACACCGTCATAGGCGCAGTTTTCGAGGAAAAGAAGATGGTGCAGGAATTCGGCGCTGCTTATCTCGAATATCAGAAGAAGACCCCCATGTTCCTGCCCTTCCGCTTGAAGTAATCCCATCCCGCCGGAGCCCTTATTGCCGCTTCTCTGGTCCTCGCTCGCATTCCTTGCAGGCATTCTGGTCGGAAAATGGTTCTCCATTTCGCCAATCATTTGGGGTGGCGGCACGGTGGTCACCGCTGCATGGTTGGTCGTTGACCGTATTCGAAAACACGCCTGGTGGAAAAAAGCCCTGCAATTGCCGCCCGCCTGGTTCCTGGCGCTGATCTGCCTGGGAGCTTTGCGGGTGATTCAGGCCGCCCCGGTCGTGAATGATCACTCGCTGGCTTATTACAACGATCGCGGTACGGCAGTCCTCACCGGTTGGGTGAGCGAACCGCCGGATGTCCGCGAGGACGCTGTCTACGCGCGCCTGAAAGTCATCGAAATGGAACGCATGAATGAAACCACCGGTGAAACTGGCAGCCTTCCGGTCAAAGGAGATGTTCGGGTCCGCTTTCAGGCTGGGTTTGAAGTCAGGATGGGAGATATTTTGCGCTTATCCGCTGAACCCCTCACTCCCTCAGACGGAGCTGACTTCTCCTACCGCGATTACCTTTACCGCCAGGGAATCCAATCGGTGGTCTATTATCCAACTGAGGTAAAAACCGTTGGCACTCACCCGGTGGATCGCATGCGCCTCTGGCTCGAAGCGCTCCGTCAGAAGGCGCGCACTACCATTTTTCGCCTTTTTCCCCAGCCGGAATCAGGGCTGCTTTCAGGCATCCTCCTGGGTCTTGACAATGATCTCCCCGAATCGTTGAATCAGGCGTACCGCGATACCGGAACCGCTCACATCATTGCCATTTCAGGCTTCAACATGGCGGTACTGGCAGGTTTGCTGATGGCGCTGACCTCGAGGTTTTTCAACCGGTACACCGCGGCAGCTTTGACCGCTCTCGGGCTGGCGTTCTACACCGTGCTTGTGGGCGGTTCGCCTTCGGTGGTGCGGGCTGCCGTGATGGCTTCTGTTGCCATGGGCGGGCATCTGATCGGCCGCAGGAGCGCCGGACCAACAGCGTTATTCTTTACGGCCTTTATCATGTGCCTGGTCAATCCGTTCCTGCCCTGGGATACGAGTTTTCAGTTGAGCTTTGCCGCCACGCTCGGGCTGGTTTTGCTCGGGTCCCCCTTAAAGGACAGGGCGGAAAAAGCGATTGGTCATTTTGTTCCGGAAGATCAGGTTCATCGTATTGCCGGACCCTTGAGCGAGTATTTCCTGTTCACCTTGGCAGCCCAGGCAGCCACGCTGCCGATCATCGCGTTACAGTTCAAGCGGCTGTCCATCTCCTCCCTCCTGAGCAACCCCCTGGTGCTGCCGGTGCAGCCTGCTGTGCTGGTGACCGGGGGCGTTGCCACGATCGCCGGCATGGTCTATGAACCATTGGGCAGGTTGGGAGCATTCGCCGCCTGGCCGCTGCTGGCATACACCAACCGGATCGTTGCCTGGATTGCCCGCATGTCAGGGGAAGCTATTGCAGTCGATTCTCGTTTGTCTTTGGGGATTGGCATAGCTTCGTTGGGGGCTTTTATGATCATCGTTTCACGCGACAAACTCAAGAAATGGCTGGGCGGAATTTCATTTTTCTGGATCGCACTCGGCTTGATGGCAGCTGCATTCTCAATATGGGCGGCAGTGCTTCACCGTCCGGATGGATATTTGCATCTTGAACTCATCCGCAGCGGCAGCGAGGTCAATCAAGTGATCACTTCTCCCGGTGGCTCCAAAGTGGTTTTGAACCCGGGTGAAGAAGTGAACGAGCTGACCTCAAGCATCAGCCAATCACTCAATCCATGGCGCAACCGGGTGGACGGCGTGCTGCTCACCCAAAGGTCCTCAGCCAGATATCTTTCCGCTTTTGATGAGCGACTGCCCGTTCATCTGGTGTACCTGGCACCATCCGTCACCCGCCCGGTGGAGGGCTTGAGACCTATAAACTTTGACCCTTCGTTGAGCAGCCAAAATTTGAGCGTGGGTGATGTGCTGACAATGGACGACGGGGTGACTATTCAAGTGCTGGCAGGCGATACAGATGCGGATGCCCTGCTGGTGACCTACAAGGGGTGCCGCATTCTCATCCCCGGCGGGGTTGACCCTGCCCGGCTGGTTGAACTGGACCCGAGGGTGCTTGCCGGTTTGACCGCTATAGTTCTTGCACCCGCTGACATCACCCGCGTTCCGCCCCATTGGTGGGAGCGCTGGTCCGCCGGTCAAATCCTCTGGCAGGACCTCTCTCAGGCACCGGAGCACAGTTGGATCAGCCTTGGAAGCGACATTGTTCTCGAATTAATCTCCGATGGCAGCGCGTATTCGTTGTTTACGAGGTAATCCGATAGTGCCCCAGTTCGACCTAGCTTGTAGGGGCAATTCATGAATTGCCCTTAAGTAAAAGGATAAGGCGGTGAAGACTTTAGGGATTTACCGATTTGGCCGAGTAACAATTTCTACCAAGCTTAACCTAGACGTAGGGGCGCACAGCTGTGCGCCCCTACGATAACGAATAAATGCTCTATGAACCTCCATCGATAGACCCCCTTCTGCCTCCTTCGCTCGCAACGAACGCTTGGGTGTGCAACGAACGCAAACCCATTTGGCTTCACGAAAAATGGGAGGATAAGCCGGTCCGTGGAATATTTCCCTCATGGTAATTGCTCTGTCATCAACCGCCTGTCGATGACAAATGGAGAAGCCTTCTTATGGTATAGTTTAAAATCGGAAACGAATTCTCCCGGCAACGCCGTGGAAACCCTGGAGCTGCTCATGTATTTTGCCATTGAAGGTGTCATCGGTGTGGGCAAGACCACCCTGGCGCGCATGCTGCGTCCGGCATTTGATGCCGAACTGGTGCTCGAAGTCTTCGAAGAAAACCCTTTTCTCTCCAGCTTCTACGCCGACCGCGTGCGCTATGCCTTTCAGACCCAGATCTTCTTCCTGCTCAGCCGCTACCACCAACAGCGCCGCAATATCACCGACCGCCTGTCCATCGCCAAGGCTCTGATCAGCGATTACACCTTTGAAAAGGACGCCCTCTTTGCCCGCGCCACCCTTCAGGGGGACGAGCTCGAAATGTACTACACCGTGCAGGAAGCCCTGGCAGAAAAGATCACCCCGCCCGACCTGATCGTTTACCTGCGCGCCAGCACCGACACCCTGATGCAGCGCATCGCCATGCGCGACCGACCCTTTGAGCGCTCCATGGAGCGGGATTATATTCACCTGCTCAACGAAACGTACGATGATTTCTTTGCCAATGGCAGCCACAACACCCGCACTCTGACCATCGACACTGACGGGCTGGATTTCGTCAGCCGCCCGCAGGATTTTGAGATCATTCTGACCCGCATCCGCGAAGCTCTGGCGCAGCCGCCCATCCAGCCGCACCTGCCCATTGACTGAACCGAGGAACCTGTGCGCATCAACCGTGACATTCTTCTGAACCTCGCCCGCGAACATGCTGCCCGCATGGCTTCCACCGATCACAGCCTGGTTTGCATCTATCTCACCGGCTCTCTGCTGCGGGATGAACCGCTGCTCGGCGGTCTGACAGACATCGATCTGATCTGCGTGCATGACAGCCCTCCGGCTGCCCCGCGTCAGGTGGTACGCATCACCGAGGAGGTGCATCTCGATATCGCCCACCTCTACCAGGGCGTGTTCGACCATCCCCGCCGGCTGCGCACGGATGCCTGGATCGGCGGCGGCATTTGCAGCGACCCGCTGGTGCTGTTCGAAGCGGTGCACTGGTTGGATTTCACGCGAGCCAACATTGCCGCTCAATACTTTCAGGCGGATAACGTCCTCGCGCGGGCACGGTCTTTTGCTTCCCGCGCCCGCCAGACCTGGCTGAGTTTTTCGGATGAGACCATTCCGCAGGGACCCAAACGCCAGCAGGAGTACCTGGGCGCGGTGGCAGATTGCGCCAATGCCCTGTCCTGTCTAAGCGGTATGCCGCTGCCCCTGCGCCGCATGGGGGTGGATCTGCCTTCCAGGCTTGAGGAAATTGGACGCACCGACCTGTTGGGGGAGCTGGTGGCGATGTTCTACAACGAAAGCGCCACCCGCGAAGCCTTCGACGACTGGCTGCCGGCATGGAAGAGTTCACTGGAAGGCTTGCGAACCATTGAAGATGCGCCGGTGAACCTGGGACGTTACCGCCGGGCGTATTACGAGAAAGCCATCACCGCACTGGCAGACGAGCGCCCCGCTGCTGCCCTGTGGATTCTGCTGCGCACCTGGACGCTGGCTGCCCAGTTCCTGCCTCGATCTGAAGAACCCTACAAAGCCTGGCAAAGTTTCAGTAAAGAGCTGGAGCTGGATTCGAAACACTTCGAGGAACGCGTTTCAGCCATCGATTCGATGGTGGACCGGGTGGACGAAGCCATCGAGCAGTGGCAGGCCCGAAATCAATAACTGCCGGTGTGGATAACCTGCCCAAAGACTGTGGATAAGTCCGCTTTTCCTGTGGAAAGAGCGGGCTTTTTCTACCCCCATTTCTCCACCATCAGCGTTTGCATCTGTGGATAATGAGTGACTTTTGCACAGGGTTGGTCTACCTTCGCTCTGGACCGATATGGGTTGTGGAAAAGAGGATTTTCTCCACAGGTGGATTGGAAGAACCGCCGCGCGATTATCGACGGCTGGCAGCAGGTGGACAAATACAGATGATGCCTGCAAAAGAAGATTCTTAAGCCGGACGCCTCTCTTATCCACATTTCCACACCCCCTACTACAATTACGATATCCATTAACCTATAAAGAGAGAGTTAATCCAAAAGTTAGTCGATTGTATAGACGATGATTGTAATTGAATGATAAATCTTGTACAATCTGGAATAATAGGTGTGATGCCCCTTAATGATACCTATCTCAATGTCTCATTCAATAAAAAGAGGTTAACATGGATGTGATCAAAGTCAAAGCCAATTCACGCACCGCGGCTGTTGCAGGGGCAATCGCGGGGGTGATGCGCGAGCACAAACACGCCATCATTCAGGCAATCGGGGCGGGAGCTGTCAACCAGTCAGTTAAAGCGCTGGTGCTGGCCAAGGGGTATCTGGCCGAGGACGGGATCATCATCGTCTGCATTCCAGAATTTGTGGATGTGGAGATCGACGGCAAGGTGCGAACGGCAATTAAACTGACGGTCGAGCCGCGCTAGACCCAACCGTCACGTTTTTTTCGCTTTCCCGGGGGCAAGTTCCAGGCAGGTCAATCTTGCGATAATTCATCGCGGGCAAAGATGACTTCTTCTTTGCCCGTCAGCTTTTCCTGCACCTTGTTGATGATGAGCTGCAGGTGGCGGGGGTGTTCCACATAGTCCAGGTCGTCCGCCGGCACCGATAGAATGGGGCAAAGCGTGAAGTGCTGGATCCAGTTCTCGTAGAGCACATTCAGGCGTTCCAGGTAGGAGGGATCGATTTTGCGTTCATAGGTGCGGTCGCGCAGGGCAATGCGCTTGAGCAGTGTGGGCACCGAGGCGCGCAGGTAGATTACCAGGTCGGGAGGGGGAAGGTACTCTGCGAGGGTGAGATACAGCGAACGGTAGGTTTCGTGGTCGCGCAGGTTCATGCTGCCCTGCACAAACAGGTTCTGCTCGAAGACCTCGGCATCTTCGTAGATGCTGCGGTCCTGGATGACCGATCCGGTCACGCGTACCAGTTCCTGGTGAATGCGCAGGCGGTGGGTGAGAAAGAAGATCTGCGACTGGAAGCTCCAGGCGCGCATATCCTTGTAGAAATCCGCCAGGTAGGGATTTTCGGTGACGGGTTCGTAGAAAGGCATGCAGTCGAGCTGTTCCGAGATCATATCCACCAGGGTGGACTTGCCCACGCCGATGTTTCCTGCCACAGCTATGAATTTTTTCATCATCCGCCTCGGGTGTGAAGTTTTGAAACGCGCCCCTGGATCAAGTATAGCATCCGCAGGGGCGAGGGAAAGTTAAAAATGGATGGATGAGGCTTAAAATATCCAAGGGCAGGGAAAAAAAAGACAGCCCTGAAAGGGCTGTCTGGTTGGGAACAGGGTGGTATTTAGGCAGCTTGTGCAGCACCGGTGGGGCAGACATCTGCGCAGGAACCGCAATCTTTGCAGAGGGCAGCATCGATCACATACAGACCGTCGCCTTCAGAAATAGCGCCTTCAGGGCACTCGGTTTCGCAGGCACCGCACATGATGCAATCAGAGGTGATTTTGTAAGCCATGGGTCGAATCCTTTCGGTGAATCAGTTGAGGTTGCGGATAAGAATATCACCAGGGGGCGGTTTCGTCAATAAGGGCCGGATGGAGAATGTCATTATTTTGGATAGTAAATGTCACCTATGCGCTGGAGGCGGCGGCTAGACTTGACACTGCGGCGAGATGAGCCTTATAATAACGGCGCATTCCTCGTTAGCTCAATCGGCAGAGCGGGCGGCTGTTAACCGCTAGGTTCGAGGTTCGAGTCCTCGACGAGGAGCTTTGCATTTAATTTATAGGTTTGAGCTTCCCCATTGAGGGGATGATATCGAGTCCTCGACGAGGAGCCAATATAAAAAGACCGCCCTTTAGGACGGTCTTTTTATATACGATGTTCCCTGCGACGAGGCACTCTGAACACAGCGTGAGGGTCGACGAGGGGGCACCGATCATCCAAATCGCGGCGGAGGTTGAAAAGAAGACCTAACCCCTGCCCCTTCCCTGAAGGGAAGGGTGGAAATGCCGATACGCATCAGATAGCCAAATGTCAGGTAACCACATGACAGGTACCCAAATCGTGGGGGCAATTCATGAATTGCCCCTACCTTCACAAAATGGGGGAGAGAATTAAGGTTGTGCAGGAGATTTGCTCTTCATTATGCAGATCAGAGTTTCTAGGTATACCACCCACATGGATGGTTCCTCCGTCAACGTCCGTTTAGGGTAAAATTCGTTCTTCAAGATTTATGTCAGATCCATCCACCGGGGAATGAAGAGCGAATCCAAATCGCCCTTCACACGTATATGAATGTGGTTTCAACGACTTTTTATTACGGAAAGGGCATTGCTGCCCTTTCATGACGAGGAGAAAAAGAAGATGAAGAGACTATGGGTAATCGTTGTTCCGGTGCTGATCGTATTGCTCGCAGCCATGTCGATCTACGTCGTTCCCGCCGGCAGTGTAGGCGTGGTGACCCGCTTCAGCGCGATCAACCGCATGGCGGAGCCTGGCATCGGGGTCAAATTGCCGTTGATCGAGGCCGTTCACAACATGAGCGTCCGCACGCAAAAAGACGAGGTCGAAGCCTCGGCCATGTCTGAGAACCTGCAGGTGGTCACTTCGACCATCGCGATCAACTATCACCTGGACGGCACTCATGCGATCACCGTCTATCAGAATATCGGCACCAATTATGCCGACATCATCATCGCGCCCGCCCTGCAGAACACCTTCAAATCGGTGACCGCCAAATTCACCGCCGAAGAGTTGATCACCAACCGGGAAGAAGTACGGCTGGAAGCTGAGAAGGAATTGACCACCCAACTGGCAGCCTACAACATCATCGTCGAGAATTTCAACATCGTCAATTTTGATTTCTCGCCGGAATTCCAGTCCGCCATTGAAGCCAAGCAGATTGCCCAGCAGGCGGTGGAGACCAGCAAGCAGAAGCTGGCCCAGGCTGAGATCGATGCGCAGGCTGTGGTTGCCCAGGCGCAGGGGCAGGCGGACGCGCAAAAGGCGATGAAGGATACCGGCTCGCTGAGCCCCGAGTACCTGCAGTACCTGTTCCTCACCAAGTGGAACGGCATCCTGCCGACCGTGATGACCAGCGCCAGCTCGGTGTTTGACGTCAGCGGGTACGTGCCGAGCGCGACCCCCCAGCCGTAGTATTGTGAGCAGTGAGAAGTGAGTAGTGATCAGTGAGTTGAGGGAGCGTCCGAAGGGACGCTCTCTTTTTATCTTAAGCATTGCGCCTCCAATCTGTGTATCATGAATGGAGAGGCTGCTGTGCTGAATGGGCTCCGGGCGGGCAGGAACCCTTGCAAAAGCGCTCAACAGGAAATGGGAGGGATGAGATGGACAGATGGGAATACACCATTTTCAGCGGCAATCTGAATCAAGCGGGGATTTTCGGCAGGGGCCAAAACACGGCCCAGGAGCACCTCAACGAGCTCGGCCGGCAGGGATGGGAACTGGTCAACGCCGTCAAGACCCTGTCCAATGCGCTGTTGAGCGACGAATACACTTTCTTCCTCAAGCGCAGGATTGGCTGAGAGTATCGAAAAAGCCGCTGTTGTATAATTGAATCTGGTTTACAGGTTGAGCGGGGAATTTTAGCTGTTAATTTTAACGAGAAGTATCATACATGTACCCGAGAAAAGGTGGATTGCGGACGTACCGTACCTACTAATATTGGTAACTGCAATACTTTGGAGGGAGATATGGCTACCTGTAAATATTGTGGGAAGTCAGGGCTATTTCATAAAGTAACTAAGAATCAGATGTGCCCGAGTTGTGAGCAATTTGTGCTACTAGACCTTCAAAATAGGTCGAGGATATTCAACGAATCAAAAGAAATTATGTATAAATCCAATAATACAGATTCGGTGATCTCTCGAATAGGTGTAGCAAAAGAGACGCTTAGGCATCTACTGATTTATGAACAGAAGGGTATCGGAATATTCAAACCAATGCCATCCCAATTGTTAGCTGACATTGAACGAGAACAAGACTCCATCATATTTGACGCATTTTCAAGAGCTAGTGCTACTTTAAGGAGTAAACTCCTAAATCTGAAATCAACCAATGCAAAAATAAGTAATGCTAGCAAATTTATTAGCAAAATTAATGAAGCTTTACCATTGATGAAAAACCCATCTGGGTTGATTGACCTACGAAACTCATTTTCTTCCAAAGAAAACGAAACGCCCGGAAATATTCTTAATAAAGAAATTGAAGAAACAGGAATCAACGAAAAATCTATTGTGAAAACGAAAGCCATCAGAATTAAGGAGCTACACCCAGCAAAGCTCCTAATCATTGAAAGAGATTCAAAAGGCAGGACAGGGGGTTTGGGAGGAGTCCGAATATCAGTAAACATTACAGGAAACACCCAAGTAGAAATAATCGGACCAGAAGAACCGAGTACTATCTATAAGGACTTGCCAGTACATCGACCACCTAACCCTGATGTTATTGATCGCCCACCTTATTACCCTTCGTTTATCCAGTTGTCACCTGAGCAACGATGGATATACTTGCATTGGCTAGACGACATTTCTCAACCCATTAACATTGGTTACGTATTCATCTATTTTTATGGGCTTGAAAGACAGCTACTGGTTGGGGATTTTGAAACAGCGTTCAATGAAGTTATTTTTCTTAGGCATTGCCATGACAATAATTCTTTCGAATCATATAGCTATAATGCTCTTTTGTATTCATCAGCGATCAGAAATCGACCCGATTTAGTTCTAAATATCCTATCAACTGAATCGCGGAATGGAATCGGCAATGAAGATCTATTGTTCAAGCACTATTTTAATCTTGGAATCGATGTTGAAGAAATGATGAGTTTGGCAAAAAAGATCAAAGGAACAAACCTTCGATATATCAAAGCAGTACCTAAGCTTTATCGTGCTGCACTTACCAGGATTCTTATTGATAAGTATGGTGACAAAGAGTTGCCTATTTATTCTCTTTTTGAAATAGATAAAGTACCCAAAATTTCTACAATCGCTTTTGCGAATATTTCCTTTTCTGATAATCTTCGAAATCCAAAGATTCCGAATTTCCTGCACTATGACCCCTTCATCACAGATAGTGCGAGCTTATTTGCCAGTGCGCACGAGCTCGTTAAGGAAGACTTGAAGAAAGACAGATTGATAAACGAGTAATCAACCTGTAGGTGCGTTCTTGACGCAACCTACCCACAATCCCAAAGAGGGGGAAAGATATCATGGAAACCAACAACAAAGCAGGGGATTCTACCCATCGAATGGCAGATAAACGCTATAAGAAAATGGTCATTTCCGCGATCATTGGCGTTGTTGTATTTATTGTTCTTGTCATTGCATTAAATAATGCTTCCGCCCTGGGAATTGGCGGGGGAGGAATACTGGTATTGTTGTTCCTGGTCAATTATCTGCCAGACATTCTCGACAACCATTTAGGGAAGAGGGAGAAGGAAGTCACCCGGGCTAGAAGAGGAGCCAGGGCAGAAGAAGCCGTTGATCAATTATTCGCAGGTTTATCAGAAGAATATTACATGATTAACGACATTGATTGCCCTTACGGGAATATCGATCACGTGCTTATAAGCAAAAAAAGCGGAGTTTTTCTCATTGAGACCAAATCTCATTACGGAAAAGTAAGCATTCAGAATGAGTCCATTTACTTGAACGGACACCCCACCGAAAAGGATTTCGTTGCACAAACGCTAAAGAACACGTATTGGCTTCGCGATCAGATAAAAGAGATACTCGCAATCACTGTTTGGGTCCGGCCAATCATTGTATTCACGAATGCATTTGTGCCATTCGGAGCTCCTATAAAAGGGATCACAGTTCTCAACAAGAAATTCCTGATTAGTACAATCAACAAGGTCAGTGATGCAGGGTCAGGAAATAATACTCTTTGGGATAAGAAAGATCTCCTGTTTTCACGCCTAAAAAGCTAGATTTCGTAAGGCTGATCACCTGACGCTTGATTGTCGATGGCGCATGGGGTAGGGTGATTCGTGGCACCATTTAATTGGTGGGTTCAAAATTGAACGCACCCCCTCCACGTCTTTTGGGTTTACAATTTTCGCAGCCTATAATTACATCAAGCTCTCGGCAAGGGGTTCAACTTGGAGACGATTCTGCCGTCCATTCTACTGGTGACCTGGGCACTCCTCTGGATTCTGGGAGGATGGTGGCTCTCCAGGTCGCTCTTCTCATTGGCGCCCAATGAGGAGGGGATGGTGGGCCTGGTCGTGGGGTTGACCGCCGAGGTGGGCCTGGTCAACTTCATCGGGCGGGTCCTGCCGTTCGACCTGGCGATCTGGATCGGCGCGGGCATCGTCTTTGCCGCCGGAGCCTTCTTCGCGCTGCGCAAAGCGGGTCTGCGCGGGCTGAAGATCAGGGTCGTCCCCTGGCAGTGGATCTCCTTCCTCGTCATCACCTATGTCTTCTTCCTCATCTCGCGCGGGCTGGCGCTCTACGACGATTTCGCCCACCTGCCGACGCTCTCCATCATGGCAACGGGTGAAAACCCGGTGCTCTTTGCGCTGAATTCTGCCATCCCGTTGGATTACCATTACTTCGTGCTGATGTTCGGCGCGCAGATCATGCGCCTGGGTCACAGCCTGCCGTGGACCGCCTGGGATATCGCCAAATCCTTCACGGTGGCTCCGGCGGTCTTCCTGGGAGCCCTCTGGACGTACCGGGTGACCCGCAGCAGGATCGCGCAATGGCTCGGCGGGGCGGGCGTGCTTTTCATCTCTGGCACGCGCTGGCTTCTTCTGCTGCTGCCGGATTCGATCGTTTCCAAACTGAGTCAAAATGTCACCCTCATCGGCGCCGGGGCAGCCTCGGGCTCGACCCTCCTGGCTTCCCTGCCCAATCCCTGGCCGGTGGACGGTCAGGGCAGCTTTCCCTTCCCGTATGCCTTCCTGAACGGCATTTTCACTTCGGGCTCTGAAGGATACCTCAACGTCACCGCGCTGATGCTGCCGGCGGTGCTGTTTGCCCTGCTGCTCACCGCCTCCAGGTGGCGCAGCGCTTGGAGCGCCCTGCCGACGATCCTGCTCGTCTCCAGCCTCGGCCTGCTCACCGAGATCGAGATCCCGCTCATGGGGCTTGCCGTCCTGCTGATCACGCTGATCACCCTCCTGCGCTCGCGGAAATGGAAGATCCCAAGGCAGCTGGGACTGTGGTGGCTGGTGTGGTTCGTCAGCGGGTTGATCATCGCGGTCCAGGGCGGGGCATTGAGCGGATCCCTGAACGCGGTTCTCTATCCGCTGCTCGGAAAGCCGGCGCCGCTGACCTTTCAAGTCACCGGGCTGCAGCTGGCTTCGCCGTCCATCGTTTCGCATCACCTGGGGGTGCTGAGCCTTCTGGATCCTGCCCAGATTGTCATTGCGCTGATCGAGATCGGACCCATCCTGCTGGTGCTGCCGCTGGTACTGATCTGGGGATTGAAAGCGGTCCGCTCGGAACGCTGGTTTGAGGCGACCCTGCTGCTCGCGGGGATCCTGAGCCTTGCGATGGTCTTCGTTCATTTCTCAGGGTCGCTGCGGAACACCTCAAGGCTCTACTTTTTCCCGCGCGTTTGCGTGATGCTGGCGGTGCCCGCGGTTTGGATTTGGGCTTCCCACCGCGCGAGGTTCATCCGCAGTGCGGCGAGCATCCTGGCGGGCGTGGTCATGTTCGGCGGGCTGGTCATGCTGGGCGTGCAATTCCCCAATATCAAATACCACCAGTTTGCTTCGTTCATCAACAGCTACGATGTGAAGATGGAAATGAAGTACTGGAACAAATTGGATCCGGGAGCAGCCGTTTTTGACCCCAACCCCTACCGCTCGGCGACCCTGTTTGGACGCCATACGCAGGCGGGCACCACGTGGTATGATTTCCTGCCGGCTTACGAGAACCTGGTCAATGCCCCGGACGCCAAAAAGCTGAGCCAGGCGGGATTTTCATACGCCTACTTTGACCAGCGCTACTGGAATCAACTGGCGGAGAATCAAAAAACCGCCTTCCTCCAGCCCTGTGTCACAGAAGTGGAACGGATCACGAAACCAGGACATGACGATTGGTCTGCCCTCTTTGATTTGAGGGCTTGCAGATAGCACAAACTCACATCCATACGCAGCACCAAGGGGTAACAAGTGGCCTTATTCGCTTTATCCATCGTTCTGGTTCTCGGCTTTCTGTACAGTATCAGCCATCTTGCGGCCACGCTTTCAATCTCTGAAAAGATCCTTTTTTACTTCCTCTGCGCAAGCGCTTATGTCATTGTGACGCTTGAAATTGCCGGCTTCCTGACCCGGCTCAATCAGCCGGCGGTCATTTTGATCCTCCAGGCTGTTTTTACCGCGGTCAGCTTTTTCATTTTTCGGAAGAAATTAATCCCCCTCAAAACCCTGCTCGCTTCGTTCAAAACCGTATCCGTGGGTTCGTTTGTCAGGAAATATCCCCTGGCTGCGGTCATGGTTCTCGTCATCGCGGGCTTTTACGGTTTCCTCTTCTTCGTTTCGATACACTTTCCGCAAAACACCAGCGATTCCCTCTACAACCACCTTTCGCGCATCGCTTACTGGCTGCAGCAGGGATCGTTCAACATCTACCCGGCATTCAACAATATCGGATCGATGTACCCCCTGAACAACAGCGTTTTGATGTTGTGGTCGGTGGTCTTTCTCCGTTCCGATGTACTTGTGGGCACGGTCCAATTCTTTGCAACCATCGCCGCGGCGGTCATACTCTACGCACTTGCCGTCAGGTTTGGCTTCTCAAGGATATCGGGGTTGCTCTGCGCCTTGATCTTCCTGACTTTCCCGATCGTCCTGTTCGAATCCATCACTGCCCAGAACGATATTCTGGCGGCTGCGTACATCGGCGCAGCCATTCTCTTTTTGCTGAATCGCAACGCCGAAGGGCAGAAAAACCGGCTGGTTTTTTCAGCCCTGGCGATGGCGCTGGCAATCGGCACCAAGCAATACGCCCTATTTACCCTGCCCGGGTACATTCTGCTGGCGGTGATCGTGATCGGCAGGCAGCGGGAGAACAAACGCAAACAGCTCGCTTTTTGGACCGGAACGCTGGTTGGCTTGACCGTTCTGCTGGGGCTCTTTTCATACGCCCGAAACATCTTCATTTACCAAAACCCATTTGGAGAGACCCGGGACATCAATTATGCCGAGAGCTACAACTCGATCGGCGGAGTGGCAGACCGGGCGGTCGTCAACTCGCTGCGTTTGTTCTCGCAGTTCATCAGCTGCGACGGATTTCCCGATTCCATCAACCGCAAATGCGTCCGCGTCAAGGCAGCAGCGTTTGATGCCGCCTTTTCAAAGACCCGCTTCAACCTGGAAAGCGATAAATACCTTCTCTCTCCAGACGTGCCGTTCTCCCTTACCACCATCTACCCCCTGAACGAGGAATCCACCTGGTACGGTTTCCTGGGTTGGGTGCTGATTTTGCCGGCGTTTGTTTACGGCATTGTCTACTCCATCCGCCGCAGAAAGGTGGAGGCAATCGTCATCATCGCCACCGCAATCCTCTACTTCCTGGCAACTGCTACCTTCAAGAACGGCTGGGACGAATACCTGGGCAGGTACCTGATCCTCGCGGTCCTCTTGATCATGCCCTTTGCGTCGTTCATCATGAGCGATAAACGGCCGGTCAATCGAATCCTGGTCGCGCTCATTTTCATCACCGGCATCCTGATCTCTTCGTACTCGATCGTTAACGATTATTCCCGCCCCCTGGTTGGCAGGAAGGAAATGGTCAGGCTTTACAACGAAAGCCCCATGTTGATCAAGAAAATAACCTACAAGACCATGCCGTATATCACGAACGAGAAGAGCGTCTGGCAGGAAAGCCGGACCTTCCAGCGGGCGTACGGGAACCAATCGTTTTTGATTCCGCTGGGCATGGTCGATGAAAATGTAACCCCCGACAGTAGCCTGGGCATCGTTGCCGAGGGTGGGTATTTCCCGGATTACCTGTTCTTTGGAGACGATTTCTCGCGCCGGATCTATGCCATCAAGGACGGGCAGATTGATTCCCAACCGGAATTTCCCAACCTTGGATATTTGCTGATCTCACCCGATTTTCCCGATTTCAACCCGTCCGGGTTTGACCTGATCGAACGCTCCGATGGTTGGCGGCTGCTGAAAAAAGCCACATAGGATTTCCCGAAGACTTTATCCGGGAATCGTTTATAGTAGATTTCAGGAATTGATTACGCTTTTTGCGATTCTCTATCAAGGAATTGCTCATGACCGCCTCCCCTCTCACCATCTCCTTCCCCTCGCCTGAAGAACACTATAAGTGCTTGCTGGGCGGACCTCCTGAAACGCAGTCGCTGCGCTCGGGGTACGTGGTGCTCGCCCCTGGAGAAGCGGTGGGGGAACACACCACCGGCGAAGGCGAAGAGATGCTCATCCCTCTGGCTGGCTGCGGCGAGCTGCGCTTCCCGGGCCAGGAACCCATGAAAGTTGCGCCGGGACGAGTGCTTTACAATCCCCCTCAAACCGTGCATGACGTGGTCAACACCGGCTGCGAACCGCTGGTCTACATCTACGTGGTCGCTGGCCGGCACGAACACTGATTTCTACCCGCTCCAATCCAATTGCATCCAGGCGAAAGATCTCCTGCAAAATTCATTGCGGGGTCGCTATAATGTATTTGACGCAACAAAAATGGCACCTGGAGGATCAAATGAAAACTCATTCCGCTTTCGACCTGCTTTCGGCATCCGGTCCGTTTATCGCACAGGCCGAAAAGTTGATGTTGTACGGTCAGTTTGTGGGTACCTGGAATGTTGAATCGGTATGGTACAAGGGCGACAAAGTGGTGCGGAAAGCCAAAAGGTCCTGGGTGTTTGACTGGATCCTTGGGGGGCGCGGCATCCAGGATGTGCTCTTCGCGGAAGGCGTTAAACCCAGCCAGTACGGCACCACGCTGCGGGTCTATGACGAGCTGCTGGATGCCTGGCATATCACCTGGATGTGCCCGGAGCAGGGTGAGTTTGTCAACCTGCTGGCGCGGCGCATCGGCGACCGCATTGTGCAGGAGGGGCTGGGCGGCGACTATCTGCGGCGCGAGCGCTGGAGTTTCACCGAGATTACGCCCGATTCGTTCGTATGGTTGGGCGAAGTCTCCTTCGACCGCGGCGGCACCTGGGTACTTGAGCAGCGCATGAAGGCAACACGCGTCAAAGAAGATTAATTTTCATTTCCCTACAATTTTATGATTCATTCCTCGCCATCTCCGCCTCATCGTTGACCTGTTCCATTCGAAGGAGCCAACATGAACCATTTGAGGACACCCCCATTGCTGATTGGATTGGCGGTGTTGATGGTCGCCGCGGTATCCTGCGTACCGCCGCCCGGTACCGCCTCCGATGTTCCAACCGAACCGACGGCATCTACCCTTTCCTTTGCCACGCAAAGTACTACCGGCGAGATTCCTTTGGCCACCTCGGCCGGTACAACATCAGCGGCGCAGTCTCCGGTGGTCTTCAGCGAAGCCGATTGCGCCTGCGGCGGGTTGACCGTCAGCAAGGCGTTTCCCTGGGGCGAGTCGATCGAGTGCCGCTACGACTGGTCAGGAGCCAACGTGGATGATAACCTGCTTGGCTTTCAACTGACGCGGGACTATCACGTGGAGCAGTGGAACGAACGTTTCAGCCGCGACAGTGAGGACTTAAAGGCGGAGTTCTCCGGCGGAGATGAGAGTCAGGTGGTGAACGAGTTCCTCACCGGGCAGGATGCCTACGGTTTCATGACCACACGCGAAGGATCGTCGCGCGACAATGTGGCAATCGCGGTGTGCGGGTTTGGCAAATCCGAGGAGCAGTACGCGGGAGAGTGGCTGATCCTGACCGATCTGCGCTCGTGCGAGGCGCCGAATTCGATGGCGGGCTACCTGGCTCAGTTCCAGATGGTCCAAAAATGCGCCCGGGATTTGGTGAACGCGAAGATGAAATAGTGTTCCTTTGATCAAGGGGAATACAAAATGGTCGAACAACTCAATTTACTGGGAGCGGTGGTTGCGGTTCTTTTCTTCGTTTCCGCCAGCCTGGTTTTTATTTTGCGGTTGGTGAAACGCCCCGGGGCAGTTCGCTGGCTGCGCTATTTTGAGTATCTGCTCGCTCTCCCATTGATCTACCTGTTGATCCAGGCGCCGGTTGTCCACCGGGCGACTCTCTACTATATCCAGGCTGGATTTGTGCTTTTTTGGCTTGCCCTCGAATGGGTGTTGGATGACTTACTGAGACTTGATTTTCGTCATACCCAATGGGTGGTGATCACCTATGTTGTGTTGTTCTTTGCTGCCGCGGGCGGGTTATTGGGCATCGCATCCCTGGCTGGCCGGGGATGGATCATCGCGGCAGGGGTGTTGTTCCTGGTCATGGCGATGCTCACCTTCGTCCAACGGAAAGTGACCGGTGAATAAATCGGCCACGGCTATTCGGATTCATGTGGGACAAAAAAACTGGCGCGGGAACCGCGCCAGTCAAGTTCAGAAACGGTAATGCTAGCTTTTCTTGCCGAACAAGTTCCCGATCACGCCCTCAGCCTGCTGCACGGTGGAATCATTGCTCAACAGTCCATCGAGTTGGGCGCCTACAGGACCAGGGAGTTTCTTCTTCAAAAAATCCATCACCACACCCACCACCTGCTGCGCAGTCGCTTCTGGAATGCCGGTCTTTTTAACGATCAGACTCACAAGTTCATTCATATTTTCTCCTTTTGACCAGGATAGCTCATGCCGACAGTTTAGCACGCGGTCTGACAAATGTTCCTTAAGAACCGTTAATCTTGATGCAAAGTTTTATGCGGTTTACCGTAGATAGCGTTGATGACATTGACTTGCCTGGAGGATGCATGAAAGTTCTGATATTTTACGATTCTTTTTTTGGCAACACCGAAGAGATTGCACAATCGATCTCCTTCGAGCTGCAGCAACGGCACGAGGTGGCGATGGTCAAGGCAGATGCAGCCACGCTCGACCGGTTGCAGAACCTGGATCTGATTTTCGTGGGGTCACCCACCCGCGGATTCGCGCCCACCGAAGTCCTGACCGCCTTTCTTAAGCAGGTCCCTGCTCACAGCTTGACGGGGGTCAAGGCCGCGGTGTTCGATACGCGGATACCTCTTGAAGAACTCAGACCGGCGCTGCTGCGCTTTGCCCAGAAAGCGGCTGGCTATGCCGATAAGAAGATCGCCGCTCTGCTCAAACCCAGCGGCGTTGAAGTGCTCCTGCCCACAGAAGGTTTCCTGGTCGGGGGGATGGAAGGTCCGTTGAAGAACGGCGAGCGCGAACGGGCCGCCGCCTGGGCCAGATCGGCGGTCGAAGCAGCGGAAAAGAAGGAAGGTTAACATGAAGATCATTTCGCTGGTCGTCGTCGGAGTTTTGGCGCTCCTGCTGCTGGCAGCCTGCGCCCCCACCGCCAACAATCAGGTCAATGTGCCCAACGCCGAAGGCAAGGTGGCGGGGTTCTGGCAGGGATTGTGGCACGGTATCATCTCTCCAATCACGTTTGTGATCTCACTCTTCAATCACAGCGTCACGGTTTACGAGGTGCACAATAACGGCGGCTGGTACAACTTCGGATTCCTGCTGGGCATCGGCGCCTTCGCCGGAGGCGGCGGGTCGGCAGCCTCCAGGCGGCGGTCGTAACGCTGATTTCCCACTGGCCGCAATTTCCCCAGGTCATTGGATCCTATTTTCACCCCTTGACATATAGATGAACATCAATATATAATATTCTTTGGAGGAGCAATGGAATTATTGGATTTTGGCAAGGTGCTGGCGGATGAAACCCGGCAGAAGATCATGAAGGTCTGCTGCTGCCAGAAATTGACGGTCAGCGAGATCGTGGCGCAGATCGATGTAACCCAGCCCACTGTATCCCATCACCTCAAGGTGCTGCGGGATGCCGGGTTGGTGCTGACCGAGCGCCGCGGCAAGGAGATCTATTACTCCCTCAACCAGAAGAAGGTAGTCAGCGGCTGTTGTGCACTGGCAGACACATTCGCGCCGGATATGCCGCTGGAAATCATCCGCAAGGAATAATTTTTTTTCGCAGAACATATAGAAGAACATCAATGTGTTTTCCAAAAAGGAGCCAAGCATGAAGATCACAACAACAGCAAGCCAGGAAGTCAAAAAAGCGGTACGTTCCTATTATTCAGATGCCATCAAGGTCAAAAGTGAGAAGTCAGATTGTGGGTGCGGAAGTGGGTGCTGCAATGAAAATCCGCGCAATACGGCGGATAAGGCTGCCCTCTACGAAGACCCGGCTTTTTCGGATCTCCCCTCAGAGGTGACCGACATCTCGTTCGGCTGCGGCGATCCGGTGACCCTGGCGTCGCTGCTCGAAGGGCAGACGGTGCTTGACCTGGGCTCGGGCGGCGGGATAGACTGCTTCCTGGCGGGTAAGAAGGTGGGTGCAAGCGGTCATGTGATCGGCGTGGACATGACCCCTGAAATGATCGACCGCGCGCGCTCCAACCTGGAGAAGGTGGGGGTAGACAATGTGGAGTTCCGCCTGGGCGAGATCGAACACCTGCCGGCGGCAGATGCTACCGTGGATGTGGTGATCTCGAACTGCGTGATCAACCTCAGCACCGACAAGCCGCAGGTCTTTCGCGAGGTTTTCAGGGTACTCAAGCCCGGTGGAAAACTCGCGGTGAGCGATATTGTTACCGATGGCGAGCTTCCGGACGAGGTTAGAAAAAGCCTGACTGCCTGGGCAGGCTGCATTGCCGGAGCCTGGGACGTGAAGGATTACATCGCTGCCATCCGCGAGGCAGGCTTTGAGCAGGTGGCTTCCAGACCCTCCTATATGGACAAGGAACTCATCCGCGACGCGATGAACGAATCACAGGTGGAGGTAGTCAAATCCTGGGATGTGGAGGACCTTCAAAAGAAGGTCTACAGCGCCAAGGTGACAGCTGTCAAGCCTCTATGAGAGCAGTGATTAGTAATTAGTGATCAGTAATCAGGGATTAGGGGGTTAAAAGTAGTAATTGGTGATCAGTAATCAGGGATTAGGGATAAGTACCCTAATCCCTTTTTGTCATCCTGAGCGCAGCGACACATGCGCCGCACTGCACCGGACTGCGTTCGGTGCAGTGCAGGTGAGGATCGTTCTTAACAACCTTTATCCTTCACCATTATCATTTGAATCGAGGAGGATTCAAGCCCCATTAAGAACGATCCTTCGGCAAGAACAGCCTCAGGATGACATACCTACATTGTAAGGTGTCACTTCGTTCGGAATGACAAGTTCCTTAATGATTGACCCGGGTACTAGAGGGTGGGTATGGCAATGTGCGTTTAGAGATTTGTCTCTTTCTGAAGGCCCAATCCCCATTTTTGCTTTAGAATAAAGTCATGGCCAAAACAATGACGCGTTACGTCTGCCAGCAATGCGGAAAAACCTCACCTCGCCCTTTGGGGCGCTGCCCTCAATGCGGCGCCTGGGATTCGATGGTGGAGGAAGTGGTGCAGTCGGAAAGTTCCGTCCGTTCCGCGACCCTGCATGGCTTGAACGCCCGTTCAGTGCCCCGGCGCATGTCCGAGATCAGCGGTGATGCGGAGGAACGCATCCCGCTGCCCATCGGAGAGTTTGCCCGCGTTCTGGGCGGCGGCGTGGTGCCCGGATCGATCGTGTTAGTCGGCGGCGATCCCGGCATCGGCAAATCCACCCTCCTCATGCAAATGGCAACCGAAATGTCAGCGCCGTCGAAGTTGCGCAAGGCACCGCTTAAGGTGCTGTATGTCTCGGGCGAAGAGTCCGAGCGCCAGATCAAGATGCGTGCGCTGCGCCTGAACCGCCTGAACGATGGTTCAGAGCCCGCCTTCCCCGATGATCTTTACCTGCTCACCGAAACCAACCTGGATGCGATCCTGGAACACACCGCGGCGCTCAAACCCGCCCTGCTGGTGGTGGACTCGATCCAGACAATGTACCTGCCCGACATGAATTCAAGTGCCGGGTCGGTAAGCCAGGTGCGTGAATGTGCCAACCGCCTGCGCGAACTGGCGAAAACCAGTGGCATGGCGGTCTTCCTGGTGGGACACGTGACTAAGGAAGGGGTGATCGCCGGGCCGCGCGTGCTGGAGCACATTGTCGATACCGTGCTCTACCTTGAAGGCGACCGCTTCCAATCTTACCGGCTGCTGCGCTCGGTGAAAAACCGCTTTGGCGCCACCGCCGAGGTGGGTGTGTTTGAAATGCGCGAGCGCGGCATGGTGGAGGTGAGCAACCCTTCAGAGGCGTTCCTGGCGGAGCGCATGGTCAATGCTCCGGGTTCTGCCATTGCTGTGACCATGGAGGGCACGCGCCCGCTGCTGGTGGAAATGCAGGGTCTCACCACCCCCAGCAACCTGGGCAATCCGCGACGCACGCCTGTGGGAGTGGACTTCAACCGGCTGCTGCTCATCACCGCGGTGCTCACCCGGCGATTGGGGCTGCGCCTTTCAGAACAGGATGTGTTCGTTAATGTGGTGGGCGGACTGCGCGTGGGTGAACCCGCAGCGGACCTGGCGATAGCGGCTGCCATCGCCTCTTCGATGCGCGATGTGCCGGTCAAAGCGGACACCGTGCTGATCGGCGAAGTGGGGCTCTCGGGCGAGCTGCGCTGGGTGGGGCAGATGAACGCGCGTTTGCGTGAAGCCGCCAAGCTGGGATTCAAAACCGCCATCATCCCGCACCGCATTCGCAAAGGGGAACCCTTACCGGATGGAATCGAAACCAGGGAGGCGCGCTCATTGCGCGAGGCGCTGCTCCTTGCCCTGTTGGAAACAAAAGAGCGTTCCGAACCAAAAGCTTGATCAGGAGGTATGCCATGGAATTGACAGGTAACCCGCTTAACTGGGGACCCATCTCGCTCGTCCGCCGCAATCATGGGCTGGAACACGCCACTCTCAATCTGCTCAGCGAGCTCTATCCGCACAAGGGTTTTTCAGGATATTCAGACACCAAAGGCTTCTGGGTGGTTGGGGAGATCTCCACAGATGTGCTGTTCTCTGTGGTCAACCAGGCGCTCGACCGGCTGCGCGGCGGCGAACGTAATCTGGCGATCCATGCCAATTGCGGCACCAATTATGTCACTTCGGGCATTGTGGCTGGCACGCTCGTCTGGCTGGGTACGCTCGGAAACGCCAATTCTTTCAAGAAAAAAGTCAACCGCTGGTCTTACCTGGTAATGCTGGTCACCGGCGCGCTGATCCTTTCGCGCCCGCTGGGACCCAAGGTGCAGGAGAAGATCACCACCTCCGGCGATCCGCTCGACTTGACGGTCACGCAGATCACGCGGTACGAGCGCAAAGGCCCCACACTGCACCGCATCCGCACCTCAGTACCCCAGGCGACCCCGTTGATCACGAGTGAGGGATAGAGCTTGACCCTTCCAGAAGACTCCTCCGCGCGCAGAAATTTTCAAATCCTGCACGGGGATGATACTTTTTCGATCCAGCGCGAAATCCGCCGGGTAGTGCAGCAATTAAGCAGCGACTTCGATGCCGGGATGAACACCCTGCGCCTGGACGGCAAGTCCGCCAGCCTGGAGGAGATCTCCACCGCGGTGACCACCCTGCCGTTCTTTGGCGGCGACCGCCTGGTGATCCTGGAACCCCTGCCTGCGAAATTGGATAAATCCCGCCAGGAGAAATTAATCAAGATCCTCGACGGCGTCCCCGATTCCACGATCCTGCTGATGGTCGTGGAAGATCATCAACGCTGGCGCAAGGAAGGCAGCGATTGGCAAAGATCCTGGGACATTCTCACCTCTGCCCACTGGTTGATGAATTGGTCAAAGGACCGCCCCAATGTCTCGATCCAATCCTTTCCGCTGCCCGATTCCAGGGAGATGGATGCCTGGATACAGAAGGAAGCTGCCGCGCAGGGCGGCAAATTCTCAGGGGAAGCTGCCCATGAACTCGCGCAATCCATCGGCAACGATACCAGCATCGCCAGCCAGGAGATCGGCAAGCTGCTGATATATGTCAACGGCGCGCGCCCGGTCTCGCGTGAAGATGTGATCCTTCTGGTGTCCGATGCCGGTTCAAGCGATGTCTTCAGCATGCTCGACGCCATGGTCGAGAGGCGCACGCGTGAAGCGCAGCAAATGCTGCACCGCCAGCTGGACGATACCCCGCCCGAAGTGATCCTGGGGGCGGTCATCCACCGCTTCCGCCAGTTGATCCAGGTGCGCGAGGCGCTGGATGCCGGGGAGGATTTGCGCGGGTTGATCGCGCAGCGGGTGGTCTTTGCTGGCAAGCAGGCTGAAAAGACCGCCAACCAGGCACGCCGATATTCCATGCAGGAACTGAAGCGTATCTACCGCCGCCTGCTCGAACTGGACATTCAATCAAAGACATCACAGCTTGACCTTGCCAGCAGCCTGGAAGTTCTGGTGGTGGAAACGGGTGAGAAATGACCCACCAAAGCAGGCGGGATTCAGCATGACACATCTTTTTGATCCGTTGATCCTCAAAGGGATCACCCTGCGAAACCGGATTGGAGTATCACCCATGTGCCAATACTCCTACCAGGATGGATTTTCGGATGACTGGCAGGTGGTGCACCTGGGGGCTCGCGCAGCGGGTGGAGCAGGGCTGGTGATCACCGAAGCGACTGCCGTCGAGCAGCGCGGCATGATCACCCCTTTTGACGTGGGCATCTGGTCAGACGCCCATGCAGAAGCGCTCGCCCGAGTGGTACGTGCAGTCAAAATGGGCGGGGCGGTGCCGGGCATCCAGATTGCGCACGCAGGACGGAAAGCCTGCACCCAGCGTCCATGGGAAGGAAAGCATCCCTATCAGTCAGGGGATGACCTCTTCTGGCAGGTGGTGGGAGCCAGCCCGCTGGCGTTTGGCAATGGTTACCAGGTGCCGCGCGAATTGGAAATCAGCGAAGTTTTGGAAATTGAAGATAAATTTGCCATGGCGGCTGAACGCAGCCTGTCTGCAGGTTTCGAATGGTTGGAGATTCACGCTGCGCATGGTTATCTGATCCATTCCTTCCTTTCGCCGCTTTCCAATCACCGGGGAGATGCCTATGGAGGATCTTTTGAGAACCGGGTGCGGCTTCTCGTGGAGATTGTACAAAAGGTGAAACGAGTCTGGCCTGAACGCCTTCCCCTGACCGTGCGTATTTCCGGAACGGAATGGGTGGACGGCGGTTGGGGCGTGGAAGATTCAATCAAACTGGCCGCTCTCTTAAAAGCGGAGGGTGTGGATCTTGTGGATTGCTCATCCTCGGGGAATGTTTCTACCGCTGTGCCTCCTGTCGCTCCGGGGTATCAGGTTTTCATTGCGGAAGCTGTACGCCGGAATAGCAGAATAATGACGGCTGCGGTTGGCTTGATCAGCGATCCGCAGCATGCGGAGGAGATCATTGTAAGCGGCAAGGCAGATCTAGTGCTGCTGGGCAGGGAACTGCTGCGTAACCCCACCTGGCCGATCCAGGCAGCAATGCAGCTTGGTTATCCACCTCCCATCCCGCCGCAATACTTGCGGGCATACCCTAAATCGAAATAATTCGAGAAAAAACCCCTGGCGATTCATCTTCCACCAGGGGTTTTTGTTAACCGGAGCTCAATCGTACTTCAGGATCTTTTCGCGGAGCTCGCCCCACTTGAGCGCATCCGAGATCCCCTGTTCGATGGGCAGTTCGGCTTCCCAACCCAGCAGGCGTCCGGCAGTATCGGCATTGCAGTAGGAGCCGGCCACATCGCCGGGCCGGGGGTCGGTCTCCATTTTATTGATCGTCTGACCGTACACCTTTTCAAAGGCTGCAACCATCTCACGCACGGTGACGCCGCGTCCGGTGCCCAGGTTGATCACCAGATAATTGCTGCGGGGGCTGCCGGCACGCTCGAAGACCTCGTCGAATTGGGTGACCGCGTTCACATGCGCGCGCGCCAGGTCCCATACGTGGATGTAATCGCGAATTCCAGTGCCGTCGCGAGTTTCCCATTTCGTTCCGGTGATTTGGAACACGGGCAATCTGCCCTGGGCTGTATCCACAAGCTTGCCCAGCACATGGGTGGGATTCTTCACGTGGATTCCGCTGCGCATTTTGGGGTCAGCGCCAATGGGATTGAAATAGCGCAGGGCGATGCCTTTCATGCCGTAGGCGGCGCAGAAATCGCTCAGGATCATTTCCATCATGTACTTGGTACGGGCGTAGGGGCTGCTTGGCTTGAGCGGCGACTCCTCGGTGACCATGAACCCCGGTACCACGTCGTACAGCGCGGCAGAGGAGCTAAAGACCACCCTGCGGCAGCCTGCCTGGTTCAGCGTGTGAAAGAACTCGATGGACTTCGAGACATTGTCCTGGTAATACTCGTAAGGCTCGGTCACCGATTCGGGCACCACGATCAGGGCGGCACAGTGCACCACCGCCTGGATGCCCGGGTGGTCGCGGAAGATCTGCATCACGGTACTTTTGTCGGCGATATCCGCCTTGTAGAATATGCGTCCGCGGGTGAATTCCTCGCGCCCGGTGATCAATGAATCAAGGATGATGGGGGTGTGTCCGGCTTCCTCCAGCGCTGAACAGATGGTGCTGCCGATATACCCGGCACCGCCGGTGATTAAATATTCCATTTTCCCTCGCAATGATTTGGGTCTGCCGGTAATTCTTTGGGAGACCCTGGTTTATTTTAAGAAACAACCAACAGGATGATACCGATGACCGCGATCACAATACCCACGATCAAAAAGACAGTGCCGCCGCGAGCCGTGGTTTCGAGCACTGATTCAGACGGTTTCTCCGGATTGTAATGAACCGAAACCGCTGATCCGACGGGATACTGGTCGGCGGTCTTTTGAGCAGACTTGTAGTCCGAACCCATGGCGCCGAAACTGATGCGGTTGCCCTTCATGGGTGATCCCATGACCGCGTAGCTGTACTCCACCCTGGGTTCATAGTGGGTGCTGGTGTCGCCGTCGCTGTCGGTGGAAGTATGAGTTTCAACCGTGGAGAACAGGATCTGACCCGGAGCAACCGACCAGGATTGGGCTGCCTGGGCTTTGCGCCGCATCACCACGGAGACGACGACAAAGATCAATCCGAAAAAGATGGTAACAATACCGCCGATCAACAGTCCGGTTTGCATGGTCGACTCTCCTTAATCCAGGAATGAATTCGGGAACCCACGGATATTATACGCCAGTGCTGTAC
>JBDKSE010000008.1:0-34552 GCA_039683035.1 Anaerolineaceae bacterium
CAGGCGATAACGTGACCATGGAATGCGATCTGATCGTACCGGTGGCGTTGGAGCAGGGCTCAAAGTTTGCAATTCGCGAAGGTGGTCTGACGGTTGGCGCCGGTGTGATCACCAAGATCTTGGCATAGGATAGATGATGGCAAAACAGAAGATTCGAATTCGACTTAAAGCATATGATCACCGCGTCCTCGACCAATCTGCCAAACGGATCGTCGAGACAGCGGAACGCAGCGGTGCCCAGGTGGTAGGTCCTGTACCGTTGCCAACTCGTATAGAGCGATTTACTGTTCGCCGCTCTTCATTCATTGACAAAGATTCACATGAACATTTTGAAGTGCGCACACACAACCGCTTGATCGATGTGTTGGATCCAGATGCCAAGACCATCGATATGCTGATGCGATTGAACCTGCCCGCTGGCGTGGATATTGAGATCAAGATCTAATCGCACCACTGGTACCAGCGAATTCGAGTTTTCGATACTGGTAGATCACCTTAACAACTGAAATTGCCTGGCTTTATACCACTTGTGTGGTATAATAGCCAGGTTTTGGGTGGCGACACCCAACATGGCAGCTCAAGAGCGGTTTTGTAAGCGCACGAGACAAAACCCAACAGTGTTGCAGCAAACTGCTGACTGAGTTGTACGGGGATGATGCAGCCTAGCCCAGGCTGACAGTCTCTACTAAATTTATGAAGGAGAACAACTGAGATGTTTAAAGGGCTGATCGGCAAGAAAATCGGCATGACCCAGATTTTCGATGAAAACGGCGCGGCATTACCCGTCACGCTAATCGAAGCTGGGCCTTGTTTCGTTACCCAGATCAGACGCGTTGAAACTGAAGGTTACAGCGCCGTACAGTTGGGTTTCGAAGAAGTGAAGCCGAAAAAGTTGACGGGTGGACAGTTAGGCCACCTGAAACGTTCCAATCTACCTCCACTGCGCTACATTCGTGAATTCCGGGCCAAGGAAATTCAGGTAAACGAAGGCGATAAGGTGGATGTGAGCCTTTTTGCGCTTGGCGAAAAGGTGGATGTTTCTGGCGTGAGCAAGGGTAAGGGTTTCCAGGGCGGTGTGAAACGCTATCACTTCCGTGGTGGACCCAAAACACACGGTGCATCAGACAGGCTGCGTGCCCCGGGCTCTAGCGGCTCCACGACCACTCCTGGTCGTGTCTATAAAGGTCATCGTGGTGCAGGTCACATGGGCAGTGACGCTGTAACTGCGCAAAATCTCAAAGTCGTCCTGGTAGATGCCGAGCGGAATGTTATCGGTGTCAACGGCTCCGTACCTGGTTCTCGCGGCGGCCTGGTTGTCATTAAAGAATCGCGGAAGCAGTAGGCGGGCTTTACCGTTTACCTGGACAAAGGGAGTAAATGACTATGGAAGTAGATGTTGTCAACATGGAAGGCAAGAAGGTCAGCACGGTAGAATTACCGGCGTCGATCTTTGAAGCCCCAATTAGTATTGACTTGATGCACCAGGCCTTCGTGCGCCAGATGGCGAACGCACACCTGGGCACCCATGAGACCAAGACCAAGAGCGATACTTCTGGCGGTGGTCGCAAACCATGGCGTCAAAAGGGTACCGGGCGAGCCCGCCAGGGATCCACACGTTCAGCAAACTGGAAAGGCGGCGGCAAGATCCACACTCCGCACATGCGGTCTTATGCGCAGATCATGCCCCGCAAGATGCGCCAATCGGCACTGCGTGCAGCCCTCTCGGTGAAAGCCGCTGAAGAATGCATCGTGGTGGTGGACGAACTGAAAGTTCTCGAGCCGAAAACCCGTCTGATGGCAGGCGCGATAAGCACTCTCGTAGGCAATTCCAGCGCACTGCTGCTGATTCCGGCCACCGAATCGTATGAAGCTGTGGTTCGTTCAACCAGCAATATTCCGGATGCCAAGGTGTTGAATGCCAACTACCTGAACATTCGCGATTTGATGGTATTTGAAAAAGTTATCATGCCGGTTTCCGCCCTTGAATTGATCAAGGCGAACCTGGGATAGGTAGGAGATAAAGATGAGCACGATTTATGAAGTACTCCGCCGCCCGGTTGTGACTGAAAAGTCGAACTACCAGGTCAACCGCCTTCATCAGTATGTGTTTGAAGTATCTGATGATGCGAACAGGACCCTGGTCAAGGATGCGGTGGAAAAGATATTTGATGTGACGGTTTTGCGGGTCAACATTATCAATGTGCCAGCGAAACGCTCCCGCCAGGCGAAGAGCCGCCGGTTGGCAATCAGCAACCCGGGCTACAAAAAGGCGGTCGTCACCCTGTCGGCGGAAGATAGAATTCCGATCTTTGAAGGGGTGGAGTAATGGCTATCAAGGTATACAAACCCACAACCCCCGGTCGCCGTGGAATGACCGGATACGGTTTTGAAGAGATCACAAAGGATACCCCTGAACGGTCGTTGATCGTGATCCGCAAAGCTCGCGCTGGGCGTGACAACAAGGGCCATGTGTCTGTTCGTCACCAGGGCGGCGGTGAACGCCAGTTCATTCGTATCGTCGACTTCAAACGCAACAAGCTGAACATTCCAGCCCGGGTGGCTGCGATCGAATATGATCCCAACCGCACGGCACGGCTTGCACTGCTGGTCTATGCAGACGGCGAGAAACGCTACATTATTGCCCCCATTGGTTTGAAGGTGGATGATTCAATCATCGCCGGACCCAATGCCGATATCCGCCCCGGCAACAGCCTGCCCATTTCCAATATTCCCGTAGGTACGATGATCCACAATATCGAACTGCGCGAGGGCAAGGGTGGTCAACTGGTGCGTTCAGCCGGTACCTCGGCACAATTGCTGGCAAAAGAAGGCGATTATGCCCAGATCCGCATGCCCTCCGGTGAAGTCCGCCTGGTGCTGCAGAAATGCTACGCCACCATTGGACAGGTCGGCAATGTGGACCACAGCAACATCAAGCTCGGCAAAGCCGGCCGCAAACGCCACATGGGTATCAAGCCCACCGTCCGCGGCACTGCGATGAGCCCCCGCGACCATCCGCATGGTGGTGGAGAAGGACGTCAGCCGACGGGTATGCCGGGTCCGAAGAGCCCGTGGGGAAAACCCACGCGCGGTTACAAGACCCGCCGGAACAAGGTATCCAACAAGTACATTGTTCGCCGCCGGAATGCCGGCAATCGGTAAGATTGCTGATGATGAGAGTCTTATCCGAGAAAGAGGGACGATACTATGTCAAGATCGCTTAAAAAAGGGCCGTTTGTAGCCCCCAAGCTTTTGAAGAGAATCGAAGCAATGAATGCCCATGGTGAGAAGAAAGTCATTCGAACCTGGAGCCGGGACAGCACCATCTTCCCGCAAATGGTAGGGCATACCATTGCCGTGCATGACGGACGCCGCCATGTACCCATTTATGTCACCGAGAACATGGTCGGACACCGCCTGGGCGAATTTGCACCCACCCGTCACTTCCGCGGTCATGTTTCCGAGAGATCCACGGGAGCGAAGTAACCATGGCTACCGATATTCGTGCTGCTCTCACCAATTGTGGTGTTTCGGCTCAAAAAGCCCGCCTGGTTATCGATCTTGTTCGTGGCAAACCTGCTGTGGAAGCCATGTCCACGCTGAAATTTACCAACAAAATTGCCGCTTATCATGTGGGCAAGTTGTTGGCTTCGGCAGTGGCCAATGCAGAGGAGAATTTCGGCGTCAGCCGTGACAACCTCTATGTTTACAAGATCACAGCTGATGAAGCGCCCACCCGCAAGTGGCGCAAGTTTGGTGCACGCGGCCGCTTCAAGCCGTTACTGCGCCGCTCATCTCACATCACGGTTGTGCTGCGAGAGAAAGAATAAATTCAAGTGCGGACGTGGGGTAGACTCCACGGCCGCGATTGAAAAGGACACCAGGAGAAATTATGGGTCGTAAAGTTCATCCGATAGGTTTTCGTCTTGGCATCAACCAGCCCTGGGAAGGTCGTTGGTTCGCCGAGGGTCCGGAATACCGCGATCAGCTTCACCAGGATTTGGTGATCCGCAAGCTCGTTCGCAAGAGCGCTGAAAAAGCGGGTATTTCCACCGTCGAAATTGAACGTTTCCCCGGCAAGGTGAAGGTGGTCATCCACACAGCCAAACCCGGCATCCTGATTGGCCGCAAAGGTGATTCTGTCAAGAAGATCCGCACCGATCTGGAAGCGCTGACCGGAAAGAAAATTGATCTCGAGATCAAAGAGATCAAAAGCCCGGATTGCGATGCTTATCTCGTCGCCACCAACATTGCCGGACAGATCGAACGCCGCGTGAGCTATCGCCGTGCCATGAAACGGGCACTCCAGCAGGCCATGCGTCAGGGAGCTCAGGGAATCAAGGTTTCCGTCTCTGGTCGTTTGAGCGGCGCTGAAATGGCTCGTCTGGTCTGGATGCGCGATGGTCGCGTTCCCCTCCAAACCCTGCGTGCAGACATTGATTTTTCGCGTGCAGAAGCCCTGACCACCTATGGTCGCATTGGCGTAAAGGTTTGGATCTACAAGGGTGAGGTTTTGCCCGGGGTGGAAGAGAAAGTTGAGTCCACCGAAGGTGTATACGTTAGCGAGTAGACTTTGCCCTGGGTGAAAACCCGGGTGTGAAACGAAAGAGGTAGCTGCTATGTTGATGCCAAAACGTGTCAAATGGCGTAAGCAACAGCGCGGACGCATGCGTGGTAAGGCGTTGCGCGGTGCAGATATGATCTACGGCGAATATGCCCTGATGGCTATGGAGCCGGGTTGGGTCACTGCCCGCCAGATCGAAGCCGCCCGCCGCACGATTGTTCGCTCGATGAAACGCCATGGAAAAGTATGGATTCGGATCTTCCCCGACAAACCCTATACCCACCGCCCACCCGAAACCCGTATGGGTAAAGGTAAAGGCGCCGTGGAGTACTATGTGGCCGTGGTGAAACCCGGAAGAATCATTTATGAGATCAGTGGGCTGGATCACGATGAGGCCATCGATGCCTTGACCCAGGCTGCCTACAAGTTCTCAATCAAGACCAAGGTCCTGGCCCGCCATGAGACCGCAGGAGAACCAGAATGAAGACAGCAGAAATTCGATTAATGGCCACTGAAGAGTTGAAGACCAAGCTGTCGGATACCCGCAACGAGCTGATGAACCTGCGGTTCCAGATCGTCACCGGGCAGCAGACCGACACCAGCCGTCTGAAAGCAGTTCGCCGGCAGATCGCTGTTTACGAGACCATTCTTCGCGAACGCGAGCTGGGCATCAAACCGGAAGGTGAAAAATGAACGAACGACGTCGTATGACTGGTGTGGTTACCAGCAACCGGATGACGAAAACTGTTGTGGTGAAAGTAGACCGCACATACCGCCATCCCTTCTATCACAAAGTGGTGCACGCTTCTCATAAAGTGAAAGCACACGATGAACTGGGTTGTCAGATTGGGGATGAAGTACGGGTGGTTGAATCTGCACCCATTTCCCGTGAAGTAACCTGGGTTGTGGAAGCCATCCTCAAGCGCGAAGGTAAACCCTTTGATGTGGCTGAGGAGGTACAGTTATGATCCAGCAGGAGTCCCGCCTTAAGGTTGCCGATAACACCGGTGCGCGTGAACTGCTTGTCATGCACGTGGTGGGCGGTTCCACCCGCAAATATGGTGGTGTGGGAGACATTATTGTAGGTACTGTCAAATCAGCGGCCCCGCAGGGTTCAGTCAAGAAGAGCGAAGTGGTCAAAGCCGTGATTGTTCGGGCAGCCAAAGAATGGCGCCGCGAAGATGGCTCCACCATCCGCTTCGACGACAATGCGGCAGTGATTTTGGATGCCGACACCCAAAACCCCAAGGGTACCCGTATCTTTGGTCCGGTTGCCCGTGAGCTGCGCGAGAAGGGCTTCATGAAGATCGTCTCGCTGGCCCCTGAAGTGATCTAGGCCAGAGTGTAGGAGAGATCAAATGAGAGTCAAAATTCGCAAGAACGATCAGGTAGAAGTCATCAGCGGCAACGTTGAAGACAAAGGAAAACGCGGCGAAGTGATTAAAGTGCTGCCGGAAGAAGGTCGCGTGGTGGTGCAGGGCATCAATATGCGCACCAAACATCAACGGCAGGTTCAATCTCAGGGCCGCACAGTCAATCCTGGTAAAGTCCGCTTTGAAGCCCCCGTCAGCATTTCCAATGTGATGATGGTCTGCAAGAAATGCAACAAGCTCACTCGTGTGGGTCTGGTGCGTGAAGGCGACATCACCAAGCGGGTTTGCAAGCAATGCGGCGCCCTGATTGATGAATAGGCCGTGGAGTAAATGATGAATATTCTAAGAGAACGTTATCAAAATGAAGTTGCTCCCGCTTTGGAAAAGGCGCTGGGTGTGGATAATATCATGCAGATCCCGCGCATTAAGAAAGTGGTTGTCAACATCGGCCTGGGCGAAGCCATCGACAATCCCAAGGCATTGGATGCTGCAGTCGTTGACCTGACGGCAATCACCGGGCAGAAACCCGTGGTCACCAAAGCCCGCAAGAGCATCGCGAACTTCAAACTTCGCGAAGGCAAGGCGATTGGTACCTCGGTCACGCTGAGGGGCGACAAGATGTGGGCTTTCCTCGACCGATTGATGAACATTGTGCTTCCCCGCGTACGTGATTTCCGCGGTGTTTCAGCGGAATCATTTGACGGACGCGGCAATTACACACTCGGTCTGAAAGAACAGATCATCTTCCCCGAGATCGAATACGACAAAGTCGACAAGGTCCGCGGAATGGAGATCACCATCGTTACCACTGCACCCACGGACGATCAAGCTGCAGCATTGTTGCAGATGCTTGGCATGCCTTTCAGGAAGGATTAGTATGGCAAAGAAATGCATGGAATATCGTGAAGAACGGCGAAAGTACGCAATTCAGGTTCGCAACCGCTGCAAACGCTGCGGTCGACCGCGTGGCTATATGCGCCGCTTTGGGTTGTGCCGCATTTGCTTCCGTGAGCTTGCTCTCGAAGGTCAGATTCCCGGCGTCACCAAGTCATCCTGGTAAGCGCCAGGTCGGAGGTAGGTTACATGAGTGTTAATGATCCAATTGCAGATATGTTGACCCGTGTTCGTAATGGCGCTATGTCAAACCTCGCGGTTGTGGCGATGCCTCATTCGATCATCAAGGAAGAGATAGCCCGGATTCTCAAGGAAGAGGGCTTTATCGACGGGTACGAAATTGTGGAAGGTGAAAAACCTTATCTCAAAACTTTGCGTATCAAACTCAAGTATGTTGGCGAACGCCGGCAGCGCACTCCAGTCATCACCGGTCTTGAGAGAATCAGCCGTCCTGGGCGGAGAGTTTACACGCAAAAATCAGATATCCCGTGGGTCCTGGCTGGAATGGGTATTGCCATTCTATCCACTCCCAAAGGTGTGATGACCGGGCAACGCGCCCGCCAGCTAGGCATCGGCGGTGAACTGCTTTGCAAGGTCTGGTAACGGGATAAAGGAGGATTAAACGTGTCTCGTATAGGTCGGTTACCAGTGACCGTTCCAGGGTCTGTCCAAGTGGACATCAAAGGCTCTGAGGTCCATGTAAAAGGTCCAAAAGGTGAAATGCGCCGCCTCTTCTCGCCGAAGTTGGGAATTGCCATGGAAAATGGACAGATTCTCATTACTCGAAGCACAGAAGAAGCTGAAGTGCGCGCCCTCCATGGAACCACCCGCGCGTTGGTCTACAACATGGTTACCGGTGTTTCCACCGGGTTTACCAAAGTGCTGGAGGTGGATGGGGTGGGTTACCGAGTGGAAATGGATGGTCCGAAGCTGGCATTGTACGTCGGCTACAGCCATCCTGTGATCATCGATCCGCCTGCCGGAATCAATTTTGAAATTGACAGCAAGACGCGCGTGGTGAAGATCAATGGTTATGATAACGAAGTCGTCGGTCAGTTGGCCGCGGATATTCGTAAGATCCGACCGCCAGAACCTTACCTGGGAAAAGGCATTCGTTACCAGGGCGAGAAGATCCGCCGCAAAGCTGGTAAGGCCGGTAAGGGCAAGGGCGCTGGTGGAAAGAAGTAGGTGAATGCATATGGCAAAGAATAATCGCTCTGAAGCAAGAATCCGCAGGCACAACCGTGTTCGCAAGACGATCAGTGGAACCGGGACCAAGCCGCGTCTGGCCGTCTTCCGCAGTCTGGCTGAGATCTACGCCCAGGTCATCGATGACGAACAGGGAGTAACACTTGCCGCGGCATCAACCATTGACCACGAACTGCGTGGCAAAGTAGAAGGCCTGAAGAAAATTGAGCAGGCAGCCCTTGTGGGTGAACTGGTGGCGGAACGCGCCAAGGGAAAGGGAATCGACCAGGTGGTGTTCGACCGCGGTGGTTTCCGATTCAGCGGACGTGTAAAAGCCCTGGCAGAAGCAGCCCGCAAAGCCGGCCTGAATTTCTAGGCAATCGATCAAAGTGAGGGCCTTATTATGGAAATGATGGATTTTCAAACTTCTGAACAAGCATACGACGAGCGGGTAATTGAAATTGCCCGTGTCGCAAAAGTGGTCAAAGGCGGACGCCGCTTCCAGTTTCGCGTGACAATCGTAGCCGGCGACAACCATGGCAAAATCGGTTTGGGCATTGGCAAAGCCAATGCAGTTCCCGACGCCATGCGCAAAGCTACCGAGCATGCTCACAAGAACATGAAGCAGATCTCGCTCACCGAAACCACCATCCCCCATGAAGTAACGGGTCGGACAGCTGGAGCCGTTGTGCTCTTAAAGCCTGCTTCTGCTGGTACCGGCGTTATCGCCGGCGGTGGTGTGCGTGCCGTGCTCGAAGCCGCGGGCGTCCGTGATATCCTGACCAAATCTTTGGGCAGCGCCAATGTTTTGAACGTGGTAAAAGCCACATTCGAAGCCCTGGAAGCGCTGAAATCTCCCGAGGCGGAAGCCGCCCGGCGTGGAAAACCAGTGAAAGATCTGATTCCATACTGGGAACGGAGGAAGAATGGCTAAGAAAGAACAAAAGAAAATGCTGCGGATCACCCTGGTGAAAAGCGCAATCGGATACTCCGAGAAACACAAGGGAACCCTGAAAGCGCTTGGTTTCAACAGGATGAGCCAAACGGTTGAGCAGGAAGACAACGCGGTCATCCGCGGGATGCTCAGAAAAGTAAACCATCTTGTAAAAGTGGAAGAGCAGGAATAGCGATGAAACTCAACGAACTCATGCCGAATATTGGCGCAAAAAAAGTTGGAAAGCGCAAGGGGCATGGTCCCTCGGCTGGTCAGGGAAAAACCGCCGGCCGCGGTACCAAGGGTCTGGGTGCACGCGCCGGGTCTGGTGGTCATCTGTACCGCCAGGGCGGAAACCTGCCATTCTTCCGCCGCCTGCCATTCATTCGCGGTGAAGGGTTTACCCCTCCCGCCCAGGTTACCTACAACGAACTAAATCTTGAGCAGCTTGGCCGCTTCCAGGCTGGCAGTGTGATCACACCGGCCATCCTGGCTGAAGCTCACCTGCTGCATAAACCCGGAAATCCGGTTGTGATCCTTGGCAAGGGCGAAGTAACCGTTCCGTTGACTGTACAGGTTCACCGTGTCTCCAAGTCCGCCAGAGCAAAGATCGAAGCCGCGGGCGGTAAAATCGAATTGATTGCTTAGTCGACCACCTTCTAAGGAGAATCACTCATGAAGCGATCAGCCTGGCGTTATTTGTGGAAGTCGGAAGATATCCGAAAGAAGCTGCTTATCACAGTGCTTCTTTTGGTCATCTACCGCTTCGCAGCAAATATTCCTGTTCCCGGTATTCAGCGGGATGTCGTAAAGACCATCGCTGAAGGCACCGGAGCGGGAGCTTCACTTTTCTCTCTGCTGGATATGCTTTCAGGTGGTACCATCTCCAACTTCTCCATCCTGGCGATGGGCGTTTACCCGTACATCACCGCCCAAATCATCATCCAACTCCTCGTCCCCATCATTCCCGCTCTTGAGCGCCGAATCAAGGACAACCCCCGCGAGGGGCGAACCTGGATGGAAAAATGGACCATGATCCTGACCATCCCAATGGCTCTGCTTTCGGCGATAGGACAGGTGAATCTCTTCAACCAGATGGTGACCTCGCATAATGTGCTGGTCACGCCCTTTGGATTTACAGGTGCCTCGCTGCTGCCGACACTAACGTTATTGGCTTCGATGGTCGCGGGCACGATGTTTGGCATCTGGCTGGGGCAGCTGATCTCGGAGTATGGTATTCCGAACCAGGGTCTTTCGCTGATCATCTTTGCCGGTATCATCTCCAGGATTCCAACGAATATGGTGAGTGTGCTGGCTGACAAGCAAAATGGCTGGTGGATGTTCCTGTTGATCCTGGTCATCCTGGCACTGACTATTTTCGCGATCGTTTATGTTCAGCAAGGACGCCGAAATGTGCCGGTGCTGTTCCCCGGACGCCGCATTGGCAACCGCCAATCGATGCCCGTGCGCAGCAACCTGCCGTTGATGGTGAACATGGCAGGCATGATCCCGTTGATCTTCGCACAGACGCTGTTGTCGTTCCCGGCTCTGGTGGCAAGTTATTTTGTCAAACCAGGCGTGACGACCGGCTTTGCTTACTCGATTCAACAATTGTTCAGCGGCGGCAACTGGGTGTATCCGGTGCTTTACTTCCTGATGGTGGTTGGTTTCACCTTCTTCTATACGGATGTGCTCTTCACTCAACAAAATTACGGCGATACGCTGAAGAAACAGGGAGCTCAGATTCCTGGCGTGGTGCGCGGTGCGCCTACGCAGAAGTACCTTTCAAAGGTACAGCGGCGCATCACTTTGCCGGGTGCAGTCTTTCTGGGTTTTGTGGCAGTACTGCCATACATCCTGGGTGCATTCCTGCCGAACGTCCGTAATACCCTGTTCGTCATCTCGGCTGCAGGCTTGCTGATTGTGGTGGGTGTGGTTCGCGATACCTTCACGATCATCGAAACTGAGCTCAAAGTTCACGGCTACGACGAAAGCCTGATCAAGGGTTAGCATGGCAAGATTCATTGTTTTGCTGGGTCCTCCAGGTGCAGGCAAGGGAACACAGGCCAAGATCATTGCTGAAAAGCATGGTCTTGTCCATGTTTCATCCGGAGATCTATTCCGTGAAAACCTGAAAGCTCAAACAGAGCTTGGGCAGAAAGCTCAGACATTCATGAACCGGGGTGAACTGGTGCCGGATGATGTGACCATTGCAATGATCCGCGAGCGGTTGAACTGCCCGGATTGCAAGAATGGCGCATTGCTGGATGGCTTTCCCCGCACGCCAGCTCAGGCAGACGCGTTGAATGAAATGCTAAAGGAATTCCACGGAAAAGTGGATCTCGTTCCTTACATCTCCGTCCCCTCAGAGGTGCTCGTTGAGCGCCTGGGCGGGAGATGGACATGCAGGGCAGCAGGGCATGTCTTTCACGAGAAGTTCAATCCACCCATCAAAGCGGGTGTGTGCGATTTCGACGGCTCTGAACTTTACCAGCGTGATGACGATAAACCCGAAACAGTCGCGCGGCGGATTAAGGTGTACTTTGAACAAACCTCTCCGCTGATCGAATACTATCGCAGCCGAGGTCTTTTGGCCGAAATCGATGGCACATTGCCCATCGACGAGGTGACTGTAAAGATGCTGGCTGCAATCGAGAAAGTGTAACGAAGTATGTCGTGGGATCGTCAGATCAACATCAAAACTCCGCAGGAGATTGATCTCATGCGCCAGGCAGGACGGATCAATGCCGAGGCATTGGCTGCTGCCCGCGCCACGATCAAACCCGGGGTGACGACCGCGGAAATCAACGCAGCCGCTGAGAATGTGCTCAAGAAGCACGGAGCTTACAGCCCCTTCAAGGGGTATCCGGGTCCGTATCCATACCCGGCCAGCACCAATGTGAGCATCAACTACGAATTGGTGCACGGCATTCCGGGACGGCGCAAGGTCAAGGAAGGCGACATTGTGTCGGTGGATTGCGGAGCGGTGTATGAAGGTTATGTAGGCGATGCTGCGTTTACCGTGGGTGTGGGTGAGATTTCTGACGAAGCACGCAGACTTTTGGAGGCCACCGAAGGCGCCCTGTACGCAGCCATCGAAAAATGCGTACCAGGAAACCACCTGGGTGATGTTTCAGCCGCAGTACAGAATTATGCTGAAAGCCGTGGTTTCTACGTGACGCGCGAATACACCGGTCACGGTGTGGGACGCGCCATGCATGAAGGACCTGCAGTTCCGAATTTTGGAGTACCGGGACGCGGGATGGAGCTTAAGGTTGGAATGACCATCGCCATCGAACCCATGTTGTTGGTCGGCACCGCTGCCACACGTGTGCTGCCAGACCAGTGGACTGTATCATCGGCTGATGGGTCATTAACGGCGCATTTTGAACATACCGTTGCCATCCTGGAAAATGGACCACTGATCCTCACTACGCTGGGAGACGGGTCTCTTCCTAGACGGAACAACCAATAGCAGTTATAATTGAAAATTCGGTTTAAGGCAGTATCAAAGGAGCAAGTAACATGAAAGTATCACCATCCATTCGAAAACGATGCGCGAAATGCAAAATCGTGAAACGCAGCGGCAGACTTTTTGTCATCTGCGAAAACCCAAAGCACAAACAGCGACAGGGGTAAGGACATATGGCGAGAATTGAAGGTGTTGATCTTCCGCGTAACAAGCGGATCGAAGTTGCTCTGACCTATATTTTTGGTATTGGACCGACCCGTGCAAAAGAGATCATCCACAGTACCCAGGTGAACCCGGATATTCGTGTGAAGGACCTTTCTGAAGCAGAAGTCGGTGCTTTGCGTGAATATATTGGCAAGAACTTCAAAGTCGAAGGCGATCTGCGCCGTGAAGTGCAGATGAACATCAAGCGCCTGATTGAAATTGGTTGCTACCGTGGCATGCGCCACCGTCGCAATCTCCCCGCTCGGGGTCAGCGCACACGCACGAACGCCCGTACAGCCAAGGGTCCCAAGAAGACTGTGGCCGGTCGCGGACGCCGCCGTGGAGCAGCGAAGAAGTAATCTGACTCTGGAGCGTGGTTGGGTGGGGTGCCCTTTTCCCCCGCGGCGACCTGACCACGCACAGGTTGGAATACGGAAGAGACCAAAGATCATAAGGATTACGAGGAATTATGGCTCAAAATGTACGCTCAACGCGTCGCACCACCACTACCCGTAAAGCAAAACGCACATTGTCCTCTGCACAGGTGCACATCTTCGCGTCGTTCAACAATACGATCGTGACGATCACTGACCAGCAGGGCAATACCATTTGCTGGGGTAGCTCTGGTTCGGCGGGCTTCAAAGGCTCTCGCAAGAGCACGCCTTTTGCTGCACGCCTTGCGGCCGAACAGGCCATCAAGGCAGCTCAAAACATGGGTGTCCAGGAAGTGGATCTGATCGTTAAAGGTCCTGGTCCCGGACGGGAAAATGCCATTCGTGCCGTTCAATCCACCGGATTGAAAGTTCGCTCGATTGCAGATATTACCCCAGTACCGCACAACGGTTGCCGGCCTCCGAAGAAACGCCGCGTGTAATCAAGGAGAAGGAAGAAAATGGCTAGGTATACAGATTCGGTATGTAAATTGTGCCGACGTGAAGGTGAAAAGTTATATTTGAAAGGCGCCCGCTGCTTCTCGCCAAAGTGTGCATTCGAGAAGCGTGGTTTTGCTCCTGGTCAACATGGGAAAACCCGCCAGGGCCGTACTGAGCGTGAGTCAGATTATGCTCGCCAGTTGCGTGCCAAGCAGCGCGCCCGTCGTGTTTATGGGATTATGGAACGACAGTTCCGCCGTTACTTTGCCATTGCGCAGCATACGCGCGGGGTCACTGGTACCAACCTGCTTCAGACCCTCGAGTTGCGGATGGACAATGTCGTTTTTCGCATGGGATTGGCTGAAAATCGCAGCCAGGCTCGCCAGCTTGTCAATCATGGTCACTTCAAGGTGAACGGACGTCGTGCAGACATCCCCTCCATGATTTTGCAGCCTGGTGATACCCTCCAAGTCAGCGAAACCTCCAAGAATACAACCTTCTTTAAGGAACTTCCCGATATTGCTGAAAAGCGTCCCTGCGCTGTTTGGATGGATCGTGATATCAAAGGACTTTCCGGTCGTGTTTTGCGCCTGCCTGAACGTGCTGAAATTGACGGCAGCCTGAATGAACAGTTGATCGTTGAGTATTATTCCCGCTAATGTCCATCAAGCCGACGCCTGGATACGATTTGTATCGGAAAGGGGTGAAAAGTGTGTGCTTTATCTAATATGGTAACCCCCAAAGTGGAACGCGAAGCAGAAGCGCGAAACTACGGAAAATTTGTGATCAGCCCCCTCGAGAGAGGCTTCGGAGTCACCCTGGGCAATGCATTGCGGCGAGTATTACTCTCATCATTGGACGGAGCCGCGATATCTTCAATGCGCATCTCGGATGTTACCCACGAATTCAGCAACATTCAGGGTGTGCGCGAGGATGTCATTCAGGTAATGCTTCAGGTAAAACAGATCCGCATGATCCTGCATGAAGGTGATACTGCTCATTTGCACCTTGATGTTCGCGGAGAAGGCGTTGTTACTGCCGCTGATATTCAAGCTCCGGCGGAACTGGAGATTGTCAACCCTGACCTGTATTTGTTCACGGTGGATGATCCCAAAACCCGGCTGGATATCGACTTCGTGGTCGATCGCGGCCGCGGTTACAGCCCTTCCACCGACCGCAGTGGCAAGCTGCCGATCGGCGATCTGCCTGCAGATGCTATCTACGGACCTGTAAAGCGCGTGAATTACTCGGTTGGATCAGCCCGTGTGGGTCAAAGCACCAACTTTGACCGCTTGGTGCTCGAGATCTGGACCGATGGAACGATCGCACCTGAGAAGGCCCTGGGTACTGCCTCGAAGATCATTATAGATCATTTACGCTATATTTCCGGTATCAGTGAAGATACCTTGATGTTGGGAGTCGAAAAGGAAATCACCGGCAGTCATCTAACCAGTGAAGCTGCAGAAACCCCCATTGAGAATCTGGATCTTTCGGTGCGTGTTTTCAATTCATTGAAACGCACGGGGATAACCACTGTGGGTGATGTGCTCGAACTGCTGGACAAAGGCGACGAAGCTGTGATGTCCATCCGCAATTTTGGCGAAAAGAGCCTCGATGAACTTCGCCAGAAGATGCAGGAAAAAGGCTTCCTGCAAGACGAAAAAGATGTGGAGTGAGTAAAAAATGCGCCATCAGGTAGCAGGTTCTCGATTAGGTCGAACTAAAGATCAACGAATTGGTTTGCGGCGGACCATGGTCAACCAGCTTTTTGACCATGAACGCATTCAGACCACCCGTGCCAAGGCTTTATTCATCCGCGGCGAAGCTGAAAAACTCATCACGCTTGCGCGCCGCAGCGCCAAGGGTACTGATGCTGATAAAGTACATGCCCGCCGCATGGCAGCAGCCCGATTGGGCAACCCTGTCATGGTGAAGAAGCTGTTTGATGAAATTGGCCCTCGTTTTGAAAAACGCGATGGCGGGTATACCCGCATCGTGAAACTCGGACCCCGCCAGGGCGATGCCGCTGAAGTGGTCTTGATTGAGTTGGTGGAAGAGTAAACCGTCCGGCTATCGGGACGGAGCAACATGGCACGTTACCAATTGATACTTGCTTACGATGGGACCGAGTTTTTCGGATTCCAGCGTCAGGGCAATACGCGGACTGTGCAGAAGGTGCTCGAAACAGCGCTGGCACAGATGGGATGGAACGAAAAGACCATTCTTTTCGCCGGACGGACGGATACCGGGGTGCATGCCTCGGGACAGATCGCCGTTTTTGACCTGGACTGGAACCACTCATGCGAAAAACTGAAGACGGCGATCAACGCCAAACTTCCCGCGGATGTGGCTGTAAGCGAGGTAATGCTGGCGAACGCTGAATTCCACCCCCGTTATGACGCGTCCAGCCGGACATACCGATACAGCATTTATCACAGCCCGGAGCGGAACCCATTGAAGGACCGGTTCGCCTGGAGGATTTGGCCTGTTCTGGATGGACAGAAGTTGCGCGAAGCAGCATTCCACTTGCTGGGCACGCACGACTTTTCTGCCATCGGCAGGGCGATGAAACCGGGCAGCAGCACGGTTCGCACGGTATTGAGGAGTGATTGGCAGCCCACCGAGGATGGCTGGGAGTATCAGATCGAAGCCAATGCTTTTCTCTACCACATGGTCCGGCGGAGCGTCTACCTGCAGGTGCAGGTGGCACGCGAAAAGATGAGCCTGGATTCTCTCATCAGCGGGATCAACGAACAAGCTGCCATGAAACCAGGTCTGGCACCGGCAAGAGGTCTTAACCTCTGGTTGGTGAAGTATCCTCAAGTAAAGCAAGTGGATTTGGAACGGCAGCTTTTGAATGATGATGTTGCCTGAAGAAAATTGATGAGTGGAGAAGAGACATTGGACAAGACATACGTCCTAAAAGGAAAACAGGAACCAGAATGGCTTCTGGTGGATGCAAACGGACAGGGGATCGGCCGCCTTGCAACGCAGATCAGCGCTTATTTGCTTGGCAAACACAAACCCACCTACACCCCGGGTGTGGATATGGGCGACGTGGTGGTGGTCATCAATGCCAGCGCTTTGTCAATCAGCAACAAACGTCTGGATGAGAAGAATTACTACAAACATTCCAATTATCCCGGCGGTTTGAAAACAGTTGGCCTTCGCGAGCAGATGCGCGTTCATCCTGAGCGTGTAATTATTGCCGCGGTTTGGGGAATGCTTCCCCATAACCGTATGGGACATGCGTTGATCAAACGCCTGAAGGTTTATTCTGGCAGCGAGCACCCGCATGTTGCGCAAAACCCGAAGCCGGTTGCATAAAGGAGCAAGAGAATCATGACGGTACAATACTTTGAAGGTGTTGGGCGCCGCAAGGAAAGCACTGCACGCGTTCGTTTGATGAGCGGCACCGGGAAATTCACCGTGAATGACCGGCCTCTCGAGGAATACTTCCCGCGCACCGGGGATATGGAAGCCATCGTTGGTCCGCTTGCTGCTGCAGGCCAGGACCGCGCGACCTTCGATATCACTGCCACCGTTCGCGGCGGCGGGGTAACCGGTCAGACGGATTCCGTCCAGCTCGGGCTTGCCCGTGCGCTGGTCAAATTGAATGCGGATAACACGTCGCTGCTGCGCAAGGGTGGTTTCCTCACCCGAGATCCAAGGATCAAGGAACGCAAGAAACCAGGTCTCAAGCGCGCCCGCAAGGCACCAACCTACACCAAGCGTTAGAATTTCGCAGGATTCGATCCTGGCAATTTGAGATGCAATCTGCAGCAGAGCACTTGCAGGAAGGCTATGACTTCCAAAGGGTGATTCTCTGCAGGATGCATCTCAATGTTTAATGGAATGCGAGGTAATAAATGGCCGGTCTGAATACGGGGCAAGTCTGGATCGTGGAACCGGGTGTGGACCTGGACGAACGCATGTTAAAAGGAATTGCTCCCTGCAAAGTCTACTCCCGCGGGTGCCTGCCTGAAAAACTACAAAAGGTATTTTCCAACGCCATTGATCTCAAACCGTTTCTTGATGATGAAGCATTGGGAGAGTGGATCAGTCAGGTAACCCAGATACTCATTCGGGGCGAAAATGTCGTTTATTCTTCCTATGTTCCTGCCGACATTGATGCAGCGACTCTGAAACTGCGCCAGGTTGCATCAGAGGGCATTCACATCTTAAGAAGCCAACCGCCCAGTACCGATCTCCCTGCAGATGTACTACCAGCCCTTGAAAACGGACTCGTCACGCTGGACGGTTACTCCTTACGGGGCAAGTTCTACCCCACTTTTTCACCCACGCAGACCGCGATGGTGTTTGCCCCCATGGATGCAGGATTAGCGGGTGAATTCAAAGAAATGCTGCTGCAAGTTTACAATCCCGCCCATATTGTGTATACCCGGTCTTTACCCGGCAATGATGAATGGAATCGGAAAACCACCGCTGAACTGGACCCAATGGATTGCAGCATTCTGCTCATCCCGCCTCGCTCTACCGATGCGTCTTTGGAAAGCTTTGCCGGTGTGATCGCCCAATTAAGGGCACCCAATGGCTGCCCGTGGGACCGCAAGCAGACTCACGAAAGCCTCAGGACTTATCTTCTGGAAGAGACCTATGAGGCGCTTTCGGCAATCGATTCTGGTGATATGACCGGGTTGCGTGAAGAACTGGGCGATCTGGTGCTTCAAATTCTTTTGCATGCCCAAATTGCCGAGGAAAAGGGAGAGTTCATCCTTTCCGAAGTGCTCGAAGGCATCAACCGTAAAATCGTGTACCGTCACCCGCATGTGTTCGGTGAGGTGAAGGTCAGGGACGACCGGGATGTGGTGCAGAACTGGGAGAAACTGAAGGAAAAGGAAAGGGCGGAGAACGGCGATAAGGAAGAGTTCGGCATCCTGAACGGCGTTCCCAAAGCGTTTCCAGCACTCGCCCAGGCTCAAGCCATCCAGGACCGGGCAGCGAGGGTGGGATTCGACTGGGACGAGATCGATCCGGTCAAAGCCAAGGTGATGGAAGAGTACGGCGAGGTGGAGTCAGCCGCCGACGCCGACCACCGTGCCAAAGAACTCGGCGACCTGCTGTTCGCTGTGGTCAACCTGGTGCGCTGGTACAAGGTGGACGCAGAATCGGCTTTGCGTGAAACCAATCTCAAATTCCGCAACCGCTTTGCCTATATCGAAAAGAAAGCTCGTGAAACCGGACGGGAACTTTCTGAGATGAGCCTGGCAGACATGGACGTCTTCTGGGAAGAAGCCAAGAAACTGGACCAGTAAGCCTAATTTACTTAAGTGCCGGACTTCCAGTTGCGCACGAGGTCTATTTGACGATCATCTTCCGGTGATCGGGTGAACCACGATGGTGTATCAGCCCGCAGCAATTTGAGTTGATCCAATGCCTCCTGACCGGTCAAACCATGGCGCGCGAGGAAGCATCCCACAATGGTACCGGTTCGTCCAATACCGGCGTAACAATGCAGATAGATCGATTTTTCAGCAGCAAGACTTTCATCGATTGAATCCAGGATTGTCTTCACCATTTCCACGCTGGGGGCAGTGAAATCAATTATGGGGAAATTCAAGTACCTGGCAGCGAGACCGTATTCCGCAGCTTCACGGTACAGGATGGGAGCATAGTGGCCGTGGCCATTGGCCTTCTCGGTCAGGTCATAAAACACTGATATTCCTGACTTCAGCAGTGCCTGCACCCGGCGAATAATTGTTGGCTCATCACCTGACTTCGCAGGGTTTTCACCAGCCAGGAATTGTCCTGGAATGACCCAATAGGAATCAGCAAAAGGAACGGGCGGGTTGTTGGATTGATTCACTTCATGCTCCAGAGTTTGGATTTTGTCCGACGGTAGGCAAATGAATGAACCGCTCGCGGTAGCGGATGATCAGTATGAGCAAGACAAACTGGGGGATGGCGAAGAAGATTGTAGAAAACTGGTCGAAGTAGAAGATCACCAGGTTTACGACGGTGAGCGTAATGAGCATGTCAATATATGCCAACAGCACACCCAGTTTCTCCTTTTTGGCGATGATTAAAGCTGCCGCAAGGAGTGCCAGCAATCCAAGGCTGCCTTCCATGTAGACGCGGGCTTCCACCCAGTTGAAACCGCTGGCGTTGCGGTACAACCTGTCGGAAAGGTAAGCCTGGATAAAGGTTTGCAGCTGATTTGGATCATGACTTGAGAGTAAGTAACCGATGGGATAAAAGAGCGCCCATGCCCCCCAGGCGATCAAAAGCACGAGAAGGATACGTTTCAATTTGGCACGCGTCATCCATTTTATTTCAAAAGAAAACCAGGCATTTTGAATCTTGTCGATAAGCGAAGGATTGTATTCAACTGTGCGGGTTTCCGGGCTGGCAAGAAAATCAGTCAGGGCAGATGCCAGACGGCTCAGTTCAGGTTCAGATTGTTGTTGGACAATGGGCTGCAGGCGTTTGAGAAGCGCATCCCTTTCCTCTGGCGAAAGATCCTGATCGAGCACCTCGTTGAGATCGTTGAGCACGATGTACATCTCTCCCCTGGCGGAAGGTTTGCGCCAGGATTTGATCTGGACAAAGAGCAATACGGAAAGAAGAAAGAATGCATAAATGATGGGTGCCGCCGAGGCATAGAAGTAATCATTATTTGCAGTGATGAACTTGCCAACCTCATCAATAAAGAGACCAATTCCCACGCCGCAGAGAATGGCAGACCACGTATGTGCCCAGTTATTTGCCAGCACCAACGGGAACAAGCAGCCAATGAAAAGCAGCAGACCTCCCCACAAAACATGGGCGATATGAAGGTTTCCGCCCCCGATTTTGGGGAAGCCAGTCAGATAGAGGAACAATCGGGTGACGGATACTGAAAATGCAAAGCTCAGCAGCATGAGCAGCATGTAATGGCTTGCCCGGTTGTTTTGTATTGGTGACCGGTTGAGAAGAGGGCTTTGACCCCTACGAAAGAGCTTCATCGTGGTCCTATCCTAACATGGCACCTAATAATTCAGGCTTGATCCGCCAATGAATTCCCGGATCACAGACTCCGAAGGGATGACCCTTTCATCATCGTGAGGGTGGACAGTTTGCAGCAGGCTGTAGATACGCTCGGCGCGTTGATAGGCATCCTCCCGCAGTGGATCATCCTTATACTCATTTGACCATTGTTTAAAAAGCGTCAGCATACGCGCAGCGTAGAGGGGGATTTCAAACGGCATTGCTGAATTGACGATGGCGTCAGTTTCGTTGATATGGGGGATGATGTTGCGCAGTTCGCTGGAGCGAACATAATGCCAGTGCTCCAGCGTTTGACGGGGGTCATAAGCGCGGTGGGCCGCGTCGCGCAGCATGCGCCTGATGAGTCGGATATCCGTCCAGCGCACATATTCGCCGTCTTCGCCTTTGAGCTGCAGCAGGGGCTCGAGGTAAAGCTTGAATTTTAATTCATCGGGTATGCTTTCAGTCATCTTGGGGAAGAGCCCGTGCAGCGAGTCGATCAGTATGATTTCATCCGGGGCGATCTTCATGGGGGTGTGGTCATTGAAACGGTGCCCGGTCTTGAAGTCATAAAAAGGAAGCATGACCTCCTCGCCTTTGACCAGTTGGGCGAGGTGATGGCTGATCAGCTCAAGGTCCAGCGCCTGTGGAGTTTCAAAATCGTAATCGCCAAATTCGTCTTTCGGATGGATTTCCAGATCAAAGAAGTAATTGTCTACCGTAAACGTGACCAGCTTCAATCCAACCTTTTGCAGACGCTGCCCCACCTTGATGGTGGTGGTCGTTTTGCCAGAGGAAGAGGGTCCGGTGATGATAACCACACGGGGCTGCTGGCTGCGGCTGAGCATGCCTTCGACGGCTTTTTCCACGTCCACTTCATATGCCGCCTCCGACTCAGTGACGATCTGGGGGTAGTCCCCCGCGTCGATGCGATGATTCAAGGCAGCCACGGTATTCACGCCGTGGTCCACTGCCCAATCGAGCACTTGCCAGATCTTGGCCCACGGGATATTCTCGGAGGGTCTGGCTGTTTGAGCGTCATGCTGTTTTCGATGTCGCGCACGCTCGTCCCGATAAAGGATGTATGCTTTGGCGACCCGGGCATGACCGGTTTCGATGAGCACTTTTTCCACCAGATCCTGGATTTCTTCAATATGAGGGATAAATCCGTCTGGATGATCCTTTTCGAGCATCTCAACCACCTGGCCTGCGAGGTGTTCAGAGATTTCCCGGTCGCGCCCGCCAACGGCTACGGCTGCCCGGTAAATTGCATTGGTGATGCGTTCTGGCGTGAAAGGGACAACCGCTCCGGTGCGTTTGATGACCTGTGTGATTTTGCCCATGAAAGCCTCCATGCAGACTTCCAAAGAGGAAGTATTTCCAACATGAATCTATTATACAAAGAAAGCCGCCTGCGAATCTCGCAAGCGGCTCGATCGGTCAATTGAATGTCAAGGAGTGGGGGTTGGCTCAGCCGGCGTTGTTCCAGCATCGGAGATGGTTGCCTGGCGGAACAGGCTGGCACTTCCTTCAATGGCATTGAATACATTGCCCTGCACGTTGTAAATTCCTCTGGGGCAGGTTCCGACAGTCACCGCTTGATCGATCAATTGCGAGATCAACGCCAAATCAGTTTGTTGAGCTTCTCTGAGTGGTCCCAACTGGCAGCTTTGAGCGGTGGGGAATTTATCCCTGCTTTCCGCCACCAGGTTGACCATCTGCGTACCGGCAGTCAAGCGGGGAATGTTGAAACGGTTGAACCCCGGAGAGAAAACGGAGGAGGTAAAGGTGGCTTCAAAGAGATTGTAGGCTTCCATGATCGCCTCAGTCTGTAAGCCTTCAGGGTCCTTGTAGTTTTGGAGAATATCGACACCTGATTGGGTTGCCGGCCAGATGCCGAATGGAAGGGCGATGATATTGCCCAATTTGGGGATCAAATCACCGCGATGCACACGGTCCAAATAATTGCGGGTGACATAATCATTCTGCCGCAGTTGATCGACGATATTGGCGTTGGTTGTAATATCCAGCTTGACGTGCTGGTAGGTATGATTGTAGGGTTCAATGCCGTGATCCATTGCCCAGGCGATCGTTTTACCCAGTTTGTCCTTCCAGGCATCACCCTCTCCCAGTAAAAACCGATCACCAACCAGTACATCGCCGTAATATTTGTCGCCCATGTTGGTGAATATCGCGGCTGAAAAGCCAAATTCGGGGTGCTGCTGCGAGAAATTCCAAAGCACACCCAATCCTGAGAGTTCATTGGGAGTGCCGTCTTCATTGATGTACAGTTGATCGGCAAACCAGCCGTCATCCAGGGTAATCACCAGGGGTTTGCGACCTTCAGGGACCATGAATGTTCCATCCAGCCAGCTTTGCAGCGATACCAGGCTGAAGCCAGCGTCATAGAGCTGCTGCAACTGGTCTTTAAAATCTGCCAGGCGTGTTTTCGTGGAAGTGGATTCGGGAGTGGAATCTACCACGAAGCGGTGATAGAGCAGGATGGGCACCTGAAGATCACCGGAAAAGACAGTGGCATTGAGGAAGAATGGTACCTCTGTGGGAGTAGGGGTGGCAGTTGGCGGCGGTGTGGGGGATGGAGTCGGGGATGCAGTCACAGTTGTCGTTGCAGTTGGGGTGGCAGATGGCGAAAATGCGCTTACTATCGAACATCCTGCCAGCCCAAGAAGGACGGGTACGGTAAGAACCAAGGTTGATATTGAGCGTAGTTTCATTCTTCCCCTGACAATGAGTTCATTTCCGGACAATTATATCCGCTGATGTCGCTAATTTGCGGTCCTTCTTAAAGTCTTGGGAGCAGAATTGTTTGCTGGTTTTGATATTTGCCATTGCGGTCGGCATAGGAAATTTCAGTAACCTCATCGCCTTCGAAGAAGAGTACCTGGGCGATACCTTCATTGGCGTAGATCTTTGCCGGCAGGGGAGTGGTGTTGGAGATCTCGAGGGTGACGAAGCCCTCCCACTCCGGTTCAAACGGCGTGACGTTGACAATGATGCCGCAGCGGGCGTAGGTGCTCTTGCCCACGCAGATGGTGAGCGTGCTGCGCGGAATGCGAAAATACTCCACGGTTCGCGCGAGGGCAAAGGAATTGGGGGGAATGATGCACACGTCCCCCTTGAAGTCGACCATTGAGCGGGTATCGAAATGTTTTGGGTCGACCACGGCGCTGAAAACATTGGTGAAGATCTTGAATTCATCCGCTACGCGGATGTCATAGCCGTATGACGACAGTCCGTAAGAGACCACGCCTTCGCGGACTTGATTTTCGACAAAGGGCTCGATCATGCGGTGTTCGCGCGCCATTTTCCGGATCCATGAATCAGATTTCAAGCCCATGGCTGTCTCCTCACTGGGGCGTGCAAATAAAGAATGGATTTCATTGATCAATCAGTCTGTCAGACCTGCGCGCTGCACAAGCAGCCCGGCAATCTCGGCATTGATCTTCTCCGGCAGGGGGGACATGCGCTTTACATCAGCGAGGATTTCAGCCACGGCTTCGGGATGAGTGAGATTCTTTTCGTTGATGCGCACGTTGTAGGTTGCGGCACGGAATGCTGCGGCTGCACACTGCCCGGCGCTGGCGGCATCAGAAATGGCGTTGATATTGCCGAACCTTGCTGCGATATGTGCCAGTTCCACCACCTGGAGCGCCAATCTGGCGGTCTCATAGGGGGTTTTGATGGCTTCGATGGTGGCTTTCTCGATGGCTTCATTTCGGACCTGCTGCTGTTCGAGGGTTTCTTTTGGCATACGGACAGCCTGCATGATCAGGTCGAAGGCTGCAGAATCTTCCTGCACCGCACGTGTGAGTTTGACCCTTAGTTCTTCGCTCTTGAGCACCATTTCGCTGATCTGTGGTTCCACATCGATGTATTTCTTTTTCCCCAACGTAAGTCGTCCCACCATGCTGACCAGGGCAGCACCTTCAGCGGCCGTATAGGCAGCGGCCGATCCACCGCCGGGAGTGGCATTGGCGCTGGCAAGCTGTTCGAGGAAGTCCGGAAGAATGTCTTTGCTGGTATCCACTTCGCCCATCACTTCATACAGACGTGATTCCAGAACCTGCGCGGGTTCAAAATCGTCCATCTGCGCGTACCAGACGGCGGCATCCACCAACGCTTCCTGCGGAATGAGACCCACCAGTTCGGAATGGTGAATGCCCACACCGTAACGCACAGCTTCGCGACGGACGAACTCCACCACGCGTGCAATGGGGGTGTGGCGGTAATTGGTGAGGTTCATTGATACCTGGGCGCGGCCTTCCACCATCACCCCCATGGCTTTGACATAGCGCAGCCCGCCCGAAGAATTTCGGACAGCCTTGGCGATCTTTTGCGCAACGCCGATCTCATTGGTGTTGAGATAGATATTAAACGCCACAAGCGGCGGCCTGGCACCAATGACCGTAGCGCCTGATGGACCGACCTTTGCAGGACCGAAATCAGGCTGGCGTTCAGGCTTGATGCCGATCTCTTCCTTGAGTGCTTCGTATTGCCCTTTACGGATGTTTTCAAGGTTCTGGCGCTCGGGACGCGTGGCAGCCTCTTCATATAAATAAACCGGGATGCCCAGTTCCTTTCCCACCCGGCTGCCCAGGCTGCGAGCCAGTTCCACGCAATCAGCCATGTTCACGCCGCTGATGGGCACGAAGGGCACCACGTCAGTGGCGCCGATGCGGGGGTGGGCGCCGGTGTGAATATCGAGGTTGATCAATTCGGCTGCTTTTTGAATGGAGCGGAAAGCGGCTTCTGCAACCGCCTGCGGAGCACCCACCATGGTGATCACGCTGCGGTTATGGTCAAGGTCGGAATGACGGTCGAGAATGTGTACATCCTTCACCGAAAGGATGGACGCCATGATTGCTTCCACCACCTCGGGACGGCGGGCTTCGGAATAATTGGGAATACATTCTACTAAGGACGCAGGCATCAGAACCTCGTGTGGTATGAGATATACTGGATATTATACTTGATAGATCCGGTTGCCTTTGACAGCCTTTCAAGGCAGGAGTAACCCATGTGCGGACGGTATACGATTACGTTGGAACCAGCAGATTTTGAAGCTGAGATGGATGTGACGGAATTTCCGGCTGATTTTGAGCCGCGCTACAATGTTGCTCCTACTCAGAACGTTTTGGTGGTGCGGGATGCTGAGAGCCGTAAAGCGGAGTGGATGAAGTGGGGGTTGATTCCTTTTTGGGCGAAAGATCCCACGATTGGCGCGCGAATGATCAACGCGCGCAGCGAAACCCTGGCAGAAAAGCCTTCGTTCAAACAATCCTTTGCCCGCAGGCGCTGCCTGATTCTGGCGGATGGCTTTTACGAATGGCAGAAAATACCGGGTGAAGCGTCCATCCCTTACTACATCAAACTCAAGAACAGCAAACCCTTTGCCTTCGCCGGGTTGTGGGACAGGTGGCAGTCTCCTGAAAAAGAGGATGTGCTTAGCTGCACGATCATCACCTGCGGACCGAACGAGCTGATTGCCCCCATCCATGACCGCATGCCGGTGATGATGGACCGGGAATACGCCTGGAAATGGCTTCAACCTGCGCCGGTTGAGGAGTTGGAGAAACAACTTTTACCTTTTCCCGCCGAAGAGATGGAAGCCTATCAGATTGGTAAGGCGGTGAACAACATCCGCTTCGACACGCCTGAATTGTTGAAGAGAGTGTGACGCCGGTGTTTTTTAACTCCTGACAGGAACTGATCCTCCGGTATTCAAATGAGACTGTGACGGGATTTGCGCCAGGTAAAGAGCGATCCTCACCTGCACTGCACCGAACGCAGTGCGGTGCAAGTGACGCCAACCCCATTCGTGGCGCTCAGGAGCGCGCCTCTTGCGAGAACGGTTCGCAGACTGAAAAGGCTGTGAGATTCACGCATACCTTTGACACCTCCCTTCAGGTTCTGTATCGCATTTTCCGGTTGACCAACCGGTAGTCATGGGGTAAAATCGGGCTTGCATGCGTTGTACCCTTCGCATGACCTATTCTGTTTTGAAAGGGCTTGAAGATGAAAGTATTGTTGTTGAAAGATGTTTACAAGCTTGGACATGCCGGCGACGTCAAAAAGGTTGCCGACGGATACGGACGCAACTTCCTGTTGCTCCAGGGTCTGGCAGTCCTCGCAACCCCCGGTGCGCTCAAGACCGTCGAAAAGATCAAAGCCAAGGCGGCTGTCAGCCGCGCCGCTTTGAACAAGGAAATGGGCGGGCTGGCGGAACAGGTGGAAGGCCTTGAATTGATCTTCACCAGCAAAGCTGGCGAGACCGGCAAGCTCTACGGCTCCATCACCTCGCAGATGATCGCCGACGCGATCAACAATAAGTTGGGCACGCAGATCGAACGCCACCAGGTGGAAGTGGAACCCATCCGCAACCTGGGAGAGCATCCCGCTCACGTGCGTTTGACCATTGACCTGACCCCGAAAGTCAAGGTACTGGTCTACCGCGAAGGTGAGGCACCCGAGGTCAAACCTGCAGCCAAGGCAGAGACAGTTGTTCCTTCCGAAACCGAAGCAGCCGCTGAGACCCCTGTCGAGAACGCATAAATTGCTGCGCAATTGATTTGCATCAAAGACCGGCCATTCAGCCTTGGGGGCTGGTTGACCGGTCTTTCTGGTTATGATTGAAAAATGACTCCTACTCCAGGCGAATTATTACGCTCGAAGCGCGAAGAGAAAAAGCTGACCCTGCTGCAAGTTTCGCAGGCGACGAACATCAAGCCGCAATTTCTCCAGGCGCTGGAAAATGACCAGGCGGAACTGATCCCATCCAGGGCACAGTACCGCGGGTTCGTGCGCCTATACGCCGGATACCTGGGGTTGGATCCAAGGGAAGTTCTGCCAGTTGAAAATCCTGTCGCGGCAGTGGACGACGAAGGAGCACCGGAACCCATTCAGGCACCTTTGGATGCGGCTTTCCATCCGGTCAAACCTGTCAAGACTCTGGAAGTGATCTCAGACTCGGCGTCCAAACTTGTTGAGAAGATTGCCGCGAAGGTCACCAAAAGCGGTTCAACCGCAGCATTATCGACTGATCTTTCAGAACAAACCGGAGTACAGGGCACACCGGCTTCGGCGATGATCCTTGAGGACATTGGCAGGAGTCTTGAAGCCCAACGCGAAGCACTTGGACTTTCGCGGGCGGATGTCGAACGGCAAACACGCATTCGTGAATACTATATCTACGCCCTCGAAAGAGGGAAGCTGCAGGAACTGCCGTCCACAGTGCAAGGCCGCGGGATGCTGGTCAATTACGCCGAGTTTATGAACCTCGATTCAGATGCCTTGCAGCTTCGTTTTGCCGAAGCATTGCAACAACGGCGATTGGAGCTGGTGGCAGCAGAGAACACCAACCCTGTGCTTGCCGGACCAGAATCAAAAGTGGTCAAGAAGATCCCCGCCTGGAGGAAATTCGTCACCCCCGATATCGTGTTGAGCGGCGGATTGTTTACCCTGCTCTTCGTGTTCATCATGTGGGGAGCCATCCAGGTGATCAACACCGGAAGGATCCAGGCAACCGAACCGCCGGGCTCGATCTCTGATATCCTCATTCAAACCCCTGGAGCGACTGCCACGCTTTCCGGAGGTTTGCCTCAGGTCACGTCTACGCCGGCTCCCTCGGCAGCGGTCAACACGCAGGCTGCCTCCACGTCGGTCGGCAGCGGTCCCATCCAGGTGGTGGTGGTGGCACGCCAGCGCGCCTATCTGCGTATGACCGTGGACAACCAGGTTGCGTTCGACGGACGCATTGTTCCTGGCAATGTCTATACTTTTTCTGCAAACAAATCGATCAAGCTGCTCACCGGCGACGCTTCTGCCATCCAGGTAATTTACAACCAGGAAGATATGGGGATATTGGGCGGTGCTGGTCAGGTGTTGAACCTGGACTTCACGATCAACGGGGTAATCACGCCTACTCCGCAGTTCACTGCCACACCCACGCTGACGCCGGTACCGACCAACACCCAGCTTCCCACATCTACTTACGTGCCTACAACGGTCACACCGATCATTACTCCATAAGATGAAAATTCGAAAAAACTCCTATTATCTTGTTTCCCTTGGCTGCGCCAAGAACACGGTCGATTCAGAATCCATGGGCAGCCTGCTCGATCAGGGCGGATATTCTGCGGTTGAGAAACCGGAAGCTGCCGAGCTGCTGATCGTCAACACCTGCGGGTTCATCCAGCAAGCTCGTGAAGAATCATTGGATGTGCTGAAAGAGCTTGCGGATTCGAAGAAATCCGGTCAAATGCTGATTGCTGCCGGATGCCTGCCGGAACGCTACCGCAGTCTGATCACTGACAGGGTGAAGGGGATTGACGGTTTCATCGGCACCCGCCGGTGGATGGACATCATGGATCTGGTAGGCGAACTGCACGCCAATGTTTCCGGACCGCGGTATCACTTGCCTGAGGTCGAAACAGTAGGCAGGGACGAAAAAGGTGTGCTGCGGGCGGCTGTGCAAGGCGCGAGTTCCTATCTCAAGATTGCAGATGGATGCCGGCATTTATGCGCATTTTGCTCCATCCCGTTGATCAAGGGCACCACCGTCAGCAGACCGCTGGATACGATCGTCCGTGAGGCTGCTGCCCTCCAGGAATTGGGCATTCAAGAATTGATCCTGATAGCCCAGGACACCACCGATTACGGCGCCGACCTGGGCATGCACGACGGACTGGCGGATTTGCTCGAAAAGATGCTGCCCCAAATCCCTGTTATTCCCTGGATCCGATTGTTGTACGCCTATCCTGGGCTGGTGAGCGACCGGCTGATCGAGGTGATGGCAAGATCACCCCAGATGCTGCATTACCTGGATATTCCCCTTCAGCACGCCTCTCCGCGTCTGTTGAAATCCATGAAGCGCCCGGCGAATGTGGATTGGGTGCACAACACCATTCATAAGATGCGCGCAGCCATGCCTGATCTGGCGCTGAGGACAACGTTCATCGTCGGCTACCCGGGGGAGACCGAGGCTGATTTCCAAATGCTGCTGGATTTTATGGGCGAGATCCAATTTGATCATGTGGGCGTGTTTCCCTTCTCATTTGAACCGGGCACCTCAAGCGAGCCGCTGGGGGACCCAATTCCACCTGACCTCAAGGAGGAACGGGTGGCGCGCCTGATGCAAGCACAGGAAAGCATCTCTCTTAAGAAGAATCAGAGCTGGATAGGAAAGAACCTGGATATCCTGGTGGAAGGCGAAAATGAGGGGGTGTCAGTGGGGCGATCCTACCGGGACGCGCCAGAAATCGACGGACTCGTGATCGTGGAAGATGCACTGCCGGTGGGAAAGATCGTTCCAGTGCAGATCACCGGCGCTTTGACGCATGATCTGATGGCAAAAGCATACAAAAAAAACAGGTCCTGAAAAGGACCTGTTTTCAATCAGGGGGTGATGGTTACCTCAGGAGTGGGCATAACAGTCTCAGAGGCAGTGGGTTGGGGGGTCTCGGTGGCAGGCGGTTGATTCTCGCAACTGGTGCGGGTTGCACCCAGCTTGTCTTCCATTACCTTGGAGTAGGTGATCTGCAGGCTTGCTTCGTACTTGGGTACGGCTGAGCAGTAATCGCCGCCGGCAGCGAACTGATCGCCCCAGAATTCGAGGGCTTTGGTGTATCGCTGACGAACGGTCATACCCGAAGAATCGATCAGATCGGGTACCATGTCGTTCAATTGCGAGAAGTAGATGGTCACCTTTTCCCAGTTGATTCCCCACCAGCTTGCTCCAGTCAAATACATGCGCGACCAGACTCGATAAGATTCGGCGTCCGTATCCACAGGCGCCATGGTTTCAGCCAAAGCCAGGTAATACAACCCTGTCTCCAGGTTCCCCTTTTGGATCATGGAGATCCCAGCATTCCGCAAGGCACCGTAGTACATGCCGTCCACTTTGATGACCTCATAGGATGGATCGGCATCCCGGATGGATTTGACTGTTTGAATGGCGGTGTCCCATTCCTGGTTGTCATACTGCGTTTTAAGCGCAAGATAGAGTTCGGAGACTGCACGCGTGTCTTTGGTGGGTTCAGCAGTAGGAACGGTGACCGGACTTGATGCAATCGGTGTGGAACTGGTACCGATTGCCAGCAGGATTTCTTTCAACTTGTCATCCACACCCGGAAATTCTGGAAATACTGTCATCACATATTCAATTCGGTTGAGCGCCATGGATAACCGGCCTTCGCGTTGATCCTGAAGAGCCAGTTCATATTGGGTGGTCGCAAGGACATAACGCCGTTCCTGCTCGGCGGCTTTGCGTTTCTGAATGGCCAGCCCGTATCCTGCAGCAGATCCCAGCAAGGCTAAAAGCAGCACTGCCAGAATGCCGTACCAAACCCACTTTCCGCGGCGTCGGTTTTTCGTCTTACCCGCAACCGGGTTATCACCAGGGTCTGTCTCCGTTGGAGGCTGAACCGGGATTGGGGAGGTATCGTCAGGGGATTGGTTCGTCATAGGCGTTATTATACTTTACTTGAAAGGTTGCTGATAAGAATCCGGCACATTACAAATGCAATAGCAGCCGGATCTCCTTTTGCATCCAGGGCAGGCTGACCACCAAACCGGTCAGCATGGCGATGCTTGCCGCCAATATGGAGTGAATCCGGGGTTCGAGAAAAGAAAGGCTGAGCCAGGTTGCGATCCCCGCGAAAACAGCGGCGGCAACCGCACGCCAAAAAGTAGATCCGAGATGGACGGACAGCTTCATCTTCCTGCCTAAGAGAATGAGAAGCAGGATCGATTCTAGTGTAAAGACGATCGAATCGGTGAGGGCGATACCGGGGGCACCCAGCGGTCGAAAAAGAAGGCTGCCAAGTACAGCATACAAGGCAACGTTGATTCCCGCGGTGAGCAGCGGAATGAGGGCATTTTGGCGGGCATAGAACGCCCTGGCGCTCACTTCCTTTAATGAATGCCCGAGCAATCCTCCCAGGAATGCGGCGGTCACCCATGCCAGAAGGCGGGTGCCTTGCTGACCGAAATCGAAAGCGAAGGCGAGCAAGGGGCGGAGGCCGATTGCCAGGGTCACTGCAATGGGCAGGCAAAGGGCAACCAGCACCCTGACGGCTTTTTCGATGGTAACGCGGAACTCTTCGGTCTTGTTGGCTGCAAATTGCTCTGATAGGGTCGGCAGCAGCGCGGTGCCTATGGCGGTGCCAATCAGGGTTTCGGGTACCTGCTGCAGCATCCAGCCGTAGGTGAGTGAAGTGACTGCGCCTGATGCGAGACGCGATGCCAGGTTGTCACGGATGAGGAAGATGAGCTGGATAAAGAAGATGGTCACCAACCGCGGACCCATCAGCCGCAGCACTTTCTGCACTTCGGGAGTGCGCAATCCCAGCCCAAGGGACCATCGGAACTGAAACTTGAGAAGACCCGGTACCTGGATGAGAAGATGAAGCACAGCGCCGATGATCACACCGAACACCAATCCCCTGACCCCCAGGTTGAGTGCGGGGAGGGTAATTGAACCCAGGGTGTATCCCTTTGCAGGGGAAAGAATAAGCACGCCGAAGATCTGACCGATATTATAGAAAATGGGCGCCAGGGCGGGAAGGAGAAAATGCTGGTTGGATTGCAGTCCCGCCATGACCAGACCGCTGATTGAAAAGATGACGGTGGCGACCAGGTTCAACCGCATCAGCTGGATCACCAAATCCTGCTGCGAGGAGGTGAACCCGGGAGCAATGCCGATTTGCGCCTTGACAATGTTCGATGCGAAGATCGCCACCAGGACAGAGAGACCGACGGTGACCAGGAACGCAAGGTTGGCAATGCGGCTGAAGAGTTGCCAGGCTGGCTTTCGCCCCGATGTGGTGAGCACCTCGGTTAAAACAGGGATGAAAGCGATCGCGAGTGCGCCGCCTGAAATGAGCGCGAAAAGCAGGTCAGGGACATTGTTGGCGACGTTGAAGGCATCCAGTTCGGGCGATAAACCGAATTGACGCGCCACCAGGATTTGACGCAGAATGGCAAGCGCTTTGTCGACTAGAAAAAGCGAAGAAAGGAGGATGGCGACTCGGGTGAGACGTGATGTTTTCAAGATAATTCCTGCAGGTTCAACAGCGGATTCCGGCTTGCCAAAAATCCTTCGGGTTCATGTACAATAAGGCTTGGAAACGGAGAGGAACACTCATGACCGGTAAAGGAACATTATACATTGTCGCGACCCCGATTGGTAACTGGGGGGATATCACCTTGAGGGCGGTCGAGACGATCAAAGACTGCGATGCGCTGGTGTGCGAAGAATTCAAACCCGGCAGCACGCTGCTTAAGAAACTTGGCGTCGAAGGCAAGGAAATCGTTCAGCTCAACGAGCACAACGAAGCAGAAGCGGCTGCCGACCTGCTGACCAGGCTGCTTCAGGGTCAATCACTGGCGCTGGTCTCAGATTGCGGCACACCGGTGTTTTCGGACCCGGGCTCGTACCTGATCCAGCTTGCAGCGAGTTCCGGAGTCGATGTCGTTCCCATTCCGGGCGCCAGTTCATTAATGGCAGCACTTTCGGTGCTCGATTTTCACCTGGAGCGGTTTATTTTCGGCGGGTTCCTGCCGCGCGACCCCGAAGCACGAAAACGGGAAATGACGGTCTATCGAAGGCTGCGCATGCCGCTGGTGCTGATGGACACCCCCTACCGGCTGGGCGCGCTGCTGGATGATGTGATCAAGGTTTACGGTAAGGAAAGCATGGTGACCGTGGCTTATGATCTGACCCTGCCCACTGAGACCATCTACCGCGGAACGGCAGGGGATGTGAGAAAGCAGATTGGACCCCGAAAAGGGGAGTTCATCATGATCGTGGGAAATATGTGATCCCTTTTCCTGCAAGCATATCCGTCCACGCAACTGCCCTGTGGACGGATTTTTGATTCGAAGAAGGTCATGCAGGGAATGCCAGGTGATCCCCGATGAGGAGCAGGATCAACGAAGCAGCAAGGGCGGTCAGCCAGGTGATGCCGGTGAAGAAGGTCGTCTGCTGGATGCGGTTCTCCACCTCGCGAAGAGAGCGGGCAGCGACCACGTAACCGCTGTTTGTGGTGTGAGCCACTGAAGCGAATCGCAACCCGGGTCGGGGCTGCCACGTGACCCGGTTCTCGCCGGTCTTGTCCGCTGCAGTGAGAGCTCCCACGGGATACACCGGGAAGCCGCCTTCAAAAGAACCGGAGGATGCCACGATCTGACCTTGTTGGTCGAAGACCATGACGAACGGAGCCAGACTGGTTGCAATATCCGTTTTCGATTGGGGAATGATATCAGAGGGTGCTGCGCCTTGATCCAGAGCGGCGGCTGAGTCTTCAGCCATTTGAATTTGCGGATCGTTGGCATTCATGCGGTAATTCTGCTGAACCGCGGCATAGATGAGAACGCATAATCCGGTGATGACCACTGCCAGCGGCAGCCAGTAAGCGATGATGCGGCGAAACCTGGGCATATCCATCTCCTTGACCAGTAATGCACATAGCATAGCGCAAAAACTGACATCCGATGCTATCAGGTGCTGTCAAAAGCGGTCAGGTTTGGAGAAAGAATGATTGCGAAATGCAATTCCATCTCTTCAAATTTGCGATAATCCTGTTGTAAACCCAACCCCCTGCCCCCTTCCCAATTTGGGAAGGGGGGAAAAGAGTTAAGTGAGTAATTTCGCCGCGGAGCGGCGAAATTACTCACTTTGACAGGGGAAAGACTATTGAAATCTGGAAATTCGAATATCATACCCTCGATGGGTACGGGGGTTTTAAACGAAAACCACCGAGTGATCGGTGGCTGCCTGTGCCTCCACGGGGGTTCGAATATCATACCCTCGATGGGTACGGCGGTTTTAAACGAAAACCACCGAGTGATCGGTGGCTGCTTGTACCTCCACGGAGGTTCGAATATCATACCCACGATGAGTACGGGGGTTTTAAACGAAAACCACCGAGTGATCGGTGGCTGCCTGTGCCTCCACAGAGATTCGAATATCATACCCTCGATGGGTACGGGGGTTTTAAACGAAAACCACCGAGTGATCGGTGGCTGCCTGTGCCTCCACAGAGA
>JBDKSE010000009.1:0-8484 GCA_039683035.1 Anaerolineaceae bacterium
GGGCAGGCGAAGGTGACAATTGCACAGGGGCTTGAACGAAGTGAAAGCCAGCGCCTTTAGGCGCTGGCAGGTTTAAGAGGCTTATAGCCTCAGAGCAAACCACCCGTTTTACGGGTGGTTATGATTAGTAGCGGGGGTGCGATTCACCTGCCTTGACAGCCAGTTCAGGGAACCATCACCCAAACGGGTACTTCGTGACTTCCGAGTTACGACAGCACCCAGCGCGGTGTGGGTCAAAATCCTTTACGAATCGGAGCAAAATACCCATAATTTTTTTTGGTTGGATATATAATCTCTGAGTACAAATTGCTCAATTCTTACATAATGAATCAGCTCAAACGGGGAGGCCATTGTGAATGCTCGAACGCAACTGCTTCGAATCAACCTGATCGTTACCTTGCTCGTATCCCTTGGACTCGCAGCAGGTTGCTCAAATTCCAATAGCAACCAGGAACCAACCACAGCTGTGGTCGCCGATAACGCCAGCGAAGAATCCCCGGTAAACGTGGACCACAACGAACTAGGCCAGGCTGTCAACGTTTCCGTAACCCTGGACCAAGGGGGCGGGGTGAGCGCGCTGATCCCACAATCGGGCGGTGAGATCAGCATCACCATGGCAAACGGCTTGATCTACACCCTGACCATCCCCGAAGGCGCCTTGCTCAGCGACCAGGAAGTGACCATGACCCCCATCCGCAGCCTGGACAGGACCGGACTGGCTGACGGATTGATCGGCGGCGTCCAGTTGGAACCGGACGGTACCTACCTGCTCGAACCGGCAATGCTGACGATCAGCGCTCCGGAAGCGTACAATCTGCGCCAGATGGTTGGTTTTGCCTATCACGGACAGGGAGAAAGCTTTCACCTTTATCCGGCGGAAGGCGATGGGAACACGATCACATTGCAGCTGATTTCCTTCAGCGGTCACGGCGCCACGACAGGTACCGACCAGCAAATCGCGGATCAAGCCGGGCAGGCAACTTCGTCAGCCGCGGATAGCTTCGAACAGGATATCGCTAAAGCTATGCACGACGCGAAGGAAAAAGGTGGAGACATCAGCTCGGTCAATAAAGTCCTGTTGGAACTGATGAAAGATTATTACGATAAAACCTTGAAACCAACCCTGCAGACTGCCGCAAAAGATGATACTCAAATCGATGCTGCAGAAATGATGTACGCTGATTGGCGCTATAAAGCCGAGGTGCTGGGTTTGGAAAACGACTTGAACAGTCGGTTAGCCGAAGCCCTGGATTTGTTGATCAAAGGATTGAAGAACGCCTACGATAAGGCAAACCAACGCTGTATCGCCGATCAAAATATCGACGAAGGCGAGCATATGTTAAAACGGTTGACGGAGATCGCTGTTTGGACCGATAAAACCGGAGGCTATAGCCTCGATGAGAAAATCGCCGACTTTGAGCGCTGCGTCCGCTATGAATTGAACCTGGACTCTGTCATCACCACGGAGACGGGCGCGAACTTTCTTGCGACCACTCACGCCACCGGGGACGTGATCATGAAAATGGATCCATCGCAGCCGTCGACGATTATTTTTAAGGGAACCGGCGAGCTGAAAATTGTCGATTATTCTTTCGAGTTATTGAATGAAGCCGCTTTCATGAACTCATTGTGCGTCACCGAAGGCTCGTTCGGGGACGGCACGCTCGAGGTGCTGGGGAAGATCAGCTGGTATAACCTGAATTCCCAAAGCGCCAAGCAGAGCATCTTCATCGGAGTTAAGCCGTCCTTTCTGGATCAATCAGTGCCACTGCTCAAATGTGATATGGGCAATCGAAAGGTTGATACCGGGGTCAACTTTGACCTCCCGCTGTGGTCGAAAGGCTTCGACCTGATCCACAAAGACGTCAAGGGGACGGTCGAGACGCTCAGCGATGGGTACTGGTTCACGAATTTTGTGTACGGCGGCGGGGATCTCATTGCTACGCTGGGAAAAAGCGGATCGTATACGATGGCCGCCGGGGTTGTGTTCAACGAAGAGCTGACCATCGACATCTACGCCGCGCCAGGCGCAGAGTAATCGCAGTCACTAATGAGGAACACAGTGATGAAAAAACTCATTTACTCGCTAGTAATCGTGTTGACCCTGACCGCCTGTACATCTTCTCCGAATACTGTCCCGTCACCTGGGGCGGTGACTGGCGAGCAGGACGACCAGGTATCGGAAGAAAGCGGCGCAGGCCAATTCAACAATTTTGCCACCGCGGGACCGAAAGGAATCCAAGAGGTCCGCGTTTCGGAAGGGGTCATCCTCGTCACGCCCGGGCAGGCGACTTACCCGACACCGGTGATCGCTTTATCGACGGAGACAGCCGAGGATGTCGAGCCAGCGATCGATCCCACCACGATCGAGATGCCGGAAGGTATCCCGGTCTATGACGGCGTGACCGTTATTCAATCTCCCGATCTGAACGATACTTCCGGGGCGGATACCCAATATGTCAGTTTTTACAGCACCGATCCAGGGGAACAGATCCTGAGCTTTTATATGGCAAAAGCCGCCGAAGCCGGTTGGACGCTGTTCACGAGCGACCCGGGTGCGACAGAAGCCGGTAAATATTCAGCCATGTGGACCAAAGACAGCCTGATGCTGAATATTAACGTCTACCCTCCGAAAAATGGGCAATGCTGGGTATATATCACCTGGATGAATTTGTAGGGGCTGTTTCCCTTCACGATCAGAAAATCTATGCCATAAGAAATAGAAAGGAGCGTCTCCCGGTGAAAGGGAGACGCTCCTTGATAAATAGCCACAAAATCCTGCCTCGCATAGCCGTTATGGACTATTCCCTTTCATCTATTACCGGTACTGCAGAGCTTCCGCCAGGTGCATGGGGATGATTTGGGGGCATTCGGCCAGGTCAGCGATAATGCGAGCCGGTTTGAGGATACGTTGGTAGGCATGGGCGGAGAGGTTGAGCTGGCGCATGGCGGAGCGCATCAGGTTGTTCGAGGCCTCGTCTAGGGAGCAGAACTTGCGCACCTCGGCGGGGTACATGTCGGCGTTACAGGCCACGTTGGAGCTGGAGAAGCGCTCGCCGACTACGGAAAAAGCTTCGCCGAAGCTTGAATCTGCAACAACTTTAGATCTCCGATGTATTTCAACCAATGATCAAGAGTGAACTCATAAGAGATAATTGTGTGTTGGCTTAACCCCTCTGCTGTTTTGAATTTTAGGAAGCCGTCGATGGATTTTGCAATTGACAAGCCCGGCGAACTGCGGTTCATAAGAAATTCCTCCAATTTTGGAAAAATGTCTACCGCTGCGCGCCGGGCTAATGAAAAACCAGAGCCCGACGGACTCTGGTTCACTCTTAGTAGCGGGGAGTGGATTCGAACCACTGACCTCCGGGTTATGAGCCCGACGAGCTGCCACTGCTCTACCCCGCATCAAGTGCCAGAATAATACCACCATCACCACTCGAAGTCAAGCCTTGCCCCCGCCGGTCAGGTCTGCCCCCTGCTCCTGCGCCACCCTATCGAGTACAATTGAGCCATCCCGTTTTTGAGGTGTTCCATGTCTGACCAGCAGAATCCCGGCAATTCCAACCACATCCTCCAGGGTTTGGCCCGGAGGGGTGTGCCCTGGAAAGTGGTCCAGGATTATCTGCTGATCCTGCTTGGGGCGCTGATCCAGGCGCTTTCGATGCGGCTTTTCCTGGTGCCCGGGCAGTTGGTCAGCGGCGGCATCAGCGGCATCGCGCAGATCGTCAACCACTACATCAGCTTTCCCATAGGTGTGATGGTCTTCGTGGGCAACATTCCCCTCTTCATACTGGGCTGGCGCTTTCTGGGCGGCAAACGGTTCGCCCTGCGCACCGCGGTCTCGGTGGCTGCCTTCTCCTTCTTTACTGATACTCTTGTGCTCTTTATCCCGGCAGCCGGTGTGACGCACGACAATTTCCTTAATTCGATTTACGGCGCCGTTTTGCTGGGGATCGGGCTGGGTCTCGTTTATCGCGGCAGCGGCACGAGCGGCGGCTCCGATATTCTGGGGCGCATCCTCAACCACCGCTTTGGTATCTCCATTTCCATCGCCTATCTGATGACAGATGCAATCGTCGTGCTGGCTGGCGGGTTTGCCTTCTCCTGGGAGAAGGCGCTCTACGGCGTGGTGGTGATCTACGTCAGCGGGCTCGCAGCCGAGGCGATCGCTGAAGGCAGCAGCATCTTCCGCACCGCGCTGATCATCACGGAAAAGCCGGACGAGGTGATGAAGGAGATCATGTACACCATGGAGCGCGGGGTGACGATTTTGTCCGGCAGAGGTGGGTATACCGGCGAGGATCGCCCGGTATTGTACTGTGTGATCACCCGCTCCGAGGTCAACCAGGTCAAGGAATTGATCAAGGACATCGACCCCGATGCCTTTATGGTGATCGGCGAGGCGCACGAGGCGCTCGGCGAGGGCTTTAAACCCCTGTAGGTTTTCCTATTTCATGAAGTGCAGCAGCGCGCCGGTGATCAATCCAAACTGACCCAGGTGGTAGGTGAGGTGTACCCAGAACCGGGCATGCTCCAGGCGTTTGACAAAACGGTCGTAGCTGAGCAAGGAATCCGAGGCAAAGAACAATATCCCGCCGGCAGCCGCCAGCCAGGGCGTGACCCCGGTCCACTCCGGGCGGTAAACACACAATACTGCAGAGAGCAGCATCAGCGTAAGCGAGGCAAAATATATCGCATAGGGGATCAACATGCGCTTGCCGCTGATCATACCCTCGATGCCCGGACGGATGGTCCGCAGGATGACTGATGCTGCCAGTCCCACGATGATGGCGGTGGTAGCCACCGGCAGCGTAAATTCAAGCGGCTGCTGGTTGAAGCCGACCAAATAACAGGCTTGCATCACAAAAAAAGCGATCATGCCCGGCATGAAGAACTTCGGACTGAGCATGAGGAACACATCTCCCAGCAGCGCAAAGAGCAGACCGATGCCGAACCAGAAGAATCCGTTCGACCAGCCGCTGACCGACCAGGTCCAAAGTGCCAGGAAGACCAGGGTGGCGGGTTTGGCAACATACAGGCGGATCTTCCAGCCCTTCCAGGTGGACATCCAGTCCAGCAGGGCGAAAGCGAGTGCGGCAAAGAAAAATGCGTTGAAAGGATTCATTCCTTGTTTGAGTACCCCAGCAATCGGAGGGAATCCGGGCTGTTGCGCCAGTTTTTGTATACCTTGACGTGCAGGTCGAGAAAGACCTTGCGGCCGCTCATCGACTCGATCTCCTGGCGGGCGCGGGTGCCGATCTTTTTGAGCATTTCCGCCCCCTGCCCGATGACGATGCCCTTGTGCGATTCCCTTTCGACAAAGAGGGTTGCTTCGATATACGCCTGGGTTTCGCTGCGTTCCTGGTATTGATCGACGCGCACCGCCAGGCAGTGCGGTACTTCGTCCCTCAGGTAGATCAGCGCTGATTCGCGGATCAGTTCAGCGGCAATGTCGCGCTCGTAATAATCGGTGATGGTATCTGGATCGTAAAAGGCTTCGCCGGCAGGCAGGTGGTCGATCACCTGTTCCAGCAGGGCGTCCATTCCGGCGCGGGTAAAGGCGCTGACTTCGATCTGGTCCACCGCCGGCAACAACTCATTGACTGCAGCAGAGGTCTGCTTCAAGCCGTCTTCTCCGGCGAGGTCCGCCTTGGTCAACACCACCAGGGTGTAGGGGCGGTGCTTCATCTCCAGCAGGCGGGTGGCAATGAGCTGGTCTTCGTTGGTCAGAGGATTCGCTGAGTCGATCAGCCACAGGATGACATCTGCGTCCTGCAGGCTGTCAGCAGCGGCGCTGTTCATGTACTCGCCCAGTTTATGCTGGGCAACATGCAGCCCGGGAGTATCAATGAAGATGATTTGTGCCTGCGGAACCGTGAGGATCCCCAGTTGATTGCGGCGGGTGGTCTGAGGGCGGGGTGAAACCGCAGCGATCTTCTGTCCCAACAGGGCGTTGATCAGAGTGGACTTGCCAACATTCGGCCGTCCGATGACAGCCACATAACCAGAGCGGTGAACATTTTCGTTTTCCATTATTTACCTTCAACTTCCGCCATCGTTTCGGCGGGATCGGATTTTACACGGATTTGACGGGAATTGACGATGAAGATCGCCAGGAGAATTAAAGCACCTCCTGCCAGAACATGCCAGTCCATTTTCTCCTGCAGAAAAATGGCTCCCAGCAGCACGCCCACCAGGGGGAACATGTAGGTGGTCATGCTGGTGCGGGTGGGTCCCACCGAGTGCAGCAGCGAGTACCACAACAGGGTGGCAATGCACGAGCCGAGCAATCCCAGCCAGAGCAGGGCAAGATAGGTGACGGGCAGGGAGGGAAATTTGAACGGCGCGTCGACGATCAATGCTGCGGGCAGAATGAAGCACAATGCCCCGGCCATTTGACCAAAGGACGCTGCTTCCACAGGAATATCTGCAGAGCGTTTGCGGGCATACACGCCGCTTACGGCGTAGGAGAGGGCGGCGATCAACATGGCGGCGATGCCAGCCAGCGTGGAATCTGACCCGCCCCCCAGGCGGTCGGACATCAAGACAATCACGCCGCCAAAGCCCAGCAGCAGACCCGCCACGCGCTGCAGGGTGAATCTTTCTTCAGTCAGGAATATGGGTGCCACCAGGATGGTGAAAAGCGGCACGGTGGAGTTGAGAATGGCAGCCATGCCCGAGGTGATCGAGCGTTCAGCAGTCGAGATGAGCACAAAGGGGAATGCCACATTGAAAAAGCCGACGAACAGGAATCTCCCGATCCATTCCTTTTTCATTCCTTTGCGCGCAGCCAGGAAAAAGAACAACAGACCCAGTGCTGCGAAAAAGACGCGGAAGGCGACCAGGGTGAACGGACCCACCTCGCGTAAGGCGATCTTGATCCACAGGAAGGACGATCCCCAGATGAGACCCAGGAAGAGGAACTTAAGCCAGTTTTTGACCGACAATCTTGCGTCCTTCCAGTGTGAGCAGCCAGGCTTTGGTTTGGATGCCGTCGGCAGCCGAATACCCGGTCAGTGCACCGTTGGCTGCAACCACCCGGTGACAGGGGATGATGATTGGCATGGGGTTTCTGCCGAGCGCAGCACCCACGGCACGGCTGGCAGCCGGCTTGCCCAGGCGGCGGGCAATCTCGCCATAGGTGAGCACCTCGCCGAATCTGATGCCGAAGGTCAGGTCGAGCACCTCCCGCTGGAAGCCGCGGATGCTTTCCCAATCCAACGGCACATCGAATTCGCGGAGCCCGCCCGCAAGATACTCATTGATCTGCCGGGACGCCTCTCTCAATAGGGGAGACCCATTTTCAGAGGGCTGGTTCGCAGAGGATGCGCCGCCAAGGAATACCTCCGATAATCCTGAGGAAGTGCAGGAAAGGGTGATCATTCCAATGGCGGAATCGAAGCTGTAGGTTTTGTGCATTGGTTGCTGCCTCAATAATTCGTGACCTGGTCGATCAATCCGTGTTCACGGGCGCGGAGTTCGCAAGCCTGGAAGATGCGATTGCTGAAGAAGCCAAACAGGAGGGTAAACCCCGCCAAAATGCCCAGCAATTGTACATTGGAAAAGGCGGCAAAGGAAGAAAGTGATTCCACATTTGCGCCAATCAGCGCCCGGCGCAGCAGCTCCAGCCAGTAGGTGATGGGCAGCGCATAACCGATGGGGCGGATCAGCGCAGGCAGGAAGCTCAGCGGGAAGATGGCGCCGGAGAAGAGGAACATGCTCGAAGCCACCACGTCGCCCACAAGGTCGGAATGGCGCGCCAGCATCAGGGTCACCCCAGCCAGCACCAAGCCCATGTACACCAGAACGATGATCCCCAGGATGAACGAAACGCCGAAGAGCAGCCAGTCGACGCTGGCAAAGTTGAATGGCACGTGCAGGAACAGCACCCCGCCTAATATGGTGATCACCACGGCAAAGGTGCCGGTGACGATGCGCGCGATGCCGCGGCCGAGCAGGTAAAAGGGGAAGCGGATGGGGGCAACGTAAAGGTACTTCAGCGTTTTGTAATGCTCGCGGTCATCCACAATCGACCACGAGACCCCGGTGATTACTGCGCTCACGTACTGGAAGAAGGCATTTCCAAAGTAGATATACGCAAAATAGGGGGTATTGAAATCGCCTTTGGCCACCACACTGTACATTACCACGATGATCGCGGCACCGGCCAAAGGCTTGATGATGGAGTACACCGCAAAGAGGAATGGATCCGTCCAGTTTGACTCGATCTTCCATCCCAGCCAGGTGGCGGTAAGGAAGGAGCGCCGGATGATCTGCGTAGAGCGTTTGACAGGAGAGAGTTCAGCCATTTTGTACCTTATCGCCGGCTTTCGGTGATGCGACCTTCGCGGATGGCCAGCTTTTCCATGTGATCCAGCAGTAGTTTGGCTGCCACGAGAAAAACCACCGCCAGGACTGCCAGGACGACTGCTTCGATCTTCACATCCAGGAAGCCCAGCGTCGGACCGGTGGCAAACACAA
>JBDKSE010000010.1:0-45509 GCA_039683035.1 Anaerolineaceae bacterium
CATGCTTTCGGGGCAGACCGGAAGGTATTTTTGAACCAGTTCCGTATTATATAATTTAAGCCCGCTGTTCAGATCTCGTACGGGAACATCCATCATCATTTTGGCGACTCGCCGGATCAATTTTTTCCCCAATGAGCGGTAGCTTTGCTGAAGATCACCGTTTATCTTTTCCGGCCGGCGACCGATTACCAAATCAGCATTGGTGCGTTGCTGTTCCCACATCAGGGCAGTGACATCCTCCAGCCGGTGCTGACCGTCAGCGTCTAAAGTTACGACAAAAGGTGTTTCAGCCTGCTTTAAGCCGGTAGAGAGGGCACCGCCGTATCCTTTGTTCACTTTATGATTCACAATTTTCATGATTTCCGGGAATTGATTCCGAAAATGATCCAAAACTTCTGCGGTATGGTCGGTAGAAGCGTCATTTACTACGATCAGCCGGAAATGGTTTTCGTCACAGTATTTGAGTACCTGAGGCAGAAATGTTTGGAGAGATTTTTCTTCGTTATATGCCGGAATAACAACCGTTAGTTGTGATTGTGTTTGCATGAAATGATCTTAATCGAAAACCGACGATTTTACAATAAAAAAGGTATGACTCGGTTTAAAAAAATCGCATAAATAAGCGATTTTTGTGCGCTGGGGGGGAATCGAACCCCCACGACGAAGATGTCACATGGCCCTCAACCATGCCTGTCTGCCAATTCCAGCACCAGCGCGATTGCTCCGTTATTATAATCGGCAACGCTGTAGTGTCAAGCAAATTCATAAACACGAAGAGGTGGATCTATGGCAATTATCCTGGACGCAATGGGAAGCGATTCCTACCCTGATCCTGAATTGGAAGCGGCTGTTCTGGCAAGGAAAACGCTTGGTGAAGAGCTGATCCTGGTGGGAAAGTCAGATTTGCTGGAAAAACGTTTCCGCGAATTGTTCCCTTCAGAGCCGCCTTTGAAGATCGTAGATGCACCGGATATTGTGGAAATGACGGACAAACCGGTTGAATCAGCTCGTAAGAAACCCAACAATTCAATGGCTGTTGGGTTGAATCTGGTTAAAAACGGACAGGGTGATGCATTTGTAACAGCAGGCAATACCGGTGCCGCGTACTTCAATGCTGTTACAATCTTGCGCCGCTTGGAACACATTTCCCGCCCTGCGCTGGCTTCCATCATCCCTGTTTTTCATTCCAGGGCTGTATTTGTCGATACAGGTGCCAATGCAGATTGCCGTCCAGAATTCCTTCTCGAATTTGCAGTCATGGGCAGCGTCTATGCTGAAAAATCCCTCGGTGTCAACTCACCCAAGGTGGGTTTGCTTGCCAATGGTGAAGAAGCCGGCAAGGGCAATCAGCTCGTCAAAGATGCCTACCCCTTGCTCAAAGAAAGCGGGCTGAACTTTTACGGTAACGCGGAACCCAAGGAAGTCTATGGGGGTAACGTGGACGTGGTGGTCACGGACGGCTTTTCGGGTAACATTTTTATCAAGACCAGTGAAGCAGTCGGACGATTGATCCTGAATGTTTTGAAAGAAAGCATATCGTCAAAGTTGCTCTATAAATTAGGTTACGTTCTCGCAAAACCGGCTTTTTCTTCTCTCAGGAAACTGATGGATCCTGCCGAAGTCGGAGCCGGTCTGCTGTTGGGGGTGAACGGGTTGGTGTTTATCGGCCACGGCAAATCTGATGCCAGGGCATTGGTTTCAGCAATAAAACTAGCCCGGCGCACTGTCAATTCAGGGATGCTGAATGCCATGAAGGAAGAAGTCCAAACCAGGTTAGCGGTTTGATTCACATATTTAGCTGCTCATATTCCGGAGAATTCGATGAAGATTTACTCAAATGAAAAATTGATCAAACGCAACAGCAGGCTCGGTCAAATCGCTTCCATCGTCAGCCTGGTCGTGCTTGGCGTGGGTATGTATTTTTCCTTCAAAGATACACAAGGAAAATATGTTGCGCTGACATTTGGCTCCCTGATCGTTGGTTTCCTGGTTTTCCAATTCGGTAATTATTATCTCAGCCGCTGGGGGAAGAGCCCACGGCCGGACGAACTCATTTCCGCTTCCCTCAAGGGGCTGGACGACCGTTTCTCGATTTATCATTACACCACCCCACTCTTCCATCTTTTGGTTGGACCGAATTGTGTTTTTGTTCTTCTTCCATACAACCAGGCAGGAAGCCTCTATTTTGACACACAGCGCAATCGCTGGCGTCAGCATGGTGGAAATGCATTTCTCAAATTGTTCGGCAATGAAGGTCTGGGACGGCCAGATGCGGAAGCCAGGTATGCTCAATCCGATCTGGAAAATTATGTCAGGAAACTCGGGCTTGACTCTTCCATGTTGAAAAATAATGTCATTCTGGTCTTTACAAACCCCAAAGCCGAAATCTCCCTTGAAAACTCCCCCTCACCGGCAATCACTGGAGAAAAACTAAAGGAATATCTTCGAAAAAAGCTAAAGGAAAATCCGCTTCCTGCAGAATGGGTTTCTGAATTCCAGCAAAAACTGCCATCCTAGAATTTCTAATAACAAAAAAGAGCGGCTAACCGCTCTTTTTTGTTATTGGCTTTTTCGAAGGTCGAATTCCGCCTGTTTTAATTTTAAGGGCAGACACTTCATCCTTGGTTAATTCACGGTACTCACCGGTTTTGAGTGTTCCCAGGGTGATCGACCCGATCCTGGTCCGAAGGATTCGGACTACGTACAGGCCCAGTAATGTGGCAGTTTCACGGATTTGACGTTTCCGCCCTTCTTTCATCACCACTCGTAGCCAGGTACCTTTTCCTGCCTGAGAATCTACTTGAACTTTGACCGGTGCAGTTCGATGACCATCCTCGAGAACAATCCCCCGCTTCCAGGTCTCCAATTGACCCGCATCCGGTTTTGAACTCAATAAAACCCGGTATTCCTTCTCGTGTTCATACCGCGGATGGGTCAGCTTGTTTACCATATCGCCGTCATTGGTCAACAAGATCAACCCCTCACTCTCAAAATCCAACCTGCCCACCACTGCCAGGTCATTTCCACCGGGAACGGCATCAAAAACAGTCCTCCGGGTATCACCCTTAAGAGTCTTATCGCATAACATAAACCGGGGTTTGTTGTAAGCGATATAACGCATTTCAGGCATGCTGGCAATAACAGAACCATCCACTGCAATGCGATCTACTGCTGCATCAGCCTTTGCACCAAGTTCAGCTCTCTTGCCGTTGACTGTCACCCGCCCGGTAATGATCAATTCTTCGCTGGACCTTCTTGATCCATACCCGGCACGTGCCAGTATCTTTTGAATACGCTCTTCTGCCATGATTAATCCTTCAAGATTCCATTCTTCGTAATGTCAGCTTCTCCAGTGCTCTCAACCTCATACGGAGGCAATTGCGAAAGCGATGACATTCCGAAGTGCTGCAAAAACTCTGCTGTGGTTGAAAACAGGATTGGACGACCAGGGCCTTCTGCCCGGCCCACTTCCTGTATCAACCCTTTGCTGAGCAGGCTTTTGATCACTCCATCGCTGCTCACACCCCTGACAGCATCAATACCAGGTCTTGTAACCGGCTGGCGGTAGGCGATGATAGCCAGGGTTTCAATAGCAGCTTTGCTCAACCGCTGAGTCGCTTCAAGCCCAAGGAATCGTTCCACATCTTCGCCAAATTCAGGGGCGGTTGTGAGTTGCACTCTTCCGCCGTGCCACTGGATGCTAATACCCCGGTGATTGCTATAACTTTTTTCAAGCTCCTTGAGAACACTTTCAATCGTTTTGGTATCGAGCTCCAATGCATCTCCAAGCTGGCTTGCGGTGACCGGTGCAGAGGCAACAAAAAGAAGCGCTTCCACACGGGCGATGACGGTTGGGGAGATTTCGGTCTGATTATCGGTCATGATGCTATAATTAGCGAATTGAGTTGATTTCCACTCATTATAATCGAACTTGGGGCTGCACCTTGCCTTTTGCTATTCCGTTGATGAAGAGACTCCTTTTTTTTCTTCCGCTGATTTTCCTCCTTGCTGCTTGCAGCCTGTCAATTGCAGGAAGTGATTCACTTTCAGCAGCGATAAATGCTGATGGCACCTCGATCAGCGTAACCCTACCCAAAGGCGCAACTGTACAGCAAGCTCTGGAGGCTGCCAGCATCAAATTGTCCAACCTCGATCGAGTGGAACCAGCTGCTGGAACTTCAGTGACTGAAGGGATGGAAATCAAGGTCATTCGGGTAACGGAGGAATTTGAAGTTGAAGAAACAGTTCTGCCTTTTGAAAATCAAACAGTGAAGAACGAGTCGCTGCCAGCCGGTCAGAAAGTGCTCATCCAACCTGGGGTAAACGGCAGACTATCCACTACTTACCGGGTGGTAAAAGAAAATGGAGCTGTGGTTTCAAGAACTGTCGCAAAGACGGATATCCTCGAGGCTTCAAAACCAGAAATTATCATGGTGGGTGTTCAATCGCCTTTCGTCTCCCAGCCCATCAGCGGACGTCTTGCATACATTACCGCATCAAATGCCTGGATCATGGAAGGTTCCACCGGTAATCGTCGTCCGGTGGTGACATCGGGCGATCTTGACGGCAGGATCTTTAGCCTTTCTCCTGATAGCAAATGGCTGCTCTTCTCACGGAATGCCTCCAGTGATAGCAATGCAATTAATTCCCTTTGGGCAGTGAATCTGGATGAAAATGGTTCCACGCCAATTGCGCTCGGTGTGGAAAATGTCGTGCATTATGCTGAATGGGTACCCGGCAGGGAGATGACCATTGCCTTTTCAACGGTCGAGCCTCGAAGCACGCCTCCTGGCTGGCAGGCAAATAACGATCTGGTCGTCCTCCAGTTTGACTCTGAAGGTTATACCAAGGAGAAAAACGTGGTCGTCGAGCAGAATTCCGGCGGCATCTATGGCTGGTGGGGCACAATTTTCAGCTTCTCACATGACGGTTCGAAAATCGCCTACTCGCGGCCAGATGCCATCGGCTTGGTGGATCAACAATCCGGGCAACTAACTCCGCTGGTGAACCTGACCCCTTACCAAACTGGCGGTGATTGGGCCTGGGTTCCCGAGGTGCAATGGTCGCCGGACAGTCGCATTCTATTTACCATTGTTCATGGTCCAGTTGGCAGTATTGCAACGGATGAGACATCCACCGAGTTTGATCTTTCGGCAATCGTGCTGGAGAATAACACGACTATTCGCCTTTATCCCAATTCTGGGATGTTTTCATACCCTCAACCTTCTCCCAGGGATACAAATGGCGCATATCAACTTTCGCTATTGACCTCAATCCTGCCGGATCAAAGCGGAACGAGCAAATATGATTTACGCCTGATGGATCGTGATGGATCGAACATTCGGAAGCTTTACCCCGGTGAGGGAATCCAGGGATTAAACCCTCAGCAGGTCGTTTGGTCCCCTTCTCCTGGTGAAGGCGGAGCAGGCAGCATTGGTTTTCTTTCCCAGGGAAATATCATGCTGGTAGACACAGCTACAGGTGCAGTTTCACAGGTTAGCGGTGATGGAACGGTAAGCAAAATTGATTGGAAGTAGGTGAAATGATGCATGTTTTAATCACAGGCGCAGCAGGTTTTTTGGGCTCCCATTTATGCGAACGTTTATTGGCAGAAGGACATTCTGTTACAGGCATGGACAACTTCATCACCGGCAATCCAGCCAACTTAGCTCACCTTGCCGGCAATGAACGATTTTCATTCATCAAGCACGATGTCAGCGAGTTCATCTTTATTTCCGGTAAAGTTGATGCTGTGCTTCACTTTGCATCTCCTGCCTCACCCAACCCGGCCTCCCCGTACAGCTACCCCAACCTGCCCATTCAAACCATGAAAGCAGGTGCATTGGGAACGCACAACACGCTGGGGGTGGCAAAAGCTTATCATGCCCGTTTCCTGCTCGCTTCTACCAGCGAAATCTACGGAGATCCGCTGGAACATCCCCAAAAAGAGACCTACTGGGGGCACGCTGATCCCATCGGGTTCCGCTCGGTTTACGATGAAGCAAAGCGCTTTGCTGAAGCGCTGACCATGGCATATCACCGATTTCACCAGTTGGATACCCGCATCGTCAGGATCTTCAACACATACGGTCCCCGAATGCGCCTGGATGACGGGCGCGTAGTCCCCAATTTCATCCGGCAAGCCTTGCTCGGGAAACCCATCACCGTTTATGGTGATGGCAGCCAAACGCGCAGCTTCTGTTATGTGGACGATCTGATCGAAGGGATCTTCCGCTTGTTAATGTCGGATGAGCATATGCCTGTCAATATCGGAAATCCAGCAGAAATTTCCATCCTTCAATTTGCGGAAGTTATCAATAAGATGGTAGGCAATTCAGGCGGCATCGAATTCAAGATGGATAGCAGATTGGGAGATGATCCACAGCGCCGCCAGCCTGATATTACGCGTGCCCGCGAAATCTTGCACTGGCAACCCAAAGTAGACCTTGAGGAAGGACTCGGAAAGACGATTCAATATTTCCGTAAACAGATGGATCTTGAATGACAATTCTCACTGATCGTTCTGAACAAAAAAGATTTGGAAAATTCGCGATTGTTGGCATTCTAGGCGCAGTGGTCGACTTTGGTATTTTCAACCTTCTTGCAACTGGTCTGAAAGTAGCGGCGGTTCCTGCAAGTGTGGTCTCCTTCAGCCTTGCTGTCGTCAATAACTTTTTCTGGAACAGATACTGGACATTTCCGGATTCAAAGAATCATCCAGTTGTTCGCCAGCTCGTACAGTTCGCAGTGGTTAGCGTTATCGGTCTGCTCATCCGGACACCGCTTTTCGCGTGGCTCGAGAAACAGCTTGTCCCCCTGGCCGCAAAGCTGATCCCCAATGTATTTACGCCCACTTTTGTGGGCCATAACCTTTCACTGGCCATTGCCATTATCGTAGTAATGATGTGGAATTTCGTTGCCAATAGATATTGGACGTTTAACCCCGACCGCCAGGTTGCAAGCAGGGAAGTGAAATTATGAACCATCGTGAACGTCTCGAAAGTTGCCTGAATGGCGGCCGTCCCGACCGAACGCCTGTAGCCTTGTGGCGTCACTTTCCCACCGATGATCTTGACCCCAGCTCGCTGGTTCGATCCATCGTCTTCTTCCAGCAAACTTACGGATTTGATTTTGTAAAAATTACTCCCAGGTCCTCTTATTCAACCCAGGATTGGGGAGCATCAGATGCCTGGAATGGAAATCCTGAAGGATCTGGTATCTATAAGCAATACCCTGTTACCCACCCGGAGAATTGGTACCAACTGGCAGTGCATTCCCCGTTGAAAGGTGCTTTGGGAGAACAGCTCAGAGTCATTGAGCAGGTTCGCTCCAACCTGCCGTCAGATATTTCGATCATTCCGACAATTTTCAGCCCGTTAAGCCAGGCAAAACATCTTGCAGGAAATGAAACTCTTTTAACTCACCTGCGGGAAACGCCGGATGCCTTGAAGAAAGGGCTTGAGGTTATCGTCGAACAAACCATCGTCTTCATTCGCGAATGCAAAAAACGTGGAATTGACGGAATCTTCTTTGCGGTCCAGCATGCACAAAGAACCCTCTTGTCTGATGATGAATTCACGCAATTCGGATTTGAATTTGATAAAAAGGTGCTTTCGGAAGTACAGGATTTGTGGCTGAACGTCGGACATATCCACGGCGCCCAGATCATGTTTGATATCGCCATTCAGTATCCAGTCAATATCTTGAATTGGCATGATCGTGAAGAGGGCATCCGCCTGGATTATGGCCTCACTCACTTCCCGGGTGCAGTCTGCGGCGGTTTACGTCAATGGGATACCATGGCGTACGGAAGACCCGAACAGGTCAGGGCAGAAGCAGCCGATGCCATCCATCAGACTCACGGTACTCGATTTATATTGGGAACGGGCTGTGTATTGCCCATCATTGCACCTCACTCGAATATTTTGGCTGCGATTGAAACCGCGGCCAAAGCTTGAGCAGCAGGTATGGGAAACTTGAGGATCATCGCCGGTACCGCCAGGGGTATTCGTATTCAATCTGTCCCCGGAGATACAACCCGCCCGATCACCGATCGGGTTAAAGAGTCTCTCTTCAATATCATCGGAAATGACATTATCGGTACAACTTTTCTTGACCTTTTCGGAGGAACGGGGAGCGTGGGTATCGAAGCACTTAGCCGCGGCGCAGCGGAAGTCACTTTTGTGGATTTAAATAGCAAACCCATTGCCACTATTCGGTCGAATCTCAAAACCACCCGGTTGGAGAATAATTCCCAGGTCATCCAGGCAGACTCATTCCGATTTCTTTCCGCCACGCCAAGGAAATCGTACGATTACATTTATGTTGCTCCGCCGCAGTATAAGCAGATGTGGGTTCAAGCACTGCGCTTGATCGATGACTCACCTGCATGGCTTCATCCAGACGGATGGGTCATTGTGCAGATTCACCCTGTCGAATTGGAAGAAGTTGCGCTCAATCATTTGGAAGAGTTTGAACGCCGAAAATATGGTTCGACCGTTCTGCTATTTTACCGACTTCGCGAGTAATTACTTCCCTTCGCGGATCTCCAACTGACCTTTCGAGTCATACAAATATTCCAATGAAAAGAATTGCCCCGAAAGAATCCTAGGAATCAACAGGGGGATATCTTCCACACACGGGTAATTCTCCAGTTTGTTTAGCTTGATCCATTCAAGTTGACCTTCATCCGAGGATCGTAGCGTTCCTTCTACTTCATGTCCTGAAAGCACGAACATGCAGATCCCTTGCTCGGGCTCCACGTCGATCATCACAACACCATGAATGCGCAAATCACGCACTTCAAGTCCACTTTCTTCAAGAATTTCACGCCTGGCTGCGGAGACAACATCTTCTCCGCGTTCAATATGCCCGCCCAAACCGTTATATTGCCCCGCCCAGATTTTCTTGGTTGGTGCACCCTTTTGAAGCAGCACCCTGCCCTCGCTGAACAACAGGATCAGCGTTCTTGGTACAACCAGGTAGCGGTTTTTGAGGAATTTTTGTGGATTTGAAGCCATAATCAGTCCTTTTAAGAAAACCTGGATAAGCATGCGCTTATCCAGGCAAGGTTGCTTAAGAGATCAGCTTAGGAACATCGGAACGCCCATGAAGTCACGCACTTTCGGGCGGTAATTCTCAATATCATAGAAACTGGGTACGTCCACGCGTTTCTGGCCGGCAAGTACCATGCTGATGGGAACGGTGGTGTATTTCCCGCCGTGTAAAGCCACCAGCTTGCCAGTCTCATTACGGCGAATCAATTGAACCGCAAGGTTGCCATAAGACATCGCGACCATGCGATCCAGTGAATCTGGCGCCCCGCTGCGCATGAGGTAACCCAATTGCTGATACATGATGTCCTGTCCGGTCAGGCGTTTGATCTCTGCTGAAGCGGCTTCGCCCACACCACCCAACTTGCGGTGCCCGTATGCATCCATTTCTCCAGATTCAACTACCAATCCGCCTTCCATGATTGCGCCTTCAGAAATGGTCATCATGCAGTAATTAGAGGGGTTGTTCCGTTTGTCAGACAGCAGGAATTCTGCCAGCTTTTCAACATTGAAAGGAACCTCAGAGATAATTGCCCTATCCACATAGGAGAGGTAAGCAGAAATCAAACTGGTTTCTCCGGAATTGCGTCCAAACAGTTCCACAATACCAATTCTTTCATGCGAACCAACAGAGGTACGCATGTTGGTGATGAAATCGACGCTCCGGGTCACAGCCGTTGAGAATCCAATGCAGTAATCTGTTCCAAAGACATCGTTATCCATGGTCTTTGGGATTGCCACTACCGGAAAGCCTTCCTTGTTTAAGCGCACAGAAAAGCTAAGGGTATCATCCCCTCCGATGGTCACCAGAGTGTCAATACCCAGGTGTTCGAGAACTTTCAGCACATAATCCGTGTAGTCCACCGTGCCTTCAGAATCAATCGTCTTGCCATACTTCGAAGATTTAAGGAAATCAGGGATATTCTTTGCTCTTACTTTTTGAGGGTTTGTCCTGGAAGTATGCAGGAACGTTCCACCTGTCCGGTCAATGGTTCGCACATCCTCAGTCGTTAAGGCACGTACATTGTAATCATGGGTGGAAGGTTCATCGAGGTTGTAATTAAGTAAACCGCCCCAGCCTCTGCGGATGCCCACCATTTTATATCCGAGCTCGAACGCACTATAAGCCACCGCCTTCATGCATGGATTGAGCCCGGGGACATCGCCGCCGCCCGTTAATATACCAATGGTCTTCGTCATGCTGTTCTCCTGAAATAATGATTGCCAATCGCCTTATTTGATCAACGCCTCGGTGATGGGAATGATCATGATAACTTCAGTGCCCTTTCCCACTTCCGAATAGATCGCCAATTTCCCAGCCAACATCTCCACACGCTCTCGGATCAATTTCAAGCCCAATCCGCCGCTATCTTTGATTTCATCAACATTGAAACCGACACCATTGTCTTTGATCGATGTCTTCACGGTGCTCGTTTCCAGATCCATCTCAACTTCGATTTTGACCTTGCCCGCCATTTCTGCATTATGCTTCATGGCATTGCTGATGATCTCCTGTATGGAACGGAAGATGAACACATCGATGTAGGGTTCCAACTTGTGTTCACTGCCAACGACATTCAATGTGATGTCGACTTCATTGATTTCTCGCAAATTAGCAATGTATCTTTGCAGAGTGGGCACCAATCCCAGGTCGTCCAGCATCATCGGGCGAAGGTCATTAATGTACGTTCTCACCTTTTGAAAAGTTCCCATGGCAGAGGTCTTCAATCTTTCAAGCTCTTCCTTTCCCTTGCCAGGGTCCATGTCAAATAGTTTTGAGGCAATTTCTGCCTGAACGATGAAATTGGATAGTGCTTGAGCGGGTCCGTCATGCATCTGCCTTGATAACCGCTGTCGTTCCGCCTCCTGGGAATTGATAAGCATCTCCAGCAGAGAGGCTCCCCCCGATGAGCTCGAGCTATCAGTCACCTGCTCCAGGGAGAGAGTTGTCAGGTAATCCTGCATTTGCTGATAAAGTTCGATATTCGTCTGCAGGTTGCTTTGCTGTTCCTGGAGTTTATCCAGTTGTCCCCGCATCACCAGAAGACGCTGTTGTGCATCCATTGCGTTCCGATAAGATTCACGGAGCTGTGTTTTGGATGCCCTGTCGCCTTCCATTTCGATCTGCTGCAAAGCTGATGTAATTGCAGCCTGCCTTTGAGCAAGACGGTTAAGCTCCATCTGACTCTGCGCCAGGGTTGCGGTCACCTCTTTTAGGGAAGCCTGCGCATTGGCAAGTTCGTTGATGATGCGCTGCTGAAATTCATCCGCAGCCGTAAATGGCGATGTTGACAGGATTGCCATGCTCACACTCCCCAGGAGTTTTCAATTCAAAAACACCGAGTCAAGTATAGCATAACTATACTTGATGATTACCCTGCAAATACGTTAATTACCAGGACGATCGCTAATCTAAAGCTCCACCGACAGTTCCCACCGCCCACCACTTCGTCCAATAAAGCAAGCCGACCGAAATCAGTGGGATGGTCAGGAATAATCCCACAAGAGCACTATGTGCAGGCAGGATCAAAACAAACAACCAGGGAAGAATGACCAACAAACCAAGAATTCCTTCCACCATTCGTTTCCCTTTGTCCCCCCACCTGGAGAGAAATATCGTTAAGCTAAAAAGAATGCCCGGCATGAGAAGGATGAAATTTCCCGGCTTCGTGGGTATGCCTATCCATTGACTCAGCGTTAGTGTGAGGAAAACGCACCAAAGGAAGCGGGTTTCATTCCCATTAAAAGCTTGAATCCATTCACGAAGCATCAAGCCTGCCAGGATCACCGTCAGGAAAATGCTGAAGCGCAAGCCAATGCTGCCCCAAGCGGCAGCCATAAAAGCGCCTGGTGAACCTGCTGGAATCAACCCATAAAGCCGGATGATTGCCTGCAGTTCTTGGACGAACCAATTTGGGATCAACAACACAGAAAAACCAACCAGTAACACAAGCGTACCTGCAAACCAGGTAGTAGTGGTTTTTCGCTGTTTTCGGAGAGCCCAGATGAAAATAAACAGTGCTGCCAGAAGGGTATTCTGAAGGCTCATTGTTGCAACTGCCAGCAGAATGCCCGCTGTTTCATCATGCCCACTGTCAACCGCTTTAATCAACAATAACAAAATCACTGTAAAGAAAATAACCGCATTGCCATCGAGCAAAGGTTGAATCCCGTGATATGAAACAACTGACGCAAGAATTGCTCCAATAATCATCCAAAGGGGAGCGCGTTTGCGTATCAGACTGAAGGTCAATAAGGGAATCGATACCAGGCAGACTTCGAGCAATGTCATCCATAGGCCCCTGGCTGCAGCATAATTCTTTACCAATGCAAACGGGGCATACAAGCCGATCACATACAAAGGTGAGACAAACCAAAGCGTTTCCTTTTCAGCAGGAGCCGTCACCCAACTGGCAGCATTTTGAATGCGCACAGCAGCTTCTGCTGAATACGGGCTGGTTCCATCAGCAAAGAATGCCTGCGTACCAGCCCACCCGACGACGAAATGATTTCCTCCGGGATGAGCGGTCGTGTACGCAATATTCGCCAGAGTCACTGCAACCAGTACCACGGCTGCAATGATTCCGATGATTAACAATTTTCTATTTTGGTTCCTATTCAGATTCGATCTCCAATCACACAATAATACTCGCTCAAGCCAGGTTAATCCCATGTTTCTCGCGCATTTCATTGACAGTGCGAGTGATTTCAGCATCCTTCTTCTCAGGCTGCCATCCAAGTTCTGCGGCAGCAATCTCTGCCACTTCCTTCAACGCTGCAAGCGTCAACTGACCCACCCAGGCGATGGAACTTCTTCTCTGGAAAATATCATCAAGGTGTATCACGGATTCATTCCTCAGTATTGAAACCACCTCACCGCGTGTCCAATCCGGCAGCGATTGAAGAGGCTCTGCTGAGATCTCAATCACATCCCGCCCGATCTTTGATGCGTACGTTCCGTAACGCTCAAAGAGGCTGGCAGCATATGGATTGGATAAGCCTGTCTCATGGGCAAGATTCGAGATCCATTCATCTTTCTCGATTTGGGATTGCGGATAAGCCAATCCACCTCTGACCTTAAGTTCTTCTGTGCCTGCTCTTCGGGTTTTTCCGAGATGCTGGAGCACTTCGTCGCAAACCTGTGATGAAAACGCCCGAAAAGAGGTCCACTTACCCCCCACCAGGCTGAGCACCGGGATCGTCCCGAATTGATCGTGCTTGATCGAATGGTCCCGTGTGATCTGACCTGTCGTCTTGGCCTTGGAATATTCCAGAGGGCGTACACCGGAAAACCGGAATACGATATCCTTGCTATTGATCTTGATGTTGGGGAATATTCTTGCGACCAGGTCGATGAAGTATTTCTCCTCTTCCGGTGTGCAGACAACATCGTCGACATTTGTGACAGGAAGATCCGAGGTACCGACGATTACTTTGTCATAGAAGGGGAAAATTAATACAATGCGGCCATCCTTGTTCTCGAAGAAAAATTCATGATCGCCAATTGCCTCGCGTAATTCAGGGATATCCAAAACGAGATGTGAACCTTTGGTTCCGCCAATGTACCGCTCACGTAAACCCAACTCTTCATTGACGCCATCTATCCACGGTCCAGCGGCGTTAACGATCACCCTGGGTTTGACTCTGATCTTTTCTCCAGTCACTTCGTCGTGGAGGACAACTCCATCTTCACCAGATTTTTCCACGCTGGCGTAATTCAAAGCCATGGCATGCCCGCCTTCATCCACCGCGTCTTGGATCAGGTCGATGCTGTAACGCTCGGGTGAAAGGATTTGTCCGTCAAAGTAGGTGGCAGTGAATTTCACATCTTTGTCAAGTTGGGGATATTTCCCCAACGAATAGGCACGATTGTGGAATTGATGCGGTGGGACCGTTTTTTGTTTTCGGGTAAATGAATCATAGATGATCAAGCCCACTTTGATCACAATTGCCCCGCGTTCTGAGGGCTTGTCGAGAAGGTTGAGAAACTTGAGCGGAGCGTTCAGGAGACCGGACCATATCTTGAAAATGGGGATTGTTGTGGGCAGCGGACGAACATGCTGCGGTGCATTTTCAATCATTCGATTTCGTTCTTGTACGGCTTCGTGCACCAGGCGGAATTCACCGTTTTCCAGGTATCTGATGCCGCCATGAGCCATATGCGAGGAAGCTGAGGACGCCCCGCTGCAAAAATCGCCCTTATCGACGATCAGGGTATCCACACCGTTGAGCGCCAGATCTCGAAACGTGCCGATTCCATTGATCCCTGCCCCAATGATCAACACGGAAACTTCCGGGGTTTTCCTGATTCGTTCAAGCACCTCGCTGCGTATCATTCAATTTCTCCCTTTTACTCGAAATAATTCCATCGCACAATTTACAGCAGAGAATAAATTCCAACTTCTCTTATTATATCGAAGGTTCTCCAGACCGACTGAACATGACTTATAATTCTGCACGTGAATTTAATATTCGCTATCTCCCGTGAAAGTTTTCTGACCAATCACTTACAGGTTTCCCTTGTCCAATAGCTCTCACAACCCTGCCTTTTTTATTGGGAAGATCCCAGTATATGGCAAAGTCATTCTGGCGCCCATGGACGGCTTTACGGATTATCCCTTTCGTCAAATCGCCCATCAATATGGAAATGCGCTAAGTTACACGGAATTCATCAATTGCATCGATGTGACCTATGGTCATCCCCACCTGCAGAAAAAATTGACATTCGCTCAAGAGGAACGCCCGATCGTCTTCCAAATCTTCGATGATGATGCCCAGCGCATGCTCGAAAGCGCCTTGAAACTCGAAAAGCTTGAACCGGATATCATTGACATGAATATAGGCTGTTCTGCAAGGAATGTATCCAACCGCGGTGCGGGCGCCGGGTTGCTCAAAGATCCAGTCAAGATTGCTCAAATAGCTTCCTCACTGGTCAAGAACCTTCACCGGCCGGTCACTGCCAAGATCCGCCTGGGTTGGGATGATTCGTCCCTGAACTATTTGGAAATTGGCAGGATACTGGAAGATTCTGGCGTAAGCCTGGTGGCGCTGCACGGTCGCACTCGCAGACAGGAGTATTCAGGCCAGGCAAACTGGCGGGCAATTGGCGAACTAAAGAATACTTTGAAGATTCCCGTCATTGGGAATGGCGACATCAAAGCTCCCGAAGACATCGATCGTATGTTGAACGCAACAGGGTGCGACGCAGTGATGATCGGCAGGGCTGCGCTTGGAAACCCCTGGATTCTGGCGCAGAAGAAGAAAGAGGATATCGCAAACGAGGAAATCCTGCATACGATGATCCGCCACCTGAAATTGATGTGCGAATTCTATGGCACTCGTCTGGGTGTGATGTTGTTTCGAAAACATCTCGCGCGCTATCTCTCAGGTAGGTTGACCACTTCAGAACTGCGGACATGGATTTTTAATCTGGAGCACCGGGACGAATTGATCTCAGCCATAACCGGGTTATTAGCCGTACCTCCAGAGAAGATTAAGGAATAGCTTATGCTCATCGAAAAAGTACTCCAAACCCTGCCCAAGGATCCCATTCCTGTACGTGAAATCGTCAGTGGTCTGCACTGGACTGCTGTTGCCAGCCGCTACTGCGGGCTGGCTTCAAGCCTGTGGAGCGAAACCCTCCCTGAGGTACCCATCCCGAATTTGACTCATTTGATTCATCTTTCCGCTCAAGAGCTTGCACAATACGCCCTTTCATCAAATCACCTGGAATCGGCCATTGGAATGGCGGCGGTGAACTCGCTGCTGGATCCCACTCCTCCTGGTTCATGTGACCTCAATGCCCACGATTGGTTGACAAAAGAAGGCGTCGGGAAGAAGATTGCCATGGTGGGGCATTTCCCATTCGCTGAAAAACTTGCCCCTGTTGCTCAAGCACTCTGGATCCTGGAAAAGAACCCCCGGCCTGGAGATCACCCGGCTAGCGAGAGCAAGGATCTGATCCCCGAGGCAGACATTGTTGCCATCACCGGCAGCGCCTTTGTCAACCACTCGATTGATGAAGTGCTCTCATATTGCAGCCCCAGCTCTATTGTTCTTGTTCTTGGACCATCCACTCCCTTGGCCCCCGCCTTGTTTACCGAAGGAATTTCGATGCTTTCGGGAACCTATGTCACCGACGAACCGGGAACCCTCAAGGCGATTCGCAACGGCGGTACTTACCACCATCTGCTTGGAGTCAGGCGGATGACAATTCTCAAACCGGAGTCAGCACTATGAATTCAATGAGCTACCTTGACGAAGTGGATATCGCTGTGACCATTTGCAATGTTGAAGGAATTATCGTTTATATGAATCAGAAGTCGGCAAAGACCTTCGCTGATGACGGTGGTTTTGACCTCATTGGCAAGTCATTGATCGACTGTCACCCCGAGCCTGCGCGCTCGAAGCTGCTTGATCTGTTGGCATCACCTCGAAAGAATGTCTATACCATTGAAAAATCGGGGGTAAAGAAGATGATCTATCAACTGCCTTGGATCGAAAATGGCACCTTCAAAGGATTGATCGAACTTTCACTCCCTTTGCCGGCTGATATCCCACACTTCAAAAGGGGTTGAACAAGTGTACATTTATCACATAACGACCAGATCGCGGTGGGAGAACCTGAAGCCGAATGGCGTATATACTCCGGAAGCTTACTTAAATGATGGCTTCATTCATTGTTCCACGGTATCGCAGGTTCGGCAGGTGGCAAATAAGTTTTATTGTGGACAGCCGGGGTTGATCATTCTTGAAATCGATGCTGAACCGCTCGGAAAATCTGTGGTATTCGAAAATTTGGAAGGCGGCAGCGAATTGTTTCCCCATATTTACGCTCCGCTTCCCACAGAAGCAGCCCATCAAGTTTACGACCTGATCCTTGAATCAGATCTCTCCTTCATATTTCCCAAGCTTTTTGCCTGAGCTCTCTGCAACCATCGGTACGATGAATCGTATACTAGGGTAACGGAGGCAGCACAAAACAATGTACGCCCGTCTACCCTGGTATGCCTGGCCCTTGGCTGGAATGATGGAAATCCTGCATCATTTCTTCTTTGTGGTATTGCACTTTATGGGCACGATCCTGGGACTGACGTTAATTGGCATCGGCCTCCTGCTGACCGGTACGATCATTGGAGCCATTCTTGGCATCCCTTTGATTTTCTCCGGGATTTTCATCCGTTACCGGTGTAAATTCGAGCAATAGCAGTCGATCATCAGAAAGGAGCATATCATGGCTGATGAAAATGTAAGGTACGAGGAATTCAAGGTTGATGGTGAAGCACTTCTCGCCAAGATCAAAGAGATCCTGCATGAAGGCAACGTCCGCAAAATCATCATCAAGGACGACAAAGGAAATACCTTCATCGAAATTCCATTGACCATCGGAGTGGTGGGTGCCGTTTTGCTGCCCGTGTGGGCTGCCATTGGCGCCATCGCAGCACTGGCAGCCAACTTCACCATCGTAGTTGAAAGAATTGAAAAAGGACCAGAACCCGAACGCGCGAAAGAGTAACTAGTCTTCACTGGAAAATCTCGTTACCATGACTTGCTTCTCAGTTGAGATACAAGTCATGGTAAAATAAATTCCGTTGCGTCCCTGTAGCGCAATGGATAGCGTACCGGCCTCCGAAGCCGTAGGTGAGGGTTCGAGTCCCTCCAGGGACACTCATTTCAAGACTGCCGCCCATGCGGCAGCTTTTTGTTCTGACATAATATTAATCTTCATGTGATAAATTAAACTCATCAGGTAATAATTAACGAGGGAAAAATGTATTTTGGTGGTTATGGTCTTTACATCTTGATTAGCCTGCCTGCCCTCTTGTTGGGTTTTTGGGCGCAGATCAAGGTTAAATCAGCATATAACAAGTATGCACAGGTCAAGAATTATGTGGGGTTGACTGGTGCTGAAGTCGCCCGCCGCATGCTCGACCGCAACAATCTGGGTAACATTCAGATCAAGGAAACTGGCGGCACACTGAGCGATTATTATGATCCTCGCTCGAAGACGCTGAACCTAAGCACAGGCGTTTATCGCTCAAACAGCATCGCTGCGGCAGGCGTGGCTGCGCATGAATGCGGACATGCCATCCAGGATGCGGAAAATTACGGACCTTTGAGGATACGCGCCACCATGGTCCCTTCCGTGCAAATTGGAAGCTGGCTTGGTCCAGTCATCTTCATGATTGGTTTGTTCATGGCATCGAGCGCCGGCACTACAATCGCCTGGATCGGCCTGGCTCTTTTTTCAGCCACTGCGATATTCGCCCTGGTTACGCTTCCTGTCGAACTGGATGCCTCCAGGCGGGCTAAAGGGTGGCTCTCCACTTCGGGAGTGGTATTCCAGAATGAAATAGAGGGTGTGAACAAGGTTCTGGACGCGGCAGCACTAACCTACGTCGCTGCTGCAGTTCAGGCGCTTTCCACCATTTTTTATTACGGTCTGTTGTTGACAGGCAGATCCCGCAGGGATTGACAGCATAAAAAGAGCCGGAGGAGATCCTCCGGCTCTTTTTATCCCTTCAAAAGGCTCCGTTTCATCGATTCCAATAGTTCAAAAGCTCTTGCAGCCCCTTCAGCGGTACAGGTCAATGGATTATCGACCGTATAAACCGGAATGCTCAATGACTTGGTGAGAAATTTATCGATTCCCCGCAACAACGCGCCTCCTCCGCACATGGCGGCACCGCGGTCGATGATGTCCGAAATCAGTTCAGGGGGTGTTTTTTCCAATACTCTTTTCGCAAGTTTGACAATATCCATCAGAGGTTCCTGGAGCGCCTCTACGATGTCATCAGTTGTCAGTACAACTGGTCGCGGCAGGCTAGTCACCTGATCTTGGCCTTGAACTTCCATGGAGAGTTGCTGGTCCTGTGGAATGGCAGCCCCAATTTTTATTTTTAGCAGCTCGGCTGTCGGTTGACCAATGACGACGCCGAAGCGCTTGCGGGTATAGCTGATGATCGCTTCGTCGAAAACGATGCCGCCTGTCCGGTCAGAATCTGCTGAGACGATACCATTCAAGGAAATCACCGCCACCTGGTTGACGCCGCCTCCCAGCAATATCACCATATTCCCTGAAGGTGATGCAATGGGTAGATCCACACCCAGAGCCGCTGCAAGGGGTTGTGGAATCAGATAAACCTCTCGCGAACCGGCTCCTATGCCAGCTTCATGAACCGAACGCCCTTCGACGCTGGTTACACCAAATGGAACGGTGATCATCATCCTTGGTCTGAAAACCCGCATCGGACCGCATATTTTCTTGGTCAAATAGTTCAGCAAAGTTTCTGTGACTTCGTATTCGGCGATCACACCATGCTGCAAAGGTCGTATCACCTCCAATGATTCCGGCACACGACCTTCCATGTCCTTGGCTGCCTGACCCCATTCGACCATTTTCTGTTCATCAATGGCGATGGCTACAGCGGTAGGTTCTTGTAACAGTATCTGCCTGCCTTCGACAAATACCGTATTTGTGGTTCCCAAATCAACACCCAATTCACGGGTCAATCCTGGCATGATAATCCTTTATTCGTCCGTATTATGCGGCTGAGGAGTACCTTTTCGATATTTCCTTACGGCCTCAATTCGCAAGTTGGAGCGTTTCAATGCACTCTGAGTGCGCATATAACGATCTTGATCATAATCTACTGTGTTCTTGAGGCTCTCTTCAGCCTTATCTCTGGCTTGTTGAGCCCTTGCAAGGTCGATTTCAGCAACATTTTCTGCTGAATCAGCCAGAATGGTCACCTGGTCTGGCTGCACCTCGGCAATTCCACCGGCAACGGTAAAATGCTGTTCACCCGCCTGCGACCTTACCGAAATGATGCCATAATCCAGAATGGTTAGAACCGGTGAATGGTGCGGCAAAATTCCCATCTGACCGGCAGAGCCTGGCAGGACAACAATATCCACATTGCCCTGGAAAACAACCCGGTCTTGAGAGACAATTTCACAACGGATGGTCATTGACTGGTTCCTACCTCAGATCTCTTGCCTTGGCTACAGCATCATCGACCGAACCGACCATGGAAAATGCCTGTTCAGGAAGATCATCGTGCTTGCCATCCAGGATCTCCCTAAAGCTCCTAACGGTCTCGCGCAGAGGAACATAAGTCCCTGGAATGCCGGTGAATTGTTCGGCAACGAACATGGGTTGCGAAAAGAATCGTTCAATCTTCCTTGCCCGGGCAACAGTCAACTTGTCATCCTCGCTCAACTCGTCGATGCCCAGAATGGCAATAATATCCTGCAGATCTTTGTATCGCTGAAGCAGCCGCTGAACTTCTCGCGCAGTATTGTAATGCTCCTCGCCCACAATAACGGGATCAAGGATCCTCGATGTGGATACAAGCGGGTCCACCGCGGGATAAATGCCTTTTTCAGAGATGGACCGTTCAAGAGCAATGGTTGCATCCAGGTGGGTGAACGTCGTCACCGGGGCTGGATCTGAGTAATCGTCTGCCGGAACATAGACCGCCTGCATCGAGGTGATGGACCCCTGGCGCGTAGTTGTGATTCGTTCCTGCAGCTCACCCATTTCCGTAGCTAATGTGGGCTGATAACCTACAGCGCTTGGCAGACGTCCCAGCAGCGCCGACACTTCCGAACCTGACATGGTAAATCGGAAGATATTGTCGATAAAGAGCAGCACATCCATTCCCTGGTCGCGGAAATATTCTGCCATTGAAAGGGCTGATAATGCTACACGCAACCGGACGCCGGCTGTTTCGTTCATCTGACCGAATACCATGACCGTGTCTTTCATCACACCCGATTCGAGCATTTCACGGTACAACTGTGTACCCTCACGGGTTCGTTCTCCCACACCTGCAAAAACAGATTTGCCTTTATGTACAGTGGCAATCGATCGGATCAATTCCTGGATAATTACGGTCTTTCCAACACCCGCTCCGCCAAAGATACCCGTTTTTCCACCCTTGGTAAATGGGGCGATCAGATCGATGACTTTCAATCCGGTCTCAAATACCTCTACACGGGTGGATTGTTCATCAAACGAGGGAGCCGCCCGATGAATGGGATAGCGTTGGGTGGATTTGACGCTTCCTTTATTGTCCACTGGCTTTCCCAGAACATTGAAGACTCTGCCCAAAGTTTCGGGACCAACCGGCACAGTAATGGGCGAGTAAGTCCTGTAAACCGGGGCATCACGTTGCAGCCAGTCTGTTGTATCCATGGCCACGCATCGAACGACGTCACCGCTCAATTGCTTTTCCACTTCCAGTACCAAATCATCCTGGTCTGGCATGTGCACGATCAATCCTTCGTACAGATTCGCAATTTCACCTGACGGGAACTGAACATCGACAACGCTGCTTTGAATTTGAACAACCTTCCCGGTTGCTTCGTTATTCATGACACCCTCCAGGGCAGAAGATCACTTTCATTACATGTTATCCTGGGCTGACGCCCCGCCAACAATATCCAGCATCTCATTTGTGATGATCTGCTGACGGGCTTTGTTATATTCCAATTTCAGCATACCCACCAATTGCCGTGCATTATCGGCAGCATTATGCATTGCCATCATTCTTGCAGCGAACTCAGATGCCTGCGAAGAAAGGATTGCCTGGTAGATCTGCGTGGCAATAAAACGCGGAACCACTTCATCCAGGATTTCATTTTGATCTGGTTCGTAAGTAAACACCGAACTCGTCTTTGAATGCGTCACATTCACGCCGCTGCCAGAATATTCAACTTCCAACGGCAATATCTTCCGGATCACTGGTTGTTGCCGGGTCATACTTTCAAAATTGGTGAATGAGATAAAAACCTGGTCGTATACCATATTTTTGAAATCGTCGATCACCAGACGCGCAATTGGTGATACTTCCAGGAAGGTCACAGGGCTTTGCAGGGCAGTGAATTCTGCAATCACATTGGCATGTCGACGCAGCAACAGATCGCGTCCTTTTTTGCCGACGCTTAGGTAATTGACCGGCTGCGAAAATTGATCAAAGAAAAACAATGTGTTGCGTAAAACGTTGACATTGTACGATCCTGCCAGTCCGCGATCACCTGAAACCATGATAACCAACACATTCTTTATGGGAGTTCGAGCGCTCAATAACGGATGCAGGGTGGTGGAACCTGGCTGCCTGGCAAGATGAAGGAGAACTTTCCAGGCTTTTTCTGAATAAGGTTTGGAAGCCGCATTTGCAGCCACTGCTTTTCTCACGCGGCTGGCTGCCACTGTCTCCATTGCCTTGGTCACCTGGGCAAGGTTTTGGACACTTTTGATGCGCATTCGCATTTCGCGTGTGGAAGGCATGTTTTATCCTGGAATCCTGTTCAAATCAAGCAGACTGCCGCCAGGAAGCGACAAATGCCTGGATGGCACTCACAAGCTTTTCCTCTACCTCGGCGGTGAGCTTTCCGCTAGAACTGATCCCCTTCGCAATTTCAGGGTATCCGGTATCAATAAACCGCAAAAGAGAGGTTTCCCAGGCTTTCATCTTTTCCGGTTCAACGTCATCAGCAAACCCCTTGGTTCCTGCATAGAGCACAACAACCTCATTTGCCAGCGACACCGGTGTGTACTGCGGCTGCTTCAAGATTTCTTGAAGATGCATCCCGCGGGTCAATTGCGCCATTGTGGATTTATCAAGATCAGACCCAAATTGGGCAAAGGCAGCAAGTTCGCGATAAGCAGCCATATCCAATCGGAGACGCCCAGCCACCTGTTTCATTGCCTTTGTCTGCGCAGAACCGCCCACGCGTGATACCGAAATACCAACATTGATGGCTGGCCGGATACCTGCATTGAAAAGATTGCTTTCCAGATAAATCTGTCCATCGGTAATCGAAATCACGTTGGTGGGTATATAAGCGGAAACGTCTCCCAGCAAAGTCTCGATAATCGGCAGTGCAGTCAGCGAACCTCCGCTGCCTTCCACTTTAAGGATCTTCTGATCTCCCTTTTTATCCTCTTCGAGCGCTTTTTCTGCTGAATCGAATGAAAGCGGACCGTCATAAACGGTCAAACCCTCGATATCTTCCTTTTTTGCTGCCTGATGAGGATAATCCTTGGGCATTATTACATACCTGGTCGCCATGCAGGATGCTCTTTCCAGGAGCCTTGAATGCAGGTAGAAAACGTCGCCAGGATAGGCTTCGCGGCCAGGCGGGCGGCGGAGCAGAAGAGAGATCTGCCTGTAAGCCCAGGCATGCTTTGAAAGATCGTCATAAATGATCAGCGCATCCCTGCCCGATTCCATGAACTCTTCGCCAATGGCACAGCCGGCGTAGGGAGCAATATATTGCATGGCTGCCGGTTCATCTGCAGAAGCCAGGACCACAATGGTATGCGCCATGGCTCCAAATTCTTCGAGAATGCCGATCGTTCGGGCCACTGCTGCTTTCTTTTGTCCGATGGCAACATAGATGCAGATCAGGTCTTTGCCCTTTTGATTGATGATGGTATCGATCGCCAGTGCGGTCTTGCCTGTTTGGCGGTCGCCAATGATCAACTCGCGCTGCCCTCTCCCAACGGGGATCATTGAGTCAATAGCTTTGATGCCCGTCTGCACTGGCGTATCCACATCTCTGCGTTCGATGACGCCTGGAGCAATTCGTTCAATGGGGCGGTATTGGCTGAATTCAAAATCACCCTTGCCATCAACAGGCTCACCCAGGGCATTGACCACCCGACCAATCAGACCATCGCCAACCGGAACTGAAGCAATCCGACCCGTGCCCCTGACCTGCATCCCCTCAGAGACGGTCTCATACTCTCCCAAAATAATGATGCCGACCTGTTCTTTTTCGAGATTGAAAGCAACACCCATCACACCATTGGAAAACTCCACCAGTTCCTGCGAGCGGATTCCCCGCAAACCTTCCACCTGGGCAATGCCATCGCCTGCTTCAATAACGGTTCCGATGTTCTGAACCTCATATTGGGGGTGGAATGAGTCGATCTTCTTTTGAAGATCTGCGGTGAATTGTTGGAGTGAATTAGCCATGAGTCCTCCGGGAGTGGGTTAGGGGCAATATAATCACAATCCCTCGTGAATTTGTAAAAACTAATTTTACTTCATTCGAGTGTCTTTTTGGAACCAATCGTAAAGTTTTATTCTTTGTTCCTCAAGCGAAATATTGTAATGCAAGCTTAATCCGGGACTCCAAATCCGGCGGCGCGTCTTTGGGAATCATCTGCATTGCGGATTGAGCTTCTACGATGCTGTAGCCCAGGGCAGTCAGTGCATCCATGACTTCGGTATCCACTTCCTTGATGGTTCCCAGGATATCCTCGTCGGTTGTCGCAATTTTTCCCTGTAAATGGAGCAAAATACTCTGTGCGGTTTTCTTTCCAACCCCGGGAACGTGGGCAAAGATCTCGGGCTGTTCAGAAGCAACTGCCTTGCGGATCATATCCATCGAAAGAATCGAGATGATGGACAGTGCTGTTTTGGGGCCGACTCCGTTGGCGCCCAAAAGCAAAACGAAAAAATCCCTGTCTGCTGAAGTTTCAAAACCGAAAAGCGTAAGGGCGTCTTCACGTACCAACAGGTAGGTCTGCAGGCTTACTTCCTTGAACGGCTCTACAGCGTTAATCACCGACCTGGGGACATTAACTTTGAAACCCACGCCGCTGTTCTTGATCACAAGAAAATCGGAACCAATATGGCTGATGCTGCCTTCTATTGAAGCGATCATTTCGTTATCCTGGCAGATTCGTGATGTTGATTAAAAATCTCGTAAAGCACCACAGCGTTGGCAATCGAGAGGTTGAGCGAATCGCTTCGACCAACCATCGGAATCCGAACTACTGCGTCACACAACGCTTCCAATCGGGGCTGCATTCCCTGGCGCTCGCTGCCCATTAATAATATCAAATCTTGCGGATATGGAAACGCCGTATAGGATTCTCTTGCCCTGTCAGATGTGCCCACCATTTTGATCGTATGGGCTTTCTTCCAGACTTCAAATTCGTCCAGGCTGGTTTTGACGATTTGCAGCGAGAAGAGAGCACCCATACTTGCCCGAACCGTCGAAGGATCGTATGGATCCACTGCCTGTCCAATCAACAGAATTCCCTTCCCTCCAACGGCGTCCATCGTCCGCATTACTGTGCCGAGATTGCCCGGGTCTGCAATCTCATCCAGCGCGGTCCAGATGCCCATGGAATTCGTATCGACATCTCTTAGCGGAAACACGTGCTGCCTGACGACTGCTGCCATTCCTTGCGGATTATCCTTGAGCGCTATCGACTCGAAAACATTCTTCGAGACCTCCAGGATTTCCACGCCCTGTTTCCTGGCTTGATCAGCCAGTTCGATCCCCCGGAAATTATCGAGCAGTTCGCGATTGATGATCAAGGTTTCGACTGCGGCATTCTTTTCGAATGCCTCGATCACGATTCGCAAGCCTTCAAGGTAAAAAAGGCCGCTCTCCTGCCGTTCCTTCTTTTCTTTCAATTTTCGGATGGCTTTGATCCGCAGATTGGAAGTACTTGTAATCTCCATTTTATTTTCCCGCCAGGAGCGCCTGATAACCAGTGCTGTGCAAATGACAGACAGCGATTGCCAGGGCATCGGCAGCATCGTCCGGTTTCGGAAGATCCGGCAGATTCAACAGCGTCTGGACCATTTGCTGAATTTGCCTCTTTTGCGCAGCGCCGTACCCCGTCACCGATTGCTTTACTTCCTGGGGCGAGTACTCTGAAATGGGAATGCCAGCTTCAGCCATCGCAAGCAGTACCACCCCCCTCGCCTGACCTACAGCCAGGGCATTGGTTACATTCTTTTGAAAATACAACTTCTCCACCGCGCCGCAATCGGGCTGGTGGAGAAGGATCAATTGCTGAATGGATTCGTGAATCTGCTGCAGTCGCTTCTCGGGAGGTGTCGATGGTTTGGTGAGTATCACACCATAGTCCACAACTCGAAGCTCTTTGTCCGCTGTCTCTTCCACCAGTCCAAAACCGGTGGTGGCGGTGCCAGGGTCAATCCCGAGAACCAGCATGATTTATTCTGATTCCATTGCCGCCATGGCTTCTTCAGAAATCTTCAGGTTCGAGAAGACATTTTGAACATCGTCGAGCTCTTCCAAACCCTCAATTGCCCGGACCACCTGCAATGTATCCTCGACGTCGAGTTCCATTTCCTGGTTGGGCAGCATTCGCAGCTCAGCCTCAACAGGCTGCAGGCCGGCAGCGCGGAAACGGTCGATCAGTGTCTTGAAGGATTCCACTGGTGCGACTACTTCAATTTCGTCGTCATCCTGGGTCACATCATCCGCCCCGCCTTCCACCGCCAGCTCGAAAACCTTGTCAAAGTTGACTTTGTTGGCAGCAAAAGTGAAGACAGAAGCACGCTTGAATTGCCATGAGACCGAACCAAGCTCGCCCAGATTGCCGCCTGAGCGAGTCAAAGCGTGACGGATTTCGGCAACAGTACGGTTCCGGTTTTCAGTGACACATTCGACGATCAAAGCGACACCCTTGGGGCCGTAACCCTCGTAAAAGACATCTTCAAATACTTCGCCTTCTTTTCCTTCACCAGTGGCACGTTTGATGGCGCGTTCGATATTGTCCTTCGGCATGCTCAATGACCGTGCTTTATCCACAGCCAAACGCAATTTAAAGTTGGTATCAGGATCTCCACCGCCATCACGGGCTGCCATGACAATTTCGCGGGTTAGTCGAGTAAAAACCTGCCCGCGTTTTGCATCAGTAGCGCCCTTTTTACGTTTAATCGTTGCCCACTTGGAATGCCCGGACATAGATTTACTCCTTGAAAACAATAGAATGAGTATAAAGGCGAATCAAGCAAATTATACCGCAAAAAATATGTCCACCTTTTTAAGACTATACTCCAGACGGATCAGTTATTGGCAACTGGACGGGCTACCAGGATCAGCCGGTGGGTATTTGTTTCCTTCGGCCAGCAGGTGATCAGCGTCAGCCGCACATCATCTGTAGGGTTGATCCAGCGAGCATTTTCCAACCGAACACTGACAGGTTCGAAGCGTTCCTTCAATATCATGCGGTTTGCGATGACAAAAGTGAATTTCTCCCCCCTTGAGTACACATAAACGAAATCACCCACATTCAAATCCACCAACCTGCCAAATACCTCTCCAAACTCATTATGGTGCCCATTGATGACTGTATTCCCCCGCTTTCCGAGCAAGGCAGAATTGGGATGCCATCCCGCTGCATACATATTTGGCGCCTGCCACTGACCAAAGGTCTCGCCATCCAGATTGAGTGTGTTAAAATCGGCTGCCACGACAGGAGCATCAAGGTTAATGCTGGGGATCACAATCCGGTCTGGAATGGTTGGAGATTCAATGGGAATATCAAGTCCAGTTTTGACCTGATAGCTTTTGGGAGCTGCCTGGTCGATCAAACTTGGGATGATCGTCGCCATTGCGGTCGGTTCGGCAGTTGCTAATGAAGTTCCCGGTGTCGATTCAATCGCAGTTATGGAGGGGGTTTGCTTTTGCGGCTTCATCGGTCCAATGTACATACCGCCGTTACTTGCCTGCGGAGGCTGGAGTTGATCCCACAATACCCCGGATACGCCGCCTATTGCCAGCAGCAGCCCGAGAATGATAAGCAGGTTATGTTTGAGATTCGACCGGACGATATTCATTGTTCTATTTTAACCAACATCGGGCTCGCTTCATAGGAAGTAAGCCCGATCAAATTCTGCTCAAAACTCTTTAGTCTTCCTTGCGTTTTGCCAGACCCTGGAAGACCATACCGATGCCCAGGAACCCTATTCCCAACTCGAAAAGGGTTGACTGGTTGGAAAGCTTTCCAAATGGGCTCGATCCGATCAAATCAGTTCCCGTTACCGGGATCAATACCGAAGCGGTGGATTGGACACGCGGGACCGAAAGAGTGGGCACCGGAGTGTTTTGTCCCGTAGGCGCGGGCGTTGTTACCACAGTCAAAGCACAAGCCGTGTCCTTGACGATTGAAAGATCCTGCGGGTCGCCATTAAGCGAGTAACTCACCTGCAGGCCGCCTGTCGTGGGAGGTGCAGAGGCAAAGACCAGGTCGTTTGCATTTGCCGGAGCAGTGAAGTCGGTGGAATTTCCTCCGTTTACGCTAAAAGTAAATGTAACATCGAAGGCATTCGGGTTGGTCACGTGCCAGGTCGTTCCCTGGAGTGAGCAAACGAATGCAAAACTCAGTGCTGCCATGGTTTGTTTGGTCGAGGTCGGAGTCGGCGTAAAGGTCTCTGTGGGTTGGCCTGTACTGGTTGGGGTGGCAGTTTCTGAGGGTATGGATGTGACTGTCGGAGTAAATGTAGCCACAGGTGTATTGGTCGCAGTCGGCGTGAAGATCGTAGTTGGTGTGAAAGTGGCTGTCGGAGTAAATGTTGCTGTTGGTGTAAAGGTCATTGTAGGTGTTGCGGTGGCGCCACAATTATAAGTACCTGCGTATGCATCCGGGTTATGAAGCGTTACGGTTATACCATTTACATCCACGGACGCTGAAGTGACGTCGAAATATCCTGATGGTTTGTAATCATAATAGTGCCAGACATTTCCTGAATTGGGTCCGGGTTGGATCGTCCCATAGGTATATGTCAAAGTCCCCGGAGTAATACCGTCTGGAACATTCAGCAGCACGAAGTGAATCTCAACCTGCCCACTCACACATGCAATATGAGACAGGTTGAGCTGCAAGTCCCCTGATGGTGCGGCTTTTGCAGGACTGACCAAGAAAGTCAGTACCAAAGCTGCCACCAACAATGCTGTGCCAGCCGAGTAAAAGAATTTGGCGACGATTCTAAGGATCTTTTTTGCCTTCATGATGTTCTCTCCACCTTTGTGTAATGCAGATAATTATTATCTTATTTATCTATTTAAGTATAGCAAATGAAAACAGGTTGTCAACCGTTGCTGACAACCTGTTCTAAGGGTTTATTGGATCTTTATGCTTTCCTGAAAGGGTTTACGGCAGTTCTTGCTGCCTGGTTTCGCAAACGACCTATTCCTTCAATCTCGATCTCAATTTCATCGCGATCTTCAATGGGTCCAACGCCTGAAGGTGTTCCAGTAAAGATCAAATCACCAGGATTCAAGGTCATGATCGATGAAATATAGGTGATGATCTGAGGAATGCTGAAAACCATCTCCCTGGTGGATGCCATTTGGCGAAGCTCTCCATTGACCTTGCAGGTGATCAGCGTATCCGTCACGTCCAACTCAGAATCAATCCACGGTCCAATTGGACAGAAGGTATCGAACCCCTTTCCCCTTGTCCATTGTCCGTCTTTTTTCTGCAGATCTCGGGCCGTGACATCATTGCCAATGGTATATCCAAAAATAAACTGCTGCGCTTCCTCAACGGCGATCCATCGTCCGGTTTTGCCAATCACTACCACCAGCTCTGCCTCGTGTTCCACCTGGTTGGACTGCGGCGGAAGGATAATTGTGTCCTCCATTCCGATGATCGCTGTGGGTGGCTTGAGAAAGATTAAGGGCGTTTCAGGGACTGCGTTCCCCAACTCCCTGGCGTGTTCGACGTAATTCCTCCCCATGCAGATGATCTTGGAAGGGACAGACGGAGGAAGCAGCCGGATTGAGTTCAAGTCGATTGTGGCATCCAATCTTCGATATTCACCAAACAGGTTGCCTTCAATCAAACCAACCTTGTCGCCCATGACCCATCCATAGCGAGGCTCTAAACTCTTGGTTGAAAACCGCACAAATCGCATGATCTCTCCAGTGAAAGGGATTCCATAAAATTATGGGTTATAATACAGGCGTTAGGGCGAATAGCTCAGTTGGTTAGAGCGCCGCTTTTACACAGCGGAGGTCCCGGGTTCGAGTCCCTGTTCGCCCACAGCCGAACTCCTTTCTCAAGGAGTTTTTTGTTTATAGATTATTGTATTGCGAAACCTGCACTGCATGGTAGTGATATAATGATTGTACCGGGGATGAAAGGCTTCGACGGGCGAGGCTGATCCCGGACGGCAAGCCGAGAGGTACCGAACTCGTAAAACCAGTACAAAAAACAAGTGCCAACCGCACTTCCTATGCATCTATGCCCCTCGCTGCATAACGAGGAGTTATAGATCAAATGGCGCCTCGTGCGCCACGTCTGCCTGCTCCGATCTCCAACCGGTAGCAGAGCGGGCGTCACAAAGTTGGAGTGCCGTGTACCAGTCCGTGGGGTATGCGAAAGAGGACTTTCGGGTCTGAGCGGATAGCTGCCTTTTGCTTCTGTCATTCTCTCATCTGGCGGCGAGACAGAAGATTGACTAAGCTTGTAGATGTTCGAGGGTCTAATCGATCGGACGCGGGTTCAATTCCCGCCATCTCCACCTCATAAAATCCACGCCTTTCGGCGTGGATTTTGTCATACCTTGCAGATCAAGCCTTTCAAATAGAACCCTTCAGGAAACTGAATCCCCACCGGATGATCAGGCGCCTGTGAAAGCTGTCCAACGATGCGAACGTCAAGTTTGGCATCCAGAGCAGCACTAGCCACAATCTTTTGAAACAGGTCGCGGGAAATCCCGCCGGAGCAGGAAAAGGTAAACAGGGTTCCTCCGGGATTAAGCAGTTTGAACGCCAGTAGATTGATGTCCTTGTACCCCCGCGCAGCTTTCTCAGCTTGCGCCACAGTGGGTGCAAACTTGGGCGGGTCGAGGATAATGACATCAAATTTCCTGCCCTGATCGCGGAAAGTCCGAAGCACTTTGAAAATATCCGCGTTCATGACCTCCGACCTCGTTTCATCCAATCCGTTCAACGCCACGTTTCGTTTCACACCCTCCAGCGCAGGTTCGGAAGAGTCAATTGAAAGCACCTTTTCAGCTCCCGAAGCCAGTGCATAAATACTGAAGGCACCGGTATAACAGAAGCAATTCAAAACATTCTTACCGTTTACATAGGGCTGTACTGCTTTACGGTTGTCCCGTTGGTCGAGAAACAAGCCGGTTTTTTGCCCGCTGGCAATATCTACCTCAAATTTCAGTCCGTTCTCGTAAATCTCGATATGACCCGGCTGCCAATCTCCAGCGGCGAGACCGGTTCGCTCAGGCAAGCCTTCCAGTAACCTCACATCCACATCCGAACGTTCGTAGATTCCCTTTGCACCGGTCTCTTCCATCAAGAACTCAAAAATCTTTTCGCGCTGCATTTCGATGCCGGCAGTCAGGATCTGAGCCACCAGCATATTGTCATAACGGTCGACGATCAAGCCAGGTAATCCGTCCGATTCGCCGTGGATCAGCCGCATGGCATTGGTCACCGCAGGTGAAATACTCTCCCTGCGCAGGTCGACAGCAGCCTTGATACGGTTTTGGAAAAACCGGTCATCCACAGTCTCCGCTGCATTGAAATTCCACATCCTGGCGCGGATTTGCGACCCCGGACTGTAGGACGCCCATCCCAGTACCTCGTCCTCTGCCGATCGCACCAATAGGGTCTCGCCTTGTTCAGGGTTCCCTTTGACTTCTGCAATTGCAGAAGCAAAGATCCAGGGATGTCTCAAGCGAACTGAACGGTCGCGGCCGCTCCTCAAAAGAATGGACTTTTCCAATTTTCCTACTTTCCAGATACCAGAGCTTTCAATCCGGCTTCATCCAAAACGGGTACCCCGAGCGATCGAGCTTTTTCCAGTTTCGATCCAGGATTCTCACCCAAAACGAGATAACTTGTGGAACGGCTGACACTATCCGTCGCTTTACCGCCATTTTCTTCGATAAACTGCTTTGCTTCCTCTCTTGATAAGGAGGGAAGAGTTCCTGTGATTACAAACGTCTTTCCTGCCAACGGCAGCCCCGCTTTATTCTTGAACCTTCCCGACGAAATTGGCCAAACGCCCAGAGTGTGAAGTTCTTGAACGACATGCAGGTTCCGGGGGTTGGCGAACCAATCCAAAATGGACTGCGCAATATTGGGACCGATTCCCTCGATCTCATATAAGCGGCTCATCCCTGCCCGGCTGAGATCGTCCATGTCGGTGAAATGCTGCGCCAGGTCGGCAGCCATCACTTCGCCCACACCGCGAATGCCTAGAGCGGTGATCAGCCTGGATAGCGGCTGCTTCTTCGAAGCTTCAATCGAAACCAACAGGTTCTCTGCCTTCTTCTCGGCAAAACCCTCCAGATTGAGCAAATCAGCCCTGGTCAGCTTATAAATGTCGCTCACCTCTTTGACCAACCCTGCCTCGATGACCTGTTCCACGATCTTGATGCCCATCCCCACAATGTCCATGGCGCCGCGTGAGACGAAATGTTCCACGTTGCGCACCAACTGCGCCGGACAGGCGGAGTTGATACAGTACCATGCTACTTCCCCCTCCAGGTGTTCCACCGGTTGCCCGCAGGAGGGGCATTTCGTAGGAGGTGTGTAAGGCTTCTCCGATCCATTTCGCAGTTCCTTGATGGGACCAATTACGTAGGGAATTACATCCCCGGCTCGCTTGATCATCACCCGGTCGCCTTCGCGGATATCCTTCTCGGCGATGAAATCAAAATTGTGAAGGGTGGCTTGTTTGACCACTACGCCGCCAATCTCCACAGGTTCAAGCGCTGCATAGGGGGCCAGCACTCCGGTTCTCCCCACATTGACTTTGATCTCATTCAACGTGGTGCTTACTTCTCGAGCCGGATACTTGAGTGCAATGGCGCCTCGAGGATCTTTTCCCACCACCCCCAGGTCTGCCGCAACATCCAACGCATCGAGCTTGATCACCACGCCGTCTACTTCAAATGGAATATGGTCGCGTTTCTCATTCCATTCCGGTATTCTTGCAACCACTTCATCGACGGTCTTCACATGTTCCGCCAGATCGGTCACCGGAAAGCCCAATTTACGCAGATAGCCAAGCAATTCCCATTGCGTACTCGGAATCTCAGAGGATGAATCAACCACAGCATAAGCCAGAATGGTGAGCGGTCTCGTGGCGGTCAGTGCTGGATCCAATTGCCTCAGGGAACCTGCAGCGGTATTCCTTGGATTGAGGTAGGTCTTTTCGCCCGCCTCTTCGAGTGATTGGTTCAGCTTTTCGAAATCCTTGACCATCATGAATGCTTCCGCCCGCACAACCAGCCTTGCAGGTACTTTCACATCCTGATCATGAACCGGAATGCGGAGCGGAACGGCATTAACCGTACGCAGGTTGGCGGTTACATCTTCTCCAATTTCACCATCCCCACGGGTAGCCCCCAGCACAAAGATGCCGTTCTCGTAATGCAGCACCACCGTCAAACCATCGATCTTGGGTTCCAGAACAAACCCGGAACGTGTCACCCGTGTGTCCAACCGCGAAATCCGTTCATACCAGGCAAGCACATCCCCGGCGTTGAACGCATTTGCCAGGCTGAGGATGGGCGCAGGATGGTTGACCTTGACGAACCGATCCAGGGCGATGGCGCCCGCCCGTTGTGTGGGACTATCTGCCGTGATCCATTCCGGATGCTTTGCTTCGAGTGTGCGCAACTTTACGAGCATTTGATCGTATTCATAATCGCTGATCAATGGTGCGTCCAGCACATGATAGCGATAATTGTGAAAATTGATCTCTTTGCGCAGTTGGTCCATCAATTGTCTGTCTTCAGCTTGTTCCATATGCGTCTCCTCTTTCACCCGGGGAAACAGAAATGATTGTCAGCTCGTAGTAAACTATAATAGTTCTATCGTTCACCGTAAATCTAAATGTACCATTAATTATTTAATGGAGGTCGCATGAAAGCCGGAAAACTGATCGCTTACATTGGTGCTGCCATTTTGATTCTCTTTGGCATCTTAATGGTGATCGGAGCCACCGATCCTGCACAGGGGCAAATGGGGTGGCTGCCTGTTGGGTTGGTTCTGATCGTTGTAGGTCTGGCAATCGTCTTTGCCGCTTCACGTAAACCCAAAGTTGAACCAGCGACGATTGTGAATATGAATGTGGACCTTCCCGCCAATGTCAACATGGATACTCTCAAATGCCGTTCCTGCGGGGGTGCGTTGAAGCCAGAAAATATCACCATGGTTGCCGGAGCGCCTGTGGTCACCTGCCCTTATTGCGGCACCACCTACCAGTTGACCGAAGAGCCCAAGTGGTAACCCTGAAAACAGTCCTCCGGGGAGAGAACTCATGAAATCTTTGCGTATTTTCACGATACTTCTGATTTTCTGTGTATTGGCAGGCAGCGCTTCGCCTGTTTTTGCGCAGGATTACCGCTTTCAGGTCTCTGATCTGGCAGTCGTGGTGACGGTCAACAAGGATGGATCGGAATCGCTTGATTACACCATGACCTTTGTGAACGACAGCGGTGCCCATGTCATCGACATCGTTGATATCGGCATGCCTAACGGCGATTATGATTTGAACTCGATCACCGGCGAGATAAATGGCGTGAAGATCACCAAGATCACCCGCTCTGATATTCTTGCGCAGGGTATTTCGCTTTACCTGGGTGCCAATGAAATTCCCGCCGGCGGTACAGGCACAGTCCACGCCTATATCGGCAAGGTATCCAATGTGCTTTACCCTGGAACGCAGGTGGATGGCCAGGATTACGCCAGCCTTGTTTTCAATCCGCATTATTACGATCCCGCCAATGCCCACGGTACAACGAATATGCAGGTCACGCTTCTGTTGCCTGCAGGCATGACAGACCAGGAACCGCGCTACTATACCCCCACTGGCGGCTGGCCTGGATCTGATAAGCCTGAGTCTCAAATCATGGCAGATGGACGGATTTATTACACCTGGGTCTCTGATCAGGCAAATGACTACACGCAATATACTTTCGGCGCCAGCTTCCCAGCAAAATACCTGGATGCAGGCGTGATCGTGACCAAACCGTATGAACCGCCCACCAGCAGCTCAGGCGGTGGAAGCACCACCTTTACTTCGAATTTTGACGTTTGCGGATTGGTTTTCTGTTTGGGATTTGCCGGATTCATTGGATTGATCATCTACAGTGCCACGGTGGGCGCCAAGAAACGGAAAATGGAATACCTCCCTCCGAAAATCTCCATGGAGGGTCACGGCATCAAACGCGGTTTAACTGCTGTGGAGGCCGCCGTTCTCATGCAGCAGCCCATGGACAAGATCTTTACCATGATTCTCTTCGGCTTATTGAAAAAGGGCGCCGCCGAGGTTGTGACCAAGGAACCGCTCGAACTTAAGCCTTCAGCCAACCCGCCTGCGGATCTTTATGGATATGAGACCGATTTCCTGGCTGCTTTTGCTGAAAAAGACGGTCCTGCGCGCAAGCGCTTGCTGCAAACGGTGATGATCAATTTGATCAAGTCCATCGGCGAAAAGATGAAGGGATTCAGTCAAAAAGAAACCCTGGCGTACTATAAGGACATTGCTGAAAACGCCTGGCAGCAGGTGGAAGCTTCCCAAACGCCTGAAGTCAAGGGACAGGTTTATGACGAAAACATGGATTGGACCATGCTGGATAAGAACTATGAAACCCGAACCCAGCAGACTTTCTCCGGTCCTGTATTCATCCCGGTTCCTGCCTGGTGGTGGCGCTTTGATCCGTCCATGGGCACGGCTTCAGCTCACCCATCGAGCACCACGATCCCGGCTGGCACTGGGATGGGTGCTGGCATGGGTTCAGTTCCCGCACCCTCTGGCGGACGGGGATCGATCTCGCTGCCTTCTTTGCCTGGTTCAACCTTCGCCTCATCTGTTGTGAACAGTGTATCGTCCTTCTCTGCCGGCGTTCTGGGTGATCTGACCGCATTCACTGGCGGTGTCACCAAGGTGACCAATCCTCCTCCTCCCCCTTCGACCTACCGTTCAGGCGGTGGTTTCGGCGGCGGCGGCGGTCATTCCTGCGCCTGCGCTTGTGCCTGTGCCGGTTGCGCCTGTGCCTGCGCCGGCGGCGGACGGTAAGTGTTATTGGTGACCTGATGAACCTTTTTACCAACATCAAGAGCCGTATCTTGCCAACCAGGGTGGATTTCCCCACTCCGGGGGTGTACCACTTCCTAAGGGAAACCCCCTCTGAGCGTTCGCGTGTTCACCTCAGAGTGGATGAGGACGGTTCCGGAACACTGATCGTCAATGCCAACCGCATTTTCCATTTCAACCCTTCGGCTGCTGCGATGGCGTATTTCTCATTGCAGCAGGCACAACCCTCTTCTGCAATATCTGCAATGACAAGAAAATACAGCCTTTCGCGCTCGCATGCAGAGAAAGATTATCTGGACTTTTCCAACCGGCTGGAGTTGCTGATCTCCTCCGAAACCTGCCCGATTTGCGATCTCGAGGTTGAAACCACCGCGCCATTCAGTGCCCGTCCGTCCGCACCTTACCGCATGGATCTGGCAGTCACTTACCGCTGCAACAATGATTGTGCACACTGCTACAATGCCCGGCCGCGCAATTACCCTGAATTGAGTACGCACGAATGGTTCCAGGTCCTGGATCAATTGTGGGCAATTGGCATACCGCACATTGTATTCACCGGCGGCGAACCTACACTGCGTAATGATCTGCCGGAGTTGATCCGCCACGCTGAACAAAACGGACAAATCACTGGATTGAATACCAATGGAAGGCGATTGAGAGATGCGGCTTATCTCCAGGCACTGGTTGACGCCGGGTTGGATCATGTGCAGATCACCTTTGAATCTGCAGATTCGTCGATCCACGATCAAATGGTCGGGATGAACGGCGCATGGCAGCAGACCCTTGAAGGCGTGAAGAACGCCGTGGCGTCCCGCCTATATGTCATGACCAATACCACCATGCTCCAGACCAATGTGCATACCATTCCTGCCACACTCAACTTTCTGGGTGAATTGGGACTGAAAACCATCGGCCTGAATGCGCTGATCCATTCGGGCCGCGGCAAAACAGTGGGAACTGGCTTGCCTGAGGAAAGCCTTACGAAAATTCTCACTCAAGCCCAGGAAATTACTTCCCGGTTTGGTCAACGCTTGATCTGGTATACCCCCACCCAATACTGCCATTTCGATCCGATGGATCTTTCGCTGGGTGTGAAGGGGTGTACTGCTGCTTTATACAATATGTGTATCGAACCGGATGGTACGGTCATCCCCTGCCAATCGTATTACCAGGGATTGGGAAATTTCCTTACCTCTGACTGGAAATCTATTTGGGAGCACGACCTTGCCGTCAACTTGAGAGAAAGAAAACTCGCTCCAGAGAAGTGCGGCAGTTGCCTGATCTTTGCTGAATGCGGCGGCGGCTGTCCGTTGGTCGAATCGGAAGATTGATTGATGAGTTCGGGGAGGAAACGATGAAAGCCAGATTTCAAAATCTTTGGGACCGCCTATTCTATAAACCGGAGCCAGTCAAACCCGGCATGTATCAAAAAACGGTTACTCCGGAGGGTCAGCCTCCCCTTCGAATGCATTTACGGATTGAAAAGGACGGACGCGGGATCCTTATCTTAAATGCCAAGACTGTCCTGCATTTGAATCAAACAGCGGCAGAATTTGCCCTATCGATGATCAACGAAACGCCATTGGAAGATCTTGCGGTTGCTATTGAAAAACGTTACCGCATCACGAAGGACGAAGCGATTTCGGATTATCGGAAGTTTATCGATCAAATCGAAATACTCCGCACCACGCCTGATCTGGATCCAGAGATCTTTCTGGATATTGACCGGGTGGAACCGGCAAAAGAGTCTCTTTCAGCACCCTTGCGGTTGGATTGTGCCTTGACCTATCAAACTTCCGGCGGGTATTCGGAATCTTTTGCCCCAACCAAAGCTGTTTCTCGGAACCTGGATACCGAGGAATGGAAATCCATTCTCCAAAAAGCCTGGGACGCCGGTATTCCTCACGTTGTCTTCACCGGCGGCGAACCCACGCTGCGCCCGGATTTGAACGAATTAGTTCAATTCTCCCAGAATCTTGGTCAGGTGACCGGTTTGATTACCGACGGCATGCGCTTGACCGAAAAAGATTATCTTGATAATCTGCTTCTGGCCGGGTTGGATCATATGATGCTGATTCTCGATCCTGATGAAAACCAGGCTTGGGAAGCGCTGCGTGACGCGATGGTGGAAGACCTCTCTGTCTCAGTACACCTCACTCTGAATGCAAAGAGCATGGACCGGCTTGGCAGCATTTTGGAGAAAATTCTGCCATACGGCAAACCCCAAATTTCACTTTCTGCTGATTCACCTGCAGCGAAGGAATTCATGCCCGCTGCTCAACGGATCGTGGCTGAGCATGGTTTCTCATTGGTCTGGAGCCTTCCCGTCCCTTACTCTGCTGCCAATCCCATTCACATGGAATTGGAAAATGCCAGTGAACCCGCTGGAGGCCCAGGCAGCCTGTGGCTTTATGTGGAACCTGACGGCGATGTTCTAAGAGGTCAGGGATTTCAGCCTGTTCTCGGCAACCTACTCAATGAACCTTTCGAGGCCATCTGGGCTGCCTCAACCAATCTCAGCCATCCCAAATGAGCCTGACCATTGCCCAATGGCATGCCCGCTTCTCGCAGCAAGCAGCTTGGACAAAGCAGCTCCGCACATACTTGTACAGCCAGATTGGGTTGGATTCAAATGCGCGTGTGCTTGAAGTTGGCTGCGGTACCGGCGTCTTGAGCGATGACTTTGCTGGCTTCAAGCAAATCACTTATTTCGGTCTGGACATCGACTTGCCCCGGCTTGGCTTTGCAGCAGCACATCATTCGACGAAATCATCTTTTCTGAATGCCGATGCATATTCGCTGCCTTTTCCCGATGGTTCATTCGATTTGGTTTTCACGCATTACCTTTTTCTCTGGCTCGCTGATCCACAGTCAGCCTTGGACGAAATGGTGCGCGTGACCCGCTCGCTTGGTTCGGTGCTCGCCCTCGCCGAGCCTGATTACGGCAGCCGCATCGACGAACCCTCGTCGCTTGCAGCCCTCGGCAGCACCCAAGTGGAAGCCCTTCAAGCCCAGGGGGTACATCCGTTGACTGGCAGAACACTGCCGCATTTGTTCTCTCAGGCAGGGCTTGTACAAATTCAATTTGGGAGTTCAGGTTTTCAAACCCATGTGGGATTGCTTCCCCAGGATTTTGAGCTCGAGTGGCAAATCCTCGAAGAAGACCTGCGCGGTTCCTTTACGGCTGCTGAATTAACCGCATACCGGAATCTTGACAGACAAGCCTGGCTGGATGGCAGCCGTGTCTTGTGGGTGCCAACTTTTTATGCGATGGGGACAAAAGACCCCAAATCTCGTGCGAATAATCACTAACTTCTTTTATTGATGCCTGATAAAATACCATAGCTGACCAGAAAACTCACTGCTGCTTACTCCGAAGCCGTTTTCTGGTCTCTTTTTTTAACCTGTCCTGGGAGGAGACATATTTATGGAAGGATCCACAAAAAAGTCAAACCGGACGCTTTTCGCTCTTGGACTGGGCTACCTGGTGGACCAGGGCGAAGCTCAATCCATGGGGGTATTGACACCCATCATCACGCGGGTGTTCGGTGTCAACCTGGCATTGATCGGCTTGATGGAAACGCTCCGCAGCATCGCCCAGACGATCAGTGCACCCTTCTGGGGCTATGTCTCCGACAAGTATTCACGCAAGAAAGTACTCATTTTTGGTACAGGCGTATGGGGATTCTGGACACTGGCAGTTGGTCTAGTTCCTTCTTTTTCCGCCATGATGGTGCTGCGGATCATCTCGGGGCTTGGACTTGGTTGTCTCATGCCTGCAACATTTTCTCTTCTCGGCGACCATTTCCCGCAATCAAAACGCGGCCGTGCGCTTGGAGTGATTGGTCTCGTCGGATTGATGGGTACCGTCCTGGGAGTCCTGGCGTTAGGTTTTGTCGCCACTGATGTACTCTGGCGCTGGGGATTTATCGGACTGGGAATCGCAAGCGTCCTTTCGGGTATTGTGATCTGGATCTTCGTGGAAGAACCTCCCCGCGGTGCATCTGAACCTGAATTGAAGGGATTGATCACTCACCAGAACGAAAACAATTATTCAATCAACGTCCTCGACATGGTCAACACTTTGAAGGTTCCCACCATTTGGGCTGCCATTCTTCAGGGTATTACCGGCTCCATGCCGTGGGTGGTGATGAGCGTGTTTTTCATCAATTGGATGGTGAACGACCTGCATTATTCTGAAACCATCTCCTTCAATGATCCCAAGGGCAGTGCCCCCTTGATCTTTGCGATCATTGTCATCGGTGCGGCGATCAGCAACTACCTTGGCGGCGTCATTGGAGATTATGCAGAAAAGAAGAATCCCAAATACGGCCGCACCATCATCGGTCAGTTCAGTGTTTTGAGCGGGGTTCCCCTTTCCTTTGTGTTGATCAAATATGGTCCGCAAATGACCTTCTGGCAGCTCTTTTTCTGGGCACTCTTCACTGCCCTGATGATTGGATGGCCGGGCCGCGGTGCCAAGGAACCCATGATGCAGGCTGTGGTCTCCCCTGAAAAACGCTCCAGCGCCTACTCCATGGTCAACCTGATTGAAGGAGGTTTGTCAGCCTTCTCCAGCCTGATCGCAGGCAGCCTTTCGGTAAAGATCGGATTGACCAATGCTCTTCTATGGACGGTACCCTTTCCCTGGTTGATCTGCGGTATCGGCTTCAGCCTCTTCTATTTCACCTATCCAAAAGATGCTGCCAGGGTAAGAGAACAGATGGCAGTTCGCCGTGAGGAATTAATGTCCGCTACTTATGCGACTGGAGAAACAACCGGCTCCGACCTTAAAAAAGTCGGCGAACCTGGTGTCATTCCATTGTCAAAAGGCTGATTTCGGACTATAATTTCGTTCGTGTTCGGGGCGTGGCGCAGCCCGGCTAGCGCGCTTGCATGGGGTGCAAGAGGTCGGAGGTTCAAATCCTCTCGCCCCGACAAATTTACCCTTTTCATGTGCCATCGTGAGATTTCACCAGGTACAGAGTTCTTTAAGATTACCCATTTTTATCCCAAATTAATAGAACACCATAGAACTTTAGTTAATAGTTTGATAAAAATATTTCGTTGTTACAAATAGAAGCAGATTCTAGCTCACTAAAATTATTTGGGTGCTACCTGGAGAAGGAGATTTGGGGAAAAACGCTCATTTCCATTGCAGAAGCTCTATAGTAATACCATATGAAATCATTTGAGCCGCTGGATTATTGCCTAAAAAATGTCTTGCTGATGAGAAATAAGAAATAATGCTTTATCTCTATATGCGACTTCTTTAAGATATTCAAATACATGTGTTTCGTTACATTCAATTACCACTAGACATCTACGAAGATACAAAAATGAACTAACCCCTTATTGGTTCTACATTCATTGTTCAACCTTCTTACCGAATATGAATATGGTCAATGACCATAGATCATCATATCTGTGGAGGTGAATCGAAATAAATTGCGTCATGATGACTATCCTATCTTTTCGCATTTATTATATAGTAGCACTATTGTTCAATTTTTTAATGCGTAGAATCGTACAGGTTGCTTTAGGAGGAAATTCATTATGTCAATAGAGATTTTTTCAATGTAGCAAGTGTAACCAAAGCAGATACAACTCATCATTTATCATCTTGAAAGCAACATTATCAAAACATTAAATATCAAATATCTGGAGGGTAAAATGGATAAAGACATTGATAATTCGAAAATCGGTTCTGTGCAAATAAATGAAACGCCATCAGAAAATCACGATCAAAAGACGAATAAATCTTCAAATAAGTTTCTATTAGTAATAATTTGTATCTTACTATCAGTATTGGTTTTAATAAATTCCTATCAGGTTTTCGCCACTAGAATTCAAGAAGACTCGTATGAAAAACAAGTGAAAGAAGCACAGCAACTTGTAGAATCACAAAATTTACTATTAGGCAGTATGATTTCTGACTACGATGAAAATGTTTATGATAATCAAAGTGTAGACAATATTTACAAACAGCAATTTGTTGCGAGTGAATATATTTTTCTAACGTTACAAATGATTGCTAAACAAAACATTCAGATAATTAACCTATTAATTTCTTTACCATAAAAGTATTTACACAGGCTACTACTATGGGGATTACTTCGATTTTCCTAAATTTAATATCGCAGTTTTATACAGATTCATCAGCCAATTCACACCGGAATAATCAAGAATAATTGATAATACTGGAGGGGAAAATGAAACCTTTTGAAAAAGTCACGTTATTAAAAAGAAACAAATTTTTAGAATTTTTGAAAATATTTCCTGATGTGAATGTTTCAGATGAAGTTAACAATTATTTTGCGAAAGTGGATATTCCAGAAGTAAAGAAAGATGATGTGGATAAAATCCTGGAAAAATACCGAAAGAACATCAAGATAAAGCAAAAAGAAAAGTTTGAAGCAATTTTACAAAAATTTGCTGACTATTATTTTTCCCAGGATCTTCCTAACGAAGGTGTGAATTCAATATATAAAATGGAAGAAATTCTTGGTATTGATAATAAGTCATCTATCCGGATAATAACAAAAGCAAAAGAGCAAGCCTATCAGAAAAGATTTGAAAAGGAAATTTCTGCCGGTCAGCTCACAGAAGCAAGTAAAGAATTATTAGAAGAACTTCGACAGAATTTTTCTATAAGCATTGAGACTGCGGACGAATTGGCGAAAAATGCAATATCTATAGTAATTAATTCTCTCGTAAATTCAATAATCGAAGATGGTGAAGTCTCACCTGAAGAAGATGCAACCTTAGAAGAGACCATTAATAACTTGTCAGCTAAACTGACAATGGATTTGCAAACCAAAAAAAGACTGGATACTTATCGTAAACTATGGAAAATCAATCATGTTGATCTTCCGGTTTTTGAACCTCCAATAATTCTTCAGAAGAGAGAAGTATGCTACTACGCTCAACCTGTTGATTGGTATGAAACTAGGTCAGTTAGGCATCATGTAAATTATGGCGGTACAACAGCAAGAATCAGAATAGCCAAAGGAATATATTACCGATTGGGAAGTCTGGATTACAACAATACCCCCACCCAGGAATTGACCTTTATAGATTCAGGGATCATATATATCACGAATAAAAGAACTATTTTTACTGGAAGTAAAAAGAATGTTGCCATACTCTTTAGCAGGATTTTGAACTTGGTACCATATAAAGATGGAGTGGATATCATCAAAGACAGTGGAAAAACTCCATTTCTCAGCTTCAAAGATGATGTAGAGATCTTTACTGCAGTGTTACATAGAGCCATATCTGATAATTTGTAATTCTGTAAGTAAAAAAGGCAAACCAAAAATTTGGTAGATAAAAAAGAGGAGACATGAGCGATAAGCAACTAGTAGTAATTACGGTTAACTATCTGGGAGAACCTATGGATTCGTACATCCGAGAACTACTAACCATGTTCTTTTCGAATTTCGAGAAACCATATTCCGATTTTAGAAATTTATGTCACAATGAATTGAAAGAAAATATCAACACCTATTTTGATGGGAGGAAAGGAAGTTATTCAGAGCAAGATTTCCTTTTTAATATTTTAACGATAATTTCAAATTATTATTGCAGTTTTTGGCGCTTTACAGAAGCCCAGCAATTTTGGCAAGATATTTTAGATATTGTTGTTGAATGGGAACAAACAAATAAAATCCGTATTCATAAAGGTTCGATATTTTACTTTTGGAGCCAAGTAGCAATCCTGCAGGGGCAATTTGAAAAAGGTTTCTTTTTAATTCACAGTTCCTATGAAGAAGATGTTCTTACTCATGGAAATAAACTGCCAGGTACACCGGCATTTAAAACGGTATCTCTTGATTATTCTGATAAGAAAAATCTCTTGTATGGATTGGTTATTGAGTGGGCGAAAGATTTGGAAAAATTTATTGATCAATACTGCAATATTACAGGAAGAACCTTTTCAAAAGATGAATTTCAAGCAAAATTTCTTAATGCCCCTCCAAGCATGGATACTTTATTCCTTTTTACTTATATTTTGGCAAAATTTTTTGATTTTGATAGAATGCCACCTATGCTAAGTAGAGGTACCTTTACAAGTCTATATGAACTAAACTCCATTTTTGATCTAGCGCTCATAATTGACAACGTGATTTATTCTAGCTTATCAAAACCAGACGATAATGATTGGAAATTTATAAAACTCGCAAACCATTTACTTATTCAATCCGGATTGGCAACGGATTCAAAAATAAATATAAATCATTTGGTGGAAACTTTAAAAGGAAGTGAGAAAGATTTCGAAAAAACCATTCAGAAATTATTGGATCAACAGTATATATATAGTAATCATGTATCTCCTACCCGTATAGAATGTGATATTGCTCTTTCTTATTGTTTACGTAATTACAGCGCACACAAAATCGGATCTTTTGCAATCATCCGGGATAGGTTTAATGAAATTCGTCAAAGTATATTTAATGTTTTGTTTCTGGCTGTTCAAACCCTATATTAATATATTTGGAGTGATAAACCCAATTCTTCCATTGTTGTTGAGAGTCCGAATTTCAAGTTGCTGAAGAATCTGAATCTAATATGTAGCGGTATTCAAAATTATATGAAGGTTTATGACCCTGTTTTATCGCTTTAACAATAATCCAGCAGCAATCACACCGAAGGTGAGTGTATTTCCTAAATACTCTTAAACAATGATGAAACTATCTGTCATACCTCAAACCTCAATCGCTCTGATCTTGTTCAACCGGAACAAAGTATGAGCAACTGAGATTGAGAGTGCTTACCACATCATACCTGGCAGGGATATTTTCATCCTCCCATGCGCTCAAAACCTTCTCTGGTTCTTCAGTTCCTTTGTAGATCAGCGGCCGCCGGGTGGGAGTCGGGCGGGGAGTTCTGGTTGGGATGAGTGTTGGTGTGGGTTTCGGCTTGAAATCACCGCGAACCCAACCCCTGAAGCCCAGGCAGGCAACCACGATGAGGAAAATAATATTCAAAATAAGAACCACCCTGTTCAATTTCCCTTTCCGCAAGATGGCAGCTTTTTGCTCCTGTTCAGCTTTACGCATTGCATTTGAAAACATTGGTTCAGTGCCAGCATAATAGATAGTATCCGAAACTACGCCGCAGGCAGGGCATTTCTCTGGTGGATCAATGGTATACCCATCGTCTTTTTCAACACATCTTTCATATTCGATCTTAAAGCTTTTCAAACAATTGTCACAGCTTACATATAAATACTTCCCCAGTTTATATGTGAATCTCCACTGCCCCAGAAGTTCATTGTGTGAGGTTTCTACTCTGGCAAATACTTGCCCGCATTGAATACACTGCACCGCATCTTTTGGATTCACAGCAGAACAATTTGAACACTGGATAGTTTCTATCTCAAACGGATTTCCACAAATAAAACAAAACTTCGCAATATCTGGGTTTTCTTCAGAACATATTGTGCATTTTTTCATAATTTATCGCTAAAAAGGTGTTTTTGATCCTTTGACACCACTTTCCCTCTTGTACAACCTATTCTATGAAATACATTAACAGGAAACTTGTGACTTTTAAAATTATAGCAAACTTCTGAATCCACTATGCACAAAAGA
>JBDKSE010000011.1:0-29797 GCA_039683035.1 Anaerolineaceae bacterium
TAAAGCAGGTCGGGACGCAGAAGAGAAGCTTTGCGCTTCAGCCACAGACGGTGTTCCTTGAAGGCGGGGTCATAACGAGCCACCAGCGCCCAGAATTCGCGAGAATGATTGGGCACCTTCAGATGCGCCAGCTCATGCACCACCACGTAGTTCAGCACCTCGGGCGGCGCCATCACCAGCCGCCAGTTGAACGAAAGCGTGCCGCGGCTCGAACAGGACCCCCAGCGCGTGCGCTGGTCGCGGATGCTCACCGCCCCGGGAGAAAGCCGCATGATCCGGGAATGGACAGCAACAGCTCGCTCCACTTCCTCCCTGGCGAGCTTGCGCAGGGCAGCTTCGAGCACTTCATCTTTCCTGGCGCCTGCCGGCAGCCGCATTTCCAGCCTGCCGCCAGCTTCGCGTACCAGGGCTCTCGAACGACTTACGCTTTCCTCCAGCACTTTGACCTGGACGGCTTTTCCACGCAGCAGGATCACATCTGCCGGCAGGGGTTCGACCTTCGATTTCGCCCGCCGGCGTTCCAGTTTGCGCAATTGCTCCTTCAGCCAGGAAGAATTCTGCTGGATGAACCTGTCGGCTTCACTAGCCGGTACCCCGGCGGGCAGGGTGACGCTGACACCCTCTGTGGAAACCGCAAGCCTGTATCGCCTGGCGCGGGCGGACCACTTCACCTGGTATCTGAGCGGTTCGCCTTCGACGCGGGTGGTGCAGATGTTGGCATTGACCATGATGGAAGATTATAAATCAAACCTCGTTTCACGAATTGCGACGATTCATCAAAAATTGAATTTCATGTATATAATCTTCACTGAATCGAAATCTAACTGGGTTTGGCATCGTGCTATTGAGCGTAGATTGCTGAAAATCCTGCCCGAAATCTTATTATCGCTGGATGGTTCTCATGTCTGTCCATTTCAACCCGTCAGATTATCCCATGTGTCTCCAAAGACCTGACCGGCTGGTGCAGCCGGGAGCCTGGATTCAGCATATCCCGTTTGCCATGTACCTTGTCAGCGCCATCAAACCCGGCGTGATCGTCGAGCTGGGCACCCATACGGGTAACTCATATTGCGCTTTTTGCCAAACTGTCAAGGCACAAGGTATTGATTCCAGATGTTATGCGGTTGATAGCTGGCACGGAGACCCCCAGGCAGGGTATTACGGTGACGAGGTTTATAACGAATTACGCAGCTATCACGACCCGCTGTACGGACGATTTTCACAAATGATCCGCAGCACGTTTGATGAGGCAGTGACAGGCTTCACTGACCATTCGATCGATCTGCTGCATATTGACGGTCTCCATACATATGAGGCAGTCAGGCACGACTTCTTTACATGGCTGCCCAAGGTTCAAAACGGCGGCATTGTGCTATTCCATGATACCTACGAGAGGCAGTCTGATTTTGGGGTGTGGAAATTGTGGGAAGAATTAATGCCCAAATACCCCTCTTTTGAATTCCTACACGGGCATGGTCTCGGCGTATTGGCTGTCGGAACACCGTACCCCGCGCCTCTCAAGGTCTTTTTTGAACAGCCCGACCAAACATCGAGAATCAGAGAGTGTTTCTCCCTTTTGGGAGGTCGGCTGGAATATGAACTGTCGGAGAACTCAAATATTAACGAGATGCGTCAAGAGATCGCGCACCTAAAGAAGGAAGTGTCGGATTACCAAACAAGCACAAGCTGGCGGTTTACCCGACCCTTGAGGGCATTCTCCGGTTTATTGAGAAAGAAGAGCTGAGTTAATCTCAGCTCTTCTTTGGCAGCAGCAGGAAAAGCCCACCCCAGTCATTCGTAACGCAGGGCTTCGACGGGCTCCAGGTTGGCAGCGCGGTTGGCCGGGTATAACCCGAAGAACAGCCCCACCGCGGTGGAAAAGAGCGTTGCCAGGAGCACGGCATCGATGCCCACCACGGGCGTGAGGGGGGTATTGCTGGCAGCAGCGATGCGTCCGACAACGAAAGAAATCACCCAACCCAGGCCAATCCCCAGCAGTCCGCCAAACAGACTGAGCAATGAAGATTCCGCCAGAAATTGGACGAGAATATCACGTTTACGTGCGCCCAGGGCTTTCCGCAGCCCGATCTCACGGGTGCGTTCGGTCACCGAAACCAGCATGATGTTCATGATGCCGATGCCGCCAACGAGGAGGGAAATGCCGGCGATACCGCCCAGGAAGATGGTGAGCACGCTGGTGATGGTTTGAGCAGTGGCGACAAAATCCTGCTGCGAGAAGATGGTGAAGTCATCTTCACCGATTTTGGTGTGATGCCTGGCGCGCAGGATCTGGGCAACCTCGTCAGAGGCTGCCTGTACCTGGGCGGAACCCACCGCCTGAACGTAGATCAGATCCACGCGGTCCTGGGTGCGGTGAAGGAGTTTCAGCCTGGCGGTGTTGTAGGGCACCAACACGACATTGTCCTCCGAGCCGAAGGAACCGCCGCCCTTGGATTCGAGCACGCCAATCACGCGGAAGGGCAGCCCTTCGATGCGGATGGATTCGCCTACCAACCCATCCTTCCTGCCAAAGAGCTTATCCGCCACATCGGGGCCCAGGAGCACCACGGAAGCCTGTCCCAGGTTCTGGTCGTCGGTGATGAAAGTGCCTTCGGTAAGGGCGTAATTCCGCACCGGTTGGTAGGATGGGGTGACGCCGTACATGGTGGTGCTGGTCTTTTCCGTTCCGTAGACTATCGAAACTGAACCGTTGATGACCGGCGCCACGTCCTTCACGGATGGAGCCTGAAATTGATCCAGCAGCGCCTGCGAATCATCAAAAGTGAGCGGTTTGATCACCTGAACATCGCCGGAGCGGTTGCCGCGGAAAACAAACAGGAGGTTGCTGCCAATGCCGCTGATGGAGCCGGTGATGGCAGATTGGGCGCCGCTGCCAATGGCGAGCATGGCGATGACCGCCCCCACGCCGATAACAATGCCCAGGATGGTCAGGGCGGAACGCAGCTTGTTCGAGCTGAGGCTTTCGAGGGCTTCGATGATCGCCTGTCCAATGTTCATGCCGCAGCCTCCTCGATCAATCCATCGCGCAGGCGAATGATACGCTGTGTTTGAGCTGCGATGTTTGGGTCGTGGGAGACAATGATGATGGTGGTCTGGCTCTCGCGGTTAAGGCTGAGCAGGAGGTCCATGATCTCCTTGCCGGATTTCGAATCCAGGTTACCGGTGGGCTCATCCGCCATGAGGATGGCTGGATGGTTGACCAGGGCGCGGGCAATGGCCACACGCTGCTGCTGCCCGCCGCTCAACTCGGTGGGGCGGTGGGTGATGCGGTCTGCCAATCCGACGGATTCGAGGGCAGCGACGGCTCTTTCGCGGCGTTCCTTGCCCACTCCGGCATAGCGCATGGGCAGCTCCACATTGGCCAGCGAAGTCTGCCGTGGAAGCAGGTTGAAGCTTTGAAAGACAAATCCCACCTTACGGTTGCGGATATCCGCCAGTTGGTCATCGCTGAGCTGCGAAACTTCTTCGCCGTCCAGGGCGTAGGCGCCGCTGGTGGGGCGGTCGAGGCAGCCCAGAAGATTCATGAGTGTTGACTTGCCGGAACCCGATGGACCCATGATGGCGACCATCTCACCGCGCTGGATCTCAAAGGTCACGCCGTCGAGGGCGTGCACCTCCACGATCCCCAGCTTGTAGATCTTTTTCAGGTCTTTGACCTGGATGACTGCATCAGGCATGGATCAATGTCCTAGAAGGGTCTCCCGCCGCCAGTGCCGGGGTTGAGAAATGAGGAAGGCGGGTTGAGCACGATCTGATCGCCCTCTTTAACATCACCTGAAAGGATCTGCGATTCAGTATCCGAGGAAGCGCCGATCTTGATGGTCACCGCCGTGGGAACATTGTTTTTCAGCACATACACCACCAGGTTTTGATTCACCGAGCGCACGGCGCGGTTGGGTACGACGAGCACATTGTCGATCTGGCTGACGATGATGTTCACGGCTGCGGTCATACCCGGAAGTACCTGGTCGTCCGGTTTGAGCAGCTCAACGGTCACCGAGTAGGTGACGCCGGAAGCTGCTACCGTACCCACCCGGGCAGCGGAGGTAATCTTGCCTTCATAGGTTTTACCGAGGATGGCATCGAAGGAGAGGTTCACGACCTGCCCGGCTTTGATCTTGTTGATATCCACTTCCGAAACCTGCACGTCGACCAGGTAATGAGAAAAGTCATCGATGCGGAAACTGACCGTACCCGGCGTGACCTGATCTCCGATCAAACTGTTTGAGATGGTGACCGTTCCGGCAAAGGGTGCTGTCAGCTTTGCCATGTCGATGGTCGCCTGCAGGGCGGTAATGCGCGCCCTGGCAGCAGCGAGGTCCTGGGGGTCGGCGCCGTTCTTCAACCGGTCAAATTCGCGCTGGGCATCATCCAGTTGGGCCTTGGCGAGCGCCGCTTTGGCTTCAGATGCGTTCACATCAAACGCGGTGGGAACATTCAGGTAATAATCCAGATTCTTCTTCGCCTGGTCGAGGTTTTGACGGGCATTCGCCAGCGAACTCAAAGCTGCTGCCTTGAGCGGATCGCTATCCGCCACTTCCGAAAATCGGTTGTAGTAATCCTCGGCTTTGTTTACCTTGTCCTGGGCGATGGTTACCGCAGCACGGGCGGCATCCACCTGGTCCTGGTTGCTGTAGCGAAGGGTATTTGAGTAGAGTTGATTGCCAATAGCTGAGTTGTAGCTCTTTTGGGCATTGGAGAGATTCAGTTGCGCCTGGGCAAAGGCGGTATTGGAATTCTGAAGATTGTCCAGATTTCGCTGCGCGGTCACCAGGTCGGCGGAGGCGAGGATCACATTCTGCGGCAGTGAGGTTTCTGCCAGGCTGGCCATTTCCTGCCCGGCGGTAACCTTTTCACCCACCCCCACGCTGATGTTGTCGATCTGTCCGCTGGTTGACCAGCCGATCATGGCGGTTTGATTTGCCCGTACCGTACCCGTGGCGCCCACAATGGAGGTCAGGCTGCCGCGGGCAAGGGTAACCGTTTCATATTGGGTGGCAGCTTTTTGCCGCTGCTGAATTCCGCGAAAGATAAAATAACCGCTCACTGCCAGGATGATTACGGCAAGCAGGATCAGCCAGGTTCTCTTCTTCATACCCACCTTCCTAAAAACCAAATAAGCCAGAGGGTCGCTTGACCTTCGAATATTAATTATACCTTGAGAGGCTTGCCTTTGCCGAACGGTTGGCCTTACCTGACGAGCTTACCTGGCGAGCGGTATAATCTCATCCATGAGATGGTTGAATGCCTTCGAAAAATTGCTGCTGCTTCTGGTGCTGGCGGGCTTGCTAACCGGATCGGTGATGCGACCGCTGACCATCGCAGAAAAAGCAGAAGGATACGCCCGCAGCGTGGAATTCGATTATGCGGGTTGGATCCTTGCGGCAATGGGAGAGAAGGCAGGCGAGAGCGGCATCGATGTGCCGCTTCACATGACCATCACGAACCAGGTGCAGGCGGTGGAACAATACTTCAGCCTGGTCAACCAGGTCAACCAGTTGGAGTCACAAATTCAGCAGATCTTTGCCGACCCTACTGTAAAAGACCCGGAAGGTGCTTCAGCCAGCCTGTTGGCACAGCAGAAGCAGATTCAAAAGCAGTTGGACGCGCTGGCTCCGATTGTCGAATCGGTGCTGCAAAGCCAGGTCACCCAGGTGCTTGATGAACAGGGTCTCGCATCCGGCGGATCGACCCTGCCCCCGGTACTCTACCGCACCACCCCACTGCCCAAAGCGCTGATCATCTCGCCGCGAGACAAAATCATGCAGGACGCCAACATTTCACTGCTGGCCGACCTGCCGCTCGACAAGATCACCGAACTGGAACAGACCATCGAGAAGAACCTCAACGTTTCGGCGCTGGTGGTGGATATCGGCGGGGTGGGGGTGTACCCCACCATGGTGATGCAGAGCTCCGACCTTCACTGGGTGACCGATACCATAGCCCATGAGTGGACGCATAACTTTCTCACCCTGCACCCCCTGGGGTTGAATTACGATACCAACAATGAATTACGCACCATGAACGAGACCACGGCATCAATCGTGGGCGGAGAGATCAGCACCATCGTGCTCAAGCGTTATTATCCCGACTGGGCAAATATCCCTCAGAACGGGGTGCAAATGGCATCCACACAGCTCGCCCCAACCCCCTTTGATTTTCGCGTCGAGATGCACACCACCCGCGTCACGGTGGATGCTCTGCTGGCAGAGGGCAAGATCACTGAAGCTGAGAGTTACATGGAGTCACGCCGGCAGATGTTCGTGGCGCACGGCTACGTGATTCGCCGGCTTAACCAGGCGTACTTTGCCTTCTACGGCGCCTATGCCGATGTTCCCGGGGGAGCGGCTGGCGAAGACCCGGTGGGTCCGGCAGTACGCAAGCTGCGCGAAAAGGCGGGTTCGCTGGAGAATTTCCTGCGCGAAATCGCCCGCATGACCTCATTTTCAGAGCTGCAGCAGGCAGTACAATAAATTCATTGTCGATACCAGAGGAAAAGTGTCAAACGTCCGCGGGCATGTCGGAACCCAAATCCGGCATGCTCTTTTCGATCTGCTCGGGGGATTCGCCGCGTTCCAGGCGTCCCACCACCTCGTTGAATTCGCCGCCCATATCCTCGCCCACCTGGCTGCTCATCTCGCGCATCATTTTGCCCAGGGTGCGGGGATCATTTTCAAGTGCGCTCATCGCCATGGGATCAGCCATTGATTCGAGGTGCGCTTTATCGCCGCCTGCCACTGCCACCCTGCGGATGCGCCGGGCGACGTCTTTTGATCCACAGTGCGGGCAAATCACGACCGCATGATCATATTCGTCGAACGAAAGGCGGATTTCAAAAGGTTTTCGGCAGTTGGAACACTTGAATTCGTAAACAGGCATCGTATCCTCATGTAAAGGTGATCGTTCTCTATTATAATCGTAGAAAAATCTACGTCGGACGTAGAATACATTCCAACAGAAATGTATTTTCTACATCGGAATAAACCATGGAAGAGAAGACATTGTTCGAAGGTTTGTACCACCCCCAACCCCTTCTGATCGTGATTTCAGGTACGTCAGGAGTGGGCAAGGATGCGGTGCTGTGCGGGTTGAAACAGCGCACGCTCGATTTGCATTTTGTGGTCACGGCCACCAGCCGTCCGCCGCGTCCGCGTGAAGTGCCTGGTGTGGATTATTTTTTCTTCACCCGTGAAGACTTCGAACGCCGCATTGCCAATAATGAATTCATCGAGTATTCGATGGTTTACTCCGATTGGAAGGGGATTCCGCGCAGCCAGATCGATGGTGCCCTGATGAGCGGGCGGGATGTGGTGCTGCGGGTGGATGTGCAGGGAGCAATGAAGCTGCGCAAATTGTATCCGGAAGCAGTGCTTATTTTTCTGATCCCGGAGGGCGTGGACGAATGGTACAACCGCCTGCGAAGACGCAATACAGATGCGCCGGAAGAACTGGCACTGCGGCTGGAAACCGCCCATAAAGAGGTGGAACAAATCGGCGCATTTGACTACGTCGTGCTGAATGCCCACGATCTTCTGGAGCAGGCGGTGGACGATATCGTGCAAATTATTAATGTTGAGCATCACAAGGTTCACCACCGAAAGGCATTGAATGACGCAACCCCCGAATGACATAAATCAGGAACCCCAATCCACGCCACAACCGCACATGGTACAGGTCAGACTTCCAGGAAATGTTCAGAAGCCCGGCGTCACCTACACAATCATCGGTTTGACGGTGGTTGTTTACCTGCTGCAACTGCTCTCGCAAAAAATCCTGGGGCAGAATATCGACCTGCCCTTCATCTACGGCGGCAAGATCAACAGTCTGATCCTGCAGGGTCAACTCTGGCGACTGATCACACCGGTGCTGCTTCACGGCAGCCTGCTGCATATTGGTTTCAATATGTACGCCCTGTTCTCCATTGGACCTTCGCTGGAAAAAGCATACGGACACGGCCGTTTTCTGCTGCTCTATCTGCTGGGCGGTTTTGCAGGAAATACCATCTCTTTTCTGCTTTCTCCCAATGCTTCCATCGGCGCTTCCACTGCCATCTTCGCCCTGGTAATCGCCGAGGCGGTGTTTATCTTCCGCAACCGGCAAATGTTCGGCGGACGGGCGCGCAACATGCTTTTTAACCTGGGTTTGATCATTGTGGTCAACCTGGTGATTGGTCTCAACCCCGGCATCGATAACTGGGGTCACCTGGGCGGTCTGCTGGGAGGGGCGCTCTTCTCCTGGACGGCAGGTCCGGTGTACCAGTTGGGTGTGGGCTCCTCTGGGTATGAACTTCAGGATAAGCATGGCAGGCAGGAAACACTTTGGGGGGCAGTGTTGACCTTCGGGGTCTTTGCCGCCATTGTCATCGGCAGGATGCTGGCAGGGTAATTTTTTTTAGTACACCTGCCGTTAAGTCCTAAAGTCATTATCATCCTTACGCCCGGGCGCCAAATTTGGCGCCCCTGCCCAAACCATTTCAAAATGCTATTCGTACGGGCGGGATACATCCCGCCCGCCGTTAACATCTACAATCATCGTCTTCTTTACGCCCGGGCGCCAAATTTGGCGCCCCTACCTAAAACATCTTCAAATACTCTTCGGATTCCCATTTTGGGAAGGGCGCAGGGGGATGGGTATGAAAAGGGGCTTAGCACGCTAAGCCCCTACGATTTTTCTCAACTCTGTTATGCCCCTCCCGGACCGTAATAGGACGGGTCGGTGGGGGTTTTGCCAGAAGGATCCCAAACGTAGACAGTTTCGCCGTCATTCGCCCAGTCAAACAACCAGTGGGCATCTGCCACCGAGAGATTGACGCAGCCGTGGGAAGCGGGATAACCCAGCAGGGTGTTCCAATAAGCACCGTGAAGCGCGCGGGCTTCATCGTAATACATGATATACGGAACATCCTCAAGGTAGTAATAGTCCGAACGGTCGGCTTCAAAGGAACCGTACATCTCATCATGGACCAGTTTCTTGTAAATCTTGAAGGTACCCGGGCGGGTGTAGAAAGGTTTGGAACCCGTGGCTACCAGGGTGGCAAAGATCAATTTCTGGTTGTCGTAAACCATTAAAGTCTGTTCAGAGAGATTGACCTCGATCCAGCGTCCGTTGGTCACACCCGCGGGAGGGGTGGTATTGGGCGTGACTCTACTGACGTAGCGATGTTCGATCCATTCCCCCGGAGCGATCATCAACCATTCCATGTCGTCGACCGTACGCGAGTCGTAGATGCGCACCATGTCCAGGCGGTGATAGTTGCGGCCGGTCTTCTCGGCGGCGTAACCAGGTTCAACATAGGTGGGGGCATCTTGCAGCACCCAGCCGAACGCACCTTGTACCTGGTCTTTTACCAGGTATCCCTGAAAGTAGGGAACCGCCACTTTTCTGACGTATTCGCCGTTCACCCATCGGCCGGCGGCATCCTGATAGAATGTGCCGCGATCAGTGACTTCGCGGTTGATATACGACATGTATTTCAACCTTCCCGATGCCATCGAACCGTTGGCGTTGCCGGCCATCGCATCTGCGACGCTGGCATAGGTGGGAATTTCGGCATTATCCAAAAGGGCATAGGAGAAGGGAATCTTAAAAAGATCATAAGGCGGCTTGGCAAGCGGCAGCGGCTGGCTGGGGAAGGTGATCCCCTGGGCAGCCAGTTCTGAAAGACGCTGCGATGGTCCGGCGAGCAGGCAGCCCTGGATTCCTGCGGAGGGATCTGGCAGGCAGAGCGCCTGATTGGCTTTAGCGTCCATGGTCTGCGCCTGTGCCCTGGCGGGTGTAAAATTCGCCAGCAGGCTTACCCCCAGCAGGGGGATCATGAGCAGTGCTACCGATAATCGAGTGCTTAATTTCATCATCGTATCCAGTATTGTAAACCCTGTCAGACCGCAGCACTTTGCAGCGGTTTGAGTTGTTTTTCCAGCACCACCTCGTCTTGTAGGGTGATGCCGTACTCTCCGACCACGGGAATGGCAGGTTTGACAGCCCGTGCGGCAGTGACCGCGCCGTAATGAATGGCTGCCAGGCGGTATCCGCGGCGTTGATAGAAACGCAGCCCATCGAGATTGTCATTGGTCGTCACCAGCCAGCATTTGCGGCAGCCGCTCTGGCGGGCAATCTCTTCCACGCTTTGAAGCAAAAGTGTGCCAATCCCATGGCAGCGGTCGATGCAGTTGAGGGTCACCAGCTCGCAGTCTTCACCGCGCATCTGATAGGTAACCACTCCGGCGATTTCGCCGTCTGATTCTGCCGCAAAACCCGGCAGCAATGCAGGAAGGTAAATGGTTTTGTGCACCACCACCTCTTTTGCTCCCCAATGATCGATGATGAACGATTCCAGCCAGCGTTGGTCGGCGGGGGTCAATGGGCGGATTTGTACCGCAGGGGTTTTGTCCATATCCGTTGAACTCTCCTGGACTTTCTCCATCAATGCCTGATATCCCCTGTCGCCCAGGAGATATTTAAGTTCATCCGCAAAGGTGATTGCCAGGGGGATCTCAGAAGCTGCTGGCACCAGGCAACTGCCTTCTTCTGCCAGCACGTCAGCGGTATTGTCGACGGTAATCCTTCCCCGGTCATCCAGATCCAGCGGGTGAAGGATGCAATAAAAGGGTTTGAACCGCCAGGGATGAAGGCCATTTTCAACACCTGCCACCTGCAGTGCACATTTGGCGTCGCTCCGCCAGAAGATGCATGCGGTGCCGCCGTAATGGTCAGGCTGCGTCTCCACTGCGGTATGGACAACCCTGCCGCTGGGAGCATGTTCATCGTCATCTGCGAAACCTGCGAACCATTGTGCCGGATCCCGAAGTTCGGGCGGCATGTGAGGGGCAATCAGCGCAGAATTCCGGAGGATATCTTCCTTTTCGCGTTCATCCACCCAAACGCCGAAAATGCAGCATGCGCCGTGGCATTCGCCCAGTTTGCAGCGCTGCATGGGGGCGCTTTCGAGCATGCGCGGGTTCACCCGGTCTTCCAGACTATTCTTGATATTTTCCACGCTCAGATTTTACCATTTATAAGGAAGGATTGGGTCGCGGCAGATCCCCGGAGGGATGGGAGATTCCCTGCAGCAATTAGAGTACAATTAAAGAGGGGAGGGAACCCCCCCAGATGATCATCATTCAAAAAGGAGTCTGCGAATGTCTGCCTGGAAAGTGCTATTGACTGATGGACTGGAAGAAAATGGCAAGGAAATTCTGCGGAAATCAGCCGAAGTCGTTGACCAACCCGGGATCACCGCGGAGGATTTGCTCAAGGTGGTGGGTGAATATGACGCATTGATCGTCCGCGGGAGGACCAAGGTCACCGCTGCTGTTTTCGACGCTGGCAAAAAGCTGAAAGTGGTGGGGCGCGCCGGTGTGGGTGTGGACAACATCGATCTTGCCGCAGCCAAGGCTCACGGAGTGACCGTGGTGAACTCGCCGCTGGCGACCTCGGTGGCTGTGGCAGAACTGACCATGGGGTTGATGCTTTCGGAAATCCGCGAAATCGCCCGCGCAGATGCCGGGTTGAAATCTGGAAAATGGCTGAAGAAAGAACTGGAAGGCACCGAACTGATGGGCAAGACCCTGGGCATTATTGGATTTGGGCGCATCGGTGCTGCTGTTGCCAAACGCGCGGCCGCCTTTGATATGACGATCGTGGGCTATGATCCCCTCATACCCGCTGAAGAGATCAAGAAGCGCGGCGGACAACCGATGAGCCTGGACGAACTGCTCAAGGTTTCAGATATCATTACCATGCACCTTCCGTTGACGGCAGATACCAAGAATATGCTTAATGCGGAAGCCTTCGAAAAGATGAAGAAAGGCGTATACATCATCTGTGCTGCCCGCGGCGGTGTGATCGACGAGACCGCCCTGCTCGATGCTTTGAACAGCGGCAAGGTGGCTGGCGCGGCGCTGGATGTCTTCGCCGTGGAACCTCCCGGTCAATCCGACCTGGTGAATCACCCCAAGGTGGTGGACACACCGCATATCGGCGCGCAGACGGTTGAATCTCAAGCCCGGGCAGCGAATGACATTTCTGAAGAAGTGATCAACGCACTGGCAGATAAACCGCTGCGTTGGAAGGTTGCCTGAAGCACCCTTTGCATCAAAGGAGTATGAATGAAGGAAAAGCTGGATCAATTAAAGACCCTGCTGGCTGAGATTGCTGATCTTGACCGGGCGAACGCGCTTCTGGGATGGGACCAGCAGGTCTATATGCCCCGCGGTGGTGCGGAAGACCGCGGCAATGTGTTGTCAACCATCGCCACCATCGAACACCAAAAGATGACTTCTGATGAGCTTGGCAGGTTGTTGGAAGACCTCAAACCCTTCGCCGCCACGCTCGATCCCGATTCGGATGATGCCTGTATCATCCTGCGCACAGCGCACAATTATGATAAGAATCGCAAAGTACCCAGCAGTTGGGTGGCTGAATTTGCCAAAGCCACCACCCTCGGACAGACTGCCTGGGAAGAAGCCAAGGCAAAGAGCGATTTTGCGGTCTTTCGACCGCACCTGGAGAAAATCGTTGCCCTGCGGCGCGATTACGCAGATTTCTTCAAGCCGTACGATCACATCTACGACCCGCTGCTGGATGATTTTGAACCCGGGTTGAAAACCCGCGATGTTCAGCAGATCTTTGGTGCACTGCGTCCGGAGCAGATCAAACTCATTCAGGAGATTGCTGCCCGTCCGAAGGTGGACGACAGCTTCCTCAAGCTCAATTACGACGAAAAGGGGCAGGAGGAATTCGGCCTGGAGGTGGCGAAGGCGATTGGATTCGATTTCAACCGCGGACGCGAGGATGTCTCGGTACATCCATTCACCACCAGCTTCGGCATCGATGACGTACGCATTACCACCCACTTCCTTTCGGACCGCGTGGCTTCAGCCATCTTCAGCACGATCCACGAGACCGGGCACGGGCTCTACGAGCAGGGCATCGGCCAATCCCTGCGGCGAACGCCGCTTGCCACCGGTGCATCCTCGGCGATCCATGAATCGCAATCGCGGATGTGGGAGAACATTGTCGGACGCTCCAAACCCTTCTGGACCCGGTTTTATCCCCGGCTTCAGGAGATCTTCCCGACGCAGCTCGCGAATGTGCACCTTGAGGATTTCTACCGCGCGGTAAACACTGTCGAACCCTCATTTGTCCGCACAGAAGCTGACGAGGCAACCTACAACCTCCATATCATGCTGCGCCTGGAATTGGAAATTGCCCTGATGGACGGCTCCGTTCAGGTGAAGGATCTGCCGCAGGTCTGGAATGCCAAAATGCAGGAATTCCTGGGAATCACGCCTGCCAATGACCGCCAGGGTGTGCTGCAGGATGTGCATTGGTCTGCGGGCTTGTTTGGATACTTCCCCACCTATGCCCTGGGCAACCTGATCGCGGTGCAGATCTGGGAAAGGATGTCCGCCAGCATGCCCGATGTAAACTCGCGCATGGAGCAGGGCGACTTTTTGGGCATCCTCCACTGGTTGCGCGAAAACCTGCACCGCCATGGATCCAAATTCGAGCCGCAGGACCTGGTCAAGCGCGTGACCGGCAGCACGATCCAATCTGAACCGTATATGAAGTATCTCCGCGCCAAGTATGCAGAGATTTATGGGCTGTAATTTGAGTGTTATGAAATGGGAGTGATGCGATAGAAAAGTAAAGCCGACTTTGTTGCCCAAAATGTACAGAAAAAATGTGTGCGAATACCTTACCCACTACCCATTCCCCTACCCCCTTCCCATTTTGGGAAGGGGGAAAGCGTTAATATGGGTGATTTCGCCGCACCGCGGCGAAATCACCCACTCTTTGCAATGTAAACCTCAGGCGCCGAAGATATTCAACTAAAAGTAAAAAGAACCAACAGGTTTTTCTGCATTAGGAACATCCCATTTTTTTGAAAATTCCCCGGTAGTTCCAAGGCTTTGCACTTTTCTCAATTCGCCGGAAGCCGGCTTGATGTAAAATCATCTCATGAACGCTGCAGCAAAACGTAAAAGGGTGGAGTGGATTACCGCATGTATCGTAATCCTGCTTTTCGTTAACGGCTGCAGGCGGGAACCAGCGCAGACTCCCATTCCCGAGTCAGGTCCCACTGCAACCAGAACCTCCATCCCCCAGGAAATCCACTTTCCAACACCGTCTGCATCAGCAGCCATCGTGGAGACGCAAACTCCTCCGCCCATGGTGGTGCTTACCCAGCCCACCCGGCAGACGCCGCTTCCGCAAATCACCACCACTGCCGGCATTTCCAAGCCTGCCCTGGTTCAAATCGACGCGCCGGGCCCCGGTTCCAAGGTGCGTGATTACATCTGGGTGCGGGCAAACGTCTACCCCGGGGACGGCGGCAACATTCACCTGCTGATGACAGGCGAGGATGGGCGGACAATCACTGCGCGCGACCTGACCTACAGCAATTGGGCAGGCGGCTGGCTCTCGATTGCAGAAGTGCTTTATTTCACCCCTGCGGCAGCCAGCGAGAAGGCACTGCTCAGTGTGTACACCCTGGATTGGTCGGGACGGATCACTGCCTGGGCGTCTGTGGAAATGCTCCTGCTGCAGGTCGGACCCGAAGAGATCGAGCAGCACGGCTTCCAGAAAGATCCCTTTGTCGTAAACAAGCCGCAAGCGGGCAGCGTGATCACTGGCGGGAGCCTGCATCTGGAAGGATACGCCCATCTCACCCAGCCCGGAACGACGACCTATCAACTGATCGATCAATCCGGGAGTGTCATCGCTGAGCAGGAAGTGTCATTGCCAACAGTGTTGCCATCACAGGGATACGCTTCCTTCGAAGCCGATCTTGCCTACCAGGTACAAAAAAGGACACCAGTTCGATTGATCATCAAACAGGCGTCCTCTGAATTCCAGGGTCAGACACTTGCGGTCAGCAGCCTGATCCTCTTCCTTGATCCATAAAAATCCAAAAGCCTACCGGTCAGTCACCCGGTTCAAGTGCCGGCTGATGGACTTTGTGCGATTCAAGCGTCATGATGGCGGGCACGAATAACCCCAGTCCGCCTGCGAGCATGACCAATAGACCGCCTGCCCAGAACCAGGTGCGAATGCCCAGCAGTTCAGCCACAGGGGCAGCCACCGCCATCGAAAGCGGCATCATCGCAGTACAGACGCTGGTGGTCACACCCATCACCCTGCCCTGCATTTCGGGCGGGACCGTGCTCTGCATGATGGCCTGCAAAGGACCATTGGCAATGGGATTCATAAATCCCAGAAACGCACAGCCGACGGCTCCGATAATGAAGGCATTCGCCGGTGCAAGGCCCATGATTGCCACGCCCAAACCCAGCCCAATCACTCCGGTCAAAGAGGTGACGATGCGCTTCTTGAATCCTCCCCAGGCACCCAGGATCAAGCCGCCTGCTACCGTCCCGATTCCCAGGGCAGATTCAAGGATCGACAGTTCCCAGACTCCCTTGCCAAAATGCTTGGTCACCAGAAGCGGCATGAGTGTGCCTGCAGGCGCCAGCAGGAAGTTAAGCAGCGCAGCCAGGAGCAGCAGGTAAAGCAATCCCTTCCAGGCTTTGAGGAACTTGAACCCTTCTCCGATATCCTTGAACAACCGGGCGGGGGTGAGCATGCTGCCGGCATCTTCATGCACCGGCTGCGGGATGTGAATGAAAAGGAGCGGGGTGATGGCGATCGCTGCGGTGACGACGTCCACAGCCACCACCTGGTAAAACTGCAGCAGCGTCATGAGCAGCGCACCCAGGGGTGCTGCGACGATGTTCAATGCACCGCGGATTGCCTGGTTGATGCCTGCAATGCGAGAGTAATGCTCCTGGGGCACCATCAGTGTGGTGGATGCTTGCATTGCCGGCCAGTGGAAAATACCGCCTATGGATCGGAGGAAGAGCACGACATAAATTTGCCAGATCTCCACACGATTCAAGGCGAAAAGTACCACGAGCGCCAGGGTAACGAGCGCGATCGATGCGTCGGCGATGATCATCACCCAACGACGGTTCCAACGATCCACCAGGGCGCCTGCAAATGGCGAGAGAAGGACTTCGGGCAGCAGCGCCACCAGCGTTGCAGTGGTCAATACGGCAGCGGAGCCGGTTTTTTGGGTCAGCCACCAGACAAAGGCAAATTGCACTACACCAGAGCCCAATAGGGAAAAGACCTGGGCGGACCAGATGGGGATGAAGCGTTTCATCCAGCGGTTGTCTTTGCGTGATTCAGTGATGTTCGGTTCCATTAGATCTCCAAGCGGTATGGCATGGCGGCAGGACTTTACCTGTCGTATCAATATCGACATCCATTCGGGGAGTAGCTTACTCGATGAAGACTTCTACGTGTTCGCCGTCTTCGTCGTCGTAGATGTCTACGATCTGTCCGGTGGTTCCGGATGCGAGGGCTTCGATCAACTGTTCGCTGTCAAGACCCTCGAGTTCGGGAGCGACGCGCATTCCCATGCGCATTCCCGCGTTGACCATGCCCAGCGGCATGCGCACATTGACGCGCGTCCGACCGGTGGAGGTATCGGTGACCGTCACGCGGAAATAGCGGCCAGGTCTGCCGGGATCTGCTGGTCGGGGAGGCGTTTTTGGCCGGTCAGCGGAATCCAGCGCTTTGAGCAATTCAGCAGCGACCTCGGGTGTGATCTTGCCTTCAGCCACCATTGACAACACTTTGACTCTTTCCTCACTGCTGACCATCGGAACCTCCCGCGGTATTCGAGGCGGGTGCATCCGCCACCTTTTCGCCCCTCAATCTCGCCTGGGCGATTTCCCAGGTGATCAACCCCTGGTCGAGGTCTTCCAGGATTTGCCGGCGGTCTTCAGCACTGAGGGTGGCAGGTTCTTCTTTGCCAGGCTCGTATCCCAGGGCGCGTACGATCTCAGTAAGGCGGCTGCGCAGGGTGGGGTAGGAGAGTTTCATTTCGTCTTCCATGCGGTTGAGCCGGCCTTCGCATTTGACAAAGGTCAGAACGAAGTCCATTTGTTCAGGCGTGAGTTTGCCAAAGGGAGTGTGCTCAGCGACGAAATGACCTTCAATGGTTGTGTTGCAATCCATGCAATAGAGGCGGGTGACCACCAGGTCGGCACCGCATACCGGGCATTTGTTAAGAGTTTTGTTCATCTTCTTCCTTCCGTGGTGCGTTAATCTGATTCACAGGGTGAGGCGGTGGAAGCGAGCTCAGGCAGAACAGGAGCGCGCAGAGCGGTGCCGGCTTCGATCAGCACCGTACCTGCCCATACCCGGACCCTGTCTGCCAGGTTTATATTGGTTGCCACCACACGAAGCCAGGCAGTTTTGACTTCCGTTTCCTGGTCGGAGATACGTTTGGGTTGCTGATTGTGAAGCTGGTAAACCACCATTCGGTCGAGGATCATGCCCTTTTATCCTTTCTTTGAATGCACCCTTAATGAACCACATCAATAATATAGCACAGATATTAAAAATGTCAATATCCAATTAAAGAATATTGAACTATTTGGATGATGAGATAAATATAATTTGTTTACACGGAAGATTATTCTTACAGATTGGCAGAACGGCGTTCGCCCAGGATGAACCAGTGCCCTTTCCGGTCGCCTGCGCTGGCTGGCGCACGGTCGAAGTAGATTTCGTAGACCCTGTCCTGCTTCAGGCTCGCGTCGTTCTCAGTTCCTGTGCTGCGCCCGGCAGGCGGACCGGGTATCTCCTCCACACGAATGCGAAAGTAGAACCTTCCCACGCCCCAGGATCCTTTGCGCAGAGCCTGGCTGATATGCCCCGGCACCATGTTGCGTTCCATTTTCCCCCTGCGGCGGTAATCTTCCCATTCTTCAAGCACTTCGGCGATGGCATACTTCACACCCCGCCAAGTAAAAGCGATGGGGCAGGGCGGCTTTTTTTCATAAAGCGGCGGTTCCGAAAATTCCACCTCGATCGGTTCGTCGATCAGACGGAAAGGTAGGGTTTCCATTTGTGCTCCTGTTGAATAACCTGCACCCTTATCTTATCTCAAATGGAAACAATAGCGTTGCTCAAAACGTTGGTCACCCGGTCGAAACTGTATCTTCATGTGACTTTGGGTACCAACGAGTGTCGAAGACTTGCATCCTTCCCTTTAGGTAAGAGTTGCGGTCTGTGCACCCCCGAGCGGTTTATGCGAGAGGGCCGGGGTTAGGTAGAGTTCTTCCACCCTTGAAAGCTGCAGTCAACAGGATGATTCTTCTCACAAATTCAGGGAATGTATCGTTTACCGATAGATTTGATTCTTGGAAAAGTATTCCCCCTTCCCTAAAGGGAAGGGATTATTCTGCTTGAAATTCGCCTCACTGAATTTTCTTTACTCAATCGTTATTCTTTATGTGAATGCTCGTTCGTAGAAACAGCAGGGAACTCAAAATGGATGTTAATACTCTCTTGCCGATGGTCTTTACGATCATGGCTCTCTTCGGGCAGGGGCTTTTTCCAGTGAGAGAAACGAATTGGACATGGCGGGTTCTGGAACCTTGAACTTCATCATTTCAAAAAAGGCTTTGATCACCTGGGGATCAAAACTGCGGCCGCTTTCGGTGTACAAGTACTCGATCACCTGGTTTTCGGGGATGGCATTTCGGTAACTGCGGTGCGAACGCATGGCATCCCATACATCGATCACCGAAAAGATACGTGCCTCCAGGGGAATCTCTTCGCCCTTGAGTCCGCGGGGGTAACCCGAGCCGTCCCATTTTTCGTGGTGGCAATAGGGGATCTCGATGGCTGGTTGCAGGTAGGGGATCTTGCTCAGCAGTTGGCAGGCTTTGGCAGGGTGCTCGCGCATTAATTCCCATTCGGCGGGCGTGAGCGGACCCGGTTTGCAGAGGATGGTATCGGGAATGCCCATCTTGCCGATGTCGTGCAGCAGTACCCCGCGCTGAATGTGCACCCAGAGGCTCTGATCGATTTTCATTTCCTGGACCAACTGCATGGTCAGCTCGGTGACGCGGTGCGAGTGACCCTCCGTTTCCTGGCTGCGCATTTCAAGCGCCTGTGACCAGCCTTCGATCGTTGTATCGTACGCTTCAACAAGCTGGGAAAACATTCTGTCGAGGATGGCTGCCACTTTCCAGGCGGTGAAGGTGAGCATGACCAGGCAGAGGACAGAGAAGAAGTTGAAGGGTTCAACCTGCGACGAAAGAGCGTAACATGCCGAGTAGCTGAATATGGAAAGGGCGAGGAAGATCAGCGGAACTTTTTTCTCTGAAATGAAGCAGACGATCACATTGGGGATGGCAAAATAAAGCAAAAGCTGATCGGGGTGCTGCAGGGGGAACGCTGTCAGGCATAGCGCGAAAGTAGCGACCATATAAATGGCGCTTGAGAATTTGACCTTGTGGAGTTCGTTTAGCGTCCAGGCAATGGTCACCAGCAGCAGAACTCCCAGATTGCAGATGGTGAAGAACAACCCATTTTGATCATGGAGAGCCGTGCCCCGCAGATAATTGATGGGCAGGAGGATAACCACGATGGCGATATCGAGGATCAATGCGGCGCGGGTGATCTGTTCCTGGCGGGTTTCGTGGGGCAGGTTGCCGTCAATGGTAAAGGGATACAAGATGTTCTTGATGGTTTTGAGCATATGACGGTCTCCTGGTAGCTTGATGATCATCCATCCATGCCTGGGTGGTCTGGATGAGGGGTTTACCAGGGATGTTACAAGATATATGCCAATCAAAAGCCGGATGAAGATACTCTTCATCCGGCTTAATTGCGGGTAGTCTGTCGTGCTACTGTTGGATCAATCAATCCAATCGTGGGGTTCAAGATGAACATACGCGCGGTCGACCTGCGGGAATTCATGCAGTTTTTGGGCAACTGCATCCGAGATGGCATGGCTATCGCGCAGGGTGGTGTTGCCGTCGACGTTGATATGAATGTCCACGATCAGTTTCGGCCCGACGTAATCTGTCATGATATGGTGCACCTGGATGACCCCGGGAACGGACTGCACCGCTTTCACGAATTCATCGATTTCCTCGGGAGATGCACCCTTTCCAGTCAGCAATCCCAGATTTTCCTTGCCTGCTTTAAATGCCTGGATAAAAATCCAGATCGCCACCAGGAATCCGGCAATGGGATCAGCCAGAGGATGAATCACTGTCGAGCCCACGACGCCGATAAAAGCAGCCACTGATGTTAGCACATCCGATAAGTTATCTTTTGCGGTGGTTTTCAGGGTGGGGCTGTTCAGTTTTTTGCCAATATTTCGGATGAGCACGAACATTACGGCTTTGATGGCTGCGCTGAAAAGAAGCACCAAAGTGGGCAGATCGAGTTTGATGGCTTCACCGCCGGCCAGGTAGCGCTGGATGGCATTGCTTCCGGCAGCATAACTGGCAAAAAACATGGAAACGGTCACAATCAAACCGGTGAGCGGTTCGAAGCGAGAATGGCCCTGCGGATGCGAAATGTCGGGCGGGCGGGTTGCCACATATAAGCCCAAAACCAACAGCAGCGAATACACCACGTCCGAGATGGAGTTTGCAGCATCCGAATAGATCGCTGCGCTGCCCGAAATGTACGCCACCAGCGCTTTACCGCCTGCCAGCAGGAAATTGCCGCCCAGGGTGATCCAAACTGCCTGGTTATAGAGTTTTTGGTGATCTTGCTGGGGTTTGAAATCGCGAACCAATTGCATTTTATCTGCTCCCAGGTGCTGCCGGACATAACAAAAAACTCAAAGGCGGCACCTTCAAAATGAAGTGCTGCACCTTTGAGATGTATGAACTCCGCGTTCATCACCTGACCAGGCTGAGTGCTCCGTCTGGCAGTGAAATAATTCTAACATAGAATTGGGCAGTCAATGTCAGGGGATTGCCAGAGTCCGGAGTAGTTTTCGGTACCGCAAGCCTGAATGGCGACATGTGATAAGATAATTGAAGAGTGTCGACCATGAAAATGCTGCCGCGGATTCTCCTTGTTTTCATTCTCATTTCAGGCTTTTTTGCCAGCGGATTTGTTCAAGCTGCAGACAATCCGGTGAAGATCGGCAAGCTGGAGTTGAACATCTGGCCGGAATACGACCGCCCTCAGACGCTGGTCATCTTTCGCATCACTCTCTCGTCTGATACCCACCTGCCAGCGCAGATCAGCCTGCGCATTCCCCGGACAGCAGGCACACCCTACAATGTAGCCATCAAAGACCTGGACGGTTTGCTCTACGACGTGGAATATACTCTGGTACCAGAAGGTGATTGGAACCGCATCGTGTTCACCACACCCAGCGCCGAACTGCAGGTGGAGTATTACGACCCCGATCTTTCGATTGACGGTACCACGCGTTCGCTTTCCTACCGTTGGATCGGTGATTATCCCATCCAGGATCTTACCGTAGTGGTGCAGCAGCCGCGGGGAGCATACGATCTCAGCATCAATCCAAGCCTGGGGTCGGGTACGATCAACCCCGATGACAATCTGGTGTATTACAAGTCGTCGCTCGGAAAACTGGATACCGGCATTGCCTTTGATCTCTCGCTCAATTATCAAAAATTGGATGATTCTCTCAGCGCGACCTCAATTTCGGTTAAACCGGCAGGACAATTCCCCATTCAACACACCTTTGTTACTCAGGCGCGCTCGCTGATCAATTCGATCCTGCATGATCGCGGGTTGGGTGTTACAGCCATTTTGGTGTTGGGTTGGTTGGTGCTCTTTATGGGGGCGTTATGGCTGGCAGGCGGGCGCTTTTTTGACCGCTGGAAACGCAAGCCGAAGGCGGTTGAAGAGGCGAAGAACGGAGAAAGCGCCCCTCCTCGGTATTGCCCCCAATGTGGAAAAAAAGCTCATCCCGGCGACATGTTTTGCAGAGTATGCGGCCACAAGCTGCCTCAATAAAAAACTCCCCAGAGGGGAGTTTTTCTTCGGTTAGTTGCATCCAGAACCCGAACCGCAGCATGCAGGGTCGGTTTCCATCTGAATGGTTGTGTGATCGATCTCGTACTTGCTTTCAAGCATCTGGTTGATCTGCTGCAGAACCTGGCTTTCATTATCCGAGGATTGGCAATCCAGGACCACGTGTGCTGAAAGGGAGATGTGGCCGGAGCAGATGTTCCAGACGTGAAGGTCGTGAACTGCTTCAACTGCCGGCATACCGGTCATTTCTTTTTTGATCTCTTGAACCGAGAGTCCTTCCGGAACGCCTTCGATGAGGATGTGCAGCGAACTGCGCAGGATGCGGTAGGCGCTGACGATCAGGATGGAGCCAATCAAAAAGCTGACCACGGGGTCAAGCCATTGCGCGCCGGTGAAGCGGATAATGACGGCTGCTGCAATCACACCGACAGATGAAATCGCATCGCCAAGCACGTGCATGAAGGCGCTGTGGACATTCAGATCACGCTTGCCGGGAGCTGTGTGCTGGTGATCGTCCTGCCCAAGCACGCGTGCGACGATCAGATTGACCGCCAGACCAATGACTGCGATGATCAACATTTCGGTGCTGTGCACCTGCAACGGCGATTGAAGGCGTTTCACGCCTTCCACGAAGATGCCGATGGAAATTGCCAACAGGGAAAGCCCATTGATCAACGCGGCGAGCACTTCCACGCGGTGATAGCCAAACGTGTGCTGATCATCGGAAGGACGGGCAGAAATCTTCAGCGCGAAAAAGCTGATCGCCAAAGCGAAAACATCCATAAAAACGTGCGCTGCATCTGAAAGCAGCGCCAGTGAATTGGAAAAAATACCTCCCACCACCTCCGCCACCAGGATCAAACTGGTGAGCACCATGGAGAGAACGAACCTTTTTTCGACAGCCTGTGAATCGTGCAATTTCATTTCTTAAGTTATTTCCTCAGGACGCACATTCTACTACAATATCCGCCACTGAATTAAGGATTTGCGTCGGGCGGTAGGGGAAGCGCAGCACATCCTCGGGTTTGGAAACGCCGGAAAGCACCAGGATGGTATCCAATCCGCTCATCACACCGGCAACGATATCGGTATCCATGCGGTCGCCCACCATGACGGTATCTTCTGAATGAACACCCAGGTAGCGGATGGCGCTGCGCATCATCAAAGGGTTGGGCTTGCCCACGAAGAACGGCGGCTTGCCGGTGGCTTTTTCGATGAGCGCGGCCATTGCCCCTGTGGCCGGCACAATGCCCCTTTCGGTGGGACCGGTGGGATCGGGATTGGTGGCAATGAACATGGCGCCGTCATTGATCAAGCGGATGGCATGGGCAACTGTCTCAAAGTTATAGGTATTGACCTCGCCCAGTACCACGTAATCGGGGTGAATGTCTGTCTGAACGTACCCCACATCATGAATCGCCTGCGTCAACCCGGGTTCGCCGATGACAAAAGCGGTGCCGTTGGGTTTCTGACTTTGCAGGAAACGCGCTGTGGCAATGGCAGAGGTGAAGATCAGGTCGGCAGGTACCATCAGCCCTGCGGCATTTAAGCGGTGTTCCAGGTCGCGTTGGGTGTAAAGGGGATTGTTGGTGAGGATAAGGAATTTCACTTTGCAGGCAAGCAGGCGTTCGATGAATTTGTCTGCTCCCGGGATAAGGGTCTTTCCTTTGACCAGCACACCGTCCATATCAATGAGATAATTTTTTGCCATGAATCCGCCTATCAGTTCGTAATCTACAGAATTGTAGCACGAAAGGCAGTCCAATCTTCGGATCGGGCGTGTTGGTCGGGAGGGTATGCAATAAGGATATATGGGTACCGGTAAAAATAAGTCATGAGAAATTGTGGTAACCGAGGCTGCAATTTTGCTGAGTCATTTGGGCAAATGGTTTTGTAGGGGCGCACAGCTGTGCGCCCCTACAACCGTCCAATCTTACTTCGGAAGCAGCAAACATTATCTTTGTGTTGACAACGACTACTGAACTTGCATTGCACAAATTGAGCCAGCAACTCGGGAGAGGTCACACCTTAGCAACAGGAGCTTTGGCTGCTGGCAGGGGGACCCTTGTAAATAGGAGGGTGGGGGAAATTCGAGTATAATCATACCGGTAACAATCCACCAACCCAAGGACTCAGCTTGGCACGCAGGCGTACAGCAGATCAACTCTCAACGGAGGAATTGCGCCAGCTTTTGATCGAGCGGAGGCGCGAGGAACACGAAGCCCGGCTGGAGGCATACCGCCGCACGGGCAGGGTGATTCGGGTGGAAGACCCGCGCACTGCGGCTCCGGTGTCTGTGCAGCCTGAGGAAGACCTCACCGGGTTGGAGATTTCTCCGGCACGAAGGCGGCGCAACCGCCGCAAATCTGGACTGGATACCTTCCTGTTTGTGGTGGAAATCGTTGCGATATTGGGATTGCTCTTTATCTTCTTTAACGGCGTTTCGCTCATTCGCAACCTGAACCGTGAGGTGGCATCAGCACTGCAACAGCCGACTGTCACTCCCACCCCGCTGATCACCGCGGTAGTACTGCCGAGCGGGCACAAACCGCCGGTGGCAGGGCAGGATGTTCAGCCCAACGACGCAGAAATTCCCGAACACCTGCGTCCGCTCATGCAGAGCTACGCCAACCTGCCAGTTCCAACTGCTGGACCTCAGCAGGCTACCCGGATGCAGATTTCTGCCATCAACATCGATGCACCGGTGGTGCAGGGTGACGGATGGGAGCAACTCAAAAAAGGCATCGGGCAGCATATCGGCAGCGCCGACCCCGGCTCGAAGGGCAACCTGGTTGTTTCGGCGCACAATGACGTGTTCGGACAGCTCTTTAAGGATCTTGACCAGCTCGAACCTGGCGATACCGTGGTGGTCTTCACCGCCGACCGGTCGTTCACCTACGTGGTGACAGGAACCCGCGTGGTTGACCCGACAGAGGTGAGCGTGATGGACCCCACCGAAAACGCTTCGCTTACGCTGATTTCCTGCTACCCTTACCTGGTGGATAACAAGCGGATTGTGGTGACCGCTGTGTTGAAGGAAAGTTGAAAAAATCCTGGAGGATGGATCAATGGCAAACAAAAACAAGAGCAAGCATCGTTCAGTCAATACCCCGGCGGCTTCTGTCCCGGCTGCAAAAGTGACCACTGCCAGCAAGACGATGGGCAGGTCATTCTCTACTGAGTTCAATCCTGATTACACTTTTGTCAAAAAGGATCTGACCCGTATTGGTACGCTTGCCGGTATCTTCTTTGTGGTGCTCGTGGTTCTTTCGTTTTTCTTGCGCTAGGGTAGCCCCTGTCCCCGTTGCCAAGCGCCGGGTCGGACAGGTTAAAACACATGTGCTTCGAAAAGGAGAGTGTCATGTCTCATATGTTTGTGCCGGGTCCAGTGGATGTTGCCCCCGAGGTTCTGGCAGCCCAGACCAAGCCGATGATCCCTCATCGCAGCAAGGATTTTGAGGCAATCTTCAAGCGAACTGAAGAGAAATCCAAACTACTATTTGCCACCCAGTACCGTGTATTTCAAGCCACAAGCTCGGGTTCAGGCATGCAGGAAGCCGGTATCCGCAACTTTGTCCAGGAATCGGTTCTATCCTGCATCAACGGTTCATTTTCGCAGCGCTGGAACGATGTCGCCATTGCCAACGGCAAGCAGGCGGACAAGATCGAGGTGGATTTTGGCGAAGCCATCACCCCCGATATGCTGCGGGATGCTCTGAAACAAAAGCATTATGAAGCGGTCACCATTGTGCACAATGAAACCTCGACCGGCGTCGAGAACCCCGTCAAGGAATTGTGCCAGGTGGTGCATGAGACCAGCCCCGATACCCTGATCCTGGTGGATGCGGTCTCCTCCCTGGGCGGCGTGAAAATTGAGATGGATGCCTGGGGCATCGATTTTATGCTGACCAGCTCGCAGAAATGCCTGGCGCTTCCGCCTGGTCTGTCGCTGGCGGCTGCGTCTGACCGCGCGATGGCAAAAGCCGAGACGGTGAAAAACCGCGGCTGGTACTTTGACCTGCTGCTGATGGAAAAGCACCGCCTCAAAGATTCCACCCCCATGACCCCTGCCATGGCGTTGATTTATGCCCTTGATCTACAGCTTGACCGCATCCTCGAAGAGGGTCTCGACAAGCGCTTTGCCCGACATACCGCGATGTCCAAGGCGATGCAGGATTGGGCGATTGCTCACGGCATGGAACCCCTGGCGAAGGAGCCTTATCGCTCCAAGACCGTGGTCACCATCAAGAACGAACTCAAGTGGGATATCAGTGCCTTGAACAAGTTCCTGACCACCAAGGGCATGCGCATCGCCAACGGTTACGGCAAGATCAAGGATCTGACCTACCGCGTGGCTACCATGGGCGAGACACAGCTTTCCGATATTCACATGCTCACCGCCGCCATGGAAGAATTCATGAAGCAGGCGTAAGTGAAGTAATAGACTTACAGGGACTGTCCAGAACACGGGCAGTCCTTTTTCTGTCAGCAACTCTCAACCAGACTTACATAAGGGCGAAGCGCCGTCAGAAAAGGTATCACGAATTTCTGGGCAAGTGTTGCTACATCAGGAATATCACGCTTTTGGTTGCCATCCCGAGGTACGACACTGTACCGCACTGCGTTCGGTGCAGTGCAGGTAGGTATCGTTCTACTTGCTGCCCAACGCCGCTATCCCATGTCACATTGTGTCATCCCGAGGTACGAGGGATCGTTCTACTTGCCGAATTACATCCACGTTGAACCTTTACTATATCCTGATCAGTTAAACTTGACTTCACGCCAATCTTGATTCACGCTCACGACTAGAGCGTTTTTCTTCGCCCTTGACCATCCCTTGATTTGCTTTTCCCGTGCGATTGCATCATTGACGTCATCAGTGATCTCATAGTACACCAACTTAGTGACGTTATACTTTTGGGTAAAGCCTGGGATCAAGTGGTTCTTGTGCTCAGACAACCTTCGTTCGAGGTCGTTTGTCATGCCAATGTACATGACCCTATTGTTCCAATTTGTAAGAATGTAGACAAAATACATTGGGGCATGCTCAACAAAAAAGAATTCACTCTATTTTACACGATCACATTGAAGGTCTGTGTTACTAAAGAACGATCCCTCGTGCCTCGGGATGACACGGTTTGCTTAGGATAATATGTGAAGGCAGAGAAAAGGACAATTGTTATTACCTCGGGATGACATGATCAAGCATTAAGTAAAACGATCCTCTTCCCTTGGGAACACAATGTGTATCACGGGATGGGCTTTTTCATGCTTTTTATTGACGCCCATTGGGGTGCGTGATAAAATTCAAACGTTCTGGGCGCGTAGCTCAATGGTAGAGCAGTGGCCTTTTAAGCCATGGATTGAAAAATGCCAAAATCACGCAATTTCGTATTTGATTTCAGTCAGAAAAAAACCTAAATTCTTGATAGACCACTCGTCTATAAATCGGTTCTTCGGAACCGTTTTTTTGGTTAATTCAAGAATACTCTCAGTAGGGGGGAAAAGTCAAGCGGTTTTGGAAGTGTTCAGTATAAGGGAAAATACGCGGCTCACTTTTTTGAACGATGGTGTATAATAATTGTGTACTTACATTTGCTCGATTTGGTGAGAGCACAGTAGAGCCAACTTTAGGCAGGCACTCCATGTAAAGCACTTGTAACCACAAGTCTGGGAGACCTCAGTCCGTTTTGAATACGGTAAACTGAGGTCTTTTTTTTGTTAATTTGAAAGGGGCAAAACGTGAAAAAAAACGGGCGTTTCAATTTGAGGTTATCAGAGTCAAAAAAGGCTGCTTTGCTCGAAATGGCACGGATCCGTAAAAAGTCAGCATCTGAAATTATCCGGGAGTACATCGAACGGGAATTGTCACATTCGACCAAAGAAGGTCAATTGAGTAATTAAGCCAAAAACCCGCGGGGCAGCGGGTCCTGGAAGAGAAAGGAATGGGGAAATGGAACTCGAATCTACATATATTTTACATCATTTGTCTACTTTTGTTACACCAAAGATCAAGCTTACACCGATTGCATACGGCCGCGTCCTTCCGATTGGTTCGTGGATTTTGGCACCAACTGGCGTTCTAACGTTTACGAAGTCACTGCGAATTGAAATTCGGTGTCCGTTCTGCGGCAAGCTTCACCTTCATGGTTATGATGACGACCCCCAGAAACTTGTGCCTTCCCGGGGTGCCGGGTGCGGGCGTGGAATTTACCTACTTGCTGTAGAAAAGCCGGCGAATGAACAATAAAACGGTTTATTCTGCCTACGATCTACTGAGCATTCCAGTATTCGATCCGGTATGGACCGTCCCAGACCTTTTGCCTGCAGGGTTAGCTATCCTGGGGGGGCGTCCCAAAGTGGGTAAATCCTGGCTTGCTTTGCAGTTGGCATTATCCAAGGGCGCCGGCGGGGTATTCCTGGGTAGACAATTGAAAAAGGGGCGTGTTTTATACCTTGCCTTGGAAGATTCACCCAGGCGGTTACAGTCGCGCATGCAAAAATTGCAATGGCCTTGTGATCCAACAATCGAGGCCGACTTTATTGTTTTGAGTGATTTTCTGCAGCTTATAGGTCCCTTTCATCAAAACGGAGCAACCACCTTAAGAGATTCTTTCATCAAAGCAAAGGGGTATCAACTGGTAATTATTGACACCCTTTCACGCGCATTCATGGGAATTAACGACATTGATAAAAATCAAGAGGTTACAAAAGCCCTTGCACCTATTCAAGAGATAGGACAGCAACTTGATTGTACGATCCTGGTAATCGATCATCACAATAAAGGCGCGGAAGGGCGGGAACCTAACCCCATAAACGATATTCTGGGATCTACAGCAAAAGCCGCGGTTTTAGATACTGCCTGGGGGCTATATCGAGAAAAAGGCAAGCCGGCAGCCAATCTTATGATCACCGGGCGCGAAGTAGAAGAGCAAACGCTATCACTAAAAAAAGACTTTGTAACAATGGCTTGGCAGCTTGAAAATCCAACCGCTACAAGTCCACTCCAATTATCACCACTTCAAGAAAAATTGATTGATTTTCTCAAAGACAATGGGCGGTCCGGGTTTTCTACAATCTACAAAACCGGGGGATTCAACAAGGGTAATGCCTGGGTTGCATTGCAGGATCTTAGAGGTATCGGGGAAGTCAATTATGACATTAATACGAGTGAGTACTATGTCTAAAAATAATAAAAACAATAAAACCAACAAAACTAATAAAACCAATAAAACCAGTAAAAACAACAAGGTATTAGCGGTTTTATCGGTTTTACTGGTTTTATCAAAACCACCATCCTACTGAGCAACGCGGTATCAACCAGGGCAACCTGGATAATAATTAGCCGGCGGGCAAACGCAGAAAGATATAAGAGGTAAAGAAATGGAAAACTTATCAAGAGCAGCACAGAAAACATATGATGAATTAGCAAAGAAAATGCAGGATCTTGTTTCTGCCGACAAAAAGCGGGAGCCGAAATTGAACGAAGCGGAAAAGAATGAGATCAATGCACTGGAAACACGGATTCAATACCTGGAGCCGCGAAAAGACAAATTAGAAAAGATCCTTGCCGGAAAAGATGCACGAAAAAAATATATTGAAGAAAATTTTCTCAATTTGATGATTGACAAACAGGATGAAATTGACGCGCTAGTAAATGAGTATATGCATTTGGGCGTGGCTACGAATTTAATCAGTGAAGCGTTTTTGGCAAATAATAGTGAGTGTGAACTTTCGAAAACAAAAATCGGAATCATCAAAGAAAAAGCGCGGAGACGCGAATTGGAAGAAGAGGCATAAATGGACTCAAAACTTAAAGCATGGTTGGATAGTTTATCCGCTGCAGACCAGAAAAAGGCAAAAGCAGCCCTGGGTGATCTTGTGGGTGAGGTAGAAACAGATCCAATGCTCAAAGCAGCACGCCAGGCAGCCGGCTTGTCAG
>JBDKSE010000012.1:0-238045 GCA_039683035.1 Anaerolineaceae bacterium
CCGTGGCGTTGAATACCGGGCAGATCAAAACCGGTGCTCCCGCCCGTTCCGACCGCGTTGCCAAGTACAACCAGTTGCTGCGCATTGAACGCGACATGGAAGACGACGCAGTCTATGCAGGCTGGAACGCGTTGAAGTATTACTCGAAGTAAGGGGTAGAGCTGAGCATAGTCATTAGTAATTAGTGATCAGTGATTTGAAATTATCAAAACGGAGATGGAAATTGAACCATCTCCGTTTTGATTACTCATGAGACTGTCAACCCAGAAATATCATAAGATCGTACGTAATAAAGCCCCTCACCCTCAATCCCTCTCCCAAGCCAAAAGGCTTGGGAGAGGGACGCGCCATGCTTTTGGCGCAGGGTGAGGGCAAAAGGCACAGCGCGCTGTGCCCCTGCCTTTTTAATTGTCATTCCGAACGAAGTGAGGAATCGTTCTTGCCTAGGCAAAAGACATCCTCCTGCCTCCAATGAAAACCCCGGTATGCTAAAATTGCACCACAGTTAGCGAAATGCACCAAAACGGGGGGAGTGATCACTCACATCAGGGTACCCCCAAAGCTGTTCACTGCTCACTATTCTCTGATTGCTAATCACTAATCCCTTTTCCCTTGACAATAATGATTTTCCCCCAAATCTGGATTCACCGCTTATAATTCCCAATAACCACGGAGGGTTTGATGACACTTTACAACCATTTCGCTCAGGTTTATGCACGCGGGTATTATCCGGAATTTTCACAGGCACTTGCCAATCTCATGCCCGGCATCTTCTCACAGTTTGAGATCCCATCCTCAGGAAAACTGGTCGATCTGGCATGCGGCGAAGGAAGTTTTGCCCTTGAAATGGCACGCAAAGGCTGGGATGTCACCGGCATCGACCAATCGGAGGAAATGCTGCGCCTTGCCCGCAACCGTGCGGCCACCCTGGATGCAATGATCGAATTCTCCCAGCAGGATATGCGCGAATTCAGCGTACCTGTCCCGGCGGACCTGGTCACCTGTTGGTTTGACAGCCTGAATTACCTGCTGCGCATCGAAGACGTGCAAAGTGCCTTTGGCAGGGTCTACCAAGCTCTCAAGCCCGGCGGATGGTTCATCTTTGATATGAATACAATTTACGGTCTGGCAGTGGAATGGCAGAAGCAAAAGTGCTATGTCCAGCAGGAAACTGAAGATCTGCTCGAGCTTCATCAGACCAACTATGATTATGATAAGCGCATGGCTACCATGCGCATCACCTGGTTCATCCGCAACGAGAACAACTGGCAGAAATACGAGGAAATTCACTTCGAACGGGCTTATTCGGTGGACAAGATCAAAAATGCCCTGATTGCAGCCGGTTTTTCATTTGAAGCCAGTTACGGCAGCCTGAAAAGCATGTCCCCCGTCAAACAGGATTCCACGCGCGCATGGATCTTTGCGCAAAAGAAAGCCTGATCACCCTTCGTTCAACTGCTCTCTCACCAATTTCCAGATTTTGGCGAACATTTCGCGGGTCAAGCGCCCGGTTTGGGTGTTCTGCCTGCTTGGATGATAGGATCCGATGACCCAGGGTTTCGCTGCGCTCGAGGGGATGACCACCCCGTGCGAAAAGGCTGGCATCGCGTTGCCCGGTTGTTTTTCGATAAAGTGACGCAGCACCTCATCGTAGGCGAGCTTTCCCAGGGCAACAATCCCTTGCGGCTGGATCAAGGCGAATTCCTGCTCCAGGTACGGGCGGCAGTTTGCCACCTCATCTGGTTTTGGCTTATTCTGTGGGGGTACGCAGCGGCAAAGTGCGGCGATGAAGATATTAATCAATCGCAGACTGTCATCGCGTGATACAGCGGTGGGTTGATTGGCGAAGCCGGCTTCATAAAGTGCACGGTAGAGAAAATTCCCCGAATCATCCCCCGTGAACATCCGCCCGGTGCGGTTGGAGCCGTGCGCCCCAGGTGCCAGCCCCACGATCATCACCTGCGCGTTTGGGTCGCCAAAGCCGGGAACAGGTTTTCCCCAGTAGGTTTCATTGATGAATGCCCGCCGTTTGACCCGCGCCACGTCTTCCCTCCAGGCTACCAGGCGCGGACAGAGACGGCAGCGGGTAATTCGTTCTTCGAGCTCTCGCAGCTCTTCCTCCCTTGACGCCGAAAACTCATTCCTGGTCATAGTATCAACATGGCGTCACCGAAGGAATAAAAGCGGTATTCCCGTTTGACCGCTTCTTCATAAGCGTGAAGCATGAATTCGCGTCCGGCAAAGGCGCTGACCAGCATCAAGAGGGTGGATTTAGGCAAATGGAAGTTGGTGATCATGGCATCCACCAGTCGGAATGAATAACCCGGCAGAATAAAGAGCCCTGTCGAGCCCGAGATGGGTGCCGCCCTGCCCACGACTGTAGACGCCTGTGCGCTGGATTCGATCGTGCGTACCGAAGTCGTGCCCACGGCAATCACCCTGCCGCCAGCCTGTTTGGTGCTGTTGATCAGCTCCGCAGTCTCGGAAGTCACCTCGCACCATTCGGTGTGGATCTTGTGCTCAAGCGGGTCTGCTTCGGTGACAGGTGAAAAGGTATCCAGCCCCACATGTAATGTCACCCTTGCAAACCTCACACCGTATTGTTCAAGCGATTGCATCAACGCCGGGGTGAAGTGCAGCCCCGCAGTGGGTGCCGCAGCGCTGCCCGCTTGTTTGGAATAAACGGTCTGGTACCTTTCAGGGTCGGTCAGGTGCGTATGAATGTAAGGCGGAAGCGGCATCTCTCCCACACTGGGAAGCATCTCCTCCACGGGCTGTAGGAACCGCAGGATCCGCTGGCTGCCTTCCATTTCTGCTACGATTTCCACCTCAGGACCATTATCAACAGTCAGGTGCGTTCCCGTTCGCAGGTGCTTGCCTCCTACCAGGGCTTCCCATTCTCCGGTTGCCAGGCGTTTGAGCAGCAGCAGTTCCACCCTACCTCCGGTGGATTTTCTTGCAAACAAGCGTGCGGGGATCACCCGCGTCTGGTTGATGACCAGCAGATCTCCAGGGTGGAGAAACTCTCGAATATCCTTGAATACCGAATCGATGATGACATCGCTTCCCCGGTGCAGCACCATCAGTCGTGAAGAGTCCCTGGGTTCAACAGGCGTCTGTGCAATCCGCTCAGGCGGCAGGAAATAATCAAAGTCGGAAGTTTGCATCATTTGAGTTAAAACAAATTGGGTTGCTGATCATCACGCCTATACGCAATTCCAAGGTGATCGTAACCTTGCTGCGTGACCACCCGTCCCTGCGGTGTGCGGTCGAGAAAACCAAGCTGCAGCAAATAGGGTTCAACCACATCCATGATCGTGTCGGGTTCTTCGCTAATGGATGCGGCGATCGTCGCCAGCCCCACCGGTCCGCCGTTGAACTTCTCGATGATCGTGACCAAAACCCGGCGGTCCACGTCGTCCAGTCCGCGGGGGTCCACTGCCAGCAGTTTCAAAGCATTCACGGCGTGCTCGCGTGTGATCACGCCCTCGCCTTTTACCTGCGAATAATCTCTCACCCGACGCAGCAATCTCAGCGCCACACGCGGTGTACCGCGGGCGCGGCAGGCGATTTCTTCAATGCCTGATTCCTCTGTGGGTACATTCAACAGCCGGGCAGCCCGGCGCACAATCTCCTTCATGGAGGCGGCATCATAATAATCCAGGCGGTAAACTGCCCCAAAGCGTGCCCGCAGCGGCGAACTGATCAACGCCAAACGCGTTGTGGCGCCGATGACCGTAAATTGCGGTAATTTCAAACGTATCGAACGTGCAGCCGGTCCCTTGCCAATCACAATATCCAGCGCGAAATCTTCCATAGCCGGATAAAGCACCTCTTCTATTGCCTTACCCAGGCGGTGAATTTCATCGATAAACAGTACGTCTCCCGCCCGAAGGTTGGTGAGAATGGCTGCCAGATCGCCGGTGCGCTCAATCGCCGGTCCTGCTGTAATTTTGATATTCACACCCATTTCATTGGCAAGCACATGAGCCAGGGTGGTCTTTCCGAGTCCGGGTGGTCCATAGAAGAGAACATGATCCAGCGGTTCCTTGCGTCCCCTGGCAGCCGCGATCAGGATTTCAAGATTCTTTTTGACCTGATCCTGACCAATTAGCGCGTTCAACATGCCGGGACGTAAAGCGGTATCCACGCGGTCATCCATCTGCGGCATCGGATCTGTCAGTCGGGAAGATTCTTCAACCATGGAAACGATTATACCCTCTTGAGCAAGAAGACTACAAACCGGAGCAGGGTGTTTCTGCCGGACATGTCATTGTTGGAATTGTTCATTGAGCTCATCGGCCAAAAAGATGAAGCTCATGGAGATCAGCAGCACGCATACTGCTGGCAGAATTAGTACGCTGAGGTTGGTATTCATGGAGTTTCGGCCTGCGTAGAACAGCCCACCCCAACTGATCACGGAGAATTCCCCGCCTCCGGTGGCACTGGTCAAACCCACCCCGATATACCCCAAAACAGCTTCCAGCAAGATGATCGCCGGAACGTTGTTGACAATCCACACCAGGATCAAGTGCAGGATATTGGGCAGAATGTGACTGAAAATCAAACGCCACGGCGTTACCCCAATACTGACCGCAGCTTCGACATACAGCTTTGATTTTGTTTGCAGAACAGCCATGCGCACCAATCGAGCCAGGCCCAGCCAACTCACCGCCATGAACCCGATCACCAGGGTGAGAAATCCGTGAAACCAGGTGGGCGTGAGGATGACCCTGAAAATCAGCACCAGAGTGACCACAACCATAATCCCAGGCAATGCCTGAAGTGTTTCCGTGATCCACATCAAAACGCGGTCCACCCAACCGCCAAAGTAACCGGCGATCAACCCGATCAAAGTTCCAAGCAGTGCAGTCAACGGAACTGCCAGGAGAACATACAGAAACGCCGTTCTGGCCCCGTAGATCAACCTGCTAAGAACATCCCTCCCGTACATATCTGTGCCAAAAATGTAGGTGCTGGTTCCCTTGACGATCGATCCCTGCACCCACATGGGCGGCAGGTCTGCCTGTGTCAGGTCCCAGCGGAAGGGATCATGCGGCGACAACAGCGGCGTAAGAAGGGCAACCAGCGCGAAACTACCCATCACAACCAGGCTGAACCAGACCCGCTTTTTGACGAGCAATTTCTTCCAGGCAGGGAAGATTCTCATGGAGCCTCCCCTTGTGTGAGCTCGCGGATTCTCGGATCGATGCGCTCGCAAACAATCTGATTGAGGACATTGATGAGCACCATACCTAACGCGTATACCAATGTCAACCCCAGGATCATCGGATAATCCAATGCCAGAACTGCCTTCCAATACTCTCTGCCCATACCGGGGAATGAATACAAGCCCTCCACGATGAACAATCCCACAAACATCTCCATGGTGATTGGTCCCAGATAAGTGGTGATCGGCACGAGCGCATTGCGTAGAATATGGTCGATCGCAATCCGCTCCCGGGTCAACCCCTTCCCTTGTGCGGTCCGTACATAATCCTCGTGAATCACATTTTGCATTGCTGTACGTGTGACGCGGGCAACCTCAGCCATGGGCATGAACGCCAGGATAAACGCAGGCACCAACCAATGCCATGGATTATTCCAATCCAGAAGGACAGGGATCCAGTGCAGCCAAGTGGCAATGACAATGATTGCCAGCAATCCGATTACAAAATTGGGCAACGAAATTAGAGCCGCAAGGAAAACCGAAATCGCCCTGGTCAACCTGGAGCGGGGGCGAAGAGCGCTGAAGGCACCCAAAGGAATGCCCAATCCAAGAACAATTAACACGGCGAAAAACACCAACCGCAGCGAATATCCAAAGCGGCTTTGCCAGAAAGTTGCCCCGACTGGAGCCCCGAAGATGATCGCTTCCACCCGAACACCATGCTGTTGAATTGAAGGACCGAGATTTCCGCAAATTACCCCGCAAAGGATCGAGCCATCAGGTTCAACATCCACGAACATATACCTGGTGAATTGCCGCCACAAAGGCAAATTCAAGCCATAACGCTGTTCCAATTGATTCTGAAGAGCCGCATCGATATTAAAATTGGTCAGCGCCTTCACGTTGGTTGAGTAATTTGACCACGGACTGCCCGGGATGGCATGCATCAAGACCATCATGATCAGCATGGCGCCTATCACAATGATGATCCCCCATAATGTCTTTTTCAGCATGAACCTTAGCATCTTCCGCCGCTTTCGAGTCTTGAATATTCCACTTCAATATTGAAGTGTGAGACATATAGGATTTTACCTTTCCCATCAAGATTTGGGTTGAAAATCGCAATATTTTAAGCAGCAGCAGGATTGTTAAAGGCTATAATTGAGAAAATCCTAGGGAGATGTCCATGCAAAACGTACATATATCGTCTCACCCTCTGATTGCCCACAAATTGAGCAAACTCCGCAGCGTCACGACCGAACCCAAAAAATTCCGTGAGCTGGTCCGTGAGATCGCTGCGCTAATGGCTTATGAAGCTACCGCTGACCTGTTGACCGAACCTACACAGGTGCAAACTCCGCTGCAGATGACCAGCGGTTTGATCCTCAAGGAAAAAATCGGCCTCGTCCCCATCTTACGCGCTGGATTGGGGATGGTTGAAGGTTTTTGGGAATTGGTTCCCAGCGCCGAGGTATGGCACATTGGCCTCTACCGCGATGAACACACCCTCAAGCCGGTGGAATACTACAACAAGCTCCCCACCGAGCCTACTGTATCTGTTTGTCTGATATTGGATCCAATGCTGGCGACAGGGGGTTCAGCAACCGCCACCGTGGATGTTCTCAAACGCTGGGGGGTCAGGAAGATCAAGTTCGTGGGTTTGATTGCCGCACCCGAAGGCATTGAAGCGATGAACCGTGCTCATCCCGAGGTACCAATTTACCTTGCGGCCGTGGATGAACGTCTCAATGAACATGGATACATCCTGCCAGGTCTCGGAGACGCCGGAGACCGGCAATTTGGCACTGCCTGAGCGGCAGGCAGTCGTTACCGGTTTTTTGAAAAAGAACCTTTCGCTGTTGATCGTCGAAAGGTTCTTTTCATCTCGCATCCTGTTGAGATTATTTTTGAGCGGCAGCCACAATGGAAATGAAATCCGGTTTGAGGCTTGCCCCGCCCACGAGAGCGCCATCGATATCAGACTGGGTAAAGAATTCAGCGGCATTCGCGCCGGTCACCGACCCGCCATACAGAATTCGGATTCCCTGTGCGATTGCAGAACCGAAGAGCTGTGAAAGCGCGGGACGGATGTAATCTTTGTGGACTGTATTGGCGCCGGCACTGGTAGCCGCTTTGCCGGTACCGATCGCCCATACCGGTTCGTATGCCACCACGATTTGAGAGGCAAGTTTGGAATCGATCTCTTTGAATCCCTGCAGCACCTGCCGCTCCACAACATTCCGGGTCTCGCCGGCTTCATACTGCGCCAGGGTCTCACCAATACACACGATGGGCGTCAATCCAACGGAAAGTGCAGCTTTGAGTTTGCGGTTCACGGATTCATCGGTCTCGCCAAAGTAGGTCCGCCTTTCGGAATGTCCCAGGATCACATACGTGCAAAACTCGCGTACCATCGCAGGCGAGACTTCTCCGGTATAAGCCCCGGAAGCTTCCCAGTGCATGTTCTGGGCTCCCAGCCCAATTCCGCTATCCTTTAGTTGGGCTGCCAAAACCATCAGTGAGGTGAATGGAGGACAGATTACCCTTTCCACCCCGCTGAATTTCTGTAATTCAGGCAGCAGCTCTTGAACAAGTACACTAGCCTGTTCCACCGTTTTGTTCATCTTCCAGTTACCAGCCACAAATGGTTGACGCATCGTATCACCTCGCTAAAATGGAATAAACCCCATTGGTTTCAATTGGAATTGCGCTAATTATAGCTGTTTTTGACCCCGGGAAAAAAGAAAACCGTTCTGGTTGAACGGTTTTCTGGAAATTTAGTTCGTAATTCCTGTGGTTTGGGGTTCTGCGGCATGCGCCCGCGCATAGCTGCGCTGGAATGACTGGGTAATGCTCGAACCTGCCACCAGAAGATAAGCCGAAGTCGGCACCATTTGCCAGTATTGAAAAGCATAATGATGCGCAATAGTCAGGTAGAGGGTGGTCAACAACACATAGGCACCCATCAGCAATTCGGCTGCTGCAACCGGTGAGAGTGAAAGGGCGTAGGTGTTCTTCGCCCATTGATCATTACAGTTCGCAATGTTGTACTTGGGAGTTCGTTCAAAGGTTCCGCTCTTTTTCGAAAAACCGCTCAAAATGCCTATCGTGCAGTTGACTGAAATGCCCACACCCAGCATGGTCAACGCAGGCAAAAGCAGCACCCGCTTGATCAGAGAGGGATTGAATTCGGATTGTGCCAGAGTGTAGAGGAACACGGGGCCAAGAGAACCGATCATTGTCCAACCGAAGAGATACATGAAGTGCGGCGCATAAAGGTTAACCGGGAAAGTCAAAAGGATGGTCAAAACGGTCACTGGGTAGGGAATGTAGAGCATGGTCAACTGGAGCACCGCCATCAACTTTTGCCAGGGGGTGAGTTGCGAGAAAATCACCTTGCCCATTAACTTGCGGGAAACCTGGAAATTGCCTTTCACCCAGCGGACCTGTTGTTTCTTCAGAGCGTCCATCTGGGCAGGCACCTCCGACATCACTACGATGTCCGGCACATAGACATACCTCCACCCCGCCATCTGGGCGCGGTAAGAGAGATCGATGTCCTCCGTTAGCGTATCACCCTGCCAACCGCCAGCAGATTCAATCGTTGCCACACGCCAGAGACCCGCTGTACCGTTGAACGACATCAACAGGTTCGAACCGGCACGGGCGGTCTGTTCGATCACGAAATGTGCGTCAAGTGCCATGGCAGCGATGCGGGTGATCAGGTTGTAAGTATTGTTTATGTGCCCCCAGCGGGTTTGCACAAATCCAATACCGGGATCCTGAAAGAAGGGAATGGTCTGCTTCAGCCAGTTGGGTTTGGGAAGAAAATCCGCATCAAAGACTGCCACAAATTCACCGGTGGCGGATTTCAAGGCTATTTCCATGGCGCCTGCCTTGAAACCGCTGCGGTCATCACGGTGCTGCAATTGAATATTGACCCCGCGGCATTGATATTGGCGCACCATGGAGGCAACCAGTTCGGTTGTTGAGTCAGTGGAATCGTCCAAAACCTGGATCTGCAGCTTATCCGCAGGATAATCCAGCCGCGTTACAGCTTTGATCAGACGCTCAACCATGTAGCGTTCATTGAAGATGGGAAGTTGAATCGTCACTTTCGGCCACGCCTGCTTCATTTCCGGCGTAGTCTTGTGCCATACTTTTTTGCGATTGATCAGGAATAAAATGCTCAACGCCAGACTGTTCATGCTGAATAAGAACAAAACAACCAGGCAGAACGTATATACGACTTTCAAGATAGTTAATAATGCAGGAGATATCATGATTCCAACCAAAAATTCATAGTATTGTTACACTTTCTCATTTGTCGTTATACCCCTGTTAGCTAAGAAAACGATTAAGGTTTCACTGCCCAGGCAGGTTTGAACCTTAAAATTTATGAAAGGTGGGCGCCTGCGTAATCGAAGCAGTTGGTGAAGACGATGCATTTTCAGGTAGAATGAAACCAGCCCTATTGGAAAGGATCATCCGTGCCACAAATTGACGATTTCATTCGACGATTTCCTCCCGACGTGCAGGATACCATCCGCATGGTTTGGGATTCACTGGGAGCCAGTGAACAGGCCAGCTTCACATCCTTGATCTCTTCACTGCCCAATGACCCAAGGCTGATCAAAAACCTGGTCAAACGCTCCACAGTCCAGTTTCGGCAGGCATTCGGCAGCAAACATTCGGTTGCCATTATCGGTCCTGCCAACGTTGGAAAGTCCACACTCTATAACCAGTTAATCCATAACAAGACGGATCTGGCTGAGGTAGGTCCGCTGCCAGGAACCACCCATGTGAACCAGCCTGCAGACGCCGGACTCTTCACTGTAGTCGATACCCCCGGTGCTGATGCCGTGGGAGTTGGCGGTGATCTGGAACGTCAGCTTGCCTTTTCCGCTGCCCAGCAGGCGGATTTTCTGGTGTTGGTATTTGATGCCATCCAGGGAATCAAAAAGGGAGAAAAAGCACTTTTTGAGGATCTCAGTCAACTCAAGAAACCGTACATTGTGCTGATGAACAAAATGGATCTGGTCGAACCCAAACTCAAGGACAGCCTCATCGAGCGCGCAGCGGATAATCTAAACCTCAGATCCGACCAGATCATCCCCGTGGTGGCGAAAGACGGCAAGAACCTCTCGCGCATCCTGCTGGCGATTGCAGCTGCCGAACCCGAAATGGTTGCCGCACTGGGCGAAGCATTGCCGGAATACCGCTGGCAGCTTGCCTGGCGGTCGATTATCAGCGCCGCGTCCATTTCTGCAGCCATTGCGCTCGCACCCCTGCCTGTGATCGATTTTATTCCGCTGGTCATCACTCAATCGGTCATGGTCATGGGGATCGCCCGGGTGTACAACATCAAAACCACCCCCAGGGTCGCCACAGAACTGGTCACCACATTTGGACTGGGATTGCTTGCGCGGACTTTGTTCCGCGAACTCAGCCGGTTTGGGGGCGTCCCCGGATGGCTGCTGGGCGCTGCCATCGCATCAGCCACCACCATGGTCATGGGCTACGCAGCCATTGTGTGGTTCGAAAAAGGGCAAAAATTATCTCCAGGTTCAATCAATAAACTCACACGTGAGTTTACGAATTATTTCCTGGATGTCCTCAAAAGCTTTGGCAAGCACAAGCCCGATAAGGATGAACTTTATGCCAGGATTTCAAAATCGCTTGAGGATTCACCCCTTGCGGACAGCCGGAATTCTCTGGATGAGGATGTTGCGGACCTGGATTGACAGCATACGATAACCAATTCAAGCTTCTGTAAGTACAACCTGCCTGCCTCGACTGCAATTGACGAAGATAGGCGTTGCGGTTATGATGAAGCCGTCAGGCTGGTCAGAGGGTCGCGGAGCGTTTTACGCTTCGAGGAAAGTCCGCACTCCACAGGGCACAGTGCCGGGTAACACCCGGAGCGGGGACTCCTTCGGGAGGAACCTGCTGGATCGGGCCACAGAAAGATACCGCCCGCAAGGGTAAGGGTGAAATGGTGGTGCAAGAGACCACCGGCGCCGTAGCAATACGGCGGCCAGGCAACCCCCACCGGGAGCAAGGCCAAGCAGGGACGATGTCCGCCTTCGGGCGGCGGGAAGCTGCCCGCTTTTCAATTAGTCCCGGGTAGGCTGCACGAGCTGGATGGCAACATCCAGCCTAGAGAGATGACCTTCACGTCAGGAGCCGTGCGAAAGCATACCCTCCTGATGGACAGAATGCGGCTTATCGACCGGCCTGACACTTGCATCAATTACCTGGCAAGATTTTCCTGTGCTTTGAGAAATACTCAAGCGGTGGGAAGCATTACAGCCCAAATAGTTTGAGCACTGAAGAACCACCAAAAGCAAAGAGCAGCATCTTTCCAATTTTCCCCAGCCAACAAAAAAGCAAGAACCGCCACAATGGCATACGAAGGGCGCCTGCCACCATCCCGCCGATATCGAAGAGGGGGTTGGGTATCAACGCCAGGATAAAAATGGTGAAGTCGCCGTAATCCTTGATCCAGGCTGACACGCGGTCATACCACTTGCGGTTCTCCACAATTCCCTGCCCGCTAAAACCTGCCATGTACCCTGAAAGTTCCCCCAGCGTAGCCCCTGAACCGGCAGCCAGCGCCACCCACCAAGGATTGAATACCGCTCCCATGGCGGATGTAAACAACACCCCGGGAATGGGCAGGATCAGGGAAGCATTGGAGAGCATGGAAATGAGGAAAATCCCGGGGTATCCAAAAACGCCCAGCTGAGAGACTTTATCGCGGTTCAAATAGAGCAGGACTGTCACACCGATGACAAGAATGATCGCCAAAACGCGAATCACCGTCAACAGTTTTGGGTTCATCTTGCCGGATTTGGGCATGGATCAGTCTTTGTGTTCTTCTTTCAACAGGGCTTCAATCCGCGCAATAACCATATCCATTGCGACTTCGTTCAACCCGCCCTCGGGGATGATCACGTCGGCATAACGCTTGGACGGTTCTACAAACTCCAGGTGCATGGGGCGCACCGTGGAGATGTACTGGTTGATCACCGTTTCGGTGGTGCGTCCGCGCTCGGCGATATCGCGCTGCAGACGGCGGATAAAGCGTATATCCGAATCGGTATCCACGAAGATCTTAACGTCGAACATCCGGCGCAGCACAGGGTCTGCAAAGATCAAAATACCTTCCACCAGGATCACCCGTTGGGGGTTGATCTTGATCGTCTTGTCGGTGCGGTGGTGCGTGGTGAAATCGTACACCGGCATGTCCACCGCTTCCCAGTTCTTGAGCATCTGGATATGCCGTGCCATCAGGTCAGATTCGAGCGAGTCTGGGTGGTCAAAGTTGACCTGCATGCGTTGGTTCATGGGAAGCTGGGTCAGATCGCGATAATAGGCATCATGAGGCAGATAGGCAATGCGGTGGCGTCCAACGCGGTCAAGCACAATACTGGCGACTGTTGTCTTGCCAGAGCCGGAACCTCCGGCGATTCCAATCACGAGGGGAGTTGTCTTTGGGGGCATATATTTATTATACAGGTATCGGGGATTAATGATTAGGAATCAGTGATTAGGGAATAGGGAGTAGGGAGTAGGAATTTCCAAAACTGGCTGCTAATTATTGATTGCCCATTTTTTCCTGATTACTGATTACTAATTACTTTAAATACATTGAGCCACCGAAGGGAGTCGAACCCTTGACCCGTCGCTTACGAAGCGACTGCTCTGCCAACTGAGCTACGGTGGCTTGCTGTGAATACGAGTTCAGCGATTCTTAAGAAGACCACCGTAAAATAAGCGCCGGGTCTACTTCCCTGCCAGCGTTGCAATGAACTTGTATAAAAGGAATGCGCCCACCAAGACAATCGGACCAAACACCAGCCAATTCATTTTGTGTGGAATGGAGATCACGATAAAGGTCCATACCGGGAATCCCAGGATCAGCCAAAACCATGCTCGTTCACGTCCATGTAAAGTGACTCTCATTACAAACCTTTCAATTCTGATATTGTATTTTCAGAATTAATGTTCTATAATCTCTTGGTGCGAATTAACCACAATGAGGGAGAATGTTCTCGCTTTATAGATCCGTTGATTTTACTGCTTTGAGAATAGCGATTTTCGGGATCGAGATACACATTATGATCTATCCCCCAAAGAAACGTTACTTCTCCAAGCCGTTCAAAAAAGAAGCGTAATTGATCAACATCTTCTTTTTCTCTGGATCCAACTGGTTGTACAGGGTTAGCAAGTCATCTATACCTTCTCGTTCCTTGGATGCTACTGGAAGCAAGCCGGCTGCCCTGTAGACATTCTCCACGCTGATCCTCAATCCCCTGGCTATCGCTTTCAATGTGTCTGGAGTCGGATGCGTTCCCGACTCCAGTTTGTTTATGACAGCACGATTCAGCATCGACAGTCGCGCAAGCTCGGATTGCGACAGCCCCCGGGATTCTCTATTCTGTTTTAGCCAATCTCCAAATGTGTTTTCCACTAGAAACATTTTGCCCCATTTTGCGTCAATTGTGGGATACATTCTGTTGAAACCTATTGACAATCAATATATAATTTGCTATTATTGTTGATAGCAAGAAACAATATGTATCTTTGAGGGATCCAGATGAACATCACCACCGTTCAAATTTCCAAGGTCACCAAGGCCACCCTTGACCAGATGGCAAAGTCAGACATGCGCTCCATTACCAGCGAAATGGAATGGTTGATTCAGCAGGAAGCTGCCCGGCGTGCCAGTCCGGTGAACGCAGTGGCAACAATCTTGGAGAGCGGAGAGGAACGCACCATCCCGGTAGTGGTCACTCGTGATTTGAAAAACGGCACGATCACTATCCAACCCGTTCCCTAATCCACTTTGAGATTACATCATCGTGGAAACATCACCTATATCTCACCCGATATTCACCCAGGAATCACCAGAAATGCCTATAGATAAACGGTTACCCATTCCACCAGCAGCCAGATCTTTAGTTGATGACGCGATCATGGACCTGTCCGAGCAACAGAAATACCTGGTGGAAATCTTAGAAGGAGGGAAGTCAGATTCGGAAATCTTTCGCCGTGTTGGACTGAGCCTAGCCAAAGCTCACACAGCCATCCAAACACTGAAAGATGCTGAGGCAATCGGCAGACCGCAAGCAACGGAATAGCCACCGTTGCCAAAGTAAACGAGAGGAGCAGCAAAATGGGTACTCGCATGAGATATGACATTGCATTGAGGATGGAGCAAAACTACGTTTGCTCCGTTTGTTGGGGCAGATTGGAAGCCAGTCACGTGGACGAGGTGACCAGCGATCTGCATTGTGTGAACCCCGACTGTGCAGGAACCGGGTTTGTGACCAAACGCTATGCCGAGAAGCGCATCGAAGAATCCGCAATTGAATACATGGAAGTCAGGCAGAAGTATGGTGAGCAGTTTGGATTGTCCAAGCCCATATCAGCAGCACAGGCGATGAAAGACCTGGGATTTTAGAGAGGAGAAAAGCCATGTCCATCAAAGGTTTGACCGACAGGGGGCAGCAGTTCCCCGAGATTGGCAGGATCAAGAAGGGAAGCCCCAAACAAAAGAATGAACGCGGCGTGGAGGTGATGGGGCGCGACCTGAAATACTTCCGGGTGGAATTCGACCCATCCAATGAGGATGCCATCAAAACCTTCCACGATATTTACGGTGATCAGCCCCAGGCGATCCGGGTGTTGCTCCCCTTCAACGAGATCAACCGAATGTGGGATGCCTACTACGAAGCCTACACCGCAGGGCGCATGATCGCCAGGGCAGATGGTGAGCGTTATCTGTTCCTGGTGAATCCGCAGGATGGCAAAACAATCGTTGCCAACGGCGAACCTGAAACGCCATTCAAGAAAGGTGAAGCGGTTGGGTTTTACTTTAACCAAAAGAAGGAAAAGAAACCCATCCTTGCCAAACCCATTGGACGGCTCCGGGTGATCGTGCCGGAGTTGCGCCGGTTGGCGTACCTGACGTTGCAGACCACTTCAATCTACGACATCCTGAACATCAGCTCCCAACTGGATGCGATCTCATTCATTACCAACGGCCACATCACCGGGGTGCCACTGATTCTCAAACGTGTACCCAGGATGATCTCCTGCCCCTCATCGGATGGGCAGAAGGTCAGGCGCGAGAAATGGTTGATCTCGATTGAAGCAGATCCAGCCTGGGTGAATGCCAAGATTGGCAGCATGAACGCCCTATCCTATCCGCAGGATATGGTTGCCCTGCTGCCCTCCGGCGACAAGACCGCAGACATTCCACCCTCCCTTCAAAAGGGGATCGACCAAAGCAATCCGGATGAAGCGGATGAAGATTGGGATCCCAATGCCGACATCGAAGGCGAGTTTGTCGATACGTACACTCCGGATGTTCCGGAAGAACCTGCTCCCCAGCCAGAACCACCAGCCCCGGTGGACCCCATTGCCAACAATGGACACTCACGCCCTTACGATGCCCTGGTGTTGCTGTCCAAGTTTTCCGGGCTGGTCGCACACTACGCTGAGCAGAACGCCAATGCCACTGGCAAGGACAAGACTGCGGTCCGAGCCAATCTGGAACTTTGCTGGGCAGGGAAGGTCAAGAACCCGGCAGAACGCCGGCACGATGTCACCGAGTACCTGACCGGGAAGCGGTCCGTGGATGATCTGACCAGCGCACAAATTCTGGCAATGAAACACTGGCTGGGTATCACCCGGAGCAGGGTCACAGGCGAATACTCTCCAAGTGAGGTGGCAGTAAAAGAAGCCGCAACCGCCTGGGAAGCGTATCAAAAAAACAAGGGTCAGCTGGACATATTCGATTCACCAAAAGGAGAGTAACCATGGAAGAAAGAACACCGTATATGGTCGATGGACCAACCGAAGAACCGCAGCACAAAGATATTCAGACCGCCAGACTTCACGATGAGGTAGCCAATCTTGCTGCAGTACGCAATGAAATTGCGAGGGTGAAAGTACAGCTTGAAGCGGCAAACAAAGCCCTGCAAGATCTTCCAGAATTCATCGAAGCATCGGCCCTGGGAGCCGAGATTGTGCGGCTCAAAGATAAAGAGCGGAGCGAGATGGACCTGGTGCGCCAGATCGCAGTCGCAGACTACGAAGAATACCACAGCAAGAATCCAGCCGATGGCGTATCCATCCGGGTGGTCAAGATGCTGGAATACAACACGGAAGATGCCAGGGATTGGGTGCTGACGAATCTCCCCAAGGCGATCATCGTTGATACCAAGCTCTTTGAGAAGCATGCCCTGGCGGTGGCCGACACCGCGCCGATCCCTTTTGTTGAGATCCTCGAAGTTCCCACGGCAACCATAGCCACCAAGTTGCCAGGACAAGAATAACCCCAGGGGTGGTTCTGCCTCGATAGTGCTTGTGACCCTCCATGGTCGCTGGCACAAATCGGGGCAGACCCAGCCCCTTCTCCTCTCGCCCTGGTGGGGGTGGCTCCCCCACCAGGGGAAGGGAAAGGAAGCACATGAGAAAGCACACTCTCAATTCACAGTTCGTGAAGATCGAATCCGGAATAGATGAAAAGATCGTGCAGGAAGCGCGGTACATCATCCAGCATCATGTGGATCTTGCCAACAAGATTGATCGTGATGAACTGCTGCTCCGTATGTTTGGATCCACCGGGGTAAGCGCAGATCGCAAGATCCAGATGATCGTGTCTCTCTTGAACGCCAGGGGTGATCCCATCTGCCCGGACCGTTCAGGGGGTGGTTACTTTTGGGCAGTGAACGACCTTGATCTATTCCTGGAATTTATCAAGGCTGAACACAACCGAGGAGTGAGCATCCTGACCAAGACCAGCGCAATGATTTCCAACCTTGACTACAAACACCGGATGGAGATCGAGAAAGAAATCAAGAAGGTCACCATCCATAATGATCCGGCTCAAATGGGATTGTTTGGGTAGAGGAAACCATGGCTGACTATTGGGTCAAGTTGTACATCGACATCCTGAACGATCCCAAGTACCACATGCTATCTGAGAATGCGAAGTTAGGGATGTTGGAGCTGATGGTGGTGGCCAAGACCGCAGAAGTGGAAGGCAACCACCCCAAAGGCTACCTGCCGGAGATCATGGAGATTGCATTCTACACCCGGCGCACCATTGACTGGTGGAAGCCGGTGATTGAAGAACTGAAAAACCACCATGAGCGACCCTACCTGGTGGAGTTAGATGGTCAGCTATTCATCCGCAAGTATCAGCAGCGACAAGCGAAGATCAGTGATGCAGAACGTCAGCGCAGATCCCGGAGCAAGCCACTGTCACAACCTGTGACGAAACCAGTCACGATACGTGACACAGAAGTAGAAGAAGATGTAGACGTAGAAAGAGATGTAGAGAAAGAGGAAGATGTAGATGTTGCCAACAACAACATCGAAATCATCAATCAAGAATTCGAAAATTCCTCGGGGTTATCCCGATCCAATTGCACCTCGAAAGAAAAAACCAAATGGGACGATTCCCTGATTCGGATGGTCCATTCCGGGGTGTCTCCAGAGATCATCAGCAAATCAATTGCAGCGCTCAAAGCCAAGGGTGGCTACGTAATAGCCGGACCCTGGTCAATCGTCAAGGCGGTGCAGATCGAAATGGCATCAGCCCGGCAGACCGTACCCAAAGACGATGCACGCCGGTATATCGAGGGTCCGTTTTCAGAGTTTATCCAGCACTAGAGAGGAGCAAGTAAATGGCAGTCGAATGGAAAGAAGCAGATCCAAGCGTTGAAACAATTGTCAAGCAGATGATCAGCCAATATCACCGGGATCTATTGCCGTTGAGCATTGGCGTGTTATACCGCAGCGAACCCCAGGCATCCGCAGGTCGTGATGTTCTAGCAAACATCTCAAAAGTCAATGCCAAATTGAAACCCTTCCTGGATTACGACCTCATTCTTTGGGTGTCCAAACCGGATTGGGAAGGCCGGCTGACAGAAAACCAGCGCATGGCGCTGATCGATCACGAGCTTTGTCACGTTGAGATTGACGGTGATGATCAGATCACCATTATCCACCACGACATTGAGGAATTCAGGGAAGTCATTGCACGATGGGGATTGTGGAGCAAGGACCTGGTACGCAGCGAGCAAGTCCTAAAGCACGCAACCCAGGGCGAACTCTTTGCCACCGCACCGGAGACCACCGGAAAGGTGGAAACCATCCCGGAGATGGTCATATCCCACATCAAACCAGATGGACAGACAGAATCAGTCGAGTTAGGACCCGGTGAATTCGACAGGGTGGCAAACAAACTGATCAAAAGCACAAGGAGAATGAGCCATGTCCGCGCTGATTAAGAGCGAAAGCGAAATGGAAGAAGAACTGCTGCCCATGATCCGCATCCCTTCCCCCAGGGTGAAGCCGGAGATCAACCCAGGCAACCACGTGAAGATCATTGGCAACCATGATTACGGCAAAGGCACAGTAATCAGGATCGACCCGGATGGCCGGCTGGCAGAAGTCTCATTCAAAAATCACATTGGATGGTGGTCGTTGTACGACCTGGAGAAAGTGAAATAGCCATGTTGCGATATGCGGAAGATGCCAACTATTGGGATACCGCCGTGTCGCCATCGATCTCCCAGGGTGAGATTGGGGACCTGCTGGAAAAGTTTGGAGCAGATGGCATCCAGACCATTCAGGGATCAGCAGGTGGGCGGTATGCCTGGATGATCCGCTTCCAATGGGAGTCCAGGGTTTACCGCTTCACATTCGCGCCCCTGACCTGCCGCTTCCCTGACAAAACTTTCACACGCAGCGGTGTGAAGCGCACCAACCAGGATCAATCCAGATACCAGATGGGCAGGATTGCTTTGAACTTTGTAAAAGCAATCCTCACCGCGGCAGAAGCGACACCTGCAGCATTGTTTGGATTCCTGGAGTTGCCCGGTGTTCACCCAGGGCAAGCACCCATGACCACAGCGGAACTGGACGTGGCAGGGCTGACCGGGATGCTCCCGGATGTGCAGGGTGTACCCCTGCTGGAGAAAGCGAAATAACCATGGGCAGGTGTCCGATCTGTAACCACTTTGTGGATCCCCGAGAGGTGGAGAAACACGCCAAACATCACGTAGCCATGGGTGAGGTGGGTCCAAAGATCACCACCCGGCTGCTGATCATGGGGATCCTGCTTGGTCCAACCAATCAGAAAGAGGAGGAGAAAGATGGAACGACAATTCACAGCCAAGATTGACTTTGAACAGATGGCAGCCGAGTTGGTCAAGAACATCAACGCGAACCGGGAGAAGATCGTGGAAGCATTCATTGCTGAAATCGGTTTACCTCCCAGCGAAGTACTGTTGATCGAGCAGCATAACCCGGGCTTAACCACTCTTACCTTTGTCCGCCGAAAAACTGACGACCAAGAAATCAATCGACTGAAACAAGAGAATGAAACGCTCTACATGAAATGGATCCGGGTTGATGCCAGGCTGACTAAATTCGAGGAACGGTACGAGTTGCCAGGGATTGACCTGATCCCCAAAAGCATGAGGGATGAATACTCCGAGGAACAGATTGAAATCTACAATGCCAAACCCAGCCGCGGCAACCATTCCACCAATCGAGAACGACTGGTAGGCGCGCGGAAAGCAATGCGCCAGGATATCGTATTCAAACTGTCGTTTATGCACAGGTCGAAACCCGGCTGGACCATCGATCACGAGCAAGAGATCAAAGAAATCTTGGATCAGATTGATGCCGATGTGGAGATCAGGATCGCCGGCAATGATCAGACCCTGGGCGTAGATTACGAATAGGAGGGGCGAAGAAATGACTTTTTATGTTGGGTTCTTCATAGACCCCGAAGATGGATTTATGTATCCAGGGAAAGATGTTCCTAACTGGTGGAACTTGAATTGGTAAGGAATCAACAAGGACAGCATGGAATGAAAAGACGATTGCATTTTACATGGCGATTCAACGAGCCATTCCAAATATTCCTCGAAAGGTGGACGTGGGATGACATCGAATGGGATTTGCAGCTTGGCTGGTTACAAATCTATTGCGAGGTGAAATAACAATGCACGAATGCCCCCTTTGTGGAATGGAATGCGATTGCGATCTGGACGACACAGGCGGGTTACCTGTGCCGGATGATTGCCCTCATGTTTGCCCGGACATCGATAATGGTTGGGATGACGAGTGTGAGGGCGAAGATGATTTTGCAGATTGCGAATACGAAAAGGATCTTGGATGACCCTATTCGATGAGTGGTTGGAAGAACACAAGACAGAGATCGCCTTGCCTGAACGGATGCGCCAGATGCGCGCCAGGTTTGGCAAGCGTGATGATCGCAAGTGTGGCAATTGCACTCACTTTTATATCCACGGAAGGGCGGGGCGTTACTTCAAATGTGATCTGAACAGATGCAGCGGTGGACCCGGTACAGATTGGAAATTCAAGTGGCCGGCATGTGGCAAGTTCGAGGAGAGAAAAGATGAGTGAAAGCCCGGTGGATGTGATCAAGGATCTGATCCTGTTGCAAAACTGCCTACCTATCCGACTATCCAATAAACTCACGATCTACGTTAGCATTGCTATGTACCCAATTATGACAATCGTGGCAAAGGGTAACGATATTGGAAAGATCAAATCTCATCTCAGGATTCCCAGCCCACGGCTTAATATGGTGTGCCTGAATACTTCGATAACCCTTCTTTGTAGCTCCGCATCTCACACACCTATAGCCATCTCTCTGATAGACCTGTCTTATGATCGACCTCCATTCACTGGAGGCATAAATCCGCTGTCTTTCAGGGGAACTACCATCAACAAAGTGTGGGTTTGCCTGACCTCTCCTCCCATACATACCGTTGTTTTTGCCCATCAAATATGGTTTCGGCTTGGATGCTTTCTGAGAAAGAATGCGTCTCGTATTTTCGTTGTGTTTTTTTCCAGCAAATGGATTTACATAACCTTCTTGCGCCCAGCCATTGTCTTGCCCATGAAGATTTTCTCCGCGCTTTCTTGTTTCAATTCCAAAATCAGCTATCCATTCGTAAACCCTCTTGGGATTTCTATGAACAATTTTTGCAATGTCGTATGTAGAAAGTTTTTCGATTATGTATTTCTGATAAAGCCAATCCTTATCCACAGGTTTTTGTCTAGATTGCCATTCCGCTTTGCAGGCAACAGAACAAAACTTTGCAACCCTTTGTCCACGCCTGATGACCTCTTTTCCACAAATTATGCAAATTGATTTATTCACCATGTAATTATACAGCCATACTATGGAAGGAGGTGAAGGATGATAATAAATGCTGACTCAAGAAAGATTCCTTTGGCGGACCGTAGCGTGCAATGTGTAGTTACGTCTCCGCCCTATTGACTATGGCTTGAGAGATTACGGTACGGCGAAGTGGAGCGGTGGCAATCCTAATTGTGACCACAGCCAGGCAAGAAAGAAAGGACGCGCTACATCTACCTTGACTGGCGGGCAATCAGGCAATAGCCATGAACAAGAACCATATAAAAAAGTGTGCGCCAAGTGTGGAGCGGTGCGAATCGATTCTCAAATTGGACTGGAGCAGACACCTGGCGATTACATCCAGGACATAGTTGCTGTGTTTCGCGAGGTCAAGAGAGTGCTGAAAGATGATGGCACATTGTGGCTCAACCAGGGCGATACATATGGCCAGCAGCGAGGGAGCGGATTCAACACCAATGCAATTGGAGGATGGACAAACCGGGTGACGCAAATGCAAGAAATTTATGGTGACATTCAGGTAGATCGAGGGGCAGCGAAACAAAAGGATCTCTTTGGAATTCCATGGTTGGTCGCCCTAGCCCTACGTGATGATGGCGCGGTGTCACCTGCCCACATGCGAGATGTTCAAAGAATGATCACTGCTATCACAGAGAGTTACGATTCGAGAGAGGAGTGGCCAGAAAAGATTGCAGTCGAGGTGGAAAGACTTGAAAGGGAATACATTGATGCGAATAAGGGGGGCTGGTTTTTGCGATCTGACATAATCTGGTACAAACCCAACCCCATGCCAGAAAGCGTCAAGGACCGACCAACAAAGAGCCATGAATATCTTTTTCTGTTAACCAAATCACCAACCTATTATTACGATTTCAAAGCGATTCTCGAGCCAGCGTCTTTCGATGGTAGGCATGACACCAAATTCAAGGGATCAAAAAAGTATAAGGATAGCGGACAGACTTTTGCAGAACATGGGCATGAACGCTGGCCGAATACAATCCGGGGATTCAAAACCAAAGAACAGATCCAGGACATGCAGCATCACGGAGATGACATCCAAACCTCCAGAACCATAGACAACATCCCAGCGCGAAACAAGCGATCTGTATGGACGATCAACACCCAGCCCTGTAAGGAAGCCCACTACGCTGTGATGCCGGAGGGATTGGTGGAGCCGTGCATCCTGGCAGGGTCCAGACCAGGCGATCTTGTCTTTGATCCATTCATGGGCAGTGGCACTGTGGAGCGCGTGGCAATCCGGCTGGGGCGCAGGGCGATTGGAACAGAGTTGAATTACCAGTACATCCATGACATTGCAATAAAACGCACCTCGAATATCCAGGTAATCCTGCCGATGGATACACCGGCATAATCAAATTCAAAGGAGGAATCAAATGAACGAAGGATCTTTTGCAGCATCACCACAAGGACGACCCATGGGAGGGGTGGATGATCGGTTGAGCCAGATTGCCAGGGTAAGCGACTTGCTCCAGGAGCAGGTAAAGACCCTGGTCGAAAGGCTTGCCCCGGTCACAAAGTCGATGATCACAAAAGAAGCCACATGCGAAAAACCAGTCAATCCGATGCCAGTTGAATCTCCAATTGCCGTGAGCATTCGGAGTGTAATACTACAACTCCAGGACACATCCGGCGCAATTTCAGACGTTCTCAACAGGCTCGACATCTAGCCGGAGATTATAAAAACCATGGAGCTGACCCAGGAACAATGGAAGCTACTTGACCAGTACATCAGAGAGATATGCAATAGCCCATCCGGGGCGGGTGAGATCACGATCACCATCCGCAATGGTCATGTACGTTCTCTTGTTCCTGGGCAGATGATCTACTTCCCAAAGCCATGCGATACGAGGGAGGATCGAAGGGAACCTGATTGAAAATCCCTCTCCAGTACCGTATAATAATCAAAGACAGACCGACTGCCAAAAACGGGTCCCACTATTGGGATCCGTTTTTTGTATTTATTACCTGACATATTATGACAAAGCGACTATCGAAAGCCCAAAAGACTGCATTGATTGCCTGGATCAGCGAGGGCATCACACCTGGTGAGATCAACACCAGGGCAAGGGCATTCAAGAAACCCTTTGAAGTATCACGCGAGACGGTGAATTACTACCGCAAGCAAACCCAGGTGGACGTGAAAGAGATCATCAAACGCGAACACAAGTCAGCCATGGAATCCGGGCTGGCATTGAAAGCTGCCCGGATCAAAAAACTAAAGCGATTAGCGAAGAAACTTGAAGCCGATCTTCTGGTGAATGAAACCCTTTGGGTGACCAATCGCTTTGGTGAGGAAAGATTCAATGCATCCGAGGTGGATCAATACCGCGGCGTCCTGGACGACATTGCCAGAGAAATGGGTGAGCGATCTATAAAGGTCGATGCTCCTCCAATCGGACCCATCGAGGTCAGGTTTATCAAGAGCGAATGAAATGAGATACGACATTCCCTGGATCCCCCAACCGAAACAAGCCCAGGTAATTGCTGCCTGTGGTTTGGATCAGGTATTCGAGGGCGGCCATCCCAGGGATGCAGTCTGTGAAACCATTGGCTATGGTGGCGCCGCGTTTGGAGGGAAGTCAGATGGACTCCTGGGGATTGCCATTGCTGCAGCGTTTGCTTTTCCTGGGATCAGCATCGGGTATTTCCGGCGCACCTTTCCGGAGCTGGAAGGGGCAGATGGGGCGATCATTCGCAGCCGGGCATTGCTTGCCGGCATAGCCAGATACAACGAGCAGAAGCATGTGCATGTATTCCCCACTGGCAGCCGGTTGCACTTCTGCCACTGTCAATTTGAATCGGATGTGTTCCAGTATCAGAGCCAGGCGTTTGACATTCTCCTGATCGATGAAGCCACCCACTTCACCTGGTCGATTGTCGATTACCTGATCACCCGCAACAGATCCACCGTTGATGGTGGTCCAATGCCGTTCAGGGTATTTGCCACCAACCCAGGAAACGTGGGTCACACCTGGTACTTGCAGTTGTTTGATCTTCTCCGGGGATTGGGTGAGCATCAGCAGGTAAAGGAAGTCACTAACCCCAATAGTTCCAAAGAGAAAACCATCTTCATTCCTGCGTTCATCCAGGATAACCAGATCGGAGTGGGGCGAGATCCAGGGTATGAAGCACGGCTGATGGCGCGTGATGCCCTGGTGGGTAAGGCGTTGCTCGAAGGTGACTGGACTGTATTCGCTGGTCAGGCATTTCCACAATGGTCATATACCCGGCACACCACGGATTATGTTGATCTTCCAGACGACTGGCCAACCTGGCGCAGTATGGACTACGGCTGGGATCATCCCTGGTACTGCTACTGGTGGAAGATGGACCCGAGCAACAACCGGCATTACACGATTCGGGAATTGCATGGCCGGCTGCAGACCGACATTGAAATAGCCAATGCCATCAAGACCGCCACCCTGCCCAATGAGCGCATCCTGTTTACCTACGCATCCCCGGATATGTGGCGCGAAAAGAATGTGGATGGAAGAGTCACCACCGCGCCGAAGGAGTTTGCCAAGGTGGGGATCGTATTGACCAAGGCAGCCAATGATCGGATACGTGGCCGGCATGTGATCAACAACTTCCTGGCTAACCTGCCCGATGGAAAGCCTGGTGTGATGGTATTCCGGCAATGCACAGATCTGATCAAGATCATGCCATCCCTGGTGATCGACAAGAATAACACCGAGGATGTATTGAAGGTGGACGGTGATGATCCCTATGATGCCTGGCGTTATGGATACACCAGAAGCACCGCCGTGGTCGCACCCAAGAGAGAAATCAAGCAACGACAATCCAGCCTGATGGAGCTGATCCGATGAGTCAAACCAAGGTCGATACCAAAAAGATGATGGAACTCCGTGAGCATGCAGCGGATATCAAACCGATCTACTCGAAACTGCATGAGGACTTCACCGAATACGAAAACATCTTCCACCTGAAATGGGGTGAGACAGAAAAGAGACAATTGCGTGATGGCACGGTGATCACGATCTCACCGGATGCCAGAAACAAAGTATTGAACGCCACCCGTTTGATGCTGCCCACCGATCCGCAATTCAGCGTGACCACTGCCAACGAGAACGTGGATAAAGACAAGATCGAAAAGGACCTCACCCGGTGGTGGAAGAACTCCGGGAAGATCAAGAAGCGCCCCATCCACTTTGATGCCCTGCTTTCAGCGGTGCTTTACGGCAGGATCGACAACGCCATCACCCCCATGGCAGACCTGATCAAGCGCACCACCAAGCACAAGCAGCGCATTGAACGCATTGCCAGGATGACCCCCTACCTGGTGGAGAACTGGAACCCGCATTCAGGCTATCCTGAATATGACATTGCCGGCTTGACCGCTTACTACCGCGAAACCAAGGTCAGCCACAGCTACCTGGTGAACACCTTTGGTGACCTACTTCCCAATGATATGAAACAGAAGCACGGAACCGGACAACTTACCCTGTCCACATTCTACGATCTGGACTATGCCGCGTTTTGGGTGGAGGGTCACGATATTTGGATTGGTCTGCACGGCTTCCCCGAGATCCCCATCAGCTGCACCCAGGTGGATGGATCAGGTTTGTTCGACAAGCCAGAAGAACAGACCCAACCCATGCTTTATTCCATTTACAAAAGCGGGATCTGGAAAGCACAAAACTTAAGCATGACCATTCTGTACACCACGATCTTTGGCTTGGGAGCCAGCCCCATGTTTATTCACACCGCCCCAGACTCTGATGAAAGCAAGAAACTTGAATTGAACTTTGATGTAGCCGGCGGCGTGGTGGAGTTATCACCAGGTGAAAAGATTGAACCCATGGGCAACAAGGGATTGATCGATCCGGCATTCATGGAAGGGATGAACCTGGCAAGCAGCAAGCTGGAAGAAAGCACTATTCATTCCCAGGCATTTGGCGCACCCATGAACCGGCAGACCACGTTCAGTGAATTCTCTTTGCTCAACCAGTCAGGACGCTTGCCCCTGATCGGACCGCAGCGCATGGGTGGAGCAGCTATTGCCGAGGTCGCCAGGCTGATGCTGATGATGGCAAAGACTGATGGCGCGGAAGCTCTGGCATTCGCAGGATCAACGTTGAAACCGGAGGAGATCCCGGATGATCTGGATGTGGAAGTGAAGCTCGATGTATCCCTGCCACAAGACCGGCTGCAGCTTGCCAACATTGCAGTGATGCTAAAGAACACCGGGCTGGCAGACGATGAATGGATCCAGGAAAACATCCTCAACATTCAGAACACGGAGGAGATGCGCAAGAAAGTCTGGACCCAACAGGCAGAGCAAGCAATGGTCAATACCTTCATTCAAACCGAGATGCAGAAGCAGGCACAGGAACAGGCAGCCGAGCAGAAAGCAGCGCAGGACAAAGCATTGGCAGATGCACAGGCAGCGGCACAAGCAGACGCGCAGGGGCAACCTCCACCCGGGCAACCAGGTCAGACGCCGACACCTGACATGCTTGCCAATCCGCAAATGGCTGGCGGTCAAGGTCAGCGTGTGCAGGGTGGATTACCACCGCAAATGGCCGGCATGATCCCTGGTGGTGGTCAGGGTCAGATGCCGCCGGGAGGGATGAATGGCTAACATCGCGGATGCCGAAGATGTCTACCTGGAAGCCAGGGCAAACACCGAGGGATGGAAAACTGAATTCCTAAAGCAATGGGAAGCGCCCAGGGTAAGAATGTATTTGAAGATGCTGGAGAAGATGCAGCCAGGTGTGCTTGACCTGATCAAGCAATCCAATCCAGATAAAGCAGTCGAGATCGATCAATTAACAGGAGGTCCAAATGGCAATCTCATACGATGATTCGAGAACGGCACCATCCAAACCAGCGGTTCAACCCAATAAACCCAGGGGAGTTGTGTATGGGGGTGCGCAGGATTCTGATTTGATCACCCAGCAACAGCGCAGAAATCCGCGGTACGTTCCACAAAATACCGACTGGTTCAACTCATACCTGTATCAGATGCAGCAAAGCCGACAAAATGTTGCAGAAGAAGATGCAGCGTACTTACCAGGTGGTCGATCCAGAAACAACCAGCGCTTTATCGAATCTCCAAACTTTGGGGGCGGCGATACCGGATTGGGGATTGGTGGAGTAAATATCCCGTCCTTTGGCGTTGGACCTAATCCAAACCAGGTCAAATTCACGAATCCCACGCCGGTGGTCACTCCACCCACTGCGCCTAAGCTGCCGACATTCCTTGATCTCGTGAAGAAAGCCTTTGTGGATGCTGCCAACTCTCCAACAGTCTCCGGCATAGGTGGATTCGGTGGCGTGACGATGCCAGGCACAGCCGAGATCCCGGATCTGACGAAATTGCTTGACACCAATCCGTCTGTTCTTGACCAGTATTATGCGGAACACCTGGGTGCAAACGGCGAAGTGGCAGAAGCCAGAAACCAGAAGCGGCTTGATCCGTATGACACCGAGTATGGCTGGCGGTTGCGCGACATATACAACGAGAACCGCGTGAAGCAATTAACCCAACCTCCCAATCGCGGAGGTGGTAACAACTCGTATCAGAATCAGGGTCAATGGCCTTATGGATTTCCGTACTACGGCTGGGGCGGTGGAGGTGGCGGGGGAACATACTCGGATGCCCTCCAAAATTATTATAACGCCCTGATGAATTGGCGCATTCCTGTCGGATAATCAAGTCTTCAACGAGGTGACAGACAATGGGTTACGATCCTGAAAACTCCAATCCATGGAAGGGTGGAAGCAACACGCCACCAGAAGAATATCACCCACCACAGAATCAGAACATCCCTGGTGGTCTGGTGGTTGGCACCAATGGTGAAGGACATAAAGTACCAGATCCATTCCTGGGCGATCCTTACGTGCAATTGCTGCTTCAAGCACAGAACATTCAGGTACAGGACACAACCCAGCCCAATGCACCACAGAAGCAATATGCTTTCAACTATCCGGGATTCAGTTATTGGGAGAACCCAACCAATGTTGCCATGAATTACAACATCATTCGGTCCGCACCACCCGGATGGCAACCACCTGAATGGATGGACCCGGATGCGATCACCGCTGCCTATGAGTACATGAGTGAGCGCAACGAAGGCAAGCCCTGGTATGAATGGAAGTTTCTGCCGGAAGGAGATGCCGGCTCGGACTATCTCAAAAAGATGAAGCAACCACCCTCCCAAATGTTATGGGGTGAGGATGCAATGCGTGAACTCCGCGCCAAACAGATGCAGGAAATGCAATCCACCCAGGGCAGCTGGAACAACCTGATGAATTACGAAAAGGCAATGTCCACCCTGCTGATGTCAGGCGCACAAACGCAAGATCTGGCAAACAGACCCCTTGGCTCAAAGCTCGTTGGCTCGGCTGCTCAATCTGCCCCCATGTTTTTGCTGGGGGCAAAGCTGGGTCAGAAGTTTGGGAAGTTACCCGGCGCGGTGGTAGGTGGGCTGGTACTAGGCGGCGGTACGTTCTATCAGGGATTGACCGGGAAAGAAGTGCCGATCTTAAGCAAAGGATTGATGGTATTCAACTCCGCTGCCCAGGCATTAGAGCAGACCTACGGCATCGACCTGATGTACAGCGCAGACACCAGCAAGATGGGTCAGCAGCTTGATACAGAACTCCAGGAAATGATGAAGCAGAAAAACATTTCTGAAAAAGAAGCCTGGAAACTGATCAGCGCGAAGTATTCCGATGCCACCATGAGCGCTCTTAAGAACAACAATGGGGCGTATTGGGAAAGCTTCAAACAATCCCTCAAAGATCTTCCTGTTAATTGGGAAGCGTCCAAACTTGCCTACGAAACCGGAGACTACAGCGTTCTCGAACCCCTGGCTAAACTGTTCGCATTTGCCTACAACGAACAATACCGCGGCATCCCAGGTGGCGTGTTCCGTTTTGAGCAAGGTATCAGTGGTCAGCGATTGCCGGCGTATGGCAAGGGCGTGAAAGCCATGGACGCTGCCAAGGTGCGGATCGATGCGCTGATGAAAGAGGGCGCAACACTTAGGGAAGCATCGGATCAGACCTACGCCGAATTTACCAAGGAGTATGGCGCATCCGGCATCGTCAATGACTTTGCAATGCAGTCCATCTTTGACCCCATGCAATTTGCTCCCCTGGGCATGAACGTAGCCGGCGAGAAGATAGCCAAGTTACGCGGCAATGAACGACTGGCTACCGCATTCAAAGAAACCCGCGGCAACCCGGCGATTGATGCGCTTCCCTTTGGTGTGCAGCAGTTTGTAGAAGCGGTGACCGGACAACGATCCACCCAGGGCATCTTTGAAACCCTGGATCAATACAAGAACTCGATCCGGTTTGGGCATTACTCCGCGGACTTCACTGACTACCCGGCAGACACCCGCGCCAAAGTGGAAGAACTGAGCAAGGCTGGTGTGGATCCCAAAACCATTGAATACAGGGGCGACAAGGTTATCTGGAAAGACACCGCCGGCGTGGAGCAAACCTACAAAGCCAGCCGCGCTCCGAGAGAAATCCCCGAAGCCAGGGATCTGTCCGACTTTGAAAAGTTTATCGGTGGACTGGACGATACCTATGGCTTCAAAGAACTCCGGCCCACCACCGGGATGAAGTGGTATCAAAAGCTATCCAGCCTGACCCCGGAATCTCAAACCCACTTGATGCTGAATACATTCCATTCCAGCATGGCTACCCTGATGGATATGGCCAATGGTGATGTGGATCAAATGGGCAAGCTATGGCGACAGGCAGCCGGATTGGAAAAGGTAACCAGGGGAGATGCCGGAGAGCAGATATTGAAATCTCCTGCCATGGCAGCCATCCAACAGGCAATCAAGTACGCTGCCACGAAAGACAATTCCCTGGACAACATGCTGATCAGTTGGAACGCCAGTAAAGATCGGCGCATGATCCTGGTGAAGATCGCGGATGCCCTGAAAGAAAAGCCGGCCAATATCCTGGAACAATTGGAACGCGAACCGGACACCCTGATCCGGCGCATCAATGACGTTGCCCCACAGATGGGAGATGCCAAATTCATCAAGGATACCCTGGGTGTATTCACAGGCAAGGATGCCCTGCCGTGGTCCGAAAGTGAAATGCAAGCACACCTCGTGATCAACATGGCAGACAAGATGGATGGATGGTTCCAGGAAAACCTGGGGTTGAAGCCCAATAGTTGGGTGTTCCGATTGTCCAACGCATTGAAGGGGGTCCAATCCCTCGTGCTGCTGGGGTTGAATCCAGCCTACTTCCTGAATAATGCGATCAACAACGTGATCACCCGGGCAGCCGTGGGCGTGTTGGGATTCCTGACACCCAAGCAGATCGACAGAACGCTGGAGCGACTTCGCATCACCCCACCCAGGCTGGATGTTGGAGTGGGCGCAGCAGATGAAGGCGCGATCTACGGCGGCAAGGGGATCATTGCGGAAGCCACGGAAGCCAGCGATCTGATTGCCAAGAGTCAGAAACGCATTGATAAGATCAACCGCGGTGCCGGTGTGTTCTCCAGGTTATCCAGTACAGTGGAGCGGTCTGAATCACGCCAGGCGACCATTATTGGAATCACCACGTTCTGGAATCGTAACTGGAAGCAAGGGCAGGGATTCAAGAAGATGGCTCCAAACATCGAAGCCATCCTGGATCAACGCGCACCCGGAATGAAGAACGTGCTTTACGGCGCAATCGAAGCCGGCATGAATATTGACGAGGTTGAGAAGGCGATCTTTGGGGAGTACATGAAGCCCTCGATTGCCCAGGTGGTGCAGAAGATTGGCAATACCATGTTCCCCGGCGAACCCGGCATGGTGGAAGATATGCTGATCAAGACCAACATCATGGATCAGTTGTTTACCAAGTTGAAAGACACGTCAGATCCCAAGCAGGTGGACGCTGCCATTTGGGAGATCCGCGACCAGGTGGATACGTTTGTGGATGCCGCATTCAGCAGGGAAATTGCCAAGCGATCATTGGAAGTAGCCAACATTGTGAACAAGGAAAAGCTGGTGGGGGTCCTCCAGCTTTACGGCGACACCGAGATCATGATCGGGCAGCATTGGGTGAACGCGCGCAAGGCAGTGGACGATCTGTATTACCGCAAGTCACGGGGTGAATTCAGTTCCGAGCAATGGAACAAGGAATGGAAAGCCCTGGCAGCCAGTCAGGATAAAGAGTGGCGCAGGGTGTACGAGTTTGAAACCCAAACGCTCAGCGGAATCTTTGACGGATTGGGCATCAAGAACGAGAGATCACGAAAGTTCATCGATCTGCTCAACCAGAACCACGACAACTGGAAGAAGTTCCACGAGGAAACACGGAAGCTGCGTGACAGGTACTTTGAGAATTCCCACCGCAAGGAAAAGGAAACCTACGATACCTGGCAATCCAGAACCAACGCCGAGTGGAAAGCCACCGAGCAGAAGATCAACGACCTTTACAAAAAAGCAACCACCCTGGAAGAAAAACTACAAACCGGGATGGATGAAGAATTCGCGCAATCCTACGCCCTGTTTACCAAGTGGGATATTGGAAAAGCCAGGGAGTGGCGCAAGGCAATCCGGGAGATCCGCAGGAGGACGGTCCAGGCACAGATCGACATCCGCGAGAAAACAGCGGACATGATGGGGGATGAGAAGGATCAGGCATACGCTGAATTCAACCCGATCTACAACCGCATGATCGCTGATATGAAGGAGTTAGAAAACAAAGGCGCGTTTGAATTGGCGAAGCAGCCAGTTCTCGAGCCGGAAAAGAAAGTGGACGTGCCACCCGCCAGACAACCAGAACCCCTGGTGCCGGAAGAACCGGATTGGATCGAGGAAGTACCCGCGGTAGAAGCTGCCGGCGCGGCTGCCCGGGCAAGGCGTGAAAAGATCATGAGCCTGGCAACGGTGTTTGGGATCACTGACAAGAGCGGAAACCCAGTGGCCAAGTATGCGTTCAATGTGATCCGCAAATACGGCAAGGATTTTATTGATGCCGATGGCAATAAGCCTTACTTTGAAACAGACTTCAAAAGCCTGGATGAAGTTCCCCCGGAGCTGGCAGAGTACGCATTCAATCAACGCTACCTTGCCCATCAGGTGTCCAAAGTAAAAGAAACCATCACCGCAAAGACACAGGCTGAGGACATTGCCCTGATCGCGGACAAGCAGAAGCGCATGGCTGCAATACGTGAGCGCGGTTATGCCACCAAGGAACAAATCAAGAAATACCTGATCGACCAGTACGGCGCGGATGAATCCGAGATCGCTGCAGTCATGGTGGTGATGGAATCCCATGCCGATGCCCTGGCATTGCAGACTGGATTCGCACCTGGTGAAGCATTCCAGGATTACTGGTACGCCACCCGGTTTGCCCTGGATGAAAACGGAGCGATCACCCATGAAGGTTTGTTTGACAACCTGGCGCAGGGCGATCTTGAACGAGATCCGTTGAGTATGCCGGCAAGTACGGTGTTGAAATACATTGAATCCAAGCTCGAATTGCATAACCGGATGGACCTGGTTGAAAAGATCCAGGATTATCCATTCTACAAGGACGTGCTGAGCAAGGCAGATAAAGACTTCCTGGAGAACGTTGCCCACCTCACCGTGTTCGTGGACGAGTATGTGAATTATGTAAATCCCCACAAAGAAGTACACGCTCCGGTGGATTACCCACGGAACCGACCAGCTGTATCAGAGGTGATCGCTTTCCATGATGTAAAGGGAGAACCCAACACCTGGTATTCCAAGACCGGAAGGTACAAGATCACCACCAACCCGGATGGCGCAATCCTGGAATACTGGCGCAACCACCAGAAGGTTACTGAAAAATTCAAAGATCAGTCCGAAGCAGGACGCGCCGCTTATGCCGATGCCCGGAAGCGATTCCCCATGGAATTGCGCCAGGGTGAAGCACGTGGATCCATCAACTTCCTGGAAGATGGCCGGGCATTGGTCCGGGGTCTGAACGCACCTGATTTCTCCACCATGATGCACGAGGTGGGTCACATCTTCCGGCGCGATCTTCCCTCAGCAGACCTGGACATCGTTGCCAAGCACGGTGGTTTGTCAGGTGTCGATGAACTGAAAGACCTCGAAACCAAATACTGGAATACGACAGCGACACCAGAGGAAGCAGCCCGGTACGTTCAGGCAGAGGAAACATTTGCCCGAGGATGGGAGCGATACCTGGCAGAAGGTGATGCTCCAACCCTGGCACTCAAATCGATCTTCCGCAAATTCACGGACTGGATGCTGAATGTTTACCGCAAGCTGTTCAAGTCAGGTGGCAGGGTCAGCGGTTTTGAAAACACCCAGGATTTCACAGTGGGTGGTAAGACCGTGGACATCCAGGCAAAGATCAACGGAGTATCGCTCAAAGACATCTTTGACAAAATGCTGGTGGACCAGCCCAGCCGGCCACAATCCTGGGATCAGATTTACCAGAAGCAATTCGAGGACATCAAGAATGGTGGTAGGAATTATCGCTTCACTGATGACGAGATTACCCGGATGGCAAAGAAGGATGCTGCCAAGTACGTGCTGGGTAAGTTTGGCAGCGAGGAAGAAGCCATCAAGTTTGTGGATGACGCAGTGGACAATTACCTGGAGGGTGACGATGGAAAGCTGATCCACGACACCGCGGTCTTTGACGCACTCCAGGAATTAACAGACAATCCAGACCTTGCCCCATGGCACAAGCCGGAAGCGGTCCGGATCATGGGCGCAAAGACAAGCGCGAAGTCAATCCAGGATAAGACCAAGTACAAGATGACTTATGCAGTCATGGATCTGAATGACATCATTGCCAGTGATGTGTTTGAGGGTGATGCCATCAAGCCCAACCCCAGGTACGATCAGGCGAAGCAACCGCGTGACCGACAGGCGCAAGCCAGCCGGGAGCAAATTGAAACCAACGCCGCCAATCTGGACCCGGAGAAATTACTGGACGAATTCAAAGCCATAGACCGGGGCGCTCCCATCCTCGATCAGGAAAACATGGTGCTATCAGGTAATGGTCGCATCCTGTATATCACCAGAACCATCGATGGCTACCCCAATAGATGGCGCGAGTATCGATCTGCCCTGGACGATAGCGCGGTGGAACACGGCATCGATCCAGAAAGCTTCAAGACCATGAAACACCCGGTGCTGGTGCGCGTCATGGATGAGAAGATGGACGCAGAAGCCATCAAGAATTTCGTGAACGATGCCAACACCAGGGAAAATCTGGCAATGAACGATGAGGAAATTGCCATCAATGATGTCGGCTCGATCTCGAAAGAAGCCCTGGCACACTTGGAAGTGGGTGATAACGACACCGTGGAAGGGATGCTCAAGCGCGCAGCCAACCGCGAATTCATCAATTCCTTCCTGCAAAACAAGGTGCCGGCCACGGAAAAGGGTCAGTACTTTGTTAAAGGACAGTACACAGAGAAGGCGATCACGCGCATCAAAAATGCCATGTTTACCAACATCTTCTCCAACGATGCTGCCAAGCAATTGCTGGACCAGTTCACGATCTTCAATCCCAAGTCTCAAATGAAGGTTGTGGAAGCCGCAATGTATAAGGTGCTGCCACAACTGGCAGAGCTTGAAGGTCACATTGCCCAGGGTAAGGTCAGCCCGGATCTTGCGATAGCCAATGACATTGCCCACGCTGCAGACCGTTTACGTTGGTTCAGGCAGCAGAACAAGATTGAAACCATCAATGAACTGATTGCGACTCCACCCCTGCTGGAAGGTCCATTGACCCCCACCCAAAACTTTTTACTCCGCATGATGAGCGGACTCAAAAAGGATAAACCCCTCAGAGACTTCATCCGGATTTACATCGAAGAAGCCCTGAAAGAACCCGACTCACGCCAGGATGACCTATTTGGTGAGCAGAAATTCAGAACCAAAGAGGAGGTATTCAATGCCACGCAAGCCCGATATGAAGCATCAGGCGGTATATACGAACCCGAACTCTCCAACGCAGAAGCCAACGGAGAAGTGGATGCCCAAGCCCCCAGCCCAGCGGCATTGGTCGTACCCCCAAATGTCCGCGGAGGAGAAGCGTCTGGAACAGGAATGGTGGAAGAACAACTTCCCCCACCTGGAGCAGAACCGCGACCAGAACCCCAGCCAGTAAATATCAAACTGGATGCTGATCAATTACTCCAGGGAAAGCAACCATGGAAATTGAATAGGAATGAATATCAAAGGTCGGTTGTGGGTCCTGCTGTTGAAAAGGAAATTCAACAACGCAAACTGGATTGGGATGCCAAAACTGACCAGCAAAAATATACAGACAATTACTCCAATCCTTATGGGCAGGAAGGATGGATTCAAGCTGCCGCGCAAAACACTTACCTTCAATACCACAAAGCACAGGTGGCGGAAGCCCTTACAGAAGGCAAGACTGTACCACCAGAAGTGTTGGCTGATTATCCCGATCTCGCAGCTAAGTATCCCCAGGGATCACAACAACCACCCATCGAAGAAGTTACTCCAGTCCAGAAGGTCGCGCTTGAAACCTTGAATTTGCGCCGGCAGAACCGCAAGGCTGCTCAGGAAGCGTTGATCCAATCCAATCAATGGCTATTGGATCAAGCCCGGCAGGATGCGATTGAAACCAATGACCGCGCCACCCTGGAGAAACTTGCTGATCTCGAAGTCGATGGAATGACCGAGGGCGAAAACATCTGGCTGTACAAGTACGTCATGGGTGAGGCGTCTTACCTTTCCACGCTGAGCAAGGAGGAAAGGGCGAAGCTTGCCATGGTCGAAAAGGAATACAGCTTCAAAGAATTGTATGACCAGGGCGAAGCTGTTCCGATTGACGAGATTCAAAACATCGATCTCAACCACACTGACAAAGTACCGCAATGGGATCAGGTCACTGAATACCTGTCAAACGGAATCAACAAAATGATCTCCGACAAGGATCAGCGCGAATATGCGCGCGATTACTCCAACTGGATCCTGGATGGAGAACACGGCGAACCGCCTACCAGCAGCAAGATCAGCGCAGCAGAGATCGCGTTTGTCAAAGAACAGATCGACCCGGCACGTGATTTTCTCCTTAGAGTTGAAGCGCGTAATCGCACCGTGCCAGTTCCGATGGTGGATTCAGACGCAGCTTACCCTCCGGAAGAAGGCACGTTCATCCAGAAGGTTTATGCCTTCAAACATGGACAGTATGACGTGGTGGCCGAAGTATACAAGGATGGCGAACCCATTGCCTTGTATCCTGCTCATCCAGAACTATTCAAATCCTTCAATGCCAATGGTGGTGAAACCAGGTTGCTGGGAATTGACCTGGAGAACCCTGCCCTTTGGGTGTACGAGATTGATGGCGCGATCAAGAAAGTTGATCCGGATAACCCATCCATTGAAAAGGCAGAACCCACGCCGGCAAAGAATACCCAACCAGAAATATTCGGTGCCGATGAAGAAGCCATGAAATTCAACCTGATCTCCCAGGGTGCTGAATCTTCCACGTTCAAGCCCCCGGTCATTGGAGGTCAGGAATCCATGTTTGGCATGGGCGAGTATCTCCAGGGAATTGAAGCGAAGAAGGCTGACTTTGGAAACCAGCTTCAAGGAACGATGTTTGAATCATTGCCTGTCCAGGAGGAGCCGATCCAAGGCGCTGCAAAAATGGCGTTGCCGGAAGGTAAAGCTCGACCACTGATCACTTTCAATCTGGAGGACGTGGATTACCGGCTGGCTTACGAAGCGCATAGTGGTAGCAGTTATGTGCCGGATGACCGCGCCAGGAGCGAACAGCGGACCTATGTAAAGCACATGAACGCAGTCCTGGACGACCTTTTACCCCTTGCAGATACACCGGAAAAACAAGCCAAGCTAGTATCGCTGATGGAAAACTATAGGGATGGGTTCCTGACCAGGAATAACGCATGGCTGGCGGCCAGATCCAAGACTATGTCCTCCATGATAACAGGACCATCCAATTTTCCAACAGCAAGAAACCAGAAACGCCTGGACGTTGCTGATAATCGCTTGCGCGAATTGATTGAGTACAGCGAAAAAGCGCAGAAGCGGATGCGGAATGAGCTTGCACCAGAGCAGTCCAGGGTGATCTCATCGGATCAGGCGAATGCAGTTGAATTGTTGGAGAAAAAGCTAAACGCTGAAATCAAAGCCCATGCGTTGATGGTCAATGCTAACAAGATCGTCCACGGCTCAATCCCAGCAAATGAAAAATTGACCGCCCTGGTCAAGGCTGGAGTAAAGGAATCGCTGGCAAAGGCAATCCTGGAACCGGATTATGCAGGTCGCAAAGGATTCCCGCGATACGAACTCCAGAACAGCAGTGGTCGTATTGATAGCATCCGGAAGCGCATTGAAAGGCTGAGAAGGGAATCCGCAAAGCCGGCAACAGATAAGGTTTTTGATGGTGGCCGGATTGTCGAGAATGTAGATGCAAACCGGATCCAGATATTCTTTGACGCAAAACCCGATGCGGCAATGCGAGAGAAACTGAAAAGCCATGGTTTTCGATTTGCGCCCAGCGAAGGCAATGCTTGGCAGCGCATGAGGAACGACAGCACAAGAAGTGTGATCAGGAATCTATTCCCGGATGCGCGAAACGTGGAAGCAGAACCCACCAGGATCGATGCTGGTCCAGCCGAACCTATAGATGGAGACTTCATCCATCCAGAGGTGATCGATGACTCCGGTCCGTCTTTGCAGCAACCTGGTCAAATCGATATGTTCAGCGAATCCCAGGAGGATCTCCCATTATTCTCCGGCACACCAATCCCGGTGGATGATGTTGATTTCAGACCGAAGGAAGCCAGCCCTCAAATGTCCTTGTTTGAGGACCTTGTGCCGGAAGCCAAGCCCACCAGGATTGTGGAGCTGGCGATCCGGGGAACCGATGGAACGAGTTATATCCGTCTCGATTTGAAGAAACTAAAACTGATTGAGCAGACTATCGATCTGCACCAGGGGGAGCAGATCAGCTACCGGATTTTGGACGCAAGCGGTAAGGTGATCACCTCTGGAACCAATCCGCAGGAGATTTACAGCCCATCACTATTCCAGGTGGGTATCCGAAAACAACATGAATTACCCGACATTGAAGGGTGGATCAATGACGACAGCTTGACACAGACTATTGAACGGTATAAAATTAAGAATGAATGGACGGCAGATCGCGCAAAATTGCACGATAAATTCATTGCTGATCAGTTCGATTCCGTTCAACCACCCCCGGAAGATCAACAACCTAGAGCAGTCATACTGATGGGTTTACCTGCAAGCGGTAAAACGTCAGTCCGCGATATGTCTTTTGCCCAAGGAGATTCAGCCACCAACTATGTGGTGGTGGATCCTGACAAGGCAAAATCCTATCTCCCGGAATTCGAAGTGGAGGCCAAGCGGAAAAACAAAAGCGGATCAGCAGTGGTCCATGAAGAATCCAGCGAAATGGCGAAAACCCTCCGGGATAAAGCACTTGCAACAAAAAAGAACGTGATCATCGATGGCGTGGGAACCAATCTTGAAAACTACCGGAACCTGATCAATAAGATGAAATCCCTCGGGTATCAAGTCGCCTTGATCATGGTGGATGTCGAACCCGAGCAGGCATGGGAAGGAATGAAAGCCAGGGCAAATAGCAATGGAAGGTACATTCCCCAAGATTTCATGTGGTTGGCAAATGAAAAAGTTCCCAAAAACTTCATGGAGTTATATCCACTGGCAGATGAAGCCACGCTCTTTTACAACGAGAATAATGATTATCGGATTATTTTCGATAAGAATCAGGAAGGAGAAGGCGTAAATGACACAGAACACTGGCAACAATTCCAACAAAGGTACGGTAACGAATCTGAGGGAGTACATGCAGAACCTCAAGCGCAACGTGGAGCTGTACAACCAGGGCAAATTAAAACTCCCGGAGCAGGAGTATCCGGAAACCGGAATGGATCTGGAGGATCCGGCAGAGATGTATCTGGATCTGTTGAAGAAGGACGAGGAGCGAATCCAGAACAAGGACAAATAGATCCAACGGCTCCAATGGGTAATGTTCCCCTGAACGGAACGCCATCGACAGAACCCTACGGTACGGTGCTGCATGAGATCAATTCAGAATACCTCCGCACCATCCTGGATAAGTTTGGGCAGGAATACAAAAAGCAAATGGGCGAAGCCAGGAAGTTCAGCATTGGCAGCCTGGACGAGGACACCCGCAAGGAGATCACCCGGTATATCAACGGATCGGTGAGAAACGACATGGCAGGTATGAAGTTAGCTGCCATCAATTACGGTGAGCAGATGCGTGATTCTGCCTTGCTCAATTATTCTCGAAGATATGGGGCAGATAATTTCTTGAATATAGTCTCCCCCTACCAGTTCTGGTACACCCGGTCCTACTATAACTGGGCGAAGCGCATGATGGACCGCCCAGGCTGGTACGCCATGTACGCCAGAATGAAGCAGATGCAGGAAAGATTGGATCAGAAGATGCCCTCCAGGTTGAAGGGCAAGATGGGGATCCCCATGCCCTGGATGCCGGAGTGGATGGGCGGTACTTACTTCACCGATCCAATGAAGCAGCTATTCCCATTCGAGCAATTCTCAGACTCCATCGACCAGTACACCAGGGATTCAGCCCAGGTTGGCGCGGAAGCCGAAAGCCAGGTGGATGAGATGTTGAAAGCTGGGTTGATCACCCAGCAGGATGCCAACGCTGCCAAGAAGAATCATGCCGGCAACGTGTGGACCCGAGCCTTGAAACAGGCAGAAGCCAGCCTGGATAAGAACATCAGCCCGGCGAGTCTTGCAACCATGATGCTATCCCCAGCCCTGTGGTGGACCATCCCCAAGAACATTGCCCAAGGCACACCGGAAAAGATCAGCGTGTTGCCGATCACCCGGACCGGGCAAGCAGTACGCGAGATTGGCAAGGATACCTTTGCCGAGGGATTGACCGACATCGTGGGTGGGTTGCTTGCCGGACCCGAAGAAGCGATCAGGAAAGCCAACAAGCTATCCGAGTTTGGGCAATGGGGCGATTACTACATTGACCGTCAGCTTGCGAACATGGCCGGCGAAGGATTGATCAGCGCCGATGAAGCCAGGATTGCCATGATCGAAAGACAGGGCGCGGCGTTTGACAAAGCCAGGGAAAGAGTGGCAACGGAGAGCGCCATGCGAACACCAGGCGTGGTCGGTTTTGAAGCCCTGAAAGATAATGCCAAGTGGTATGAGATCCTGCCGGCATTCCTGTCCGGTATCTTTGGCGGCAGCCTATTCCCCACCGGGGAGTTGAAACTTCGAGGGCTGCAGGACGAGTACAACGGCGCATGGAAAGCGTTCAAAAAGGGTGATGAATCTGCCATGAATGATTTCTTTGCAGATCATCCGGAGTATGAAGCCCGCCTTGCCCTCTTTACAGATCCCGACACCCGGTTGCATGAATTCCTGGTGGATCAGGTGTGGCGAAAGTACACCAGCCTGGCGGGTCCAAACAAGAAGAAAGTACGCGAAGCCCTGGGGCAGGAGTTCATTGATTCATTCCTGGACGAGAACACGCGCAACACAGACACGGTGAGCGACAAGACCCTGATCAAATGGGTACAACAGATCGGTGGATCAGTGCCGCCCAGCGTGAAAGATGAAAGCATCCAGCAGGTGGACTACTACAACGCCGTGATCGCCAGTGCCGCGGAGAATTACCAGAAGGCGAGGGATTCTCAATTCCCCAACTGGTATGAGCTGCAGCAACGGTATTACACCATCCCCAAGGTGACCGATGAGCAAAAGAAAGCCTACCTGGGCAGCCATCCCGAATTGTCTGACACCTACAAAGCGGTGCAGGTGGCATACCGCGCCGGCGACAAGGAAGCCTACAGCAAGTTTTGGGATTCTCAACCCCTGGATAAGCGTAAGGCATACCTGAAATCAAACCCGGAGCTGGCAAACTACTGGAGTTGGAACAGGATTTTCAAAGCGCAGCACCCGGAGCTGGCAGGTTACTTTGAAGATCAAGCCCAGGAGTACCAGAACACCGCGCCGAGCATGAGCGAAGCGGAGTTGAAGCAAATGACAAACCCCCTGATCCGGCAATTGCTTGCCTACTACAATACAGGCGAACCCCTGTCATCCGGGGCATGGTCCGAGATCAAACGCATTTGGGAATTGGGCGGCAAGAAGTCACCGACCATCAATGAGTACCTGGACACCGTGGTATCCCAATCTCTTTTGCAATGATGTTGTAATTCAAAATTGAATATGCTAGAATATTCATAGCAATTCTAAATAGCAACACAAGCCCGACTGCCAAAAACGGGGCGCGAATTATATCGCGCTCCGTTTTTTATTTTGTCACTAGGAGGATCAATCCAATGTTTCAGGGTACGCAAATCAATAGCAACCAGCCAGCACAGGGAGGGCAACCTGCAAATCCTGCACCGGCACCTGCTCCCACCCAGGAGCAGACCGCACAAACGCAGACGCAGACTGGTAATCCAGAGTTTGTAACCAAGGCCGAGATGGAGCAGAAGATTTCGGAAGCACTCCGAAATGCACAATCCATGACCGGCAAGATGGAAGCGCGGATCAACAAGAAAATTGCCGACCTGTCCGCTGCTGGCGTGAATGTCACACGCGAGCAAGCCCAGGCGATTGTTTCCCACGAGGATCAACAATCGCAGGGTGGGCAATCCGGGGAAGTTCTGACCAACCAGGCTGCCCAGCCGGGTAATCAGCAAGCTGCCCAGCAAAATGATCCAGTAGTCAGCCAGGCAATTTCCTGGATGCAGGAAGATGGCGTTGAGAAACCCAATGGACCCACCGCAGAAAGCTATCACATGATGGCAGCAGCCGGGGTTCACATCACCGAGGGTGATCCTGAATTCAAGAACATTGGGGGAAAGACAGCATTTGAGTTCTTGAAATCCGTGGAAAAGGCTATTGCTGACAAAAAAGCGCGTGAGGAACGATCAGGCAGTCCTGGCCGTGTTCCAGCCATTGCCCAAGGCGGTCAATCAAACGGAGCAATTCCGTTATCCGTTCCTGGTTCAGAAGTCCTGGGCAATGCATATCACGATTTTTTCAACCGCTGATTTTTGATCAGCATGGAGGTCCATTATGACTGAACGAATGACACTCGCCGATTATGCTGTATCCCCAAAGCCTTTCCTGGCTGGGGTTGCGCGTAAATTGCGCGAGGAATCCACCTTCATGGACACCCTGAATTTCGTCACCGCGAATGCACTTGCAATCAAAGTGGTGAGGGAAGGCAGTCTGCCCACCATCGCGTGGCGCAACATTGGTAACCCCCACGGTTCTTCAAAAGCAGGTCAGCCGGATGAGGTTGTGGAGCGGGCATATTCCATCGGCAACGAAATCTTGTTTGACAAGACGATGTTGATGGACAAGACCCCACGGATCTATGATCCAAAGACTTACCAAGCCGATCAAATCACAAAGGCTATCGCGCGCACTTTCAACGATGCATGCATCAATGGTCTGCCCAGCGATCTCCTGAATCCCGTTGGCTTGTGGTACCGGCTGATGAACGATTTTCCGTCACAGATGATTGCTGCAAACCTGGACATCAGTTCTGATGCAACCGGTCTTGCAGCCAACATCCAGTCGTTCTTCGATGCTCTTGATTCACTGCTCTATTCGCTCACCGGGAAACTCGATGGGAATGGGGTGTACCTGTACTGCAACGACACCATGCTCTTGCGGTATCAGTCCATCATGCGCCAATCCAATCAATTGAGTACAACCACCGATGCTCTGGGGCGCACCTTTACCGATTATAAGGGTGCCAAGTTCGTGGACATGGGTTACAAGACCGATGACCTGACCCCGATCATCAACAACCTCGAGAACGGCACAGCCCTGACAGGCGGGGCGCAAACGAGCATCTATGCAGCGCGAGTTGGCGATGAGTATTTCACCGGATGGCAAGAATACGCAATGGAAGTATTCGAGCCGGAGCTGACCAGCGACAAGGTCACCTACAAACAGGTGATCGACTGGGTCCCAGGTATCGCTGTCTCGCATCCGCGCAGCATCGCAAGGCTGCACAGCATCACCGCGAAATAAGCGGAAAGCAGGAGGCGAAATATGTATGACAATGTTCTGCGTTCCAATGCGACTGATCTCACGGCAACCGAGTCCAACCCGACTGGCATCAATGTCGGTGTGGATCTCGTGCCGCGCACGATCATGGTCAATGTGCCGCAAGCAACCGGCACAACTCCAACCCTGGATGTAAAGATCCAGGAGAGCGACGACAACTCCAACTGGCGTGATGTTGCCAACGTCGAGCATATCACTGCTGCAGGTCAGTATTATGTCACGACCAAATGCAATGCGCCTTATCGCCGCGCCATCCCAACAGTTGGTGGCACCACCCCCAATTTCGGCAAGGTTTTGATTGCCTATGTTGCGGCTGGTCGCCACAACAAGTGGTAAACCAAGTACGCAAAAGGGGCTGCCTGGTGACAGACAGCCCCTTTTATCGAAGGAGATTGAACCATGCCTAAAAAGAATTTAGCAAGTCAGGGTACTGAAACCGAACAGCCCAAAAAGAAATCCAGTGCAATTCCCCTGAGTAAGATCGGGGAACTTCGCTTCCGGGATAAGGATGGAAACATCTTTTACCTGGATGCACAGTGGCAAGGGCAATACATCCTACGCCCCATCAAGGAATAATCCATGAAGCTGGCTGATGCGACCCTGGACCTGGCAAGGTACATCGAGGAAGTAACCCCCAGCGCAGCCACCGGGGGTTCCACCACCACGATTGCAGATAACACCATCACGATTCCCAATGAGTACATTGGTGGATCGTATTGGATTCTTTCCGGAACAAATGCTGGCAAATGCGGCGCGATCAAGAACATCTCTGGAAACGCCATCGTCCTGGATGTCACCCTGCCAAATGCAATCGTAGCTGGAGATAAATTTGCGATTGCAGTCAAAGACTTCCCCTTGAAACTCTTAAGGATGGCGATCAATACCATCCTATCCACCTACCCCATTGCCAAGTTTGATGAAACCCTAGTGGCAAATGTCCTGGTCGAGGATTACATCCTGCCGGCTGGAGTGAGTGATGTACGCCGGATGGAGATCGCGTCCAATGACGTTGCTCCCTATTTCTTTGATGTGGTCCACCGCTGGAGAGAGTACCCAGGGAAGATCACATACTTTGGTGACTACTGCGGAGATGATGCCGACAAGAAGATCCGGCTGACTTATATCGGTCACCATGGCGAGATCAATGATGCAGACGAGATCAACAATGCAGTGAACCAATCATACCTACGCGCTGCCGCCATAGTCTTTCTCTGGAGAAACCTGATCCAAAAAACCCATCGTGATAACCCGGTGGCTATGGACCTGTTCAATGAAGCAAAGATGCAGGAAGCCCAGGCGGTCATGGGCGCATTTAATAAAGAAGCATCCCTGCCCCCCAGGGATGTAAGGTACAGATGAAATGCCAGTCATCGTTGAGCCTGGATCAAAAACCAACACCCACCATATCAGTTTGTCGGATGGTGAAAAAACCATCGGATTGATCCTGTGTGATTCCAAGGGTCAGGCAAATCCTTTGGGGATTGCCCGCGCCCCGGTGCAGCGCACAGCCATGAAAACCACCTCGGGCAACCAGAAGTACAGCGACTTTGAACCGCCTTACACACCGATTGCCCAGGATGATTGGTCAGGTGGCCGGGGGGAGTTGGACTTTGACCGGGATGTCACCCGGTTTTATGATTCCACCCGGATCAATTCCATGTTTGGGAAGTTGTTCCTTGCACCCCAGGAAGTGTACACCAGTGGCTACCGCAAGGATTCAAAACACCTCCCCGGATCAGTCACCTGGTCCGCGCTTCTCCCAGGATCAAAGAATTATCTGGCTGCCAGGTTTGTACTTCCCCCAGGTGGCGGCTTCACCGCGAATAACATCAGCCTTTGGGTCCGGCGCAGGGGAACTCCCAAGGCATCCCTGACCGTGCAGCTCCGCGCCCATGGAGTGAACGCCCCAGGCGCAGTCCTGCAAAGCACGACCATCACCACCAGCAATATTACTGACATCATCAGTGAATTCTTTCGGGTAACCATTCCACCCCAGGCATTAGCAGAATCCACCAATTACTGGATCGTGGTAACTTCCACCCTGGGAGAATCCGACAACCATTGGCAGGTGGCGGTTGAGAACGCTGCCGGGAACTCCATGGAGAGCGCAGATGACACAACGTGGATGAACTCATCGGTGGATCTGTACTATCGGATCACCGATGCCGGTGCCGGGTATGGCGCAAAATTCTTTCAATATAAATACGCACTATATTGTTTGCTGCAAACCAATACCATTCCAAAGCTTTTCTTAAACGGTGATCGGGGATGCGCTGATTCAAACGCCGGCAATCTGACCAAGTTGATTGATGCCACCAAGGCTTGGAAGTCCGATCAATGGGCGGGTGCCATTGTGCAATTAATCAGGGGAGCAGGATCCAACGAGGTGGTGAACTGGAGAAAGATTGTATCCAACACAGCCACGGAACTGGTTGTGGATTCTCCCTGGCTAATCGCTCACGACACAACCACCAATTACGTAATCAAAGGCGATGACACTTTTACCGAGGTGACCGGGCATGGGCTGACCGTTCCGGTGACCTCGGTTTTGGTTACAAATGACACCTGCTATTTTGGGCAAGGCGACACCGTGAACTTGCGCCGGATGCGCTGGTATAACAACGCCGGAGTGGCTGCCTACGAATTTGCCGAAGATGGCACCAACAAAGCCACACATCTTTGCACTGTCCGAGATACCACAAACGGATTGGAAATTTGGCGGTCAAATAACATCGATGCGTCTGGTTATAAGAGTGTAAGCAAAGCCCCGGTGGTGGATTGGGGAACAAACCTTACCTTTGCCGCCCCCACCAATACCACCTTCAAAGATGATGGGGGGAATATCAACAACATCGTGGAGTATGGAGAGTCCACCAGTAAACAGTTATGGATCATGCGCGAAGGTCCGATCTACACCGTGACCAGCGGCAAATTGGACGAGATCCCGCTTTCCGAACTCCGCACCGTGGCAGCATCCACCAATGGCAGGGCAGCCACCATTCACAACGTGTACCTTTTGTTCAACCTGGGATCTGGCATGGAACGCTACTACTCCAGAAACCTGGAGGACATTGGACCCAACCGGTTTGAAGGATTGACCCCTGAAAAGCGGGGGGTGGTGAGCGCAATACTTGGATACCCTGGAGCATATTTCATTGGTTACGATGGCGGTTCAGCCAATTACTCCACCGTGCTGGCAAACAATAATGCCGGCACGCCGGGTGCAGGTTGGCACGAGTATTACCGCTCCCCCATGAAAGGGGATCGCATTCTTGATCTCAACTTTCAAACTATTCCTGGCAGTAGCCCTGATCGCATGTGGATAGCCGTGGGGGATGATATTGTCTGGCTGCCATTCCCGTCAGACAACATGGACCCCAACAAGGATGCGAACATGCGCTGCGTCCACGAGGGAGTGATCACCAACGGCTATATGTATGCCGGACTCTACAACATTTATAAATTCAGTTATTCGATCACGATCTTTGCAGAACGCATGGCAAAGAATGGTCAGTTTGTAGAGATCGATTACCAGACGGATGACGAAACCGAATGGCATACTATCCCGGATCATTTTGAAACCTCCCCAATCTCCGAACAAAAACTCAAAAAGCAATACGGCGTGAATGGCCGGCGCTTCCGCTATCGCATCCGAATGCAAACCAACGACAGCGCAAAGACCCCGATCATCAAATCCGTGGTGGTGGATACGATCAGCCGGGTGGAGGTGAAATATTCTTATGCCCTGTCTTATCGCTTGCAGGACAACGATGTAAATCTGGCAAAGGAGAGAGATTCAATCACCGCAGCAGAAAAGCAAGCGATACTGGACGAGTGGGCTACCAAGGTGACTCCCCTTTTGATGCGATCCAGCAAGGAGCGTTTTGACGACAAGACCGTTTACATCGATCCACAACCCCTAACGCCTGATGCTGAATATTCTGAGAAATACACTTCACGCCTTACCGCGGTGGAGGTGTAGAGTGGCAAAGCCAAAGATCTTCCAATTCAAATCCCACGGTATCAAGAGGGTGAAGCTCGAGCAACGGCTGAAAGATTTCATTGAAGAACCGATTGAGCCACCCATGGGATTGATCCATGGGCAGGTGCCAGACAGCCAGGAAGAATGGCGCGTTGCCCTTGCCCTGGACCGACTGGGATTGGATTACTACTACCAGTTCAGCGTAGGGGGTGGCCGTTTTACCAAGGGTGGTCAGGTGGTGGACTTTTGGGTCATTACCGTGCCGCTGCCGACTCCGCTTTTTGTTCAGGGTGAATACTGGCACTCTGGAAAGAAGGCAGCAGAAACCCGGATGAAGCTGGCGCAGATCCAGCGTATCTTCAATGGTCAATGCAACATTCCGGTTGAGGTTTGGGATTATGAAATTCCCACCGTGGACGCTGCATACCAGGTGGTGAAAGCGAGGCTTGTATGACATTACCGCATCTGGATTTGGAAATCAAACAGGGCGAAGATTGGGATATGGAATTCGGAATGAAAGACGAAAACGGCTTGCCATCTCCAATCACTGGCTGGGAGGTCCGGATGCAGATCCGCACGCGACCAGGTGGGGAGATTATGGCAGACCTTTCCAGTCCGAGTAACGGAATTGTAGTGGACACGGTGAATTCCAAGATCAACTTTTCGATACCAGAAGCGACAACCAAGACCTTCTCTTTACGGCGATATGAATACGATATCCGGGTGGTGACCGCCACGCCCAAGACCAGCTTTCTGGTAAGTGGAAATGTCCTGGTCGAACCCAGCATCACTGTGGTGTGAGATGTATATCGAAGTCAAGCAGACCATCAGTAACATTATCGAAAAGCGGATCTCCCAAACCGTGATCGAAGTGAAGCCTTTTGATACCGGAGTGGGAAAGATTGCAGAATCTGTGCTGCAGGTAGCCGGCGATATGCTGGTGAAGTACAAGAGCGGTCAGGTGGGCAGGTTGCCCGCTGGCGCCAATGGCTTGTTCCTGCATAGGAACACGGCATTAGAAGAAGGCTTTGATTATGCCCAGCTCATTGGATTGGCAGCCATGACCCTGACCAACAAGGATACTGTGGCAGCCAACCAGGGTGACGTGGTGGTCATTGATACTGCCAACGCATCTGCTTTCTTGAAGTCCACCGTGCAGGGGCAGGCAAATTTGATCGGTGTGGTCTATGACACGAGCATCCTGGTGAATGCCATTGGCACCATTCAATACGGCGGCACTGCCCTGGTGAACGTGGCCGGCAACGTGGCGATTGGCGATTACCTGATCGGATCATCCACCAAGGGGTTGGCAAAAAGCAATGGCAATGTGTTTTCCAACAATGCGTTTGCCATGGCATTGACCGCCTATACTGGCGGCGCATCCGGGCAGGTTTACGCCAGGCTGGATACTCAAATTGGCGATCTCAACTGGCAAGATTTCAATCCATCCTTTGGTAATTTTGTTCCCAATCTTTCATCGGTCACAGCCAGGTTTTGCAAGATAGGAAAGACCATCCCCTGGAGGGTCGATATCGTTTTGAACACAGCAACAATGTACAACGGGATTGATATCTTGCTGCCGTTTGCCCCAGCAGGTCCAATCAACGGACACATTGGAGAGGGCAGGTTGGTAGATGCGACTCCAGCTGCAGTCTACCAGGCAACCGTTTACTTGATCAGCTCCACCAGGGCAAGAATTCAATATCTCAATATTGATGCAAAGCCCACCGGAATTACAGACACACTTCCCTTCACCTGGGCAAACAATGACGAGATCCATCTATCGGGAATCTACGAAGCAGCTTGATAAATCGGGGTGAGCCATGGGCATACTTGAAATTCTAGCTTATGTAGTCAGGGGTTTTGACGTTTCCCAATACCAGGACAACCCGGACACCAAAGCCCTGCCGGATCTAAAAAAGGCAAAAGTATTCCTGCTTGCCACCTTTATCGGAGTCCGCATCGGCTACGGCGTGGTGGAAGATCGACTGTTCAGATTCTTTTGGACAGTTGCCCGGCTGCTGCTGGACCGCATCCCTTACTTCTACTTGGATTACTACTCCCACCTGGGAACAGGCAAGAGCAACAAGCAGTGGGGCATCGAGCAAGCCAGGTTTGCCTGGTCGCTGCTGAAACCCGATCCCGGCGAGGTCGCCCTTTTCCTGGACGTGGAGAAATCCAACCTGGGCGGCGAGATCTCGCGGTTGTATCCCAGCCGTGTGGCAAGGGTCAGGGAGATAGCCCGCGCATTCCGTGATGAGTATGAGCGATTATCCGGGAAGAAGATCGGCGTGTACACTACCCCGGGTTTGCTCTGGTTGTTTGAGGACGACTGGAAAGACCGCCCCATCTGGCTGGCGTGGTACAACATCAACCAGACCATCCAATCATTGAAAGTGGAGCTGGCAAAAGTTCACTGGCGCGGTCCGCTTATCTTCTGGCAATATCGTTCCGATGGTGATGCGAATAACGATGGCGTACCCGATGGCATCAAAGCCGGCATGGAAACCGCCAATCTGGATTTGAATATCTACCCAGGCACGATGGAAGAATGGAGCCGCTTTGTTGGCGAACACACTCCGGAATCCACCCAGCCCCCGGCCACCGAGGACGAGACTCCCAAGCCCCAGGCACCCCTTACCTACCGCAGGGCGGTGGTGGTTGGAGACAGCGGCGTAAATGTCCGGCTCCTGCCAGGCACAGACAACAATTGTGCAATCGTGGACTGGATACCGAAGGGGGCAGTTATTGAAATTATCGAAGAAACCAGGGATAACCTGGGCAACCCATGGGGCAGGGTCAGGTACAAGCAGTTTTGTAACATTTCCTACCGTGGGAATCCTATGCTGCAAATCCTTGAATGAGGTGACCCATGAGCATGGAAACAGACGTGGCAGTCCTTAGAACACAGATGAACGAGCTATTGAATTTGATCAAGGGCAATGGAAAACCTGGACTAGACGAGAGGGTCAGGTCCATTGAAAGCAAGCTAAATCAACACCTGGATGACGACAGTGAAGCCCGCCAACGCAGGGAAAAGGAGGAAGCATTGATGATGAACGACAAACAAACCAAGGATGAACGGAAATGGGAGATGAGCAAATCCATGGTCATCTTGCTGGTGACCGTGATTGTCACTCAACTGGCAGGATTGCTGGTTGAACTTTTGAAGTAAAGGAGAGCGCAATGGACTTCACCACTTTTATTACCACTGCCATGGTGGGCGCCGTTCCGCTGATCTTTGTGATCATCGGACTGGTGGAATATTTCAAGAAGCTGGGGGTAAAAGGTAATACCCTTTTGCTGATCAGTATGGTGATCGGGATCCTGTTTGGTGTACCCTACATGGTGTCGCAGCAGCGTCCACCTGTAGGGGATTGGTTCCCGATCTTCACGTACTGGTTTGCTGCCATCGTTTATGGAATAGCCATGGGGTTGGTCGCATCAGGCATCTACGACACCGTGAAGGCGATCATTGAGAAATTGTTCGGAAAGACGATCAAGACCGAATAATCATTCAGGATAATCATCCTCGTCATACTCGTGGTGTGGGCGATCCTGCTTGAACCATTCAGGCTTTCTTTTTCGCAACTCCATATAAACGCCATAAACGAGAATGGTCAGCACAAGTAAGGTGGGGATAATATCTTCGTAAGTCATGGATTAATTGTATATCAAATCCATTTTGACCTCCGGGAATCCAATGCTAAAATGAGGAATACCGGAGGTCACATTATGGATAACTGTCTATACTATGGGGATAACTTAGACATCCTACGCAGATATATAAAAGATGAAAGCATCGACCTGATCTACCTGGATCCACCGTTCAACAGCAAAGCTACGTACAATATGCTTTTCAAAGAGCATAATGGGGAGCAATCTGCTGCACAGTTCCAGGCATTTGAAGATACCTGGACCTGGGATCAAGCTGCAGCGTTAGCTTGCCAAGAAGTAATCGAAAGAGGCGGAGAAATCAGTCAGGTACTTCAGGCGTTCAAGGTCATAATGCCTGAATCAGATATGCTTGCTTACCTTTCCATGATGGCAATACGCCTCTTAGAATTGCGAAGGGTTCTCAAATCCAATGGAAGCATCTTTTTACATTGCGACCCAACAGCATCACATTACCTAAAGATAATTATGGATATGATCTTTGGGGGTGAGAATTATAAGAATGAAATTATTTGGCAAAGGATTAATGCTAAGGGAAATGTACAGAGGAAGTTTGGGGCAATTCATGATGTTATCCTTTGTTACTCAAAGAATCTTGGTACAGAAATTTGGAACCAAGTTTATCGTCCACTCGATGATGCTTATGTAAACAGTATGTATAGATATTCAGATCCGGAAACTGGAAGAAGGTATAGGCTCGATAATTTAACTGCACCAATGACGCGAGCAGCAAAAGGTCAAATTTATGACTGGAAAGGTTATAGATTAGGACCATCAAGATGTTGGGTCTACGCAAAAGATAAAATGGAAGAGCTCGATAAGGCTGGGAGAATAATCTATTCTGAATCTGGTTATCCTAATTACAAAAGATACCTTGATGAAAACCCTGGCGAAAAAATACCCGATGTTTGGACTGATATTTCTCCAGCGTTTGGGAATGAAAATCTTGGGTATCCTACCCAAAAACCAATTGCTTTGCTTGAACGAATTATTGAATCAAGTTCAAACGAAGGCGACACAATCCTAGATCCTTTCTGCGGTTGCGGAACAGCCATCACAGCAGCACAAAAGCTTGGTCGAAAATGGATTGGAATTGATATAACCTACCTTTCAATCCTCGTGATGAAAAGGAGGCTAGAAGAAACTTTTACCACACCAATTGATTATGAGGTTATCGGAGAACCTACATCACTGCCTGACGCTAAGGCACTCGCAGAGAACGATCCATATCAATTCCAATGGTGGTCGCTGGGATTGGTCGGAGCCAGACCAACCGAAGGAAAGAAAGGCGCAGATAAAGGGATCGATGGCAGGTTGTTTTTCCATGAGCAAGATGGTGGTCCAACCAAGCAGGTGATCTTCTCGGTCAAAGCTGGCAACACAAACGCTGCTCATGTCCGGGATCTACATGGTGTGATAGATAGAGAGAATGCGGAGATCGGCGTGTTGATCACTATGGAAGAACCCACCAAACCAATGCGATCCGAAGCAGCATCCGCAGGAATTTACACATCTCCCTGGGGGAATCATCCCAAGATTCAGATCTTGACCGTTGCAGAATTGCTTGCAGGTAAACGGATTGACATGCCCCCGGTCAGGCAAACGAATATTACCTACAAAAGAGCAGTTAAGAGCAAGGGGAATAAGGGCAACCAGAAAGAATTATTCGACCAAGAAAGCTAAAGCCGGGAATCAATTTGAGAATTGAGAGGGGATATGAAAATCGAAGAACTAGAAATACCGATGCCAAATCAATACAAAGAACTTCTACTTACTTTTGTACGGAAATCGAAAGAACAAAAAAACCTAAACGGAGTCTATGACTATAATTTGGTTGGGCGAATGTTTGTTCGCATCGGAGAGGAATTTCTAGAATATTCTGGAATTCATGGAAATCCATTTTTAAGCTTTCAAGCCATCGGATTAATTCAAGCAATAGAAGGACCTGGTGGCAATTTTGTATTCATGCCCCTAGCTTTCAAGTGGTATGAATATCATACCAAAAGTGATATTGGGAAATGGTTTATTCGTTTCTTTGATAGGTCGCGAGATGTGTTAATAGCTATTTCTTTCATCTTATCGTTGGCGCTCACAATCCTTGATATTGTAAGAGCTATAAAATAAAAATTTCAACAGCCTTGATCCCAAGTAATCTCCCCCAAGGCTAGCTCGGTTTTTCGTTTGGCTTCCTCAATGGATGAAGCATTATCCGCGAACCCCCCACCATTCGAATAAATAACCGAGACAGTAATAAGCACCCGGCCATCCCTGGACCGGGTGCTGATCTTAATTGTGTCACCGCGTTTAGTTTTACCTGTAATCATGAGCAGGATTGTATCACAGCCGATCCCCAGGCGACCACTTGTTGAACGCCCTGGATACATCCATCTCCACCTGGTGCAGGTAGCGCATGAGGACGGTCAGATCAGCGTGACCCATCAAGTGTTGCAGGGTATAGATGTCCATGCCATTACGCAAGCACTCCAGGGCAAAGCCGCGCCGGAAATCATGGGGCGATTGGATGGGAATGCCGGCATCCTTGCACCGCCGTTCAAGCAACTCCCTCAATCCTGATTCACCAAAGCGATCACCCTCATCCGATGCGAACAGTGGCGAATCCTGGGCGATCTGCCCCCGGGTCCGCAGGTACATACGCAATGCCTTGCGAGATTCAGATCCCAGGAACACCATGCGGAACTTGGCACCCTTGCCCATGATTGACACCCGGCCACCCATCAGATCCACATCCCCCACGTTCAGATCGCAGAACTCCTCTTTTCGCACCCCGGTATCAAACAGGCAGCGGATCACTGCCCGATCCCTGACCGCCATACCAGTATGACAAGCAGCCAGCATGGCTTTTACCTGGTCCGGTTGGACCCCCTGGATTGCAGCCCTGGGAACTTTGGGTGACTTGATCTTGTGCATGGGAGAACGGTACTGGTCATCTGTTTCATCTTCCCACCAGTACATGCAGGTCTTGATCACCCGGTAGGCAATGCTGATACCTCCCGGATTCCTGGACTTCTCCAGCTCCACCAGGTACAGCCGGATCACATCCCCGGTCACCTGGTGGACGTACAACACGCCGGCAGCATCCAGGTACTTTTGAAACCATTCAAGCTCATGCCGATATGCCCGGATGGTGTTGCATGAAATGTTTTGACTTTGACGATCCAGGAGAAAACCCTGCGCCATCTGGTAGAATGTGATCGAGTCCGTTGAAAGAAGCGTCAGGTCATTATTTTCTATGCGTTTATAGAACATAAAACCACCACCTGTACTGTTCTAAATGTCGCTGGCATAGTACCTGTGGTGGATTTTCTTTGAGCCACCGAAGGGAGTCGAACCCTTGACCCGTCGCTTACGAAGCGACTGCTCTGCCAACTGAGCTACGGTGGCTTGCTGTGACCTTTGAATTATAATCAAGGCAACCGAATTATATCAGCACCCTTTGAGATTCGGCAAGGAATCTTCATGAATATCGCCATGCTCAGCTACCATACCTGCCCGCTTGCCACCCTTGGCGGCAAGGATACCGGCGGGATGAACGTTTACGTTGCAGAACTCACCCGCTACCTGGGCATGCTTGGAATTCACGTGGATGTCTTTACCCGCTCGCAGGACGATCACGTGCCGCATGTGATGCACAACCTGGGATACGGCAACCGTGTGGTGCACATTGCTGCAGGCCCGGAAGTGCCGCTGCCCAAACCGGAATTGCCGGCCTACATTCCACGATTTGCAGAGGGCATTCAGCACTTCGCCCATGAAAAGCAGATCACCTATGATCTAATCCATTCGCATTACTGGATGAGCGGAGTGGCTGCAGAAGCCCTCAAAGCAGATTGGCATGTGCCGGTCGTTCAAATGTTTCACACCCTGGGGATGATGAAAAACCGCATCGCCCAATCGCCCGAGGAAATGGAAGGCGATTACCGTATCCAGGGCGAGATCGAAGTGATGGGCCGCGTCGATCAGATCATCGCTGCGACACAGGCGGAAAAAGCCCAACTCGAATTCCTCTACGGCGTGAAACCCCAGAAAATCACGGTCATTCCTCCCGGCGTGAACACTTCACGCTTCTATCCCATTCCCCAGGATGAAGCCAAGGATGTGATCGGCGTTCCTCGTGAGAATGCCATGCTGCTATTTGTCGGCAGGATCGAAGCCCTGAAGGGCATTGACATTCTTCTGCAGGCAATCGCCCTGATGAAGCAGCAGGGGATCTTTGAGCGTCACCCGCATCACCTGGTGATCATTGGCGGCGACCCCGACGGTGCAACCCATCCGCCTTCTGCAGAAATGGCGCGCATCAAAGCCTTGAGCATTGAACTGGGACTGGGCGATCTGGTGATCTTCCTTGGCAAAAGAGACCAGGAGACGCTGCCTTATTATTATTCAGCAGCAGAGGCGTTGATCATGCCGTCGCATTACGAATCCTTCGGTATGGTCGCGCTGGAAGCCATGGCTTGCGGTACCCCCGTGGTGGCATCCCAAATTGGCGGATTGGCTTTCCTGGTGCAGGACGGTCTCACCGGGTATGTCGTACCCTACGGAGAAGCCCCTCTGCTGGCAGAAAAGCTCACCCGTCTGATCATGGATCCCCCGTTACGTCGTGAAATGGGAATCAACGCGGCGAAATATGCACTTAATTACCGCTGGGAAGAGATTACCACCCAGATTGTGGATCTTTACAAACGGGTACAGGCTGCAGAACCACCCATCGCGGATCTTGCCCGCACTTAATGCCGCCTGTCCTTTTTCCCCAACGAATCTCCGCGCTGTACGGCATTGCGTCCATAACGCTCCCGCAATTCATCCAGCGCGGTCAGCAGGCGCCTTTCCCTGTCAGAAGGTGTTTCCCATAGGTTCATCTGCCGGACGGGCTCCTGCAAGCCCGCCGTTCCGACACCCAAAAGGCGTACCTGCCTGTCCCCCTCCCAAAGCGACATCATCAGCTCTTCAGCCAGACCGTAAATTACGCCGTCCTGGTCAGTGGGTGGATTGATGCTGATCTGGCGGGTATGCGTTGAAAAATCAGACCAGCGCAGCTTGATTCGCACCACGCCGGCAAGCACACCGCTCTGCCGCAGCCGAAATCCCACCTGCGCCGATAGTCCGCGCAGTACCTGGCGCAGGTAGACCAGATCGCTTGTATCGCGGTCAAAGGTGGTCTCCTGGCTGATGGATTTGGCTTCGTACTCCACGACTACCGGGCTGGTGTTGATGCCCCTGGCGCTCTGCGAAAGTTCGGGGCCATGCCTGCCGAAATGTTTGACCATGAAGGCATCGCTGCAGGCTGCCAGCTCACCCAGCGTTTTAATCCCCAGCTTTGCCAGCGCCTCCTCGGTTTTGGGTCCAACCCCCCACATGGCTTTGGTAGGCAGAGGCGCCAGGAATGCAGCCTCTGTTCCAGGCGGCACCACCAGAATTGCCCGCGGGTAACTGCCGGTCTTGCTGCGCGCCTTGCCGGTATCGGTGGCGATCTTGGCAACCAGCTTGTTTGTCGCCACGCCAAGCGAGCACGGCAGACGGGTTTCCACTGCCACCTTTGACTGTATCTCGCGTGCCAGGGTCTCCCCATCCTGCGGCAGGTCGGTCACATCGAGGAAAGCCTCATCGATCGAAACCTGTTCCATCAAGGGGGTGTAGCGTTTGAGTATCTCCATTACCTGGTCTGACTTGTCTCCGTAGCGGCCGTGCCTTCCAGAAACCAGGATCAGCTCGGGGCAAAGCCGCAGCGCCTGTGCAGTGGGCATGGCGGAATGAACGCCTTTGCGGCGCGCAGGATAAGAGCAGGAAGCGATCACGCCCCGCTCTCCAGACCTGCCGCCCACGGCAAATGCCTTGCCTGCCAGTTCAGGGTGATCCAGCTCTTCCACGGCGCAAAAAAATGCGTCGAGATCGAGGTGGATGATCTTTCTCACGCCCAAGGTTCCCTCCTCCCTTCAGTTTACCTGTGCTTGCATGAAATTCAAGCCTTGTCCGGAGGGGTGAGAAGCAGCTTTTCCTCGTAAATATGCCTGATCGTCTCCTCCACCGAGGGGCGGATCAATTCAAAGTCCACAATGGTGATCTGCTGCTGCAATCTGCTCAAAGCCTCGGGTACTGAAAGATTGCGGTGGTCAAAGGCGTACACTGCCTGAATTCCGTCATCCTGCGCCAATCGCAGACCATCGAAAATGCCGCCACCCTCCCGGCTGGAATAAGTCAGCCGGATGAGATGCTCCCCCTCAAAGCGGTCGATCAGTGCCTGCAGCATGCCATCGTAGAGGATATGCCCGTGATCCAGGATGATCACCCGTTTGCACAGCCGCTCAATATCTGAGAGATCGTGCGTGGTGAGGATGACTGTGGTTTCCCGCTCGCGGTTGATGTGCTGTACAAAGCGGCGGATGCGTTCCTTGGCAACCACGTCCAAACCGATGGTGGGTTCATCAAGAAAGAGGATTTTTGGATCGTGCAGCAGCGCCGCGCACAATTCCGCCCTCATGCGTTGACCCAGCGAAAGCGACCGCACGGGAGCGTGAATGAATTCATCCAACTCAAGCAGTTTGCGGAATTCTTCCAGGTTCGAGCGGAAACGCGCTGCAGGCACGTTGTAAAGCGATTGAAGCACTTCCAACGAGTCTGATACGGGCAGATCCCACCATAGCGAGCTGCGCTGCCCAAAAACGGCACCAATTCCCGCAACGTACTTCGTACGCTGCTTCCATGGGATCATGCCATCGACAATCATTGTGCCGCTTGTTGGCACAAGCAGACCTGTGAGCATTTTGATCGTAGTCGATTTACCAGCCCCGTTGGGACCCAGGTAGCCAACAAATTCGCCTTTTTCGAGAGCAAAAGAAATGTCATCCACTGCTTTAAGCTCGCGGTAGCGGGGTTTAAACAATTGCCTGAATGAACCGGCAAATGTGGGCTGCCGGTCCGCCAGTCTGAACTCTTTGGAAAGGTGGGTGACTTCGATCACGGTTCGTCCTTAGGTACCCGTACTTTGATAATGCCGCAACCCGAAACTCCAAAACCGAAAGGCAAGAAAGAGCATCAAAGCTGCAGCAAAGGGAGCGGCAAAGGAAAAAACAGGTGCAAAATGCAGCACCCCGGGTTTGTCGAGAAAATACAATGCCGGGAGGTAATTCAAGAACACCAGTGGAATGAGATAGGTGAACACATTCTGGATCCAGCGGGGGTAAATATTCATCGGGTACGACATCAGCTCGTTCCCGCCGTAGGTGACAATATTCACCACTTCCACCGGTTGGACCGTCCAGAAGATCAGCGTCCCACCCATAACAAACAATGCACCCATTCCTGCGACAATGCTGATCAATACAATGGGCAGGTAGAGTACCTTCGCAAGAGTCCAGTGGATGCCGGCCAGACCCATTCCCACTCCGAAAATGATTGCCCCTTCGAGAAATCTGCCCAGCCTACGGATCAGGAATTTCGAACTAAAGACCTGAAGCGAGATGTTCACCGGACGCAGCAGCATCTGATCAAATTTGCCCAGGCGCACATTTTGACTGAAGGAATCAGGATCAAAACCGCTGAAGAGCATATCCATGATGCTGAAACCCATTTCTGAGAGCCCGGCGATGAAAGCCATATCGCCCAGTGTCCAGCCTGCGATATTCCCAAAACGCTCCAAGATCAACGCAAGGGCGAGAAAATAGCTTCCGTTGAGCAGCATCGTCGAAAGGAGGTCCATGAAGAAAGAAACCCGGTACTCCATTTGCGAGCGGATTTGTACCGAGATCAGGGTGAAGTACAGTTTGAGCGATCTTCTCATATCACCCACCCTGGATGACCAGGCGGCGAATACCCAAAGCGAGGGTCAACTGGCAGAGAGCGTATAGGATCGCAAGCCAGAGCATTTGTATAAGGATCGCCTGCAATACCTGGAAACCCTGCATGGTTCCCAGGAAGATCTCCACTGTGCTGTTCATCATCGAGGGAAAAGGTGTGAATTCCGCCAGACGTGAAAACCAAACCGGCAGCAGGCGCAGCGGCAGAATGAACCCGCAAAAAAGCTGCGAAACGGCGAACATCATCCTTCCGATGCCCACAGCATCAGGCGTCCAAAAACCAAAGAGGTTGACCAGAAAACGCCAGCAGAAGCTGATGCCCCAACTGAGGATCATCGAAATTAATACCCACAGCCACTGCAATCCGCTTGTGGGCAACACCAGGTCGAAGAAGAATCCAAAGATGACCATCAATAAAATGCCGCGCATGATCAAATTGACAACCGACCGTCCCACATCCCTGCCCATCCAGGTAAAAAATAATCCCGCGGGACGGATTAAATCGCCTGCTATATCGCCGGAATAAACCGAACGCATCACATCATAATATCCAAAGATACTCAGGAAGGCGATCAACCCCTGGCTGAGGGCGACATAAGTTACCGCTTCTTCGATGCTCATGCCGTTGACCGAGGATTTCCCAGCATACAGCGCGATGAGGACTGCGGCGCGCAGAACCCCGAAGAACAGGTTCGTCAACAGCCCCGCAAACAAGGCAGTGCGGTACGTGAACTGCATGCGGAATGAGTTCTTGATCAACTGCATCAGGTAACGCACTTAACGTCTCCTGCAGAAGAAAAAGGGAGGGCAAACCCTCCCGTTTTTACTAATGCGACATCTTTTCTTTCAGGGCAGATATGGGAGCGATGGCAGTGGGATCGGTATCGTACGCCAGCGCCAGGTAGTAGGCAGCGTAATCGCCAAATTGGACCGCATTCCAAACCTGCTCGATTTTGGAATTCCCTTTGGCCTGGTAAAAATCCGTGTTGATCCCCTGCTGCATGAAAGATTCCCGGGTCAATTGAGAGCGCAGAATATTTCGCGGGTGATCAAGATTGGATTGCAGGAACATCTTGAAAGTCTGTTCAAGCACCTTTTCAGGGTTACAGGCACCGGCCAGGGTGTTGTGATCAGCTTCAGGTAGGAACTCAAAGGCCGCCTGGGCTTTTGCCAGTTCGTTGATCTGCGTCTTCCAGCGCCGGGCTGGTGCAGCCAGATGGCCAGAGCCAAAAACGGTCACATCCCTGCCCATCATCTGACCTGCAAGGCGTTTGGCCGGGTTCTGATTTACTGGCACCTCAGTGGTTAAAACCTTCCTCTGTTCTCGCATGGCAGTGACTGCTGCTTCCATTTCCTGGCTGGGATCTGAAACCAATCCGAGCCGGACCATCATTGCCAGGAGCAGACCAAAAGAGTACCCCACCGCAGCCCGCGGTTGGCCCTGGTGGTCGAAACTCCAGTTGGAAATACCCGACTTTTCGGAAATGGTTTGAAGTTTCCCGCCGGTGGAAATGGTCACCACCTGGCAGCGATTTTGCACAGCAGTCGCCAGCGCAGAGAGGGATTCTTCGGTGTTGCCGGAATGCGATGAAACGATCACCAGGGTTTCGCGGCCATTGGCATATGCGGGAAGGTTATAGTCACGCTGCACCAGCAAAGGAACTGGCGAGCGGTCAACCACCACGCCGGCAAGCAGGTCTCCTCCTATGGCTGATCCTCCCATTCCAGCAATGACCACAAGGTTGACCGCACTCATCTGTGGCAGAGGCTGGCTCAAGCCCAAATTCCAGGCCGTTTCCAATTGTTCAGGCAACCCGTTGATCTCCCCGATCATGTTTTCGGGATCGATTTCAGAAAGATTTTCCAGATGATTCAAATCCATGATTCACTCCCACCTTACTTGTAATTGTGGATATGCTGCCTTGTCCCGGCGTACAGAGTGATTTTACTCCACCTGATGCAAATTTCAAAAAAACCTGACGTGGACATACACCAGGTCAGGTTTTGATGAATGAAGTGAATGGAATTAGAGCTTCTTGACGAGTTCGATGAACTCCACCCATTCTTCCTTGAAGAAATGGACGGTCACATTGTTCAGCTCAAGGTGATAGGTCATCTCTCCATCCGGCTCATCGGCTGACCAAATAGCATAATTCTCGGTTTCAGCAATCGTTTCAGTCTTGGGTTCCTTGGGGTCACTCATTTTGACTTTCCTCCTTGGTAGGGTTTGAATTCTTGGAATGACGTGCCATCCATTTCGTTCTGATACCATCATACAATGATTTCACCCATTTGAATAACCGTTCCATACCCGCTTTGATTTTTTGCCATCGCTCTTTAAGCTCTTCCCGCAGCGGAATAGGTTTCGGATATGTCTGCAAACCCATCCATGGGTCTTTATCGAAAAGCTTCCGCATGACATATGTCAGAATCAATTTTACTGAAGCAAGCACAGGCGCAGCCAGAAGCATGCCTATCACGCCGAACAGGTTTGCAGCCACCAGCACGGTTACAAGAACCGCTGCAGGATGGACCTTCAATGCATTTGACATCACCCGCGGGCTGACAAAGTTGTCGATAATAAAATCTGAAACCAGCGCAACGCCCACCAGCAAAATACCAAACCAGAAGGGCTGCAATCCAAACATATTTGCCGGTTGGAATAATCCCACCAGAAAATAGGTCAACCAGGCTACGAATGGACCGACGTAAGGGACAAATCTCGCCAGACCGGCAAGGATCGCCAGTCCAAAGAAGAAACTGACACCCATGCTGCCCAGCATGATCGAATACCACACGATGGTGACTGACACCACGATCAACTGTCCGCGCAGGAATGAGTTCCAGATACGCCCCATCTGCGATCCCATGCGGTCGATGTCATCCTGATAACCGGGAATGGTGATCGAGATCAGTTTTCTGCCATTTTCGTTCGTCTCAGCAGATATAAAATACGAGATCAGGATGGTGAATCCAACCCATGTGACTACCGAAGCGGCACCGGAGGCAATGGAACCAATCAGGTTGGCTGCCTGGGTCACCGCAGGTTGGATCATCCCCTGCAGCCATGTCCACACCGGCGTCAGATCGAGATTGGGCAGATCGATGCTAAATGAACCAATCACCAACGGTTTGCTTAGAAAGTCTGTAACGATCTGGGGCAAGTTCACCACCAGGTTGTTGATGAACTTGATCAGATTTTGAATTTCGTTGACCATGGTGATACCGCCCCAGGTGATAAGCGCGATCAAAGCTGCAACGAAAATCAAGTACAGCACTGTGACCGTCAGCTTCCAGGGGAGATGCAAACGCCGGCTGATCAGACTCATCAAAGGATGGATGAGATAAGAGAACAACAATGCGATCAAGACCGGTCCAATGAGATATTTGAACCGGTAGATCAACAAGAGAACCAATGCCGCGAGGACGATAGCGACGATTGTCTTTGTGGTTTGACTCCAACGCGGCGAAGATTTACCCAAATATCCTTGATCCATCGATGCATCCATTCAAATTTGCTGTGATCATCAAGTTGCTTTTCCGTTCCACTTCTATCTACGGACAGACACCCGGTTGAATTGCATTCAAGATGCCGGGCAGGAACAGGCAATAACTGTTTGTTATATCGATTATGATCCAGGGGATAACACAAAAGATCAGGATCAACAGGACGACGATCAGAATGATCCCTCTCCATGGGCTGCGTTTTTTCTCAGCGGGAGGTTGGGCCGGCATCTGATCTGCCAGGGAAGGAGCAGGTTCCAGGTCTTCAACATTTTCGATTGGCGGAATAGCTGGAACAGACTTCACAGGTAAAGACCCGGGTGCGAATGGCGCGGCTGATTCTGCCTGCGGCGCCGAAGCAGGAACAGGCACTGCTTCAGAGGGAATGGGCATTACCGCAGGTGCAACCGGCTGCTCAGTGGAAGGTTCACCTTCTACGGGTTCCGCCTCGGCGGCGGGTTGTACAATACGCGGAACAGCCATGGTGGCATCTGGATCAAATACTTTCTCCTCGTATAGCAGGACCACCCGTTCACCAATGGCGATGATATCTCCCGGATTCAAAATGGTGAGTCCATGGATTGGATTACCCTGGACAAAAGTACCGTTCGTGGAACCAAGGTCCTCCAGGCTGTAATGCTCCCCTGCGAGCACCAATCGGGCATGCCGCCGCGAAACTTCGGGATCCGCGATCGCGATATCACTGGCGGGGTCGCGGCCGAGAAACAGCTCCGCCTTTTCCAGCGAGAAATCCCGGCCGGTTTCGGGTCCGCTTTGTACCTTGAGGTGATAGCTCTTCTCCATTGTTTTTCCTCCCATCCTTGAACTTCGTTCACTCCAAAGAATACAACACCTGGATACTTATTATTGTACACAGGGTCTGCAAAATTGGGGAAACCTGGACTAATCAGGGGAAAAATTCGGCCGGATTTGGTTAAAAAGTACCCGCCATGCCGTGTGTTGCGTAGTTTTGAACCTGCAAAAGCAGGTAGGGTTCTGCCACCAAAGAATCGCCTTGGCCGGAGCCTATCGCGTACCTTGAGTGAGTTTAGAACCCGTTTTGTGGGTGTTGGCTCAAAACCGGTGATGCAACATCACGCACATGGCAGGCTAGTTTTTTTATACCATGTTTCAAAGAAAATGTGTAGATAAAACTAAATGACTGCCGTCTATCAAGAACCAGCTTTCAGGTAAAATCAACTTGTCAAGGAGTGCACCATTGAGATTATTTATCGCCATTTCACTCGATCCAGCCACCCAGTCAGCCCTTGCTGCATTTTATGGAACACTTAAACCGAAGACAGGAAATTCTGTTCGCTGGGTGAAACCTGCCAATATTCACTTGACCTTAAAATTCCTGGGCGAGGTGGATCAATCCCGTTATCAAAAGGTGCACAGCAAAGTCGAAGAAATTACCCAACAATTTACTCCCTTTGACCTGAGTGTAAACGGCTGCGGGGTTTTTCCGGGATGGCGGCAGCCGAGAGTGGTTTGGGCGGGCGTCCAGGCGCCCCAGCAATTGGCTCAACTGGCTTCAGCTCTGGAAAGCGGAATGCAAGCACTCGATTTTCCAGCCGAGGAGCGGCCATTTAGCCCGCATCTGACCCTCGGGAGGGTGAATGATTGGATGACTCCGCCTCAAAAGGATATGCTGCAAATGGAAATGGAGGCGGCAAAGGGCACGGTTTTTGGCACCGTACACGCAGACCATCTGACCATCTACCGTTCTGAACTGCGCCCGGAAGGACCGGTATATTCTGAGCTGGCCCGGTCAACCTTTTCGACGTCGAAACGATAATATGATAGAATCTTTGAAAAATTAGAGAGGTGAATTCTGAATACATTGGAAATGGCAAAAGGCCTGGTAGAAGCTCTGGAAGACAAGAAAGCCGAAAAACTCGTCTTGTTGGATATCCAACAGATTTCCTCATTTACAGATTATTTCGTCATCTGCAACGGCACCAGCGATCGTATGCTGCAAGCTCTGGCAGATGCTGTGCTTGTATATGCAAAATCCAAGCTCGGAACCACGCCCGCCGTGGAAGGTAATGCCCGCGACGGATGGTTGGTTGTGGATATTGGCGATATCGTCGTCCACCTTTTCTCACCGGACCAGCGCAATTACTACAAACTTGAACAACTCTGGGAACGCGGAACCCGGCTATTAATGGTGCAATAAAGATCAGGGCTGCCCCAAACACGGGCAGCCCTTTTTTTGTTCTCTTTACGCTGCGATTACACGGCAGCCAACACTTCGGCACTGTGTTCAGCAGGGTTGACATTCTCGAAGACTTGGCGGATCATCCCATCGGGTGAAATCAGGTAGGATGTTCGCGCCACACCGTAGTATTCTCTGCCATACATTTTCTTAAGTTTCCACACATCGTACATTTCGCATACCGCATGATCTTCATCAGAGAGCAGCGTGAAAGGCAGATGATACTTTTGCTTGAACTTGACATGAGAAGCCACCGAATCGGGGCTTACCCCCAAGATCGTAACACCTGCCTTCTCATAGCTCGTGTAATCATCGCGGAATTTGCAGGCTTCTGTGGTACATCCAGGAGTGTCATCCTTGGGATAAAAGTACAGGATGATGTTTTTCCCCCGATAATCGGAGAGTTTACGCACCACGCCGGTGTCATCAGTCAACGTGAAATCAGGCGCCGGGATATTCGCTTTCAATGGCATAATTTCCTCCTATCTTTGTCTTAATTATACACTTTTCTACCCTGGAAGGAAAATCTCCTCCCCCATGTGATCGGAATTATATCCAGGCATGAGTGCAACTTGCTGCCTGAATTTCGCTTCTGCCATCAACTCGAATATTGGTGCAAGCAAATCGGAATCTGCAAATTGGACTGGGATCACCAATTGGTACCTCTCACTGAAGAAAGGGACAAAATCCAAATCCAGCGCATGCGCAGCGGCATGAATGGCCAAACCGCAATCCGCTCGTCCAGAGCTTACAGCAGCCGCCACACCCAAATGGGTATATTCCTCACGCTCATAGCCTTGAATGCCCTCACAGGTCTTCCCAAGCCTGTTTATGGCATCGTCCAACAGCACCCGGGTGCCCGAACCTTTCTGGCGGTTGATATAAACAACATCACTGCGCCAAAGGTCATCCAGCGAGCGGATCTTTTTGGGATTGCCCTTGCGGACGATCAGCCCCTGAATGCGTTCCACCCAATCGAAGAGGCGCATGTTGCGTCCGCGCAAGTATTTTTGGATATATGAAATGTTGTATTCCCCGGTGGCGGTATCCAGCAGGTGTGATCCAGCGAAATGCGCCTCCCCCCTGCCAAGCGCAATCAGTCCGCCCATGCTTCCCGCGTTCGCCGAAACCAGCCTCCTCTGATGCGAACCCAGCGCCTGGGTCAGTACATCCAGGGTCATATCATGCGAGCCGATGGTAAAGATGGTTTGTTTGAGCTCGCTTTCAGGGCGGTAAAGCCTCACGTCCACCGGGTCTCCAGCCTCCAGACCCTGTGTGTGACGCGGAATGATCACAATCCCATCAGCCTTCGAAAGGCTGGTGGTCACGCCTGCCCCGCGATTCAGCGGTGCAGCCAGCATTTGATTTCCGACCTTTCCAACCACCACCCGTACATAATCATCATCACCGGCTGGTGAATTGATCTTGCGGGTAATCTTTGCGGGTAGAATTTCCGGGGTGTGTTCGGATTCACCAAGCCAGATGCGCAGCAAAGGTTCGACGAAGATTTCGTTGGTCAAGGCTGCCGAAACCGGATATCCGGGAATGCCGATCACCGGCACGTCCTTTTTCTCAACACCGGGATCCACGCGTGGGACAAACCCGATGATCACAGGGTGACCTGGTCTCACGGCAATGCCGTGCACCAGCAGCCTGCCCAGCTTTGCGACCGCAGCCGATGTGAAATCCTCGCTCCCTGCAGAAGATCCCGCATTGACCAGAACCAGGTCGCTCTCATTGGCAGCTTGTTGGAGACTCTCGCAGATTTGATCAAAATTATCCACCGTAATCGGCTTTCGCCGGGCATCACCGCCCCATTCATTCACCTGCGCAGCCAGCACTATTGAATTGAACTCGGTGATTTCTCCTCTTCCCGCCTTCTGTCCGATTGCCACCAGTTCCGTACCGGTGGGAAGGATGGTCACCCTTGGTTTCCTGGCTACACGCAATTGCATCAAGCCGCCGGCCGCTGCAGCTCCCAGATCGGGCGGGCGTAGTTTGATTCCTGACGGCAGGATCAACTGGGACGTGACAATATCCTCTCCCATGGGGCGCACATGACTCCATGGGGTTGCTGCCGCTCGGATGCGGATACTTGCAGGTTTGCGTGATTCCGCTTCTTTGGTGACTTCGCCAAGCGAATTCAGCGGTTCGACATTTTCAATGGGAATGACGGCATCCGCCCAATCTGGAAGTGCATCGCCGGTATCCAGGTAAGCTGCCTGGTCAGGGAACGATAGCATAACAGGTGTTGAGGGCTGTGCTCCGAGTGTTTTTACAGACCGGACTGCAAATCCATCCATGGCTGAGGCGTGGTAATGCGGTGAACAGCGTACCGCTACCACTGGTTCTGCAAGGATCCTCCCGGCGGCATGCTCATCCAGTGGAATGTCCTCCACACCGCAAATCGCCCATTGACCAAGGCCTTCCAGCTCCCCGCGAAAAACCTTCCAAGCTTCATCCAGAGGGATATCATGCAGATATAAGGTTGTTTTCATCACACCTGCTCTTAGAAAAGGATCACTTCCACGTTTGAACCTGCCTCAACACCCGTTTGATCAGGTTCTATATGCACCATCCCATCCGCCCGCACCAGCGAGAAGATGAGATTGGACTTGTAAAAGATGGGGTCGGCAATACAATGGTCGTGCTGGCGGAAAAGCCGCACTGGAAAGAAATCATCGCGCCCGGCAATGGACGGCAGATTGACCGCCAGCCTGGCGCTGACCACCGGCTGAATGCGGTGATGGGTGAATCCGACCATGCGCTCGATCAACGGCTTCACGATCAAATGAGCGATCACCAGGGCACTGACGGGGTTTCCCGGCAGCCCGATCATTGGCTTTCCGTCGCAAACAGCCAGAATGGTCGGCTTCCCCGGTTTGATGTTGATCCCGTGCACCAGTACGCCCGGTTTTCCCATGGTATTCAAGACTTCCGCAGTCATGTCCCGGGTGCTGGCGGAGGAACCGGCGGTAACAATGACCAAATCGGCATTCTTGTACGCCTCTCGGATGGCAAGCTCAATATCTTCTTTCCTGTCTGGCATGATCGGGTAGGTTCTGGCAGTTCCGCCACTGGCAGTGACCAGCGCAGCGAGCATATCCGAGTTGATGTCCCGCACCTGACCCGGCAGCGGGGTTTGATCAGGTGCAATCACCTCATCCCCGCTTGAAAGGATTGCAACGAGCGGTTTTTTTGCCACCTTTACGGACGTGATCCCAAGGGCAAGCAATCCGCCAATTTCAGCAGCACGCACCAGGGTGCCCGCTGGAATGACCACATCACCCGGTTTAACATCCTCGCCCTTGAGCACGATATTTTCCCCTTCGGTCACAGGCTTCAACACCTCGATTACGTTGTTGGCAGCGGTCTGGGTTTGCTCCATCATCACCACCGCATCCGCACCGGCAGGCAACATGCCGCCGGTATGGATCAAGGCTGTTTGCTCCGATTTGACCGTCAGTGTAGTTTGAGAACCCATGGGCACTTCACCAACGAGATCGAGATATGCCGGCAGTGAATCTGATGCCCCGTGGGTGGAGGTTGCCTGTACGGCAAAGCCGTCCACCGTGCTGCGGGTAAATGAAGGCGAAAATTCCTCAGAGCAGACATCATCAACTGTCACCCGGTCAAGGGCAGCCTGGCTGAAGATTTCCTCGGCGGCAGGTCGCAGGTGGGTGAGGTTCTGCCAGAAGATTTCCCGTGCATCGTGCAATGATTTCAGCTTCAAATATTCAGGCATGATTTATCGGATCCATAATGTAAGAGTGATCATATACGCTGTAATTCCAAAAGTCGCTGCAGCTGTCAGTCTCAATAGACGCCAGTTGGGTTTCGCTCCATTGGCGATCTGCTGCACCTGGACGATCTGAAATACAGCAAAGGGGATGCTCAGAAAATATGGCCAGGCAAGCGACCAGGGCAGGCGCAGCAGCAGGAATATCCCCGCCAGCAGATAGGTTCCGATCAATGAGAGATTATGCAGATTCATCCCTTTTTGCCAGCCGATACGCTGCAGCATGGTCTGTCTGCCCAGCAGGCTGTCCACTCCATAAACCTGTAAGGAATGGACGATCCCCATTGCCAGGTAGACCAGCGTCAACGGCAGGGTCAACAGGATTACCAGAACGTGCATCTCTCCGAACTGCAAGGCCAATGAAACCGCCGGCACAAAGATGGTGATCAACAGCGCCTCAACGATTTCTTCATATCCTTTCTCTGAAAGTGCGACCGGTGGGACTGCAGAGAAGAAACACAGCAAGAAGCCCACACCCAAAAGCAAGAACACGCTGGGGGAAAGTTGTTTCTGGATAGCCATGGCCGTGGTCAGAAATGCACCTCCACCCAGTGCTACGATACTGATGTACAGCAGCGCGGGGCGTTGGAATTGCTCCACCGCCTTCAAGTAGGGATCATCTACTTTAGCCGGGTGGGCAGCTAGATTTTCAGGCGCCAAAGGATGGCGGTAGAACGCTTCGAGAAAAGCGCGTGATTCGAGAAGCAGAAAAACAAGGACGAATCCCAGGCTGGCCCTGGATAAATCGATGGGTACTGCAAGGTGGTGGGCAATTCCCAATCCCAGCATGGTGGTAAGCAGCGCCGCAATGATCAACCAGGGGCGGAAAATGGTAAGAAAAGCTGAAAACAGGGAGGGACGTTTTTCCATGGGTTATACCAGCTGCCTTCCTCCATCCACACTCACGATCTCACCGGTGATGTAACCATTCTCGAGCAGGAAATAGATCGTGTCGACTATTGCCTGCAAATTCACCGGGCGGTTGAGAGGCGTTCTTTTTAACAACTGCTTCCAACTTTCTTCAGGCATCGAATCCGCGGGCATGACCAACCCCAGGGCCAGGGCGTTGACCCGAATCTTCGGTGCAAGCGTTTGTGCAAGAACCATGGTCAACGAGTTGAGCGCCGCCTTGGACACGGAGTAAGCTCCAAACCCGCTCCAGGCACGCTGCGCGCCGACATCCGAAATATTGATGATGACCCCGCCTTCAGGCATGCGTTCCGCCGCCTGGATGGAGCACAACCAGGCAGCCCGCAGGTTGAGGTCAAAGAGGGCATCCCATTCCTTCGGGGTCACCTTGGTCAAAGGTTTGCGGTCCATTGCAGCCGCCGAATTGACCAGTACTTTAAGCTGAAATCCTGATTTGTCGACCTGCTTGAAAATCTTCCTGATCTCCGAAGGAGAACGCAAATCAGCGGGGAGCATCACAACCGGGGTGCCTTCCACTTCAAGTTCATCGGCAAGCTGGGCTGCCTCTTCAGCAGAGTGATGATAATTCAGCCCGATGGCATAACCCTTTTTTGCCAATCCGAGCACAATTTCCCTGCCCACCCTTTTTGCACCGCCAGTCACCAGCGCCAGATCCATCGTCGCATTAGCAGGATGATCGCTCATTTCCACTTATCCTTTCAAATAATTCGAAAGGAAGAATTTGAGGTTCGCAGGACGTTCGGCGAGCCGCCGCATGAAATAGGGATACCAATGGGTGCCAAACGGTGTATACACCCTCACCGGGTAACCCTGTTTGCTCAATGATTGCTGCAAATCCCGCCGGATACCGTAAAGCAGTTGAAATTCCACCGCATTCGGCGGTACCTGCATCTTGCGCATCATCCCGATCACCGATTCAATGTGCCTCGCAGCGTGGGTTCCAATCGCAACCATCGGCGGGGTGATCTGGTCTGCGGATTCTGAAGGAAAGCCGGCAGCCTTGCTGAGTTGAAGCAGCCTTTCAGCGAGTTTATCAAAACTGGCATTGACTTCTGCCATGGATGGATACGCAAGCTCGGCCGGCTCCTTGTACGCCCCTTTGACCAGACGGATTCGGGCGTTGAAACTGGCCAGTCGTTCCAGATCATCATGGGTGCGGTAGAGATAAGCCTGCAGCACAATACCGACATTCGAATAACCCTTTTGGAGGGCATGCTCAAAGAGAGTGATGGTCTTTTCGGTCAGCGAGGAATCTTCCATGTCTATGCGCACAAAAATGCCGTTTTCAGATGCCCGGTCGAGAATGCGAAGAAGATTCTGCTCGCAGAGCTCCTGGTCCAGCAACAGACCGATCTGGCTTAATTTGACGGACAAATTCGCCTTTAATTGGTTCTGGTGAATGGCATCCAGCACTTCGACAAGCCGGCTGGTTGCCTCGCGCGTTTCCGCTTCGGTCTTGTTATTTTCCCCCAGGAAATCCAACGAAGCCTGGATACCCTCTTTGTTCAGCTCATTCACTGCCCTGACGGCATCTGAAAGCTGTTCGCCTGCCACAAATCTCAAGGCAGCTCTTCTTGCAAACCCCCAGCGGGAGATCAACTGCTGTGCCCATTTTGCTTTGGAGAGGTAAATCAAAAGACGTCTCAGCATGATCCTCCAATCAGAGAATATTCTAACATAAAGACTCCGATTAAAATGCAGGCGGATTCCTTACGGACATAAAAAGCCGCTGCGCGTTTTACACAGCAGCTAGACGAGTTAGCCGGGTATCGTTATTTGGTGGGCGAAGGTGTGAGCGTGGGTGTGGCAGTTGCCTGAATCGTACCGCCAGTGGAAGGTGCCTGTCCGGTAATCGTGAAATACCCGGATGCCTTCCAGGTTTGTCCAACGAAGATTTGCACCGTGTACTCTCCCGGCTGCCACTGATCTGAGGGAAGCTGGCAATCGGTGTAGCCGTAACCCCCTGGCGCATAGGTCCAGGGTTTGGTCTCGATACATTTAATCTCGTTGCCGTACATCCATACCGCTGACCACTGCACCCCCAGCGCCATCTTATCGTAGGAGAAACCGCCGAATAAATGCGTCACAGGCGGGTCAAATGAGGTCTGCGGGTCGATCACCACACCGTCCTTGGTCTTGGTGGAAACCTGGATGTCGCTGAAGACAGCATTAGCATCAGGCCCCATCGGCGTCTGAATGGTGGATTGCACATCCTGGGGCAGTCCGGGAGTGTATGTGACCGAAAGCGTCATGGTAATGGTTGGGGTGAAGCTGGCGACCGGTGTCTGGGTGATGGTGGGCGTGAGCGTGATGGTGGGAGTGCGTGTGATGGTCGGCGAAGGGGGGAAGTAATGGTACGCCACCGGTTCGCCGAACCGGCTGAGGATCACTCCAAAAACCACGAGTCCAACAGCGATCAACAGGAACCGCCATCCGCGTTCGACAAGGTCCTGCCGTTTCCGGTAAAACTCCAGGTGCTGCCCTGACTTAATGGTGCGAACGCCGATGATGATGGCAATCACCACACCTATGACCAGCATCACCAGGATCGTTTTTAGGGTTGTCGCAATATCGATGTTCATCATTTTCCCTATCGGGTAATCCGATTATAGCACCTGAATTTTGCGCAATCGGACAACCCCGGTTGGGGCGGGATTACCTTGATTGAAGTTGTGTCTGGTACGGCTCGGCAAAAATCGCGGGGCTCCCGCCGGTGTGCCAGAACAGCACTGTCTGGTTTCTGTGAAAGAAACCCTTGCGAATGAGATCGATGAGTCCAGCCGCTGCTCTGGCTGTGTAGACCGGGTCGAGCAGCAACCCCTCTTCGCGGGCAAACAGACGAATGGCTTCGATCTCGGGTTCGCCCATTACCGCATAACCGCCGCCCAGGTAGTCGGCGTTGACCAGGATTTCATCCGGCTCCACTCGCAGCGGCTCCCGAATGCGATCTGCCGTGTCGTTGACCAGTTGGCTGACAGTCTGCTGTAAATCTGCCGCTGAATGATCGATGCTGATGCCCAGGATCTGACCCTGCCAGGCGTGTTTTTTGGCACCCAGCACCAATCCGGCCTGCGTTCCTCCGCTGGAGCTTGCCACCACCATCCAGTCTGCCTGCACACCCTGCTCGAGGAATTCCTCGAAGGCGGTGTAATAACCCATGGTACCCGTCACGTTTGAAGCGCCCAAAGGCACCAGTAAAGGACGTTTTCCGGTATCCCAGGCATCTTCGAAAGTCTTTTTCAAGGTTTCTTCGCGTTTTTCGCGCGTCGTCCACACAATTTTGGCACCGTAAAGCTCATCCAGCAGCAGATTTCCGCCGGCAATTTCCGGTTCGGTACCTGAAAGCACCAGGATACAGCCCATTCTGAAGCGCGCAGCCAGGGCGGCTGTCTGCCGGCAGTGATTGGATTGGATGGAACCCACTGTCACCAGTGTTCTCGAACCGTGCGATTGGGCGTCTGCCAGAACGTATTCCAGTTTGCGGGTTTTGTTGCCGCCCATGCCCAATCCGGTTTGATCATCGCGCTTGCACAGGATCACCGGTCCGCCCAGCTTGGCAGAGAGGCGCCCCAGGGTTTCAATTTTGGTGGGAAGATGGGCAATTCGTACGCGCGGCAGCATCACATCACCTCCTGGCGGGTTTGGGCGGTTCTCTTGCGGCGCATCCAGCCCAGCACCCGCGGCAGTACTTTCATATAAGCAAAATAAAGCGGCTTATTGGAAACATAGTCCCAGGCGCCGGGAGTTCTTGCCACCCGGGCTCCCAGACCTTCCTTGAAGCGGAACACCCCAAACATGCGGTCTTGCTCGTTGAACTCATCCGGAGCGCCCCAGAGGTCATAGGAGGAGCATCCCAGGGATTTTGCCAGACGCATGGCTTCCCATTGAAGCAAATAATTGGGCATCTTTTCACGATAATTCTGGGTGGACATACCATGGAGATACCAGGCGCGGCTGCCGAACGTGAAAAGCACCAACCCGGCGATGATCTGCCCTTCCACTTCTGCCACCAGCGGGTAGGCTTTTTTTGCAGCCATAAAGCGAGTCCAAACGTCCAGGTAATAATCCCGCCCGCGAATGACAAAACCATCCCGCACCGAGGTCTCAGCATACATTTGATACAAAACCTCCAGCTCATCTGTGCCAGCCTGGCGCACGTTGACACCGTTTTTTTGCGCTAGTCGAACGTTGTAGCGTGTCTTTTGCTTCATATTTCCCAGCAATTCATCTTCACCGGCGGTCAGATCGATCAACATGGTGTTCTTGAACTGGATCTGTTCCGGCGAAATGGACCATCCGCGCCGTGATAACAACTGACAGATATTTTCACCCGTCGGGTTTTCCAAAAAAGAATCGGTTCCAGAGATTCCCGTACCCAGCGGTATTTCCGCATCCAGCTTGATGAAGATCGCCCTCTCCTGTGTGCAGAATTTCTCCAGATCGGTGATCACCTTTTCAACCAGTGATTGGTTGCTCCAATCCAGCAGAGGTCCGCGGGGGACGTACAACACGGCCGCCTGCGGCCCTACGCCGCCCAGGCGAAAGGTGCGCTTCAGTATGGAAGCAGCCGCCACCACATGGGAGTCTTCCTCCCATGTTCTCTGGATGGATTTCCAGCCCACCTCGGCTTTCAGTTCAGCCCACTCAGATGTCTGCAGCAGGTGAGGATTGGGCAGCTGAAGGAGCGTACGATTCCAGACGGATTCTTCAGTCATTGCCATGCCCGTTCTTTTTTGAAGCAAGCCAATCGTTCACTTCCTGATTTCCACTCTGCCCGGCAAGCGGCAGGTGCAGTACCTCTTCCCTGTCAAAGAACCGGCTCTGCAGCGTTTCAGGCGAACCCGTGGGTTCACCCTTGATGCTCGCTGCCCGGTAGATCAGGATCACCCCATTCCCTCGCGGATCATCCTGGTACAGGTAAGCATTGACCAGCTCGCCGCAGGTTATGACCAAACCCGATTCCTCGCGTACTTCACGTTCGGCTGCGCGTTCAGGTGCTTCATCCACTTCGATGTACCCTGAGGGGAAATGCCAGCAGCCGTACCACGGGTCATACGCGCGTTGGACGAGCAGCACCTTTCCGCCGCGTTCCACGAGTGCGCCGGCACTGAGCTTGATCTGCTCATAATTCACCCAACCGCAATTCTCACACACTTCTCGCAAGCGGTCTTCGATCATCTTCAAAGACAGCCGGGTGCCGCATTTCAGGCAAAAGTGATCGTTGCTCATTCTTCCTGTCCCCCGCGCAGCTTCATCGCCTGTTGGTAAGCCGCATACATCAAGGGTTTGTACACCCGGTCATACGCGCCCTGGCTGCGCAGTACCTCCCCGCCAAAACCGCGCTTAAAGCGGTACACCCCCCACAATCCCTGGTGGCTCGCTTTCTGCGTGAAGTTTTCCTCCAGAGCGTCCTCATCCAGATCGGGAATGCCCCACAAATCATAACGCAGGCAGCCCTTCTCCTTTGCCCAGCGCATCGCAGCCCATTGCAGCAGATATGTGGGCATCCAGTTTCTCAATTCGTCGGTGGACGCGCCGTACATATACCAGGCGGTCGTTCCGCGGGCAAAAACCATCAGCGACGCCAGCGATTTCCCCTCTCCCCACGCTGTGAAGAGCTCGCACTGACCGAGGGGATGAAAGAGATCGTAGGCTGCCCGGTAATATTCCAGCGAATGAACCCCGAACTGATCCCGCTCTCCGGTGACCCTCATCATCTCATGAAAACCCGCAAGGTTCGTATCCGGTGACACGCTGACGCCCTTTTTCTCCGCCAGTCGGATGTTATAGCGGGTCTTCTGTTTCATCCGTGCGAGGATGTCTTCCTCTGAACCTTCCAGGGAAACCACCACCGTGCGCTGTGGCTGTATGGGTTTCGAAACTTTCCAGGAGGTATTATTTGCTGGCTTGGAAGTGGGATCGACTCCCTGCCATCCATCCGGTTCATATTTCAGAAAGATCGCATTCATACCGCGGCAGGTGCGGTCAAGCTCTTCGAGAAGTTCGCTAATCTCGCCACCCACAGGACCCTTGGCGATATATCCGATTTTCAATCCGCCGGGTAAATTACGGAAAAGGAGTTGCGCACCCACGCCGTTGGAAAGGATGCGGATTGGCTGCCATCCAAATTTGGATTTCAGCTCCCCCCACTCGCCGCTTTGAAGGATATGTGCATCGGGGTAGTTCGCGAGGTATTCCTGCCACTCTTTTAGCGTAAGCTTCATAACAGATCAATGGATGTCAGTTCAACCGGCGGCGTGGTAGCCACTGCCGACCCTGGAATTGCCTCATCCACCAGTGTAATGATCCCGCCCGTATCTCCGTTGGATGCCAGGGCAAGCAATTGATCGACCTTTTCTGTCAATTGCCTTCCGATAAGGTTGGTGGGATCGTCAAATTTGAAGATATCAGGGTGATCTGTGGGTTGGAACATATTTCCCTCTTCCCACAGGTCCTCGCTCAATTTTTCGCCCGGCCGGATTCCGGTATAGATGATCTCAATATCCTTGTTGGGTTCCAGACCTGAAAGACGTATCAAGTCTTCAGCCAGGCTTTGAATTCGCACCTGCTGCCCCATATTGAGCACGAATGTTTCACCGCCGTTGCCCAGCGAAGCTGCCTGCAGTACAAGGTAGACCGCCTCTGGAATGGTCATAAAGTAGCGTTTCATATCCGGGTGGGTGATGGTTACCGGTCCGCCGCGTGCAATCTGGCGTTTGAAGAGCGGTACCACGCTGCCGCGGCTGCCCAGCACATTTCCAAACCGCACGACGCAATAAGCGTTTCCTGTCCGCCTGGCGGCATCCAGTACGATCATTTCCGCCATGCGTTTGGTGGCGCCCATGATATTCACCGGACGGATGGCTTTATCCGTCGAGATCATCACCAGGCGCTTGACTCCATTGGCTTCGCTTACCTTGACCACATTGGACGTGCCCAGCACGTTGTTGGCAACGGCTTCTTCCACATTGACTTCCATCAAGGGTACGTGTTTGTGAGCAGCAGCGTGGAAAACCACATCCGGTTTGAACCTGCCAAAGACGCTCATCAAACGTGAATAGTCGCGTACATCGGCGATGACCGGGAAGATCGGCAGATTGGGATAACCTTCCTTGATCTCGATCAGTGTTTCGAATATGCTGTTTTCGCCATGACCGAGAAGGATTAACCCGGAAGGCGCCCAGCGGGCAATTTGACGGCACAGTTCACGGCCAATGGATCCGCCGGCACCGGTTACCATGACCATTCTTCCGGTAATGGTGGATCCCACCTTTTCTTCCTTCATGTGGGTGGGTTGGCGGCGCAAAAGGTCGGTAATATCCACTTCACGCAGGCGGCTGATGTTCACCTTGCCGCCAATGAGCTCATAAATGCCAGGCATGGTGCGGAAGGGAATTCCCTTCAAACGGCAAACATCTGCAACGGTGCGGATCACCTTGCCGCCTGCACTTGGAATGGCAATGATCACCTCATCCACATGCTGGCGCTCAATAACCTTGCTCATATCGGTAATGGTGCCAATCACCGGCACCCCGTAGATCTGCTGCTTCTGTTTGGCAGGATTGTCATCCAGGAATCCGACCGCCTTCATGTTCAACTGCGGATTCTTTTGAAGTTCCTTGACCACCAGAGCGCCGGCATCTCCTGCGCCGATGATCAGCGCCTTGTGCAGCATGCTATTGCTTCCCACCCCCGAGCCGGTGTTTGTACTCTCCGAGAGAATGCGCAGAATGAACCTTGATCCGCCGATGAGTATCAGAGACAGCAGCCAGTCCAGAACAAGCGCCCCACGGGAGACGCCGTTGAATGCTTTAAGAGCTGCCAGGATGACCACCGCCATCGAAGTGAAGACCGATGCAGTGGTCACAGCAGCGATGATCAGCTTCAGTTCACTTACGCTGGCATAGGACCACATTCGTCGATAGATGCCAAACAGGTAATAAATGAACGGCTTCAGGATCACTGCTGCGCCGATCATCCACAGCGCAGAGGGAAGATAATCATAAAACTGCTTCCCCAACTCAAAACGCAGCGCGTAGGCACCCAGAACTGAGGCGGCGGTAAGAATAATATCGACGAAGAATAGGAAGCGATTGCGCAAAACGGGTTTGGCTCTCATTTACAGTCCCTTTAGCCCTACCACTGCCCCCACAGTCCTCAAGATGATCGTAAAATCCAGGATCAAGCTGCGGTGCTTGATGTAATAAAGATCATATTCAAGTTTTATGCCATTTTCGGCAACATTGGATGCGTAACGTTGGTTGATTTGAGCCCATCCGGTCAATCCGGGTCGGACGAATAATCTTGCCCTGTAAAATGGAATTTCCCTTTGATATTGGCTGACCAGCTCAATCTGCTCGCTGCGCGGTCCGACAATGCTCATCTCCCCCTTGAGTATGTTAAGAAATTGGGGGAGCTCATCCAAGTGACTTTTGCGGAGCAGCTTTCCCACCCTCGTGACCCGCTCGTCGTTCACCTTTGAAGCCCTGGAGATGCCGTCCTTTCCTGCATCCTTGACCATGGTCCTGTACTTGAACATGGTGAAAGGCCGGCCGTTCATTCCAACGCGATCCTGCTTGAAGAAGATGGGTGTGCCGCTGTCGATCATGATCAACAGGGCAGTTAATGGGAGGGTTACCAGGAAAACCAGCAATCCCAACAGGCTGCCGACAATATCAATCAGTTTTTTGGTGGATTCGTAAAACCCTGTGGTATGGGTCTGATCGATGAAAGAACGCAGGATCCAATCTGATTGGAGGATAAAGATGGGCACCCTGCCAAATAACTCTTCATACAGAATCGGAACTGATGAAATCTCCACACCCTTCTCAGCAGCTTCCATGAGGGCGTGGAACAATTCCGGGTTCAATTCACCGGTAATGGCAAAAATAACGTCGGTGACCTGGTTCTTCTCGATAATCTCTACCAGATCTTTACCCCTTCCCAGCACCGGCATACCTTCGACAAAGCTGCCTGCTTTTTGGGGGTCATCATCGACAAATCCGATGATCCGCAAGGGGATGGTCTGCAAATCCTGATAGCTGCGGAAAAAAGCCGTCCCTGCGTTTCCTGCACCAACAATCAAAGCATGGTGTGTAAACGAGGGAGCAGTAAAGATGCGGATATAGATCATGCGCCAGGCGAAGGTCAGCGCCGTGGCTGCAACTATGAAGATCGCTATCCCTTTCCGCGGCAGTGAATTGGATTCTGAAATGAAAAAGATGATCAAATAAAGCAGCAGGGATAATCCAGCGGCGGTTGCGATCCCCTTGATCGTTTCCGAGACATGAGTTGCACGGTGGAGATCATAAATTTCGATCAGCAGGATGATCCAAATGATTGGCAGGATGTAGTACCAGAACGGAATTCGTTGGCCGAGAAAGCTCCAGGAAAAATCAAGCCAGTCTGCCTGCCCCCAGAAATAGAGGGAGATGAGCAGGGCCAGCACTGCGGAGATAAAATCGCCCAACAGCAAAATCCACTTGCGTTCCCCGCTCCGCAGCCGCCAGCGTGTCTTTAAATTCGCGTTTTCCAAGGCCATCGTTTATCGCACGTTTCCCAGGTGCAGCAAACTCCAAATGAATCCCGATCCCCACGAAAGGTGCATGGTCGCGATCGCAAGCGGAATGCCCAGCAGCATTCCTCCATCTTTGTTCTTTCTTGCTGGTAAAACCGCACCGGCAAGAAGGACCAGCAGATAGGTTCCAAGGACCAATCCAAGCAAGATCCGTGCAAATGACCAGAAGATTGAACATAATAATAACATCAAAATGCCCGCCACAAATACCGGCGGAAGCGCCTGCCTCCATCTGAGCGAAGAGGGATAGCGTTTGAGCATTTTAAATTTCCAGAAGCCGTATGAAAAATACTGCCGCGCCAGCGATGAGAGATCGCCCCGCGAATAATAAATCGCTCTGATTTGCGGATCGATCCAGATGGTACCTCCGCTTCGTCTCAGGCGGGTGTTGAGTTCGTAGTCCTCATTGATCAACAGGGTTTCGTCATAATACCCGATGCGTTCAAACAGCTCGCGGCTGAAAGCACCAAAAGCCACTGTGTCCGCCGGTCCAGCTTCAGTCGCCCAACGGTATTTTGCATCGCCAACCCCCAGGGGGTGGGCGGTTGCCACAGCGATGGACCGTCCGATCCAGGTATCACTCCCGGGGTTGATCTCGATCACGCCGCCGACGTTCTGCCCCTTGCCCTCCTGCAATGCCTTAACGCTCAATTCAATATAACTTGCAGCCGGGATCGAATGCGCATCCAGGCGCAGAATGATTTCACCTCTGGAGGTACGAATGGCAGCATTCAATCCCGCTGGAATGATCCGTTTGGGGTTGTCCACCACCCGGATGGAAAAGTCAGGGCGGGATTGAAGATATCCTGCAATCACTTCGCGGGTACCGTCTGTTGACATCGCATCGGCGATGACCACCTCCATGTGATCAAGGGGATAAGTCTGCTTTTCGAGAGCATCCAAAAGCAGACCGATTGTTTTTTCCTCGTTGTAACAGGGGATGATGACGGATACCAGCGGTTCTGTCACGCCGTACCCTCCTGAGGTAGGTCCTGGGCTGCCAAACGCAATCCTCCCTGTGGGTCGGCGGTGATTTTCACGCCGCTGCCGGCGAGCAAATACTGCAGACGGGACATGTGGAGGACAATGCCAGCCGTCTGATGCAAATCCGGTTCTCCCCAGGCGCTATCCATCAGGCGGTCGCGGGTGACTGTCCTGCCCGCTTCGCCCATAAGGCAGGTCATGAGTTCAAAATCAAGCTTCTGTAAAGGAATCTCCCGATCGTGAATGCTGAACCTGCCTTTTGCTAGATCTATTTTGAGTGAGCGGAATTCGAGCGTGGATTCCCGCTGAGCAATCTTCGGTTTTTGAGGATGAAGCAGCATCCTTACCCTGGCAACGAGCTCACGCGGCAGAAAAGGCTTTGCCAGAAAATCGTCTGCTTCCAACCCGATGCCGGATGAAGATAGAAGGGTTGATTCGTCGGCAAAAACTGCGATGATCGGCACCTGGTCGTTATCCCGGCGCAGCCGGCTGCACACCTCGAAGCCGCCGAGACCCGGCAGCTCCATGGCAAGAATGATCAGGTTGGGATGAATGGTACGGGCAGAATTCAACGCGTCAAAACCAGCCTTCACACTGAAGACCCGGAAACCTTCCCGTTCGAGGTAGAGACGCTCAACCTCGAGGATATTCACATCCTCATCAGCGAGCAAAATGGATTCAGCAGGCATCAATCGCTCGAATCATTCTTCCGGCACCAGTGCGATGGTTTCAATCTCGACAGCGCCGTTTTTGGGGAGCGTTACCTGAACCGCTGAGCGAGCCGGTGAGTCAGTGCCCAGGAATTCTGCATAGACAGCGTTCATTTTGGCAAAATCCGCCATATCCCGTAGGAAAACCGTAGTTTTGACCACCTGCTCCAACGAAGAGCCGGCTGCTTCCAATATGTTCTTGACATTGGTCAGTGCCTGCCGCGTTTCGGCTTCGATACCGCCTTCAACAATGGCGCCGGTCTTGGGATTGATCCCCAGTTGACCGGAGGTGAAAATAAAATGTCCTGCACGAATGGCAACAGAATACGGACCAAGTGCCGCAGGAGCCAGGTCGGTCTTGATAATTTTCTTTGCTTTGGTACTCATGGGTTCCTCCAGTGAGATTTGCATTGATTTTAAGTCAGACACATCAAAACGTAAATAGAAAAGGAGCGGCGAGGATTCTCCGCTCCTTTAACTCTATCATGAATCCACGATCAATAGTGCAGGTCTTCCACGCGTGAGGAAACGCGTTTCCGGAAGATCCAATACGTCCATCCCTGGTAGAGGAGCACCACTGGAACCATGAAAAGCGCGATCTTTGACATGACACCCAGGGTGTATGCTCCTGAAGCAGCATTGTAAATGGTCAGGTTGTAGGTTGGATCCGTTGATGACACCAACACATTCGGGAAGAGTTGGACAAATATCGCGGCTGTGAAGAATAGCACGCCCAGGGTGGAAAGTACAAAAGACCATCCTTCGCAACCTTTTGCCATGAAAACCCGCATCAAGACCAAAACAAGGATGCCTCCCAACAAAAGCAGACCGGCATTCCAGCCGAAGCCCTGGATCACGCCGCTGTAGGTATTCGAGCTGACCGTTACCAGGACTGCCAGGAGAAGCGTAACCACCCAGAGTCCCCCAGACCAGCGTTTGGCTTTGTCATGCACTTCGCCCGTGGTTTTGAGCGTTAGGAAGATCGCGCCGTGGAGGGTGAATCCAACCAGTGATAATGCACCTGCTTGGATCGCATAAGGATTCAAAAGATTCCAGAACCCGCCGGTGTACTGCATGGCGGCATCGATCGGCACACCTCGCACCATGTTGGCGAAAGCCACACCCCATAAAAACGCGGGGACGAGAGATCCAACGAACAACGCCCAGTCCCAGAACGTCCTCCAGACAGGATTGTCATCCCGAGATCGGAATTCAAATGCCACACCCCGAAAGATCAACGTGACCAGGATCAGGAACAACGGTAAATAAAACCCGCTGAATAACGTGGCATACCAGTTCGGGAACGCGGCAAATGTGGCGCCGCCTGCTGTGACCAACCACACTTCGTTGCCATCCCAGTGCGGACCGATGGTGTTGAGGACTATCCGCCGTTCGTGGTCATTGTCTCCCAGTAAGGGTGAAAGGATCCCGACACCGAAATCAAATCCTTCGAGGACAAAGTAGACGGTATATAGAACCGCGATCAGTACAAACCAGAGTATGTTCAAATCCATGATCTCCTCCTACGCCTTCGGCTCTTCCGCAGGGATATCTTCCGAACCCGCTCCCTGCCTGGCGAACTTTGCCATCAGGTAAATATCCGCCACGATCAAGATGAGGTAGATCACCGCAAACCCGATGATCGTCGTCATCACCATGCCGGGGGTAAGATTCGGCGAAGCAGCGTCCTGTGTCTTCAGCAGTCCCCAAACAGCCCAGGGTTGACGGCCATTTTCTGCAACAATCCACCCCATGGTATTGCTCAGATACGGTACGGCGATCATGAAAGGAAAAACCATCAGCCACTTCCGCTGTTCCAGGGGTTTCTTTCGCAGCAACCAAAAAACAGCCACAAGCCCTGCAAGGAGAAGCAGGAACCCAAAAGCCACCATCAAACGGAAGGAATAGAAAACCAGCATGACGTTCGGAAAATACCTGCCGGGACCGTATTGTGCTTCGTACTCAGCCTGCAGGTCATTGATACCCCTTACTTCGCCGGTAAACCGGCCGTACATCAGCCACGAGGTCACATAGGGCACCCTTAGCGACCATGTTTCATATTGTTCTTCCTGGTTTGCGAAAGAGAGAAAAGCAAAGGAAGCCGGGTTTTCAGATTCCCACAACCCTTCATCAGCAGCAATTTTCATCGGCTGGTAATGGATGATCTGCTTCCCCTGCCGGTCACCCAAGAAAATCACTGCAGCAATCGCAATGACTCCGATATAGGCAGCGATCCTGAAGGATTTTGTAAAAAGAGTGATCTCCTTCTTCCTGATTAAATGATAGGCGCTGATTCCCAGGATGAAGAACGCGGCTGTTGTAAACCCAGCCGAGAGGACATGTGGAAATTGAAGCCAGACATACGGATTGCGGACCAGCTCCCAGAAATCTTGCATTACGATACGGCCGTTTTCGAGTACCGCGTAACCTACCGGATGCTGCATAAAGGAATTGGCGGTGAGAATCCAGAAAGCGGAAAGGCTTGACGCAACCGCTACCAGCCAGATTGATGTCAAATGTACACCTTTTGAAACCCGGTCCCATCCGAATATCCATACCCCGAGAAATACAGACTCGAGAAAAAAGGCTAATAGTGCTTCGATAGCCAGCGGAGCACCGAAAATATCGCCCACGTAACGTGAATATTCTGACCAGTTCATACCGAACTGGAATTCCATCACAATGCCTGTGACCACGCCCATGGCAAAGTTGATCAGGAACAGGTTGCCCCAGAATTTGGTCATTTTCTTGTAGAGCTCATCCTTCTTGGTCACGTACAGGGTTTCCATGATTGCGACAATGACCGAGAGACCAAGCGTGAGTGGGACGAAGAAGAAATGATAAACAGTGGTCAGGGCAAATTGAATCCTTGACAGGGTTGTAATATCCACAAAAACCTCCAGAAGAAATAATCTACATAAAATTATAGAAAATTATGGATTTGTTTACAAGCAAGGAGAACCGAAATTCCACTTTCTACCAGGGCGTCAGAAGCAAACCAAGGACTGGTATAATTCGATCGCTATAGATTTCGAAAAGGCTTGGGACATATGCTGGATAAAATTGAATCCATTGAAAAGCGTTATCAGGAACTGACATCATTAATTGAGCAAAATCTGGAAGATTATCAGAAGGTTGCCGAACTGAACAAAGAGCGTTCTGAACTTGAAACCGTTGTTCAGACTGGTCAGAAATACCGTGAATTGCAGACGCAGTACACTGAAGCGCAGCAGTTGGTGAACAATGAAGATCCCGAGCTGTCGGAACTTGCCAAAACCGAATCCGAAGAATTAAAGCCCCAGATCGAAGAGACTGAAAAGCAGCTCAAGCTAATGCTCGTACCCAAGGATCCGCGCGATGAAAACAATGTCTACATGGAAATTCGCGCAGGCGCGGGCGGTGATGAAGCCGGCTTATTTGTGGCAGATCTGCTGCGCATGTACATGCATTACGCTGAAGCCCACCGCTGGAATGTGGAGATCATCAGTTCCAACGAAACGGGCATCGGCGGGTACAAAGAAGTGATCTTCATGGTCAAGGGAAAGGGTGCCTACTCCAGGCTCAAATTCGAGTCGGGCGTACATCGGGTCCAACGTATTCCCACCACCGAGGCGTCAGGCAGGATACACACCTCCACTGTTACTGTTGCAGTAATGGCAGAAGTGGAAGATGTGGACATCCAAATTCCTGATTCAGATATCACCGTCGAGGTATTCCGCTCTTCCGGCGCCGGCGGACAGAATGTGCAAAAGAACGCCACCGCGGTTCGAATCATCCACAAACCCACCGGGATGGTCGTGGCAGTTCAGGACGAACGGTCGCAATTGCAGAACCGCCTGCGTGCCATGAGCATTTTGAAATCACGGCTGTACGACATCGAGCTTCAAAAGCGGCAGGATGAGCGTGATGAAGCACGCCGCTCTCAGATTGGCACCGGCGATCGCTCAGAGAAAATCCGCACCTACAACTATCCCCAGAGCCGCGTCACCGACCACCGCATCAACGTCTCTTCATTCAACCTGCCCGGGGTCATGAATGGCGGATTGGATGTCTTCATCGACGAACTTGCCATTCGGGATGAAACCGAAAGGCTGGCCACCAGCAGCACGGATGAAGATGAGGACTGACCTGCAATCCTGGATCAATCAAGCGGTCGAACGGCTGCAAGGCATCTCCGAAACTCCCCTCCTTGAGTGCCATGCTCTGACTTCGCACACTCTTTCGAAACCACGGGAGTGGATCATTGCGCACCCAGAGACGGAACTCACTGAAGAACAGCTCGTCCTGTTGGAATCGCAAATTCAACACTTGCAGGATGGTACGCCGCTTCCTTATCTCACCGGCATCCAGGCGTTCTACGGACTGGATTTCGAGGTCAACGCTGATGTTCTCATCCCCCGCCCTGAAACCGAACTGCTGGTTGAAGAAGCGGTGAACTGGCTCCAGACGCATCCCGGCAGAAGAAATGCATTGGATATGGGCACCGGCTCCGGAGCGATTGCCGTTGCCATGGCTGACCAGGTTTCGGATCTCCGTATGATGGCGGCGGATATCTCACCTCGGGCGCTGTCAATCGCCCGCCAAAACGCTGAAAAATTCAGGGTTGCAGACCGGATCAGATTTGTACAATCAGACTTATTTGAAAATATCGCTCCCGGCTTTGACCTGATCGCTGCCAATCTGCCGTATATTCCGAGTGAAACACTCAAAAATCTGCCTGTCGAGCGGTTTGAACCCCACCTGGCGCTTGACGGAGGAGCGGATGGACTGGACTTGATCCGCAGGTTCATGGTCCAGGCTCCTGGTTACCTGCGTCCGGGCGGGTTGCTCCTGATGGAAATCGAGTCCGGTCAAAGCGAGGCAGTCATCGCGTTGGCTCATAATACCCTTGCCGAAGGATCAATAAAATTGGTCAAGGACTACGCTGGACTCCCAAGATTGATCTTTATCCAGGCAGGTTAGGAGGGTTATATGAAAACCACTGTACTTCAATCATCCGAACCAGATGCCCTGAAAATTACTTATGAAACTCTAAAAGCAGGACATCTGGCAGCCTTTCCCACTGACACAGTCTATGGACTGGCAGCAGATGCGTTCAATGAGGATGCCATTCAACAATTGTTCGAAGCCAAAGGGCGCGATTTCAACAAGGCAATTGCCGTACTCGTGGGTGACCTTAAACAGGCATTCCTGTTAACTGACGAGCTCCCGGATACTGCCAAGATTTTGATCAACAATTTCTGGCCCGGCGGACTGACCTTGATCGTTGGCAAGCTCGCCAACCTGCCGCCATCGCTTTCGCCATCGACTTCCATTGGAATCCGCATGCCTGATCACCCGCTTGCCCTGACCTTGCTGGCAAAGTACGGTCCACTTGCTACCACCTCGGCCAATATTTCCGGCGGCAAGAATCCACAAACCGCTGCGGATGTACTTGCGCAACTGGACGGACGCATTCCTCTGATACTTGACGGCGGCGCCTGCAAGGGCGGCGTACCTTCCACGGTTGTAGACTGCACACGCTCCCCCATTGCCATTGTGCGTTACGGAGCCGTCAGCGAAACAGCCATCAATAAGGCTTTGAAAATCGGTTAACCTTAAGAAACACTAAAGCAGAATTAACCCCTGACTTAACCATCTGGATTAATATTTCAGCGTATTCTCCTCTTGAAACCCGCGCAAATAGCCGCCTCTATTTTCGCGGGTTTCTAATTTAATCGACATCGAGGCTGTTTCTTTGGATCCCCACCCATACGGCAAACAGGCCTCCTTCTTGAATCAGTTCAGAGTACCCGCCGCGTTCCAGGATCATACCATCTTTCATGACCAGGATTTCGTCCATCGCTTCCAGATGGAGCAGGTCGTGAGTGATCATCATCACCCCCGCGCGTGGATTCAATTCGAAGAGGTTGGCGAGCACCCTGGCTCCAGTCAAATGATCCAGGTTGGATGTGGGTTCGTCCAGCAGGAGGAAGGGGGTACGCTGCAGCATCACCCGGGCAAGGCTCAACCGCTGCCGTTCGCCTGCAGAAAGGGCTGCACCCAGTTCCCCCAGGTAGCTATCCAGTCCCAGAGGCAGTTGCTCGAACCACCCGCCAAGCTCGGCCGCAGTGATCACCTGCATTAGTTCGCCGTCGCTGGCACTTTGCTGCGCCAGGAGCAGATTCTCCCGCAAGCTGAGATTAAAGATCGCCGTGCCCGGGTTGACCACACCCAGTTGTCTGCGCAGCCATTCCTCATCAAGCCCGGCAATGTCCTGTCCATCGATCCGAATGGCACCCGCATCCGGGTTCCAAAAGCGCAGCAGCAAATTCACAAGGGTCGATTTCCCTGCGCCGCTGGCTCCCACAACGGCCACTTTTCTTCCCCGTTCAAGGACCAGATCCAAATCTTTAAGCACTGGATCCTGCTCATAACTAAAGGAAACCTTCTCGAAACTGATGCGCGAAGGGGATGATGCCGGAATCCTTAGATCGTGTTTTTCGGCTGCCGAACTCTTCGAAACGGTGATATCAAAGATCCTGGCTGCTGCTTCCAGACTCGCGTTTAATTGCTGGGCTGCCAGTGGAAGCGGCGAGGTCGCTTCAAAACTGGAAAGGATCAGCAGTGCAGCCACCGAGAGCAGCACCCCCGACAGGTCACCCCGATGGACCGGCGGAAACATGATCCAGAGTGCACTGATCATGGTCAGATGGGTCACGAGCAGCGCCAGACCGTCGAAAAAGCTGTTTTGCATCGCATTACGCCGCACCATTCGGGTGTGCCTGTCAGCATCTGCCTGGATCTGTTCGATGTACTCCTGATCGGCACCAAAAACCTGTAAATCCCCCAGTGACTGTACGAATTCCACGAAACCCGCCGACACGGCTGCCTGAGACCTGACCAGGTTGCGGGAGTTCCCTTTTGAAGACAGCAGCATCAGTGTTGGAAGGAACAATCCATTGATGACTAACCCGGCTGCCAGGAGCCATCCCAGGGGAGTGAAAAGTGTACCGATGAACAGGCTAGCGGCAGCACTGGCAATGACTGCAACGATCACCGGCATTACAAAGCGGACATAGAAATTCTCCAGGATCTCGATATCGCCAACAGCCCCCTGCAGCAAATCTCCACTTCGAGTGTCTTGCAGGTGTGCCGGCGCTAGTGGTTCGAGATGCTGATAAAACCACACCCGGATGTTGGAGAGGACCTTCAAATTCACCGAATGAGACACAAGCCTTTCTGCATAGCGGAACACGCCGCGGCTGATGCCAAAGAAGCGCACCCCAACAATGGCGACCTGCAATTCAGCGATGGAGGGATGCAATGCTGCCGATGCGATCAGATAAGCTGACGTGCCGAGCATGCCCACGCCGGCCGCAATCGTTGCCAGTCCGGCCAGTACAGAAAGTAATATCTGTTTGATGGAAGGTTTGAGGAAAGCAAGCAACCGAACCAGAGTGCTCATTCTCCGCCTCCGTGCCTGCGGACCATTTCATAATACAGGGGGGAGGATGCGAGCAGACCTGCATGGGTTCCGCTGGCGCTCAATTTGCCGCCATCGAGCAAAAAGAGCATATCCGCCTTTTGCAGCGTTGACAGTCTGTGGGCGATGATCAGGGTGGTGCGACCCTGCATCAGACGCTGAACAGATTCATTTAAACCCTCCTCGAGTTCATCATCCAGGTGGGCAGTGGGCTCATCCATCATCAGGATCGGGGCATCCTTAAGAAATGCCCGCGCCAGCGCAATCCGCTGCGCCTGACCGCTGCTCACCCGCACTGCCTTCTCATAAACCCGCGTATCATAACCTTCTGACAGGCTCATTACAAAAGAATCCAGGTGAGCCTGTGCTGCCGCGTGTCTCACGTCCTGCAGGCTGGCCTCAGGCTTTGCCAGGCGGATATTTTCAAGGATCGTGGTATCCAGCAGCGCTGGCTGCTGCGGCACCCAGCCGATCTGTCTCCGCCAGTCATCGAGTATGAAACCAGAGAGATCCTGCCCGTTCAGGAGGATCCTGCCCGTACCGGGTTGAATAAACCGCAGTAGAAGCTGCATCAATGTGGACTTCCCCGCCCCGCTGCGCCCTATCAAACCAAAGCTCTTGCCCGAATCGAGCTTCATCGACACATCTTGCAGTGCATCCTTTTGCCGTTGTGGATAGGTAAATGAAACGTGCTGCAATTCAAGGGTAAAGGAATCCAGAGTTCTGGGTAGGGGCAAATGAGCCGCTGTTGACGCGGTTGTCAACGGTTCGGGGGTATCCAGAACCTCGTAAATGCGTTTTGCCGCAGCCACTCCCGTCATGCCGGCGTGGTACCTGGCACCAAGCTGCCGCAACGGTTGGTAGAACTCCGGTGCCATCAGCAAGATGAAAAACGCCTGTTCAAAGGCAATCTTTGAGTAAAGCAGCCGCAATCCGATTTCCACCGCCACCACCGCAGTTGAAAGCGTCGCCAGGAGTTCCAGTGCCAGTGCAGAGAGAAAAGTGATCCTCAGCACCTTCAGTGTGGTTTCTCGATACTTCTCGCTTACATCTTCGATTTGACGGGTTCTCGCGCGGCTTTGACCCAGGGTCTTCAGTGTTGTGATTCCCTGGAGTGTATCCAGAAAATAAGCTCCCAGGCGGCTCAGCGCCTGCCACTGATGCCGGGTCTCATTTTCTGAAGCGCGGCCGATCAGGCTCATGAAAAACGGGATCAACGGCGCGGTGACCAGGAAAACCACCCCGGTAAGTGTATCCAGCGGAAAAACAACCAGCAGGATCATTACCGGCAGCAGTGCCGCAATCAGGATTTGGGGGAGATACTGGCTGAAATAGGCATCCAGCGCTTCGACACCCTGAAGTGCGGTGGTGGTCAGCTCTCCGGTGGATTCGCCGCGAGTGAAGGCTGGTCCCAGTCGGCTGATCTTGTCCAGCAGCAGCGACCGCAGATTCGACTTGACTCTCGCCGAAAGCGAGGCAGCAGCCGTTCCGTTCAAAAATGAGAAAATGGCTCTCAGGAAGACGATTAGGATCAGCGCCAATACCTGGGGTGCAACTTCAGTCTGGCTGAAGTGATCCAGAAAAACAGAGTTGACCAGATGGCTCAGATTGTGCGCCTGGAACAGGATCAGCGCGCCGGTGATCACCCCCATCAGCACGGTGAGCCCGAAAAGCAACCTTGAATGCCGTGCTTCCTGCAACAAACGCTGACTGATCTTCATTCAAGAATTTTGCCTGAAATCGTCCAATTAATCAAATCAACCGGCAAATGCCGGCTGATTGTTGCTTGAGATGCCGCACTCCTAACCTTTGAGCAAATCGAGAATGTCGTTCAGAGCAGCATTGAAAATGTCATCCATGATCTGTCGATTTACCTGGTAAGGTCCCCCATACACACCGTCCCCCGCAAACTCCCGCGTTTCGCCGGCGCCCATCAATGTTTTGGCAACCAATGACTCCTTGCCACCCAATGGCAGATCCTTCCGATGCACAAAGGAAAAGGCTTCAATCCATGCCGCGTGGTGGGATTGCAGCCCATGCGATTCCGCCACCCGGCTGACCGAGGGTGCGACCCACCAGGAGTACCAGGCGACCTTCATTTCGCTCAAGTCATTGAGTAATTCCACAATCCTGCTGCGGGCGGCTTCATTTCCGCCGTGACCATTCACCACCACGAAACGCCGAAATCCCTGCCGGTATAGAGAACGGAGAATATCCTCCACCGCATCCAGGAAGGTGGAAACCCTGAAACTGACCGTTCCGGGGTAATCCAGGAAGTAAGGCGATATGCCAAAGTTGAGTGGCGGAGCAACGACAACCCCGGATCTTTCTGAAGCTTCATCCGCGAGTGCCTGCGGGATATCGATATCGGTGGTCACGCTGAGATAACCGTGTTGTTCTGTTGCCCCCAACACGAGAAGGATGCGGTCATCCTTCTTGAGATACTCTTCCACTTCCATCCAGTTCATTTTAGAGAAGCTCATCTACTGCCCCTTTCATCAATGTTCAATTGGATATCCATTTATTATAGACAAAAAGAAAAACGGGAGAGCTTTCGCTTCTCCCGTTTGGAATTACTTACATGACGATGTTGACCAGGCGCCCTTTGACGTAGATCACCTGGCGCGGCTTACCGCCTTCCAGGAACTTATGCACCTGCTCGCTTTCCAGCGCCGCGGCCTTCGCCTTCTCCTCGTCGATATCGGCGGGGACGATGATGCGATCGCGCACCTTTCCGTTCACCTGCACCACCAGGGTGATTTCCTCCTGCCGTGCTGCCACTTCATCCACCTTGGGCCATGCCTGCAGGTGAATACTTTTCTTGTTGCCCATCAGGTGCCAGATTTCCTCGCTGATATGCGGGGTGACCGGGGCGAGCATTTTGAGATAGATGTCCGCAGCTTCATTCCAGGCAGCCGATCCGGCGACTTCAGGTTTGACTTTGGCCATCTCGTTCATCAACTCCATCATCGCGGAAATGATGGTATTGAATTCGAAGGTCTCAAAATCTTTTGTAACCGTGCGCAGCGTTTGATGCACCTTCCGCCGCAGCGATTTTACGGCAGTCTCATTGGCTTTTCCGCTGGCTGATGCCGGTTCCAGCAAGGTCGTCCAAACGCGGTGCAGCCAGCGGGAAACACCATCAATGCCGCCGCTGCTCCATGGACCGCCCATATCCCAGCGCGCAAAGAACATCAGGTATGCACGGACGGTATCCGCACCGTAAGCTTTGACCAGGTTGTCCGGTGCCACCACATTGCCGCGGCTCTTGGACATTTTCTCGGAGTCTTCGCCCAGAACCATGCCCTGGTTGCGCAATTGCAGCATGGGTTCAGGCCCTTCGGTGATGCCCATATCGCGCAGCGCTTTGTGGAAAAAGCGGGTGTAGATCAGGTGCATGGTGGCGTGTTCGATGCCCCCGGTGTAGGTATCCACCGGCATCCAGTAGTCGTATTCCTTCGGGTCAAATGGACCTTCAGAAAAATCAGGACTCAAGTATCGCAGGTGATACCAAGACGAGCACATGAAGGTATCCATGGTATCGGTCTCACGTTCTGCAGGCGCACCGCAAATGGGACAAGTGGTCTTGCGCCAGGTGGGGTGCAGCTTCAGCGGCGATTCTCCAGTGGGCTTCCACTCCACGTCCTCGGGCAATTTGACCGGCAATTGATCCTCAGGCACCGGCACCGCACCGTGGGTTTTGCAGTAAATGATGGGGATCGGTGCGCCCCAGTAACGCTGCCGCGAGATCAACCAGTCGCGCAGGCGGTAATTGGTAGCGCCTTTGCCTGCTCCCAGTTGGGTGACATATTCCACCGCGCGTTTGAAGGACCTGTCGCCCGGCGTGCCAGTGAGCGGACCGGAATTGACCAGGGCTCCAGCCGCAGGAACAGCCTCGGTCATATCCTCAGGCTCCAGCACCGGCGAGCCACCAGGTTGGACCACCACTTTGACCGGAAGCTTGAACTTGCGGGCGAACTCGAAGTCGCGTTGATCGTGTGCCGGAACTGCCATAATGGCGCCGGTACCGTAAGTCATCAAAACATAATCCGCGATCCACACCGGGATTCGTTCACCTGAAACCGGGTTGATGGCATAGCCGCCAGTGAAGACACCTGACTTTTCTTTGTCCTGTGCTTCGCGTTGGATGTCGGACTGGCGCTGGGCATCCATGATGTATTGTTCCACATTCGCCTGGTTTTCGGGCGTGGTCAGTTTCTGCACCAGCGGGTGCTCGGGAGCCAGGACCATGAAAGTGACACCCCATAACGTGTCTGGACGTGTGGTGAACACTTCGATCGGATCGCCCGCTTCGGTCTTGAAGGTCACCAGCGCGCCTTCCGACTTGCCGATCCAGTTGGTTTGCAGGGTGCGCACGCGTTCCGGCCAATCGATGCCCTCAAAGTTCAGCAATTCCTCGGCGTAATTGGTGATGCGGAAGAACCACTGCTCCAGGTCTTTTTTGATCACCGGTGTACCGCAGCGTTCGCAGTGACGGTCCTCGCCCACCACCTGCTCACGTGCCAGGGTGGTGTGATCTTTCGGACACCAATCCACCGGCGACATCTTGCGATAGGCTAAACCGTGCTTGTAGAGCTGGATGAAGAACCATTGCGTCCAGCGGTAGTACTTCTCATCCGCTGAAATGATCTCGCGTCGCCAGTCAAACATGGCACCCATGGATTTCAACTGTCCGCGCATTCGGTCGATGTTGGCGTAGGTCCAGGTTTTGGGATGGATATTGCGCTTGATGGCGGCATTTTCCGCCGGCAGGCCAAAGGCGTCAAAGCCAATGGGAAAGAGTACATTGAAGCCGTTCATGCGTTTGTATCGGGCGCGCGCATCAGACGGCGTGATGGCATACCAGTGGCCGATGTGCAGATCTCCGGAGGGGTACGGAAGCATGGTGAGTGCGTAGAACTTCGTGCGGGAATCATTGATATCGGATTTGTAGAGACCATCCGCCGCCCACTGCTCCTGCCACTTGCGCTCAATTTCATCCGGGTTGTAATTCGGAACATTCGGTTTTGCCATTCCTCGCTCCTTCTGAGACCATGAAAATAAAAAACCCTCATCCCTGTTCAGGGACGAAGGCAATCTCCGTGGTACCACCCTGCTTGCCTGGCCGAAACCAGACCGCTCGATTCGCTGTAACGGGCGTTCCCGCCGCAAACTACTTTGTTCACCTGCGGGGCTATCCCTTTTGAGGACTCAGGCGAGTTCGATCTTTGCGCACTCCGAGGGTGCTTTGTCGGGCTTCCACCTCGCTCTCCCGGCTCGCTGACGGATGATCTACTACTCCTGTTTTCGCCTTAGTGGACCCAGGGGGATTCGAACCCCCGGCCTTCTCAATGCCATTGAGACGCGCTCCCAACTGCGCTATGGGCCCTGAACCTTTTTATTTTGTTGAGCCTGTTTTGCTCAGTGGACCTGGGGGGATTCGAACCCCCGGCCTCTTCAGTGCGATTGAAGCGCGCTCCCAACTGCGCTACAGGCCCATATTCAAAGGTAGTGAGATTTTACTTGACGAGGCAAAGGATGTCAAGACTGCGGAAAAAAAGGACATCGGAGAACTGAACCCTAATCAGCTTTCTGAAATATTCTCGCTCCCTTGGGAATCCCCGGCCACCTGGGGGTCCTTTTTAGAAATTGGCTATAGACCTCGCCGTACTTCTCCAAACAAGCTTTTTCCTCTCCGCTGGCAAAGAATGCCGAAATCACCCAGAGAATGACTGTAAAAATCAGGAAGACCCAGGAAGCTGATGCCACTGACACTCCCAGGAAAATGATTCCCTGTGAAAGATATCCCGGATGTCTTGAGATCCTGTAAACCCCCGTGGTGAACGGTTGACCCTCAGGGGTTTTCGCTACCGAGAAGCCTACCCACAGAAGTAGAATCAATCCTATCAAATACAAGCCCATGCCTGTAAAGAACCAGAACGTTCCAATGCGAAGCGGAAGAAAAATCGAGTAGAGGATCAACAATCCCTCAGTTACCGTGTAAACCAGATTGAGATACCTTTCCCGGGGATTCGAAGGATGTTCTCCCATCCTTTTCAGAATGGGTCCGGTTCCTGCCGCCTTTTCTATCCCGCTCATGATCAGGGGCTGTAATGGAAAAATGACCATCAAGATCCAGGCATTCCAAAGACCAATTTGCAAGCAAGGAAAGAACTCCATCGCAGTCTCCTCGTACTTTGCACACCGATTTCGATAAAATCATATTAGCATGCGGCGAATGCAAAATCACCACCGGTGTCTTTGCATTCGGCCAGATTATCCTCCGGGAATCAATCAATCCAATCACCCAATCATGATGATCCAAATTCTGGCATCTGAAATCGCTTAAAGCTATAATCTCTCATTGGAGGAAATCCCATGACTGACCATCGTTTATCACACCTTGTTGAACTCCTGAACTCGTTGAATGTGGATGCAATCGCGCTCAACCCCGGACCCACATTGACCTACCTTACTGGTTTGCACCTTCATTTGATGGAACGTCCTACCGTGCTGCTGATCAAACCTGGCAAGACCCCGGTGATGATCCTCCCTGAACTGGAAGCCGGTAAGCTGTCAAATGCCTCGATCCAGGTAATTCCTTTCACCTTCAACGATAATCCTGCCTCGTGGGCGGAAGTATACCGGCAGGCTATGCACTCGCTTGGAGTACAACAAGGCAGAATTGCCGTTGAACCCAACCGCATGCGTTTTTTGGAATTGGATTTCCTGCAAAAAGGAAGTCAGGGGGTGGAATTCATCTCTGGTGGCGCGCCTCTCTCCATGCTGCGGGTAAGCAAGGATGCCGCTGAAGTCGCCGCCATGCGCAAGGCTGTGCAAATTGCCCAGGACGCACTGAAAAACACCCTCGCCCTCTTCAAGGTCGGGATGTCTGAGAAGGAAATTGCCTCCGAACTCATGATCCAGCTTTTTCGCGCTGGATCGGGCTCAGAGCTGCCCTTCATGCCCATCGTCGCCAGTGGACCCAATTCGGCAAATCCGCACGCCACACCCACCGAGCGCAAGGTTCAGACCGGTGAGTTTTTGTTGATCGATTACGGCGCTTCATATGATGGATACTTTTCCGATCTGACACGCACGTTCGCCGTGGGCGAAGTCACAGCGAAACACAAAGAGATCTATAACGCGGTCAAGGAAGCCAATGAAGCCGGACGCCTGGCAGGCAAACCGGGATCGGCTGCAGGAAAAGTCGATCAGGCTGCACGCAAGGTCATCGATGAAGCAGGTTTCGGTCCTCAATTCTTCCACCGTACCGGTCACGGCATCGGTATGGAAGACCATGAAGAGCCGTATATCTTTGGTGAGAATACACTGGTCCTCGAAGAAGGCATGGCATATACCGTCGAACCTGGCATTTATGTGAAAGACTTTGGCGGGGTAAGGATTGAAGACAACATGATCGTAACCGGGAATGGCGCGGAACCTCTCAGCAACTTTCCCCGGGAAATGTTAACGATTGGAGAGTGACACAATGGGCTCGTCAAGATCAGTGCTGACCATGCAAGGTGCGGAGCCTTTCCTGTACCAGGGGAACGATACCGGCTGTCTTCTGCTTCATGGATATACAGGAACTCCGTTTGAAATGCGCATGCTGGCTGATCACCTGCATCAGGCAGGGTATACCGTGTTGGCACCTCGTCTGTTTGGACACGCCACCCAGCCTCAAGACATGAATCGCGCCCGCTGGCAGGATTGGATGGCATCGGTTGAGGATGGATTGAATCTCCTTAAAACCTGCACCCGCCGGCAGGTGGTCATGGGACTGTCCATGGGAGGAATGCTCACTCTTTTGACCGCAGCGCGTTTTCCGGTCAGCGGGATTGCCGTCTTCTCAGCACCATACGCCATACCCAGTGCCTGGCGCATAAATCTAATACCCGTGATCCGCCCATTTTTGCCTTACTTTCCCAAAGGATCTCCTGACTGGCATAATCCGGAAGCAGCCCTGGATCATAAGGAATATCCAGCATTTCCTACGCGCTCGCTGATGGAATTGAACGCCCTGGCGGGGGTGATGAGGAAAGAGCTTGAAAATATCACTGCCCCTGCCTTGTTTGTTCAATCCAAACAAGACAAATCCATTCCTCAGGAGAGCATGGAGTATTTTTGCGACCATATTCGCTCAAACATAAAAACCCGTTTCTGGGTGAATGAAAGCGGGCATGTTGTGATTCGCGAGCCGGAGCGCGAGAAGGTCTTTCTGGCTGTTCAACAATTTCTTGACCGAATTCTGGTCAAGCCATGAATCGCAGCTACCTGTTTATCATCCTCTCCCTGTTCACATGGGGCGTGGGCGAGGGCTTGTTCCTTTACTTTCAGCCCCTCTACCTGCAGCAACTGGGTGCCAATCCGGTGCTCATTGGCACCATACTTGGAGTGATGGGCGTGGTCATGGCGCTGGCTCAAGTGCCAGCAGGCAAACTGGCAGACAGGGTGGGTTCCCGTTCGTTGATGGTCGCTTCCTGGACAGTAGGTACAGCAGCCGCGCTCTTGATGGCATTCGCAAAAACACTGCCGGTCTTTGCCGTTGGACTCATCATCTACGGCGCCTCCGGATTCTCCATCTCTGCCATGAACCGCTACATCATCGATGTTCGCGGAAAATTTACTGTCGGGCGTTCGCTCACGCTTGCTTCCGGTCTATATAATCTTGGCGCGGTGGTGGGTCCTGTAACTGGAGGACTGCTGGCGAACAAATACGGCTATCAGACGATCTTTTTTGTTTCATTCGTGGTTTTTGTCATTTCCACCATTTTGATTCTGTCCATTGAGAAGCATCCACCTGTCCACCACGAAGATAGCAACTCTCAAGCCGCTCATGGAATGACCCGCAATCCGGCATTTTTCTTCTTCGCTGCCATGGTCTTTATGCTGATCATCTCTCTTGACCTTGCCCAACCGTTGACCCCCAACTTTCTTCAAAACCAACAAGGCTTCGACCCTGCCTTGATTGGAATCATGGGTTCTGTCGGCAACCTGGGCAACGCCTTAAGCATGCTTTTGTTGGGGTCGCTGCGCCCCATTGTCGGTATGCTCGCAGGTCAGACGATGGTGGCAGGGTTTGCAGCATTATTTCTTTTTGGCAATTCACCCGTGCTTTTTGGCATGGGATATTTCCTGTTCGGAGGTTTTCGTTTGAGCAAGACCATGGTCCTGGCATTTGCCAGACCGCTGGTGCATCCCGAGGAAACCGGTCTGGCATTCGGCATCCTGGAGACCGTCAGCGCATTTGCGATCATCCTTGCACCGGTGATCGCCGGGGTTCTTTACGACCAATCCCCGAGGTTGATGTACGAGGTAGCTTTCGGAGCCGTGCTTGGCAGTATCCTGATCACCAGCTTTGGCTTGCCGCGGATCCAAAAGAAATTTGCTGCTACGGTTGATGAGCAGATCGTAACGGTGGACGATGATTGAACTTTTTCAGTTCGTCCTGGGTCCCCTGGAAAACAACAGCTTCATCCTGAAAGCAGATGGAAGCCGGGAAGCCTTTATCGTGGATCCTTCCTTCGACCCCGCTCCGATGTTCGAGCATATCCGGCAAAATCACCTTGATATCCTCGGAATTCTGCTGACGCACGCCCATTTTGACCATATCGCCGGCATCCCCTACCTTTGCAGCGTGCTTCCCCCTCCAATTGATATCTTCCTGGCATTAGCGGATGAAGCGCTCTATGCACAGGCAGGCGGGGCGCGGCAGTTTGGCATTCATCTGGGCGAATTGCCGCCCACAACCAGGTACCTTTCACACGGCGAGCATCTTCAGCTTGGAAAAGACGTCATCGAAGTCAGAGCTGTTCCCGGTCATACCCCCGGACACATGCTCTTTTACCTTCCCTCCATCGAAGCAGCACTGTGCGGTGACCTCATTTTCAAGCAATCCATCGGCCGCACCGATCTTCCGGGAGGCGACTTTGACACCATCCTTGCCAGCATTCACAACCAGGTTTTGACTCTGCCCCCCGGGACAACCATGTACCCCGGACATGGTCCGGAAACCACCGTGTCTGACGAAATGGCTCACAACCCATTCCTGGTGTAAAACAAAACATCCCCCGTTCAAACGGGGGATGTTTGATCTTCAAATCCTATTTGGCGTAATCCACTGCACGTGTCTCGCGAATGACCGTAACCTTGATTTGGCCGGGATACTGCATGCTTTCCTCGACCTTTTTGGCCACGTCTCGTGCCAGGCGGGCGGAAGCAAGATCATCGATCTCTTCAGGACGAACGATAATGCGCACTTCGCGTCCAGCCTGGATGGCGTAGCTCTGCGAAACGCCTTTGAAGGAATTTGCGATCTCCTCAAGCGCGCGCAGCCGCTTGATATACTGCTCCAGGTCCTCGCGCCGGGCACCCGGGCGGGCACCTGAGATGGCGTCAGCAGCTTCCACGATAACCGCCTCAATGGATTCCTGCTCCACCTCGTGGTGATGCGAAGCCATGGCGTTGACTACCTTGGTGTTCACACCGTAGCGTTTGGCAAATTCTGCCCCCAATTGGGCGTGCGTGCCGTCGGTGTTGTGATCCATGGCTTTGCCAAGATCATGCAGCAAACCGCCAGCGCGCGAGATTTCCACATCAGCCCCCAGCTCGGCAGCAATCACGGCTGCCAGCTTCGCCACTTCAACCGCATGGGCGAGTTGATTTTGCCCATAGGAAGTGCGGAATTTCAGGCGTCCAAGCATCTTCAGTACTTCCGGGTGCAGTCCTGCCACACCGGCATCGAAGGCTGCTTCATCACCGGCTTCAACAATCGCCTTGTCGACTTCCTTTTCTTCTTCAGCCAGCACTTTTTCAATATGTGCCGGGTGGATCCTGCCGTCCACGATCAGGCGGTCCAAAGAACGGCGGGCAATCTCTCGACGCACCGGGTCGAAGCAGGAAATGGTCACGGCTTCAGGGGTATCGTCAACGATCACGTCCACGCCAGCCGCCTGCTCAAAGGCGCGGATGTTGCGTCCGTTGCGGCCCACGATGCGTCCCTTCATTTCCTCATTCGGCAGGGTCACCAGAGATGTGGACACGCTGACCACATGCTCGGATGCCACGCGTTGAATGGCATCGGTGATGATCTCACGGGCGCGGCGCTCGCCTTCAGACCGGGCTTCCGCCTCAATCTGACGAATGATGCGCGCCATGTCATTACGGGCTTCCTTCTCAGCTTCACTCAGGAGCACCTGCTTGGCTTCATCCATGCTCATTTGTCCGATGCGCTGCAATTCCTCCAACTGGTCGGAGTACATCTTTTCGATGTCGTTGGCGCGCTTGTCCAATGAGCTCTGACGCTTGTTCAGGTTCTGTTCGCGTTGTTCCAGGCGTTCGATGCGGTGGTCCATGTCCAGGCGCCGCTTTTGAAGCCGTTCATCCTCGCGTGAGATATCCAGGCGCCTGCGGTTGGTCTCGTTTTCCGAGTCCTGAAGTACTTTGAGCGCTTTGTCACGGGCTTCAATTTCAATGGTCCTGGCTTTTTCAGTGGCTTTCTGAACAATACCGTCCGATTGCATTTCCTGCGACTTGCGGTAATTTTTGATAGCGATCAGGACCAGCGCCACCGTCAAACCTCCGACGATGATAAATGTTCCAATCGATATCAGGATGATGATCACACTGTTCGTCATTCTCAAATTCCTCGATTTTCAAGATGAAGGCTTTTCAGATTCTCTCAACTCCCAGACTTGCTGCACAACAGGGGCAATGGTTCCATATGTGAAACCGCGTCTGGCTAGAAAGGCGCTCAATCGTTTCCGAAAATCCATTCTGTCTTCAGAGCGGATCTTTCGGGCGTATTGCACTGCAGCCTGCATGGCGAGTTCCTCGTCTGATGAAGAATCTTCCAGCACTTGGTCGATCACCTCATTTGCGATTCCCTTTTGCTTCAGTTCGAGAGCGATCAGCTTGCGGCTCCGCGGGTGCATTTGATTGCGGTTCTCCACCCACTGTCTGGCATAATTCTCGTCCGCAATCAGACCGGAATCCTGCAATCGCTGCAAGACCATTTGCGCCTGATCAGCGGTGAAACCGCCTTCGGCCAACCTGGAACTGATTTCCTTTGCTGTTCTTGGTTTCCGGTCAAGGAGCCTCAAGGCTTTTGCGTAAGCGACCTCACTGGCGTCTGAAGCGAGCAAAGATTCGATCTTTTTCTCATCCAGCGTCTGCCCCACGTGCAGCCAGGCAGCCACAATCCGCGATAGACCAAATCCGTACTCACCGTCAAGAAAGATGCTTACCCTGTCGTGATTTTTCTTTTGTGCTTTGATGGCGGTAATCACGCGGTTCATCATCCTTAACCAAAAACAGCCAAAGAACTGCTTTGCAGCTCCGGCTGTTCCTCTTCTCTTGAACGCTGACCTGCAGCATGTGCAGGCTTTCGATCTACTTCACTCTTGGACTGGATCTGACGGACCTTTTATTCAACAAATTGGCGGTTGATACCAGAAGAGTTCAAAGGATTCATCAAAAAACATCCTTCAAACTTTTTCCCCAATTTGAACAAATAAACTGGAATGATGCTTTTGAGCATTTCCGGTTGCCAGATGTTATCCATCAAAAACTCCGCATGGAGTGAAGAAAACGAAACTCACGATCGTAATAAGATTTCCAACAGAAGCCGCTTTACTCGGAACGGCAAATAAAGCTTTTTATTTTCCCCTTGATTATACATTATTTTTACCATTTCTTAAGAATTTGCTATCCGAATTACCATACATTTTTCAGTCATCGTTCATCCTTTGTTCCAGGACTTCTCATCCGCAATTAATCTTGCCCCGATACCCTTAATAAGACTAATTTTGTCATATTAATCTGTGTCCGGTTAATGGCACAGTAAAGGCCAAAAGGATGCAATGCGCAAACTCATTTTACAAATGATGATTTCAGTAGATGGTTACTTTGAAGGACCTGCAAGAGAGATCGACTGGCACAACGTGGATGCTGAATTCAATGAGCAGGCTCTTGACCTCATCAGCCGGGTGGATTTGATGCTTTTTGGGCGTGTCACATACGAACTTATGGCTGGATACTGGCCGACCGATAGCGCCCGCGGTGACGACCCTATGGTGGCTGCTGCGATGAATAACACTGAGAAGATTGTCTTTTCTTCCACACTGAACAAAGCGGATTGGGAACATACCCGCCTTGTCAAAAGTGATGCCGCCGTTGAAATACGAAAATTGAAAGCGCTTCCCGGAAAAGATATGGTCATCTTTGGGAGTTCTGACCTGGGAGCATCGCTGCTTGAGGCTGGGCTTATTGATGAAATTCACATCGTTGTCGCTCCCATTCTTCTGGGAGCCGGCAAACCACTTTTCAAGGGGATGCGCCGCAGGGTTCCGTTGAAATTGCTTTCTGTACGCCAGTTCAAGAACGAGAATGTCCTTCTGGTTTTTCAACCAGTGTGAAAGGAGAATCAAGGTGGAACCAATGACACAAGCAATTCCTTTACCTACAGGTGACCTCGTGATCGAGCGTACTTTTTATGCTCCGCTTGAGGAAGTATGGAATGCATGGACGCAGCCTGAAATGGTCAAGAAATGGTGGGGTCCCAGAGAATACACCTCCCCGGTGGCAATAATCGATTTTCGGGTGGGTGGGAGAACGCTGAACTGCATGCGCGGTCCCGACGGCAAGGATATATGGAGTACCGGCGTCTACCGTGAGATCATCCCGCTGAAGAAAGTGGTCGTTACAGATTCATTCGCGGATGAGCAAGGCAATGTCGTACCAGGATCCTACTATGGTATGGGTGATGATTTCCCCCTCGAATTGTTGCTGACGGTCACATTCACTGAAGACCACGGAATTACGCATCTCAAATTGATCCATTCCGGAATGCCCCTGGGTGAACAAATGGATGGCGCACGGGATGGCTGGTCAACCAGTCTGGACAAGCTTGAGAACTTGTTGATGGAAAAATCGGAGGTAAAAATGTACAAGACGAATTTCATTGCTGAACCTGGAAAATCAATGGTGGTCATCACACGCATGTTTGATGAACCCCCGGATGTGGTTTACAAGGTTTTGACCGATGCAGGGCAAATCCCCTATTGGTGGGGTCCAGCCGAATATGAAACCGTTGTCGATCATTTCCATCCTGAAGAGGGGGGGTTCTGGCGGTTCGTCCAAACTGAAAAGGATGGCAAACGCTATGGTTTTCACGGTGTCTTCCACGAAGCGACAGCTCCTTCACGGATGGTATACACTTCAGAATTTGAAGGCGTTCCCGGGCATGCGACCCTCATCATCAATACTCTTGAGAATGTGGAAGGCATGACAAAACTGACCCAGAAATACCTCTTCGAATCCGAAGAAGATCGCGACGGTATGATCGGTATGGATATGCGGCGCGGAGTTGAAGAAACCATGGACCGTCTGTCGATGCTGCTCAAGGAATGCTGCCCCGAAGTGTATTGATCTCCACATGATATTCGAACTTCTACGGCAGGGGTGAGGACGAAATCATCCCTGCCGTTCCTTCCCCTGATCTTGACGCGAGTCAATCCCAAGCATGGGAATGCCTGCACACCATACATCATTGATGCATTGAAGCAAACCATCGTATCCATGCTAAAATAATCTCATGACCGGAGAAAAGAAGACTCTCGCTGCTTCACAGAAGCGGCACAGACAGCAGATGCTGGTTCAGGTATGGCTGCCTCTTGGATTCGCTCTAGCGGTCGTGATCGCCCTTGGAGTATTCGTGGTACTTGCCGCGGGGAAATCATCTCCGGTGGTGGGACAGGCAGCGAACATATCTTTGATCTATATGCTCGCCCCTGCGATCATCTTCAGCTTGCTCTACGCTGTTCTCATTGGCTTTGCCATCTACCTCGTCGCGAAATTGATACGCAAAGTGCCTTCGATCACACAGCCAGTTCAGGCTTTCTTTGAAGTAGTCAATTTCAAAACGATGCAATTCTCTGATCAGACAGCGCGGCCCATCATCAAGGTCAGATCTTTTTTTGCTGCGTTTCGTAGAATCATACGCAAACGATGACCGTCTCAATGCGGAGGAGTCCATGGAAGCAAATGAAAATGAAGTCAATAATGGCACAATCCTGCTCCTGGGTGGGTTGATTGGATTGCTTGCCGGCCTGGGAACCGCCTATCTGTTGATCAAGAAACAGGAAAAAACGGGTCAGAGTATCAAACTCACTTCAAGCGATGGGATGAAACTGGGCATGAACACCTTTTCGCTCATCAAACTGATTTCCGATATCGCGGTAAAACCATAAACTTCACCTAATACAGTTGTTGGCGCAGGATCCAATCTGGCAGAGATATGACCCCAGGCGCAACTTCATCATCCACGAAAGAACACCGGCTGCCGGAATTTCTGGTCTTTGGCAATCTTAGCCGCAATTTCATTATCGACCTGATGCACCATGCTCATAACGATATTCCCGGCGGATCAGCACTTTTTGCCGCCGCAGGTATTCAATGCTGGGGATATCCGGTGGGTATCGTTTGTGAAGTGGGAGAGGATTATCCCCTCGAGCGGCTCGACAAATCCTATGCAGCGGGATTGGATTTTCGCGGGGTCAAAGTGCTTCCCCAATCGATCGATGCCCGTGAATTTTACATCGGCAGTAATGTGGATGCACCGCTGATGGAGAATCCTGTGCCGCACTATTCTGCAAGCCACCTCCCCTTTCCAAAATCCTTGCTCGGATACTCTTCGCAGACGAAGAACACGCTGCGCGATCCCAATGCCATGCACCCGCATGGGATTGGCAACTTGAACCCCCAGGACTATACCCAGGCAACAGCCGTTCACCTTTGTGCCATGAACTATCGCCTGCACGTGCAGATTCCCGTCATGCTGCGCAAATCGTTCATCAACACGATTACCATCGATCCCTCGCCCGACTACATGATCCCCAAGAACTGGGATAATCTTCCTGCTCTGCTCAAATCGACAACCGCGTTTCTTCCCAGTGAAAAAGATCTGATCGCTCTCTTCCAGGGGAGGACCAACGATACCTGGGAAATGGCAGAAACTCTCGCGGAATTCGGATGCGAATTCATCGTCATTCGAAGAGGCTTAAAGGGGCAGTACCTGTATGACGGATATGCAAAAAAGCGCTATTTTGTTCCGGCATACCCCGTCAAAGCCAGCAACCTGGTGGGTTCCGGCGATGCCTTTTGCGGTGGATTTCTCGCCAATTACAAAAAAAGCTACGATCCACTGGAAGCTTGCCTGGCGGGTAACATCTCCTCTTCGCTTGCCATGCAGACTGCCAACCCATTGTTTATGGCAGATACCCTGCCCGGTTTCACCCAGGCGAGAAAAGAATCCCTGAAAATGATGGTGCAAACCCTATGAACCGTCTTCCTGCTCCTGATATGGACCAGCTCGTCGAATGGGCTATTGAATTGCAGCAAATCCCTGCCCCCACCTTCAGTGAAGGTGAACGCGCCCGTCACCTCAAAGGCTGTTTTGAAGAACTGGGAATCAGTCAGGTCGAATTGGATGATGCGGGTAATGTGGTATGTAAAATTCCAGGCGGAGGCGCCTCCCCCATCCTGCTCACCGCTCATCTTGACACGGTTCACTCCAGGGAACAATCACTGCGCATCTCGCGAAAGCCGTTTACCATTACAGGACCCGGCATCGGCGACAACTCTCTCGGATTGGCTGCACTGCTCGCTCTTGCCAGGTCAATACTTGCGTCAGGTGGTGAACCTGACGGAGACGTCTGGCTGGCGGGTACAGTGGGCGAGGAAGGATTGGGAAACCTCAAAGGGATCAAAGCAGTGATTCAACGCTTTGAATTACCTCCGCACTGCACATTCGTCCTCGAAGGCATCGGGCTGGGTCAACTGCAGCAGAAAGCATTGGGCGTAACGCGTCTGCGCATATCCGTGGAAACCCCCGGCGGGCACTCCTGGTCAGATTACGGCAGCCCATCCGCCATCAACGTTCTTGTATCGTTGGCTGCTGCCATCAACAGCATAAAGGTCCCGGTCCAACCGCGGACAACACTTAACATCGGCACGATTTGCGGCGGAACCGCGGTCAACACCATTGCACCCGGTGCGGCCATGGAAATCGACCTGCGGTCGGAGGATGCCGAAACCCTCGCCGCGACTGTTGCTTACGTCAAAAAGAAAGCGGATCTGGTGAGGCAGGAGGGCGTGAAGGTGGCGGTTGAAGAAATCGGCAGCCGCCCATCTGGAATCATCCCGATCGACGATCCATTTTTGGGTTACGCCCAGTCGATCTCATCCAATCTGGGTGTTCCTCTGCGGATGATCATCTCCTCCACAGACGCAAGCCCTCTGATTCACCTGGGCTGGCCGGTGATCTCCATTGGCTTGACCACCGGAGAGCATGTTCACACTCCAGAAGAGACGATTGAGCTATTGCCTTTGAGAATTGGAATGGAATTCCTGTTCCAAATGGTGGCAGGAGTCTGGCAGGTTCATCGATAGTCTACTGGTCCGCCAAAACGATCATTCAAACGCCGCACGGGAGCATATAAGCGCTGGAAAACCACCCTGGTCACAACCAGGTTGATCCGCAGCGGTGCCAGGTGGGCTTTGATCAGCAGCAGGTTCATTTTTCCATAAACGGCAACTTCATAATTCACCTGCAAAGCGCGCGCATCTGCTTCCAGTTGCGGGATCTCTTCGACGAGGGCATCTGTCATTTCGGCAGCGGTAGCACCAGACGGAGTTCTGATGCCCAACGCGCGCAAGCTGCGCTCAATGGTCAGGAAGCCGCGCTGAGCCGGGTTCAAGCTTAAAAGCAGGAAGAGGTCGCCCACCAGCGGCAGGCGGGTAAGGAAGTGATAAAACCCATGCCACTGACTGGATATTTCCGATCGGATCGTCTTCCTGTGTTTTCTGATTTGTATGATCAAGTAAATGATCAGTGCCAGTAAAGCCGTTATTCCTGCGCCCACCAGGATCTTTCCAACGGTGCTCAACCCTTTCTTTACCACCGGGGCTGCTCCGCCTGTATCCAAATTGTCAAGCAATTGCTGGGCACGATCTTCTCCGGTCAAACCTGAATGCGGGTTGGGTGTGCTCGAAACCCCGCCCTGACCTGCGGGACCGCCAAGTGCTCCTGCCCCCCCCGCCCCGGTGTAGTCGATGCTCGTGATGGCAGTCGTTGGTTCGAAAACGATCCAGCCGTACCCTGGGAAGTACACCTCAGGCCAGGCATGGCTGTCTTTTTCGCGGACACTGTAAGTGGGCACATTCAATCCGGATTGAACACCTTGGGCATATCCAACGGCCAACCTCGCCGGCACGCCCGCTGCTCTCAACAGCAGAACTTCGGCAGTGGCGTAATAATTGCAGAAACCCTTCTTGTAATCAAACAGGAACCAATCGATGGCGTCGCGTCCGGGAGGAGGGGCTGAAATGGTCGTCTGGTAGGTAATGTTCTGCCTTAAGTAAGTGGTAACCGCTGCCGCTTTGTCAAACTCTGTTTCCTTTGAAGCTGTAAGCTGGCGGCTGAGATCGCGAATGCGCGGTGAGACATTCGCGGGGAGCTGCAGGTAGCGGTCCAGGATCCACTGGGGGTACTCAGTGGTTGCAGACTGCAGGTCAGATTGCGTGGCTGAACTGACCCCTGCCTCCACCCGATAAGCCTCGCCAAAGCGAATTTCCGGAGAGGTGAAGATCGCCAGAATATCCGCCTGTGTGCCCCCCTGGGATGTAAATGTGGCATTGATTTGTTTGCTAACCGAGGATGGAATCCCGGGTGTATATATCATGCCCAGTTGGTGGAACTCTGAAGTCACCCTTATTTTGATGGGAACCAGAAAACCAAAAACCGGCGGTTGAAGATTCTGCGAAGGTCGAAAAACCTTTGAATAGACCGGCCCGGTCAGCCACTGCGAATTGGAATAAACGTCATAAGCTCGAACACGCCAGTAAAATTGATTGCCCAAAGGGGCTGTTTGGCTGGTCTCAATGGAAAGCACCTCGTCCAATCCAAGCACCTGCCCGGTACCCAGATCCATGGTACTCCCTGCATTTTCTTCCGAAATGGGACTGGTTTCCTGAAGCGAAAACAACAGGTGATCGAAATTTCGGGTGAAACGGTCCCAGTTCTGGCTGAGCCGGGTGGGAAATTCTGAAGGGCGGAGAATGGAATTTGTCATCGACGGGATCACCCAACCCGCGATTCCCAGGATCAGGGCAGCAGTGATCACGCCGCGGGTGAAATCAAAGCTCGTCTCCTCGCCCACCTTGATATCCTCGGCCCTTAATCCCTCGCGTAACTTCAGGTAATAGATCCTGCCCAGCAGCATCAGCGATAAGAAAGCGTAAGCGAAGCTATAAAATTGCCGTCTTGCCCCCACCTGATAGTGCTCAATCAGGATGAGAGCACCACCGAGAACCAGAACCGGAACCCATGGGTTTCCAGTTCTGGCAAGGGTGAACCCTGCTGCGCTTCCCAGGATCCAGTACAACAATCCCATTCCCAAAATAAAGAGAATGGAATCGGTGACCGGTTGATTTGCCAGGAGCTGACTGGCGGCAAGATTGATCTTTTGCCAAAGCTGAACGAGTTTATCAACAAAGGCAACCTTGTCCGTTGTATTGACCAGGAAGATTGCCGTCACGGTGATGATCGAATAGAAGAACATCAAAAGACCGGCAAGAGATGTTCTTATTTGTGTACGCCCTACGATATATCCAAGCCCGGCACCCAGGAACAACAGCCAGCCAACCACCGAAAGGTTGTTCGCCCACTGTGTTATCTCCAACCGGGTGATGGCAATGAAGAGCAGCATGAAGAGAATCACCACCGAGGTGGCGTCTGTCCATCGTTTGCTCGAAGCGATTTTGGTTTGCATATACAATAAGGCTAAATACGTCTGATCAGAATTATTGGCTGCGCTCAGTGAGCTTCCGAACTGCATTGAACACTAAAAGGAGTGTAGTATGTCTGCTTTAGTTTTGCAAATTGAGATTAATTTTATATTATTTTTGCAGACTATTGGTGGGTTGATGCTCCCGATCATGAATTTCTTCACCTTCCTTGGGAGCGAATATGTTTATCTGATCCTTCTCCCGCTGCTTTACTGGTGTATCGATTCCTCGCTCGGATTGCGTACCGGCATCATGCTCATGCTGAGTGTCAGTGCCAACAACATACTCAAACTGGCATTTCACACCCCCCGCCCATATTGGGTGGATGCTAGAGTCAAAGCATTTTCTTCAGAAACCTCTTTTGGTCTTCCTTCCGGGCATTCCACGAACGCAGCGGGCGTCTGGGGAACGGTGGCAAGGGGAATCAAAAAGACCTGGTTCAGCATCATGATGATCTTCATCATTTTCATGATCGGTCTTTCACGCACCTACCTGGGAGTGCACTTCGTCAGGGATGTGCTTACCGGCTGGCTTTTGGGTGGAATTCTGCTGATCGGATTGTCGCTGTTCGACAAACCTTTCACACGCTGGATTTCTGCCCGCACTCTGACCTTCCAGATTCTGTTCTGCATTGGAGTCTCCCTGGCAGTTCCCGGAATCGGCTTTGCGGTGAGAGGGCTGGCTTCATCTTTTATCGTTCCCGAAGCCTGGATGGCGCAGGCGTATTCTTCGAGCGGTGTCTATCCCGATCCCTTCTCAATGGAGGGATTGGTCACCATCAGCGGAGTGTTTTTGGGGTTCAGTACGGGGTATGCGTGGCTGACAAGGAAGATTTCAGGTTATGTGGTTGAAGGCAGCTTCAAGAAGCGTGCCCTACGTTTCCTCGTGGGTTTGGTCACAGTCGCGATTATCTATCTGTCCCTCAAGTTGATCGCGCCTGCAGAGCCCGAGGTCTGGTCAATGGTATTTCGCTTCCTGCGTTATGCATTATTGGGATTCTGGGTGGCAGCGGGAGCTCCTCTCTTGTTCAGAAAATTGAAACTGGATCGATGATCCGTGTCTCCAATTTGAAGTCAACCTGAATTTCCCGTATAATACATATGAGGTTTGGAAGGGAGGTAATGATGAAGAAATTCGGCTCCTTTGTACTGGGTGTGCTTCTGGGAGCAGTGACGGGAAGCATAATCGCCACTTTGTTTGCCCCCACATCCGGTCAGGTATTACGCGAGAGACTCCAGGATCACTATATGGCGATTCGCGATGAGGTGAATGCCGCATCTGCGGAGAAGACCAGAGAATTACGCGAAGAACTTGCCAAACTGCAAAAGCGCGAGATTCCCACAGAATAACCCCTTGCCGTTCGCGATCTGATTGTTACGGTGAGAAGTATCGGGATTCTGAGTGTACCGGAAATATAAAAGCTGCCTTATCCAGGCAGCTTTACATTTTAAGGCGCTGGTTATTTATTTATGCTGGAAGTTGACCAACACCAAATTCTTGCTGCAATCCTGTGAGGTGCTGAATTTCTGCGGTTCGGTGACCGGATCACCGTTGGCATTGAACAACTGAATGCTCAGTGTGTCCAGGCTGGTGACAGGCTTGGTACCGAGTACGATTTCATAGCTTCCAGGTCCGTATGGTAACCCGGCAACCATCCCGGTGATACCCACGGAGTTAATGGGTTGACCGTTGTAGGTTCCAGTGATTTTCACAATATAATTCATCACCGGTACCAGGTTGGTGTCGAAGACCTGTCCTGCCACGCCCTGCCAGTTGCAGGCAACATCGGGATGGGCAAAGTTGGACATGAAAATCGGAGTCATCGCCTGTACTTTGAAGGGCACGGGAGTGGCAGTGGCGGTAGGCAGTGGCGTTGCCGTGGCAGTTGGCTGCAAAGTCGCAGTCGGCGGTAGAGTCGCGGTAGGTGGTAGAGTCGCGGTAGGTTCAAAAGTAGCCGTCGGAAGAAGAGTCTCAGTCACGGTAGGCGTGAACTCGATCGTCGGTTCCAAAGTGGCGGTCGGCAATTCTGCGGTTGGCTCCGTTGTAACATCGGTGGGCGCAACAGTCAGCGTGATTGCGGTGGGTGTCACACCGGTAGGATTCGGGTTGAAAATATCATTGAACCCTTCCACGCTGGTGAAAACCACGGAAAATGCAGTCGCCAAAACAAGAATGATCATCCACAACAGTCTTTTCATGCCAACCTCCAGAGAAAAACTTGTACCCCGAACGATGCATGTTCCATGCCAGAATAAACCCGTGCCTTCAGGTTGTGCTGATCAAGATTCAAGTTATACTGGAATATATTCTCTTTAGGTGGTTCTATGAAACAACTTCTCCAGAGCATGCGTGATGGAAAAACAATCGTGGCGGACGTGCCCGTTCCACAGGTGAAGAGCCGCACAGCATTGGTGCGCACTGCATCTTCGCTGGTGTCTGCCGGAACTGAACGAATGGTGGTGGAGTTTGCGGAGAAATCGCTGGTGGGAAAGGCCACTTCGCGCCCCGATCTCGTCCGGCAGGTGATGAACAAAGCCAGGCAGGAAGGCGTGCTGACCGCCATTGAAGCCGCCTTCAACAAGTTGGACCAGCCAATGCCCCTGGGATATTCCTCCGCAGGGATCATCCTCGAAACCGGCTCCGCTTTGCAGGGTTTCAAGCCAGGAGACAGGGTAGCCTGCGGCGGCGGCGGTTTTGCTGTACATGCAGAATACGCCGTTGTTCCTCAAAACCTGATGGTGAAACTGCCCGAAAATGTGGATTTTGAAAGCGCAGCCTTTACCACCCTGGGCGCCGTGGCGATGCAGGGCTTTCGGCTGGCGAATCCGCAGCTAGGCGACAGGGTTTGCGTCATCGGTCTGGGCTTGCTGGGCCTGTTGACCTGCGGGATCGCACATGCTGCCGGCTGTGCTGTGTTCGGAGAAGATATTTCCCCCTCCCGGGTGGAGCTGGCCAGGAAATTTCACACTACAGCCGTTTTGCGTGAAGGCTGTGAAGAAGCTGCTGCGGCATTCACCCAGAACCGCGGCTTTGACATCGTATTGATTTGCGCAGATACCCCCTCCGACGATCCCGTTGCCCTGGCAGGTGTCCTGGCCCGAGATCGGGGGACAGTGGTAGCGGTCGGCGCAGTAGGAATGAACATTCCGCGTAAACTCTACTACGAGAAGGAGCTGGATTTCAGGGTTTCCAGATCCTATGGACCCGGACGCTATGATCCATCCTACGAAGAAGGCGGCAAGGATTATCCGATCGGATACGTGCGCTGGACGGAAGGCCGCAATATGGAGTCTTTTGTCGAGCTCCTGGCGGAAAACCGCCTGGATGTCACTCCATTGATCACCCACCGCTTTGAGATCGACCGCGCAGCAGAAGCTTATGACCTGATCACAGGCAAGACCCATGAACCCTTCCTGGGGGTGCTGCTTAAATATGATCTTGAAAGCCCCATGGAACAAAGGCCGAGGATCGAATTTTTGACATCCGCACAAATCCAACCGGAATCAAAAATCAAGGTCGGAGTGCTTGGAGCGGGAAATTACGCCAATGCGGTCTTCCTGCCGGCGGTCAAGCGGGCCGGCGGAAGCGAATTGGTTGGCATCGCTTCGGGATCTGGCCTCAGCGCCAGCCTTTCAGCACGCAGGTTCGGGTTCAAATTCGCTTCAGCTGATGAGTCCGAGATCCTGGGAAACTCCGAGATCAACACCATTATTCTGCTCACGCGTCACAATCTGCATGCCCGCCAGGTGTTGAGCGCCCTCAATGCCGGTCAGCATGTTTATTGCGAGAAACCGCTTGCCATTCGTGCTGAAGAACTGGAAGAAATCGCCGATTTTCTCAAACAGGGATGCCCTTCATTGCTGACAGTGGGATTCAACCGGCGTGCCGCGCCATTTGCGGTTCAGTTGCAGCAGTTCTTTGCGGGTCATGCCGAACCCCTGAGCATCCATTATCGGGTGAATGCCGGATATCTCCCTGCCAATCACTGGCTGAATGATATCAACCAGGGCGGCGGCAGGATCATCGGGGAAGGCTGCCACTTTATCGATTTTCTGACTTTCCTGGTTGGAACCCCGCCAACCTGGGTTTCCGCGTTCGGATTGCCGGACGGCAGCCGCTACCATCACGACAACGTTCATTTAACCTTTGGATTTGCCGATGGCTCAATCGGCACCCTGGAATACCTCGCCAACGGAACGAAGTCTTTCCCGAAAGAACGGGTCGAAGTGTTCAGCGGAGGGAAGATTGGTGTTCTGGATGATTTCCGTTCTCTTGAACTGGTCAGCGACAGCCACCGCGTACACAAGATTGCGCGGCTGAAGCAGGATAAGGGGCATCAGGCTGCCTGGCAGGCATTCTGCCGTGCGATTTCGGCCGGAAATCCTCCCCCCATTCCCTATGATCAATTGATTAGCGTCTCAAGAGCGGCATTTTCCGCGGTGCGTTCACTTGAAACCGGTGAGAAAGTCTCTGTTTGAGCTGTAAGGCAGTCTGACGAAACGTGAATCCCATCCAAAAAAGCGTTCTCCTGATAAGCGAACTGGGCATGAAGCAGCTCATTCCTTATGCTGCCTACCAGTTAAAATTGAGATCAGGCATCCTGCGCTTGACAACCCCAGCCGGCGGGTGGCAATCACGCCTGGATTCAATGGTAATCGAATCACCCGGGATACCCCTGCACGCGAATCCTTTCGGAGCTTCACGAATCACTGATCCTGCTGTGATCCTGGGGCAGGCGGAGGAGATCCTGCAGGGAAAATTCCACCCTTTCAGCAGCCCCTCAGCCAGGCTGACACTCAAGCCGGGTGAATCGCCTCTCCGCCATTGGACGCAATACAGCTCTTTTTACTCTGGAGAGGATATCAAATTCACCTGGGAACCTGCGCGGTTTGTCTGGGCATACCCCCTCATCCATGCAGCGCAGCTGACCGGTGATGACCGGTACGCCGCATGCTTTTGGCAGCACTTTGATGATTTTGTTTCTGCCAATCCGGTCAACCTTGGACCCAATTGGGCTTCAGCGCAGGAAGTTGCTTTGCGCCTGCTGCCTCTCTTGGAAGCCTGGAACAGTCTGAAAAACTTTCCCTCATCCACAACCGGGCGCAGGGAAATGCTGGTTCTGCTGGTGGAGCAGTCTGCCATGAGGATCAGCGCAACACTGGACTACGCCCGCTCACAAAACAACAACCACCTGCTTTCCGAAGCCTTGGGCTTGATCCTGGCAGGAAGTTTCCTTGCCGATCATCACCCGCTTGCAGCCCGCTGGCAGATGCAAGGTTTTCACGAATTTGAGCGTGCGCTGCTCAGCCAGATCGAATCCGACGGCACCTACAGCCAGCACAGCACGAACTACCACCGCCTGATGCTCCAGCTAGCTTTGATATACTATGGCTATGCGCAATTTTACGGACATAGGGTTGTCGAGCCTTTGATCGAAAAGCTTGCAGCAGCCACCCGCTGGCTGCTGGCTCAAACCGATCCAGTTACTGGGAGGTCTCCCAACCTGGGTCACAACGACGGCACGTTGATCCTGCCCTTTGGCGCCTCAGATTATGCTGATCAACGCCCCACGCTGCAGGCAGCCAGCCTTGCGTTTCTTCAGCAGCCGGCTTTCATTCAGGGTCCATGGGATGAACTGGCACAATGGCTGGGGCTTTCCACTGGGCATGGGAAATCCATGGAACAATTGAGTGAAGTGCAATCTCCTGCCGTGCTTAAGGTTGGCTCCGGGCAAACCTGGGGAACCTTGAGAGCGGTTCAATTTCACTCGCGGCCTGCCCACGCCGACCAGCTCGCGGTGGATCTGTGGTGGCAGGGTTTCAACATTGCGCAGGATGCCGGAACCTACCTGTACAACGCCCCTCCACCCTGGGAAAACGCACTGGCATCCACCTGTGTTCACAATACCATTTCACTCGGTCAACAGGATCAAATGCAGCGCGAAGGTCGGTTTCTGTGGCTGAAATGGATTGATGCTTCCCGGATACCGCAGAAAGATCCGCGCTCTCAATCGGCGTCGATTCTATGGCCCACAAACCCGTCCATCCGTCACACACGCAGGCTCACCTTTCAACCGGATGATCTCTTCACCATAGAAGATACGCTAACCCCCCAGGAACCAATGGCGAAACCGATCACAGCGGACTTGCAGTGGCTGCTGCCCGACTGGAGCTACTCCATGACACCTGCAGGGATCCTCCTTACACATGAAAGCCTCCGGATCGTGCTTGACCTCAAAGTTGACCCAGCCCCGGAGGTATCGGGAATCCAGCTTTCGTTGATCCGGGCAGGCGAAACACTGGAAGGAAGTCTGCAGAATCCAATTCGCGGCTGGGTGTCTCCCACCTATGGTCAAAAATTACCCGCACTGATGTTGTTGTTGAGGGTGCCTCTTCAAAGCGAGACCCAGCTCATCTCCCGCTGGCATTTGAGCATCTCTGAATTCAAAACGGGATAAAATCAATCCATGCATGTTCTCCTCATTCACCAGGCATTCTCGGGTCTCAATGAAGCTGGCGGGACGCGTCATTATGAAATGGCGCAGTACCTCGTCAAGCACGGGCACCGGGTGACCATTATTGCCAGCCCGGTGAGTTACCTGACCGGCAAATCAACCTCAAGCCGCATCAAGTGGTTGGATAAGGATGAACCCGAAGCCGGGATTACCATTCTGCGAACCTACACCTATTCCGCGCTGCACCGCAGTTTCATCCACCGCGTGTTCAGCTTTTTCAGTTTCATGTTTTCGTCGTTCGTGACTGGACTGGGTGTCAAGGATGTGACCGTAGTTTGGGGGACGACACCGCCTATTTTCCAGGGATTTACCGCCTGGCTGCTCGCCCGCCTGAAAGGCGTGCCGCTGCTTTTCGAGGTGCGCGACCTCTGGCCTGAGTTTGCCATTGCTGTTGGCGTTTTGAAGAATCCGGTCCTGATCCGACTCTCGCTCTGGCTGGAGGCTTTTCTCTACCGCCATAATGAGCTGCTGGTGGTCAATTCGCCGGGCTTCATCGAGCACGTCCGGTCGCGCGGCGCCAAGCTTGTGACTCTCATCCCCAACGGTGTGAATCCCACAATGTTCAACCCGGCATCCACTGGTGAAGGCTACCGAAAACTTTGGGATGCTGAGGATGCTTTTATTGTGCTCTATGCCGGCGCTTTCGGTATGTCGAATGATTTGACAGTCGTACTGGACGCGGCTGCCTCTCTTCTCAATCACCCTGAAATTCGCTTTGTGTTCGTCGGCGATGGCAAGGAAAAACAAAACCTGCTGGCTTATGCCGCCAAAAAGAACCTCGCAAACGTTTTGTTTGCTCCCCCGGTGGCAAAAAACGAGATGGGCGAAGTGCTGGCAGCATCCAATGCCTGCATCGCCATTTTGAAGCCCCTCGAAATGTACAAAACCACCTATCCAAACAAAGTGTTTGATTACATGGCTGCCGGGAGACCCACCCTGTGCTGCATTGACGGAGTCATCCGCGAGGTGATCGAAAAATCAAACGGAGGAATTTTTGTACCTCCCGGTAATGCCAATGCGCTCGCGGAAGCCATTCTGAGGTTGGCTCAATCACCTGCCGAATGTCAAAGAATGGGTGCTGATGCCCGTATCCATGTGGAGAAATCCTTTAATCGGGATCAATTTTCTGCAATAATGGAAGAGAAATTGAGCTCTTTGGAAGACAAGCGATGAGCGAACGAATCCTTGTAGTGGACGACGAAAAAGCACTCCGCGAAAGCCTGGCGTTCAACCTCGGGCGGCAGGGTTATATCGTGGATGTTGCTGCGGATGGTTTGGCTGCCCTTGTATCTGCCCGCGAGAACCCTCCAGACCTGATCCTGCTCGATATCATGCTTCCAGGGATGGACGGCTTTGAAGTTGCCCGGGTACTTCGCAAGGAAAGCAACACCCCGATCCTGATGTTGACCGCCCGGGATGACGAGATCGACCGCGTGGTTGGGCTGGAAGTCGGTGCGGACGACTACATGACAAAACCCTTCAGCATGCGTGAGCTTGACGCGCGCGTCAAAGCCATGCTGCGCAGGGTTCGCCTGATGCGGGAGGAATTTGGGGGCAAACCGCAGGAAGAGCCGCCCTCCATACCGCCGTTGATTTTTGGCAACCTGGTCATGGATCTCGACCGGCATGTAGTCAAAATGGACAACATCGAGCTTGAGTTGAACCCAAAGGAATATGAATTGCTCAAGTACTTGCTGGAACGTCCCGGCAAAGTCATCTCCCGGGAGAAATTGATCCAGGATATTTGGGGGTGGGATTTCGCCGGCGACTCCCGAACAGTCGATGTGCACATTCGCTGGCTGCGGCAAAAAATAGAATCCGATCCGTCCAATCCCACCCGTCTGGTGACGGTGCGGGGTGCAGGTTACCGCTTTGAAAGCTGAGGAATAGATGAAGAGTCTACCCTATGCCTGGAAAGTGCTGCTGCCGTTTCTCATTCTTCTGCTGGTTTCCCTGGTCATCATCAATGTCTTTGTCTCGACTGCAGTTTTCAAATATGCCACTCTCAACTGGGAGCAGCGGCTGCTGCAAATGGCGCATCTTTATGCAGACAATGCCGCCCCCCTGATCTTGAAAGGCGTTCCCTATTCCGATGGTCAAGCGCTTGCGCTTTCCCAGAAGCAGAACTCCGATGTCAGGGTGACGATCATTCTGCCGGATGGAACGGTCATCGGCGAGTCATCTGCCGAGCTGCTGCTGCTGGAGAATCACCTGCTGCGTCCGGAAGTACAGGCTGCACTAGCCGGTCGAAACGATACCGAGATACGCAAGAGTGTGACACTGAATGATGAATTGCTCTACGCTGCTGTTCCCGTCAAGAACGGCAGTGAAATCATCGGAGTGGTACGCCTCGCAATTTCCACATCCCTGCTGCATCAACAGATCCGCAACATCACCAATGTCAACCTTGGCATCATGTTGATCGCTGGAGTTCTTGCGGTTGGGTTGGCAATCCTGCTGACCGCTCGGTCGATTAATCCGCTGCGGAGATTGACCTCCCAGGTGCAGGCGGTTTCGCAAAGCGGAGAGTTGACGACGCTTCCTGCGAATCTGGAAAATGACGAAATCGGGCTGCTGACCACCTCGTTCAACGATCTGATCACCCGGTTGAATCTGCAAATCTCCAACCTCAAATCGGAACAGGCGACTCTGGACGCCGTTTTATCGAATATGTCGGATGGGGCGGTGATTGTTTCAAAGGACGGCGCGGTGGAACTGATCAATGAAGCCGCCATGGAGCAATTTGATGTCAAGCAGGTGCCCGACAACCATCCTTCACTGATCGAAGTGATCCGTAATCACCAGGTTTATGAACTGTGGCAAAAAAGCCGCATTAGCGGAAAGCCGGAAGAAGCCTCGCTGGATCTGCTAACCGAAAAACGTTACCTGCAGGTCATTGCCTCGTCGCTTGGAACGTCCATGCCTGGAGCCACCCTTATCCTGATACAGGACCTGACGCGCCTCCGCAGGCTGGAATCTGTCCGCCGCGACTTCGTGAGCAATGCTTCTCACGAGATGCGCACCCCGCTGGCATCGCTGAAGGCACTGACCGAAACCGCCCAGGAAAGCCTGCCGGGCGATCCCAAGAACGCCAGCCACTTTCTGTACCTGATGAACGACGAAATCGATAATATGACCCAGATGGTGGAGGAATTCCTGGAGTTGGCAAAGATCGAAAGCGGCAAGGTGCCCTTCAACATCACTGCCGTGGATCCGCTTGCTTTCCTTCAGCCCTCGGTCGAGCGGATGCGCCCCCAGGCCGAACGTGCCGGGATCAAATTGAGCACTGAATTTCAAGAGACGCTACCGCAGGTGATGGCAGATGGACCGCGCATTCAGGAAGTGATCGTCAACCTGCTGCACAATGCCATCAAATTCACGCCGCCGGGGGGTTCCATCAAGGTCTCGACCAGGATTTCTGAAAAGATGCTCGAAGTCAGTGTGAGCGATACGGGCATCGGCATCAAGCCCGCCGATATCGACCGTATCTTTGAGCGTTTCTACAAAACCGACAAAGCAAGAACCTCCGGCGGCACCGGACTCGGGCTTTCCATCGCCCGGCATACGGTCGAAGCACATTATGGAAGGATCTGGGTGGAAAGTATCGAAAGCCAGGGGAGTGTTTTCACCTTCACCCTTCCACTTGCCTGAAATACTGAAGGCGATTTGAAAACAACGGCCTCAAAAACGCGCTTCAGTCATTTATAATTGGCGGATAAAGCAACCCGTTTGCAGGAGAAATCATTGACCGACGCCAGCGAATTAAAACAGGATTACGCAATCACCACCCAAGATCTGGACATTTATTACGGAAATTTCAGGGCGGTTAAAGGCGTAAATCTGAATTTCGAACAACGCAAGATTACCGCAATCATCGGACCTTCGGGATGCGGGAAAAGCACCGTCTTGCGTTGTTTCAACCGTATGAATGATTTCATCCCCGGGGCAAGAGCCACCGGGAGCATTCTTTTCCACGGTCAAAATATTTATGACCCTCACATCGACCCCGTTCGTATCCGCCAGCAGATCGGCATGGTTTTTCAGAAACCCAATCCCTTCCCCAAATCAATCTATGAGAATATCACCTGGGGATTAAAAGCCAATGGCTTTCGTGGAAAACTGGATTCGATCGTCGAAGAAAGTCTGCAGCAGGCTGCGCTCTGGGATGAGGTGAAGGACTCGCTGGGAAAAAGCGCCTTGTCGCTCTCGGGAGGTCAACAGCAAAGGTTGTGTATTGCACGCGCCCTGGCGGTGAAACCCGAGATCATCCTGATGGATGAACCCTGCTCTGCGCTTGATCCAAGCGCGACGCTGAAAATTGAAGATTTGATGCGCAACCTCTCTGTGAATTACACCATCATCATCGTGACCCACAACATGCAGCAGGCAGGACGCGCATCCGATTACACGGCGTTCTTCTCCATGGCACCTGACCGTGCAGGGGTAATGGTAGAATATGGAGAGACCAGTCAGATCTTCACCAATCCCCGCACCAAGACAACTGAAGACTATATTTCCGGACGATACGGTTAAGAAAAAAGAGGGCAGCTATGGCGCGTGAGAATATGAATCTTCAGATCCATCTCATCCAGGACGAACTTCTGGTCATGGGCAGCATGGTTGAACAGGCAACCATGCAGGCAGTCCAGGCTTTGAAGAACCGGGATGTCAACACCGCGCGCCTGATTTACAACAACGACCGCGTGATCAACGAGAAGCGTTATGCCGTGGAAAGCGCCGTGTTGATCCTCATTGCCACCCAGCAGCCCCTGGCTCACGATCTGCGCCTGCTCGCTGCCATGCTGGAGATCTCTTCAGAGCTGGAGCGCATGGGGGATTATGCCAAAGGGATCTGCAAGGTGGTCTTCAACCTGAGGGATGTTGAGCTTCCGATTCCGATTAAGGAATTTGAAGAAATGGCTGACAAAGCAGTGAACATGTTCCACCGCGCCCTGGCTGCTTTTGTGAGCGAAGATTACCAAACTGCAAAAGCCATCCCCGCCGAAGATGACCAGGTGGATCAACTTTTCATCAAAGCACAGCATTTCATCGTTCATACCATGCTTGAAAGGCCTGAGATCATCGATCACATGAACCTGCTGTTGTGGGTGGCACACAACCTGGAACGCCTGGCAGACCGTGTGACCAACATTTGCGAACGCACCTATTTCATCGCCACCGGTGAATTTCTTGAATTGGAGACGGAGCCCAGGGATATCCAGGGAGAATAAGCTGTCACCTTTACCATTCTTTTTCATCCATTGAACATCACAATGGAGGCGAAATGAAGAAGAATGAATCGGGTCTGGAACGGGTATTGAGAGTGCTTGCCGGGTTAGTGCTTCTGGGATTTGGTATTTTTGGCTCGGTGAGTGGGGCGTGGCAGGTGGTGATTTTGGCTGTGGGCGGTCTCCTGCTCTTGACTGGAGCAGTAGGTTTTTGCCCGTTGTATGCACTTTTCAAGTTTTCCACTCGAAAGGCATAAACGAAAAACAGGAGCAATGCTCCTGTTTTTTTATCATACCCACTAAATTCCTTCAAATAGATCTTTTTCCATCCGCCCATCCGCTTCTGGATATGCCCGCATGAAATTTTCCCGGGCGGCAAAAACCCTGCGTACTGCTCCCATGAACCCGCCGGTAATTTGTGTTCCACCCCCCTGGCTGGCATGGCAGGCCGAAGCCTGATCGCGTATGTCCATTACGCTGCGATAATCGATCATAGCATTAACCGGGAAGCTCACATTGGCTATGGAAACCAGATCGATATCGCCATTCTTCCCGGCCTTGCGCGGGTCCTTTCCGGTGAGGCGCATGAGAAAGACTCCCAATTTCAACAGCGTCTTCGGCATGGTGCTGAAGTAAAGTTTGGAAGGTGCAAATGGGGGTTGAGGGTCGGCAGTGTATGAAGTGTCGCTGGCGGCAAAGAATGCCTTCTCAGTGGCGCGTTGGATGGCAATATGATCCGGATGGCGGTATCCACCAATGGGATCAAAGGTCAGCACGATCTGAGGTTTGAGCAGCCGGATGTAATGGACCACCTCGGCAATCACTTTTTGCGGATCCTGAGCAGCCAGCGCCAGGGGGTGTGTGTTGTCAGCAGTACCCGGCATACCTGAATCGCGATAATTCAAGAAATGCACATCGGTGATGCCAAGTGTCGAAGCAGCGCAGCGCAGCTCACTCTCGCGCAATTCGGCCACCGAATTAAAGCCAGCCATCATTTCAGGCGGTACATCGCCTACCTCACCCCGCGTGGCGCAAACCAGGTGGACTTCCACACCCTGTTTGGCATAGTAAGCCAGAGTGCCGCCCGTACCGAAAGTCTCGTCATCAGGATGAGCAAATACAGCCAAAAGAACTTTCTTCTTACCTTCCATAAATTCACAACCTTCCCAGATCAATCAACAGGCAGCAATCATAATACAATTTGATGCCATTTTGCAAGAAGAGTGACTTTGGATCATTGCCGGTCAACGGGCAGGATTCGTTGCGTTGGCAGGCAGTTGCCACATGGTGCTACAATTTAGAAATGGACCTCATTCTGACGCATGAGCAGGCAGATTTTGACGCGATGGCGTCCATGCTGGCAGTCGCGCATCTCAAAGATACTCTCATCCCGGTCCTGCCTTTCCGTTTCAACCGTAACGTCCGTAAATTTATAAATCTTTACGGAGCAGAGCTGCCCTTCGTCGATGTCCGCGATCTGCCTCAGGAAAAAGTGGATTCCGTTACTCTGGTGGATACACAGTCACTGGTAACCTTGAAAGGGATCACGCGCCGCACGTCCATTACCGTGATCGACCACCATCAGCTTCGCTCCGATATTCCGCCTGAATGGCATTGCACCATCGAAAAAACAGGTGCAACCACCACCATCCTGGTGGATGCCTTGCGCGATCAAAACGGCAGCCTGAGCATGATCGAAGCAACCATGCTGTTGCTGGGGATTTACGAAGATACAGGTTCTCTTACTTATGCATCGACCACCCCGCGCGATGTTCGAGCAGTTGCTTATTTGATGGAACACGGCGCCAATCTCAAAGTGGCAGCCGAGTTTCTCAATCCCTCACTTTCAGAGGAGCAGCTCAGGCTCTCTGACCGCCTGCTCGCAAATACCCAAAATCTGACCATCCACGGCAAGAACATTCTCGTCGCCACGGCTGATGCCGCAGAAATGAACGAAGAAATCTCCAGCGTCGCTCACAAGCTGCGCGATCTGCTCGACCCGGATGCACTCTTCATTTTCGTGCGCACCAATGAAGGCATTCGCCTGGTGGCACGCTCCACGTCCGATCAGATCAATGTGGCGAAAATCGCTGCGGAATTCGGCGGCGGCGGGCATGACCGGGCGGCTGCAGCGTTAATTAACCTGCCCGTTGTCAAAGCGGGTGAATCTGATTTGCTGGAAGAAAACCGTGCGAAATTGATTTCGCTCCTGCCCTCGGTCATCAAACCTTCGCTCACCGTGGGCAAGATCATGTCACGCCGACCCAACCTGCTTGCATCGGACACCACCGTTGAAGAAGCTGCCCATTTGATGCAGCGGTACGGTTATGAAGGCTTTCCGGTGGTTGAGGAAGGCAAGGTCGTTGGGCTGCTCACCCGCCGGGCGGTGGACCGCGCCCTGTCGCACCATCTCAAATCCAATGCCGGCAGCCTGATGGAAGCAGGCGATTATTCTCTATTGCCCTCATCCACATTGGACGAACTTCAATCACTCATGGCAACCACCGGTTGGGGTCAGATCCCCGTAGTCGACCCTCAAACGCACCAGGTAATCGGAATTGTTACCCGTACCGACTTACTCAAGATGCTTCCATCTTCCGGAACTGCAATTCCCGGGCAGACGAATTACGCAGCACGCCTGGATAAAGCGCTTCCTCCACTCCGGCTGGGATTGCTCAAGCTGGTGGCAAACCAAGCATACGAACAAAAGACCGCCATCTATATTGTCGGAGGATTCGTACGCGACCTGGTATTGGAACGCCCCTCCACCGATTTTGATATCGTCGTCGAAGGGGATGCCATTCATCTGGCGAAAATGCTCTCCATCAAGTTTGGCGGCAGGGTCACCAGTCACAAGCGGTTTGGCACAGCCAAATGGCAGATCAGCACCATCAAGGCTCACCTCGTCGCCTTGCTGGCGAATGAAAAGGGGAATGGTGACGATTTTCCCAACTCGCTGGACCTGGTGAGCGCACGTACGGAGTTCTACGACCATCCCAGCGCCCTGCCCACGGTCGAACGCTCGAGCATCAAACTTGATCTTCACCGGCGCGACTTCACCATTAACACACTGGCACTCCGGTTGGACGGGCGGCATTATGGCGAGCTGTACGATTACTGGGGCGGATTGGCAGATATTCAAAAGAAATCCGTCAAGGTTCTGCACTCGCTATCTTTTGTCGATGATCCCACCCGCATGCTCCGAGCTGTGCGGTTTGAGCAGCGCTTCCAGTTTAAAATCGAAGACCGAACCCGTCAATTGATGACCGAGGCGCGCCCTCTGCTCAAGCAGGTCAGCGGTGAACGCCTGCGCCACGAAATCGATTTGCTGTTCAATGAACCACTGGCAGCCAAAATGCTGGAACGCATGCAAAAGCTGGATCTGCTGTGCAATATCCATCCAGGTCTGGTCTGGGAATCCACCCAAAATACAGCACTGACTACTGCGTTGAACGAACCTCTGGGTACCCGGTGGGAGCTTCCTGATTTCGAGGGCAGCATACCCATCCGGCACGCATTAGGCTATGCAGTCTGGCTCATCCCCCTGGCAAAAGAACCAGCAACTGAAATTGCCCTCCGTCTGAGGCTGCCTGCTGCCATGCAGAAGGATTTGGGTAGAGCCTGTGGTCTTTGGGGCAATAGAAAGTCTTTGATCAACAAGAAACCCAGCGAAGTTGTGCAAAACCTGGAGGGAACCCCAGCCTACATTCTATATAGCTTCTTTTTATTGACCAACAATCAGAAGCTCCGTGAGATCCTTGTCGAGTATGTCACCCATTGGCGCAAAGTCGAACCCGGGATAAGTGGAAGCGACCTGGTTTCCATGGGCATCCCTTCAGGTCCGGTGTATCGAGAAGCCATTCAGGCGCTGCGCGATGCCTGGCTGGATGGTCAAATTCATTCGGGGGAAGAAGAAAAAGCGATGCTGATAAAGATACTCAAGCAAAAACGGATTCAATATGGTGGAACAGAACTTTGATACCGCGCCCCAGGGGGTGCTTGATCAAGTGGTCATCCGCTTGCTGCGGAAGGAAGACCTGCCGGGTCTTGAATGGGATGGTGAATTCAAGCATTTTCACAACCTGTACGCTGACACCTATGAGCGTATGGTTCGCGGTCTGACATCGATGTGGGTGGCAGAGATTCCTGAAAAAGGAATCATCGGTCAGGTTTTTCTGCAACTCGTCTGCGACCGCCCCGAACTGGCGGACGGCTGGCAGAGAGCCTACCTGTTCTCATTCCGAATCAAACCCGAATACCGCAACCTGGGACTCGGTACCCGGGTGGTTCAGGTTCTGGAAGACTATCTGCTTGAAAAACGCTACTCCCGCATTACGCTGAACGTAGGCAAGGATAACCCCGATGCGGCGCGTCTGTACAAGCGGCTTGGCTTTCAGGTGGTGGCGGAAGAGCCGGGCGTCTGGTCCTATATCGACGACAAGGGGAACTGGCAGACTGTAAGAGAGCCTTCGTGGAGAATGGAAAAGCTCCTGCGCAGCAACAACCGCTTTATTTAATCTCAGTTTTGATTGATGATCTCATTCCACCGCAGACGGTTGAGGATCGACTGGCGGTCCTGACCCACTGCCGTTTTTAGTTGGCTGCCGGTGATCTCCCGGATCAGCGGGATTACCTCAATCGCCATGATTCTTCCACGCCGAACACGAAACTTGATCAATGCTTCCCTTCGTACATCGTCGGTCATGTTTTGATCGGACAACAGGTTGCCGAGGCTGTAGATCACCAATGTGCGGTGTTCTTTGTCTGTGCTTTGCAGCCATTCCATACGCTGCAGCACATGGGGATGGTGCCCCCAGATCACGTCCGCCCCTGCATCGGACAGGTATTGGGCAGTCTCCATCTGCTGCCCGTCTGGTCCTGCCTGATACTCATTGCCCCAGTGAAGGGAAACAATCACCAATTCGGCAGTCTTTCGGACTTTTTCAATGGCTATGCGCAGTTTTTCCAGATCGAGGTGTTGGGTAATATCTTCTCCGGCAATCACGGCAACTTTTATCCCGTTCACTTTGGCAATTGCCGGTTCTTCGCTCGCTGCCGCAGCGATAATACCGGCAGCCTGCAACAAACCGGCTGTCTCCGTTTCCCCACCAACTGAACAATCCTCCTTGTGGTTGTTCTCAATCGAAAGAAGGTCAAAACCAGCTTCGCGAAGCACCTCAACCTCAGAAGAGGGAGAACACAAGTTGTAAGCCAAACCTGTTTTTACATTATGGTAAGTCGAAGTAAGCGGCGACTCCAGGTTGGCTATTGCCAAGTCTGCCTGCTGAATCACCGGCAGGGCATCGCCAAAGGCTGAATGATCGGCAAAAATTGGTTTGCCATCTCGCGCCAGCATCAGATCGCCGCCCAGCACGATCGTGGCGCTCTGATGGGAATAGCTCCACGCAGTGAAAACCAGGAGCAGTGTCACCACTGCTCCTGCCGCCAAAACGATTTGAAACTTTACGGGATGATGAAATCGTTCACCCATGCGGGCGCCTCTGGCGTCTTGCCAGATTCCAGCAGTTCCTGCCAGGTGGTATCGGTCATACGCTCTTCCGGCTTCACCGGGAATTCATAGTAGGTATACACCGCTCCCTGCGCGATCTGGTGTGATCCGTTGGGAAGCGCCACATAAATCAAAGTTGGATAACCTACACCTTCTTCAAGTACCCGCTGAATCCCGGTAGCCACATCTGCCACCAGGGCTGATTTCTGGTCCTCAAGCTGTCCCCGGTTTTGGGCATCTCCGATCCGGTCGGCTGCGGCGATGGTCCTGGCTTCCAGCCAGCCTCCGTAATACTGGATCTGCCAGTAATCGGTATCACTAATGGCAGTATTGTTCAGCTCTGCTTCAGCGATTTTCTGCAGGAAAGTCAACTCGTCCATCAAATCGGTCAGGTTACCTCGGGTGGTGTCATCCAGCAATCCCCTCTGATCCAATCCTGTATAGGTCATTTGAGCCAGGGCAAGCAGCCTTGCATAAGCTTCAGGATTCGGTTCCACATAGCCTTTGGGTGGATTTTCGTTTGGCCCGCCGCCCATCTCAGCCATCACCTGCTTGGCGTAGAGGATGGTATCGTGCTTCAATTCAGTCCACGAACTGAGGGCGGTTTGCATGTCTTTATGCAGCCACGCTTGTGTACCCATAAATGCCGGATATTGATCGCCTTTCACTGCAAAGATCGGCTGCAGGGCATACAGCCAGGACCAGTACAGGTTCTGCGTCCACGAATCCACCCCCAGGCTGGCCACCTGGGTTTTTACTTTCTCCATCTGGGTGGTGTAGTTCTCGTATTTGGTCTCGCCCATCGAATCGAGGATCTTCAATGCTTCATCAGATCCCTGGGCAGCCAGGAAGTCCAAAGCAACCGGCAGGTCGCGCGGATTGTCGATGGTGCCAACCTTGCGCCACATCAATTGACCGAAAACATACTGGTCGAGGGTGAAACGTTGACCCATGAAACGAAAACCTTTGGTCACCTGTTCAGGATCCTGCCAGATCCATACCCACATGGAATTGATCTGGGGCGGGGGTAGATTTTCGGCTGCCTTGCTGAAAGCCGCCATTTTGGTTTCATCTGCAAACGAAGCCAGGTCGGGATTCATTCCAAAGATCTGATCCGAAAGGTTCCCGTATTCGTAAATCGAAAGATCGTCAGACTTGCCCACGATGAAAACTGTCGGATCATAGATCTTCTCCCAGAGACCCAACACCTTTTTTCCATCTGCAGTCTGTGCGTTCCTCATTGCCTGAACCATCAATAATGCACGTTGTGTTTCGAAGGTATCGGTCAACCGGAAAGAGAGCCTGCCGTACCACATCATGGCTTTGAAATACTGTTCCAACTCCGGGCTGCGTGTGTAGTGTCCGCGGGGAATGTACTGGGTATAATCCTCGATCAGCTTCATGTCCGGCGCCAGGTCTTCGCGGTCCCAAATCGGTGAAACGACATTGCGGCTGTGAGCGTTGATCAATGCCAGCTCGGCCTCCACCAACTGCTGTGCTTCTGCAGGAATGGTTGGATCCAAGTTTAACAATGAGGCAGCCACCAGGAAATAATCCAGGTTACGCAGCGACTGCGTCTCCAGCGCCGTCCCCTTGAGCGAGTCATATTCCAACTGGCTTTCCTTGACCATCGCTGTAGTCAGGTCCCTCAACATGGGAATGAAATCCTGCCGCTCCAGGTCTCGAAGCATCTTGTCGAAAATCAGGTGGTAAATGTGAAAAACGGAATCAGTGGTGATAAAAACCGGAGTCTGTGTATAGCGGATGGATTCGTATGCCTGGTAGAATTCCTTATAAATCAGGTTCGGATCCGATGTGGGTGTTGCAACAACGAACCCATTCTTCTTCAGAGCATCCTTTTGCGCCTGTGAAAGCTGCATATCGCCCAGGTTGGTAATCGCACTTAAATCCACCGGCAATGCATCTTCGCCCGAGAATTGGCTGGGGAGACTGACTGAAGCCAGTGAATATCCAGCAAATGCTGCCGGGTAAACGTCAGTGTTGATCTGTCCGGGGGTTGCAGTGGCAGTTGCTGGTTCAGAAGTGGTCGGAGGTTCCGTGGGCGGGATTTCGGTCGTGGGTGTCATGGTTGCCGGTTTGCAGGCAGAAATCACCATGCTCCCAATGCAGAGCAAAACAATCAATGAAAACCAAGTTTTTTTGAGCATATCTCCTCCTATTGACTCAAGATCATCCATCCGGGGTGGTTTGCGGGCAGTTTCACATGTCGGAACGCGCCGCCAATGCGTGTTGAAAGATCAAACCCGAAACCATTCCATTTCCAGATTGCCAGCGGACCGCTGCGCCACAGAGGCGAATCCTGGTATTTTCCCTCCACAGTGATCAATTCCTGCGCCCCATCGCCATCGATGTCGGCTGCTGCGAGCGAGATCACCGGTTCGAATAATGCCGATCCTGCCCATAATTCACCAAATCTGCCATTTCGCCATCCAATCAGGATCACGTGGCATGAATTCCCCGCTGCATCATGGAAGCTGTTGATCCTGCCGCCGCCTTCCGTCAAGATCGTGTCAACCGGCCAGGGGGAAAACTGCCGCCATACCAGCAGGGCGAGCTCGTTACGACCGTCGTGATTGAGATCGGAGACCGTCCACTCCTTCACCTGCCAATCGGATGGGCTTTGCCACAGTGAACCCTCGGATGTGTCGTCGCAACGACGGATGGTCAAAATGCCGTTTCTCAGCTCCAGGCATTCCTCCCGGCCGTCTGCATCCAGGTCCAGCATTTCTGGAAGCCTTGCTGCTGTTGTGGTTGCCCGGGCGTACGCTTTCCAGCCGGAAGCCTGGAGCGAAAGGGGAATCAGCCCAAGCGGAGATGCCATAAAAAGGCAAACAATGCCCAGGATGATTAATCCCCTTCGTGTAAAAGACGTTTTTTGCCTCAACTCGGTTCCCTCATGACCATTGTACAACGCCCGTCCGGTCGGCTGGCGGGTGAAATCGACTTTGACAAGAATGTGCCTATCCTTTAGAATTAGACCATTGAAATCATCTCAAATACCAAGAAGGACCTTTCATGAAAGAGTACTCGACTGAACACATTCGCAACATTGCGTTGGCGTCTCATAGTGGTGCAGGGAAGACGATTTTATGCGAGGCTTTGCTCCATTTCACCGGGGCAACCACCCGCATGGGCAAGATTGAGGATGGAACGACGGCTTCAGATTTCGACGAAGAAGAAATCCGCCGCAAGATTTCTCTCTATACCGCGGTAATACCGGTGGAATACAAGGATACCAAGATCAACTTCCTCGATACCCCGGGGTATACCGATTTTGTCGGTGAGGAAATCTCCGCCATGCGCGTCGTGGAAGGTGCAGTTCTGATGGTGGACGCAGTCAATGGTCTTGAAGTCGGCACCGAAATTGCGTGGGATTATGCCGGCAAGTTCCGCCTTCCCCGCTTCCTATTGGTCAACAAAATGGACCGCGAAAACGCCAATTTCCAAAAGGCGCTGAAATCAGTCGAGGAATACTCCGATTCAACCCTTATTCCGGTGCAGTTGCCCTGGGGTGAGAAGCAGGCTTTTCAGGGTGTGATCGACCTGCTGACCATGAAAGCCTACAAAGGCGATGGCAAAACAGCCGTGGAAATCCCCGCCGAGTTCAAATCTGCAGCCGAGGAAGGCCATACAAAACTCGTGGAAGCCGCTGCAGAAGGCAACGATGCCTTGATGGAAAAATACTTTGAATCCGGCACGCTGTCTGATGAAGAAATGATCAGCGGGCTCAAGATGGTTGTCGCTTCGGGCAGCCATATTCCCGTGTTCGTCTCTGCCGCCAGCGCTGAAATCGGCCTCGCGCCATTCCTTCAGGGTATCATCGATTTGATCCCTTCTCCCAAGGATGCAGCTCCCGTCGTTGCCAAAGGTAAAGATGGCGATGAAACCCTCAAAGCAGAAGACAATGGCCCTCTGGCAGTGTATGTATGGAAAACCACTGCTGATCCATTCGTTGGCAAGCAAACTTACTTCCGGATTTATTCCGGCACAGTTGCGCCCGATTCCCGCATCTGGAATCAAACCCAGGGAACGGAAGAGCGTTTGGGTAACGTGTACATCCCGCGCGGCAAGGAAGCGCTGGCCATCAAAAATGTACATGCCGGCGATATTTGCGTGGTTCCAAAATTGAGCGAAACGCTTACCTCAAATACACTGTGCGACAAGAACCACCCGCTGACTCTGCCCATTCCTGAATATCCCAATGCCTTGTTCCGCGTGGCGATTTTCCCGAAAACCCAGGCTGATTCCACCAAGATGTCATCCGCTCTCACCCGCCTGGTCGAAGAGGATATGACCTTGAGCTGGCACAACGATCCCACCACCCTGCAAATGGTGCTTCAGGGTATGGGCGACCAGCACATCGATGTTGCCATCCGCCGTGCGGAAACCAAGTTCCAGGTTGGCGTCCACATCTCCGAGCCCAAGGTACCCTACCAGGAAACCATTACCAAACCTGCTTCCGCCATGTACCGGCACAAGAAACAGACCGGCGGGTCGGGTCAGTTTGGTGAGGTGCACCTGAAAGTCAGCCCCATTACCGACAAAGACTACGACTACACCTGGGATGTTTTCGGCGGCGCCATTTCGCAGTCTTACTCTTCCTCCATCCAAAAAGGTATCCAGGCGGTGATGAAGGAAGGCGTGATTGCCGGTTACCCCGTTTCCGGTGTGCATGTATCGGTCTTCGACGGCAAGGAGCACCCTGTGGATTCCAAACCGGTGGCATTTGAAGTCGCCGGGCGCGAAGCTTTCAAACTGGCGGTCAAAGATGCCAACCCGGTGCTGCGTGAGCCGATCATGCTGGTCAAAATCACCGTGCCTGAAGGCAACATGGGCGACGTAATGGGCGATCTGAACACGCGCCGCGCACGCATCATGGGTATGGAAACTGAGCACGGTCGTTCCGTAGTCTCCGCGACGGTTCCCCTGGCTGAAATGCTGAGATACACCACCACCCTGCGCTCCATCACCGGCGGCCGCGGCGTATTCACCATGGAATTCGACCACACCGAGGTCGTCCCGCAGCATATCGCACAGCCGATCATCGACGCACGCACCAAGGAACTCGAGTCAAAGAAAGAAGAGTAATTCTGACTCAATCGAAAACTGGAAGGGCATCCCCCTTCCAGTTTTTTATTCTTGACGCTGGCCTGACTCACTGGTAATCTTTGATACATGACCATAGGGTTGAATTTTGAATGATGCCTCATTTCTCGAAAAAACCTGGGATGCGATCCTCTCCCGCGACCCGGAACGCGTCTGCAAGGCTTTTCTTGCCCTGCGGGCAGCCGACCAGGCTGTGATCATGGATCACCTGCGAAAAATGGTCAGCGAACCAGGCTGGCACCCTGAACAGGTCAGTTCCGCCCGGGAAGCACTCAAAGCACTCGAACAGGAAAATTGATATGGATATTCAGCAACTGACGGAAGAGATGCACAAGTTTGTCAAAGCCAAGGGATGGTATGAACCTTCCAGCCCCCGTCCGCAGACCCCCAGGAATCTTGCCATCTCATTATCCATTGAGGCTGCAGAAGTGCTGGAACATTTTCAGTGGCGTGAATCGCCAGTGGAGAAGGATGAATTGGAAAGCGAACTCGCAGACGTGACCCTTTACCTCCTTCAACTGGCGAGCATCAGCAATATTGACCTTGAGACCGCTGTGCTTCATAAACTTGAAGTGAACTATTCCCGTGAATGGGACCAGGACCTTCCCGGGCATCAAGCAGGGCAGGAACCCTGAATCTACCCCCTGTCAGACATTCGAAGATAATCCGGTACAGGATTCACACGAACAGGTGTGAATCCTGTATAATCAGGTGATTCTATACTCAGGTAAATACCAATCGGGGCAAAATGAAGGTTTCGATTTTTGGCGGCGCCTCCCCCAAGCCGGGAGAGCCCGCTTATGAAGAAGCCCGACAACTGGGCTTCCTGCTGGTAAAAGCCGGGCATGTCATCCTTACTGGCGGCTATATTGGCACCATGGAGGCTGCGTCGAGGGGTGCGGCTGAAGCTGGCGCGCATGTGATCGGCGCCACCTGTGCTGATATCGAAGCCTGGCGGGGAACCCGGGCGAACCAGTGGGTAAAAGAGGAGTGGCATTTCGCCACCCTGCGCGAACGTCTGTATGCCCTGGTGGACGGCTGCGATGCCGCCATCGCCCTGCCTGGCGGCGTGGGCACCCTCACCGAGATTTGCGCACTTTGGAATCAGTTGATCATCAATCTCACTCCAGTCCGCAAGCCGCTGATCCTGGTGGGTGAAGGCTGGCAAAAGGTGATCAATGACCTTTTCCTTGAGCAGGGCGCTTACATCCGTGAAACGGATCGCACCCATGTGTTTTTTGTGGAAAACATCTTTGATGCGGCAGCACGCATCAATGGCAAATGAACCGGCAATCAAATTCATTTATCAGGAAAGCAGACAATGAGCAACGAAAAGATCCCGTCCAGAAGTGAAAACTATTCAGAGTGGTACAACCAGGTGATCCAGCGTGCCGAGATGGCGGATTACGCACCGGTGCGCGGCTGCATGGTGGTTCGTCCCTACGGCTGGGCGCTCTGGGAGAATATCCAGGACTCGCTTGACCGTAAATTCAAAGCCACGGGGCATGTTAATGCTGCATTTCCGCTCTTCATCCCCATGTCCTTTCTCGAGAAGGAAAAGGAACACGTCGAAGGGTTCTCACCCGAACTGGCGATCGTGACCATCGGAGGCGGCGAAAAACTCGAAGAGCCGTTGGTGGTGCGTCCCACCTCTGAAACCATCATCGGGTACATGTATTCCAAATGGGTCAAATCCTATCGCGATCTGCCCATCCTCATCAACCAGTGGGCAAACGTGGTCCGCTGGGAAATGCGAACCCGCATGTTCCTGCGCACTCTCGAGTTCTACTGGCAGGAAGGCCACACCGCCCACGCCACCCAGGTTGAAGCCGAAGAGGAAACCCGCCGCATGCTGGATATTTACGCCCAGTTTGCCATCGAGGATGCCGCGGTTCCGGTAATCAAGGGGCGCAAAAGCGCCACCGAAAAATTTGCAGGGGCGGTCAATTCATACTCCATCGAAGCCATGATGGGCGATACCAAGGCACTGCAGGCGGGCACATCGCACTTCCTTGGGCAGAATTTTGCCAAAGCCTTCAACATCCAGTACCTGGATGTGAACAACGAACTGCAAAACTGCTGGACGACCTCGTGGGGACTTTCGACACGCTTCATCGGCGCCATCATCATGACTCACGGCGACGACCAGGGGCTGATCATGCCCCCGCGCCTTGCCCCCATCCAGGTGGTGATCGTGCCCATCTTCCGCAACGACGAAGAAAGATCGAAGGTCATGCCGGTTGTGGATCAGCTCAAGACCCTTCTCGCCGACTTTCGCATCAAGGTGGATGACCGTACCGAGCTGACCCCCGGATTCAAATACAATGATTGGGAAATGCGCGGTGTTCCCCTGCGCATTGAAGTTGGACCAAAAGATGTTGAGAAGGGCTCCGTCATGGCTGCCCGCCGCGATATTCCCGGGCGAGATGGAAAAGTCATCATCCCGCAGGCTGAAGTCGCTGTCCGGGTGAAAGAATTGCTTTCCGAGATTCAATCCAACCTGCTGAAGAAAGCCATCGCCTTCCTCGATAGCCACATTTTCGAGCCGGCTGATTATGAGGATCTCAAGCGCATCGTCGCCGAGGGTTGGGCTCTGGCATGGTGGTGCGGCGATCCTGCCTGCGAAGCCAAAGTAAAAGAAGATACCAAAGCCACCACCCGCTGCATCCCGCTGGACCAGCCCGGCGGACACGGAAAGTGTATCGTCTGCGGGTGCGATGCCACCGAAAAAGTCTATTTTGCCAAAGCTTACTAGACCAGAGGGGCAGGGTCGTTCCCCTGCCCCTTCTCCTTATGCCTGCAGTAGAAATTGAAAAGCTCACAACCCAGGTGCGCCTTGTTTCAGCTCATTTCGGCAATTCCCAGGAGCTGATGGTGGCATTGCGGGCTTTGTTTGAAAGTTACGCCGACCGCACCTTCAGGCCTGGGTCCACCCGCCGTTCCTCCGTTCTCCTTCCTGAGTATCATCTTTCGCCGGTCATCATGCGGCTTCTGGAAAAGGAATTGGGGAAATTTTGTGAAGCAAACCCGCTGGCATCCCTCGAATTAATCGATCTGCTCTGGAAGGAGCCTTTCAAGGAACCTCGGCTGCTCGCTTCGGTGCTCCTGGGCAAAATACCCCCCGGTCATGCGGATAAAGTGATCGATCGACTGCTCAAATGGACAGAATCCGTAACCGAGCTGAACCTCACCGAGACAATCGTTGTCAACGGATCACTGACCTTGCGCTCGCAGTTGCCGGACCAGTGGATGGAGGTCATTGGAGGTTGGTTGAAAGCTCCCAGCTTGCTGGAAAATACCCTTGGGCTGGCGAGTCTGCTGCCGCTGATCCAGGACCGCAGTTACATCAACCTGCCCCAGATCTATGATATGCTGATCCCCTTGCTGAAAAAGATCGAGCCTGGGCTGATGAGCACCCTTCAGGTGGTGATTGAGAATCTTGCCCGCCGTTCACCCAATGAAACGGTTTACATTCTCAAACAGGTGATCCCCGCATCACACGACCAAAACCTCTTTCGGCTGCTCCGACGCTGCCTGCCTGCTTTTCCTGAAGAATCAAGACTGTCCTTACGCGAAGCGATATCAACCAGTCCATCAGTTTCCTACTAATCCGTAACCTGGTGGAAATTCGCTTCCTTTTCATCCCCCCCAACCTCTGGTATAATCGCAATCAGTGACTCGACCTCTTTTGCGGGTATCTGCGGAAGTGGCGACTTGCTAATTTCAATCAGGAGCAACGTCATGCCTTTAACAAAAGAAGAAAAAGAAAAAGTGATTGCTGAATACGCAATTCACGAAGGTGATACCGGCTCGGCCGATGTGCAGATTGCACTCCTCACCAAGCGGATCACCCAGTTGACCGAACACCTGCGCGCAAACAAACACGATAATGCATCCCGCCGCGGTTTGCTGCAGATGGTGGGACAGCGCCGCAGCCTGCTGGCTTATCTGCGAAAAACAGATTTTCAGCGGTTTGCAGCAATCACCGAAAAGCTGAACATCCGCACCCGGTAGAGAACAGGCGAGTAGATGGAAGCAAAACCCATCTACTCGTTTTTCTTCAATCCAGGCGCGGCATTTTCCCCACCGGTTGGGCATTGAAAGATGACGAAGACCAGCAGGTCTTCCTTGGCTTTCAGTTCCTAACCAGGTGGGAAACTCATAAAGGGAGTTTTCATGCAACCAACCAGTAAGAAATATATTGCCACAGTGGGTGGTCGTCCATTCACGTTTGAGACCGGAAAATTGGCAGCTCAAGCGGGTGGATCTGTCACCGTGCAGTTCGGCGAATCAGTGGTCTTCGCTGCCGCAACCATGGGCAAGGAACCACGCGAGGGTCAGGACTTCTTCCCCCTCACAGTCGAGTATGAAGAAAAAATGTACGCCGGTGGACGCATCCCGGGTTCTTTCTTCCGCCGCGAAGGACGCCCTGGAACCGAATCGATCTTAATTTCGCGTCTCACCGACCGTCCTCTGCGCCCCCTCTTCAACCAGGATATGCGCAACGAGGTCCAGGTGGTCATGTTCTCGCTTTCAGCCGATATCGAGAATCCGTTGGATGTTCTCGCGATCAACGCTGCCAGCGCCTCGCTGATGATTTCCGATATTCCCTGGGACGGCCCCGTGGGAGCAGTACGTGTCGGACGGATCAATGGCGAGTTCGTCATCAATCCCACCTACATCCAGTTGGAGCAGTCCGATCTCGACCTGCGCATCGCGGGTACCAAGGATGCCATTTTGATGGTCGAGAGTGCCTCCGACGAAATCGATGAGGAATCCATGGTCGCTGCCCTGCTCTTCGGACACGAAGCCATGCAGCCGATCATTGACCTGCAGCTCCAAATGGCTGCTGAAATCGGCAAACCGAAGGCGGAAGTCAAACTCTTCACCCTCGATGCAAGCCTGGTGGAAAAAATCCATCTGCGCGCAGAATCCGAAATCAATACCATCCTCGATACGCTGCACGGCAAACACGAACAACAGGATGCCCTGGATGCCCTCCGCGATGCCATCGTCGAAGAATACACCAATGAAGACGAAACAGACCTGATTGCCGAGTACAAGGAAGCCTTCGACGAAGTCTTCAAACGCATCGTCCGCAGCCGCATTCTGGATAACAAACGTCCCGACGGCCGCAAGGTGACCGAAATCCGCCCCATTTGGTGCGAAGTTGGCATCAGCCCGCGCGCGCACGGCTCAGGTTTGTTCACCCGCGGCGAGACCCAGGTGCTCACCCTGGCAACGTTGGGTACCCCCAAGGAAGCCCAGGAAATCGACACCCTTTCGCCCACCGAAAGCAAGCGTTACATGCACCATTACAATTTCCCGCCCTATGCTACGGGCGAGGTCAAACGTTTGGGTGGTCAATCCCGCCGGGAGATTGGACACGGTGCTCTCGCTGAACGCGCCCTGGTTCCCGTCCTCCCGTCTGAATCTGAATTCCCCTACACCCTGCGCCTGGTTTCTGAAGTGCTCGCATCCAACGGCTCTTCCTCCATGGCGTCCGTCTGCGGTTCCACCCTGGCTCTGATGGATACCGGTGTGCCCATCAAGGCGCCGGTTGCCGGCGTTGCCATGGGTCTGGTTACGGATGGCGACCGCTTCGTTGTCCTCACCGATATTCAGGGCGCTGAAGATCATTACGGCGATATGGATTTCAAGGTTGCCGGCACGACCTCAGGTATCACCGCATTGCAGATGGATATCAAAGTCAAAGGCATCAATGCTGAAATCATGCGCCAGGCACTCAAGCAGGCGCACGACGGCCGCCTCTTTATCCTCGACAAGATGCTCGCTGTCATCGCCGTTCCGCGGCCTGACCTGCGCTCCTTTGTTCCGCGCATCACCACCGTCAAGGTGCCCGTCGACAAGATCGGCGCCATCATCGGACCTGGCGGAAAGAACATCCGTGCCTTGCAGGAAGAGACCAATACCAAGATCGATATCGATGACGACGGCACGGTTTACATTTCTGCCACTGACGGCATCAGCGAAGCCGCTGCACGCGAACGCATTGAAGCCCTCACCGAGACTCCGCAGGTGGGTCATATCTACACCGGCAAGGTCGTCCGCGTGGCTGACTTTGGCGCCTTCGTTCAGATCCTGCCCGGCATCGACGGCATGGTTCACATTTCACAGCTCGATTCAGAGCGTGTGAACAAGGTGGAGGATGTGGTCAATCTCGGCGATGAGATCACCGTCATGGTGACCGCCATCGATGAGAACGGCAAGATCCGCCTTTCCCGCCAGGCTGTTTTGGAAGGCTGGACGGTGGAAGAAGCCCTTGAACACGACCGCGGCGGCAAGAGCGGCAGCGGTGGTGGACGTCCGCGCAGCGGTGGTGGTGATCGCCGCGGCGGAGACCGCCGGGGTGGATCAGAACATCACGGCGACCGCCGGGGTGGATACAGTGGCAACCGCGGTGGCGACCGCGGCGACAATAAACCCCGTCAGTAGACCCAAATAGAACCAAAAAGGCTTTTTGAGATCATCAAAAAGCCTTTTTTTATTTGTTGGATTTCTATCTAAGTGGTGTGGGTTCGATTTTGATATCATGTTTACCGGTACGTCAACGACGCACTCAACATGACTCATATACAGACGCTCCCTTTTCTTGCTCTTGGCAAACAGAAGCACTTCTCAACCTCCCCCGTTTTCGTGCCGTTCGCAATCTGGCTAGGCTGAAAAACTCTCCCCTGTTTTCGTGCACGTCGCAAACTGGTTGCATTGCCAAACCCTCCCCCGTTTTCGTGCACGTTGCAAATTGGTTATTTTCATCAATTCTCCCCCGTTTTCGTGCACGTCGCAAACGGGGGAGGTGGGAGGGGGGTCTTTACAATCCACTTGCAAAGTCCTGGATTTCACCATTTGAGGGACTATGTTAGTGAAGACCGGTTCTCGCAGTTAATGCTCCTAACGTATTGCGGTGTACGTGTCGCTTCACTTTGTATGAAACATTGCGCTTGATTCAAGAAGAGCATAACGACCCCCCTCCTGCCTCCCCCAAATAGCTTCGCGATTTGGGGGAGGGGATAATCACTCAACTCGTGATTCGCTTATAGACTGATAAATGAAATTGGCATTATGGCGGGCCTCGTTAAGGAAGACCCAAAAGATGTCGTACTAATAGACCCGCCGCTACGATTATTTCACAATTCGTTAGCGGCGGATTTACGACTCTCCATTCTCGCCTCTCGCCCTTTTACCTTCGCTTCTCTTTCGAAGTGGGTAGCACAGGCATGTCCGGCCCATCCACCCCCAGCCGTTTCGCCAGGGCTGCCTTCATGGCGATGCGGTCGTCCCAGAGATATTCAGTGGTGCCAAAGCACATCGATTGCTCATGCCCCTTGCCAAACGCTGCCACCAGGTCACCCTCGCGTGCTTGATCTACCCCAAATTGGATGGCCTCTCCGCGGTCAGGGACTCGGAAGAAAGTAACCCCCTCCACTCCCCCTTCGCGCCTGGCAGCTTCCGCCATTTCCTCCAGGATCGCGTCCAACGATTCGGTGCGGGGATCTTCCGCGGTCAGAATGGTCAGATCTGCGAGCCGCGTCGAAACCTGCGCCATCATGGCACGCTTTTCGCGATCGCGCAATCCTGCTGATCCAAACACTGCAATCACCCGCTGAGAGGTCATCTTCCTCATGGTTTCAATGGCTACGCGCAATGCATTCGGCGTGTGCGCAAAATCGACAATCGCCGTAAAGTCCTGCCCCATGTCGATGCGCTGCATGCGTCCGGGAACACTGCTTGCCTGTGCAATCCCTTTTTGAGTCGCTTCCGGGGTGATCCCCAATCCGAATACGGTTGCGCCTATGGCCGCAAGGCAATTTGAAACGTTGTACTCGCCCGGAAACGGGCAATCCACGTCAAATGCAAGGTCTTTCGAGCGGACTGTGAATTTCACGCTGTCGAGTAGAAACCGACTCTCCACGGCATTGACGGTTCCCTTACCCTGCGTGGAATAGCTGATGAACCGCTCCCCCACCTTGGAACGCAAGGGCTGGTAGGATTGATCATCGGCATTCAGAATGGCGAGCCGCGGGTTACCCCCCGGCTTGACCGCGGTCAGCGGAAGCATTTCAAACAGCCTGGCTTTGGCAGCCAGATATCCATCATAGCTCCCGTGATAATCCAGATGCTCGTGGGTGATGTTGGTCACCACGGCAATGTCGTATTCACACCCAGTCACGCGGTGCTGCGCCAACCCATGCGAAGTGGTTTCGAGCACCACGTGGGTGATTCCGGCCTCCGCCATTTGCCGCAAATAACGCTGAATATCCAGGGCTTCCGGCGTGGTCACGTGAAATCCAGTGTCGATTTCTTCGTCCATGATCACCGCATTGACCGTGGAAATGATCCCGGCCTTCAACCCCGCTTTCTTGAGGATGCTGTAGATCAGGTTGCTGGTGGTCGTTTTGCCGTCGGTACCGGTCACGCCAATGATGCACATGCTGCGGGCGGGATGATCGTAAAATGCTGCTGCCAGCCAAGCCAACGCTTCACGTGATTCCGCCACACGAATATAGGGAACCGCCAGGTCATCGATTGGCTCGGTTCCAACCACGGCTGAAGCGCCATTGACAATTGCCATGGGGATGTACTTGTGGCCGTCCACGCTTTCGCCTTTTACTGCCACAAACAGATCCCCGTGTGCGACCTGCCTTGAATCGAACTTGATTCCGGCGATTGTGATCTCAGGAAGCGGTTCAGTGCTTATCGTCTTGATGGGAAGATCGGAAATGATCTCAGGTAATTGATTCATATGAGCTATTCTACTATGATGGATAAAAAAAGAGGGTTTCTCCGGCGGGCTGCCAAAGAAACCCTCTTGGGAGATTCGGGTTAGCGCATTGACTGTCGAAGGCTCTGCAATTGACCGGCAACCGATCCGTCCACAACCTGATCGCCGACTCGCACCACCAGACCGCCAAGGATTGAAGGGTCGACTTTGAACACAACTTCGGCCTTGTCAGTAAGTGAAGGCAGAAGGTTGTTCTTGACACTTGTTTGTTCGTCGCTGGTCAAAGGCAGTGCACTGGTTACTTCAGCTTTCGCACCACTGATCTGGCTTCCTTCCAGCACAACCACCTTTCCAGCCTTGACACCGGAGAAGAATTCATCCAGCAGTTTGTGCTGCCGTTTCTCGTCCAAATTCTCGCCGATCAACCGCTGTGCTGCTGCAATCGAAAGAGCAGCCACCTGCCCGCGCAATTCTGCCAGAGTGCGTTCGCGTTCCACATCGACTTCAGCCATGGCGGCTTCGCGCTGCTTGGAAAGCTCTGCATCGGCAGTGGACCTTAACTCGCGGGTGACTGCTTCCGCTTTTTCAGTCGCTTCGCGGATGGTCTGGGCAGCTTTCGCCTGTGCTTCCGCAAGGATGGCTGCAGCATCTTTTTCTGCATTTTCACGTGCCTCTGCTGCCACACGGGCATCCTCAAGACCCTTTTCGACCGTCTTTTGGCGTTTTTCAAGCATTCCGAGGAGGGGTTTATACACCCAGGCGCGCAGAACCACCATTATGATGGCAAAGTTAAAGATCTGTACCAGCAAGTTTCCGAGGTTTAAACCTAATTTTTCCAAAGGAGATCCTCCCGCTGATTAGAGAACAAAGAGCATCAGGAATGCAATCACGAGACAATAAATTGCAATTGCTTCTGAGAAGGCAATTCCCAGGATCATGTTGGTCAGGAGGTTGCCGTAAGTATCCGGATTACGAGCCATGCCCTCCAATGCACCCTGTACGCTCATACCGATGCCCACACCGCCGCCAAGGGCGCCGATCATGGAAAGACCTGCTCCAATGAATTTTGCTGCCTGGACAATATCACCTGTCATCTTGAACCTCAGCCTCCTCTGGCTCTCGAAATCGAATGTGGTTTTTTATGAAGCGTGTTCTTCTTCAGCGTGACCCTGAGTTGCCATTGCCATGAACACGAGCGTGAGCATGCCAAAGACGAATGCCTGGATCAGGCCAATGAATAATTCAAACATCATGATCAGCGACGGCATGAACACTGGTATCATCACGCCAATCAACGCCATCAAGACCATGCCTGCAAACATATTGCCAAACAACCGGAATGTAAACGAAATGATCTTGGAGAACTCCGAGATTGTTTCCAGAAGACTGACCAGCAAATCCATGAACCCGAAGAAAGGTTTCTTAAAAAGTGTCCGGGTGTTGAAGAATTTACTGAAATACCCCAGTCCCTGAGCCTGTACGCCGATCACCTGGGTCATCAAGACTGAGATCAAAGCCAGTGCTGCAGTAAAGTTCAAATCGGTGGAGAGTCCGCGTGCAAACGGGATGATGGCCATGCCGCCTTCAGCGACTTTAGGCGTGGTCACATTGAACCAGTTGCCGCCAAGAGGTACGGCTGTGTACCCGGCATGCTGCACTTCCTCAACGAGACCAATGGATTCATATCCAGGAAGCAGCTTGAGTAGATTGGCGAAGAGCACAATAATCAGGATTGTTGCAAACCAGGGGAAGATTTTTTTTGCCCATTTGCCTGCCGTGGATTTCGTCAGGTTGTAAAGCATTTCGATAAGCATTTCCATGGCACCGGAAAATCCCCTGGCGATCAGGGCACCGGGTTTGACATTCCTCCTGACGATCAATGCAATGGCAAGAATCGCCAGATCCATCAGCACCATGGCGATTACGGTGTTCGTCAGATAAACACCGCCGATTACCGGCAAGGTAAAGAGGGGTTTTTTGGAGAGCAATTCTGGAGCTACCTGGATGACCGGCTGGACCGGTGCGGCAATGTTGACGCCGATCACGGTGAGGATCGTAAATCCCAGGATCCACCAGCGGTTGACACCCCAGCGCCATTTACGAGTCTTTTCCAATTTCGTCCTCCTCGGGGTGAGGTGTATTCGGTGATTGAGCTTTGATCTTTGCCACAGTCTTACGGGCGACGAAAACCATCAGGATGATTGAAATGGGTACGCTGACGACCAACAAACCGATGGTAATCCAGGGTTTTGTATTCAATAATCTGTCCAGCGCCAACCCCCCCAACACCGCAGCCATGATCACAACCAGGGTAATGATTCCAACCTGGCCTGCCATGACTGCCAGAAGCAGCGATCGCGAATTGCTGGAGTCGGTTTTGTTGGTGTTTTTTGGTGAATCCATGATGAAAAATTATATCATATTGAGGTTTGATGTTAATAATTACATTAAGCTCATCGCGGATTGGACGGCTGCCTGCATGAACGGGCTAAAGATCACACCCAGCAGAATAATGCCTGCCATGCAGACCACTGCGCCGACAATCCAGCGCGTTTTATATTGAATGCGCGGGGCATTTTCCACGGGCGCATCCAAATACATCACCTTGAGGATGCGCAGGTAGTAGTACAACCCGACAACTGAATTGAGAACAGCCACCACCACCAGCCAGGCGAGACCTTTTTGCATTGCTGCGTTGAGCACCAGGATCTTTGCAAAGAAACCAGCGAAGGGGGGAATGCCTCCCAATGAGAGTACCGCTCCAAGCATGATCAACGCCAATGCCGGTGACCTTCGGCTGAGACCAGCGAAGGACCCCAGTTCGCTGGAATGGTCGGCAGATTCAACGAGCCCGATCACCGCAAACACCAGCAGGTTTGTCACCAGGTAAGCCATGAGATAGTAGATTGCGGCACTGATGCCCGCCTGATCGCCGGCAGCCACCCCCACCAATACGTAACCGGCCTGAGCGATGGATGAGTATGCGATCAACCGTTTGATATTCTTCTGCGGTATGGCGGTAAGGTTGCCCAGGATCATGCTTGCGACCGACAGCACGATGGCAATCCACATCCAATAGACTGCACCTTGCGGGAAGAAGGCAAAAAGTACCCGCAGCAAAACAGCAAATCCTGCCGCTTTCGAAGCAGTGGAAAGGAAGCCAGCCACGGGGGAAGGAGCGCCTTCATAAACATCCGGTGCCCAGAAGTGGAAGGGTACTGCACTGATTTTGAAGGCGAAGCCCGCGATAACAAAGATAAAAGCGACCACAAACAAAGGTGTGGGAACCAATGCTTTTTGACTGAGATCCCATACCTGGAAAAGGCGGGTTGTACCAGCAAAACCATACAACAGGCTGAAGCCGTAAAGCATCAATGCCGAACTCGTGGCACCAAAGAGGAAATACTTGATTCCTGCCTCAGTGGAGCGTTCATCTTTCAGTTTGGCGCCTGCCATGATGTACAGCGGGAAAGAGGTTGTTTCGATGGCGAGGAAGAGCATCATCATATCTGCTGCTGATGACAACAAAGACATGCCCAGTGTGCTGACTGTGAGCAGGAGGAAATATTCCTGCTTTGCGGCGATATTTTCATCCGTGCAGGTGAATAATGCTGTCAGGGATGCGCCTGTGAGAAAGAGCAGGCGGAAAAGGAATCCCTGGGCATCAAATCGGAGCATGCCGCCCCAGATCAGTTGGACATCGCTGCCCGGGTTGGAGAAAATCACCGCGACGACTGCAATGACTGCCAGCGATATCGATGTGAACCACCCGAGAAACCGCGGGTTGGCTGCCCGGTGGATCATCGAAAGAACGAGCAGCACCAGGATCAAAACAGTCAGACAAATTTCTGGCAGAATCGCGCGCAGCATGAGCGAAAGATCAGTGGTCATCATGCGCCTCCCACCAGGAAGAGGATATGCTTTACCCCGGCCTGGATGACAGGTACGAGCAGCGAGGGGAAAATGCCAATCAAGATCATCACCAGTGAAAGCATCACGATCACCACCTTATCTGCCAGGGTCACGTCTTTCACACCGGCAGAAAGCGTTGTTGGGACTTCGCCAAAAAAGACTCTCCTCACAACCAGCAAAATATACGCCGCGGTGACCACAATGGATATCGCGGAAAGGATGGCTGCCAGGGGGTAGGATTTCCAGGCTCCGATGTAAATGGGAATTTCAGCCACGAATCCTGAGAATCCGGGCATGCCCATTGATACCAACCCTCCCACCACGAAACCCACCATCGCCATTGGCATGAACCTGGCGAGACCGCCCAACTCCTTGATGTTGCGGGTATGTGCGCGGTCATAGACCATTCCGACAATGGAAAAGAAGAGCGCCGTCATCACACCGTGGGAGAACATTTGCAGCCCGGCGCCGGTCAAACCCTCGGGTGTGAGCGTGGCAAAGCCGATGAACACCAATCCCATATGCGACACCGATGAAAAACCGATGACATATTTGAAATCCGTCTGGATCATGGCGATGAATGCACCGTACACGACGTTGATGGTAGCCAGTACGATGATCAAGGGCGCCCAGGTCCTCATGCCGTCAGGCAGGAGCATCAAGCCCACGCGCAGGGCGGCAAACGCACCAACTTTCATCTCCACCCCTGCCAACAGCATGGAGATCGCCGTGGGGGCAGCCACATGACCATCCGGCGCCCAGCTATGGAATGGGAACAAGCCGCCTAGCACGCCAAAGCCAATGAAAATGAACGGGAACCACAGGCGCTGAACCTCCATCGAAAAGCCTGCGTTTTCCAACTCAAGCATGTTGAAGGTATGCATTCCCGAGGCAAAGTAGATCGCCAGCGAACCTGCCAGGGCCACCATGCTCCCCAGGAACAGGTAAAGGGTCAGCTTCATGGCGCCGTATTCACGCGTCTTGGGGTACCCCCAGATCACGATCATCAGGTATTTGGGGAAGACTGCCAGCTCAAAGAAGAAGAAAAGTTGAAAGAGATCCAGCGAGGCGAACACGCCAAAGACGCTGGCAGCCAGAAACAGAAGAAAAGCAAAGAATTCCCGCGGGCGGTCTTCCACGTTCCATGAGACCAATACCCCGCTCAAAACGACCAGTCCGGCCATGAGCTCCATCGCCGCGCCAATTCCATCGATGCCCACAAAGTAGGAAATGCCCAAAGACGGCAGCCAATCCAGCTTTTCCATGAATTGGTACCCGGCTGCGATGGTGTCGTAGCGGAAGAACAGGAAAACGGAAAGCGCCAGTGTGATCAGAGCAGAGACGAGCGCAGTCACCCGGATCAAGGTCCGCTTTTGAGCCGGATAGAGGAGCAGCAGCACACCGGCAACGACAGGAGTGAAGATCAAAAGGCTCAGGGTAGGTATCTGCATCTCGATCCTCTTAGAACCAGGACATCACAGTCTGGTTGATGATTTGCATGATCCAGGAAGGCCAAACGCCGATCAGGAAAGATAGGATCATCAGCGGTGCAATGACCGCGATTTCGCCCGCGGATATATCTTTCAAATGACCTTTCCATTCAGTATTCAAGGGTCCCTGCAGCACCAGCTTCAGCGCCTTGAGCACGTAAACGCCGGTAAAAAACAAACCGAGCATACTCACGGCAGTAATCGCGGTGAAGACCGGCCAGGCTCCCCGTACCACCATGAATTCCGAAACAAATCCGCCCAGTCCTGGCAAGCCAAGAGACGCCATCGACATGAAAATCAAGATCGAGCCGTAGACGGGTAGGATGGCGTACAGTCCGCCAAAACGCTCCAGAACACGGGTATGCGCCTGATCGTAAATCACACCCACCAGGAAGAACATGCCCGCCGCGCTGAGACCGTGCGTGAACATCTGCAGAACTGCACCGTTCGTCGCAATGATGGCACTTTGCTGCAGAGCAGGGTCTGTGCTTCCGCCTGCCCAGGCCGCCACAGCAATACCCAGGATGACAAACCCCATGTGATTGATCGAGGAGTAAGCCACCAGGCGTTTGAAATCTTTCTGACCTGCAGCAGCAAAAGCCCCGAAAATGATCGAGGCTGCTGCAAGAACCGCCAGCCAGACGGCATATTGCCTGGATTCAGCCGGGAAGAGCGGCAGCACCAGGCGGATGAAGCCATAAGCGCCCAGTTTCAGCAGCACCCCCGCCAGGATCATGGATCCGCCGGTGGGGGCTTCAGTATGGGCATCGGGCAGCCAGGTATGCACCGGCCAGATGGGCGCTTTGATGGCAAACGCGATCACAAAAGCCCAGAAGGCAATGGCTTTGACCGTTTGCGTCGGCAGTCCAAAGAGCGAAGCCTGAGATATTCCCGGCCAGGTCTTGAACAGCGTCAGCAGGTCAAATGTGCCGGTGACCGCACCAATCATCTGGATCGCCAGCAGAAGTCCAAGCGAACCGCCCATGGTGAAGAGAATGAACTTCAACGAAGCATAATTCCGCTTTTCACCGCCCCACTGGTTGATCAGGAAATACATCGGGATCAAACCGATCTCCCAGAAGACAAAGAAAATCAGCAAATCGAGGGAGACAAAAACACCCATCATTCCTGTTTCCAGGAAGAGGAACAGCATGAGGAACGTTTTCAAATGGACATGGATGGACCGGGATGCCAGCAGCGCCAGCGGGGTAAGCAGCGTGGTGAGCAGCAGCAGAACGATGCTGATACCATCCACCCCCACGTGATAGCTGGAATGGATCGCCGGGAACCATTCCAGTTGTTCTTGAAAGGCAAAACCAGGTGCCTGCGGCGAAACCTGGTAAGCGAACCACAGATACACTGTCAGTGCAAAAGGCACCAGGCTGGCGATCAAAGCGGTCACCCGCAAGCCCTTTTCAGAGCGCGCCGGAACCAGGCATAAAATCGCCGCCCCAAATACAGGGAAGAACAAGATCCAGGTCAAAATGTGATTGGAGAAGAATTCCATTGCCCTTCCCTACTATTACTTGAAGATGGAGTAAAGAACAATAACCAAAACCACTAATCCGCCAACCGCACCCGCAAGGTACTGCTGTACTCTGCCAGTTTGCAGCTTGCGAAGCAATCCCCCCGCCCCCCTCGTCCCGCTGGCGATGCCATCTGCTGCGCCGTTGATAACTGGAGCGTCGAAGCCGTTGCGCAGCGCGCTGCCAACGAATAATCCCAGCCTGCCGATGCCGTTGATGATGCCGTCGATCACCACCTGGTCCATCCACTTTGCCACGAAAACGTCGGCGAACCAGAGTGAAGGCCGGATGAAGATCAGATCGTAGAACTCGTCCACAAGGTATTTCTTTTGGATAATCCGGAATCCACCGCCAAGGGCTTTCTCCATCGGGTCGACTGCCTCAGCCTGTTTCACCCTTCGATAGACCAGCCAACCCAGCAGCAGCCCGCCCAGGGCAACTGTCAGCGAGGTGATCAGGGGGATCATGCTGTGACCTTCGACTGCCTTGAAAGAGAGCATCGAGCCAGTAAATTCAGCAAACCAATCCGAACTCATCCTTCCCAGCAGGGGGAAGGATTTGGGAATGCCGATCCAGCCTGCCGCTATGGCGAACACCGCCAGGATCGCCAGCGGAATGGTCATGGCAGGTCTGGACTCAACAGCGTCTCCTGCAGCTTTCGACCTTGCGTTGCCAAGAAAAACCAATGTGATCTGGCGCGCGGTGTAGAAAGCTGTAAGCAGCGCAGCAAGCGCCAGGGTAATAAACACTATCGTCGATTGAGTGAATGCGCCTGAAAGGATGGCATCTTTTGACCAGAATCCAGCGGTGATCAGAGGAAATCCCGAAAGCGCCAGCCCGCCTGCCAGGAAAGTGGCAAAGGTCAGCGGCATCTTCTTCCCCAAACCGCCCATGTTGCGCATATTCTGGGTATCGATCTCATCGCCGGTATGCATGGCACCGTGTTCCATCCCATGAATGACCGAACCGGATCCAAGGAACAGCAGCGCTTTGAAGAAAGCGTGGGTGAAAAGGTGAAACACTGCCGCGGAATATGCGCCAATGCCCAGGGCTGCCACCATGTATCCCAGTTGCGAGATCGTCGAATACGCCAGCACACGCTTGATGTCGTTCTGCGTTGCAGCGATGGTCGCTGCAAAGATAGCGGTGAACGCACCCACCGCTGCCATCACCAGCATGGGAGTGGTCAAAGGTTGACCGGGTGTCCAACCGGCAGAAATCAGTGGGAAGAACCTTGCCACCAGGTACACACCTGCCGAGACCATCGTCGCAGCATGGATCATCGCTGAAACCGGTGTGGGACCTTCCATGGCATCGGGCAGCCAGACGTGCAGCGGGAATTGAGCGGATTTTCCGATCGTGCCTGCAAAGAGCAGCAATCCGATCAAGCCTGCCCACGAGAGCCCTCCAATCGGAGAAGCGGAAGTCACCAATGTATTCAGGACGATCTGATTTGACAGGATCTGCTGATAATTGAGTGTCCCGGTCAAGGCGTAAAGGGCTGCCAATCCCAGCAGCATGAACACATCGCCAATGCGTGTGGTGATGAACGCCTTGATGGCTGCCTTGCGCGCAGATTCACGTCCGTACCAGAAGCCAATCAGCAGGTAGGAACACAGCCCCATGATCTCCCAGCCGATGTAAAGCCCCAAAAGGTTGTCGCTAACCACCAGCAGGTACATGGCAAAAGCAAATAAACTGATCAAAGCAAAAAATCGTGCATACATCGGCTCAACGGAAGGAACCCGATGGGTGTGCCCTTCGTGGCTGACTTCGGCGCCTTTGGGCGGCAGACCTGCAATATCATTCCTGCCTTCCGGCGCGCCAAAATTATGGTATCCCACACTGTAGATGAAGATCATCAGGATGGTCACGGCGACGAAAGCAAGTGTAACCACCGTCAGAGGGTCTATTTGAACCCCAAGAAGAAACCAGGAATCGCCGGTGGGGAACCATTTGATCTGGCTGGCAATTGGATTCTTCGCCAATTCGGGGACCTGCAGAGCCTTGAGGATCACCAACATGCTGGCGGTGAAGGAAAAACCAGCTCCCACAAGTGCAATAGAATGGCTGAGTTTGCGGCTGCGGAAGGTAAATATCGCGATCACAACAAATGCCGCAAAAGGCAGGGCTGGAATCAGCCAGAGGAGAAGTTCGGGTGCCAGTAATTCTGCCAAGGTCTATCCCTTCAACAAATCCATATCGTTCGCGTCCACGCTCTTGCGTCTGCGGTAAGCTGAAATGATCAACGCCAGACCCACCGCAGTCTCGGCAGCCGCCACTACAAAAACCATTGCCACGAAGACCAGCCCGTCCATTTCAGGTTTCCCGGCATGCAAATAGCGCCAGAATGCCACCAGGTTGATGTTGACCGAGTTCAGCATCAGCTCGATACCCATCAATGCGCCAATCAGGTTCTTGCGGGTGAGCACACCATACAGCCCGATGAACATCACAACAGCAGCCAGGATGAGATACCAACTTAATGGAATCATGCCTGCCCCGCCTTCTTCTCCACCGCGGTGTAGATCGCACCCACCAGGGCAGCCACCAGGAGAATGGAGGATAACTCAAATGGCAGCAGATAACCGTTCGGATCAACTAGCTGCTTCCCAAGTGTGGCGAGGTCGCCTGCACCTGCCGGGAGTGCTGCGCTTACGGTAGACCAGTTCGGCCAGAGCGAGAGCGCCGCCACCCAGGCAATGACGACAGCCAGCAGTACAATGGCAACTGCCCACCACCTGCGGTGGGTTTGACTTCCTTCATCCACCAGTGACGACCGGCTGAGCATGACCGCAAAGATGATCAGGATGGAAATAGCTCCGATATATACCAGCACCTGAACCACGGCGAAAAAGCTGGCTTCGAGCAGGGCAAACAGGACCGCCACACCCAACAGGGTAAGAACCAGCCAGAGCGCAGCATGCAGGATTTTCCGCGCGCTTACCGTGGCAATTGCCGAACCCACAGTAACCAGGGCAGTGAGAAGGAAGATCAATTTCATTGCGGTCATGCCTCACCCCCGGTGGCGTCATTCGTTTTGACTTGCGGCGGACGCGCCAAAGGGCGCGGTTGCGCCACCTCGGGTACAGCCTGCCGCTTTGATACACGCTTCACAATCTGATCCGCGATCAGCCAGATGAGCAGGTTGGCTGCCCACATCACTCCGACTCTCAGCAATGTCTGACCAATGGGGACCAGCTTGTCCAATACCGCTGTCGCCACCAGCACGACCAGCGAAAGCGGGGTAAGGAATTTCCAGTTGAAATTCATCATCTGGTCAATTCGGAAACGTGGAATGGTGAAGCGGATATGCAATATGGCAAAGTAAATGATGGCCGATTTAATCACCAGGTAGACAAATCCGAGTACCGGATAGGTCTCTGCGCCAGGTCCGCGCCACCCACCCAAAAACAGGGTGGAAAAAACGAGGGCAGCCGTGGCAGAGTGCAAGAAATCGGCAACATAGAAGAAGCCGAATTTCAAACCGGAATATTCCACATTGAAGCCCGCCACCAGTTCAGAGTCAGCCTCAATCAGGTCAAATGGAGCGCGGGCGTTTTCCGCGATCTGCGTGATGAAAAAGATGAGTGCAGCGAGGGGAGCCAGAAAAACGTTCCAGGTGGTTTGCGAACTGGCGATGTCATTCATTCCCAGGGATCCGCTGAACATGATCGGGATCAACAGGATCACCACCATCGGCACTTCGTAGCTGATCAAATTGGCGACCACGCGGAAGCCGCCCAGCATGGCATATTTGTTGTTGGAGCCCAAACCCGCCATGATGAAGCCCAGTTCGCCAAGCGCCCCAACCGCCAGGATGTACACTGCGCCTACATTCAGGTTCACGCCGTATACCGTGGATGCCAGCGGGATCACCGCCCAGACAGCAAGCACTGCGGCCACCGCCAGGATGGGCGCCAGGTTGAAAGGCACCTTGTCTGCACCAATGGGTGTGATGTATTCCTTGGTAAAGATCTTGAGCATGTCGGCAATCGGCTGGAAGATCCCCCAGGGGCCGAGCCGGTTTGGACCCAGGCGGTCCTGGAACCTGCCGCCGATTTTTCGCTCCACCCAAATGAGCAGAATGGTGAAAACAAGCGGACCCATCGCCAGCAATCCTGCACTGATGATGAATAGTATAAGCTGGGTAACAGAGGCGGATGCCCCCCAGCCAGTTAGCACAGCTGTTAGCCAGCGCGCAATGAAGTTAATGGGATCGGCAATAAATGACATCCTCTACCCCCGGATTAGTGCCATTCGAGTGCGCCTTCACGCCAGGCGTATAACAACCCGCCGGCGAGAATCGCAATAAAGAGGACTGCTTCCAGAACCGCATACATCGCCAACTGCTTGTATGCCACTGCCCAAGGGAAAAGCAAAACGGTTTCCACATCAAACACCAGGAAGATCAACCCATAAACGTAATATTGCACTTTAAACTGAATACGGCTCTCGCCTACAGGCTCCGGGCCGCATTCATAAATGGAATTCTTGATTGGATCGCTTTTCTTGGGTGAAAGCAATCCGGCAAGCCAGATTGCCAACGCTGGAATTGTCAGAGCTAAAACCAGAAAGATTCCCAGGTAGAGCCAATCGTTGAGCATGACTTTTCCTCTATGCAGGATTATTCAGATATTTTCAAACAAATGCTGAGAGAATTTTAGCACAATCCAACAAACAATTCTTCCCTAATTGGATGATTTAAGGTTTCATTTTTGTGATAATCAAATCTTTGATCTGGACCGTCTGCTGGAAAAGGCAATCACATAGAAAATTCCGATGATCAGCAACCCCCAGCCAATCCGCCGGATCCAGGCAGCAGAAATGCCCAGGATCATCATGGAATGAATTTGAAAACGTTTCGCCAGAACTGCCTGGGGTTCCACGCCAATCGTGGAGCTATTTACCCAAAGCGTCCCTTCGAGGTCGCCCTTACGGTTGGGAGTGATCTGCCAGCGAAGGTTAACCGGTTCAGAAGGGTCCATGAGCAGGGAGATTTGCCCCTTTGGCGTGATGGCTGCATCCGGCATGACAACCTCCGCCCGGATTTGCGCCTGGTTCTCCTGGATCGGGGAGGTGAATTGAAACCTCATGGTCAAATCCGCCGGTTCGCCCGACCACCCTCTTGAAGGAAGTGAGCCTGTGATCAAAGCAGGCTCTCCAGAGGTCAACACAACAGGTACGCTGAATGTGCTTGAAGGGAACTTCCAGTTCCCCGCAACCAGCAGGACCGCACCCATCAAAATTGCCGCCAAACCCGGTAACCATTTCTTAAGCATGCGCAGATTATACAACCTCGTCTCCCATTGATCATCATAAAGTGACCAGGTAACAAAAAAACGGAGATCACTCCGTTTTTTGTAGATGGATTGGCAACTTGTGAATTTCAGACGATCAACACTTCCACATGGTCGCCGTCTTTTTCATCATCCACCTGTACCTGGAAGGGTTCGCCATTCTTGATGGATTTCTCCAGCTCCACCAACATCTCATCGACATGTTTGTCGCGGATTTCCTCGGGCATGTAACGTCCAAAGTTCTTGAAGATCCATCCCACAAAGCCCAAAGGAAGCGGCATGGCAATATCGATATTCTGTGGCTTTCCTTCTTCTGTGGAGTTGACCTTGATATGCACCCAATGCGCCTCAATCAACCTTGCGCCGGCATACGTCAGGAGAATTCCAAGGATGAAGGGAATCCAGGAAAGGATAAATCCCACCCCAAACCCTGCAACCTGATAGCCCTTGTACATCCAAAATGCAGAGAGAATCGTCAGTCCGACCCCCAGCCACAAAAACAGGCTCCACCCCAATTTCCAGTACCAGGCTATGGGGGGAACCTCCACCCTGTGTGGTACCGAGGTGATGATATCGGGGATTGGTTCGGGTTCGACAGGTAGGCTCCCATCCATGTCGAGGATTTCCAGCAGGCCTGACCCTTCTTCTGGAGAAAGGACACCCGCCTCAACCTGCTTGAGAATCAACAACTTGCTCTCTTCGCTTGTCATGGGGTTTATCCTTCAAGTGCTTTCAGCAATTTCTCTGCTTCTTCCACGGTAATTTTCTTTTCTGCAAGCATTTTCAAAATGAGCATGCGTTCGTTTTCGGAAACACCGCGTTTTTCCATTACGGGGGGTTCCGCTGGTTTCTCGAATGGAAATCCGCTGAATTTGCTCCCGCGATCTGTATAGATCCCTTTTTGCTGCACGCGCTGCATCGCCTCATCGATCCTCCCCTGGGCTCTCTGGGTGGCTTCTTCTACCCGCCGGCTCGCCATATCCACTGAACGCATCGATTGAGCCATACTCTGCGAAATCCGTTTTTCAATATCGGCGGAGAATCTTTTCCAGTTGTTGTCAAAATTATTGAAGACCTTCCCGAACCCGAAGTGGATGATCTCCTTGTCAGAAATTTCAATATCTCCGCCAGCCTTCATATCGATGATCGCGCCGCCTTCACCCAAAATGATGTTTCTAGCCACCTGCTCGAATTCCGCCTGGTTGTCATGGGTTTGTATCGAAATATCACCGCCCGCTGCCAGAACCAACTGAGCATTGGCTTCCGCAGGCACCACCAGTTGAATATCGCCTCCGGCTGTGATACGCATGGGTGCCAGGTTGGGGTCGGCCAATTTGATTTCGACGTCACCGCCAACTTTGGATTCAAATTTTCCGCTGACCGTGTCTACCTCAAGGTCGCCGCCGACATTTCCCACCAGGGTCTGCGAAGATTGTTCGATCAGCAGGTCGCCCCCGACACGGGCAATTTCAACCATGCCTTTCAATTCTCTCAGAGCACAATCTCCTCCAACCACTTCAATCGAAGCGCTCTCAGCTTCGTAAAGACTGAAATCTCCGCCGATTTTTCCAACGATCAGCCGGCTCTTCATTCCTCTAATATCGGCGTCTCCGTCCACTTTTTCGATGGTCACAGATGCCGTGTCTGGCAGTGTGACCTTGCAATCTGAATCGCTGCGCACGTAAAAAATGCCGTTTTCTTCCTTCATACGAAAGGTGTCTGCATCCGAAACAACTGCTGTAAATTGAGCTTCAGGCACTCCTTCCAGATACAGGTCGTCCCTGATGCTCATTACCACCTTGGTATCTTTTTTCATTGGTATGATTGTCTGTTTCATGCTTCACCTCGATCCGGCTGAGTGTATCGGCTGAAGGCTCCCAGCCTTGATATTCATATGCATCATAGCAAATCTACTCGAAATTGTCAATAGGATAATTGAATTTATTGAACCATTGATAAATTTTATTAATTTTTATCGCCTGTTATTATGTTTTTATTGAGTATATATGGAATTTTTACCTTAGTACAAAAAAGCAGCCCAAATGCAATGGGCTGCTTTCGTGTTATTGCGTTGTTCTGAGGCTTCTATCCGGCTATTGCCTTTTTGGAAAAGACCCAGTCAGGCAGCAGGCGGGTGGAATAATCCATCAATGAAAGGGCGTCCAGGTCGCCGGAAAGACAAAGTGCCGATCTCGCCCCGTCGGGCCACGGCCAGTACCGGATGAGGGGGATCTCCAATTGCTCAATTTTCCGATTCAAAGCAACTTCATTATCCAGGTCGGTAAAGAATTCGCGGTCGATGATGGTGCAGCAGTCCCTTCCCTCCTCACCGTTCAATACAATATACCCCATGCGCTGGAGCGACTCCCCCGCCCATTCGGGCACATCCTCCGCTAGGCCAATGAAGGGGAGCAACCCTCCGTGCACTTGAACATCTGGCGCAGGCAGCCTTTGATACCGACCATCCCAGTGTTGTGAACGCACCTCCAGGTCCAGTCCGCGAATAAGGATCGTCGCCTGGGGATCGCAGGACAGTTGCAGATGCCAGGTCCCTCCATTTTTGATGAATGAAACCCCAAAGCGGCTCATTTTTCGCCACCACCTGCCCACATCCTGCAGGCGGGTCACCCAAACCCTGCCGTCCAGGAGCCTGGCAGCATGAAGAACCTCCAGGAATGGAGCCTCAAAGAACTCTGAAAGCTCTGGATGAAACATCAAATTGAACAACTCACCCCGACGGTGCGTTTCTTTCAGCAAGTTCACCCATGCAGCTGAGATATCCTCACCGGAAAAATTCAAACCATCATATAACTGCATGTCATCCGGTACACAAACCGGGATTTCCACCATCCCATCCTGCAGCCAGGGCAAACGCATATGCGCGTTTGGCGCCAGGGGATGATAAAAGCGTTCAATCGTTGAATAAAGGATTCTTTCCTGGGCCTCCCCATGGCCATCAGTGTGCCATGCAATTGCCCGGTTGCTGCTGTAGTTGAAAAGCCTGGGCGGCAATTGTCGAATCAATGCCTCGGATGAGCTTAGATACGGGCAGCGGAAGCCTTCCATCTTGAAACCATTCATGAGAAGGAATTCCGCCGCTCTCTGTAACTTCTCGCTGGATTTCGCCGGCGGATAGCTGGTAAGATCCACGTGTTGGAACCCATGAACGCCGATCTCACAGCCGCAATCTTGCAGCACCTTAAGGAACTGCAGATTCCTGCCTACCACAACCGCTGGAACGAAGAACGTTGGAGAGCAACCCTGGGCGCTCAATTCTTCCACGCAGCGGCTAATGCGCATTATTGCCTTATGTGGGGTCATGCTGTAACGTGCCGTCAAACGCTTTGCCCGCTTGAAGACGAAAGCCAGCCCACGTTTCTGATACCAATCACCGATTTTCATAATTCCCCTCTGCCCCCCCTGGGTCTGATGGATTCTCCCCCTCAATATTGCTGCAGTGATTCGACTTACAAGCTGCGCCGGAGAAGCTGGTAACCCCATTTGCACACGGTTAAAAAGCCGGGATGAGGAACCCAGGTATTGCGTCCGAAACAGACCAATTCACCCCCAAATTTGGACTTGAAATCACGCACGCCGTACTCTTCATTGGGTTTTCCGGCCCCTCCGAAGTCATAGCGTTTGTAATTATGTTCAGACCCCCAGCGCAGAATATGCCACATCAGCAGTTCATTGGGTACATAAGAGCCAAATGATCGGTCCATTCCTCCGTACCAACCGTAAACAGTGTCTTTGTATAGCAGTTCGAAGGAGGCTGCTGCAGGATGCTCCTCCACCCGGGCGAGGGTCACCAGGCACATACCCCTGGGCGCGAGCAGGTCAAAGGCAGTAGCGAAAAGGGAGAAATCCGCCAGGGGCACCTGGGCTGCCTGGTAGGTTTTTTTCAACAGCGCATAACCTGATTCGACTTCTGAAAGCGTTGCAGCTTCTGCGATCCTTACATGCCCCTGATTCAGGCCGTGTCGGATGTTCCGCTGGGTGCGTTTGCCAATACGTTTAAATACTTCGTCCGGCGAATGATCAAGATCGATCAAGTAATTGAGATGATCCTCGTAGGCAAATCCAACAGTCTGAAGACCTGGCTGCTGCCCGGGGCAGGCTGTCACATTTCGGATTTCGGTAAACAACGGTTTTCTGCCAGAGTCCTTTTGATAGGCACGCAGGAGATGACGAAGAGCATCTTCGGTCTCGGGTGTATCAGCAGCCAACACACCCCCAAAAACGATCGCGCGGGTGGTTAAAGCTTTCATCCACCCGGATTTAAGCGAGATTTTTACCGGAAGAAAGAGGACCAGGGGTTGCCCTTGTTCTCCAACAACCGCCCACAGTTCCGGCTGATAGCCAGAAGTCTGTTGGAAAACATGGTACATCTCAGGGGTGTGAAATATGTTTCCCTGTGGATGCTGCCCGACAAAGGCACTCCAGGTATTCTCATCCAGCTGATTGACGATTTGATAAGTCATAATCACCGCAATTGCGAACAGATGGCCGAAAAATGATCTACTCGCGCACATCCAGGGAACGGGGCGAACTTTTCATCGCGCGGCCGGTATGAATCACCTGTATGATTTGCTCGACTTCATGGATCACATCTTCAAGAGGTTGGGTTGCATCCACGCGGATGAAATGCGCCAGCTTCGCCCCTTGCTTCATGTATTGCTCTCTCTGCCAGGCAAGATATTCTGGGGACGCCTCCCCTTTTCGGCTGTATAACACCTCAGGAGGTGCGTCCAAAAAGATCGCCACGGATGGCCGCGGATACGCGTGATTGATCAACCAGAAGAACAATCGGTCATAAAACATTGTCGACCGGCTCTGCAAATCAAACTCTTCAGGCGCTGCGTCGAAGAAAAAGTGCCTGTCGAACAAAACAATCCTGCCCTGAAGTTGATAAGCGACCGCCAGAATCTGACGGTAGCCCGCTTCTGCAACACGGTTGAAAAAGCGTGCCGTATTCCAAATCCAGCCATGCGATTCTTGGCTGTATTCCAGCTCGCCGGCCGGCATGTTCAGGGGATCCTTCACCCCGGATTCCGCCTTTTGCTTCCTGCGTCGCTGATTCTTCAACCAGTAAACCAATCTGGAGGTAGGCAGTGCATGGTCGCTTGACCGCGTACTGAAGCCCATGTACAGGTATTTAACAGGCGCACTGGTGGATCGGATGAGCGCATGGGCAACCGTGGTCTTTCCCGCCCCATCACCACCGATCAAAGCAATGGTCGTCATTGGCTCACCCGGGAGGCTCGGCTCATCCCCCCTCCTTTGTGCACAAGAAAATGTTCTCGTCATCCCGCAGACCGTATGCCAATTGGTCAGCCACGCCCACATCTTTCCCCAAATGAAGGTTTACTTTGAACCCGGCTTCCTCCAGGCGGTCCTGAAGGTCGTACCCGTAATACCTGACATGTACCGTCTCTCCAAATGCTCTTTCTCTTTCACGCGGATCTGTGATGGTTGGATCTTCAAAGGTCTTTTGGTCCAGCCGGATGGGTGTGCTGATTGCTGCCCAGCCGCCGGGTTTGAGCACCCGGTAAAGTTCACGCATCGCTGCGTGATCATCGGGAAGGTGCTCCAGCACATGCATGCAGATGGCTGCATCAAAGCTGTCAGAAGCCAGACCAGCCGACTGTAGATTCATCCTTGCCCGAATATTGCGGTGGTGGTGGAGGTCGACTCCCACGTAATCCAGGTTCGGAAAATGGATGAACCGCCGTGACATGCAATAATTGGGTGAAACGTGCAGCAAACGCAGTCGATCGGTGAAAAGATTGGTTTCCGTCTGCAGGAAAAGCCACCAGCGGCGGTGCCGTGCCTTGGAATTGCAGCGCGGGCAGTACCCCAGCTGCCTGACACGCATGGAAGCTCCTCCATGCGTGAACGCGCGGATCTTCCATCCGCAGCACGGGCAGGTATAGCGCGTTCCGATAAAAAAAAACGCGCGCAGGGTCAGCAAAGATTCAATAATCGATTCGTTCATGTCTTATGGTAGAAATTCGGGAACAGCAGCGGTGAATATGGAATTGGCAGGTGCTCAAAGATTGCGATAATCCCGGCGGCGGCGTTCTTCAGGAACCATATATAGCCGCAATGCCCGCAGCAGATCGCCAAAGAACGGACCCGGGTCATTCCAGGCAAAAAGGGCGTGAGCCTTCTTTCCCTTCAGGGATTGCCACCAACCCTTGAGCGTCAGATCCCCTTCGCGCAGATGATAAAGCGCTGATTGGGTATCGCGCCGCAGATCGACCCACTTTACACCCAGGTACTTCTGCTCGCGTGCCTCGGGCAGCGGCAGACCGAGAGCATCACAATACATTGTATAGAGCAACTCCACCCCGCCGGCTTCTGCAATCGGAGAGCGTCCGGTCGGCCGTCCGATGTTGGGCTCGATAATGAAGTATTTACCGCTGCGGCTGCTCTTTTTGATCTCCACATACCCCAGCCCGTAAAGGTGCGCCGCCCGGAACAGGTTGAGTGTGATGTCGAGTACGGCATCATCGCGCACCTCCTCCCCCAGGCTGCTCTCACCCGTCACCGGCGGCCACTGGCGCAGTTTACGAGCCACAAAGGTGACCAGCGGCTCAAAATTCGAGTTGAAGTAGCAGTTGCAGGAGTAAAGGTTCGAATCTGGTCCTTCCACCCACTCCTGAACGATCAGGTTATTTGCCCAAGCCTGGGATTTATTGAAGAATTCCCGCAATTCATCCGGATTGGAAAGCTTGTAAGCCTTCAACTTCATGTTCTTTTCCCATTCCGGTGTGGCACTCATGGGAGGTTTGAGCACACACGGAAAGGTCAATTCCCTGGCAGCAGCTTCAGCATCGGCAAGCGAATTCAGGTAGCGTGTTTGCGGGATTGGAAAACCGTGTTCGTTGGCATAAGCGTAAAAATTCAGCTTGTTCATCAAGGTTTCGATGACTTCCGCTTCCGGTAAAATCACGTGATACCAGGGAAGAAGCCGTTCCCGAAATTGGGAAACCAGTTTTACGTTCATGTCTGCGCACGGGAAAAGCACCGGCTTCTCGGCGAAACGCGGTCCAAGCTCTTCAAGAGTCTGAATCAACTCCGGTCCAGCCGTGTTGGTGAACAGGATTTGCTCGCAAAGCCTCGTTCTGCAGCCGTGATGGCCGGGGTCTTTGGCAATGGCAATCACTGGAATGCGGTGGCGCGTAAGGATGCGGACAGTCTGAATACCGTTGAGGGTATCCAGACCAATCACGATTGCATACGGTCGTTGGTTTTTCAACAGTTGTCCTGCCATGCTGCCTCTCCAGACACTCAAAAAAGACGTCAAGGATCTATTTTTGCGGGAGGTATTTCAGTTCAGCCTGACGCAGTTCTTCATCATTCTGCAGGCGGAAGATCTCTTTGACTGTGGCAACTTCCTTTTCAATCCCGGCCAGAGTTTGTTCCTGGTAGATGCGCCCTGCGGTCTGCTGCATGGCGGTGATGCTGGCACGCAGCAAATGGTTTGCCCAGATGACCAGGCTGATCCCGGCATCGGCAAATACTTTTGTGGGAGTGGAGTAATACTTGGTGGGCACGATCACCACCGGACATTCGCGGTGCCAGGCTTTCATAAAGGCTTCGATTTCTGCGCTGGTGGAGATCTTGCTGTGGATCAACACAGCATCTGCTCCGGCGCGGTAATAAGCATCCGCTCGTTTCAAGGCTTCGTCCAATCCCCTGCCTACGACAAAGGATTCAGTCCGGGCGACCACGCAGAAATCTGGATCTGATTGGGTATCCTTGGCTGCTTTGATCTTGCCGACGAATTCCTCCATGTCTGCCAGTGATTGATCCTCGCTGTTGATGAAGGAATTGCACTTTGGAAAGATCTTGTCTTCGATACAGGTGGCAGCGACGCCGATTTGCTCGAGTTTCTTCACCAGGCGGCGCATATTGTTAAAATTACCGTAACCTGTATCTGAATCGAGCATGATGGGAATGGTCGTGGCATCGCTCATGTATTCCACCACATCCAGCACCTGCGTCCAGCTCATTTCATTGCTATCCCTCACATCCATGGAAGCTGAAATTGTCAGGCCGCTGCCCCAGATTCCCTTGAACCCGGTCTCCTCCACGATCTTCGCACTCAACCCATTGTGCGCCTCCATAATGAATTCGAGCTGGTCGGACTGCAATAATTGCTTGAATTGAGTCGTCTTTTTCATCGTGATTTCCTCCCATGTTTTTTGAACGTAATCGGTGAATTCGAAGAGAACTGCGGTTTTCTCACCGCAGTGGTCAGGAAACAAAAAAATGGTGCAGAATTATGGAGTTTGGGTGGACTTCGAGATGAAGCGAAGCCCACCCTTTGGCTATTGACCGATCGTTGTCAACCGGTGGGATTCAAAATCGTCGATGAAGAACGACCCCGACATTTTGTTGTTTAGTCCAGCGACAGCTCCGAGGTAGCCACTGTTTATGGAGTGAATGTCGTTGTTCAAGCCGCTCAGCGCTGCTTCTTGAATCCCATCGATCCAGAATGTCAGGCTGCCATCATTTGCAATTGTCGAACTTGATGCGTGCCAATCTACTTCAACCGACTGCCAGGTATTTGTGATTACCGTCCAGTTGGTATACGTCCAGGCGTTGGCATCAGAAAGCGCTCCTGCCCTCAATTGCATTGTCTTACCAGACCACCGCAGCTGAATGACAATCACCTGATTTCCTGCTGCATTGTTGGCTTCAAAAAGTGTAATGGGTGTATTGTTGGGCATTTTCAAGGTGTTTGGCATGAAGTAGAAACGTGCATAGTAACTTGTTTCATTGCTCGGTGTGTTGTCCGCAACATAAGCAACGAGACTGCTTTGTATTGTCACAGCCATCCCGCAAGTCGAATTTCTACCGCTTGCAATATTGAATGCCAGTCTAGCTGAATTCACAACGCCACCATTCCAGGCGCTGGCATTGCAGGTATTGAAACCATCCTTGAAGATCAAGTCATTCTGAACGGTCAACAATGCAGGACTGGAGGCTGCTGTGCCAACGGAATTGGAAAACACTGCGCGGAAGGATTTCCCATTATCTGCCGCCTGTGTGGCGAAGGAATAGGTCGTTGATGTGGCACCGCTGATATTCGTCCAGTTCACCCCGTCCGTGCTCGCCTGCCACTGAACCGAGGGTGTTGGATTGCCTGATGCCAACGAGGTGAACGCCGCAGGCTGTCCTGTAGCAACCGTCTGGCTCACAGGCTGGGTCGTAACCTGGGGCGGATAATTGACCATCAACACCGCCGCATTGCTGACAATTGATCCGACGCTGTTGGTGAATACAGCGCGGTACTGTCTGCCATTATCACTTGCGGCTGAGGTAAAGGAGTAGGTGGTTAAAGTTGCCCCGGTGATATCCGTCCATGTGGAGCCGTTGTTGGTGCTCAATTGCCATTGGACTGTCGGCGTCGGGTTTCCGGTGGCTGCGGCTGTGAATGTGGCGGTCTGTCCAGCAGTCACAGTCTGCCCAAGCGGTTGTGAAATCACCGAAGGTGCGTAATGCACAGTCAGGATTGCAGCGGAGGAGGTTGCCGTACCAACCACATTAGTAAATACCACGCGGAAGTACTTGCCGTTATCCGAAGTTTGAGCTGTAAATGTATATGTGAGCGCGGTGGCTCCAGTGATATTGCTCCAGGTCGTCCCATTTGCACTGACCTGCCATTGGGCTGTCGCTACAGGTGATCCGCTGGCGGCTGCAGTGAACATGGCTGTCTGGCCGGCGTTCACAGTCTGATCTACCGGTTGGGTACTGATTACCGGGGCACTCTGAACCATCAAAGTAGCGGCATTTGAAGCAGCCGATCCGGCTGTGTTGGTAAATACCGCCCGGTATTGCTGTCCATTATCCGCTAATTGGGCTGTAAAGCTTAATGTCGACGTGGTTGCCCCGGCGATATCGGTCCAGGTGCTTCCATCCGGACTAGATTGCCATTGAACCGTGGGGGCCGGATTTCCGGTGGCTGCGGCGGTAAAGGTTGCAGTTTGACCTTCGTTCACGGTCAAATTAGAGGGGTGAGTCGTGACGTCTGGCATAGTGTTCACAGTCAGCAAGACGGAATTAGTCGTCGCAGACCCTGCCGCATTGGTAAATACAGCGCGATAATGTTTGCCGTTATCTGCAGCAGTGGTGGTGAAACCATAGGTCTTTGAAGTGGCGCTGGAGATATTTGCCCATGTGCTGCCATTATCCGTGCTCACCTGCCACTGTACCGTCGGCACAGGGTTCCCGCTTGCATCAGCACTAAAGGTTGCTGACTGCCCTGCGGTTACTGTCATTGAAACGGGTTGGCTTGTGATGACCGGAATGGTGCGTAAGGTGAGAAGGGCGGCATTCGTGGCAGCACTGCCTGCGGCATTGCTGAACATCGCGCGGTATTGTTTTCCATCATCCGATGATGTGGTCGCGAAAGCATAACTAGTCGAAGTTGCCCCGGTGATATTATTCCAAGTGGTTCCGTCGGTACTCACCTGCCATTGAACCGTCGGCGTTGGGTTACCACTGGCTGCAGCAGTGAAGCTGGCAGTCTGACCGGCATTTACGGTCACATTTGTTGGATGAACGGTGATTACCGGACCCGTGTTCACCGTCAAAATCGCAGGGTTGGAGTTGGCAGCCGCTACGCTATTGCTGAAGACCGCGCGGTATTGTTTGCCATGATCACCCGAAGTTGTCGTAAAACTGTAAGTTGTGGATGTTGCACCTGCGATGTTGCTCCAGGTTGCTCCATTATCGGCGCTCAATTGCCACTGGACAGTGGGGGTCGGATTTCCACTCGCGTTTGAGGTGAAGCTCGCCACCTGTCCGGCATTGACCGTTTGACTGGACGGTTGGGAGGTGACCGTTGGTCCAAAATTCACCGTCAGAGTTGCGGAATTGGTGGTTGCTGTACCTGCCGAATTGGTAAACACTGCCCGGTATTGCTTGCCGTTATCGGACGAAGTGGTCGTAAATGTGTAGGCGGCAGATGTGGCGCCAGAAATGTTCGTCCAGATACTGCCGTCCGTACTTGCCTGCCATTGAACGGTGGGCAGTGGATTACCGCTTGCTGCAGCAGTAAAGTTGGCACTTTGACCTGCATTGACCGTCACGTTACCGGGTTGGTTCGTAACAACGGGGGTCGTATACACCGTCAGCGTCGCTGCAGAAGTTGTCGCATTGCCCGCTGTATTGGTAAAGACGGCGCGGTATTGCTTGGCATTGTCTCCGGCAAGCGCGGCAAAGCTGTAGGTGTTGCTGGTTGCCCCGGTGATATCGTTCCAGGTTGTCCCATTGGTGCTGACCTGCCACTGGACTGTTGGTGATGGAGTTCCGCTGGCAGATGCAGTGAAAGCAGCGGTCTGTCCGGCATTGACAGTAAGGTTCACCGGATTGAGGGTAACTGCTGGCGGCACTTCTGCGGCATTGACTGTCAATACTGCCGCATTGCTTGCGACTTCGTTCACAGAGTTGATGAAGTACGCCCGGTAACGCTTGCCATTATCTGAAATTTGGGCGGTGAATGTCAATGTAGATGTGGTTTCCCCGGCAAGATCGCTCCAGGTGAAGCCGTCGGTACTAACCTCCCAATGAACAGAGGGTGCAGGATTTCCCGCAGCCGCTGCGCTGAACGTGACTATCTGCCCCGCAATCACACTCTGATTCGCCGGTTGCGTGGTAACAGACGGTCCGTAATACACTGTCAAGACTGCAGCAGAAGTAGCGGTAGATCCCACACTATTGGTAAAGATTGCACGATACAGGTTGCCGTTATCACCTGCTGCTGGGGTAAAGCTGTATGTCGTGGAACTGGCGCCCGAAATGTTGTTCCAGGTCGTTCCATCGAGGCTGACCTGCCATTGAACTGTGGGGGTTGGATTTCCGCTGGCAGCTGCAGTAAAACTGACGGGCTTCCCTATCACGACTGTCGTATTCACGGGTTGCAGGGTGATCACCGGCAATGTATACACTGTAAGCGTTGCGGGGTTACTGGTTGAAGTACCTGCGGCGTTAGTGAAGACCGCCCGGTATTGTGTACCGTTGTCTACCGCCTGTGCGATGAAACTCAGTGTGGTGGAGGTTGCTCCTGTGATGTCACTCCAGACGCTCCCGGTCGGACTAACCTGCCATTGGACGGTCGGCGCAGGGAATCCGCTGGCTGTCGCAGTAAATACAACGGTCTGCCCGGAATTCACATTCTGGCTGTTCGGCTGGGTGATGACCGCCGGAGGCGTTTGCACTGTCAAAACAGCAGCACTGCTCGTTGCCGATCCAACAGAATTGGAGAAAACTGCTCTGAACTGATTTCCATTATCTTCGGACGCAGCGCTAAAGGAATAAGTCGTTGAGGTAGCTCCGGTGATATTGGTCCAGGTCGTGCCGTTTGTGCTTGACTGCCACTGCACCGTGGGTGCAGGGGTGCCGCTTGCAGCTGCTGAGAAACTGGCTGTCTGACCTGCGGTCACGGTCAGATTCGTTGGGTGGACCGTGATCACTGGTCCGATATTCACTGCAAGAAGTGCTGCATTCGAATTCGCCGACGCTACGCTGTTGGTGAATACCGCGCGGTAATGTTTGCCGTTATCGGACGAGGTAGTTGTGAAGCTGTAGGTGGTTGAGGTTGCCCCGCTGATATTCGTCCAGGAGACGCCATCGATACTCACCTGCCATTGAACCACCGGGGCTGGGTTTCCGCTTGCAGTTGCACTAAAACTTGCCACCTGCCCTGCAGTTACCGTCTGATTTGACGGTTGGGTGGTAACCGTAGGAGCATAATTCACGGTAAGTATTGCAGCAGCAGAGGTTGCGGAGCCAACGGTATTGGCAAATACGGCTCGATATTGTTTTCCATTATCAGATGCTGCAGTAGTGAAGGAATAAGTCGTTGAGGTAGCCGCAGAAATATTCGTCCAGGTGGAACCGTTATTGGTGCTAACCTGCCACTGAACTGTCGGCGTGGGGCTGCCGGAAGCAGCCGCCGTGAATGTCGCTGTCTGGCCGGAAACTACTGTCAGGTTCGCCGGGTTGAGCGTTATAACAGGACCGGTGTTTACAGTCAGAGTTGCAGCATTGGAAGTGGAGGTTCCCACAATGTTGGTAAAGACCGCGTGGAACTGTTTGCCCTGATCACCGGTTGCAGTCGTAAAGCTATACGTGCTGGCGATCGCACCGGCAATATTCGTCCATAGGGTGCCATCCGTGCTTACCTGCCATTGCACAGTTGGCGTGGGGTTGCCGCTGGCAGTAGATGTGAAGCTCACTGTCTGCCCGGCGTTCACCGTTTGATTGGACGGCTGGGTGGTGATCGCAGGCGCAAAATTGACTGTCAAAGCGGCGGCATTGGTCGTTGCCGACCCAACCGTGTTGGTAAACACAGCCCTAAATTGCTTTCCATTATCTGATGCAGTTGTTGTGAAAGAGTATGTTGTCGCTACGGCTCCTGAAATGTTTGACCAGGTGGAGCCGCCATCGGAGCTGACCTGCCACTGCACAGTCGGGGTTGGATTTCCAGATGCGGCTGCCGTAAATGCCGCAGTCTGACTGGCGTTTACGGTCAAATTCGTTGGGTTGGTGGTGATTACCGGACCAGCGTTCACCGTCAGGACAGCAGTCGAGGATGTGGCTGTCCCAACGGCGTTTGTAAAGACCGCGTGGAATTGCTTGCCATTATCGGCTGAAGACGTTACGAAGTTATACGTGGTGGATATCGCACCAGAAATATTTGTCCAGGAGATACCATCCGTACTCACCTGCCATTGAACGCCTGGGGCCGGGAATCCGCTGGCTGCTGCGGTGAATGCTGCTGTTTGGCCAGCGGTCACGGTTTGGCTGGATGGTTGGGTCGTGACCACGGGGGGTGTCTGAACCGTCAATGTAGCGACGTTGGTTGTCGCCGTTCCGGCTATGTTGCTGAAAACTGCTTTGAACTGCTTTCCATTATCTGCTGACACAGCAGTAAATGAATAAGTTGGTGTGGTAGCCCCGGTTATGTTGGTCCAGGTGGTACCGTTGGTACTGGCCTGCCATTGCACTGTAGGCGCCGGACTGCCACTTGCTGCCGCGGTAAAGACAGCTGTCTGCCCTGCGTTGACTGTCAATGGAACGGGTTGTGTTGTGACTGCTGGCGGCGTGTTCACGGTCAACGTTGCCGCGTTGGACGACGCGCTGCCAAGGCTATTGGTGAATACCGCCCGGAATTGCTTCCCGTTATCCGCTGAGGTGGTGGTAAAGGAATATGAGGTCGTTGTCGCCCCTGAAATATCATTCCAGGTGCTTCCGCTATCTGTGCTCACCTGCCACTTTGTCGTGGGAGTGGGTGACCCGCTGGCTGCTGCGGTGAATGTGACTTGTTGACCGGCATTTACAGTCTGATTCACCGGCTGGGTGGTGACCACAGGAGCAGATTGTCCGCCGCTGGTGGTAAATGTCCAAGTCGGTCCGGTGGTGGTGGACGTTCCGTCGTTGACCGTAACATACCATTGGTATTGGGTCTGGGGAACCAGATTGGACCAGGTGACTGAGGCAGTGGAACCCGAAGGCACCGTTACCGAACCGATCTCATCATACCCAGCGCCGCCCATGTTGTAATCCAATGAAAACTGGCTGTCTGCGTCAGTTTCAAACTGGTCCAGGTAAGGGGAGTATGTAGTGACATAGATCTTGTTATTGTCGGGCGAAAACCGCAGGATACGCAGCCATCCGTTACCGCCATTTGGCCTGGTCTGATAATCGGACCTCAATGAATAGATGGTGTGTCCATCCGTACCAAGATCCGTTCGCATGCCCTCGGTATCCAAATGTCCGCCCATCATCAGGAAGAGATTTGGGTTGCCCTTCAGGGCATTGTAGATCATGTTTCCATCGGTACTTAAAATGTTGCTGGTGGTCAGTAAATTGTGGGTGATAACGATCGCGCGCCGGTTGCTGTAGATCTGCAGCAGATTATTTGCCCATGCGAGGATAGCCTGGCCATCAGTAGTGTTGTAGCTAACGTTGTACTTGATTTCGATAATGATGAAATTCAAACCGCTTGCACTAATCAATTGGTAGCTGTTGGCATTATCGTTGTTGTAAGCTCCGCCGTAATACGAACGCCCGGCGAAACGCGAAACCGGGAAGTATCTGTTGAACCAGGTGGTGCCCGGAGGCACACCATAATTATCCTCGTCGCAGTTCCCAGGGCTAATACCGTAAGGAATTCCTGCTCCCTCCAGGGTTTTCATTGCAGCATCGGTTACCGCCCATTCAGTGGCAACGTTATAATCATCGATCGTATCACCGAGATGTCCAACAAAAGCAATATTCCTCGTCGTTAGTTGCGAAACAACCCATTGTGCCTGAAGTTGAAATATCCCATTTATGTTTTTAGTTTTCGAATAGAGCTGTGTATCAGGCAGGACTATGATTGAAAAATCGGGAACTGAATTCTCAGCGATCTTTCCATAAAAGGTCGCAGTTAGATTTCCGCCATCACTATCGCTGACATTCACATTCAAAGAAGGCGATGTGGATACATTCGTATCCCCATCGTCAGGTGAAACCAGGGTGGGACCATTTGGTGCAGCATCAATGGACGGCAAACTCTCAGCAATTGGTGCTGCAGAAAGCATCATCGGAGTACCGTCGGTCCAGGTGGGTTCATTCAGTGCAGCACCATTTTTGCCCTTCCCGGATGAATCCTTCAGTTCTGATCCCTTTCCCTCGTTCATCGTCCAATAACCAATAAGGTTCAAATCATCCAGGTTTTCAAGACTGGCTGCGGCAAGCAACTCCGGTTGCGTCCGGGCAATTTCCCAGATCCTGACTTCGTCAAGCGCGCCTTTGAAGAATCCCGCATTATCCGCCAACCGGGGCAAGGCGGCTGCGATTGTAACGTTGCGCACAGCAAACAGATCCGGCAAAACGGGTTCAGCAAGATCGAGTTCTGCATCCAATTCACCATCCAGGAAGAGTCGCAAAATCTGACCATCGAAGGTGGTTGCGACATGATGCCATGACCCATCGGTCAGCGGGGTGTTTCCTGCAAGCGTGTGATATCCATTTGATTGAGCATATTCTGGTAGATGCGCAAAGAATCCAGTGAACAGCGTCCCGCTTTCTGAATCGATGCCAAAGACCAGTTTCAAATCGGATGCATTCCTGACAGAATCTTCACCCAGGGCGATCAATGGAATCACCCCGCTAAAATACTCGTTTCCTTCAGGAATAGGCTGACCATCGCCCGACCATTTGACCCAGGTTTCAAAGGTAAAAGAGGCTGTATCAAAACCACGAAACTGATCCTCCTCAACCCATTGGTTGATACCGTTAAACTGAAGCGCGCAGTGGTCTCCCGATGAACACGCCAGGGGTTTCTTGTTATCCATGAAGATTCCATTGGATGGTGATAAGAGAGGAATGCTCGGTTCATCGACACTCTGTGCCTGAACGATAGGCAATGGGAATGCGAGCGAAAACACCATCGTAACAATGGGTATCAGATTGAATACAATCCACTTCAGGTGGTTTCTTTTTCCGATCTCTTGTGTAACTTTCATGCTTGCCCTCCCATCAACGCTCCCTTTCGGGTGTTTGGTATACGATCAAACGATAAACTTGGCCTCAACAGATTTTGGTACAAAAGTTTGAATCGTGTGGATGATGCGATTCCCGATTTCACGCTGGGTGTCGATGGTCATGGCACCAATGTGAGGTGTAAGGATGACATTGGGCAGGTCAGCCAGCGGAGATATCTTTCCTTCGCCTTCCTGCGAATGCACGTCAATGGCAGCCCCACGGACAGGTCCGCCGTTGGTCATCGCATGAAGCAATGCCTGTTCATCCACCACGCCGCCGCGAGCCAGGTTGATCAAGTACACACCCGGCTTCATCTTACTGAAAGTATTTGAATTGATAAGATTTCTTGTGGAATCTTTTAAAGGTACGTGGATACTGAGATAGTCTGCCCTGGATACCACCTCTTCAAAATCCATCAGGTGGATGCCCATTGCCAGGAGTTCGTCTGCTCGTTGCTGCGAAGGATGCTCAACGCAGCCGATCACATTCATTCCCCAACCGACTCCTATTTGGCCAACAGTTGAACCAATATTTCCTACTCCTATAATACCAAGTGTTTTCCTGGCAAGCAAGTAGCCCTCAATATCATGTTTGATCCAGTGCCCCTGCTTTGTCATCCGATCTGCCAGAAAGAGGCAGCGACTTAACGCCAGCATGAAAGCAAAGCTCATTTCCGCCACTGCCCGTGCTCCCGGTTCAGGGATGCGCACAAATTGATACTCCTGTTCGCGGACATAATCAATGTCGATGTTGTCGATCCCCGAACCAGCACGGATGATCAGTTGCAGACCGGGTGCTGACTGCAGCACTTCGCGTGTAATCTTCACACCGCTGCGGAAGATCAAAACATCACAATCCCGGATGTTTTCACAGAGCAATTTAGGCGGAGCGTCAAAAGCGCAGATGACTTCGTGTTCTTCCTGCAATCTTTTCAGTGTATCGTGTTCAATTGAACTGGCAATCAGGATCTTCATTTTGTCTCCTCCCCACTTGTCAAGAATATGGATAATAACCCCAGGTACATTGAGGCAGGTTCCCGTACTAAGCCCTTCCGATCAATTCCGTATAGGTTCCAAGGTAAATCTCCTTCTGTTTTTCCCAACAATATTCCGCGTACTTTTCCCTGGCATTCTTGACATAATCTGCCCCCTTTTGCGGATTGCGGTAAAGATCCAGGATTGCTGCAGCCAGGCTTTCAGGGTTTCCAGACTCGAAGTAAGCAAGCGTACTATCGTCAAAATAAGCACAGACTGCTTTCAACCGGGTAGCCACAACCGGCTTTCCAAAGGCAATGTAGTCGTACATTTTTCCGGTATGTACCAGGTTGGAATACGATGAGGATTTTTGTGCCACGATCCCGGCATCTGCCGATTGCAGTTCTGAAGTTAATTGCGAAAGCGGCACATAACCCATGTACTGGACGAAGTCAGTCAAACCAAGTTGATCAATCCTCCTGGTCATACTTTCTACGGCTGTGCCTTGTCCCAAAAAGTGGACTGATAAGCCTGGAATCTTGTCCCTGAGCAATGCAACTGCATCCAAAATGGTGTCCTGTCCATATCGATCCTCAATCGCTCCATGACAGATCAATCGGAAGCCATCTGAATCACGTTCCACCAGATCCAGTTGTCGTTGTGCCTTGAGAAAGGTCTCGTCGGGTGCATTGAGGGCAACCCTGATCTTTGAGGGGGACGCTCCCCGGGTGACGAGTGTTTCCTTAAGTTGTTCGGTGACGGTGATGCTGGCATCAGCAAATGCCAGAGCCCTCTGCTGAACAAAGTTTATAACCTTGGGTGCTTTTGTCTTTCGCGACTCCTCCCACAGCTCAACCGTAGGCTCGTAAACCATGAAAAGCACCTTCGCACCCAACCATTTGGGAACCAACGCGGAAAATACCAGCAGGTCCGGCATATTGTTGACCTGGACCACTTTGAAATGTTTTTTGAAATGCAACCAGGTGACCTTAAACCCTGCCAATAACGCAAAGGTAAGGTAGTCAAAGATATACCGGACGTTGGAGGTCTTTATCCGTTTTAAAGGGAGATGATGTACATAGACCCCATTGATCACTTCTTCCTTCAGCTGAATGGGATCGGTAGGAAATCGTTTCAGGCAGATGACGTGTGTTTCATAACCAGCCTGGACAAGGGTTTCAGCCTCTCGCCTGACAAGGAGATCATTGGGGTAAATGGATTGACGGATAATGCAAACTGCAACAGCCATTGCTGCATCTTCCTATGAGCTGCTTTTTCTATTAATCGATAGTGTGATTTGTTCGTTCCTAACCGGTAACAAGTTTTCAGGCTGAAACATGTTGGCAGGGCTAATTGTCAGACAGTGTACCCGCCTCAAAGCGCCCGATATCCACAGCGAGACCAGTTCGCGCATCGTTGATCCCGAATAAATCCAACAAAAAAAGCAGCGACCCTGGCAGCACTTGAACCCCCTTGTCAATGGCGATGCTGCCCTGGGTGAGGTGAAAATCAGGGGAGACGGTGGAAAAGAGATCTCGGTTTTTCAGGTCAAACATGGTAAAGCCCGGGTTTCCTTCGGTACCGTGGATTTCCCAGGCGGTAGCATTCTGAAGTTCTGCCATCGAGGAATAGCTTACGGTCTGCCCTTCACTCGTTTCATTGGTCACAAGGACAGGGTTCGAAGTCTGCGATTCAGCCTGTGATCCCCAGCCATTATCGAAATAGAGGTTGTGGTCAATAACCAGTCCAGCCGTATCAGAACCGTTTTCAGAAATCCACAATCCAGAATCTTCATTATTCAACAGGATGTTGTTGATCACCTGGGTATTCACATTGCCGTGGGTTTCAAAATTCACTCCGCCTAAACGAATTCCTTTCAATGAGTTCGCTGCAACATTATTGGCGAAGACCATTTCACCATCCCGCCAGACGCCGTAGGTGAAGAAATCTGCATATGAATTGTTGTATGAAACATTGCGGAACACATGAAGACCGCTCGCCATGTCGACATACAAGCCAAAGCCGCCCATCCCTTTCACGCCGCTACCGGCTCCTCCGCTCCACAATTTCCGTCTTTCTGCTACCGAACTCCAGCCGATGATATTGCGAAACGTATTCCCGGTGATGAGCACATCACGGTAAACATGTGAATGCGGCGGATCGCCCCAGATCTTCAACCCTCCGCAGTCGGTGGTCAATTCACAGGTTGCCTCAAAAAGATTGTCCTTGACCAAAATCTCGCCGGTCTTGATCTCATCAGGCGAGAAACCAAAAGTTTTCGCTGCCTGATCGACTGCATAGGAAAATTGAACCCCGTTATGCGCGACATCGTAAACGTGATTCGATTCAAAGATCACACGGTTGGCATGCTGTATCGACACTCCCCGTGAACTGTCGCTGTCGCTGCGAAAGCCAAGATCATGCATTGCATTGTTCTGGATCAGCGTATCCGTGATGCCGGCAAATTTGAAGGTTTCAGGTGCAGACTCACCAGGCCAGGTATAAGCCATGTTGATGGCGTCTGAATCCATCTGAGCGATCTCGGAGTCTTTGATCGTGAAGCCGCTGATAATATGTGCTGGATCTTCACCTGTAGCTTGAAAAAGGAAAATCCCATGGTTGGCATATTCAAGGGTCATATTATTGAGCACAATATTCTGGGAGCTATTTTCCGGTTCGTTGACAATCGAAACAGCATTCCCATTGAAAAATTGCAGCGCCAGACCTTCCAGGTGAATATTGGAGCGGTGGCTCAGACGGAAGCCGTTCTCTCTGACGGAGATCTCGATATTCTGTGAACCTGGATTGCCTTCGTCAACTGGCCAAAGATAGATCAATCCCGAGGCTGTGTCATACCACCACTCTCCTGGTGTATCCAGAAGATTTGCCTGCCCTTCCACATAATACTTGGTTCCCCACCCCAATCCCGGATCATTGGAACCCTCATCGAATTCACATTTGCGGTCCACCCCGATCCTGCCTGATTGAATATCCTGCGAGACAATCGTCCGACGGTAGACATAATGCCCTTCCACGGTATCGATGGCCACCAGCGTGGCACCGATAAGATCACCCAGGCTTGTGAGATCGCCTTTTTCAATCCCTTCCGGAGACAGATCATCCGAACGGTCGGTCAGGTATGTCATCGAGCGGGATGTCCTGTCACAATCTGGATTGATATTGGATGAAGGGTCGCATGACGTCTTTGACGCTCCCCCGTCCGCCGACCACCAGAATTCGTGCTGCTTCCATGCTTCGCTGATTTTGGCATCTGGTTCACGTGCCAATGGCAGCATGCCGAGAACATTGCCGGAATCGTCCACCAATGCCAGGAAACGGGGTGCCTGGGATAGATTCCAGGTGGAAAGATCCGCATAATAGATCTTTGCAGGATCCACCCCATCAGGCAATCCAATCGCATTCGATGTCAAAGGTCGCCATTCAAGGGTTCTTGAGGATACGGATCCACGAATATGAACTGTGCCTGGTCCTTCTTCCGCCATGTACACCACCGGATCCTGGCTGGTTCCATCCACAGCGGGATTGACTGTCTCGCGGTATGTACCAGGGAGGATATGCACCGTCGTGCCTGGTCCTGCCAGATCTGCTGCTTTTTGAATACTCTGAAGAGCCTGGCTGCGGTCTACACCATTGTTTTGATCACTGCCGCCTGTAGCATCCACCCACAAGTCCGTGATCTTCGGAATTTGCAGTGTCACATCGTCGTAAAGCATCGATCCGCTGGGAATAATGACTGAATCATCGTTGGTTTTTCCTATCTCGATGATCTCTCCGAATGGTTCAGCATGATTTACCGGGGCTACCTCTCGCATCAACCGGTCATCCACCCAGACCGCAATCCAATCGTTAATCTTGAATCCCAACGTAATCTTCTGCCAGCCGCCGGGTAGATCGAATTGCCCTTCATCAAGATCGAAATGGGATCCTTCCTGATCTTCCCACTCGAGAAATGCCTTGTAGGTATCCGAAGTTGCCGGTTTCCAAATACGCAATCCAGCCACCACGGTGTAATTGGATAGGCCCTTGAAATCCACGATGCGGATCGACTTTCCCCGTACGGGAACATCCGGTTGATCCAGGATTTCCACCAGATTAGGATTGAACCAGAAGGTGATGAAGCCTTCGGTCGTTTTCATCGCATCGGTTCGATAAAGGTAAGTCTCCCTTTTATGCACCTGCACTTCAAGAGCGGTCGAATTTCCCCATCCAGCACTCTGAACAAGGTGCACATTCGCTGGAGAGATGAGATTCCATTTTGACAGGGTCCCGTTTTCGAAATCATCCGTGAGGAGATTCCACATTGGAAAAACCGGATATTGAGAAAAAGATTCCATTTGGGTGGCAACTGGAGTTGATAAAATTTTTGGGGCTGCGGATGTTGTGCTTGCGCGTCCTGTCGCCGGAGCACTTGTTTCTTGCCGCGAGGGATATTGAATACATCCCGCTGCGCTTACAACAATCGAAAGACACAGGGAAAAGAAAAACAATTGCTTTGGCAGGCAGGATTTCTTTGAGAATATCATTTCTGAGCTTGTCAGTCGTAAGAGGGAGTCAGATAAACATACTGCCAAAGCTGTTACTTTTGAGAAATTCCCTTTCTGTCAATCCACGATCATCATCTGGATGCTGTTGCCTGGCCCTATGAATTGGCAGTAGTTATCTTGCATTGGAATTGGGAGCTCTGATCAAGGATATGGCATCTCGGCGTACAACATTGGTGATTGTTTCAACATGCTCCAGTCCTGCACGGGAAATGAATTCAATGAATATTTCGGGTGTCATAAAAGAAAGGGTGCCCCAAACTTTGGGTACATTCAATTGCAGAGGAATATCATCCAGGAAACGCTTCCATCCAAGCTCTGAAAATGAATTTGAATAGTGGACGATTGCCGCTCCTCCGGGCTTAAGGACGCGCTTAATTTCAGTGAGGTAGTTATAAATGTCCCACTGCTCAAGATGGTTGAACACATCATATGAAAATACGGCGTTCACCGATTTTGAGGGAATCGGACCAAGTCCCTTTCCGTCGAGTACCACATACTCCAGGTTCGAACACGTCTTAAATCTTTCCCTTAGGAGTGACATCATGTTTGGCGACGTGTCCGTTGCAATCAGCTTCCTGCATTTTGGTATCAAAACCTCAGTGAAACGGCCACCTCCTGAACCAATTTCAAGGATGGATTCCGGATTGCCCAGAAATGGCGTAAAAATCATTTGGTCAAGCGTGGAAACAATTTGAGTTGGCGGTACATCGAACCCAATTACCTCAGGCTCATTCCACTCATCTCCAAGGTATTTCCCCGAATTAGCCTTGAATTTCTTCGCATAATTGTCGTACCCTTTTGAGACCGATTCTCCCAGAATGGAATAAAGAAATCCTCGAACCTTCAACCGAACTTGATATGGAATGAGATTTGCGACAAGACCGTCCATAATTTCTTTTCCCGTTGAGTTCCTTTATACGTTTGTAGAAATGGGTCTATTACGATTGTCTTCTCTGCCTAATCAGAGCACAGCGAAATTGCATGTCATTAATGATTCTTGTTGGGTTCGGTCCAATTCTCAATTAAGGAAAGGAATCCAACCTTGTTCTCAGTCACCGTACGGCCAAATCTGGCAACAATAACGTAAATGATCAAAGCTGCCAATTTTCCTGCAAGCATTGCTATGGCTGCCCCGATCCACCCAGAGTTTGGGATAAGAATGAGACAACCCAGGCCCGTCACGACCAATTCAGCAATTCGACTCATGGACTCGAATTGTGGGGTTCCCCTGCCCACCAGAACCGCAGAAATGAGTCCGTGAAAACCATAAAGAATCATATACACAGCCAAAATCATGGAAACAGACATGGGCACCCAATAGCCTTGTCCAAAAAATCGTAGTGTGAGCGGTTGAATCAGTGGCGTATAGATCAACAAGATAATGCCATCTACAAATAAAGAAATGATTACCATTCGAAGCAATAAGGATCCATGTTTTTCTTTTCCAGTTTGAGCTATCTTAGGCATAAGCAAAGTAGAAATTCCTGAAGGCACAATAATGAAGATACTCGCCAGGGTTTTTGACAATGAATAAGCACCCAACTGGCTGGCATTTCCCAGCCTTTCAAGAAACAACAAATCGAAAGTAATGCTGAAGGTATAACAGGCGTGTGATATCCAGATCGGGACAGAGAAATGTAGCATTTCCTTGATGATATTCCGGTCGATGAATTGTCGACCGACTTTGCCTGGCAAAGGCCACCACAGCATCAGCACAGTCAAGGGCAGGAGATAGGACAATCCATAAATCAGTAAAGCCAGGGTGGTCGAATGCAGATTCAGGATTTTGATCAGTACGAACACAAGGAGGATTTGAATGATGTTGCTACTTAAGTAGGCAATTGTTAATCGGCGGGGTTCAAGAAAACCGCTTGTCAACCCCCAGTAGGCATAAAAGAGTGTCTCTCCCAGAAAAATTGCGAGAATCCCGATGTTGAATTTCCCCAGGGCCAGCAGCACAGGAACTGTGACCAGGAGGGTAAGGAGGAACAAACACGGGAGAATGAATAAACTATTTGTCAGGATTGAATTCAGATTTGTAGCATCGCTGCGGTATTTGCTTACAAACCTGGAAATTAGATGCTGACCAAAAGGCATCGTGATGATCGAAACGATCGATGCCACGGCGATTGCATACCGCACCTCGCCGTATTCTCCCGAGGTAAAAACGGCCGCCAGCACCAATGAAAAAGCCAATCCGAGCACACGAGCCAGCGCAGTACCGATAGAGATCAAGGTGGATCCCCTGACCAGCGACCAGTCAAACTCTTTCAACCGTTGAGTAAGCTTATTACGAAACTGAATCACTACTAATCCCCATCAGTGCTTCAAACTGCACAAAACTATGCTCCCATATTCGGGTTCTCTCTGTGGCCAACTCGGCACACCCAGCCTTCAATTGCTTCTGGTTCGCCCGGGCGGTGGCTACACCTTCTGCGAGACTCTCAGGAGTATGCTCCACGAACACCGCTCCCCTTGTGAAGTAATCCACCAACGCCGGCTGCCGGGAAAGGATGAGCGGTATTCCGCAATACAATCCCTCTGAACCCCCTGCAACGAGTGAATAAGGATTTGTGGTCAAGACCATGACTGCTTGGGATGATCTGAGTTGGTCCCAATAGGCGTTTCCTTTTAAATAGCCTGTGAAAGTCACGTTCACCGGTGCTGAATCGAGCAATTCCCTTTTTGCCAGCCGCACATCACCCAGGATGGAATAGTGGACATCCGGCGTCATTCTGGCGGCCTCCAGGACTGGCTCAAGCGGTTCATCTCCTGCAAATGTACTTACAACTGTGACTTCGAAATCAACTGGGCGATCTGTCAAATCGCCTGTTGCAGCGGGGATTATGATGGGAGGTTCCTCTAGAAAGAGTGTTTTTGCATGCCAGGAGTTCAGGATATTCTGGTATTCGGTTGTGCCTACAAGATTGACTGCAGCTCTCCTGGCGAGGAAACGCTGCAAGGGAACCGACCACCCCCACCGCCTGCCCCCAAGTGTGTGTCCGTGAACATTCATGGCATATGGAATTCCGGCAAGACGGCAATACAAATATACACACAGCGGCGCGAAAACCGGCGTATTGATCACCAGTATCGCGGAGGGTTTTTGTTTACTCATCAACCACCATGTTTTCACCCACATGAGCGGATACTTGAAGGGAGCGTTCCACAACTTTTTCCATCCAAAATAGTGGATCAGGTATAACGGCGCATTCAGGCGCCTTGCGAATTGTTCGCTCGAGTTGGAGTGAGGTCCCCAAAAAACTACTGCCGGTTTTCTGCCGTTCTTCATTTGAACCCCGTTTGAAGCTTTTAAGATGCCTTACCCGGTTTCACAGAAATCAACGCCAGCATGATCCACAGGTAATCGATCGTACCGGCAAAACTAAATACTTCGTTGGTCACACCTGCGACGACCAATACAACCACGAGCGTCACAGCCGTCGATGCGAGCGCTTTGTTCAACCCGCTCCCAAACCGGTACTTCCTGTACAACCACCAGATTGTCAACCCGATCCACATCAGGTACCCCAAAAGACCAATCAGCCCTGTCCGAAATAAAAGCAGGATATACTGGCTTTCTTCAAACTTCCAGGCATAATTGACTGGTACGGAAGGATAGACCGGCCAGGGAAAGTGAAGTTTGATGGCTGGAATGAATATTTGCCGCCATATCTCAAAGCGATAGGTTAGGGTCTGCGGCAGGATTCCCCCATTGCGAAATTGATAGGCTAACCGTTTCTCGATCAAAGGCTGCAGCAAAGGGTAGCAAATTAGCACCACGAGTACAAGACCGATGAAAATGGATATCAGCACGGGTATCGATTTGATCCGCCGCTGGCTGATAATCTGCATGAAGATCAAACCAATCACCGAGCCAATCACACCTGCGAATGAACCGCTGGCAATCAGGCACAAAACAGAAATTCCCATGATGCCCATGATGACGAGCCTGCCCCTGGGACGCTCAGTTTCAAAAAGCATTGCCCAGCACATGAAGATGATGGTCATCATGTAGATGCCAAGCGTGTTCCAGGATCCAAGTAGCGAGGTGATCCGTCCCGCCCTGGCAGCCATGGCTTCATGACTGGATGAGAACAGATATCCCAGCAGGCGGTTGACAACCCCGATTCCGGCTCCCTGTGCCAGTCCAACCACTGCCACCAAAGCTCCCAAAAGCAGCATCAGCCAGACAATCCGTTTTCGCTGCACCTCGTTCTGAGGAATGAACGCAAACAACAAGAAAAGGATGAAGTACTGCACTGGTGCGACCATCTTAAAGGCGTTGGAAATTGTCAATTTCGTACCCAACAGCAGGAAAGTACCGATCGGGGCGATGACTGTGCCCCCAATCAAAGCGATGAAAGCCACCCAGAAATAGGGGGTAATCTCCAACTTCCTGTGCTGATCCATAAGGATGATGATCAGCGCAAAAAAGAAAGCTGCCAACAGACTGACCTCGTTGACCGATAGCAACGGGAAGAACCGACCCCGCTCAATGCCCGAAGTCAACATGATGGCAGCAACCACCAGGTAGCACAAAAGCACAGGTTTTGAGAATGCCGCGAAGAAGAAGAGGCATGCCAGGCAGGCAATAATTGCCAGAAACGGTGAGATGACACACAGGATGCCAAGAGCAAGCCCTACAAGAAGCGGAGGCAGCGGGCTTCCCACATTCAACTTGTGCCAATGGTATCGCCAACCGGCGAGTCGTTCCTTCCACTCGCCGGCCGACTCTGTTGATTCCTGCCAGTCCTCAAGGAAATCTGTCATACGCTCGGGTATTTCGATTGGTTATGCTAAAGGGGTATGGGGCTCTCAACCCGGGTTTTGCGGGTATTTTTGGCGTCGCTTTCCGCTGCAATCAATTTAGTATCTTCCAGCGTCTGGTAGGGAGTTCTTCCGTAACAGTATTTTCCTGCAAACTCCTTCTGGTAATTGAATTCGTGAATCCAGAAATCAAGGTCTTGTTGCAGTTCGTCAAGCGATCCATAGGATTTTTGCCGTGACATCACCTGGTAGAAATCATCATTCAATGTCCTTTGGAAGCGCAGGCTGAGGCCGTTTGTCCGCGCGCGCCATTCTTCCGTCACCCGGTGTTCGATGGACTTATCTTCCAGAAGTTTCTCATACGCATGTACACCTGGTTCACCGGTATAAATGGCGCTTTTATCGGTCAGGATGGTCTCGAGGGGGATACCCTCGTCGCGGAAAAACGGCAGGACGCACGTATTCAAGAGATCCATAGCGGCAGCGACATTCTTGCGATAATAGAGTTTGGCAAATGCGAGATTGGTAAACGCGTCGATAAACACCTGTTGGTAGACCCTTCCAACACCATCAACGCGTCCAATGTAGATGCAATCCTGTACCCCAAGAAAACCTGGATGCAGGCTGTGAATTTGTTCCTCGGCTTCTCGGTCCGCTCGCGCTTTTTCCAGCGCTCTTAACTGTTCGGCAGACAATTCCTCCGCTTCGCCATTGGATTTTTGCCCAAGGGCGTGGTTTCGTTTCTCAAATGTCTCCAATCCGTTTTTCAACCAGATATTCCGCACAACTCCAGGGGTCACATTCATCCCCCGCTTTCTCAGTTCGTTGGCAACCCTGATCTGACCGTACAGTGGCTGCTCCAGCGCCATGTTGATCACTGTCCGTTCCACCTCGAGATCCAGTTCACGAGAACGGTTTCTCGCTGAATTCTCATTCATTTCGGGTGTCGTGTTCTTTTGCTGACTTTGAAGCCTTTTGATGATGAATTCAGAAGTCAATTCCTGAGTCTCAGGTTCGCTGCGGTGATAGTAATAGCCGTCGCTGGTCGAGTCTTGATTGACCACAAGAGCAGTGAATTTCTCGGGGTAACTCTTCAAGAATGCACCGGCTGATTTGGCTGCCTCGCGGGTGGTTTCCTTGCGCCTGGCGATAAAGATCATCCCGTCAGCAGATTCGCTGATGACCCCGGCGTCTCCCACAGCCAGCAATGCCGGCGTATCGAGCAGCACGTAATCATACTTGCGTGATAACGAATTGATCACATTCTTCATCGCCTGAGAACCAAGCAGCAGGGTGGGCTTTGTAACACTTTCACCGCTCGTCAATACCCAAAGTCCTTCAAACTCGGTCTCCAAAATGGCAGTGTTGAGCTCTGCACGACTCTCAAGAATATCCTTTAAGCCGATGGTGTTTGGAACGCTGAACCACTTGTGAAGGCGGGGCAGGCGCATATCGCAATCCACCGCGATTGTCCTTTTGCCGCATTCTGCAAGGGCCACTGCCAGATGCGACACGATCATCGATTTTCCCTGGTTCGGTTCTGCACTGAAAATTAGGAATACCTTCGCGGGCCTTGCTCCGTCCACCTTGATCAACTTCATTGCCAATTCGCGGAAGGAATCAGAAAATGCGCTCTCACTGTTGAATATCAGGCGCGTCTGTTCTCTGGCTACCTTGGGAATACGGGCAAAAGTCGTCATCCCGGAATACCTTTCGATATCCTGCGCGGTATACAAAGTCGAATCCAGGGCGTTGACAATGAAAGCCAGAACCACCCCTCCCAGCATACCGGCGACCAACCCCAGGATCAAGTTCAAGATCATCTGGGGTTTGGAAGGTTCGGCGGCGACCCGCGGCTGTTCCACGATGGTGATCATATTGGAGCGCATTTCGTTTTGCACTTGCTGAGACTGGTATTGACTCAGCAGGGCATCATAGTTGCGCTGCTCCAATATCAACTGCTGATAAAGGAGATCTGACGTTGCAGGCGCTGCCGGAGTCAATTGAAGCGACCGCGTGTATTGCTCGCGGGTAACCAGCACCTGTTTTTCCACTTCCGCCACCTGGGTTCCCAGGACAGACAAAGCATTGACCGACCCACCTGTGTACACGTAGTAACTTTGCGAGATAATGATCTCCGCCAGCATGGTGGCAGTATCTGCAGCGCGTTGAGGATCGGTGTCTTCAACGGTGAGTTTGATCAATTCGGTGTTCGGAATGACCTCAGAAGTCACCTTCGGCGGAGTGGGCAAGTTCAAACGGCTCTGAAGCTCGGTCAGCACAGATCCGGTAGTGGCAATCTGGGCTGTGGTGTTCAGCAATTGAGAAACATACGAAGCCGAGCTGTAATCCAATTGCCCTGTGGAAGATGCCGCCACCCGCAGCGTCACCGAGGATTGATAGATCGGTGTTTGCAGCTTCGATCCGATGAAGACTGTCACCATGACAACCACCACGACGGCAAGGATCAGCCACTTGCGGCGATTTAAAATGGTCATGTAATCTTTAAGTTCCATAACCTGCCTCGCTCACAACTCAATTAACCCGAGATCTTCGCCATCATTTCGGGTGACTGCTGAATTTCCCCTCTTCCGGCGTAAAATTCCTTGATGGTGTCTGCAATCCGTACGATCTCCTCATCTGTCAGCTCTGCAAACATGGGCAGGGATAGAATTTCTCCCACCGCCTTCTCTGTTACAGGGAAATCCCCAGCTTTGTGACCCAGGTATGCAAATGCGTTCTGTAAATGGATGGGAATGGGGTAATGGATGCCGGTAAAAATACCGTGATCTTTCAAATAAGCCTGGAGCGCATCCCGTTCAGGAGCCCGGACCACGAACAGATGATAGACATGCTTTGCGCCATCGGCTTCCACTGGGGGTGTGACCAAGGTATCCGCGAGCAATTTCCGATACAGATCCGCATGCTGCCGGCGGTCACTATTCCACTCTGCAAGATGTTTGAGTTTGACTCTTAAGACCACTGCCTGTATCTCATCCAGCCTGGCGTTCATACCGATCAGGTCATGGCAATACCTTCGCTCAGATCCATGATCGCGGATCATGCGCACTTTGCGGGCAAGCTCATCATTATTGGTGGTCACAAATCCACCTTCACCATAAGCCCCCAGATTTTTCGAAAAATAGAAGGAATAAGCTGCTGCATCGCCCAGCCCGGCTGCCTGCCTGCCGTTGAATTCGGCGCCGTGAGCCTGGCAGGTATCTTCGATGATCCGCAAGCCGTGGCGGTCGGCAATTTCACGCAGCCGGTCCATGTTCACCATCTGACCGTAGAGATGCACCGGCATGATTGCCTTCGTTCTCGGCGTGATCTTTTCTTCCACCTTATCCAGGTCCATCAAATAGGTGGCCGGGTCGATATCCACAAGCACCATCGATGCTCCTGCCATGGTGATGGCTTCCGCCGTGGCAATAAAAGTGTTGGGAACAGTGATCACTTCATCCCCGGGTCCAATGTCCATCGCCCGCAGGATCACATGCAGGGCTGAGGTTCCGTCGCTGATGCCGATGCCGTGTTTGACGCCGCAAAACGCAGCGAATTCTTTTTCGAATGCCTGCACATTATCACCCAGGAAAAGGTGCATCCCTTCCAGTACCTGGCTGATGCCCGACAGGATCTCTTCTTTCAATGGGGCGTATTGCTTCTTCAAATCAACGAATTGAATGGGTGATTCCATGGTGATCCTTTCTCTTTTTATTCCTGAGTTTTAGCCGAAATCTTGCGGAAAAGATGTGCAGGTACTCCTGCCACAATACAACCTGCTGGAACGTCACGGGTGACCACGCTGCCGGCGCCCACGATTGCATTCTCTCCGATGGTGACACCGCAGAGAATGGTGGCGTTGCTGCCAATTGAAGCGCCTTTTTTCACCAGCGTTGAAACGCATTCCCAATCTGCTTCCGTTTGCGGCGAGCCATTTTCGGCGGTTGCCCGCGGGTATTTGTCGTTGATGAACATTACCCCGTGACCGATGAAAACATTGTCTTCGATGGTCACCCCTTCACAGATGAATGAATGGCTCGAGACTTTGACACGCTTTCCGATTCGCGCGCCCTTTTGAATTTCCACAAAAGTGCCAATCCGGCTTTCATCGCCAATTTCGCATCCGTAGAGATTGACAAACGCATAAATGCGTACATTCTCTCCGAGTTTCACATCCGGAGAGATGCGCACGAAATCACCGGCTACCATGTGAACACCTCTTCATGATGTCCGTTCATCAGCGAATTCTGCGCGGCTTCCAGAATCCTGACAACCTTTAATCCATCCTCACCTGAACTCTGGCACTCAGTATGGTCGGTGATGCACTCAACAAAGTGTGAGCATTCCTGCCGCAGGGGTTCGATAAGCTTGATGTTCGGGATGGTGATATCGCCGTAACGATACGAACATTGGAATTCGGCGTAGGTGCTGGTGTAATCCGGTGTTTCGACACCCTTGTCGTAAATCTTGATCTTCTCCGCCGGTTCCATGTCGTTGTATACCACCATCTTTTTGCTGCCAACAACGGTCACCCGACGCACTTTGCATGGATCCAGCCAACTGACATGCACATGTGCAAGGATGTTGCCCGGATAGATGATGTTCATGTGGACCACATCAAAGACATTTTTCAGCTTGCATGAAGTTCCAAAGACCTCGATCGAGATGGGATCTTTCTCCAGGAGGTAGGAAATGATCGACAGGTCATGCGGAGCCAGGTCCCAGAGCACATTTAAATCCCTTGAATAGAGACCCAAATTCAACCGGGCAGTGTCCACATAATGAATTCGCCCAATTTCGCCGCTATCCACCAGAGATTTCAGCGCATGTACCGCATTGTTATACATGAATGTGTGACCCACCATCAGCACTTTACTTTTGCGCGCAGCCAACTCAACGAGTTCCTGTGCATGCTGGCTGGTGGTGGTGAGGGGTTTCTCGACCAGCACATTCAAATAATGCTCCAGAGCCTCTTTGGCAAGCGGAAAATGCGTGGCAGGCGGAGTTGCAATCACCACCCCGTCCAGGTTCATGCCAAAAAGGTCCTTGTAGTCTTTGGTGACAATCAAGTCATGATTTGCGCTCTTGACCATTTTCAAACGGTCCTCGCGTAGGTCAGCTACCGCCACCATTTCAGCAGTAGGCAGATCCGCAAAATTGCGGATCAAATTGGGCCCCCAGTACCCACAACCAATGACGCCAATCCTGAGTTTTTCCATAGTCCCCGCTCCTTGTTCAAAAATTAAAAAATTAATTACATCTTCGATCAAAAACTGCTAATGGGGTTTTCAAGAGAATTAGCAGGTCGAGCCAAATGGATTGTTTCGCTATATATTCAAGATCCATCTGTACCATGTCATCGAACAGTGCAGAGTTTCTGGCGGTCACCTGCCATAAACCCGTAAGCCCTGGAAGAGCTGCCAGGCGCTGCATTTGCCAGGGTTCGTACATCTCCACCTCGTATGGGATCGCCGGTCGCGGTCCCACCAGGCTCATTTCCCCCTTCAAAATGTTCCAGAACTGCGGCAATTCGTCCAGGCTGCTCTTGCGGAGGAACCCGCCGATTCGGGTAATGCGCGCATCACCGGTGAGCTTGAATTGAGTTTTTTCGCTGGCGGGCGATTGCTGCAATTCGTTCATGCGCTGTAAATCATTGTGGATGTAAGCTTCGATGAATTCGCGGTGAATCTGATCACTTGCCTTATGGAACATGGTGCGAAACTTATAAAAAGTAAATTCGCATACCTCCTTTACATATTCCCCCTTGCGATAATGAAAGCGGCACCCCACCCGCGTTTGAGAATAGATTGCCGGACCACGCGAATCGATCATAATTGCCAGACCGATCAGAAACATGACCGGAAATAGCAGAATCAGCATGATTGAAGAAATCAGAATATCCAATGCGCGCTTCTCTAAAAAATACAGCGAGCGCACCTTTTCCATCTCCATCAAAGGGGCACGGATCTTTGGGGATACGCCTGCCTGCGCTGGAATAGATTCAGCCATTGCGATCTCCTTGAAAATTTGCATAAATGCCGCAAACCACTTCCGGGTCTGGGCTCGATGCTTTACTGATTGGATTGTGAAAATGAAGAGAATGGATCGGGAATTTTCAATGCTCCGCCACCACTGGGAGCTTTCCCCGTGGAAAACGACGAGAGATTAGCTTACAAGCACCGGGCGGCTTATATGGCGAGCTGACCGGCGGGAATTTCCACACGAACATTTAGTTCAGCTAAAGTTTTGAGCAATAACCGCACCCGGTCGCGGTCAGGAAGATACTGGTTGAAGACAGCCTGAAAGCCTTCAAATGGGCCTGAGGCGATCGTCACCTGGTCGCCTTCGCGGTATCGCAGGTACCGGGTTCGTTCACCCGTGTTCAACTGGTCCATTTTGGTTCTCAACTGTTGAATGAATGCATCAGAAACACAGGCAGGCTCACCGCCGAAGCACACGATCCCTTTTGCACCCGGAACCCAAAGCATGCAAGAAATACCCTGCTCTGCAATATCCGTATGTACAAAGAGATACCCCGGAAAGAACGCCTTTCCTGAGGAGAATCCCTCTGCGTTCGACTTGTGAAAAACAGGCAGGTAAGACTCAATTTGCTGCCGGCTCAACTGATCGAGCAGAAAGTGTTCCTTATAGGGTTTGGTGTGCATTACATACCATTGCTGCATAAAACAACCTGTGAAAAACAGATGCTGGCAACTTCATGGTATGTTGCAGTCTTCCAGTATGCGAAGGGCTGTAATGTTGGGATATGAAATCAAGGCATGAGCATATGTTTCCGCCCTGATCAATGCCCCTTTGGATTTATTTGATGATGAATGATGACGAACTGCAACAATTGGTCAAAAAAGGTAATTTCATTATATAGTGTTTTCAAAAATTTTCAAATGAAATTAGTTATTTGTACAGACATTCGCTTTACTTTTTACGCATTTTTTACGCTCTCGTATTCAAATTTCTGTTTGTATTAGAAATGTTGGTAATAAGAAAGGCTGTCGCAGGGGTTTGATAACCATTCTGACAAAAATCATCAGGATTAAAATTGCCGGGAAGGATAAGTAAGGGATACACTTAAACAGTTGGATGAGTGAGGTGCATTCAGAAGCGAACGCACCCTATCTCGTAGATGAGATTGAAATCCTATTATGAGAATTCTTAAAAAGAAAAATGACACGTCTATCACCAATAGAATGTGTCATTTTGTCGGGGCGGGCGGATTTGAACCGCCGACCTCTCGGTCCCGAACCGAGTGCTCTAGCCGGACTGAGCCACGCCCCGAACGAACGGCTCGATTATACCCTACTCTGAATTCAATCGGCAAGGGAATTCACCGTTCTCGTCAATCACGCTTTCGCCGGATTTTCCATGTACGGGTATAATCAATGCACCATCAGGGCCAAATCCCGATAATCTCACCATCAATGCGATCCAGGAGAAGAATATGGGTGATTCCAAAAAAGTAAGAGCCGCCATCATCGGTGTGGGCAATTGTGCCTCCTCACTGGTGCAGGGCGTACATTATTATCGCGATGCGAAAGACACCGATCGTATTCCCGGTTTGATGCATGTCAACCTGGGCGGCTATCACATCAGCGACATCGAATTCACAGCAGCATTCGATGTGGTCGATACCAAGGTCGGCAAAGACCTTTCCGAAGCCATCTTTGCCTACCCCAACAATACCTATAAGTTCACAGATGTCCCCAATATGGACGTACCCGTGTATCGCGGCATGACCCATGACGGTCTGGGTAAATACCTGTCCCAGATCTTGAAAAAGGCCCCCGGCCCCACCGCGGATATTGTCAAGATCCTCAAGGATACCGGTACCGATGTAGTGATCAACTATCTGCCCGTGGGCAGCGAAATGGCCACCAAGTGGTACGTGGAACAGATCCTGGAAGCCGGCGTCGGCATGGTCAACTGCATCCCTGTGTTCATTGCCAGCTCCGAATACTGGGGCAAGCGATTCAAGGATGCCAATCTGCCAATCATCGGCGACGACATCAAGAGCCAGGTGGGTGCCACCATCCTGCACCGCATGCTGACTACGCTGTTCGTCGATCGCGGTGTGCAGCTCGATCACACCTACCAGCTCAACTTCGGCGGCAACACCGACTTCATGAACATGCTCGAACGCGAACGCCTGGAATCGAAGAAGATCTCCAAAACCGGCGCCGTAACCTCGATGCTGCCTTATAAACTACCGGAAGAAGACATCCACGTGGGTCCTTCGGACTACGTTCCCTGGCTGCACGACCGCAAATGGTGCTACATCCGCATGGAAGGCACGACCTTTGGCGATGTACCTCTGAACCTGGAAGCCAAGCTCGAAGTCTGGGATTCGCCCAACTCCGCGGGTGTGGTGATCGATGCCATTCGCTGTGTCAAGCTCGCGCTTGATCGCGGAATCTATGGTCCGTTGTATGCTCCGGCTTCATACTTCATGAAAACTCCTCCCAAGCAGTTTAAGGACGAGCTATGCCGTGAAATGACCGAAGCTTATATCAAGGGCGAGGATCTTTCCAAATACTTCTAAGCTCCATTTGAGCACTCAACGCACCCTGGTGTATACTTATGCAGTACAGGGTGCGTTTTTATTTCAATTCTGGCAAGGTCTTTGCAACCCGTAACCCTCATGGAAAACTGCATCTTTTGCCGAATCGCTGCCAAGGAAATACCTGCCCAGATCCTGTTTGAAGATGCGCAGGTCGTTGTCATCCCTGATGCCCACCCTGCAGCCCCCACCCATTTGCTGGTGATCCCCAAGAAGCATATTCCTTCTTTAAATGAGCTGGAACCTGGCGATGTATGCCTGGCGGGTCACATGGTGCTTGTTGGGCGGGAAATGGCTCGCAAGTACGGTATTGCTGAAAGCGGCTTCCGGCTGGTGATCAACACCGGACCCCAGGCCGGGCAGTCTGTCTATCACTTGCACCTGCACGTTCTGGGCGGGATGCAAATGCCGGTCGGTCTCCAGGTGAAAGGACTGCAATAAATGGAGCTCCGCCGGGGATTTTTGTGGTTTTCCTGTCTCCTCCTGCTTTCAGGCTGTATCCAACCGGCTCCTGATACCCGCCCGTGGCTGCTGAACACGCCAGAGACCACTCCGCTGCCCACAATCCAGTCATCGACTGTTGAACCGACAATGGGTCCCACCTCGACCTTTCCGGCGACCATTCCAACCTTCATACCCACCACGGCAGCCTCACCCACCCCCGACGAAGCTCGGCCGCAGCCCACCCTTAGGAGCGAAACCGAATACTACACGGTTCAGGCGGGTGACAGTCTGGCGATCATCGCGGCCAGGTACAACATGCCGGTGAATGTGTTGATCAACGCTAACAGTCTGATCAACCCCAATTATCTGGAAGTCGGTCAAAGCATCACCATCCCCTCCCTCGCCCCCTCGGTGGAACCGTCTGTGTTCAAGATCCTTCCAGATTCAGAACTGGTCTACGGTCCATACAGCGCCATCCTCGATGTCACCCGTTTCATCCACAAAAATGGCGGGTATCTTTCAAGCTACTCCGAAAAGGTGGATGATATCGAAACCAGCGGCGCTGATATTGTGATGCGCATCGCTTACGAATACTCGGTCAATCCGCGGCTGCTGCTGGCATTCCTGGAATATCAATCCGGGTGGGTCACTCAAATGAACCCCGATGCCTCCACCCTTGAATATCCCATCCGCCTGTACGACTCTTACCGCAAGGGGCTGTACCGCCAACTGGCATGGGCAGCCAACCAGCTCAACCGCGGCTATTACATGTGGAAAAGCAACAACATCTCCTACCTGGTGTTGACTGACAGCAACCTGGTGACGCTGCCGGCTGAAATCAATGCCGGAACCGCCGGCATCCAGGCAGCCTTCGCCACCCTGGACAATGCTCCGGATTGGAAAGCGGCTGTTTCGGTGGAAGGTTTTTACGCCACTTATATCCATTTCTTCGGCATTCCCTTTGATTATTCGATTGAACCGGTTGTGCCACAGGATCTCCAGCAGCCTGCATTTTTACTGCCGTTTGAACCCGGCGTCACCTGGTATCTGACGGGCGGACCGCATGCTTCGTGGGGCGACGGCTCTGCCTGGGGTGCGCTTGATTTTGCTCCCCCCGAGGACCAGTACGGTTGTTTCAGCTCCAATGCCTGGGTCACCGCAGTGGCGGACGGTATCATCACCCGCGCCTCCAACGGCGAGGTGATCCTCGACCTGGACGGCGACGGCCTTGAGCAAACGGGCTGGGTGGTGCTTTATATGCACATCGAATCCCGCGACCGGGTGGCAGTAGGCACCAAGATCAAAGCCGGCGACCGCATCGGACATGCTTCCTGCGAAGGCGGCATTTCCACCGGAACGCATTTCCATATTGCCAGGCGCTACAATGGCGAATGGATTCCGGCAACTGGAGAGCTGCCGTTCAATTTTGAAGGCTGGACGCCTGAAAGCGATGGCATTGAATACAATGGTACCCTGTCGCGTGATGGTGTGACAGTCACCGCCTGGGAAGGTCGAATTGCAGCCAATGCGATCTCGCACTAAGCGTTTTCAACTTCTATTGGTGGCAGCAGTCTGGGTCTTCTCCATTCTGGCTTGTTCTCAAACCTACCTCAGCAGCGAGGAGATTGCAGCCACTGCCGGGGCAGCTCCCACCATCCCCGTATTACCACCTACGCGAACGAAGACCGCCACGCTCAGTCCGGTAGTTGAAAATTCGGCTACTCCCACCATTCATATGACTGCCACTCTCGACCCGCGTGCCACACCCAAGCCTCCCATTCTTTACTACACCCAGGCAGGCGATACACTGGCATCCATCACCGGGCGGTTCGGTGTGCACGAAGATCAGATCACCTCGGATGAGACTCTGCCGCAGAACGGCCTGATCAAGCCCAATGTACTGCTGATCATCCCCGACACGCTGGGTGAAACCACCTCAGCGACCATGGTGATGCCTGACAGTGAGGTGGTTTACTCACCTTCGGCAGCATCTTTTGATGTGATCCAGTTTATCAACGGTACCAATGGTTATCTGAGCCATTACACGCAGCAGATGGGCAGCGGTAACAAGACCGGAGCGGAGATAGTCAAGCAAGTGGCATTGGAAAATTCCATCAGCCCGTATCTGCTGCTGGCTATCCTCGAATACAAAAGCCACTGGGTGTATGGTCAGCCTACTAACCTTGCCGAATCGGAATATCCGATGGGCAAGATCGATTACGATTATCGCGGGCTTTACCACCAGCTTTCCTGGACGGTACAGCAGTTGTCCATTGGATATTACGGCTGGCGGGCAGGCATCCTTTATGAAATGATATTCACAGATGGCACCTGGATTCGCATGGACCCGCGCATCAACGCTGGAACGGCCGCTGTACAGTATCTTTTCGCCCAGTGGTATGACAAGGCGGAATGGGTGGGTGCTCTTTACGGCGATAACAGCATGCCCAAACTACTGGCGAAAATGTTCGGCAACTACCTGGAACGCGCCCTCACCATCGAACCCCTCTACCCGCCGGATCTGACCCAACCCGCGCTGAACCTGCCCTTCATGGTCAACCGCCCGTGGAGCTTTACCGGTGGTCCGCATTCGGCCTGGGGACCGGACGGCGCACTGGCAGCCCTTGATTTTGCACCTCCTTCAGTTTCTTCGGGCTGCATCGATTCAAACGAATGGGTGGCAGCCATGGCGCCTGGAGTGATCGTCCGCTCTGAAAACGGGCTGGTGATGGAGGATTTGGACGGAGATGGAAACGAGATGACCGGATGGGATATCATGTACCTGCATATTGCCACGAACGACCGGGTGCCAGTGGGAACCCGCCTCGAAGCGGGGGACAAGATCGGACACCCTTCCTGCGAAGGCGGTTCAGCGACAGGCACCCACACCCATGTGGCGCGGAAATACAACGGCGAGTGGATCCTGGCGGGGGGGCCGATGCCTTTTGTCATGAGCGGATACATGGCGGTCACCGGGGACAAACCCTATATTGGAGAATTGGTCAATGGCAGTCGGGTGGTCATTGCCGATTCCCTGTCATCACCCAAATCGGTCATCCTCCGTACTCCCTAAAACAGACTAATTTGGTGGTATATTTGTATCACTTAGAATGAAATCGAAAGTTCATTTTTCCTTTTTCTGCGGGATCTTCATCCTCATAACGCTTGTGATCACTGCCTGCCAGCCGGTGAATGTTTCACCACAGGTTGAAACCCAGTCTGCCCCTGAGGTCATTCCAACCATCACCAGCGTTCCGCCCACCCCTCTGGCGACCCGGCCGGTCTATGAACCAGGCACGCTTGTGGACTATACTGCCCAATCCGGAGATACCCTGCCGGCCCTCGCAGCCCATTTCAACACCACCGAAGCCGAGATCCGTCAGGCAAATTCCATCCTCCCCAAGGATGTGACCACCCTGCCTCCGGGTCTGCCGATGAAAATTCCCATTTATTATGTGGCGCTGTGGGGAAATTCATTTCAGATCCTGCCCGATTCCCTTTTTGTCAACGGGCCGGCCCAGGATGGCTTTGACACAGTGGCTTTTGTCAATTCAAAACCCGGCTGGTTGAAAAACTACACCACATTTGCCGGCGAGAAGAACCGTACCGGCGGTGAGGTGGTGGATTATGTCGCGGTCACCTACTCGGTCAGCCCGCGGCTGCTTTTGGCGCTAGCCGAGTATCAGGTTGGGGCATTGAGCAACCCCACTCTGCCGGATGAACTGGCAAGATACCCGCTCGGGTACACAGACCGCGATCACATCGGGTTTTACATGCAGCTCGTCTGGGCAGCCAACACGTTGAACAACGGGTATTACCGCTGGCGTGAAGGCAGCCTGAATACCATCACCCGGTTGGACGGCAGTATTGAACACCCTGATCCCTGGCAGAATGCAGCAACCGTAGCCCTTCAGTACTACTTCTCCATTCTCCAGCCGGTTGACCAGTATCAAAAGGCAATTTACTCCGACGGGTTGGCCAAAACTTACGAATTGCTGTTTGGAAATCCCTGGTCGGCCCCGGCATCCATCGAAGGCAGCCTCACACAGCCCGAATTGGCCTTCCCTTTCCCGGCGGGCAAAACCTGGGCATTCACAGGCGGTCCGCACGCCGCCTGGGGTAACGGTGATCCATTGGCTGCGCTTGATTTCGCTCCGCCTTCCAATGTGGGCGGCTGCGGTTCCACCACTGAATTTGCCACCGCCGTGGCTTCAGGAGAGATCGTGCGTACCGATAAGGCGGTGGCTGTACTTGACCTGGATGGTGACGGCAACGAACGCACTGGTTGGGTGATCCTGTACCTGCACCTGTCTTCACAGGACATGATCCGCCAGGGGGTCATGGTCAAGACTGGAGATCCCATCGGGCATCCCTCTTGCGAAGGCGGCAAAGCCACAGGTACCCACATTCACATTGCGCGAAAATACAATGGCGAATGGATCCCAGCTGACGGCGCGCTTCCGTTCAACCTCAACGGGTGGGTTGCGCGCAACGGCGCTGCGGAATACCTGGGCACACTCACACGCTTTGGCAAGATCACAGTCGCCAGTGAATCCGCCTCCAGCGCCAGCCTGATCAGCAATACAAAATAGGGTTTCCTGCAAAAACCAATTCCTCTTAACATAAAACGACTGCCCTCACGGGCAGTCGTTTGCTTTATTAAAGGACCATTACCCTTCGATAATGGTGTACTTGGTGGTAACCCTGACACTCTTCTGCAGCATGGCGCTGACCGAGCAGTACTTCGTCTCGCTCAATTCGATCGCACGCTCCACTGCCGCCGGGTCAATGTTGTGCCCTGTGACGATGTACTCAAGGGTAATATCGGTATACACATGGGGATGTTCCTGGGCACGGTCGCCGTGGACACGGATTTCGAATGCATGCACTTCCTGCCTTTTCTTTTGCAGGATGGGTACCACATCCATGGAGGTGCAGCCGCCCAGGGCGATCAACACCAATTCCATGGGGCTCACGCCGCTGCCAGAGCCGCCGCTCTGCACAGAGGTATCCATCGTAACGGGGAACCCCGAATTTGCCACTCCGTTAAACACCATGCCATTCTTCCAGGTTACTTTCGCATCCATCCAGGTCCTCCAATTGAGATTTCTATCATTATACAGCCAACGACTTTTTGATCTCAGCCACCAGCATTTCTTCAGGCACCCCGCCAATCACCGTGCCGGCCCCCAGGTTGATGGTGGTTTGAGGTACGCCTGAGACATTGAACTGGTTGGCCAGATCGGGAAATTCCATGGCTTCCACCATGTCAGCGGTGATTCTTTCGCTTTCCACCGCCATCTGGTGTGCCAGTACCACCGCCTGCGGGCAATAAGGGCAGGTGGGTGTGACGAATACCTGTAAATGCACCGGTTGTTTGAGCGTTTCCAGGAATTGGCGTGTTTCAGGCTGCAAGCCGGAGTCCTGCTGCGATACGATCAGCAGATCGTTGATCAGCGAGGTAAATTCATGTCCGCCCGGCATGCCGTAAAAGCGGATGCGGTAGTTCAACTCACTGCCGTCTTTAACCCCGTTAATGATGAATACCGGAGCATCGGCAACATTGTATCGTTTTGCCAGTTCGGCATCCGCGTCGATATCATGAGTTTCCAAAGAAAGCTTATCCGATAGAGCGGTCACCTCGCCAAGAAGGCCTTCGATCTCCTCGCAGTAGGAACAATTTTCCTGTGTAGAGAAGAATACGATTTTCACCGGATGAACCAGGTTGCCAAATATCTTCGTTAATTCATCCTGCAGAGTTTGATCCAGGAATTTTTCCATAATGTTCATTCCTTAATAAAATTAAGATAGTGCAATCAACCAATGGGTTGTTGAACTTCGTTTGCCTCGTTTAATTTGATGAAAACCAAGCTGAAAAGTGACTTTACTTGCGAAGGTAATCTGCAAGTGACAGGGTGGTGAACAAGCGTCGTTTTACGCCTTCTGGAAGATCAGCCGATCCCTCATCTTCGTGGTACAACTCGATGGTCTTTTTCATCGTGTTCAGAACGATGGTGCAATTATCGCAGCCTGTAAGGTGTTTCTCCAGGGCTGCACACAGATCTGCAGGCAGCTCGCCGTCGATGAACTCAGAGATCATGGCGCAATAGTCGTGGCAACCGGTATGTTCACTCATCTGCCACCTCGTGTTTTTGGCGTTCGATAAAATAGTCATTCAATACCTGGCGAAGGTGCATCCTGGCGCGCAGCAGACGCGTTTTGACCACACTTTCGCTTACATTCAAAATATCTGCGGTTTCCTTCACCGACATTCCTTCAACCTCTCTCAACGCGAATACTTCACGCTGACCCAGTGGCAATTTGGCCACCGCCGAGTTGATCTGCTGCCGAATTTCCCTGACAGAAAGCTCTGATTCAGGTTGATTTGTCCAGTCAACAATCTGCAGTGCTTCCTGTTCTTCCTCTTCCTCTTCTGCCGGAGCATCGATCGAAACCATCTCCGGAGAATGCTTGCGCAGCAGCATCAAAGCTTCATTGGTGGCAATCCGGTATAACCAGGTGGAGAGTGACGACCGGCCTTCAAAAGTGGGAAGGGCTCGGATTGCCTTAATGAAGGTTTCCTGGAGCACATCTTCGGCATCCTGTTCATTGTTAAGGATCCTCATTCCCAGGCGGTAAATCCTGGGTGAATAGGTCTCGACAAAACGGGCAAGCTCATCACGATCCTGAGCGATCAATTTATCGATCGAGATCTCTGAATCGTTGATTTTGGTCTTATCCATTTGATGCATTCCAGGGGTTGAGGTCACATCAGGAAAGCGGCCAGGTGGGAAGCACATCCAGGTTGAGAGGGTCGCTATGCCCGAGCGCGTAATGGAAATACCCGGCTGAACCGATCATTGCACCGTTATCGGTACATAATGAAAGGGGAGGAATGTGCACAGGCAGCGGCGACTTCTTCTTGAATGTATCTCTCAGTGCATGATTGGCTGAAACGCCGCCTGCCACAACGATCTCCTTGATGTTGAATTCCTCTGCTGCTTTCATGGTCTTGCCGTACAGTACATCCACCACCGCTGCCTGGAAACTGGCAGCCAGATTCGCTACCGGGATTGGGCGGTGCTCTTCCTCAAGTTTGCGGACTACGCGAAGAACCGCTGTTTTCAGTCCCGAGAACGAGAAATCCCACGACCCGTCCATCTTGGCACGTGGAAAGTTGAACGCCGCAGGGTCGCCGTCTTCCGCCGCTTTTTGAATGGAAGGTCCGCCCGGATAAGCAAGATTGAGCATGCGGGCGACCTTATCGAAGGCTTCACCGGCTGCGTCGTCGAGGGTAGCCCCCAGCCGCCGGTAACGCAGATGATCTTCCATCAAGTTGAGTTCGGTATGCCCGCCAGAAACAAGCAGTGCCAGCAGCGGGAATTGCGGTGCCGGCGGCGGTTTGACCACCTCGGAGGAATACACCCACGAAGAGTAGATATGCCCCTCCAGGTGATTGACGCCAATCAAAGGGATGCCCCGCCCCAGAGCCAGACCCTTGGCGGCGTTCATGCCCACCACCAGCGACCCGGCCAGACCGGGTCCGCGGGTGACGGCAATGGCGTCGATATCTGCGAGGCCGAGGTGTGCCTGCTGCAGCGCCTGTTCGATCACCGCGTACACCGTTCGGATGTGCTGGCGCGAAGCGACTTCGGGGAATACTCCGCCGTATTTCTTATGGATTTCAATTTGTGTTGCCACCACATTGGAAAGCATGCTGCGACCGTTTTCAATCACTGCAGCAGCCGTCTCATCACACGAACTCTCGATGCCGAGAATCCGGGCAGTAGTCTTGGGTTGGACGATCTTGTTCAGAGTCATAGAGTCCTTATACCATAACTCCATTAAGATTGGCAAAACCTAATCTTTGACGGGCAGGATCAGATCCTTCGGGAACTCGGCGAGCACTTCGAATTTGCCGGCTTCATCCACTGTGTAGGTGTCTTCGATCCGCACACCCATGCCCTTTTCAGGGTAGTAAAGTCCGGGTTCCATGGCAAACACGGTACCTGGAGCGAGAATATCACTTGGGCTCGAATTCGCCAGTGAAGAACCCGGCTTTTCGTGGATGTGAAGCCCCACGCCGTGCCCCAGGCTGTGAACATATCCCTGCTCGGTGGAGGGAATGCTCATCACGGTGGGATGCCCCATCGCCTCGAACATCTCACAGGTGCGTTTCTGATATACCGAATAGGGTGTGTTGACCTTCAATTCGCCTGCGAGCGTTTGGTACGCCTTGAACACATCCTCGTAAAGTTTGAGCATGGCATCGCTGGCATGCCCCAGGCACCAGGTTCGCGTGAAATCATAAAAGTACCCGCCGCCAGCCTCGCAGGGGAAGATGTCGTAAACGATCGGCTCGCCCAGTTTGATGGCGGCACTGGCAGTTCCGGTGGAATGCGGCACTCCTGCGTCATGGCCTTGGGCGAAGATGGTGCCTTCGGGATTTTCCACATTGCGTTCCGCCAACCACAGGTTGATCAGATTTTTCACCTCTCCGATGGTCACCGGGGAGCCGTCGGCATGCACCAGTGTATCGCCTTTGACCTTTTGACCGGTGAGATAATCGGCGGTTTTTGCCACCACATCGGTGGTCACCTTGCCCATTTGCCTGATCCTGGATATTTCATCGGAATCCTTGGTCATCATGGCGGTCATCAGCAGTTCATCCTGCAGAAAGCCTTTGAATTTCACACCCGGCATTTCCTCCTGCACCAGGCTGAGCAGCGTGTAAAAGGAACCCACGTCGCCTTCCCCGTAAACAGCCACCGTTCCGGAAGCGATTCCCAGGTCGGCGAACATCTTTTTGTAGCGCAGGGCAGCTGCCCGGTCCATGTCGCCGCCGGCTTCGGTCAGACGGTCCTGCAGCGGATAGGCGCTGTAGGTGACGGTTCGCAATCCGGTACGCGACGCTTCCTCACGTTCCATGGCACCGACAAAAAGCACCGCTTCTCCGCCGCGTTTCTTGATCAAATCCGCCCCGGTGATATGCCCCCCTCCGGTCAGGTACACCATGGCCGGGTTATGCTGCGCCGCCCCTGTGACCAGCAGGACATCGATGTTGAACTTTTGCATCAATTGATCAAGATCTTTTTTCATTTCATCCTCGTGGGTATACAGTATTGGCTATGCGAATGCTCGTGAGAGAATCTGTGCCAGAAGCTCATCCTGCCCCGGCAGAACGGTTCTCAAGTCGAGCACAATCTTATTATCCTCTATTCGGACAATTACCGGCGGCTCGGAAGCCCGCAGCTTCTTCGCAAATACATCAGGTCGATCCACGTCCAATACCAGCAGGCTGGTTGCCAGGGTCTCCTCCGGCAGGCTTCCTCCTCCGATGGTCGACTCTCCGGGTTTGATCTCCCCCTGCCCCAATTTCTCGCGCAACTGGACTTCCCTCAATTCGACCTCCTTTACCGGAGAGGAGATCATCTGCCACACAGGAATATGGGTTTCCGCTTTATCCTTCAGGTAGAGAAGCAAGGTGGCAGATAATGCCGCCAGGCACAGCTTGTCTGCGCGCAGCGCCCGTGTGAGCGGTGCCCTTTTTATCTTTTCCAGTAGGTCGCGCCTGCCCAGGATGATACCCGCCTGGGGACCTCCCAGAAGTTTGTCACCGGAAAAACACACCAGATCTGCGCCGCTCGCAAGCGACTCCTGCACCATGGGTTCGTGTGCCAATTCGTATTGAGATGTATCCAGCAGTGCTCCAGAACCAAGGTCATCGATGAAAACCGCGCCGTGATCATGTGCCAGTCTGACGATTTCGGTCAATTCAGGTTCAGCGGTGAATCCGACGATCTTGAAATTCGAGTGGTGCGCCCTCAACACCACCTGGGCTCCCTGTTCCAGGGCTTCCCGGTAATCCTCCAGGTGCACCCTGTTGGTGGTGCCAATTTCCACCAGCTTTGCGCCAGACTGCGCCATCACCTCGGGAATGCGGAAACCTCCGCCGATTTCCACCAGTTGTGTGCGCGAGATCACTGCCTTTTTGCGTTTTGCGAGCACGCTCAGCACCAGCAGCACGGCCGCGGCGTTGTTGTTCACCACCAGGGCATCTTCCGCCCCTGTGAGCCGTTTGAGCAATTCTGCCGCATGCACTGAACGGCTTCCCCGCTTGCCGCTTTCCAAATCAAACTCCAGGGTGGAGTAATTTGAGGCTGCCTGAATCAGGTCAGCGGTTGCTTCTTTCGATAGCGGCGCCCGTCCAAGATTGGTGTGCAGAATCACCCCAGTGGCATTGATGACAGGTTCCAGCGTCGGACGGGTCCACTCCTCGAGTTTGCGTGCAGTCAATTCCTCCACATTTTCATCGGGTTTGACCCCGGACGCGGCAAGCGTGCGCAGTTCAGACAGGATCTCCTGAACCGCATGGAGGGTAAGCGAATGACCATAACTCTTCTGCAGCTCCAGGATATCCTGCTGCTGCATGATCTTGTCCACCGAGGGAAGTGCGCGCCGGGGATCCATCTGCTCAAGCTTGGGGATTCCACTTGCTGCGTTCGCGCAGGCGCACAATCAGTTCAATCGCTACAAAACCGATGAAAATGAATACCACCATGGCGAAATTAAGTACTCCCCCCAGCTTCAACCAGAGCATGAAATCGCAATACGCAGAGAAGAATAGGGCCTCACGGATCAACACCATGCCGTCAGCCGGGGGATTGTTGGGGAATCTCAAATGCAGGAAATACGCCAAAGGGAGAAAAACCCCTGCAGCCCCGAAAGTGGTCAAAAAGAACATCAACCACCGCGGTCCGAGCGTGGGAGTGGTCAGCGAGAATAAAACCACCAACCCAACCACACCCACTGCGAATAGAAAGATCGAAAAAGCCAAAATAGTGCGAAACGGAGGTAGATTCGGTCGATTTTCCATCATTCAACCTGTCTTGCGTCTAGGGTTGCGGGGTCAGAAATTCAACATCTTTTTCAGGATCATATACGGTATCCAGTAATTTCCAGACCCCATCTTCCTGCTTTAGTGTAAACGTGCCCTTGATGCGGGTGTCTTTGAAATCCGAGTTATCCGTCTTCCTGGTGGTCATGACAAAAGACACTGAGGCGATTCCGTCTTTGATCTCGATGAATTTAAGATCTTCAAATTCAACTTTGACGTTGTAAAGGGCAAAATACTGCGGGAGCTGCTGCTTGATGTAGAAGTAGCTCCAGTTGTCGCGGTGCATTGCGTCCTGTACCGCATTGACGTCCTCTTTGTTCATCGCATCAGCGTAACGCTGAACCGCGTCCATCACTTTTTGCTCTTCGGTTTTTGCACATCCCCCCAGGACCATCGAAACGAGCACCAACACTACCAGTAAGCCCAGCCATGATTTCGACCGCATTCGATTCCTCCGTTGCATGCAATATGGTTGATAGTACTACAGGCGGGATTTTCAATCAAGCGCTGTTGATCTTGAAATGCGCTCAGGGTAAAAACCTCGATAATTGAAACCAGACCATTTTTGTGGTAAAATTTTCGCCATAAAGGGAAGGCAGTGCTGCCTGCCCGCTCATCCAGAGAGGTGGAGGGACCGGCCCGATGAAACCTCGGCAACCGATAAACTGGTGCCAAATCCGGCAGCGGCCTGTGTTCCTCACAGGGAAGACTGGAAGATGAGAGAATGAACAAAAATGTCCTCTCTTTTTCAGGAGAGGCTTTTTTATACTTGAGAGTAGCAAAACATTGAGGTGACCTTTGACCCGCTCATTTACCAATCGGAAATACCTGGATGCACTCGATGAAAAGATCGTCATCTTTGATGGCGCCATGGGTACCAACCTCCAAAAACAGAATTTAACTGCTGCCGAATTCGGCGGCGAGCGCTATGCGGGCTGCAATGACTATCTGGTGATCAGTTATCCCCAGGCGGTTGAAAAGGTGCACCGCTCCTTCCTGGATGCCGGGGTGGATGTGATCGAGACCTGCAGTTTCCGCTCCAACCGCATCACCATGGCGGAGTACGGCTTGCAGGACAGGATCATCGAGATCAACCACGCAGCCGCCAGCCTGGCACGCAAACTTGCGGACGAATACAGCCGCAGCGGACACCAGAGGTTTGTCGCTGGCTCGATGGGACCCTCCGGGAAACTCCCCTCGATGAACGACCCCGAACTTTCCAACGTAAACTTTGATGATCTCAAAGCCGTTTTCAGCGAACAGGCGCGCGGTTTGATCGAAGGCGGAGTGGATTTGCTGCTCATCGAGACTTCGCAGGATATCCTGGAGGTCAAGGCGGTCATCGCCGGCATCCAGGATGCCTTCAAGCAGACCGGCAAATCGCTGCCGGTGCAAGCCCAGGTAACTCTGGACACGACCGGAAGAATGCTGCTGGGTACCGATATTTCGGCCGTGCTTGCCATCCTCGAAGAACTTCCCGTCGATGTGATCGGCATGAACTGCTCCACCGGTCCCGATTTCATGCGCGAGCCGGTGCAGTACCTCACGGAAAACACATCCCTGCCTGTCTCCTGCATCCCCAATGCCGGATTGCCCTTGAACGTGGATGGGCAGGCAGTATACCCTTTGGAACCTGCTCCTTTTGCCGAAACACTGGCTGAATTCGCAGAAAAGTACGGCGTACGGGTGCTTGGAGGATGCTGCGGCACCACACCCGAGCATCTCGGCAAACTGGTTGAACGCGTGAAAAGCATGACCCCGGTGCTGCACCCGGAAAACCTGCTTCCGCGCCTTTCCTCTTCGCTTACGGCTCAACCCATGCAGCAGCAGCCGGCGCCGTTCTTCATCGCCGAACGTCTCAACACCCAGGGCAGCCGCAATTTCAAGAAGATGGTGCTCGAAAACGATTTTGACAGCATTCTCACCCTGGCGCAGCAGCAGGTGGAAAGCGGTGCCCACGGGCTTGACCTTTGCGTGGCATTGACCGAACGTGCCGACGAGACCACCACCATGGTTCGCCTGATCAAGACCATTTCCCCCAGCATACGCCTGCCGCTGGTGATCGATACCACCGAACCGGATGTCCTGGAGGCAGCGTTGAAGACCGCCCCCGGACGATGCCTGATCAATTCCACCCACCTGGAAGGCGGACGCGCCAAAGCCGACCGCATCTTCGGGTTGGCAAAGCAGTACAATGCCGCCGTCATCTGCCTGACCATTGACGAACAGGGTATGGCAAAAAATGCCCAGCGCAAGCTCGAAATCGCCAAACGCATCCATCAGATTGCCGTGGGCGAGTACGGTTTGCGACCCCAGGACCTGGTATTCGATGATCTCACCTTCACCCTGGCCACCGGCGATGCCGAGTTTGCCCGCTCGGCGATTGAGACGATCGAAGGCATCAAACTGATCAAAGCTGAGCTGCCCGGTGTGTTGACCTCGCTGGGGATCAGCAACGTTTCGTTTGGATTGCAGCCCAACGCACGTGGAGTGATCAATTCAGTCATGCTGCATCATGCCGTTGCTGCCGGGTTGGATATGGCCATTGTCAACCCCGCCACCATCACACCCTACCCCGAGATCTCGGAAGAGCAGAGAACCCTGGTGGAAGATCTGATCTTCAACCGCACGCCGGACGCGCTGCAAAAGCTGATCGAATGTTTCCAGGCTGCCGGACCATCGGAAGCGAAAAAGGATGCCCAGCAGGAAGCTTTGAAAACCATGACTCCAGCTCAGCGGCTTCACTGGAAGATCGTCCACCGCTACAAGGATGAAATCGAGTCGGATATCGACCTGTTGCTCGAAGAAGGCGATGCCGCCCGCACGAAAAACGACAAGGCGGTCGAAGCGCTGAATACCGTGCTGCTGCCTGCCATGAAAGAGGTGGGCGACAAGTTCGGTTCAGGTGAGTTGATCCTGCCGTTCGTGCTCCAATCCGCCGAGGTGATGAAAAAAGCGGTTTCTTACCTGGAGAACTACCTTGACCGCAAGGAAGGCGCGAGCAAGGGGACGCTGGTACTCGCCACGGTTTACGGCGATGTGCACGACATTGGCAAGAACCTGGTCAAGACCATCCTTTCAAACAACGGGTACCGTGTGATCGACCTTGGCAAACAGGTTCCTGCGGACAACATCATTACGCAGGCAGTGGAAAACAATGCCGATGCCATCGGCTTGAGCGCGCTGCTTGTCAGCACCAGCAAACAAATGCCGCTGATCGTGAACGAACTTCACCGCCGCGGCTTGAACATCCCCGTGCTTATCGGCGGCGCAGCCATCAATCGCAAATTTGGACGGCGAATCCTGCAGACCGAGGACGGCTCCTCCTACAAGGCAGGTGTATTCTACTGCAAGGACGCCTTCGAAGGACTCTCGACGATGGAAGCCCTTTCCACTCCGGAAACCAGGGAAGATCTGATCACCCAGATCCAGAAGGAATCAGAGGTTGAGCTGGGCAACATCGTGGTCAAAAACGAGGAACCTGTCGCCACCCAATCATCAGTTGCTCCAGCACCTTCCATCCCCAAGGTGACTTCATGGGGCGCGCATGTGGTCAAGGAAATGCCGCTGCAATTCGTCTTCCAGCATCTGGCGAAGAATGAACTCTTTAGATTATCCTGGGGAGCGAGAAATGCACACGGTGCCGAGTGGGAAAAGTTGAAAGCCGAATACGAGGAGCGGCTGGAACGTATGGAAAAGGAAGCCATGGCAGAAAAGTGGCTGGCTCCCCGGGGCATCTATGGGTTCTGGCCGGCACAATCTGCCGGTGATGATCTGATTCTTTACAAACCAGAGAGCCTGGAAACCAGTCAACTGCAGGAACTCACCCGCTTCCACTTCCCGCGCCAGAACGGCGGCGATGCCCTTTGTCTGGCAGACTATTTTGCCAGCGTGGATTCCGGCATCATGGATGTGGTCGCTTTCCAGGTGGTGACTGTGGGCAAGGCTGCTACTGAACGTTTTGACCGCCTGCAGGCTGCCGGAGATTACACCGAAGCCTACTTCGGTCACGGCCTGGCTGTTCAGACCGCCGAAGCCTCGGCTGATTACCTTCACAATCACGTACGCCGGGAAATGGGGATTGCCGAAAACCAGGGCAAGCGCTACTCCTGGGGATATCCGGCGATTCCTGAAGTGGCTGATCACGCCAAGGTGTTTGAGCTGCTTCCTGCCGTGCAGGAACTGGGCATGAGCCTCACCCCTGCCTACCAGCTCGTGCCGGAGCAATCCACGGCAGCCATCATCCTGCACCACCCGCAGGCAAAGTACTTCAATATTGGCGAGTCGCGGGTGGATCAATTAATGAAAGAGTAACAGGCGCGAATCATGTCTGATACAGCCAGTAAGTTTTTCAATAGATTAGCCCAGGGTCAGCCGGTGATTTCCGACGGCGCCATGGGCACCATGCTGCATGCCCATGGGGCGGGTTCCACCGTCAACTTCGATGCCCTCAACCTGGAGAACCCTGAACTTGTCGGTACGATCCACAGTGAATATATCGCTGCCGGTGCCACCATGATCCAAACCAATACCTTTGGCGCCAACCGCTTCAAATTAAACCAGCATAGTCTTCTGGATCAAATGGATGCCATCAACCGCGCCGGGGTGGAAATAGCCCGTCAGGCGGTTCACGACAGCGGCAGGGATATTCTGATTGCCGGCGACGTCGGTCCGCTGGGGGTGCGCATCGCTCCCTTCGGCAGGGTACAACTCGATGAAGCCCGGACTACCTTTGCGGATCAGATCCGCTCGCTTGCATCTGCAGGCGTTGATTTGATCGTGATCGAGACCATCGCAGACCTGTATGAAATCGTGGAAGCCGTCAAGGCAACCAGGGAAACAGCCCCCAACCTGCCGGTGCTCGCATCCATGACCTTTACGCGCGACAATCTGACTCTCTTGGGCGATCCCGCTGGAAAGGTTGCACGACGGTTGAATGAAGCCGGGGCGGATGTCATCGGCATCAATTGCTCCGGGGGTCCGCACCAGGTGCTGGACTTGCTCAAAAAAATGCGCTCAGAAGTGCCTGATGCGCGCTTCTCGGTCATGCCCAATGCCGGATGGCCGCACCAGGTTGAAGGACGCATCATGTATCCTGCCGGAGCAGAGTACTTCGGCGAATATGCCCTCTCCTTTTGGAAGGCTGGTGCTAGCGTCATGGGCGGGTGCTGCGGCACCACGCCGGAGCATATTCAAGCCATGGCGCAATCAGTCGCTGCCAACCCGGAGACGGTCATCACTCCCGTGGAACAGCCCGTCATCCGTGTCACCGCTGAGAGCAGAAAATCCTCTGATCTCCCGCCCACCACTCTCGACCAGAAGCTTGAAGACGGAAAGTTCGTGGTGGCGGTCGAAATGGATCCGCCGCGCGGGCTTTCTACGCACAAAATGCTCGCGGGAGCCAGTCTTTTGGCGGAAGCCGGTGCTGATGTGATCGATGTGGCAGACAGCCCCATGGCGCGTATGCGTATGAGCCCCTGGGCGGTGTGCAGCCTGATTCAAAACCGCGTGGGAATCGAAACCGTGCTTCACTTTCCCACCCGCGGACGCAACCTGTTGAGGGTGCAGGGCGACCTGCTGGCTGCCCACGCTCTCGATGTGCGCAATATCTTCGTGGTCATGGGCGATCCCACATCCATTGGCGATTACCCCAGTGCCAACAATTACTTCGACCTGGTACCTTCAGGCTTGCTCAAACTGATCAAACAGGGTTTCAACGCCGGGGTGGACCATGCCGGCAGCGATATCGGGCAGCCTACCAGCTTTTTCGCCGGATGCGCCTTGAACCTCAATCCTGAAAACCTGGCAGAAGAAATCAGACTTCTGCGGCGCAAAATCAAAGCTGGGGCCGATTTCATCCTCACCCAGCCCATCTACGATGCCCGCCTGGTCACACGCTTTCTCGACACTTATCAGAATGAATTTGGAAATCTTGAAATCCCGCTGCTGGTTGGATTCCTGCCGCTGGCGAGTGTGAGGCATGCCAACTTCCTGCAGCAGGAGGTGCCAGGCATCGTGATCCCATCGGAAACCATTCAGCGCATTCAATCCAGCGGTGAAAAAGCAGCTCAAACAGGCATTGCTGCCACCATCGACCTGGTTGAACAGGTGCGCCCGCAGATCCAGGGAATATACCTGATGCCGGCATTCCACCGCTACGATTACGCTGCGGAAATCATCGAAGCAATCAAGTAATTTACACTCGATTTTTACAGACAAATTTTATGAACCCTGTAAAATTGGACATAGACCATTTTGCATGGGGGAGCCTGCATGCGCATTCTCGTGATCTCTGATATTCATGCCAATTTCACCGCTCTTGAAGCGGTGATTGCTGCCAATGCGATGGTCGATGCGGTGTGGTGCCTGGGCGATTTGGTGGGATACGGACCCGACCCCAACGAGTGTGTGGAGCGTGTTCAAAGCCTGCCCAATCTCACCTGCCTGTTGGGCAATCACGATGCTGCGGTCACCGGCGCCATGGATCTGGCAAAATTCAACCATGAAGCAGCGGCATCCATCCTTTGGACGCGAGCTGCACTCACGCCTTCCAATCTTGCCTTCCTGCGCTCCCTTGCGGAAAAACAAACCAATAGCCTTTTTACCCTGGTTCATGCCAGTCCGCAGAACCCGGTCTGGGAGTATGTGCTGGATTCATACACTGCAATGCTGAATTTTGCCTGCTTTGACAGCCAGATCGCGCTTGTGGGTCACACCCACCTGCCGCTGGCGTTTTCCGAGCAGGGGGTATCCAAACAGGTGAAACGCGACCTGCTTAAAGCAGGAGAGCAGATCAAGTTGAATACACGAAAGATCCTCAATCCAGGGTCGGTGGGTCAACCCCGCGACCATGATCCACGGGCATCCTTTGCCATCCTCGACCCCGAGCATATGACCTGGAGGATACGCCGTGTGGAATACAACATACGGCCGGTGCAGGATCGAATTCTGGCCGCCGGTTTACCCGAAAAACACGCCCAGAGACTGGCTGAAGGCTGGTAACTGGAACTTCCAATACAGGTTGTTCGTCTTAGCATTGACCACCCACCAACAACAGAAGAGGAGAAACCCATGAAGAAGTTCCGAGTCGCAGCTATCAGCCTTGTACTTGTCCTGGTTCTTGCCGCTTGCGCCAAAGCGGCTGCCACACCCGAAGCCCTGTATACCCTGGATGCCAAAGGCGGTGCTGCCAGGAATTCGGTTGAGTATCCCGCCCTGGCTCCATTGGAAAGTGCTGCACCCCAGGCGGCTGCAGGAACCGCAGACTACGCCGCCGCCGCCACCACCCAGACCGAAAATCAAATGGTGATCATGAACGCCAACCTGACCATGGCGGTGGATGATCCGAGCGTTTCCCTCAGCGATATTCAGAAGCTGGCAGCCGATATGGGCGGGTTCACGGTCAGTTCGAACCTGTACAAAACACAGACGGCCGGCGGCGTTGAAGTGCCTGAAGCCACCGTCACAGTGCGCATTCCCGCAGATCGCCTGAACGAAGCCCTGGACAAGATCAAAGCCATGACCGGCGATCCTGAGAAGTATGTGCTCACCGAAAATGTCAGCGGCGAGGACGTTACCCAGGCATACACCGACCTGAAATCCCGACTGAAGAACCTGGAAGAAGCTGAAGCCGAACTGACCAAGTTCTACGAGAAAGCCACCAAAACTGAAGATATCCTGGCCATCTACAACCAGAAACAATCCATCTCGCAGCAGATCGAAGTGTTGAAGGGTCAGATCCAGTATTACGAACAGGCATCCGCCAAATCCCTGATCTCGATCAACCTGAAAGCCAAATCCACCATCGCCCCCATCACCGTCGCTGGATGGGAACCCAAGGGTATTGCCCGCGATGCAGTTCAGGCCCTGGTGGAAGCAGGCAAGGGTATCGTCAACGTGCTCATCTGGGTTGCGCTCTTCGTCCTGCCCATCGTCCTGGTCATCGGACTGCCGATCTACTTCCTCATCCGCTGGCTGGTGCGCCGCGGCCGGAAGAATCAGTCAAGAGGATTCATTCCTCCGGTTCCTCCCGCACAATAATCGATAATGAGGAATCAGGCAGGCTCAATTTCGAGCCTGCCTTTTGATTTAAAAAGCTTGCATTTTCGAAACATTAATCTACAATTAATCTTGCACCCTTTGAGGGATCTGCGCGGCAGGGAGAAAGCAGACGCGCAGGCAAAACAAAGCTCTGTACGATCATGGCAAAACAATTGAATAGCACGGATGGTTTTCACTGCAATTCTCATATTCATTTTTTGTAATGGAGGAATCGTATGAAAAAGGCTTTCCGTTCGATTTTGCCGGCATTCGTCATTCTGACCATGCTGCTGGCTGCCTTGCCTGTGCACAGCGTGCAGGCGGTTTCTGCCAATGTCGTCATCAGCCAGGTGTACGGCGGCGGAGGGAATTCGGGAGCGACCTTGAAAAATGACTTCATTGAGCTTTATAACCTGGGCTCCACAGCGATCAATGTGACTGGGTGGACTGTACAATATGCTTCTTCAGCCGGTTCCTCCTGGCAAAAAACTGCACTTTCAGGAACTATTCAACCTGGTGCATATTACCTCGTGCAGGAAGCTGCAGGAGCAGGTGGAACTGTATCCTTGCCCACACCGGATGCAATTGGCTCAATAGCGATGGGTGCATCCGCTGGAAAAGTTGCTTTGGTAAGTAACAGCACAACACTGACGGGCACCTGCCCCACAGGTCTGGTTGATTTTGTTGGTTTTGGATCCGCTACTAATTGTTCGGAAACCACACCAACTGCGAATCTTTCGAATACAACCGCTGCACTACGCAAGTCAAATGGAGCACAGGACACCGATAACAATTCAGCAGACTTCGTCATTGGTGCGCCGAATCCAAGGAACAGCTTCTATCCAATGCTCCTTAATGGATTGGCTACGCCAAATGTACTCTTCACAAATGACCCTGTTCTACTCACCGTTGCAGTATCCATGGCTGATTCGACCACTCTTACAGGAACATCGGTCACCTGCGACCTTTCATCTCTCAATGGCTTATCGAGTCAAGAATTCTACGATGATGGCACAAATGGTGATGTGACAGCTGGTGATAATACTTTTTCCTTTGCCACAACAATTGCAGGTTCAGTTTTGAGTGGGGCGAAAACACTTCTTTGCAGCGTAACTAATGATCAGGGTATTACCGGAACAACGAAAATACCGTTGTCTGTCACGAGTGTTCTCCCGATTGGAACCGTAAATGGCAAAATCCTGGATACCGATAATGGTGCAACCCATGTTTCTCTATTCAATGGTCAGGTAGTAACGATACAGGGTGTAATCTACGAAAAAACCCTTCAGGCGATAAGCAATACCACAGATACGTATAAAGGTTTCTTCATTCAGAATACATCTGCCAATGCAGATGGTGATGTGAGCACTTCTGATGGGTTATTTGTGTTCATGAATAAGAACGCCACAATTGGTGCATATTCACCGACGGTCGGAGATGAAGTCATCCTCTCTGGCACTGTGAGCGAGTATTACAACATGACGGAATTAACCAACCCGTCTTTTGTCAAGCTGGTCCGCACCGGCGTGGACTTTGAATCCGAGGTTGCCCCAGTGGTAGCCAACCCGCCAACTAACCTGGCAGATGCCAACCGCTACTGGGAACGCCTGCAGGGCATGCGGGTGCAGGTGCCGCAGAACAGCGTCGTCCTGGGCGGTCGGAATGTCTTCAGCCCGGCAGATGCCGAGGTCTGGGTCGCCGCGCCTGACAGCACGGTTGCGCTGCGCTCTGGTTATGAACAGCGCGCCTTCCGCGATTCACACCCGCTGGATGACAACTACAATCCAACATTGTGGGACGGTAACGGCTACCGCATCCTGATGGGCAGCCTGGGCATCAAGGCTGCTGCCGGGGACGCTCAAACCCTCATCGACCCCGCGCGCACCTTTGATACGGTCACCAGCGCTCCTGCCGGAGGTCTGAACTACACCTTCAGCAAGTACCGAATCGAAATTTCAGATCAACCCGCGTATTCTGAGGGCATCGATCCCTCACAGAACAACCCGGTTCAGGCGATTGAAGACCGTGCAGCAGCTTACAGCATCGTGGATTACAACCTGGAGAACCTCTACGATTACCGTAATAACCCCTTCTCAGGCTGTGATTTCACGGGTGACACCGGCTGTTTCATGACAGAACCCTTCCTTGCTGATGTCAAATCACCCTTTGATTACGTTCCGAAAGACGCAGCATCCTACGAGGCGCGTGTGGCAGATATCGCTTCGCAGATCATCAATGATCTACATGAACCCGATATCCTCATGCTGCAGGAAGTTGAAAATCAGGACTTCTGTGCCGTGGCAGATGGCGCATTAACCTGTGGAACCACCGATAATGCCGACGGTAAACCGGACGTCCTGCAGGATCTGGCGTTGGAAATTGCAGCCCAGGGCGGACCCGTTTACGATGCCGCATTTGACCGTGACAGTTCTGATCTCCGCGGTATCCTGCCTGCCTATCTCTATCGCACCGACCGCGTGGAACTGCTGCCAGCAGAAGGCGATCTACTCCTCGGCACAACTCCCGCAATCAATTACGCCGGCGCTGGAGTACTTGCAAACAGTGACGTATCCAACCCCAAGACTTTGAACGCTGTGCTTGTGCTGCCTGAGGAAGAAAAACCATGCGAAACCAGTTGGGTTTTCCCGCGTGCCCCCAGTGTGGCGCTTTTCCGCATTTACAGTGAATCGGTTGGCGTTGGCAGTTTTTCGGACGTCTATACCATCAATAATCACTTCAAGAGCGGACCTGATACCTGCGTAAGTCATCGCACCGAGCAGGCAAAGTACAATGCGGCCATCATCAGCTACATTGAGTCGGTCAACCCATTGGCTCAAATCGTGATGGGCGGTGACCTGAATGTGTATCCAAATCCGGATAACACAGCTCTGGGCGCTCCTGAACAGCTTGGATCATTGTATGCCCCCGAACTTGGACTCAAGAATCTCTGGGAAGTCCTGCTGGCTAAAGCTCCCGCGTCTGCATATAGCTATGTCTATCTCGGCATGGCACAAACGCTTGACCAGATGTTCGTCAATGCTCCACTCCTGGCTGAACTACAGCAATTCCGCATCGCCCACATCAACAGCGACTTCCCGGCAGAGTATCCTGGCGATATCGCCCGCGGAACGAGTGACCACGATCCCAATGTGGCTACCTTCCTGATTAACCAGCCTCCAACGGTAAATGCAAATGGGCCGTATTCCGTGGATGAAGGCAGCACAGTCACTCTCAATGCCACCGGGTTGGATCCAGAAGGCAGTACCCTGACGTATGCCTGGGATCTGGACAACGACGGTACTTTCGAGACTCCTGGCCAAAGTGTCAGCTTTACAAACACGGTCGACGGTCCGGCCGCCTTTACTGTGAAAGTCCAGGCAACTGATGCTGGCAATGCTTCATCAGTAGCTGAGACCACTGTAATGGTGAATAATGTCGCTCCAACCCTTGGCGCCTTGAATGCCCCAACAGAGCCACTGGCTGTAGGCATGCCTGTCGAAGTCAGCGCTGATTTCACTGATCCCGGTATCCTGGATACCCACACGGTTTCCATCAATTGGGGAGATGGCATTACCACAGCAGGTACAGTTGAAGAATTGGATGGTTCGGGGACTGCCAGCGGTTCGCATTCATATACAAACGCCGGGTTCTTTACCATCACCATGACAGTGACCGATAAGGATGGCGGAGTATCCAACGCCGCCACTTCCGAAACGATCATTATCTATAATCCTGCCAACTTCATCACCGGCAGCGGATGGTTCAAGTCGCCTGTCGACAGCTTCAAGGCGAAATTCGATGTCACCGCCATGTACAAGAAGGACGCAGTCACGCCGGACGGTCAAACTGAATTGATCCTTGGGAAAAATACAACATTCCTGAGCACCGGTTATGACTGGCTGGTTCAGGTCGGTAATGAAGCAGTGCTCAAGGGTACAGGCACGATCAATGGCACTGGTGAATACTTCTTCCTGATCACTGAAAAAGATGGATCACCGGATCAAATCAAGATCTTGATTTGGGACGCCAGCGGCATCGTTTACGATACGACCAACCTGGTCAATATCGGCGGAGGTTCCATCACGCTCCATTGATCACCAATTTGCTTTTGAAAAGAGGCGCACCGAATGGTGCGCCTCTTTTTCTTATTCTCCGTACCTTACCCCCACTTCTGCGAATCCTTCCACCCGGATTGGAATTTGCAGTACTTCCTCGTTCACCTGAATGACATCGACTGGTTCACCGTTGACCAGCACCTGCCGCACAGGAAATGGATGCCTGATCACGATATTTCCCTGGGCTGTCCGGGGCAGCCGTAATTTGATCTCGAAACCGCTGCCTGTCTCAAGCATGGAGGCGACTTCCATCCCCTGTGAGATATGCAGATCGCTTCCCAGGTAAAGCGCCTTCTCGGGGAAAGTCTTGCGTACGGCAAACACCAGTGCGCCGTGTGGGGCAACATTGGCAAACACAGCCGGAATCTGATTGCTGACTTTGTGCAATTTGCCGCTCCAGAACTCGCACATCCAGTATTCACCATCCTCCAAACCAAAGGTCGCCGGCGTGATGCTGAATCGTACCGGGGCGGCTGACCAGTTGAACGCGGACGTCACATGCCACTCGCCCGTGTCGTTCAACAGGTCGAGGCGCAGTTTTTCAGGCATCTCGTGATCAAACCAGTCCAATACCCTTGCCCGTTCACCGATCACCGGGGTCAATGCTTCGGCTATGCGAAGCCTTTCCGGCTTGACCTTTGCCAGGTCGTCTGAGATTAACAGGGAGCCTCCGGTCAGCGCGATGACCGATGCCAGCGATCTCACTTCGTCAAGCTTCAAACGTGTGTCCTCACGCAGCAAAAGGCAGTCGGGGTCATTCGCCCACCAGTGCCCGTGCAAATTGGCACGTGTGAGAGTGTTGCGGATGGTATTTCGGGCACTTGGCATCCCCGGCTCATTGAGAAACAGGCTGGTGAAACCCGCAAAATTCGGTGTCCAACTTCCTTCAACATCCGGCCCGATCCGATTCGCATCCACAATCCCCAATCCGCTGCCCAGCGGCATACCGCAGCCCAGTAAAAAAGCATCGGTTCCTGCGGCGTTTCGAATGGCTTGCATACCGGATCGCATCACCTGAGCCCGGGTGCGGGTCTCATCCCTGTAGACGCCGGGCAGAGCCGCAGTGTAGAGAAAATCCAGCTTCAGATACGGGAATCCCCATTCATGCACCGCTGTTCTTATCACCGAAGAAGCATAATCAAGGGCTGCGGGAACGGTAAGGTCGAGACCGGTGAAAAGCGATCCCCAGCCGAATCCGGCATTGACCGGTCTCCCGTGCTGATTGCGCAGGATCCAATCAGGGTGCTCTTTGAACACCCTGGATTTGCGGTGCACAGCAAAAGGCGCCAGCCAGAGACCGGGAATCAAACCGTCACGACGGATGTCCTCTGCCAGCGGTTTGACACCCCGGGGAAAGGTATCCTTGAACGAGAACCAATCCCCTACCTGAGTTTCAAATCCGTCATCGACCTGTATGAGCTGGATCGGGAGCTTCTCACCCATTTCAATAATGGCTTTCAAGTTACTTTGAATGTCTTCAGCAGAGACTTTGGTGTAGTACTGATACCAGGAGCACCACCCCAAGGGCACTTCAGCCGGTAGCTTGACCTCATTCTCGCGGGCAACTGCCTCGGTGTATTTGTCCAGCGGATCCCGGTGATCCAGCAGGACGGGATTGAACACCGCCCAATCTGTCTCCATTGTCTTCTGCGGATCCAGACGCGCACCGTCGCCGTTCGCCCACATCCTCAATGAGACGGAACGGGCAAATTTGCTGGTAAGAGAGCCGAACTGCTGCTTTTGAGAGAGAAATCCCAGCAAGAAACCATTCCTGGAAAGCCTGTCACCCCATACTGCAAAGAAGTCGCTGCTGAATTCGCCTGGCTTGCGCATCATGGGAGTACCCGCGTACTGGGTCATGGGAAGCTGAAGCCCGCCCAACCGGCTGCGCTGCATTTCTCCATCGGCTGGGTACCACTGCGCAGTCGACCAGGACTGCCACCCATTGCTGAAGAAGCCCATCTGTTCAGGCTTTTTTGCCCGGTTGAAGACTACCTGTCCCGCCTTCGGATCCAGATCCAGCATGATCAGGCGGTCGATTTTGATTGCACGAGATCCCTGATTTTGAACCTCTGCCTTCCAAATGACAAGAGGGTATTCCAGCACGATGCCCATCTCAAGGTTGATTTTCAAACCAGGTTCACCTGCGGGGATTGTGAATTGTAAAAGCTCCACATCTCCATGCTTTGAAAGATGTGTCCTTGTCGGCTGTGAGAACAGGCTCTGCCATTCCCGGAGGTCAGCAAACTGCTTCCTGCCGTCCAGGCGGTACTCCAAACCCATCCGGCAGTGCAGCAAATCAGGAAGTGCAGCATCCTTCGTGTAAAAGGAGAACACGCCCTCTTTGGGTGAGATCTCAATTCGAAAGATGTCGTTTTCAAGATTGATCATGCCGCGCTCCTGGTAAAGAGATGGTCTTAATCTTACACCAGGCTTCGAAAATGCGCGGAATGCCTTCACAGCCTTCAGCCGGCTGAAGTGTCCGCGTGATATAATCCCAGCATGCCCTCCATGGTCGCCCTCGACATCGAAACCACCGGACTTGATCCGCAGCGCGACGCCATCCTCGAAATCGGGATGGTGCGCTTCAGCGGACGCCGTATCGAAGCCGAATACTCGCAATTGATCAACCCCGGGCGCCCCATCCCTGCCCTGATCACCCAACTGACCGGCATCACCAACGAAATGGTGCGCAATGCGCCGCCGATCAAAGCTGTGCTGCAGGAAGTGAGCGACTTTGCCGGGAACGCCCCGATCGTCGGTCACAATGTGCAGTTCGATCTTTCATTCATGCGCAAGCAGAATGTGCTTCGCACGAATGCTTCAGTTGATACCTACGAACTGGCAGCCATCGCCCTGCCCTCCAACAGTCGCTACAACCTGGGTACGCTGGGTCAAACCCTGGGCATCCTCATTCCCAATTCTCACCGCGCGTTGGACGATGCCAAGCTGGCGCACGCCGTGCTGCAATCGCTTTACCAGAAGCTGCTTGACCTGCCCTTCGAAATTCTGAATCATATCGTGCGCATGGGTGAGGGCATCGAATGGGACGGCAGCCTGATGTTCGAGCAGGCGCTGGCTGAGCGCGCCAAACTGGGCATTGAACCGCGAAAGACCGCCGAGCATGACCTTGGCGCGCTGTTCAAGAGTTCCTTCAAGTCATACCCGCCGCTTGTACCAGTGGAAAATCCCGCCCCGCTGGATATCGAAGACATTTCCTCCAAACTGGAATACGGCGGACCCTTCGCCAGTTATTTCGACTCTTTCGAAAGTCGCCCGCAGCAGATCGAAATGCTCCGCGCCATCGCCAATGCCTTCTCAAAGGGGCAGCATTTGATGGTCGAAGCGGGCACCGGCACCGGCAAATCCTTTGCCTACCTCATCCCGGCGGTGGAATGGGCGCTGCAAAATTCCACTCGTGTGGTCATTTCCACCAACACCATCACCCTCCAGGACCAACTGATCAAGAAAGATATTCCCGACCTGGCTGCTGCGCTCAACTCGGAAGTGCGCGCTGTTGTGGTGAAAGGGCGTGGAAATTATCTTTGCCCGCGCCGCTTTGATGCCATGCGCAAGAACGCGCCGGAAAACGCCGACGAATTGCGCGTGCTCGCCAAGGTAATGGTGTGGCTGGACCAGGGCGGCAGCGGCGACCGCAGCGAGATCAACCTCAACGGACCCTTCGAACGCGAAGTCTGGTCGCGGCTTTCTGCTGAAGATGAAGGCTGCAAGGCAGAAATCTGTCTGGCGCGGACAGGCGGCGCCTGCCCGTTCTACCGCATGCACCAGGCAGCCCAATCCGCCCACATCCTGGTGGTCAACCACGCCCTGCTGCTGGCCGACGTGGTGACCGGAAGCCGTGTTCTGCCCGAATATGGATACCTGATCGTCGATGAAGCCCACCACCTCGAATCCGCGTCCACCAATGCCCTCAGTTTTAAAACCAACCAGGGAGATTTTCTGCGCATGCTGCGGGAATTGGGCGGAAGTTCCAGCGGTCTGCTTGGCCGGCTTCTGACCCTGCTTTCGCACGCCATGCAGCCTTCCGATTTCGCCGCACTGAACCAGCGGGTGCACAAGCTGACCGATTTGCTTTTCCGCCTGGAAAATGAATTCTCCACGTTCATCCGCAGCATGGAATTCTTCATGGAAGAACAGCGCGACGGCCAGCCATTGAGCGGTTATGGTCAGCAGACCCGCATCCTGCCCGCAACCCGCACCCTGCCCGCCTGGTCAGAGGTGGAGATCGCCTGGGACAACACCGAGAGCCTGATGCAGTCCACGCTCAGTTTATTGGGAGAGTTCATTAAGCTTGTGGGCGATAGCACCGAGGAACCCTCGGAAGCCATCCAGGATACCCTGGGCTCTCTCACCAGCCTTAACATGCGGCTGACTGAAGTCGACAATCACCTGAATGCGCTGGTGAACAAACCGGACCTGGATTATGTGTACTGGGCGGAATTGCTGCCCAACAATTTCAAACTGGCGCTGCAGGCAGCACCCCTGCACGTTGGTCCGCTGATGGAACAATTCCTATGGCATGAGAAGGAATGCGTTATCCTCACCTCTGCCACACTCACGACCAACGGCGATTTTGACTACCTGCGCAGCCGGTTGAATGCCGACGAGGCTTACGAGATTGTGCTTGGTTCGCCGTTTGATTACGAGAGCTCCACGCTTCTCTACCTGTGCAACGATGTCCCCGAACCTTCTGAAGCCGGAGCCTACCAGCATATGGTGGAGCAAACGCTCGTGCGATTGGCAAAAGCCACCCACGGACGCATGCTTGCGCTTTTCACTTCCTATGCCCAGTTACGAAAAACCTCGGTTGCCATTGCACCGTCACTGGCTGAAGCAAATATCGAGGTTTATGAACAGGGCGAAGGCGCATCGACGAACACTCTCCTTGAAACTTTCCGAGAAGCTGACCAGGCAGTGCTGCTGGGAACTCGCGCCTTTTGGGAAGGCGTGGATATTCCCGGACAGGCGCTTTCAGTTCTGGCGATCGTCAAGCTGCCCTTCGATGTTCCGTCAGACCCGATCATCGCTGCCCGTTCCGAAACCTTCGAAGACCCTTTCAATGAGTACAGTCTGCCAGAAGCCATTCTACGCTTCCGCCAGGGCTTTGGAAGGCTCATCCGCACCCAGTCTGACCGCGGCATTGTCGCTGTGCTCGACCGCCGTGTGATCACCAAACGCTACGGTAAACAATTCATCGACAGCCTGCCCACCTGCACCGTAAAGGTCGCCACAGTGGCTGAACTCCCGTCTGCCGCAGCCAAATGGCTGAATTCGTAAGTCCCAATTAACGGCAAAACTCTGAATATGTTGTATTTCGATCCATATGAAATTCGTTGTTTTAAGAAACGATCATATATCATATATGATATACTATTATTATGCTTCCCCAATCGTCCGCTCCCGTCTCATTCGAAAAGTTCGCGTACGACGCCATTAAGAAGGCGATCCTGGAATTCCGCTTCAAACCTGGCGACTCGCTGGTGGAAGCTGAGCTCTCCAAACAGCTCAATATCAGTAAAACCCCCGTGCGTGATGCCCTCACCCGGCTGGAACGTGAAGGTCTGGTCACCAAGGTTGCCTACACAGGCACGTACGTCAGCGAAATCACTGTCCAATCTGTAATTGAGATTTTTGAAATCCGCGCAGTACTCGAAGGTCTGGCAGCCCGCCAGGCAACCGCCAATTTCTCTCCCGACGATCTACAGCAAGCGGAGAAGCTGCTAATCCTTCAGGCTGATCTCCTCGCCAGGGGCGACCTTTCAGATGCATCCGAGGTCAACCACCAATTTCATTCCCTCATCGTTAAGCGCTCCAACAACCAGCACTTGCGCAGCATGCTCGCCAACCTGGACGACCACATTCAACGGTACCGGGTACTGTCCAAAGCGCAGCGCGGCGCCCAATCCACTTCGGTGCAGGAGCATCGACACGTGCTGGATGCCATTCGTGCCGGCGACGGGGATGGCGCAGAAGCCGCCATGAAAACCCATCTCCGCAATGTCTTGACCGAACTCGAAAACGTCGATATCCAGGCTCTGATCGCGGTCGTGACGCAATTTGCTGCGTCTGACCACCCTCAGGGTTTTTCTGAATAATTCCAACCTCAGGAGAGCTTCATGACACGCAAATGGCAATTCCGCTACCAAATGTACAAACACCTCCAGGCGAACGCCGCCAGTATTTACGCTGAAGCCCGAAAAGCCGCTGAAGAAATCGGCATCGGTGCTGACCTCAAGGGCAATCTGGGTCTGACGGGCGCAGTCTCCGGCTGCCACGGTCTTCTTTCACGCGAAGTGGAAGAAGCCATGAACGATGCCGCCCGCAAGGTCCTGCCCTCGGCGGTGCTGGATGAGAAAATCCGCGATGTGGTCAAGGAATATTACGGTGATGGTTATGATGCCGCCCTGGTCAACACCTGCGAAGCGGGTCTGGCGACTTCTTTCGACGTGTTGTGCATGCCCCCCACACTGGGAAAAGGCGAGCCCTACCGCACGCGCTATCTCACCCCTTACGAACGCCACCTGCACCACCAGGGTGCCTACGGCCGCCCCTTCCCGCCCAAGTACAAGGAGATCAACGCCGAACGCGGCGAAGCAGCCGGCGAGTACGGTGTGCAAGGCAAACGTGCCTTCAATCTCGATACCATTGTGGTCAAACCTGAAGGCGCCGAATATGAATGCCACGGCATCAAATACAATCCCATCCCAAACATGCTGCATGTGGATGCCCGGAAATCTGTGAAACACTTTGATGAGGTAGCCAGGCGTCACGAGGACCTGCTCTCGGGTATTGCATCCATCGGCTATGACACCCCGGGTTATGGTTACGGCGAAAAAGACCACGACGGCGCACCGTTGTTCCAGAAGGGCTTGGCGGAAATTGCCGCCAAATATGACATTCCCTACATCGTCGATAATGCCTGGGGTGTGCCCTTCATCGGCACCGACATCCGCAAGACCGGCGCGGATATCATCATCTACTCCATGGACAAGGCTTCAGGAGCTCCCACCAGCGGGTTGATCATCGGCAAAGAGGAACCCATGGTACTCATCCGCCGCGCGCTGGGGATCCACGGCGCGCGTTACGGCACGCTCAGCTCCCACGGCAAAGCCGCATACGTGGGATTTGACCCCGGCAAGGAGGCACTGGCAGGCACCCTGGCAGCCATGAAAATCCTCAAAGACCGCCCTCAGATCGCCCTGACCGCCCTCGAAGATCTGTACCGCATCACTCTTCAGGAATTCGAAAATCTGCCCAAAGCGCTGCAAAGCGGATGGAGCATCTATAAATCGGTCAACTGCCTTTCGGTCGAGCTGAACTACGCCGATACGTGGAAGCACGGCGATATGGGTATTCCGGTCTTCTCGATCGAAGATATGTACGCCGGCAGCCACATTCTGCAGAACAGCATGTCGCAAATGGGTCTCGTGCCCACCATTGCCTACGATGCCAACATCATGGTATCCAATGGCGTCGGCAACCTGGATGAGGAAGGCAAGCTGCTCGAAGCGCCCACCCGCATGATGGTGCGCGCCATGTTCAAAGCATTGGAGATCATCTCCCGCACTGCCGGTGTGATCGATTAAGTAAACACAAAAATCGGGCGAAGGAGGGAAAAGTGGTGAACAACCTTCGCCCGGTGGATCAGCAATGCCTGCGAGGTCAAATTGACACGAGCGCTGGATCACGTACTGGATGCCCTGGATATCGAGACCTTCCTGGTGTGCAGTTCTGCCGAGGAAGGACGCAGGCTGGCTGAGCAGCTCATGGCAGAGCTCAATCTGCCCAAGGGCGATATTGTCTTTCTTGAATACGCAAGCCCCGGCGTCCGGGTAAGATTGCGGGCGTATCTTCACCGCCCGGGAGATGCCTACCTCTGGCTCGCAGGGGATCAAAAATGAAGAAAATACTCCTTGCGCCGCTTGACCCTGTACACGACAATGCCGCAAAGCTCATTCAACGCCGTCTTTCTGCTGCCGGTTATGATGCTGTTTGCATGCCACCCGGCACAACCCCTGAAGAGGTGATTGCGCAAGCCTTGAAGATCATGCCAGATGTGATCCTCATCAGCCGCACATTGGGCTACCAGGTGGCGGAGATCCTGGGTCACTTTGTGGATCTGGCAGACGCAGCAGGTTTACGCGAAACCACCCGCCTGGGTGTGGGCGGCATGGCGCTCACCCGGGAAGCCGGTGCTGAGCTGGGTTTTGATGCCATTTTCATCGGCGACCTGGACCTGGATGCCCTGATCGCGTTTATCGAGGACAAACCCAATCCAGACCAGGCGACTTCATCAGATACGGCGCCCCAGGCCAAACCAGACCTGACCGCAGGATATACCTATCAATTCCACAACCCGCAGATCAAATCCCTGCTGGACGGGATTACCGACCAGATCCTTTCCTGGGCGAAGGACAAGACCAGCGACGGCATCGAGCGGGCGATCATCCGCGCCGAAGCCATTGATCAAGGCATCGACCTGGCTGATGCTGCTTCTCCTATTGCACAGCAGCTTCGGAAGCGCTACCTCGAATTCTGCGACCCTGAAATTCGCTCATCGTATCTTGACGGTCATCTTCCCCCAGGTGTGCGCAGGGTCTTGCCCTCCGAGACCGAACGGCTTCCCAAATTACTAACCGAGAGTACTGAACCGCCCCATACGCTTCGCCATCACGGCAGCAAACCACTTTTCTTCGTGCAATACGGCACGGGCTGCCCGGTGATGGATGTGATGCATATCCGCACCAGTCAAGCCTGGGGAGCGGACGGTGTTCTGCACTTTGATCCCTCCTGGGGAGCCCAGAGGGAAGGGCTGCTCTCCGGATTGCTTTCCCACGAGCACGACGGCACGATTCTCACCCTCGAAAATCTCAAATTCATCAACGCCTATCTCCCCACTCAGACGCTGTGGAATATTCGCGGTCACCGCGGGTTGAACACCCCTGAGACACAGGTCATCGGTGCGGCTGCCGGAGCAGACCTCTTCAAAATCAACATTCCCTACGGTGCCACCGGGGGCGGCACCGATCCCGCACGCCTGACCGTCGATGGGGTCTACGCGCTGATGCTTGCCGCCAAATACGGCATCCCCTTTGACATTCCCGGGAATGACGAGCTCTCCGGCGTACCTCCCCACAAAACCTTCGCAGGAATTTTGATCATGATGGCGCTGGGTCTCAAGCTGGGCGCCAGACCCATCCCCAAGCCGCTGTTGTGCAATTCACCGTACATGCAGATGAGCGGCGAGATGGACGAAAACAGTATTGACATCAATGCCGCGAAATTGAGCATCTGGCGCGAGATTGTCGATACCCCGGTCTGGCCAGGCGAGCCGGTGGGGTTTATGACCCACACTCCCGAGCGGGTGCAGTCGGCCGTCAGCACCGCCGCTTATGCTTCTCTGGCTGCCAGCCTGGGCGTGGATGCGCTGACCATGGCTTCGTCTGATGAAGCCTATTCCAAGGGACCCATTTCCGCCCAGGCGCGAGTCGATACATTGCGGGGAGTGCGTGAAATGGTGCGCTTTGTCGGGAATGCCGGGTACGCCAAAACATCCCGGTCACAGCAAATGCAGGAACGCCTCCTGGAAGGCATCATTGCCACTTTGCAGTTGGTGTCCAGGCGCGGCGATTTTGTCGCATCGATCTATGAGGGACTCCTCGGCAGCCCGGAAGACGGCCTGTACCCCGGCCGTACTGGCAAAGGAACGGTTCGCGAAAGGCAGGTATGAAAGTCATCGGGTTCGCCGGCACAGCCAAGAACACCGGAAAGACCACCGCGGTTCTTTCAGTGATGGATCACTGCCGCGCCCGGAATTTACGAATGGCGTTGACCAGCATCGGGTTCGACGGCGAGCAGCGCGACACCATCACCTCCCTACCCAAACCGCGCTACCTGTTGCAGCCTGGCGACCGGGTGGCTACCGCCTGCGAATGCCTGGAAGCTGGCACTGCCAGGTTGAAAGTACTGTACGAAACTGGTTTGAAGACGATACTTGGCAATATCGTGCTCGCTGAAGTGACCCAGGCTGGCATGGTGCTGGTGGCAGGTCCTAACCGCCGGAAAGATCTCGATTCGCTCATCCATCTCTTTCACGAAATGGATACGGATCTCCTGCTGGTGGACGGCGCTCTGAACCGTCTGGCGCCTATGATTGCCTGTGAAGGATTGGTGCTCTCCACAGGAGCCGCCTTCTCCAGTGAGATCGAAAGAGTCAGCCTTCATGCAGCTCAAGTGGCGGGATTGTACAATTTGCCGTTAGATCCCCTGGTGGAAATGCCAGAACACGGCGGCTGCATCCAATTTGAGGATGGTTCCATTTTGAAATTGTCCTCCGGTTCGCTGCTTGAACCCTTCGATCTTGAGCTTCCTGTCGGCTCGCATGTCTCGAAAATCATTCTTCCAGGACTGGTTAATCCCATTCCCCTTCAGCATTTTGTTCTTCAAATACAGCAACGGTCATGCGTTGACGCTTCTTTGACCGTCGTCCTGGCGAGCCCGTTGAAGATTGCCGCCTCCGGTCACCTGGATGCCTGGAGCGCTCTGATGGAATCCAAACTTGTCAATCTCAAAGTGATGCGCTCCATCCCGCTGTTGGCAGTCACCTCCTGCCCGTTCTATCCGCGCTGGCTGCACCGCCGGGGAGAGTACGAACCCGCAGCGGTGGATGCGCTTGACCTGCTGGTCGCTTTGAAATCCAGCATACCCCTCACACTGGTGTTGGATGTTGTCCGCGATCCGTCACCCGACTGGTCCGGTATCCTCAAGCTCGAAAGGAGTTGATCATGTGCCCAGATCCTTACCAGGACCGCCTGCTGAACACCCCCATGCCCTGTGTTGCCAAACTTCCGGTGCATGGCGCGGTTTCAGCAGTGCTGCATGCACGTGCCGAAAAACGCGGTCTGACGCTTTCTCCGTTTCCATCGCGGGCAGTGCTCAAGCAAGAGATCCACGAGTTGATCCTCACGGAAGAGGATGCTGCACCGGGGGCTGTCGTTGACTTGATTTCCTATGCCTGCTTTTTTGAAGTGCTCGAAAGCGGCATACTTTGGCAGGGCGACCTGGTATTCATCAACGGCCGCGAAGTCGGAACTCTGGCAGGTTATGAATTTTCCCATTTGCCCAACCATATGAACATCATCGTCCGAGCCAGGAAGAAGGCGCAAACCGGGCAGGAAATGAAATTGCAGCCCGGTGATCCCCTGGAGTTTCGCTTTGTTCAGAATCCGATAAAATGACATCATCGAGAGAGGGAATATGGAGAAAAAGATCAAAGTAGCAGTAATGGGCTGCGGACATATCGGTTCGTATGCCGTCCGCGCCGCCCGCATGGCAGCAGATATGGAACTGTTGGGAGTGGTCGAATTGGAGAACTGCCTGGATAAGGTCAAGCATGAGTTCCCGGGAATTTCTGCAGTGGATGATATTTCTGCCCTGTCGCAAAAACCGGATGTGGTGATTCTTACTGTTCCCAGCCGGACGGTGGAAAAAACAGCGCCCGCTCTTCTTAAGCAGGGCATCCGGACCGTGGATTGCTTCGACATGCACGGCGAACCTTTTCTGCACCTTCGGGCTTTGCTCGAACCCGCGGCCAAATCCAGCGGCGCTGCTGCGGTAATGGGCGCCGGTGTGGATCCTGGCATGAGCACGGTCATCCGGGCACTCTTTGAAGTATGGGCGCCTACCGGGTTGACCTACGTCACCTATGGACCAGGCATGAGCATGGGGCATACCGTGGCTGCCAAATCTTACCCGGGTGTGAAGGATGCCCTCTCGATCACCCGCCCCGGCGACCCCGGCTGTCATAACCGAGATCTATATCTCGAACTCGATCCGGGAGCCGATTTTGAGCAGGTCAAAACTGCCATCCTGGCTGATCCGTACTTCGTGCATGATTCGGTGCGTGTGTTCCAGGTGTCCGATGTCACACCCCTGGTGGATATGGGTCATGCCATTCAAATCCAACGCAAAGGCGGCGCTTCGGGTGTGGACAACCAGCTTCTGCATTTCGACACTACCTTCCACAATCCCGCCTCCACCGCCCAGGTGATGATCGCCGCAGCACGCGCAGTCACCCGGCAGGCGCCTGGAGCGTATACCATGCTCGAGATTCCTCCCCTCAATTACTTGCCTTACCCTCTCGAAGAGATCATGCAGCGCATTGTCTAGGACCCTCCGTAATCATCAATGCCTTGTTACTATGAACAGGAATCATCAGGATTCCTGTTTTCATATATAAGTTATGCCGTCTCCAGTATGTTTGGCAACAGGTCCAAAATAGCGTAGCATAGGAAGGAACAAAGCAACAGGTGGTTTACGTCTATGATGGTATGCTTGAAAACACTTTACAAAAAAAATAGGAGACCTGAAGGATGAAAAGATCCCTTATTGCATCACTTTCGACGCTGCTGATCTTCGGCGGATTGCTGGCAGCCTGCGGCGAGCTTACTCCGCAGGCAACCTCGACGCCCCCAACAAGTAAATCTACAGATATAGCAACCAGTGTCGGCACCGAGACAGCAACCAGTATTCCCACAGAAACAGCAGCATTTGTAAATTTGGACCGCAACGTCTATGTCTGGACTTCCTCCACACCCAATTTCGTCCAAATTGCCGCCACAGGCGATGCCCAAACCGCGTACCCCTCCCCGGATGGCCGTCTGGTTGCCTTTATCCGCACCACCGACTATCAAACCTACAACATTGATGTGGTTCGATCTGACGGCGCTGATCATCGCACCCTTTTCAGCCAGGACCAGTTTCTGGCACTTCCCAGACCTGAAGGCACACTAAGCTCCGCTCCCCTGACTCTGCAATGGATTCCTGGAAGCCATTTGTTAGCCATGACGACTCGGGTTGTCATCCAGGGGCCGGGCACATTGATCGGTAAAGACCTGCTTGTGATCAACGCTGATGACGGCACGTTTGACACCCGGCTGACTGAGAGCGCGGGATTCACGTTTGCATTTTCCCCGGATGGCAAATACATCGCCACCGGACTGGCGGATGGAGTCAACCTGTACGATGCCAACGGCAAAGCAGCGGCGCCTGCGAAATTCTTCGATTTCCCCGAGGTCAATACATCTTCTGAATATCAATACATGCCGGATATTCAATGGTCGCTTGATGGAACCAGATTTGCTTTTTTCATTCCCCCAGTCAGTCCTTTCTTCGATCCCAACGGTACGACTCGAGTGATTGAGGTCAAGGCGAATGACGCATCGTATACCACGCCCATCGACACCAGAATGCAGTACCAATACCCGATGGTCCTTTCTCCAGATTTTTCTTTCGTAGCGTACACGGTCATTACCGATCCATCCATCGGGGCCGCAGATTTGCATATTGCCTCAATGGACGGGAAGAAGGACGTGATCTATGTCCCCGCGAAAAAAACCAACCAGTTCTCATGGTCGCCAGACAACCGCCATTTCCTTTTTGCCTACAACGATGACCGTGTCACCGTTGCCAACCTCGGCGAAGTGGATGGTGCAGGAACAACCATTCCACAGGTGACCTCCATGCGGGGTGGAGGTTGGATCGATGCCACACATTACATGATCGTAGATAAGGCAGACTCCGGGTGGCAGGTCTGGTCGGGTCAAATTGGAACTGAACCCAAAATCGTCTACTCAGACACAATTACAGATGATGGAACCACATCTCTGACAATCAACCGCTAGGAGTAGCCTCCAAACATCTTCCTGATGTGGGTTATAATCACGAGTTGCATAGAATGAATTCGCTGTTGGCAGCTCACCAATAGCGTTATGGGAGTAATCAATATGAAGTCAAATCGAATTTGGATCATCCTGCCGTTGATCGCAGTCCTGTTTATCCTCACCGGCTGCACAGGCTCGCCGGCGCAGTCAGATGCTGCCCAACAAACCGTGCAGGCCGCTGTGGCACAAACACTCACCGCCGCACCCACAGCCACGCTTCAGCCGACAGGGACGGCCACCCCCATCCCGACGCCAACCGCGAGTCCCACCCCGCAGATAATCCAGGTTGGCCCCACGAACTTTCCTGCGGGTGTGGATCCTCTGACCGGCTTGACCGTTGGCGATCCAAGCATTTTGAACCGCAGGCCGGTGATGATCAAGGTATCCAATTATCCCCGTACCGGTCGTCCGCATGCGGGTCTATCTTCAGCCGATATTGTGTTCGATTATTACATCGGTGAAGGCGGTAACCGGTTCCTGGCGGTATTCTACGGGCAGGATTCAACGAAGGTTGGTCCCATCCGATCTGGCCGCCTGGTGGACCGCTTCCTTGTGCGGGAGTACCAGGGCATCCTGGGCTTGATCTACGCCTATCCGCCTGAATACGCCAAGATCCTGGACATGCTGGGGTTCTCGCGCACCATTTCAGGCGGCCCCAATACCTGCCCCGCCATTTGTTCCGATGGTCCTGAAACAGTCACCAGCCGGTTTGCCAACACGGCAGAAATGACCAAGTTGTATGAGTCGCGGGATGGCGCTTCGAATACCAAACCCAATCTGGATGGGATGGCATTTAATACCACCCCTCCTGCCAATGGTGTTGCTGCAACCGAATTTACCATGCAGTTCAGCAGGGCAAACCTTGGGCAGTGGAAATACGATGCTGCGACCAAAAAGTATCTGAGATGGATTGAAGATGAAGATACTGCCGGAAACGTCACCCTCGTCCCATTAACGGACCGGAATACCGGTAGCCAACTGGCTTTCTCCAATGTGATCGTTGTCTACGCGAATTACGAAACTCTGAATGGGGACGACACCATTCACGAAATCACCATTAGCGGAGCCAATGGCAAAGCTGTATTCTTCCGCGATGGACAAATGTACGAGGGCGTCTGGAAGAATACCAATTTGGATACCCCGCTGCAGTTTTTCAACAAGGACAACCAACCCTTTGAGCTTCAACCAGGGAATACCTGGATCAATATCGTTGGCTTGAACTCACTGCTTTCTCAAGATCAGCCGGGGATTTACAAGGTTATTTTCGGAAAGCCATAGAGAGGGCTCGTTTTTTGAACTTTGAACATCGTTCTTCCCGAATAGTCATTTTGAGCGCTGTGGCAGGATTGTTCCTCCTGATCGCAGCGCTTTCGGGCTGCAGCAACACTACAGCAACGGCTACTGCGCAAGTGCCGGCATCACAAACCCCAATCACAACCGCCGGATTGCAGGTGACCCGTACACCCACCCTATTGCCTACGGATGAAGTCCCATCTGCAAGCCCGACCTCACAGGCTGCCACTGCCCTCACGCCCAATCCCACCTATGATCCAAACAACCCTGATTCATGGAAGAGTCTGCCGGTCATTCCGGAGGTCATCAGCGACAGAATGATTGCCCTCTACAAGGAGGGGCAGGAGAAAGGCAACGACAAACGGGTGTTCTCCAAGGTGGGCGATTGCGAGACTTCGTCGGAATTCTTTCTCAAACCCTTCGACCTGGGACCTCAAAACTACACCCTTGAGCCATATTCGAACTTGCAGGAATTGCTCAACCATTTTGGTGGTTCCTTTGCCAGGGTGAGCCTGGCGGCGAAACCCAGTTTTTCAGTCTCCTCAGTCTTCTCTTCGGTCTGGTCAGATGCAGCTGTTTGCGGTAACGAGAAACCGATCTCGTGCGAATACCGGTTGCGGCGCCCCGCCTTTGCGCTGATCATGTTCGGAACAAATGACGTGCATAACAGCCCCGAAGTCTTTGAAAAGAACATGCGGGCATTGATCGAGTACTCCATCAAGAACCATGTGATACCCATTCTTGCCACCAAGGCAGACAACCTGGAAGGCGACGGCAGGATCAATGCCACCATTGCCCGTCTGGCAAATGAATACGAAGTACCTCTCTGGAATTTCTGGCGGGCCATGCAGGAATTGCCCAACCAGGGACTCAAAGAAGACCAGGTGCACTTCACTTATGCTCCCAACGATTTCAACGATCCCGAAGCCATGAAAATGGGTTGGCCGGTGCGCAACCTTACTGCACTGCAAGTGCTGGATAAAGTGTGGCGCACCGTGGCGGAAGCCAACGGCGAATCCTATTGATCTCCGAGCAAACAAAGAGCCTGCCGAGAAAGATGGCAGGCTCTTTTTCATCCAAATCAGGCTATTTGGAGATCAGGTATCCGCCGGCAAAAAGCAGCAGTACTCCCGCGATCCTGGGAAGGTCGATCGGGCGGATGGTCACGCCAAACCAGCCAAAGTGATCCACCAGCACCCCCATCAACAACTGCCCCACAATGATCAGGGTAATCATCATCGTACTGCCCACCCTCGGCAGGGTGTAATTGATGGTCAGATAGAGGATCAACCCAAAAGCGCCTGCAAAGAACATGTACCAGGGCAGCTTGTGCCAGTCGAGAATATTCTCTCCCCCGCGAAAGATCAGCAGCAACCCGGAAAGGATCAATCCACTCAGGTGGACAATAAAGCTGCCGGCGGTTCCACCAATTCGCTGGCCCATCTTTCCAGCAATGGGAGATTGAATCCCCACCGCCACACCACCCAAGAGTCCCACCAGGTAAACCAGGATTTTATCCAGCATGTTCGCCTCTTTGCTGATCGAATCAAAAAGGCAATGCTTATCTCATTACAGCACTGCCTTTAAGTTGGTAAGGAAGGTATTGCGCTTCTGTTTTAGATGTCCAGGTTGCGTACCGCATGAGCATGGGTGGTGATGAAGCGGGTCCGCGGCGGCACTTCGGAGCCCATCAGCATATCGAAGGTGTGATCCGCGGCTGCGGCATCCTCAACGGCCACCTGGAGCAGGGTGCGATTTTCAGGGTTCATGGTGGTATCCCACAACTGCTCGGGGTTCATTTCACCCAAACCCTTGTACCGCTGCAGAGTCGCCTTCTCAGCCTGGTTTCCCATTTCCTTCAATAGTTTGTCCTTTTCCTCATCGGAATAGACATAATGGTGCGAATTCTTATACGAGATCTTGTAAAGCGGCGGCTGGGCGATAAACACGTGCCCCTGCTCAATCAGCTCCGGCATGTAGCGGAAGAAGAAAGTCAGCAGAAGCGTTCGGATATGGCTGCCGTCCACATCAGCATCCGTCATAATGATCACGCGTCCGTAACGCAGGTTCTTGATGTCGAAATTATCGCCAATGCCGGTGCCCAGGGCTGAGATCATCGATTTGATTTCTTCATTGGAGAGAATCTTGTCCAACCTGGCGCGTTCGGTGTTCAGGATTTTTCCGCGCAGCGGCAGGATCGCCTGGAAATGACGGTCGCGGCCCTGCTTGGCAGATCCGCCTGCCGAATCACCCTCAACGATGTACATTTCGGTCTTTGTAGAATCCCGTTCCGAGCAGTCTGCCAGTTTGCCCGGCAGCGTCATGCTCTCGAGCGCCGATTTGCGAATGACCAGGTCGCGGGCTTTCTTGGCTGCATCGCGCGCGCGGGCTGAGGTCAGACATTTGGAGATGATTGCCTTTCCTGCGGAAGGATTTTCCTCAAGGAACTGGTTGAACGCCTCACCCACCACCTGCTGCACGTAGGTCTGCACTTCCGGATTCATCAATTTGACTTTGGTCTGGCTTTCAAACTGCGGGTCCGGGTGTTTGATGCTCACAATTGCCGTCATACCTTCACGTGTGTCATCTCCGGTGAAGTTGGGATCGGCGTCCTTGAGCAGATTGGTTCGCCGGGCGTAATCATTGATCACGCGGGTGATTGCTGCCCTCAGACCGGTGAGATGCGTTCCGCCGTCAGCGGTGTTGATCGTATTGGCGAACGCATAGACCGATTCTGAATAGGCGTCGGTGTATTGTACGGCTGCTTCAATGCCAATATTGTCGATTTCCTTCTCAACGTAAAAGACTGGATGAAGCGTCTCGCGGTTCCGGTTCAGATATCGGACGAAGGAAACGATTCCGCCTTCAAAAAGGAATGTGATTTCCTTTTCGGGAGGTCGTTCATCCTGCAGGATGATCGTGACATTGCGTGCCACAAAAGCCATCTCACGAAACCGCTGAATTAAGTTCTCAAATTTGTAGTCGATTTCGTCTTTGAATATTTCTCGATCAAACCGGAAAGTTGTTTCGGTTCCTGTGTTTTTGGGATCTGTTTTGCCAATCTCCTTGACAGGAGCTTTGGGAATACCGCGTTCGTACCGCTGGAAGTACACTTTTCCATCGCGATAGACCTTAACCTCGCACCATTCCGAAAGAGCATTTACCGCAGATACACCTACACCGTGCAAACCGCCTGAAACTTTGTAGCTGGAATGGCCGAATTTGCCTCCAGCATGCAGCACGGTCATCACAACCTCGAGGGCGGATTTCTTCTTATCTGGATGGATATCCACGGGAATGCCGCGTCCATTATCTTTGACGGTTACGCTGCTGTCCGTGTGGATCGTGACCTCGATTTTGTCACATACGCCAGCCAGTGCTTCGTCGATGGAATTATCCACGACCTCATAAACCAGGTGATGCAGCGCTTTAAGATCTGTACCGCCAATGTACATTCCTGGACGGCGGCGTACAGCCTCGAGTCCCTCGAGCACCTGGATATCTTTTGCTCCATAGGAGGCGTTTGAGTTATTGTTGTCTACCAAAGAAACCTCCATTCTCCGGCCGTTTACCGGCGACGGAATTGATACGTTGAAGATTCATCTGCGTCCATTTGAAACCTTCACGATAATAGATGAAAGTGGCTGCAATCAGGGCTGTCACTACGAATGCATGTGCCAGGATCCCGATCAGTGTCAGCCATGAATTCGATGGCGTAACGGTCCATAACAGGTTCAACCCTTCGCTGATCAAGGCGCAAGTCAGTATGAATGAGCCTGTTCCAGGAAGGAAGAAGCGAACCATTTTGCTGCTGAGAACCATCGAGGGAACCGCTTTCTCCTGGATCACGAAGATGCCATGAGGCGAAAAAGACAGCGGAATTAACATCCACAACAGCACGAATCCGGCGACCAGTAACAGAAACTGCATCACCCCAGCTCCAAAAAGCGAGAACAAAGAAACAAAGAACGAAATCGGAACAATCAGAAATAGCGCCACTGCCAAAAGAAGCAGCGCCATGCCAACGCTTTCGAGGAACTGCCTGCCGAGTTGACCCGGCAGCAACTTTTCAGAAGCCGAGGCGGTGTTCCGGCTGATCATATTGAAATAGACCGTTCCTGCGAAGAATCCGAGCAGCGTGATGCCAATGAAAACAAGCAAGGCAGTGGTACCATTGGGCACTTCGATCGCCTGGGGCGTTCCCAGGGGATTGGATTGATTCATGATGCGGGCAAGCAGGCTGGGTACGCCAACCGGAATCGTGCGCAAAGCGGTCAACAGACTGTACTGCCCCAGGACATCGCCAAAAAGCTTTTGCGAATCGGTCAGAGTTTTGACGAGTTCAGGAGATCCAAGTTTTGCCAGTGTATTGGTCGCGTCGACGATCTGAGGCATGATCAGATTCTTGATACTGAGCTTGGGCGCAAACCAGAGCAGCAGATCCAGGGCTACCGGGATCAAAATCAACCAGATTCGATTGGCAACAGTATTGAAGCCAGCCATGATGGTGGGGATCATGCGCGGAGGTTTGAGCGTGGTTTGTTCATTTTGATCGATCATAAGAATAGTAATTTTACCATACCCGCCCCTCAAACTCAAATCAGACGCCTCTCCGGTTCCCTTCCGCTCGTTACGCCCTCGCCGAAAGCAACTGAAACAGGTAGAATACACTCATGCAACCGGACGCGAACCGCCCAAATGCTGATCGATTGAGCATCATCACTGCCATGGTGCTGCTTGCATATTCGCTCACCGTCTTTATTCACATCCCTGATCAGCAGGTTTCCATCCAATTACCAAGCTTTCTGCTGGAGTTTACAGTTAATTTGACGACGATTGTCGCGGTCCTGGTCGCCGTGCTTGCAGCCTCGGGCACTGAATGGCTGCTTTCGTCCCATCCGCACCTGAAGAAGGAAGATCATCTCTACCATTGGCTGCTGCCTTCGTTGACAGCAATGGTCATCGGCGTCCCGTTGGGCACGATGAAAATCAGCCCTGCCTGGTGGGTGATCTTTGGTCTGGGTGGAGTTCTCTTCAGCCTAGTGATGACCTCGGAATATATCTCGGTTGAGCCAGGCGATGAAAGGTATTCGCTGGCGGTGATTGGCTTGACCGCTGTTGCCATGGCTCTGCTTCTCATCCTGATGATCACCATGCGGGGCAGCGGACTGCGTCTGTTCATGATCCTCGCAGCGATCATCCCCTCCACAGCCCTGATCAGTGCCCGCTGTATCTCGCTGCGCAGTAACGGGCGCTGGTCTCTTGCCTGGGCGGGCGTGGTGACGTTGGTCACTGCACAGCTTAGCGTTGCCCTTTATTACCTTCCCCTGACCCCCCTTCAGTTTGGGCTTTTCCTGATTGCTGTTGTCTACGGCATGGTCGCGTTTATTGGCGGATTTGAAGACGCGCAGCCCAAATCCAGGTTATGGGTGGAACCCACAATAATGTCAGGTGCGCTTATTTTTCTTGCCTTCCTGGTACGTTAAGGATTATCATCACCCACGGTGTAACCAATGCCATTCAACGGTGTTGTAAACCGTGTCAAATAAGGAACCATGAAATATGGCTTTGAAAATCATCGAAATTGTTCTCATATCCTATGTTATCGGTGCCGTTCCTGTTGGATGGATTATTGTCAAATTGTTCACGGGAAAGGATGTTCGTGAAGTAGGCAGCGGCAGGGTGGGCGGTACCAACGTCATGCGCGCGGCAGGATTTCTTCCCGGCTTCATGACTGCTGCACTCGACATAGGCAAGGGCTTGCTTGCAGGACTTGTGGCTGTCTGGTTTATCCCCGATAATTCCTGGCTCAAATTCCTCGCTGTCACCATGGCGGTGGTCGGGCAAATTTATTCCATCTTTATGGTAGAAAAACGAGCAGACGGCAGGCTCCATTTTCGGGGCGGTGCGGGTGGTTCCACCACACTTGGAGGAGCAATTGCCCTCTGGCCTGGAAGTTGGGTGATCCTTCTGCCCCTTGTTGCCCTGGTCTACGTCACAATTGGGTATGCTTCGGTCACAACCATCAGCATCGCTTTCTTTTCTTTGATTGTCTTTGGTTACCGTGCATTGAACGGCGCTGGACCATGGAATTACGTCCTGTATGGTGTGGTGAGCCTGATCATCGTGATCAATGCGCTTGCGCCCAACCTGGAACGGCTGAAAGCTGGAACGGAACGGGTCGTGGGGCTGCGAGCTTATTTCCTCAAGAATAAAAAAAGTCATTAAGAGCAAAAAAAAAGAGCCTTGCGGCTCTTTTTTTCTTGGCTAGATGATTTCTTCATCGTTGGTAGGCACCTTTTCGGCGTCTTCGCCGGGTTGATGCTTGTACAGGTACATAAGATTACGTTTGTGCAGTTCTTCTGCAAGTCCTCCAAGGTACACCCGGCTCTTGCCGCATGATTCAACATCCACTTCAGCAAGTGCTTCCAGCGGATTCTTCCTGCGGGCAGCCGCCCTCACCGCCTTGCGAGTAGCGTTGATATACGCCAGGTTTTCCTTGACCGCTTCCTCGATCTCGCCCCGCAGGATGATATCGCCGTGCCCCTGGACGATATTTTCCAGACCCATCTTGCCGATATGCCTGATGGTGGCCGACATCACTTCGGGATCGCCATCGATAAAGTAAGGCAGCGGCATAAAGGCATCACCCGCAAACAAAACCCTGTCTTCCTCAATCAACACAGAAATTCCATCAGCAGAATGCCCTGGTGCTTGCGAGAGTATCAGAGTCTTTTTGCCAGCCCGCAAACTGATCGTTCCCTCGCTGAAGGTCATGTGCGGCAATACGATCTTGGATTGCTTGAATACCGGGTTTTGCTTTTTGGCGGATTCCATCGAGGGAATGCCGCGTTCTTCCAGCAAATCGCGGCATAAGGCATGCGAAATAATCGTTGCACCCGGGAAGTAACAATTTCCCCAACTATGATCGGCGTGATAATGCGTATTGATCACATAGCGCACAGGCACACCCAGTTCCTCCTCGATATAGGAGCGCATTTCCAGGGTTTCCTCCGGCATGGCGAGGGTATCTATGACCACCGCCCATTGCGGACCTGTGACAGCACCTGCGGTCACCTGTGCATATATTTCGCTTTGGAACCAATAGACATTTTCACTGACACGTTCTCGATGCATTTCGCCTGTCCTGTTTACTTTTTTCAGTAGCGAAGAATAGCACAAATGAAATCAAAAGTCAAAAAAGGGGTCTGGTCATGACCTGCCAAACCCCTTCTGTTTTGCTGGATTACTTCAGAACTTTGCTCAGGAATAGCTTGGTGCGCTCTTCCTTCGGATTATTGAACACCTCTGAGGGTGTGCCTTCCTCGATGATCAACCCCCCGTCCATCAAGATCACCCGGTTGGCGGCTGCCCTGGCAAAGCCCATCTCGTGCGATACCACGACCATGGTCATGCCTTCCACCGCCAGTTGCGTCATCACGTCCAGAACTTCCTGGATCATTTCGGGGTCAAGGGCACTCGTGGGTTCATCAAAAAGCATGATCTTGGGATTCATCGCCAGCGCGCGGGCGATGGCTACACGCTGCTGTTGGCCGCCTGAGAGCTGGGCGGGGTAACAATCCGCTTTTTCCGGGATTCCCACCTTTTTCAGCAATTTCTCGGCATTGGCTTTTGCCTCAGCCGGACTGCGGTGCCGGATGATACGCTGTGCCAGGCAGATGTTTTCCAGAACGGTCAAATGCGGAAAGAGGTTGAATTGTTGAAAGACCATTCCCACTTCAGTGCGCACGGCGTTGATATTTTCGGTCGAATCCAGGGGAATATTGTCGACAATGATTTTCCCCTTGTCGAATTCCTCCAGCCGGTTGATGCATCGCAGCAAAGTCGATTTGCCTGATCCCGAAGGGCCGATGATGATGATCACCTCGCCCTTGTTGACATCCAGGCTGACTCCGCGCAGGGCATGGACCTTTCCAAAGAACTTTTCTACATTTTCAATATGGATGATCGGTTCCATGCCTTATTTCTCCGTTTTGAATTTTCTTTCCAAAAAGCTCACCACTCTGGCAGCGAGTACCGTGAGCACCAGGTACAGCAGGGCGATCATGATCCAGGTTTGAATGGGGATGAAGTTGGATGACATGAATTCACGTCCCCGCCTGGTCATGTCTGCCACTGCCACAGTGGAAACGAGCGAAGTATCCTTGAGCAGCGTGATGAACTCATTGCCAACCGGCGGCAGGATCACCCGAATGGCTTGCGGAATGACCACATAACGCATCGCCTGGAAATAATTCATGCCCAGGGAGCGTGCAGCTTCCATCTGCCCCTTGGAAATACTTTGAATTCCCGAGCGGTAAACCTCACTCATGTACGCGGTATAACAGAAAGCCATACCGAGGATTGCCATCGCAAAGGCATTTGCCTGATAATCTGCAAAGGATTGAATTCCCCATGCTTGTCCGAGCTGCTTGATCAGCGCCGGGAAGGCAAAATACCAGAATATCAATTGGACCAGCAGCGGAATGCCGCGGATCACTTCAACATAAACTGTGGCGATTCCCTTGAGCAATCGAAGTTTCGAGAGCCTGGCAAGGGCTACCAGCAAGCCAAATACCAGCACAAGGAAAAAGGTGATCAGAGTTAACGAAATGGTGATCCAGATGCCGGCCTTGACATAGGTCAGAATGCGCAGGTAAGGATCTGGTTTCAGAAAAATCAATAAACCAATGATGATGATCACTGATGCAAAAAGCAGCCACCAGCGGTCGAATGTGATGGGTGTCTTTTCTTTCTGGACAGTTGTTTTGATCTCTTGATCCATGAGTGTCTTCCTGGTCACCAAAAGACCTGCGGGGAGAAATCCCCCCGCAGGTCATAGGGGTCGGCAATTATTGACCGACAGTTAAATCTTTCTTCGCCAGTTCGGTGATCACACCAGCAGCCGTGAGGTCTTTGAGGGCAGCGTTTACCTTGGTCTGCAAATCAGTTTTGGTCTTGCACATGGCAATACCGTATTGCTCGCTGTTGAACACAGGACCAGTCGTCTTCAGTTTGTCAGCATTGGCGGCGACGAAACCGAGGGCCACAGGGTTATCGGCAATGACGGCATCGATCTGACCGTTTGCTAGATCAAGGAAAGCCAGGTCGTAAGTATCGTAGGGTTTATAGACAACGCCTTCGATCTTTTTCGCTTCGGCTTCACCCGTGGTGCCGAGCTGAGCCGCCACTTTCAGACCCTTGAGGTCATCTTTGCTCATGATGGTGGTGTTGCTCTTTTGAACCACGACGATAAGGCCGGCGTCCATGTACGGGTCGGAGAAGAGCATTTCCTTCTGCCGTTCTGGCAGGATGCTGATGGCTGCGATTGCCATGTCATACTGGCAGGTCGCCAAACCCGAAAGCAGCGATTCAAACGGAATGTTGACCCATTCGATTTCCAGGCCTGCTTTTTTGGCGATCTCATTCATCAGATCGATGTCAAAACCCACCATATTGCCCTTGTCATCCGTATATTCGAACGGTTTGAACGTGGCGTCGGTGGCGACCGTGATTTTCTTGGCGGCCGGTGCGCAAGCCGTCAGAATCATGGCGAGCGCAAGCAGTGCACATACAACGACAATCCATTTGCGATTCACTTTAGTTCCTCCATAGTTTTGTAGGGCGAATGCTGTTGTTTACTTTCGGATACCTTTATTATGATTTTATTCCTCTTTTTGTCAATGCCAGTCGTGATTAACGCCTGGCATAAAGAATGCATTAATTCCATCATAACGAGATGAACCTTACAAGCATGTAAATTCAACATGGTTTGTTTGACTGTATAATTCAGCCGGGAGACTTTCAGCGTGTATAGCACGGGCAAAAACGCCTATAAACAAATCCTTCCGGGAATCTTACTGGGGTTGGTCGTGATCCTGGGAATGATCTTCCTCAGCGGAATCTCCAGCGTGCTTTCAAAATTTGCAGGTTATCGTTGGAGTTTTTTTGGACTCGCCATGCTTTTGAGCCTGGCAAACTCCTTTTTCCGATTTCTCAAACGTCAATATTATCTAAACCTGAGCGGAGTTAATGCTCTTTCCTGGGCGAAAAGCGTGCGTCTGTTCATAGCAAGCTTTCCACTGGCAGCCACGCCCATTCGGGTTGGCGAGTGCTACAAAGGCTTGTGGCTCAATCGGGCTGCCGGTGTGCCGCTAAATCGCAGCATTCCGGTTTATTCATTGGATCACGTATCTGATGGGTTGAGCGTATTTGCTCTCTCCCTTTTCGGAACGCTGGCGTTTCCCTCGCTTTGGCCGCTCTTTGCGGTGGTCTTTTCGCTTTTCCTGCTGGCTATATTTACGCTTCGAGCCAGTTCCGATGGAAGCTCTGCCTTTGAGTTTCGAAAGAACCTGAAATTCTTCGAGGTTTTCATTCCAGACCTGCAAAAATCAGTAACGGAATATCCGGTCCTTTTCAGGCCTGGAGCGATGCTGATGTCTTTTCTTATTGGATTGATCTCCTGGTTCGCAGATGGATTGGCGCTCTTCTTCATTCTCCAGGGATTCGGGTTTGCAGCAAGCTGGAACCTGGTGGGAGTCTCATTTCTCGTTTTTTCTTTTTCACTTCTCATGGGCGTAATTTCGAGTCTGCCTGGCGGATTGGGGGTTGTCGAACTTGCCATGACAGTCATGTTGACCGTTTTATTGGGGAGCCGTCCGGAAATTGCTGTTGTAGCCACAGTGCTCTTCAGGTTCGTTACTTTTTGGGCCGGGTTTGGTATCGGCCTGCTGGTCTGGGCGATTTCAGGCAAATATCTGGGTATCCCTGGGAATGAGGGTCGCGTCATTGAAAGTTGATTTCCACGCCCACACTTACCATTCACCCGACAGTCTGAGTCGCATTCCCGCGCTGATCAAAGCGGCAAGAAAAGCCGGGCTCGATCGTCTCGTGATCACTGACCATAATTCCATCCGCGGCGCGTTGGAAGCACAGCAAATTGAGCCTGAAATGATCATCGTTGGCGAGGAAATCCGAACAACCGCCGGCGAATTTCTGGCTGCATTCGTCACCAAACATGTTCCCCGCGGATTGGATCCAAAGCAGGCGCTCGAACTGCTGCGCGAACAGGGGGCGTTCGTCAGTATTTCGCATCCGTTTGATCCTTACCGCTCCGGCTGGAGCCTGGAGCAGTTGGAGCAGCTTGCTCCGCTGGTGGATGCTGTCGAAGTATTGAATGCCAGGGCGCTGGACGAAAATTACAATATCAAGGCTATGGAGTTTGCCAGGGCACACCGGCTCCCCGGCACCGCCGGTTCTGACGGACACCTCCCTATTGAAATTGGCAAAGCCTACCTCGAGCTTCCGCCGTTTTCAGATACGGCCAGCCTGAAGCGCAGTATTCAGGATTCAGTTTGCGCAGGAGGGCTTTCCCCTGCCTGGGTACACTTTGGTTCCACCTGGGCCAAGCTGGTGAAGAAAATAAGACCGCGAGAGATTGAACTGAAGTAAATTCACATTGACGCGAACGTCAATTGAGATAAAATTGAACCATTCGGGGCGATGGCGGAATCGGCAGACGCAACGGACTTAAAATTTATTCCGCGCCTGCAGCCAGATTTTTGCCCCCTAAAACCATAGTACATATGCCATGCTTCCCAAGTAATGTGATGAAAAATCCATATATGGGAGGCGTTTTTCTATGTCGCAAATAGTCGAAACGCAACAAACTATACAAAAGTTCGATGTAGATACTTATATCCCTCTGCAGGTTGATAAATTCCTAAAGGATCGTAAATCATCCAGAAAAGCAGTAGGTACAATCAGGTTTTATACTGAAAAGCTGGATTCATTTCTCAAATTCTGTGATTCGCGATTAATCACCTCGATACTCGAATTAACCCCGGACATCATAAGGGATTATATGCTCAGTATGGAGGGGCATAACCCAGGGGGGCAACATGGGTATTATCGAGCATTGCGCGCTTTTTTGCGTTGGTATGATGATGAGATGGAACCGGAACATTGGAAAAATCCCATAAGGAAAGTAAAAGCCCCAAAGGTTCCTTTTGAAATTCTGGAATATGTAAGCAGCGATAATGTCAAATTGATGATCGATACATGCGATAAGAATTCAGTTTATGGGTTGCGCGATATTGCAATTCTATATTTACTTTACGATACTGGAATTCGAGCATCTGAATTGCTCAATCTGGACCGTAACCATGTTTTCCAGGATGGAAGTATTTTGATTCACCTGGGAAAAGGCAAAAAAGATAGAAACGTGCTTATTGGTAAAAAGACAAAAGCGGCAATTAGAAAATACTTGAAAGCCAGAAATGACAATAACCCGGTTCTTTTTTTGAGTAGATACCAAGATCGTATTGAGTACAATGGACTAAGGGCAATTATTACCAGAAGATCCTTACAAGCGCATATTCACCCCCCTTCCCTACATTCATTCCGCCGGGCGTTTGCAATAAATATGTTACGCGCCGGGGTAGATATTCACGTTTTAGCTAAACTTATGGGACATTCAAACATCTTTACACTTATTCGATATTTGAAAATTGATGATACTGATATTCGAGCTGCGCATAAACGCGGCAACCCGGTAGATAATATCCTGTAAAATAATAAGACAATTATTGTCTACTTCCTATTTACCCAATAAATCAGAAGTTTTATTTTTGTAATGTTTGGTAACATATTTCAAAACCTGAGCAATTATTAGCAATTTCAATGCAAATTAAGTGCAATTTCGCTGCAGATTTACGACATATTCACGCCATTTTGATA